>NZ_JARUBP010000001.1:3981632-5308843 GCF_029626225.1 Asanoa sp. WMMD1127
TCCCGGGAATGCTGAACGGCCAGGGTCGTCGCCAGGTGCCGGGCCAGGTCCGCGAGGAGGCGCAGGTCAGCCGCCGAGAGCCGGTCCCCGCGGCGCCGGCCGCTGACCCGCAACGTGCCGAGTCTTCGCCGCTGATGGGTCAGCGGGATCGTCGCGATCTCGGCGCCGTCGGGCGCGTTGCCGTGCGCGGCGACGACCTGCCCGCCCGCTTCGATCTCGGCGTAGGGCAGGGCCAGCGCGCCGGCGAGCACGGCGGCCATCGTGGGCAGCGGTTCGTCGGGCAACTGCCGGTAGACCTCGGCGGCATCGTCGCGGTGGCCGTACGCCAGCTGGTGCACGCTGCGATCCAGCTGGGCGGTCACCGGCCCCCAGGTCGCCACGACGACGGCCAGCGCGATGACGTGCGACCACCATGGGATGTCGGCGGGCGAGCCGAGTGGCCGGGACGGCCAGGTGGCCACCACCGCGACCAGCCCGGCCACAACGAAGGCGTACGCGATCGTCAGCAGCGGCAACAGAGCCTGGTGGAGCCACCGGTTGGCGACGTCAGACCGCACTGGCGACCCGTTCCCGCCAGAGGCACAGCGTCAGCACCGTGAGGTGGTGCACGAGCATGACCGAGGCGAAGACCGTCTCGCCGGCCGTCGTGTCGAGCAACAGCGACCCGATCGCCTGGACCAGCCAGAACGTGTTGACCGCGATCAGCAGTACGGCACCCCACTTCTGCGCCCGCCAGGCACCGTAGGCGGCGACGAGAGCGAGGACGTCGGAGGCGAAACTGCCGACGACGATCGCGAACGGATCCTGGCTGCCTTCGGCACCGAGCACGAGGTTCGGCAGGTCGAACATGGTGATGCCGATGATCGCCACGAGAACCGATAGAACGGCAGCGATCCTCAGCGCCATGGAGCGGGTCATGATTCCCATCAGAAGTCCTCCTGGCACGGGTTGTCGAGGAGGAGAACGCTAGGAACAGCGAGTCCCGACGGTCATGATGCGGATGTCCCGAGCGACCTGGGAACCTGCGTCGGGCAGTAGCTCACATCGACTTGAGGTGGTTCGTCAGGAAGGCGCGGGTGTCGGCCGGTGACAGGGCCGCGACCGTCAGCCGTTCCATGGCCTGCCGGTAGCGCTCCACGTGCTCCGGCTTGTCCAGATAGAGCGCGCTCACCAGCTGCTCCACATAGACCACGTCAGGCAGGTGCGGGTCGCCGAAGCGGAGCATGCTGAACGCTCCTCCGTCGGCCGTGTGTGAGCCTCGCTGCAGCGGCATCACCTGGATCGTGATGTTCGGTCGTTCCGACACCGACAGCAGATGCGTCACCTGCTCCCGCATCACCGACCGGCCGCCGACGGGCCGCCGCAGCGCGGCCTCGTCCATCACGACCCAGTAGGTCACCGGCGGGTTCTTGTCGAGGATCCGCTGCCGCTCCAGGCGCAGCTTCACGCGACGGTCCACTTCGGCCGGTGTCGCCGCCGGCAGTCCCGAGACCACCACGCCGGCGGCGTAGTCCGCGGTCTGTAGCAGACCTGGCACGAACTGCACCTCGTAGGCGCGGATCGTGCTGGCCGACTCCTCCAGCCCGACATAGGTGTTGAACCAGTTCTCGAGCACGTCGTCGTAGCGATGCCACCAGCCGTCCGACCGGGAGTCGCGGGCCAGCGCGAGCAGTGGCTCGCGCTGGGCCTCGTCGACGATTCCGTAGAGCGTCAGCAGGTCGGCGACGTCGCGTTCCTTGAAGCCGACCCGGCCCAGCTCCATGCGCGAGATCTTCGAGGCGGAGCCGCGGACGTGGTAGCCCGCGTCCTCTCTGGACACGCCCGCCGCCTCGCGGAGCCGGCGGAGCTGAGCGCCCACGACGATCCGTCTGGCCGTGGGGCCAACGGCGTCCGGCGTGGTCATGTCGTTCCTCGAGAGTCGGCGAAGAAGCCATAGCAAGCCGGACCAGGGTACGTGACGGCGCGGTTACGGGTCCATGTCGGACCGGACGACCTTAGTCGACGAGGTGGTCGAACTCGCCGTCGCGTACGCCCGCGAACATCGCCGTGATCTCCGCCGGGGTGAACAGCAGCGCGGCGCCACCGGGGTCCCGCGAGTTGCGCAGCGCGACGGTGCCGTCGGTCAGCCGGGCCAGCTCGACACAGTTGCCCTGAGCGCCGCTGTAGCGGCTCTTCACCCAGGTCAGGTCGCCGAGGGAAGGGGCGGCGACGCCGTTCTTGATCTTCATGTCCACCTTCTGCCAATGGGGAAGCGGGTGGTGCCCCCGCGAGCGCCAACCCTAATGCACGTGCATTCTCACGGGAAGATGCACGTTCGGGCGACGTCCTGTGTGGAATGTCCACATACGCAGGTGGCGACACGGAACACCGGCACAAGATCCGGTTGGGCATGAGCGCATTTGCACGTGCATTTGCTCTTGCGGCATCCGCGTGCACGCGAGGAGGATGCTCGATATGTCCCGCGATGGTGGTGGCCGGCTCCGGGAGTCCCGCGACCCCCGCGTCGACCAGGCGCTGCGCGCGACCGCGGTCATCGCGCTGCTGGCGGCCGGCCTGCTCGCCGCCGCCGGCGTGCTCGGCCCCGACGAGCCGGTGATCGTCACCATCCTGATCGGCATCCCCTACGCGGCGTGCGCGGCCATCTGCCTGCGGCACGCCCGACCCGGCCGGCCGCGGCGAGCGGCCTGGGCGACGGCGGGTTTCGCCGTCGGCACCGGCGCGCTGGCCCAGCTCTGGGCGGCGGTGACGGGACGCGGCGAGCCCGTGCACACCCCGACCACCGACGGCCTGACGGTGCTCGGCCTGGTGCTGCTCTACCTGTTCGTGGGCCTGCTGCTGCAGGCCGACCGACGGGTCTTCTCGACCGGGATCTGGCTCGACGGCGTCGTCGCCGGCTTCGGCATCGGCGCCCTGGCCTGCCTCGGAGCGCCGGGTCCCAACGGCAGCGACCGCCTCGGCGTGCACCTGGCCGCGGCCCTGGTCTTCATCGTGCTGACCCTGCTCGTGGTCGTCGGCGGCGGCCTGCGCGGCCGCCCCGTCGACCGCACGCACGTGCTCGTGGTCGCCGCGTTCAGCGCGGCCGGCATCGCGGACGGTTTCGCGATGCTCGGTCACGCCGGCGGAATGATCGCCGAACCCGGCTACCTGGTGGTGCTCTCCCTCGCACTGCCGACGTTGTTGGCGTTCGCCCCGGCGTCCCCACTGCCCCGACGCCGGGCCGGCGCGGCGACCACGCCGTCCATCGTGGGCTGGGCGACCCTCGCCGTGCCCGCGTTCTTCGCGGTCAGCAGCGTGCTGCTGCTGACCATCGGCCAGTCCGGGCGGCTGCCGGCGCTCAGCGGCGCGCTCGCCGCGGTCTGCGTGCTCGCCGCGTTCGCCCGGGCCAGCCTGACCTTCCGCGAGCTGCGCGACCTGCGCGACGTACACCAGCAGGCCCGGACCGACGACCTGACCGGCCTGCCGAACCGGCGCGCTCTCTATGAACACCTCGAGGCGCTCACCGAGCCGGCGTCCCTGTTGCTCCTGGATCTCGACGGGTTCAAAGAGGTCAACGACAGCATCGGGCACGCGGCCGGCGACCAGGTCCTCGCCCAGACGGCCGAACGCATCAAGGCGGTGCTCGGCCCGTCGCAGGTGCTGGCCCGCCTCGGCGGCGACGAGTTCGCGATCCTGCTGCCGGGCGCCACCCTCGCCGAGGCCGCCGACCTGGCCTGGCGGATCCACGTCGCGGTCACCTGCCCGTCGCACGTCGCCGACACCGAGATCCGCCTCGGCGTCAGCATCGGCGTCACCGGCACACACCTGTCAGAAACCGGCGCGGGCTCGGGCGAACTGCTGCGCACCGCCGACATCGCCATGTACGTCGCCAAACGCCGCGGCGGTGGCGTGGCCGCCTACGAGCCGCCCGCGCTGCGTACGCCGGAGCTCGTCACCGCGAAGAATCACTGACGCCGGTGTACGGCGCGGCGGCCGTCGTGGAGATCGAATGCCAGGTTAGCCGCGTGCGCCGGTGTTCACATTCGCTCAAGAGTTCCTCAAGATCGTTGCGATTGGCGCATGAGGACAGTCAGGCTGACGGGCACCGATGTCTTGATCAAGGCTAGGTTCCCCCACCTGGAGGTCCGATGAAACATCGGCGGTCGACTGTCGTCGCACTGTCCGCCTTGCTTGCCGCAACCTTCACCCCGGTCGTGACGTCCACCTCGGCGTTCGCGGCGCCTCTGCCGGCCTTCGCGGCGGCCGAGCCCAACCAGGTCGCCAACCTCACGGTCAGCCAGGCCGACGGGTTCGCCACCGTCGCCTGGACGCCGGTCGAGGGGGCCACCGACTACCAGATCGAGCGCACCGCGGTCGACGCCGCCGGCACCCCGACCGACGTCGCGAAGATCGTCGGTGTGTGGCGGCCGAACCGGCAGATCAACAACGAGTCGCCGACGTTCGCCGACGCCGGCTTCAACCCCGGCGACCGCTTCCAGTGGCGCGTCCGGGCCCGGATCGGCACCGCCGAGCAGCCGTTCTCCGCCCCCGTCGTCGACACCACCAAGGCGCCCTGGGGCGACCCGAACGTCGCCGGCCAGAACCTGCGTACGCAGTGGGAGACCACCCAGGCCGCGCAGTACACGAGCGATGTCGACGAGTACGCCTACACGGCGGCCGTCGACCAGCTCAGCGAGCGGGTCCGGGTGGTCGAGATCGGCCGTACCGTGCAGAACCGTCCGATCAACATGTTCGTGATCGGCTACCCGACCCCGCCGGCGACCCCGGCCGCGGTCGCGGCGACCTCGCCGTTGGCGGTCAACTGCAACGTCCACGGCAACGAGCCGGGCGACCGCGAGGCGTGCCTGATCATGGCTCGCCAGCTGGCGTTCAGCAACGACGCCCGGACGCTGGACCTGCTCAAGGCCACCACCGTCCTGATCGTCCCGACGATCAACGGTGACGGCCGGGCGGCCAACACCCGGGGCAACACCACCGGGCAGGACCTCAACCGGGACTACTCGTTGATCCGCCAGCCCGAGACCGCGGCGTACGTGCGGATGCTGCGCGACTACCGCCCGGTGGCCGGTTACGACGGTCACGAGTACGGCAACTCCCAGGCCGGCGACCTGCCGATGCTGCCGCCGCGGCACCAGAACGTGGCCCAGCAGATCTTCGACGAGTCGCTCGACATGATCGAGAACCACATGTACGTCGAGGGCGCCAAGGACGGCTGGTGGGCGTGCCCGTACGGCTGCGCCAACGGCAGTGGTGTCGGTCTGTCCGAGGAGACGATCCTGCGCAACACCCTCGGCCTGAAGAACACCGTCAACTCGCTGCTCGAGCTGCGCAGCTCCGGCGGCGCGACCCGGCCGGACGAGGGCAACACGGCGAACAACCGCCGTCGCAAGACCTTCTCGGCGCTGTGGACGTTCAACCAGTTCATGGACTACCACCACGCGCAGGTCGGCGACATCAAGAAGGCGCGGGGCGAGGCGATCGAGTTCCAGGCCGGCAACAACGGCCGGATCGTCTTCCGGGGCTCGCGGGTGATCCCGCTGCACCCGGCGCCGCACCCGGGCGAGGCGGGTCCGCGTGAGGACCTGCCGACCGAGGACATGATCCTCGACAACGCGCCGTGCGCCTACAAGCTCACCGAGGAGCAGTACAACGGCGCGCGTACCGACGGTCCGAACGACGTCGGCGCCACCGTCGCGGAGCGGATCGCCGCGCACGGCTGGAAGGTCGTCAAGGTCGACGACGGCTACCTCGTGCCGCTGGCCCAGCCGGAGCGGGGCCTGATCCCGCTGCTGCTGGACGAGCAGGCCGAGGAGGAGTGGGTGTCCGGCGAGCGGGTCTACCCGACCCTGACCGGGACGCGCAACGGCCCGCTGACCATCTCCGGGTTCGCCTGCCTCGAGGGCGCCACGGTCAACGGTCCGGTCAACCTGCGTCCGGGCGCGACCCTTGTCGCAACCAACACGACCATCAGCGGTCCGGTCAACGCCTCGAACGCGGCCGGGGTCTTCCTCGGCGACAGCACGCTGCGTGGTCCGCTGCAGGTCGCCAACACCAACGGTCCGGTGACCGTGATCGGCACCAAGGTGTCCGGTCCGGTCAACCTGTCCAACAACCGGAACGGGGCCGCGCCGTACGTGGCCGGCAACAGCATCAGCGGTCCGCTGAGCTGCTCGGGCAACAGCCCCGCGCCGACCAACCTCGAGGTCCGCAACTCGGTCAACGGGCCGCGGGCCGGCCAGTGCGCCACCCTGTGATCAACTGACGTCGCACCGGCGGGCCGGTCCGGGACTGTCCGGCCCGCCGGTGCGCGCCATCTCGAGGAGGTCTGATGCGGTCGTACCCCTTGCTCGCCGTCGTCCTGGCCGGGGCGCTGGCGATGGCCGGCTGCACCAGCGCCGCCGACGAGCCCGCCCGCGCCGCGGCCGGATCGGACGGCGGCGTCTCCGGGCCGCTCTGCGCCGAGCTGCCCCGCAACGACGAGCCGGGCAACCCGAACGCGCTGGCCAGCAAGCCGGTCGACGAGGCGCTGTCGTGGATCACGGTGCTGACCACGTTCGACGGCGCGATGCGGGCCTCCGACCTGTTGCCGGAGCTCAAGGGCAAGCAGGGCATCACGGTGCTGGCGCCCTCCGACGACGCGTTCGCCGCGAAGTTCTCCCAGGACAACCTCGACCAGCTCATGGTCAAGGACAAGGACACGCTGCGTACGCTGCTCCGCGCACACGTAGTGGACCGGTCGCTCAGCCTGGCCGACCTGCGGGAAGCGGGTTCAGTGACCACATTGGACGGCACCAGCGTGCCGGTCGCCGCGGCCGGCGCGATGGCCCGGATCGGCGACGAGGCGCAGACCGTGTGCGCGGACTACCGCATCGCCAACGGCCGGCTGCACGTGGTCAACCACGTCCTCGGCAACCTGCCGACCACCGCCGGCCAGGGCGACTCGGGGCACTGACGCCGGCTAACCCGCCATGCCGCCGCCGGCCTCGTCGATGGCGGTGTCGACGCGGTGGGCCAGGGTGACGTCCGCCTCCGTGACGGCTCCGGTCGCCGCCGTGTACGCCGTGAGCGTCGCGGTGCCGGCCGACGGCCGGGCGATGTGCGGGGCGCGGCCCGTCTCCCGCAGCCGCTCGATGCGCGGCAGCACGCGGTCGAGGTTGTCCGGCGGCAGCTCGATCGTCCGGCTGATCGCGTGGTGGTCGCCTTCCCAGTCGGGCAGGTCGCGCAGCGCGGCCACCACGTCGGCGTCGCTGAGCGGCAACGGGCGGCCGGGTGTCGTGCGCTCCTCGGGTGGCAGCGGGTCGGCCAGCTCCCGCAGCGCCGGCGGCAGGGGCAGGTCGAGGCCCGCGTCGCCGAGCACCGCGAACACCGCCTGCACCTTCACCCTTATCTGCTCCGGCCGCCGCTCGACGAGCCGGCCGGTCTCGCGCAGGAACATCGTCAGGTCGCGCTCCGGCGGGCCGGCCATCGCGCGGGGCACCTCGAGCTCGGCCGGCAGGCTGGCGATGAGCCGCTTGCCGTCGGGCTCGTCCAGCGAACGCGCGGTCACCCCGACCACCGCCCGGGTCAGCTCCTTGGCGAAGGCGAACTCCTCGCCCGTCAGCGTCGCGATCTCGGTCACCAGCTCGCGGTAGCGCAGCCGCGGGCCGGCCCCGGCGTCCGTGGAGTCGTCTTCGACCGGCGGGCGGCGCGGCCACTGCGGCGACGGCGTGCCCGGCTCGGTGATCTGCTCCGCCCCCGCCTGCGGCTTGTGCCGGCCGGCGGACGGCGGACCGGACCGCCGTTTCTCCTGCTGGTGCTCCTGCTGCTTGGACGCGCCGAGCGTGACGCCCTCCGCGCTGGGACTGCGGTCGGCGTTGCGGGCCTCGCGGGCCAGTTGGCGACGGCGCCGGTTGTCGCCTTCCATCTCTTTCGGGGCCATGCGGTACGGGT
The DNA here is from genome assembly GCF_029626225.1 of Asanoa sp. WMMD1127. NCBI lineage: Bacteria > Bacillati > Actinomycetota > Actinomycetes > Micromonosporales > Micromonosporaceae > Asanoa > Asanoa sp. WMMD1127. The sequence continues at coordinate 3,989,559 of NZ_JARUBP010000001.1, forward strand.
TACCGCTGCGCCGCCGCCTACACCACGCGGACCGCGCCCTTTCGACTCACTGACACCCCCACTCCCACCAGGCACAAGTCCGGTTTGCCCGCTCCGGCAACGGGTAGGCGCGGGCCAGTGCCGTTTGCACCGGAGGAGAGTGATATGTCGACCGGTTACTGGGGAAACGGGCCTTTCGGCGGCGACCCGTTCGACGAGTTCATGGCCCAGTTCCTGTCGCCCGGCCAACCCCGGGCCCGGCTCGACCTGGGCAAGGTGATGAGCCAGGACGCCCGCGAGCTGTTGCAGGCGGCGGCCGGCGAGGCCACCCAACTGGGCAGCGCGGACCTGGACACGGAACACCTGCTCTGGGCGATGACGCAACGCCCCCCGCTCAACGAGCTGCTCGCCCGGGCCGGCGCCGACCCGGCGACGCTGGCCGGTGAGATCGAGCAGCGGGACCGGCGTGGCAACGCGGTGGCGGGTCCGCCGGCGCTGACCCCGAACGCCAAGCGGGTCCTCCTTCAGGCGCACCAGATCTCCCGCCGGCTCAACTCCTCGTACCTGGGTCCGGAGCACATCCTGCTCGCGCTGACCCTCAACCAGGAGACCGAGGCCGGGCGGCTGCTGGCCATGCACGGGATCAACCCGGAGTCGCTGCAGGCCGCGGCCCGGCCGGGCACCGCGGGCGCGCCCCGCACGGCCCCGCCGCAGCCGGAGACCGGCACACCGACGCTCGACCAGTACGGCCGGGACCTGACCGCGATGGCCCGGGAGGGCCGGATCGACCCGGTGATCGGCCGGGGCGACGAGATCGAGCAGTGCGTGGAGGTGCTGGCCCGGCGCACCAAGAACAACCCGGTGCTGATCGGCGAGGCCGGCGTCGGCAAGACCGCGATCGTGGAAGGGCTGGCCCAGCGGATCGTCGACGGCGAGGTGCCGCGCACGCTCGACGGCAAGCGCCTCGTGCAGATCGACGTGACCGGTCTCGTGGCCGGGACCCGCTACCGCGGCGATTTCGAGGAGCGGCTCAAGAACCTGCTCGACGAGGCGCGTACGCACTCCGACGATCTGGTCGTGTTCATCGACGAGGTCCACACGGTGGTCGGGGCGGGCGCCGGCGAGGGCGCGAGCGACGCGGCCCAGATCCTCAAGCCGGCGCTGTCCCGCGGAGAGCTGCACGCCGTCGGAGCGACCACATTGGACGAATACCGGCGCTACATCGAGAAGGACGCGGCCCTGGAGCGGCGTTTCCAGCCGATCCTCGTGCCGGAGCCGAGCGTCGAGGACACCATCGAGATCCTGCGCGGCCTGCGGGATCGCTACGAGGCGCACCACGGTGTGCGGTTCACCGACCAGTCGCTGGTCGCCGCGGCCGAGCTGTCGGACCGCTACCTGACCGACCGGTTCCTGCCCGACAAGGCGATCGACCTGATCGACCAGGCCGGCGCCCGGGTGCAGCTGCGCAGCCGCTCGGTGGCCAAGGACGAGCGCGACCTCGAGCAGCGGATCGACCAGCTGTGCCGCGACAAGGACCAGGCGGTGGCGGCCGAGCTGTTCGAGCGGGCCAGCGAGCTGCGTGACCAGGTCAACGAGCTGCGCAAGCAGAAAGAGGAACGGGACGGCGGCGGTGGCCCGCACGTGCCCGAGGTGACCGCCGAGGACATCGCCGAGGTCGTGTCCCGGGCCACCGGCATCCCGGCCCGGCAGCTCAGCGAGGAGGAGAAGGAGCGGCTGGCCAACCTGGAACAGCGCCTGCACGAACGGCTGGTCGGTCAGGATGAGGCGGTACGCGTTGTCGCGCAGGCGATCCGCCGGTCGCGCACCGGGCTCGGCGACCCGAACCGCCCCATCGGCAGCTTCCTGTTCCTCGGCCCGACCGGCGTCGGCAAGACCGAGCTGGCCCGCGCGCTGGCGGAGGCGATGTTCGGCAACCAGGAGCGGATGATCCGGCTCGACATGAGCGAGTTCCAGGAGCGGCACACCGTCAGCCGGCTGGTCGGCGCGCCGCCCGGGTACGTCGGCTACGAGGAGGCCGGACAGCTGACCGAGGCGGTGCGGCGGGCGCCGTACTCGGTGATCCTGCTCGACGAGATCGAGAAGGCGCATCCGGACGTCTTCAACCTGCTGCTGCAGGTGCTCGACGACGGGCGGCTGACCGACAGCCAGGGCCGCACGGTCAGCTTCAAGAACACGGTGCTGATCATGACGAGCAACCTGGGTTCCGAGCTCATCACCGCCGAGCAGCCGTCGGTCGGCTTCGCCACGGCCGGCAGTGGCGACGCGGACCGCGACCTGCGGGACCGCATCACCCGGCGGCTGCGCGAGGAGCTGCGACCCGAGTTCCTCAACCGGATCGACGAGATCGTCATCTTCCGGCGGCTCGAACCCGAGCAGCTGGTGCAGATCACCGACCTGATGCTGGAGCAGACGCGCCGCCGGCTGCACGCACAGGACATCGCGACGGCCTTCACCCCGGCCGCGATCCGCTGGCTGGTGGACCGGGGCTACGAACCGGCGTACGGCGCGCGCCCGATGCGCCGCACGATCCAGCGGGAGGTCGACAACCGCCTCTCCGAGATGCTGCTGGACGGCCGGGTCTCGAAGGGCCAGAAGGTCACAGTGGACGAACGCGACGGCGAGCTTACCTTCGACGTCTCGACCGCCGTGGCCGCTTAGCAGCACCTCAGGTCGAGGTGAGCTCCTGCCGGACCGTGATGGCGCTCGAGCGGCGCCCGACCAGCGGGACCGCGCCCGCCACACCGTAAGCGGAGACGTTGCCACGCAGCGTGATCGCGACGGGGACGGCGTCCGCGGTGGTCGGCACCGCCAGCAGCAGGCGCAGGTCGCGGTCGACGTGCAGCGGCTCCTGGCCGACCGCCGTGAAGTCCCACAGGGCGTAGCGCAGGCTCGGTCCGGACGCGGTGACCCGTGGGAGGAAGACGTCCTGCTCCCGGATTCGCTCCACACTGGACTCCGGGCCGACGGGGATGCTGGCTATCTCGAACGACAGGCCGCCGGACCATCGGGTGGTCAGCTTCACGGGCGTGCTGGCGATCTCGTCGCGGGGGCTCATGTCGGCGACCTGCACGCCGCCGGCGGCGGAGAAGTCGACGTTCACCCGTACCCAGCGGAACCGGCAGTCCGGGTGAGCGTGGGCCACGCACCGCAGGCCGAGCGAGACCGCGCTGGTGCCGTCACCGACGTCGACCCGCTCGGGATCCGACCGCCACAGCGAGAGGCGGTTCTCGCGCGCCAGCACGCGCAGCCGTTCGTCGGCGACGATCTGCCCGTCCCAACGCTCCTCGAGGGCGTCGTCGTCCAGGTCGAGATCGACGTCGAGCCATTCCCGCATGCCTACCTCCAGTCGCCGACCAGGACGAAGGCGCCCCAGTGATAGAAGTGCTCCCGGCCGGGGTCGGCCGCCGACGTGCGCATCGCCTGGCGCAACGCGTCGGCCCGCGACAGGTCGGCGTCGCTGGTGTGGAAGGCGGTCAACAGGCGCTGCGCCGAGCGGTCGTTGACCCGCCACTGGCTCGTCAGGAGCGCTCGCGCGCCCCCGTGGATCAGCGCGCGCGGCAGGCCGACCGCCTCGTCGCCGGGCCGGTGGTGGCTGACGCCGGTCTCGCATCCGCTCAGTGCCACGAGGTCGGCGCCCACGGTCACGCCGAGCAGGTCCCGGGTGCGCAGCACGTCCGTGCCGGCCAGCTCGATGCCGGCGTCGAGGCCATCCGCGACCGACGCGCGGGCGTGGCCGGCGACGTGGACGGTGCGCGCCGCCCGCAGCGCCGCGACGACCGCGTCTCGCGTCACGCCCGCGCCGACGACCGGTTGGCCCGCTCCCAACGCGTCGGCGACCGCCTGAGCCTCGCGCCGGGCCCAGCGCAGGTTTCCGCGCGGGTCACCGAAGACCGCGACCTGCCCCGTCGAAGCTGGGCGGTGCGGACGGGTGAGGGTGTGGGTCAGCACCGCCAGGCTGGGTGAGTAGCAGACCGGGTTGCGCTGGCCGAGCGGCGTGCCGTCGCCGACCGGCAGCGTGTGCAGCGGGAGGTCGTGGAGATCCTGGTGAGGCACGAGATAGACGACGTCCTCGGGTCCGGCCCAGTCGGTCAGCGGGGCGACGAGTGCGGAGAACCCGTGCCAGGCGGCGAGGCCACCGTCGGGGCTGTCCTGCATGGCCATCCGTACGCCGCCCGATGTGCGGAATGTCCCACGGGCGAACGCTTCCAGCGCCGCGGCGTCGACGTCGACGGTGCACATCCGCGGTCGGGACCAGTCGGCCGCCATGCCGAACAGCAGCGTGACCGGCCCGTCGCGGAAGTACTGGGCGACCAGGATGCGCCGCCCTGAACGGTCGTGGTCCGCGATGAGCACGTCACGCGCTCCCGACCAACCCAGCGCGCCGCTCGGGGCCAGCACGTCCACGAGCGCGCGGCTCTTCATCCGCTCCAGCCAGAGCACGGCCTGGGTGGTGTCCTGCCGGCCGGCCACCGCGAGGTGGAAGCCCGTGCGGTAGACCTGCTGCTTGTCGACGCCGAACGCGATGCCGGTCGACTGCCGCTCGAGCGGACCGTCGCCACCGGCCGCGCCACGCAGGGTGTCCAGTTCGGCCGCGGCTCGCTCCAGGCCGTCCTCGGCCTGTCGCAGCCGGTCGCCGGCGGCGGTCGGATCGGGGTCGAGTCTGCTCGCTTCCCAGCGGGCGTTCGCGGCGAGAAAGAGGGCCCGCCACGCGACCTGACCCATCTCGGCCCGGAGAAACAGGTCGTGTGCCTCGTCGAGCAGCTCGGCCGCGTTGTCGAAACCGGCGACGTGGTGGTGGTCGCGGGCGTGCTGAGTCGCCGCCATCCCCGCGTGGGACAGCAGGAACGCCAGGTCCGGCCCGAGCGACGCGGCGCGCGCGACGCGCTCACCGGCCTGGAAGGCGGACACCCAGCCGTCGGTGTCGCCGTCGAAGAAGGCGCCCTGGCCGCGCATCTGGTGGACGCCGACCAGTGCCTTGCGCGCTTCCGTCGTCAGCACCGGTGCCAGCATCGCCTCCGCCGCCGCGAGATCGGCCTCGGCTTCGGCATCGAGGAACGGACGCCGCGCTGCCGCGAACCGCGCCTGAACCCGCAGCTGCGCGCGAATGGTGAGGTAGCGGCCGGCCGCGGGCAGGTCGCCGATCCGCCTTGCCGCGTCGACGGCATCCGCCGCGCGCGCCGACGCGGCCGCGGGATCGGTCGCGAGCTCGACGGTGGCGAGCTGAGCGAGCACCTCGCCGGAGAGCGTGCCCGGTGCGACGGGGGTGAGGTCCGCCACGGCGTCGCGCAGCAGGCCGGCGGCCACCTCCGGTCGGTTGAGCGCCACGAGCTGGGACGACAGCATGAGCCGCAGCGACACCCTCGCCTGCCGGTGGGGCGCGGCGGCGAGCTGGGCGTCGACGACCGCCCGCGCGCGGCCGATCCGTCCACCGCGGAACTCCGCCTCGGCCGACCCGATCGCCTCGACCAGGTCGAACATCTGCCAGTCGCCCTCGACGACGACGCGCGCGGCGGACCGGCTGGCCTCCCGCTGCGCGGCGCCGTCGCCGCGGTAGCCGTGGAACTGGTCCAACGCGCGCCACACGGCGTGCGCCAGCTGCGGCGCACCCTGTTTGGCGAACGCTCGAGCACAGTCACGCGCCGGCCCGACCACGTCGGCGACGCCGTGTTGGAGCAGGACGGCGATGACCGTCCACTCCGCCAGGTGCGACCCGAAAGCATGGCCGGCGCCGTCGAGGAGGGCGCCGACGGCGGTGACCTCGGCGGCTGTGTCGTCCAACGACCACGGCTCAGGACCGCGGAGCACGGCGAGCGTACGGATCTCGAGGGCGGCCAGTCGCGCGCCGGCCTCGGTCACGGGGTGGCCGGCGGCGCGCGCCTCGGCCGCGATCTCATCGAGCAGCCGGAGGACCGGTGCCTCCGGCGCATGAGGGTGCGCCGCGCGGACGGCGTGGCACCGCAACCGGGTCGCGGCCCATGCCTCCGGGAGGAGCCCGAGGCGCCGGTAGCCGTCGGCGGCGCGGGCGAACCCGTCTGCCGCGTCCTGCGAGGCGGCCATCGGCAGCTCGGCGTAGAGCACCCGCAGCCGGGTGACCCGGGCCTGCAGAGCGATCGCCTCGATGCGGCAGCGTTCCTCCGGGCCTCGCTTAGCTTCGGCGAGTCGGTCCAGGACGTCGGGGATCTCCGCGGGTCGCGTCAGGGCGCGCGTGTAGTCGCGCCACAGCCCGAGGACGCGGCCGTCACCGGCACGTCGATAGGTGGCGGCCGGGGTCTGGTCGAACAGCCGCGGCAGCTCTCCGATCCGCCCCTGCTCCAGGAGCACACGCATCTCCACCAGCCGGGCGGCCGGGTATCCCGCGTCATCGGGATCGACGGCCCGCACCAGCCGCAAGGCGTCGGCGTAATGGGCGCGATCAAGCAAGTCGGCGGCGGCCTTGGCCGGTCCGACAGAATCCACGCAAGAAAGTCTGACGAGCGACGACAAAGAAATCGAGCCGGTCCCTCCTGATGGGGAAATCGCTCTGATCTTCCGCTTAGACTGGACCAGTGAGTCCAGAAGCAGGTCGGTCGCTCACCCGCAAAGGGGCCGCTACCCGGCAGCGGATCGTCGAGGGGGCCGCGGCTGAGGTTCGGGAGCGTGGTGCTGCCGCTGTGACGCTCGATGACGTGCGCGCGCGGACCGGCACCAGCAAGAGCCAGCTGTTCCACTACTTCCCCGGCGGCAAGGATGACCTCCTCCTCACCGTCGCCCGGCACGAGTCGGCCAAGGTGCTTTCCGATCAGCAACCCCAGCTCGGCGATCTCACCTCCTGGCCCGCCTGGCGGGCCTGGCGTGACCGCGTGCTGGCCCGCTACCGCGCCCAGGGCACCGAGTGTCCGCTCAACAGCCTGATGTCGCAGATCGGCCGCAACACCCCGGGCGCCCGCGCCGTGACCAGCGAGCTGATCGACCAGTGGCAGCGCGAGATCGCCAACGGCATCCGGCACATGCAGGGCATCGGCGAGATCCGGGCGGGCCTCGACGCCGACGAGTCGGCGGCCGCTCTGCTTGCCGGCATCCAGGGTGGCGTCGCCGTGATGCTGGCGACCGGCCGCAGCACTCACCTCCAGGCCGCGCTCGATGTCGGGATCCAGAGCCTCAGGCGCTGATTTCTGGACTTGCGGGTCCAATTTTTGCGCGGCACGGTTGCCGGCATGAACGACTACTACCTGCTCGGGCGCTCGGGTCTGCGGGTCAGCCGGCTCGCCCTCGGGACGATGAACTTCGGGGTCGCGGGCTTCCACGCCGCTTACGGCAGGACCGCGGCGGAGGCCGAGCCGATCTTCCGCCGGTACGTCGAGGCCGGCGGCAACCTGATCGACACCGCCGACTTCTACACCGCGGGCGAGAGTGAGCGGATCCTCGGGAAGCTCATGACGGGCGGCGTACGCGATCGCCTGGTTCTGACCAGCAAGTTCACCAACACCGTGGATCCGACCGACCCGAACGCCGGCGGCAACGGGCGTAAGCACATGATCCGTGCGGTCGAGGCGTCGCTGCGCCGGCTCGGCACCGACTACCTCGACCTCTACCTGCTGCACACGTGGGACCGGATCACGCCGATCGAGGAGGTGGTGCGGACCTTCGACGACCTCGTGCGGGCCGGCAAGATCCGCTACGCCGGCCTTTCCGACGTGCCCGCGTGGTACGCCGCCCGCGCCCAGACGTTCGCCGAGGCCAACGCGCTGACGCCGATGATCACCGTGCAGCTGCCGTACTCGCTGGTGGCGCGCGACATCGAAGCCGAGTTCACGGCGATGGCGCAGACCCTCGGGCTCGGCCTGACCGCGTGGAGCCCGGTCGGCGGCGGCCTGCTGACAGGCAAGTACCGCAGGTCCGCCGACGGCCTGACCGGCGAGGGGCGGCTCGGCCAGGGAGCTCACCGCCCGGTGAGCGAGCGCGACTGGCGGGTGATCGAGGAGCTGGCGAAGGTCGCGGCGGAGCTCGACCGGCCCATGGCCCAGGTGGCGATCAACTGGGCGGCGACCCAGCCGGCCGTCGGCTCGGTGATCATCGGTGCCAGCAGCGTCACCCAGCTCGACAGCAACCTGGCCGCCCTGGACTTCGCGATCCCCGCCGACGCCCGCGCCCGCCTCGACGCGGCCGGCGCGCCCGACTGGGGTGCGCCGTACTCGATGTTCACGCCGGAATATCAGTCCTGGATCGTCAGCCCGGGCCTGGGCATCGGCGACAAGCCGGCCGGCTACGACCCTCCAGTGTGGAACGCGGCGGCCCGCGGAGCATGAAGCTCCACGGGCCGCCGGCCTCAGGAGGCGCAGGTGTTGAGCATCGTCTGCAGCGCCGACTTCTCCGACGACTGCAGGCGCAGGCCCCAGTAGTACTTGGAAGCGATCCACATCTTCGCGTACGTGCAGCGGTAGGCGGTCCGCGACGGCTGCCAGGTGGACGGGTCCTGGTCGCCCTTGGCCTGGTTGACGTTGTCGGTCACCGCGATCAGCTGCGGGCGCGACAGGTCGTTGGCGAACGCCTGCCGGCGGCTGGTGGTCCAGCTGTTCGCACCCGACCGCCAGGCCTCTGCCAGCGGCACGACGTGGTCGATGTCGACGTCCGCCGCGTTCGACCACGTGGCGCCGTCGTACGGGCTGTACCAGCTGCCCGACGTCGCCGCGCACGAGCTGCTGACCACGACGTTGCTGCCGTCGCGACGCAGCACCGTCTCGCGGGTGTTGCAGGCGCCGGAGATGGTGATCCAGTGCGGGAACAGGTCGCGCGAGTAGCCGCTGGTCGAGCCCTGTGTCGCGACGGTGAGGGCGTTGAGCTGCGACTGGGCGCTCGCCTTCGACGGGATGCCGGGCGGGGTCGCGCCGGCCGGCACGGCCGTCAGGGTGGCGACGGCGACCGCGGCCAGGGTCACCGCGGCCAGGGTGAGCCGGGATCGGAACATGGATGCCTCCAAGGGGGGTACGGAGGCATTGATCATCATCGAAAAGAGTGGCCGGGCGGTAGCCCTTGGTCGAACATCAGGTCTTGTGGACCGCACGTTCTCCTTGCCCCGGTTTCCAGATGGTGACCGTGAGCTGACCACCGTCGATCGTGACCGAGGACCCACCGGTCAGCTCGGCGACGTAGAACGGGTCGAACTCCTGGCCGCGCAGGTCGAAGCCGCTCTCGGCGAAGAGCATGTCGGCGAACCGTTGGTGCAGCGCGGTGTCCTGCTCGTTGCGCACGGCGCCGAACAGCTTCACGTCGCCCTCGCCGACGTGCGGGTCCACTGTGGCCGTGTGCAGGCAGAAACGCCCGTCCCGGGCCAGGTCGCGGAACTTCGTGGTGTGCGGCATGCCGACCAGCAGCAGCCGGCCCTCGAAGACCCGCGGCTCGATCGGGCTGATCCGCGGCGAGCCGTCGGCCCGCACGGTGGCGAGCAGGCACAGGTTGCCGGTGGCGGCGTGCCGCCGCTGGAAGATCTCGGCGATCCGCGGGGCCTCGTCGAGGAACTGCTGCCAACTGGCCATGGCCCGGCATCATAGCGATGCCGGGGCATGGTCGGACAGGGTCAGTCCACCGTGGGTGGTGCGGTGCGGGGGCCCCGGAAGCGCCGGCGTACGGGTTGCTGGTGTAGCTGCGCGAGACGCCACCGGGGATCGTGAAGTACTCGGACACCAGCTTCGCCGGACGCGAAGATGTCGACCAGCTTGTAGCGCACGTCGTTGCCGTCACTCGGCGCCTCGGCCACTGTGGACGGATAGAGGACCAGCCCGTCACCGTTGATGGCGAACTGCTGATAGGCCTTGAGGCCGTGCCCCTGCGCCTCCTGGGCGGTCACCGGGTGGGTGAAGGCGTCGTGGGGCGACGACTGGGGCTGGAGCGTGCCGTCGACGCTCTCGCGCCCGCTGGTCCAGGTGCCGCCCACCGGCGTGTACGACTAGAAGCCGCTGTGCGCCACGGTCACGGCGCCGCGGAGCACACCGTACGTCGATCCGTCACGCTCGATCGCGAGCAGCATGCCTTCGCCGTCGTGCTGACCGTCAGGGCAGCGACCGCCGCCGTGAGCCTCCTGTCACGCATGTGTGCTCCCGCGTCCGGAGTGGCGGGACCACCTCGGATCCTTGGGCCGGCAGGCGATTCGAAGCAAGCTCTAACGCCGGATGCGCCGCCGGAGCGACCGTGCGCCGACGTCGATCTGGCGGCGGATGACCGACGGCGTGAACCGGCGCAGGGGCCGCGACGGCTCGGGGCGCGGCCGGGTCATGGCGGGCGATACCGACTCCGTGTCCGGGTCCAGGTCGTTGATCAAGCGGTCGATGTGGCCGACCAGCGCGCCGTTGACCCGCCAGATCGCCGGCTCGGTCTTGGCGTCCTCCTGGAGCTGGAAGGTCGTCTCGTCGCGCAGGAACCGGGCCCGGCGCAGGGCATGCCGCAGCGGCTCCGGGCTCGGTGGCGCCGCCGTCACGTCGGAGGCCAGCACGACGCCGAACGCGAACACCGCGTCCGCGATCGCGTCGAGCAGGCGGGACAGGCTCAGTGACACCCACGGACCGGGTGGGTGCTTGCCGGCCTCCCCGGACCGGCGGTCGAGCAGCGCACGGGCCACGCCGCGCAGGGAGATCGCCGAGAACTCCAGCGCGGTGAGCCCGGGACGCATGGTGACCGGGATGTGCGCGGTGCGAACGGCGCGCGGGTTCAGCCGTACGCTGTCCTCCGCCTGCGCCAGGGCGTCGCGCGCCGTGTTGATCAGCGACTCGACGTTGCGGGCACGGCGCAGCCCCTCGGCCCCGCGTTCGGGGGTCCAGTCCGACTGCACCCAGCCCGCCATGTCGCGCAGCTGCTTGCCTATCTCGGCCGCGAGCGTGCCGATGGCGTTGCCGGCGGGCTGCACGTAGACCCGCGGCAGAGTGACGCTGACCAGCACAGCGACGGCGGCGCCGACCAGGGTCTCGTAGACCCGTTCCATGCCGACGTCGGTGCTACCGGCGACCGCGAGCACCAGCATCGCGGAGATCGGCACCTCGAGGGCATGGTCACCGAGCCGCAGGGCGTACGCGACGATCATGGCCATCGCCACGGTGATGCCGAGGCTCCACCAGTTGAGGCCGAAGACGCTGGAGAGGACCACCGCGACCAGCACGCCGGCGACGACGCTGCCGGCGCGTTCGAACCCTGAGCGGATGCTCTTGATCGGCGTGATCTGGACGACCAGCAGGGCGGTCAGCGCGGCGACGATCGGCGGCTCGGTGCCCGGCAGCCCCTCGGCCAGCACGAACGACAGGACGGTGGCGAGCACCACCTTGATCGTCCGTAGGCCCGGGACCGGCTCCTGCCCGCGCAGCCGTGCCCAGAGGCGGCGCTTGCGCGAGGCGGTCGGCGCGACGTCGGCGGGTTCGGCCGGGCCCAGCAGGTCACCGGTGATGCGGACGCTTTCGCTCGCGATTCGGCGCGCCCTGGCCGTGGGCCGGGCGACCGCGCCCGACCGTCCATGTCGCGAGCCCCTCGACATGCCCCTCCCGGCCTGTTGTCACAACTGACCGAGTTTACCGGCGGGGCCCCCGTCCCGGGCTGTGGTCGCGCGGGAGAGGGCCCCTGGATGCGGACTGCCGGAGGCTCAGCCGCAGTGGTCCGGTGCTGTCACACCGTACGGACTGAGCCATGATCCTGCAAGAAGTTTATCTATCCCTTGCAAGAACCGGACTGCAGTTGCATTCGGGAATGCGCAGGGTGGTCATTGCGTTGCGCTGACCGCACGTCAACAACGGGAAGAAGGCTTCTGATGAAGGTCCGTGCCTCATTGCGTTCCCTGCGCTGCAAGCCCGGCGCGAAGGTCGTCCGGCGCCGCAACCGGATCATGGTGCTTAACCGGAAGAACCCGCGCTGGAGCGGCCGTCAGGGCTGACCTTTCACACCGATGAAGAACGTTCGTGGCGGGCGGTCCTCCGAGGTTTCCTCGGTGACCGCCCGCGGCGCGTATCCGGCCTCGTGCAGCAGCCGGAGCCAGGTGTCCGTCGGGAACAGGCCGGTTTCGTGGGTCTCGTCGACCGCGCGGCACCGGCCGGTCTCGTCGCGCAGCAGGAACGCGTACGCCGTCAGGATCGTGGTGTCCGTGGGGTCCGGGTCGTAGGACCAGCTGAGATAGCGGGCGCCGCGACCGTCTGGCGCGTCGATGCCGCCGTGGTCGGTCTCGGGCGCGAAGGTCTCGGTGGTGGCGTCGGGGACGAAGACGGCCCGCCCGTGCGGTCTGGTGTGCGCGAAGGCGGTCGCGACGGCCTGCCGCAGGTCGGCCTCGGAGGTCATGTAGTCGACCGCGTCATGCACGAACACGGCGTCGAACTGTTGATCCAGCCGGACGGTGCGCATGTCGCCCCGATGGTGCACGAGCTCCGGGTTGATCTTCTGCGACTGCGCCAACATGCCGGGCGCCAGGTCCACCAACGTGAGATCAAAGTGCTTCTTGAGGTGTACGGCGTTGTGCCCGCCACCGCTCCCCAGCTCCAGCACCGTGGTGGTGGCGTCCCCCAGCAGCGTGGCCGCGAAGGCCGCCTCCTCGGCGTAGTCCTCCGCGGGCGAGATCAGCGGCCACCAGGGGGCGAGATCGCCGTAAAACCGATGCTCGGTCACGCCTCCATTGTGGTGACGCTGTCGCCTCTATTTTCTGGTGCCCGATTTGTCGGGTTGGTCGCGCCGACGCGCCAGGGGTACCCCGAGTTGGCAGTTGCCGGGAGGCTCGGCTAAAGTTCTCATCCGTCGCCAGGAACAACAAGCGACATGCGGACGTAGCGCAGTTGGTAGCGCATCACCTTGCCAAGGTGAGGGTCGCGGGTTCGAGTCCCGTCGTCCGCTCGGCACGTCGAGGGTTCACCTCGGTGGAGTGGCCGAGAGGCGAGGCAACGGCCTGCAAAGCCGTCTACACGGGTTCAAATCCCGTCTCCACCTCGCACAACAGCGAGGGCGATTGGCGCAGTGGGAGCGCGCTTCCTTGACACGGAAGAGGTCACTGGTTCAAACCCAGTATCGCCCACCAGTTCAGAGGCCATGACCGATCGAAGGTCATGGCCTCTTTCGCATCCCGAGTGAGCACGGTCCCTGACGTGCTCAGCCTCACAACTGGTCCAATCATTGGACTGTCCCGTCCTTGGACTATACGGTTCTGGGCGTGAGTTGGTGCCCCTGACGCGGCTGGACGTCGCTGAACATCGCCCAGTTGGGAGGAACTGCCATGTCGAAGAAGTTCAGGGCCGAGGAAGTGGCTTCGGGGTTCGGGTTTCTCGAAGGTCCGCGGTGGCGTGGGGGAAAACTGTGGGCCTCCGACTTCAACAGGCACCAGGTGTTCGTCATCGATCCGGGCACCGGCTCTGTCGACCCCGTAGGCAAGGTGCCGCACCAGCCGTCGGGGTTGGCGTTCTCCTCGCGTGGCGACGTGTTCGTGGTGTCGATGGTCGACCGGCAAGTGCTTCGCCTGCGGGACGGCGCCTTCGAGCCCTTCGCCGACCTGTCGGGTTTTACGCCGCACTGGCTCAACGACATGGTGGTCGACTCGGCCGACCGCTTGTTCGTTTCCAGCTTCGGCTTGACGCTCGGGGGTGACCCGACGTTGGCGCCCGCTCCGATCGTCCGGGTGGACCCGGACGGGTCGGCGACCGTGGTGAGCACGGACCTCACCTTTCCGAACGGATTGGTGTTCAACGCCAATGGATCCACGCTGTACGTGGCGGACACGTTCGGCGCCCGACTGGCCACCTACGCCGTGTCGGCCGAGGGCGCGTTGTCGCTGGTCTCCTTCCACGACTTCGCTCCGGCCACGCACCAATCCTGGGACGCCGGGTGGGAATCTCGCGACTTCCTGCCAGACGGGCTCGCCAGTGACAGCAGCGGACGGGTCTGGGCCGCGAACGCCAACGGGAGCAGCGTTGCGTGGGTCGAGCCGGCTACCGGCGACTCGGCGATCGTCGATGTCGAGGGTTTGGGTCCCGACGAGCGGGTCTACGCGTTGGCCTTCGACGAAGCGGACAACCTTTTCGCCTGTGTCGCTCCGCGCGTCGGGACGTGGGATATCGAGCGCGAGTTCCCGTCGCGTCTCGTGCGGCTCCACCGAATCTAGTTCGCGAGCCGCGCCGACCGCGTCCTGGAGCCCCGGAGGGCTCGCGGACGTCACCTGATCGTTCTTGGCCAGGTGAGGCCAGGAACCCGGCTGCGCGAGCGACGGCCGACGCTAGCCGGGCTCGTCATCGACGTGGACGGCGTCAGCGGGCGGCCCGGGGACGACCCGGATCGTCCAACCGGTGCCGTGCCCGGTGAGCTCCACCAGCAGCCAGCCGCGCCCGTCGTTGGCCGGCACCCGCACCTCGGTGAGCGCGGACATGTCGGCGCGCGTCACGGTCGCCGGCAGGCGAAAGGCCACCCGGGCTCGCGGATCCGCGAGCGCGAGCGGGCCCTCGCGCGGCTCCGGCGGCCGGCGGCGCCGTCGCGCGAACACGTCGCGGAGCTTCGCGTAGACGTCGTCGCCGGCCCTGCCGGCCAGAGCCTGCAGGAACGGCGCGATCGCCGAGCCCGTGAGGACGCCGAGGAGCAGCTCGCCCGTCCCGCGTTCGCCGCCCCATCCCGGCGCGGGCGACCCGTCGTCTGTCGGCATGCCATCAGTATTCAGGTGGATAGCTGATCCCGGGAGGGCAGGGACAACCGCGATCCTCGATGGATGAGTTCGACCGAGGACGCCGGCGGGTCCGAAGCGCGGGCGGAGCGCGTTGCCCGGTCAATGTCCGCGCTCATCGAAACCCACGGCGACGTGCCCGCGGACCTCCTCGACACCTTCGTCGACGCGCTCACCACGGTCGCCGACGGACCGGTCCTGCGCCCGGAGACAGCCGCCCGGGTGTGGTCTTCGCTCGGGTTCGTTCTGAAGTCGCGCTACCTTCGCGCGGGTCCGGGGCGCAGGGACACCGGCGACCTGGACAGGGCGATCGTCCTGTATCGACGCGCGATCGCCGCGGCGCCCGCGGGTCGGAGTCCGGCGCCGCTGTGGGGCAACCTGGCACAGGCCTACCTCGCCCGATGTCTGACGACGTCCCATACCGCACAGGACGAGCGCGATGCGGTGAGCGTGTACGCCCGCGCCCTGGACATCGAGTGCGACGAGCGATCGGATGTGACGGTCACGGCGCACGGCGTCGCCCTCCTGCTGCGCAGCGGCCGACTCGAGTCGGACGAGGATCTCGGCCTGGAGGTGCTGACGGCGTCCCTCGACCGGGCACTGCGGCTGACGGCGGGCGGGAGCGAGGCGGAGCGGGAGTGCGCGTACGGCCTCGCGATGACACTGTGCCTCATCCGGCAGCGCGGCGCGACGATGCCGCATCGTGTCGAGCTGGCGGCATGGCAGCTGGTGTTGGCCACCCACCCCGCCCGGCGGACCGACGCTCGCGCCGCGCTCTACGAGCTTGGCGAGGGGGCGCTCGGCCGCTTTCACTCCAGCGGCTCGGCGGCCGACCTCGACCTCGCGATCGACGCGCTGGGCGCCGCCGCGGCCGCGACGGCGGTCGAGGACCCGCCCGAGGCCGGCTTCTTCGGGCTGCTCGGATTCGCACTGCGCCTGCGCGCCGAGTCTGACCGGCCGCGGGAGCACGACCTGGACGACGCGGTGACCGCGATGCGCACCGCGTGGCAGGCCGGCACGACCGACGAGGAGCGGCAGGCCGCGGCCACGCAGCTGGCCGCTCTGCTGCTGCGGCGCTTCGAGGCGCACCGCCAGCGCGAGGATCTCGACGAGACCATCGAGGTCTGCCGCGCCGTCACCGGAGGACGCCCGAAGCCGTGGGAGACGCCGGTCGGCGAGACCCTCCAGCGAGCGCTGACCCTGCACGCCGAGCTCACCGGAAGCAGCTCCGCCGCGGTCGCGGCCTGGCTCTTCCGCCATTACGCTCGTGACCGGGGCCCACGGGACGACCGTCCGGTCGGCCGGCTGAAGCGGGCGTTCCACGAGCAGTACACAGTGCTCGCCGCCCGCCGGCGCGCTCACACCCACCCCGATCACGAGTTGGCCCGGGAGGCGGACGAGCTGGCCGCCTGGCTGCGGCCGGCGCTGGCCGCAGCGGACCCGGGGCCTGAGCGGACGGAGCTGCGTGAGGAGCTGATCGACGCGTTGGCCGGTCGGCTCCTCGCCGTACCCGAGCCCCGTGTCCTGGACCAGCTGATAGCCGAGATCTCCGAGATCCTCGTGGAGATCGGGCCGCAGCAGTCGACGCACCGCCTGCATCACCAGTTACAGCTCGGCGTCGCACTGGCGCAGCGATTCGAGGCCGACGGCCGCGAGGCGGACATCGACGTGGCACTGGCGACGCTGCTACCGGTCGCCGCCGAGGAGCTGCTGGCCACCGACCTGCGCCTCGGCGCCGCTGTCGCGGCGGGGCGCGTCGCCGCCGCCGGCGGCCGCTGGCGGACGGCCGCGGACGCCTTCGCGTCAGGCGTTGAGCTGCTCCCGCAGCTGGCCGGGCGCCAGCTGGCCCCCGACGACGTGCTGCGAGAGGTGTTCCCGTGGTCGACGCTCGCCTCGGACGCCGCGGCGACGGCCGTGCGCTCCGGTGCGCCCGACCGTGCGATCGAACTCCTCGAACGCGGCCGCGGCCTGCTCATCGGCCGTGCCCTGGACGCGCGCGGCGATCTCCCAGAGGTTGTTGCCGCCGACCCGCGGCGGGGCCCCGCGCTCGCGGCGGAGCTGCGCCGGATCGGCGCCGAACTCGCGCACGCACCGGCTGGGCACCCGGCAGAGGCGACGCGGACCGGAGCGAGCGACGTCGACCGACGGCGGGCCCTGGTCAAGGCTTGGGAGGCGACCGTCGAGCGCATCCGCGCGCTCCCGGGCTGCGCCGGCTTCCTGGCGCCGGTCATCCTCGCCGACCTGTTGCCGGCCGCCACGGCCGGGCCGGTCGTCGCCGTGAACGTCAGCCGGTACGGCAGCCACGCGCTGGTGCTCACCGAAGACGGCGTGGCGGCGGTCCCGCTGCCGCTGGTGACGGTGGAGGCCGTCGACGAGAAGGTCGACGAGCTCACGTTGGCCCTGCCCTACGCCGAGCTGGCGCCGCAGGACGAGATGGCGTCGCACGAGGCGCAGGAACCCATCCGGGACGTCCTCGCCTGGCTGTGGGCGGCCGTCGTCGAGCCGGTCGTGGCACATTTGCGGCGGCGCGGTGGGCTCGCGGGTCGCATGTGGTGGGTGCCTACCGGCATGCTCACCACCCTTCCGCTGCACGCGGCCGGGCCGCCCGACGGACCTTCGCTCGCGGAGCTGACCGTCCCGTCCTACGCTCCGACCGTCCGGTCCCTCGCGCGAGCCGCGGTCCCGAACGACGACGTGGTTGGCGCCGGCGTCGCGCTGGTCGCGGTGGGCACGAGCGACGGGCAGGCGCCGCTCCCCGGCCTCGCGTTCGAGGTCGACCAGATCCTGCGGCGCTTCCCCGAGGTGCGCCGCCTCGTCGACGCCGCGGCCACTGTGGAGCGGGTGAGCGCGGCGATACGCGACCACGCGTGGCTGCACCTGGCCTGCCACGCGACGAGCAACGCCGACGCTCCCGCCGACAGCGAGCTGAACCTGCACGGATCCGACCGGCTGACGGTCCGCCAGCTGTTGGCACAGCGCGCGTCGGGCGGCCGCTTCGTCTATCTGTCGGCGTGCGAGACGGTCCGTGTCGGCAACGTGGCGGCCACCGAGGTGATCAGCATCGGCACGGCGTTCCAGGCCGCCGGCTTCCCGCACGTCGTCGGGACACTGTGGAGAGTCACCGACGGCACCGCCACCGAGACGGCCCGACTGTTCTACGAGAAGCTCGGGACCGCCCTCGACCCCGCCCAGGCCGCAGCGGCGTTGCACCACGCCGCTCGCGAGCTGCGTCGTCGCTACCCGGGCCTGCCGACCCGCTGGGCCGCGTACACCCACATCGGGCCCTAGCTTGGTCATGGACTCTTTCGTACCCTGCACAGCAGCGGCGCTGTCAACGGGAGAACACGATGAGCCGGAACTCACGGGTGTATGTCGACATGGCCGGAGATCTGTTCCACTGCGGCCACGTCAATCTGCTCAAGGCGGCTCGCGAACTCGGCGACTCGCTGGTTGTCGGCGTTCTGGACGACGAGACGATCGCGCACTACAAGCGCAAGCCGATCATGTCGCTGGACGAGCGCGTGGCGGTCATCGGCGCGTGCAGGTTCGTCGACGAGGTCATCGCTCCGGCGCCCTTCAGAGTCACCTCCGACTTCATCAGGTCGCACGACATCTCCCTCGTCGCGCACGGCGATGACCTGCCGTTGGAGGCGGTGCACGACATCTACGGCGCCGCAGCCAGCGCGGGCATCTTCCGCTACGTGCCGCGCACCGCGGCTGTGTCCACGACCGAGATAATTCGCCGGGTCCTGGAGCGCGCACCTGCGCGGCCGTGACCTAGCGGCGGCGTTATTCGGTTGTGCCACCGGCGCTTCACGGGTCATCGTCCACGCGTGGTGGGTGTGGTGATGCGGGCCTGTCGCGGCGTCGACGACATCGACGGCATCCGGGCGCTGAGCGCCGCCGTGCGCCAGGCCGACGGTGACGCCTGGCTGCCCGACGACGTCAGCGCACCGGACCCGCACCGCGCCGTCGCGGCCGACGCGGAAACCGGTGAGATCGTCGGCGTCACGTCGATGGAGTGGTGGGACGAGGCCGACGGCACGCGGCTCTACCTGCTCTCGGGCTGCGTCGACCCGCGCCGGCGACGTCGTGGCGTGGGCGCCGCCATCCTGCGGTGGCAGGAGGAGCAGGCCGTCGCGTTCGACCGCGACCAGCCTTCCACCGCCGCGGCGCGTGCCTTCGGCGTCAACGTCGCGCCCCAGCAGACGGCCAACCACGCGCTGGTCACGGCCGCGGGCTACCGGGTCGCCTTCACGGTCCTGGAGCTGACCTGCCGACCCCAGGGCGACGCCGGGGCGCTTCCCGCCGGGCTGGAGCTGCGCGCGGTCGAGACGACGCACCACCGTCGCATCCACGAGGCCGTCGAAGAGTGTTTCGCGGCGTCCCGCCACGGCTATCAGGCGCGCACCCACGAGCAATACCTGCAGGACGTACGCGATGTCGACCTGTGGCAGGTGGCCTGGGCCGGCGACGAGGTCGCGGCGGTCGTGGCCACCGAGCTCGAACCCGACGGCACCGCGACGACCCCGTGGGTAGCGGTCCGCCCGCCCTGGCGGCGCCGCGGGGTGGGGCTCGCGCTGATGCGGCACACGCTGCGCGCCCTGGCCGGACGCGGCGTGCCGCTCGCCCGCCTCCGCACGATCGAGGAGAACCCGCACAACAGCGTCGGCCTGTACGAGCGAGCCGGCTACACGATCACCGACCGCCAACCCCGCTACCGCAAGCCATTGCCGCCCCGCTAGCTCAGGTCGGCGTGTGGCGGAGCATGCGCACATAGGAGGCCTGGAGGCGGGGTGAGGGGTCGCAGCCGGTTTCGTCGCGGAGGGTGCGGCGGTGTCGGTGGTAGGCGGCGACCGCCTCGGCCGCCTCGCCGTCGACATAGAGGGCGTGCATCAGCAGCTGCACCGGCCGCTCGCGCAGCGGGTTGCCGGACGCCAGCAGCTGAAGATCCGCGACCGCGGCCGCCGGGTCGCCCAGCGCTACCAACGCCTCGGCGAGGTCTTCGCGCGCCCGCGTGCGGCGGTCTTCGAGGTCGGTCGTAAACGCCCGCACCGGCGCCGTGTCCGGCAGATCCTCCCCGGCCGGCCCGGTCCAGATCGACAACGCCCGCCGCAGCCGGGTCACGGCGCCGCGTGGGTCGCCCGCGGCCAGCCTCGCCCGGCCTTCGTCGGCGACGGCGCCGAAGACAGCGGCGTCGAGCTCGTCGTCGCCGACGCCGAGCCGGTAGGCGCCGCCCGCGCCGCGGCGGGTCTCGAGCCGCTCGCTCAGGCCCGGCGCGACGTCGTCCAGGGACCGGCGGAGAAATGCCGCGTAGGTGCGGATGTTGGCGTCGGCGGAGGACGGCGGAATCGTCCAGATGAATTCGGCCAGCCGCGTCTTGGAAACGAACCGGTTGGCATGGAAAAGCAGCCCGCCGAGCAACGCGCGTTCGCTCGGCCGACTGAGTTGACCATTCCTGGCGTCCGGCCCGACCCGAAGTGGACCGAGGACACGAAACAGCGCCAAGGTGACCTCCCCGTCCGATCCACCATGCGGCGCATCGATCGTATTGGCTCCTCAACCGGCCGAACAAGGCCGGGCAAGTGCCACCGTATGCGCGATGTGTGCATTGACCGTCGACCATGGCATCGGGACCGGTGCGGCGAAAGCCGGCCCACGAGTCCTCACGTTCCACGCCTAAGGAGGTCAGATGGGGACGAGAGCACGGCTCAAGTCGACGTTCGCGGCGCTGCTGCTGGTGGCGGCGACAGCGGTGGTGGCGATCGTGCCGTCCACCGTGGCACAGGCGGGGTGCCGCGGCACCCGGGTGCAGTTCACCTACACCAACGCCCAGAACAGGGTCCAGGCCAGGGAAGACACCCGCACCGGCACCAGCGCCACCTGCGACGGCCTCAGTGACAACTACGGCCGGTTGATGGACGCGCTCGACGGTGACGGCAAGTGCGCCAACGCCGTCTGGCGGGACCCGTCGCAGTCGTTGGTCGGGCAGGACTGCTCGGCGGGCACCTGGGCCAACTACACGTCGTTCGACCAACAGGGCAACTCCAGCGCCGGTTTCGCGCTGTGCCTGTCCTGGAACTGCGCCGAAGGTCCCCTGTTCCACAGTGTCTGGAATTTCTGACGTCGACCCGGATGGCCGCGGGCCGACCCACCCGCGGCCATCCCGTCCACCGGGAAGGCTCATGAGGCTCGCCACGGCCGGCTTGGCCATCGCCACGATCCTGCTCGCCGGCGCCTGCTCGTCGGCGTCGCCCTCCGCCGCGCCACCGTCCGTCGGGCCGTCCCTGCGCGACAGCCTCGTCGGCGAGCCGGAGTCCGACCCGGGCACCCAACAGTCCAGACGCGACACCTACTACGCCGACCGCGACAAGATCATGGGCGACTGTCTCGGCGAGGCGGGCTTCGACTACCGTCCCTATCGTCCGCCCGCGCAGGCCCAGGAGGCGCTCGGGCTCTCCGACGACGAGTTCGCCCGCCGCTACGGACTCGGCATATCAACTCTCATCGACTACCCGCGGCCGGCCCAGTCCGCCGATCCCAACCAGACGGTGCGGTCCACGCTGTCCGAGGCCGCGCAGCGCACCTACGACGAGACGGTGCTCGGCTGCGAGGAGCGCGTCATCACCGACCTGGGCTTCCCGCCCGGCGGCGGGCAGGTCGTGCTGCCGCCGGCGCTGGCCGACGTGCTCGAGAAGGCCGACGAGTCGATGATCAATGATCCGCGGATCGTGGCCGCACGGGACAAGGCCCGTCGCTGCATGGCCGGCGAAGGCTTCGCCACCAGCGCCGACGAGCTCAGTGGCGAGATCTCGCAGAAGGCGATGCCACTGGTCCAGAAGTTCGAAGCGGCCCGTGACGCATTGGTCGAACAGGGCCGCGACGCCGCCGGCATCAAGGTGACCGAGGTCCTGGACAAAGCCGATCAGCGTACGCTGGGCGCCCTGCAAAGACAGGAGATCGCGCTGGCGTTGGCCATCCGCCGGTGCAATGGCGAATACCTCGATCTGCAGGGCTCTGTCTCGCGCGAATACACCCGCAAGATCCTTGACGGGCAGTCCTGAGCGACCCTTCGAATGGACTACGGCCTATCCCGGACCATCGTCCTTCGGTAATACTCGCTCTGCGAAACGACAGGGCTGATTGGCAGAAATGAGTGACGGGTCCTTGGCGCGGGGTCGGCTGCGGTTCACGCCGCTGGGCGGTCGCCGGCGAGCGGTGGCGATCGTGGTCGCGGTCGCCGTCGGCGCGGCCGCCCTCGGCTGGTGGTTCGGGCGCTCCATCGAGTCGCCCGACGACGTCGCGCGCCGGGCGGCGGCACCCGCCGCGGCGCCGATCCTCGTGCCCGTCGAGCGGCGCACGCTCGAGTCGACGGTGGTCACGCGCGGCGACGTCTCGTTCGCCCAGGCGGTCGAGGTGGCGATCGACAACGACCTCGGCGACGGCTCGCTCGGCTCGCTGGTCGTCACCGGCCGGGTTCCCGTCAGCGGCGCCCCGGTCGACGAGGGCGACATCCTCATCGAGGCGTCCGGTCGGCCCGTGATCCTCCTGCAGGGCGCCCTGCCGATGTACCGGGCACTCGGCCCGGGCAGCCGTGGCAACGACGTGCGCCAGCTCGAGGCGGCCCTGCGCCGCCTGCGGGTCTTCGCCGGCACGGTCGACACCGTCTACGACGGACAGACGGCGGCGGCCGTCAGCCGGCTCTACGCCGACCTCGGTTATGAGGCGGTGGCGCCGAGCGCCGACGATCGCGCGGGCGTGGCCGGCGCCCAGGCCGCCCTGCGTGCCGCGGAGGCGGCGGTCAGCGCGGCGACGGCCGCACTGGCCGAAGCGGCCAGACCCCCCGCACGGTCGGAGCTGCTGGCCGCGGAGGGCGCCGTCGAGAACGCGCGGTCCGCCCGGGACGCCGCCCGGGCCGCCCTCGACGCGGCCACCGGCGGCGACGACGCCACCCTGGCACAGCTGCGGGCGGCGCTGGTCGCGGCCGACAACGCGCTCGCCGTGGCGGTCGCCCAGCTCGCGGAGCTGCGCGCGCCCCGCGACACGACCGCCGCCGCCCAGGCGCTGGCCCAGGCCCGGGCCGAGGCGGCGTCGGCGCGCACGGCCCTCGCCGAGGCGCGGGGCGCCGCCGGCATCCGGCTGCCGCGCGGTGAGATCGCCTTCGTACCGAGCCTTCCGCGCCGGGTCGACAAGGTCAACGTCAAGGTCGGCGCGGTCGCGGCCGGTCCCGCCGTGAGCCTGTCCGGCGCCGACCTCCAGGTCGTGTCCGGGCTGTCCCGCGAGGAGGCCCGCCTGCTCCGGGTCGGCGCGGCGGCCCGGCTCGACGACGAGGCCAGTGGCGTCGACCTGACCGGCACGGTGACCGCCGTCGCGGACAGCGCCGGCACCGAGGGCGTCGACGCCGGGCGGTACGCCGTCCGGATCACCCCCGACGGCGGCGACCCGACCGCGCTCGCGGGCGCCAACCTGCGTGTCACGATCCCGATCGAGTCCACCGCCGGCGAGGTGCTGGCCGTACCCCTGGCGGCGTTGGTGACCGACGCGTCCGGCACCGCGCGCGTCCGCGTCTCCGACGGCGACGCCACCCGCGACGTCGTCGTCACGGTCGGGCTGGCCGCCGACGGCTTCGCCGAGGTCACCGCACCCCAGCTGGCCGAGGGTGACCTGGTCGTGGTCGGGGAGCGATGAACGCCGTCGTCGAGTTCGTCGGCGTCGGCCGCACCTTTCCGGGCACCCCGCCCGTCACCGCGCTGCGCCCGACGGACATGGTCGTCCACACCGGAGAGTCGGTCGCGATCACCGGTCGCTCCGGTTCCGGCAAGTCGACGATGCTCCACCTGCTCGGGCTCCTCGACGACCCGTCCGAGGGCAGCTATCTGCTCGACGGCGTGGACACCCGCGGCCTCGCCGACCGTGACCGCACCCGGCTGCGCGCGACCCGGATCGGCTTCGTCTTCCAGGCGTTCCACCTCATCGGCCACCGCACGGCCCTGGAGAACGTGCTCATCGCCCTGCTCTACCACGGGATTCCG
Organism: Asanoa sp. WMMD1127; assembly: GCF_029626225.1. NCBI lineage: Bacteria > Bacillati > Actinomycetota > Actinomycetes > Micromonosporales > Micromonosporaceae > Asanoa > Asanoa sp. WMMD1127. The sequence goes on from NZ_JARUBP010000001.1 coordinate 4,013,229, forward strand.
CGCCGTGAACGCGCGCCGCGGGCGGCCGAGGCCCTCGACCGCGTCGGTCTCGCCCACCGGGCGCACGCGCTGCCGACGACCATGAGCGGCGGCGAACGCCAGCGGGTCGCGATCGCGCGTGCCGTGGTCACCGCGCCGGCCGTGCTGCTCGCCGACGAGCCGACCGGCAACCTCGACTCGGCGACCGCCGACAGCGTGCTCGCCCTCTTCGACGAGCTGCACGGGCAGGGCCAGACGATCATCCTCGTGACCCACGACGAGGCGGTCGCGGCGCGGGCCGGCCGCCGGCTGCGCATCCACGACGGTGTGGTGACGGAGGAGCTGACCCATGCTCCGTGACCTGGTCGGCGAGGCGTTGTCGGCGAGCCTGGCCCGGCCGCAGCGGATGGCGTTGACCGCCCTGGGCACGCTGCTCGGCATCGGCGCGCTGGTCGCGACCGTGGGGCTCACCGACACCGCCGGCGCGCAGATCGTGAGCCGCTTCGACGAGCTCGCCGCGACCGAGGTGATCGTGCGGCCGGCGGCCCGCTCCGCCACGCAGAGCGAGCTGGTCAGCGCGATCCCGTGGGACGCCGAGACCCGGCTGGCCCGGCTCAACGGCGTCGTGGCCGCCGGCACGATGAGCAAGCTCGACCTGCCGGACCTGACCGTGCGCACCACGGTAGTCGTTGACCCGCTCGCCCCGGACGACCGTGCCGCCGACGTGGTGGCCGGATCCCCGGGTCTGCTCGGCGCCGTGCGCGGCACGGTCGGCAGCGGTCGGTGGTTCGACGCCGGACATTCGCGGCGGGCCGACCCGGTGGTGGTGCTCGGCGCGACCCTCGCCGCGACGCTCCACGTCGCCGATGTCGGCCGGCAGCCGGCCGTCTTCCTCGGCGACCGCCCTTACACCGTCGTCGGCATCCTCGACGGCGTCGCGCGCGAGCCGTCGCTGCTCAACGCTGTGATCATCCCGGACGGCACCGCAGCGGCCGCGTTCGGTCTCAGCGCGCCCCGGTCGGTACGCGTCGACACCCGCGTCGGCGCCGCCCGGCTGATCGCGAGCCAGGCGCCGACGGCCTTGGCGCCGCAGTCGCCCGACGCGCTGGAGGCGGTGCAGGCACCCGAACCGACGGCCGTACGCGCCAAGGTCGCGGGCGACGTACGATCGCTGTTCCTGGTGTTGGGCCTGGTGTCCCTCGTCATCGGCGCCGTCGGGATCGCCAACACGACGCTGGTCTCGGTGCTCGAACGCACCAGCGAGATCGGTCTGCGCCGCAGCCTGGGCGCGACGCGCGGTCAGGTCGCCGGCCAGTTCCTGCTCGAGTCGGCGGGCATCGGCCTGTTCGGCGGGATCCTGGGCGCTTCGGCGGGCATCGTGGTCGTGACGGCGGTGTCCTATGTGAAGGAGTGGACCCCCGTGCTGGCGCCGTGGCTGCCGGCCGCGGCCGTGGCGGCGGGCGTCATCGTGGGTCTGCTGGCGGGCGCCTACCCGGCCCATCGCGCGTCGGGCATCGAGCCGATCGCGGCGCTACGCGCCGAAGGCTGACATCAGCCCGCCTGGGCGCGTAGCGGGCCCGTCGATCGGCGCCCACCGCATGGCCGTCCGGACCCCGTCGTGCGAGGGACGCTCGAACGGCGTAACTCCCGCCGTCGCGGGCGCATAACCGCAGGTCACCGGCTTCTGAAGAGGATTCGGGTAAGTTGCGGCGTCCGCCGCCTATCGTCCGGAGATGAACGGTGCAACGGTGGTGCGGATCGTCGTGGCAACCGACCAGGTCCGCGACGCGACTTCCGTACGCGTTGGAGGGCCTTGTGGTCGAGCGCGAATCCCTGGATGCCCCGTCTCGTCCGACGGAGCGGGTGACCTACCGCAACGTCGCCAGAGACAATGCGCGCGTCGCTGCTCAGATCGGTCGCGTCGACGGCAACATCTCGATCCACCAGGGTGTCGGCGCGTCCGCAGACCTTGACGATGGCCTCGAAGACCTGCGCCGGGCATTGGCCGTGGCGGCCGAGCGCGGGTTGATCGACAAGGGCACGCTGGCCGACGCGCAAGACGAGCTGGCCAAGGCCGGGGCGGTGCTGCCCGCCGGTGACGACGACGACCGGGGCCGCGTGGTGCGCTCGCTGCGCAAGGTGAAGGGCCTGGTCGGTGACGTCGCGGACCTGGGCGCCCGGATCGCCGCGATCGTGGCGGCTGTCGAAGGGTCGGGAGCGTGACCGCGACGCAGTACGGACCGGCCGTCGGCAACCTCGCCGCGGGCAACAGCCGGGTCGGCGCCCAGATCGACGTGGTACACGGTGACGTCCACATCTACCAGACGGCAGAGCACGATCCACCGGACCAGCAGCTCCGGGTGGCGGTCAACTACCTCAAGGGTGGAAATGCCGACGAAGCGCGGCAGCTGATCTCACGGCTCGTGCAGCGGCACCGCTATTCGTCGGCGGATGGGGCGTACTACTGGGCCTTGTCGGTGCTGAGTGGGCGCTCCCTCAGCGCGCTCGATGTCGGCGACCTCAACGAGTTCGACGAGGCTTTTGCGATGGCCGAGCGCCATCGGTCCGGCGACTGGTGGCGGGCCTCAGAGTTCCTGTATCGGTTCCTCAACGCGCAGCTCGACTTCGAAACCAGCGGGCGATCGGACGCGGAAGTCACGTCCGACCTGCTTCAGCGGTACAGCGAGCTCCCAGACCAGCTCCGCGAAGAGATCCAGCTAAACCTCGACCTGATTCTGGCCGGCGGCATGCAGGACCAGATCGAGGACATGAACGCTGACCGGGTTCGGGCCGCGCGTATGGCCGGCGATCGGCACGTGCGGGTCTGGAAGTTCTTCGAACCGGACCCGACGCCACCGGTCAAGAAGATCCCGAGGCCGGCTACGCCGATGGGTCCGGAGTGGACAAAGGCCGCGATAGGCGGCGGCTTCGGCGTAGTGGGGATTCTGGTGCTCGTCAACGCGCTGCTGGCGGAGAACCCCATCGCGGCCGTTCTAGTGTTGGTGCTTCTCGTCTGTGGCGTGTATACGGCCGGGCGGTTCGGGTTCGAGCGCGCCTACCTGCGCACTCGGCTCGCCGCCAAGGAGAGCGAGTTCGCGGCCGGACAGCGGGCCGAGTACACCCGGCCGGGCGGCGACGCGGTCACCGCCGGCTTCGCCGACCGGGTGGCGGCCGAGGTCCAGGACGCCTTCAGCCGTCACCAACCGCAGGACCCACAGTGGCGCGACCGGTGGTGGAGGGATACGGGCGGACTGCGGACGGCTCTGCGGGGCGATCTCGTCGACCTCTACGGCTACACCGGCGTCGCGCCATCGACAATCAGTTGGCTGGCCGACCATCACGCCGGCGACATCGCCGACCGCTGGCGCCAGGGAACGCTCACCGACTTCCGCCTGCGGCTGCGTGTTCCACCCGCGGTGCACGGCGCGTTCGCCCTCGGCGTCACGTCGCTGGCGGTCGGCGCGCTCGTCGCCGTGGCCGCGCTCGGAGCCGATCACCTGGCTGCCGTGCTCGGGGCGGCAATTTTGATCTTCTTCGGGCAGCGGTACGGCAAACGGGGAGCCCGACCGCTCTACTGCGAACGCCGACGCCTGCTGGATGACGAGGTCGAGTTCACCCAGCGCTGGCAAGCCGAGTGCGTTGCCCACGAGCGCCGAGTGCGCTGGCTGGCCGACCGACCCAGCGACATGGAGATGGCCCGCTGGCTTGACCTCGACCTGGTCCATTGGAAGCGCAGCGTGATGAAGGACTATCGCCTGTCCCACCACGAAGTCTTCGCGCACCTGGTGCTGAACGAGCCGGCGCCCGGCAGTGTCCGCGCCCGGATCGTCGGTGGCCCGTTCCGCCACTCGAGCTATACCGTGCTGCTGTTCCTGCTCACCGAGACCGGCGTGCGGCAGGTCTCGGCCACGCTCGACTTCCCGACCGGGATCTTCGCCGGTGAGCGCCGCACGACCTTCCGCTACGATGCCATCGCTTCGGTGAAGGTCGACGAGGTGAGTGTCCGGTACGACAACGGGAGGCGCCGGGTCGTGTCGACCGCGGAAGGCGACAACGCCTGGGCGGTGCCGTCCGACAAGGTCGTTTCCCACCAGGCGTTTCTGCTGACGCTGGTGAACAGCCAGAACGTGCGGGTCCTGGTGGACAACTTCGCCGAGAGCGTGGACCTCCGCAGGGAGAACATCGCCGACCTGGAGCGGTTGGCGCTGGACAGGTCAGGCGTGACCAGCGCGTTGCGGGTCCTCGAGGCGGTCGCCGCCGACGGCCGCGAATGGATCTCCATGGAGCGTCAGCGGCTGCGCCGCAGATTGCCGCGACGCTCGCTCACGCTGGGCAGCGCCGTCGCCGGTGAGCTGCCGTCCCCACGCGTACCGGCGGCGGGCGAACACGGCTCCGTCCAGGACCACGGCCCGAACGGTCCCGCACCGGCGTCCGGGTGGGTTCCAGGCTGAGAAGCCGATTGGCGTAACATTTGCGGCCCGGCCCGGTGCAGGAGCGCGCAGGACGGACAGCCTCACCCAGCGATCGTGATGCCGAGCGCTCGCGCGAACGTGTGTGACAGCGCCGCCAGGTCGTCGGCCGCGATGGTCGCTCCGGACAGGCTCGTGACGCCGCCGATGCCCGAGAGCTCGCAGGCCTCGAAGACCGTGCCCGCGCACTGGGCGTTGGAGAACTGCGCGCCGGTCAGGTCGCAGGAGACGAACTCCGCGCGGCGCAGGTCGGCGCCGGTGAAGTCGGCGCCGGTCAGGTTGCAGGCGGTGAGGCGCACGGCGGCCAGGGACGCGAAGCGGAACGCCGTCAGGTCCGCGCGGCACTCGGCGAACGTCACGTCGCGCAGCGTGCCGGCCGTGAAGGCCGCGCCGGTCAGCCGGACGTCGGACAGCCGCACCCGCAGCAGCGCCGGCTTCGTCAGACGCACGTTGGCCCAGTCCGACGACGCGACCACGCAGTCCGTGAAGCGCGGCTGGTCGAGGGCCGTGCCGGCCAGGGTCGTGCGGTCGAACTCGCACTGCTCGAACTCCACCGCGTCGGCGTCGAGGCCGGACAGGTCCAGCGCCGTGAACGACTGACCGCGCGCGAGCGCCTCGTGCTCCAGGGCCGACGAAGCCGCCGGAGTGAGCGAACGAAGGCGTGGCTCGACAGGCACGACCACCACCGTAGTCAACCGCCGAGCGGGCCCGGCAACGGCTCGCGGTGGACGATGTCGAGCCGGGAGACGGCCCGCGTCAGCACCACGTAGAGCCGGTGCGGCCCGCGCGCCTCCGCCGAAACGATGGCGGCCGGCTCCACGACGATGACGTGGTCGTACTCCAGTCCTTTGGCCAGGCGGGCCGGCAACACGGTCACGCGCGGGTCCACCGGGACCACGGCCGAGAGGGCGTCGACCGAGACGTCCGCGGCGATGACCGCCACCGAGCCCTCCTGCTCGAGAGCGGCGCACACGGCAGCGGCGGCTCCCGCCAACAGGTCCGCGCACCGCTGGACGCGCAACCACCCCGCGCCCCGGACCGCGCGGATCGGCGGCACGTCGACGTCGAGCGTCGCCAGCAGCCGGTTGGCCACCGCCGCCACCGCCCCCGGCACGCGGAAGCCGGCGGTGAGCGCGACCACCGGCGTCTCGGGCTTGCCGAGGTGCGCGAGCTGCGCCGGCCAGGACGTGGCGGCCCACGGAGTCGTTCCCTGCGCGAGGTCACCCAACACGGTCAACGACCCGTGCACGCTGCGCCGCGCGATCGCCCTGCATTCCATCGGCGAGAGGTCCTGCGCCTCGTCGACCACGATGTGCCCGTACCGCGGCGGATGGTCGATCAGCCCCGCCACCTCGTCGATCAGCACGAGGTCGGCCGCGGACCACCCGGCGCGCCGCCCTCGCCGGATCGCCACCTGCTCCTCCGCCGACAGGATTCCCTCGGCGGCCGCGGCCAGCTGCGCCGGCGACCGCAGTAACCGACCCACCAGATCAGCCGGGCGTACGCGCGGCCACAGCTGATCGAGCACCGCCCGCACCGGCCGGCTGCGCCCCATCCGCCACGCCCACGCCTCGCCGGGCGCCAGCCCCCGCCGCTCCGCCTGCCGCCGCAGCAGGCCGACGATGCGCGCCCGCAGGCGTTCCCGGCCGACCCCGTACGGCGGCGACTCCTGCCAGATCTCGCCCATCAGCCGGGACAGCGCGGCTGTGGAGACCCGCCAGCGGATGGAGTCCTCCGGCACCGTCAGCGGCTCGGTCGGCTCACCCAGCTGGGCGTAGAGCGCCCGGGACAGCACCGTGGCCATCCGCACGTCGTGCTTGACCGCCTCGGCCGCCGGACCGTCCACGACGGACGCCACGCCCCGGTCGAGCAGCTCCGGCAGCGTGCGCTGCTCGACGCCGAACTCGCCCAACGCCGGCAGCACGGCCGAGATGTAGGACAGGAAGGCGGGGTTCGGTCCGAGCACCAGCACCCCGTCACGGGCGAGCCGGTTCCGGTGGGCATAGAGGAGGTACGCCGCCCGGTGCAGGCCGACGGCCGTCTTGCCCGTGCCCGGCGCGCCCTGCACGCACACGGAAACGTCGAGGTCACCGCGGACCAGCTCGTCCTGGTCGGGCTGGATGGTCGCGACGATGTCGCGCATCGGGCCGACTCGCGGCCGCTCGATCTCCTCGGCCACCAGCCGGCTGGCGGTCTCGTGGTCGAGCAGCTCGTCCTCGAAGCCGGTCAGCTCGGCGCCGGACCACCCGTAGCGGCGCCGGGCCGCGACCTCCATCCGATCGTGCGGCCCGGCCCGGTAGAACGCCCGTGACACCGGGGCCCGCCAGTCGATGACGAGGGGAATGCCGTTCTCGTCGGGGATGTGCCGGCGACCGATGTGATAGCGCGCGCCCGTCTCGAACGACAGCCGGCCGAAGAACAACGGCCCGGCGGGTTCCTCGGCGAGCTCCTTGACGTGGCCCCGGAGCATCCGGCCCAGGGTCTCCGCGGTGTAGCGGTCGCCGGCCACCTGCGCCCCGGTCGCGACGCGCGTGCGCGCCGTGTCGAGCATGCGCGCCAGCGCGAGCCGGGCCGCCGCCAGGTGCGCCCGCTCCGCGGCCAACTCCCGATCGCTCACGCCGCCTCCTCCGCGAATCTTAACCCGGTAAACCTTAGTGCTAGCTAAGAAACTTGACCAGGTTAATAGTTCGGGTAGCCTTGGTCGGGTGACCGAGCAGGCGGGGCTCCGCGAGCGCAAGCGGCAACGCACCCATGACGCGATCTCGACCGCGGCGATCTCGCTCTTCCTGGAGCGGGGCTTCGACGCCGTGTCGGTCGCCGACGTGGCCGCCGCGGCCGAGGTGTCCAAGCCGACGCTGTTCAAGTACTTCCCGACCAAGGAAGACCTGGTCATGCACCGGATCGCCGACCACCGCGGCGAGGCCGCCCGGGTGGTGGCGGCGCGCGGCCCGGCCGAGAGCCCGCTCGCCGCGCTGCGCCGCCATTTCCTCGACGGCCTGCGCTGCCGCGACCCGGTCACCGGCCTCAACGACCACCCGGCCGTGCTCGCGTTCCACCGCCTCGTCTTCGAGACGCCGACCCTCACCGCCCGGGTGGCCAGCTACATCGAGGCCGACGAGGCGGCGCTGGCCGAGGCGCTCGACCCGCGGTGCGGCCTGCGCGCCCGGCTGGCTGCGGGGCAGGTCATCGCCGTCCAGCGGATCCTGTCCCGCGACAACTGGCGCCGGCTGAGCGAGGGCCGCTCCGCCGACGCCGCCTACCGGCCCGCGGTCACCGCGGCCAACAAGGCCTACGACCTCCTGCGCACCGGCCTGGGCGACTAACCTCAAGACGTATGACGTCGAACACGATCGCCGCATGGCGCGTGGCGCTGGAGGCCGGTGACGCGGATGCCGCCGGCGCCTGCCTGGCCGAGGACGCGCTGTTCATCTCGCCGCTGACGGAGAAGTTCCGGTTCCACGGCCGGCAGCAGATCACCGACGTGCTCCGGTCGGCGGTGGAGACCTTCGACGACGTCCGCTTCCACACGGAGGTCGCCGACGGGCCAACGTACGCCCTGTTCCTGCACTGTCGCGTCGGCGCCCAGGCCGTCGAGGAGGCGCAACTCCTCCGCCTCGACGAGGCGGGCCTGATCCGTGAGCTGACGTTCTTCGGGCGGCCGTTGCCCGCCCTCACCGCGACGATGGTCGGCCTCGGCCCGCGGATGCTGCGCCGCCAGGGCCGACCGGGCCTCGGCCGCCTGATCGGCGCGGCGGTCCGGCCGCTGAACGCGATGACCCGCCTCGGCGAGCAGCGGATCGTTCCCCTGGCCGATCCGAACCGGGTGCGCGACAGTGCTGGCTGAGGATTCAGCAGGCGCCGACGCCGAACTCGAGCCGGACTCGGATCGATCGACCATCGGAGGTGACGTCGACCGGCAGGCAGACCGGCGGGCGCACCGCGAACCCGCCGGCGAAGTCGGAGTGGGTGGCGCCGCCCGCCGAGCCGCACGCCCGGAAGCTCACGGTGTGCGGGTTGCGATCGTGATAGGTGAGCTTCGCGCGGTCGCGGTAGGCGGCCGGGACGCTCACCGTTGCCTCGGCGCCCGACCGCAACCGCACCGGCACCTTGAAGTAGGAGAAACCTGAGTCGTCCGGTCCCCGTCGTCCATCGATCGGCGCGCCGAAGCTGTAGTCCAACGGCAGAAACGTGACCTCGCCGGTCGCCGGCAGCGAGCTGGGAGCAACTGCGCCGCCGATCGTCGTGGCGGTCTCGCAACGCCGAACGGCTGCCGGCGTCGCGCTGACGGCGGGTGGGGAGACGCTGGGTGCCGGCAGCGGAACCGACGGGGTGCACCCGGCGACCGCGAGCACCACACACATCGACTGGACGCGCCAACTAAGCCTCACATCAAGATAGACCGCTGACGGCGCGCTTACGTTCCTCGTACAACGATGGCCTAGGTTTCTCGCATGGCTGACCGCGCGAGGATCGCTCACCTGCTGCGCCGGGCCACGTTCGGGCCGACCGCCGAGGAGGTCGACGCGGCCGAGCGGGCCGGTTACGACGCCACGGTGCGGCGGCTCGTCGGCGAGACCGGCGCCGTCACCGGCGTGCCGACCTTCGCCCCGATCGCTCCGGGCGAGAGCCGCGAGCAGAAGCAGCAGGCCAACCAGGAGCGGCGTAAGCAGGTCACCGCGACCGTCGAGTGGTGGCTCGACCAGATGGTCACCGCCGAGCATCAGCTCGCCGAGAAGATGGTGTTCTTCTGGCACGGGCACTGGGCGACCAGCGCGCAGAAGGTCAAGGCCGCGCCGCTCATGCTCGGGCAGCTCCAGACGTTCCGGGAGCACGGGCGCGGTGACTTCAGCTCCTTCGTCCGGCGGATGGTTCGCGACCCGGCCCTGATCCTCTGGCTCGACGGGCAGAAGAACACCCTCAAGGCGCCCAACGAGAATCTGGCCCGCGTGCTGATGGAACTGTTCACGCTCGGCATCGGCGCCTACACCGAAGACGACGTCAAGGCCGGCGCCCGCGCGTTGACCGGCTGGACCGTCGACCGCCGCCAGGGCACGGCGCGATTCGTGCCGCGCCGGCACGACAGGAAGCCCAAGACGATCCTGGGCCGCACCGAGGCGTTCGACGCCGACGGGTTCGCCGCGCTGGTCGCCGGGGAGCCGGCCGCCGCGGCCTTCATCGCGCGGCGCCTCTGGTTCCGCTTCGCGAGCGGTGAGCCGATCGCCGCCGACGTCCACCAACGCCTCCGGACCGCCTTCGCGCAGGGCGGCGTCGACGGCCTGCTGCAAGGGCTCTTCACGGACCAGGCGTTCGACGGTACGCGCGGCCAACTGGTCAAGCAGCCCGCCGAGTGGGCCGTCGGGGCCCTGCGCCAGCTCGGCATCCGGCCGGCCCGGCTCGACGACCAACGGCGCAAGCAACTGCTCGCGGGGCTCAACGCGCTCGACCAGGTGCCGCTGCGCCCGCCGAGCGTGGGTGGCTGGCCCGCCGGCGCGGCCTGGCTGACCACCAGCTCGCTGCAGGCCCGGCTGCGGATGGCCGAGCAGCTCGCCGCGCGGGCGGCGCCGGCGGTCAAGGAGCGGTTGCGGGCCGCTCCCGAGGCCGGCCGGCCCGACGCGTTGGCCCGGCTGCTGGTCGTCGACACCTGGACCGAGCGCACCCGGGCGGTGCTGGCCGGCGCGGCCGCCAAGCCCGACCGGCTGCTCCAGCTCGGCCTCGTCAGTCCGGAATACACCGTCCACTAGGGAGCAGGACCGATGGACACGCTCACCCGGCGGAAGTTCCTGATCGCGAGCGGCGTCGTCGGCGCGGGTGCGCTGGCGGCCGGCGCGGCCGTCTACACGCTGGACGACATCCTGGCCACGGCCGGCGACCGGCCCGCCGACGCGGGCACGCTCGTGCTGGTCACCCTCTACGGCGGCAACGACGGGCTCAACACGGTCGTGCCCTACGCCGACGCGGCCTACCAGGACGCCCGGCCCGACATCGCGTACGACGCCGGCGAGGTCCTGCGGCTCGACGACGCGACCGGGCTGAACCCGGCCCTGAAAGGGTTCCAGCGGCTGTTCACGGAGGACCGGCTGGCCATCGTGCGCGGAGTCGGCTATCCGAAGCCCGACCGCAGCCACTTCCGCTCGATGGACATCTGGCAGACCGCCGACCCCGTGCGCCCGGGCACGACCGGCTGGCTCGGCCGCTGGCTCGACACCGCCGGCGGCGACCCGCGGCTCGCGGTCAGCTTCGAGCCCGCCCTGCCGCCGCTGCTGGCCGGAGCCACCAGTGCCGGCGCCGCCGTGCCGACCGGCGCCCGGCAGAAGGCGACCGGCGTGACCGGGTTCGGCACCGCCGTGGCCGGCGAGCCGCCGCTGCAGGCCCGGGCCGCGCGGTGCTTCGCCGACCTCGAACGGGTCGAGGCGATGATCACCGAGGTGCGGGCGGCACAGGAGTCCGAAGAGGACGGTGCGGACGAGCCGGCGACCGGCACCGGTGGGCGGTCCGACCTCGCCGGCCAGCTCGACCTGGTGGCCCAGTGCGTCGAGGCCGGCGTGGCCACCCGCGCGTTCTCCGTGTCGCTCGGCGGCTTCGACACCCACGCCGACGAGAAGCAGCTCCAGGAGATTCTGCTCGGCAAGGTCGACAAGGCCGTGACCGGTTTCGCGGACCGGATGGCCGGCCGGCCGGTGACGATCGCGGTCTACTCGGAGTTCGGCCGCCGCGTGCGGGCCAACGCCAGCGACGGCACCGACCACGGCACGGCGTCGAACGTGTTCGTGCTCGGCAACGGCGTGCGCGGCGGCCTGCACGGCGAGCAGCCCAGCCTGACCGACCTCGACGACGGCGACCTGAAGCACACGGTCGACTTCCGCGACGTGTACGCGGGGCTGCTCGACGGCGTCCTCGGCGCCGACCCGGAGCGGGTGCTCGGGGGCTGGACCGGGAAGCTCCCGCTCACCGGCTCGTGAGCCACTCCAGCGCAGCGGGGAAGCGGCGCAGGACGGACACGTGTCCGTCCACATCGGAGATCTCAAGCCTGGCTTTGTCGAGGCGCCGGGCCAACCACTCGCTGTGGGTCGGCGGCACCATGCGGTCGCGGGCGCCGGCCAGCAGCAGCACCGGCGCGGTGATCGTCGTGAGGTCGAAGCCCCACGGCGCCACGTACGCCAGGTCGTCGTCGGCGGCGGCCGCCGGGCCCTGCGCGACGGCGGGCCGCACCACGTCGAGCATCCACGACCAGTCGGTGGCCAGCGCGTCCTCGTCGGCGTCGACGAAGCCGATGTCCGGGTCCGCCGGGCCGTCCGTGTCGTGGGCCGCGCGGGCCGCCGGCCCGGCCAGCGCCGCGTGCAGCGACGCCGCGGCCCCGGAGGCCATGCCGCTGAACCAGTCGAGGCCGTCGGCGCCCCAGGGGGCGAGGCTCGAACCGGCCACCACCGCGGTGACCCGCTGCGGCAGCAGCGCGGCGACGGCCAGCGCGTGCGGCCCGCCGCCCGAGTGCCCGACGACCGCGAACCGATCGAGCCCGAGCAGGTCGGCGACGGCGTTGGTGTAGCGGGCGGCCGACGAGACGTCGCGGCCCGGCACGCGGGTCGAGCCGCCGTAACCGGGACGGTCGTAGGAGACCCAGCGGATCGCCTCGCCGAACAGGGGCACCGGTGGCGCGCCGAGGTTGGGCGTGCCGTGGTGCCAGAAGACGGTGTGCGGGGCGGCGTGCCCGGTGTCGTACACGTGGAGGTTCTGGCCGCCGCCGAGGTCGAGATCGAACTCCTTGGTCACCCGGCCGACCCTACCGGCAGGTCAGAGCACGGAGGGAAGGCCGTTCCGGCAGGCGAGGCTCACGCTCAGGCCGAGCACGGTGATGGTGACGCGGTTCTGCGGGCCGGCCCGGTGTGCGGCGGGCTCCAGCACCTCGACCTGGTCGCCGACACAGCGGGCGGTGACGTTGATGCCGAGCAGCGGCAGGTCGAGCACCACCGACCGGCCCGGCGTCGGCCCGGGGTCCGGCTCGTCGTCGTCATCGCCGCTGCCGGGACCCGGACCGGAGCCCGTGCCCGGACCAGAGCCCGTGCCCGGGCCGGAGCCCGTGCCGGGGCCAGACCCGGAACCCGAGCCGGAACCGGAACCGGAGCCCGAACCGGACCCGCGCGTCGCTTCCGGCGCATTGCCGGCGTCAGGCCCGTCGTCGCGCGTGCCCTGCCCGGCGGTGCCGTTGTCGCCGCCGGGCGTACCACCGGCGGTCGGCGCGGTGCCGGTCGGACCGGCGCCCGGCGCGGTCGCGCTCGGCGAGGCGGAGATCGCGGGCGGGCGCGAGCCGGCCGCGTCGGCGGAGCCACCCGGACGCTCGGTGGGCACCACGATCGCGGCCACCACCGCACCCGCCACCAGCACGGCGCCGGCCGCGGCGAGCAGCGCGGGACGGCGGCGGTCGGGCCCGCGTACCGGCTTGGCGGTGACCACCTCCGTGGTCAGCTCCGGGTCGATCGCGGGCCGCTCGGCGTCGACGACGTCATCCGCGACCGGCGCCGCGGCCACGCCCTGGGTGGTCGCCGCGTCCATCGCCGCCACCAGACCGGCCAGCGCCGGGTCGTCGTCCTGCGGCGGCGGCACGATGCCGGCCGCGGTGGCGAGCACGGCCGCGACCTCCGCCGCCGACGGCCGGTCCGCGGGCTCCTTGGCCAGGCACCGGTCGCAGATCTCGTTGACCTCGGACGGGATCTGGTCGAGGGGCGGCAGCGGATCGGGCTCCACGTAGACGTGGGCGTCGAGCATCTGGGTCGTGGTGTCGGCGAGCCACGGCAGCCGGTTGGTCAGGGCCCGGTAGATCAGCAGGCCGAGCGCGTAGATGTCGGACGCGGGGGAGACCTGGCCGAGGGTCAGCCGCTCGGGCGCGAGGTAGGCCGGCGTGCCGAGCAGCAGCCCGTCGGCCTCGAGCTCGTCGCGGCCCACGACGGCGGCGATGCCGAAGTCGACGACCTTGGCGCCGGACGGCGTCAGCATCACGTTGGACGGCTTCACGTCGCGGTGCACGAGGTCCTGCGCGTGGGCGGCGGCCAGGGCGGCGGCGACCTCGGAGAGGGTACGCAGGGCCACCCGCGGCGGCAGCGGGCCGTCGTCGAGGCGCTGGGCGAGGGTGCGGCCGGGCAGCAGTTCCATCACCACGTACGGCACCTTGGTCCCGTCGTCGTCGGTCGCCTCGCCGTAGTCGAAGACGCCCGTGACGTGGGGGTGCCAGAGCCGGGCGGCGGCCCGCGCCTCGGCCCGGATGCGCTGCCGCGCCGCGACGCTCACCGCATGTCGGGTGGCCAGCACCTTGACCGCCACCGACCGCTGCAGCACGAGGTCGTGCGCGCGCCAGACCACCGACATGCCGCCGGCGCCGAGCCGGTCGTCCAGTCGGTATCGGCCGTCGAGGACCTGTTGGGACCGCACCCGCACAGCTTGCCAACTTCGGGCCCGATCGGCATCCCGGCCACGGGACCGCGATCGACATGCGTGATGACCGGAACATGCCGGATTGGCGCTCAGAGGGTAGGTTGGCCTGGTGCATCGCGACGTGCTGATCCGGCCTCTGCGCCGGCTCGTGCACGGGTCTGTGCGGGTTCTGACCGGTTTGGCGGCTTTGGCGCTAGCCGTAGGGATCGGCGTGTCGTCGATCGCCACGCCGGCGTCGGCACCGGCTACCGAGCCGGTCGCCGCCGCGGCCGCGACCACCCAGCCCACCGCCGACGAGCCGGCCACCGTTGAGCAGCGGGCCGCCGTCGACCAGCCGGACGCCGTGACGAGCAGCCGGCCGCCGCCGGCGTTCGCGACGACACGACCCGGCCGCACGCGTTCGCGTACCTCACGAAGTCCGCACCCCGCGCCCCACCGCACGACGACGACACCGCCGCCCGCTGAGCACCTTTTCGCGCTCGTCGTCCCCTCAATCGCCTACCGGTGAGGTGTCCCCGTGCAAACGGCCATGCAACTCTTCTTCGTCGGCGTGCCCCGCGCCGCGGTCATCTGGTTGATCCTGCTCGGGCTCGCGATCCTCGCGGTCACGGGCCTGCACCTGGTCGGGCCGCGCGGTCCGCGCCGCGCCGGCGTGCGCGTCCGGTTGCGCGCCGCCCGGATCCGTCGCGAGCGGCGGGCCACCGCCGCCGCCGAGCTCGTCCGCTATGCCGACGAGGTCGGTGTCGCCGCGCAGCGGGCCGAGGCCACCGCGCGCCGCCGGCACGAGGCCTGGCTCACCGCGCAGGAAACGGCCGAGCGGGCCTGGACGGCCTTCGAGGCGGCCGACCGCGCCGCGAGCCGGATGGCCGCGGCGGCGCTGCTGCCGAGCCCGGCCACACCGCAGACCCCGCAGGAGTACGCCGAGCGCGAGCGCTGGCTCCACCGCGCCGCGATGTCCGCGTGTGCCCACAATGAACTGTCCTTGTTGGACCTCAACGACGCCCTCGCGCACCGCAACGGCTGGGACCCGCGCCGCCACCCGGTGGAGCAGGAGGCCATGCTGCGCAAGGCGATCCGCGACACGCTGCGCTCCGCCGAGCGCGACGCCGCCCGCGCGGAGCGGTTCGCCTGGGAGACGGCGGAGTCCGCGGCCGCGGCGGCCCGCAGCCTGCGGGCGGAGGCGATCGCGGCCGCCGAGCGCGCGCATCCGGTGCGGCACCTGGTGCGAGCGGACGCCGCGGCCGGCGTCGCGACCCGGCGGCAGCGCCTGCGCACGGCCGTGGCCCGCTAGTGTTCCTCACCCACCTGGCCTGCCCCCGCTGCGGCACGGAGCACGACGCCGACGTGCTGACCAACCTCTGCGGCTGCGGCTCGCCGCTGCTGGCCCGCTACGACCTCGACGCGGTGCGCGCCGCGGTCGACCCGGCGACCGTCGCGGGCCGCGGGGCGGACCTCTGGCGCTACCGGGAGCTGCTGCCGCTGCGGGACGACGCGCAACGGGTGACGCTGGGCGAGGGTTGGACACCGCTGTGGCCGGCGGCCAGGTTCGGCGCCACGATCGGGCTGGATCGGTTGCTGGTCAAGGACGAGGGCCTCGTGCCGACCGGCTCGTTCAAGGCCCGTGGTGCGGCGGTGGGCGTCTCCCGGGCCCGCGAGCTCGGCGCCACGCACGTGGCCATGCCGACCAACGGCAACGCGGGCGCGGCATGGGCCACCTACGCCGCCCGGGGCGGGCTGCGGTCGACGATCGCGATGCCGCTGCGCGCCCCGGTGGTCACCCGCCAGGAGGTGGTCGCCGCCGGTGGCGAGCTCATCCTGGTCGACGGGCTCATCAACGACGCCGGGCGGCTGGTCGCCGAGCTGATCGCGGCGGCCGGCGGCGCCATCTTCGACGCCGGCACGCTGCGCGAGCCGTACCGGCTCGAAGGCAAGAAGACGATGGGGCTCGAGATCTGCGAGCAGCTCGGCTGGCGCGTACCCGATGTGATCGTCTATCCGACCGGCGGCGGGGTCGGGCTGATCGGCATCCACAAGGCGATCGGGGAGCTGCGGGAGCTGGGCTGGATCGGCGACAAGGTGCCACGGCTGGTGGCGGTGCAGTCGACCGGCTGCGCGCCGATCGTGCGGGCGTTCGAGGCGGGGGAGCGGCGGACGCGGCCGTGGGCCGGCGCGGACACTGTCGCATTTGGAATCAACGTGCCCGCGCCGCTCGGCGACGAGCTGATCCTCGACGCGTTGGCGGAGACCAGCGGCACGGCCGTCGCCTACGACGACCGACAGATCCTGGCCGACCTGCGGGCGTTCGGGGAGCAGGAGGGTCTGCTGTTGTGCCCGGAGGGCGCGGCCTGCCTGACCGCCGCCCGCGGGCTGCGGGAGAGTGGCTGGCTGGCCGCCGACGACGAGGTGGTCGTGCTCAACACCGGCGCGGGCATCAAATACCCGGAGACGGTGTCAGTGCCGGGCGCGTAGGCGGCGCAGCATGCGGGGGTCCTCGAAGCCGACCGCCCGGGCCGCCGCGTGCACCGTGCTGCCGTGGCCGATCAGGTGCTCGGCCCGCTCCAGCCGCAGCGCCTGCTGGTAGCCGAGCGGGGTCAGCCCGGTCGCGCGGCTGAACTGCCGGGTCAAGGTGCGTTCGCTGATCCCGCCCGCGCCGGCGAGCGCGGCCAGTGGCAGGCGCTCGGCGTACCGCTGGTCGATCAGGTCCTGGATCTTGTGCACCGCGTCGCTGAGGTGGCCGCGGTGCCGCAGCATCGCGCTGGTCTGCTGCTCGTCGCCGTTGCGGCGGGCGTAGACGACCATCTCGCGCGCGATCCGGGCCGCGGCCGCCGGGCCGTGCCGCACGGCCATCAGGTAGAGCGCGAGGTCGACGCCGCTGGCGATGCCGGCCGAGGTGATCACCCGACCGTCGACCACGTAGAGCACGTCGCGGACGACGGTGGCCCGCTTGTAGCGGCGCGCGAGTTCGTCCTGCAGGCCGTGGTGGGTGGTGCAGCGGCGGCCGTCGAGCAGGCCGGCCCGGCCGAGCACGTCGGCGCCGGAGCAGACGCTGGCCACGGTGCCGCCCGCGCGGTGGTGGTCGGCGACCCAGTCGAGCGTCTCGGCGGCGAGGCGGCCGGTGCCGCGCAGGGTCGGCGACCGCCAGCCGGGCACGATCAGCAGGTCGTCGGGGCGAAGGGCGGGCCAAATCGTCTCGGCGTGTACGGGCAGACCTTGCGCGGTGGGCACCTCGGCGTGCTCGCTGAGGTAGGCCAGCGCGTAGTCGTAACCGAGGTCGCGCGCGGTGGAGAAGACCTGGGCGGGCCCGGCCAGGTCGAGCAGGTGCAGGTCGGGCACCAGCAGGAAGCCGACGGTGGTCACGATCCGGTCATCATGCCACGAGTGCGGCCCCGAGCACGTCGGCGACCGTGCGCACGGTGGCGAACCGGCCGTCGAGGACCCGCTCCGTGCGCTCCACGATCGCGTCGACGCCGAGCGTGCGGGGGTCGGCCAGGATCTCGTCGACGCTCGCGCCGGTGGCGTCGCGGTGGGGGATCGGGAAGGTGAGCGTCGCGTCGGTGACGAACGTGACGGCGTACCCCAGATCGCCGCCGACCCGCGCGGTGGTCTCGACGCACTGCTCGGTCCGGATGCCGGTGACGGTCAGGTCGAAGATCCGCCGCTCGGTGAGGAACTGGCCCGCGTTGGTGGTGGTGAAGACGTTGTGCGAGGTCTTGACCATGGTGGGCTCGCCGGTCCCGGGCACACGGAGGCCGTCGAGGAGGCGGACGTGGCCGTTGACCGGGTCGAAGACTCCGCCGGTGCCGGGCTCGCTGTGCAGCACCCAGATCACGGTGTCACCGGCGGCGCGGAACGCGTCCACGAGCCGGTTGACGTTGTCGACGAAGTCGGGATTGGAGCCGGCCCGCCAGATTTCGCGTTGCCGGAAGGACTCCTGGGCGTCGATGACGAACAGTGCGCGCTTCATGTCCTGATCGTCGCCGCGGCGCGGCCTGTCGCGGAAGGCCGGATCGGGTCCGTGGGCGGACGGATCCGGTCATTCCCGGGGTGGCGCGATCCACAGGGTGCGGCAGCGCACGCGTGCTGAGTGCTTTCATTGGGGCATGGCGAATCCGGCGATCCTCACCGTCGACGACGACCTTGCCGTTTCCCGGGCCGTCGCCCGTGACGTCCGCCGTCAATACGGCGAGCGTTACCGGGTCGTCCGCGCCAACTCCGGGGCCGAGGCGCTCGATGCGCTCAAAGAGATCAAGCTACGTGGTGACCAGGTTGCCGTCCTGCTCGCCGACTTCCGCATGCCCCACATGAACGGCATCGAGTTCCTCGAAGCGGCGATGGACCTGTTCCCGCGCGCGCGGCGGGTGCTGCTCACGGCCTATGCCGACACCGACGCGGCGATCGACGCCATAAACCGGGTCGATCTCGACCATTACCTGCTCAAGCCCTGGAACCCGCCGGAGGAGAAGCTCTATCCGGTGCTCGACTCGCTGCTCGAGGCCTGGACGGCCACGCCCGAGGCGGGCTCCACCGTCACGCGGGTCGTCGGCCACCGCTGGTCGGCCCCCTCCTTCAAGGTCCGCGACTTCCTGGCCCGCAACCTGGTGCCCTACCGGTGGTACCTGTGTGACGAGCCCGAGGGCGCCCGGCTGCTCGCCGCGGCCGGGGTGACCGAGGCCGACGTGCCGCTGGTCATCACGCCCGAGGGCAAGTCGCTGGTCCAGCCGTCCGAGTCCGACCTGGCCACCCACGTGGGGCTGTCGACGACCCCGGCCAAGGACTTCTACGACCTGGTGGTGGTCGGCGCCGGCCCGGCCGGGCTGGGCGCGGCGGTCTACGGCGCCTCCGAGGGGCTGCGCACGCTGCTGGTCGAGCGGCACGCCACCGGCGGCCAGGCGGGCCAGAGCAGCCGCATCGAAAACTATCTGGGCTTTCCCGACGGGGTGTCCGGGTCGCAGCTCGCCGAGCGGGCGCGGCGGCAGGCGGTGCGGTTCGGCGCCGAGCTGCTGACCACCCGCGAGGCCACCGAGCTCGACGTGCGTGGGGCGACCCGGGTGCTCAAGTTCGGCGACGGCAGCGAGGTCGCGTCGCACGCGGTCGTGCTGGCCACCGGCGTCTCCTACCGCATGCTCGACGCGCCGGGCCTGTCCGACTACCGCGGCCGGGGCGTCTTCTACGGCTCGGCGGCCACCGAGGCGCCCAGCTGCTCCGGGCAGGAGGTCTACATCGTCGGTGGGGCCAACTCCGCGGGTCAGGCGGCGGTCTACTTCTCGCGGTACGCGCGGCAGGTGCACATCCTCGTCCGGGGCGACGGGCTGACCCGCACGATGTCGCGCTACCTGATCGACCAGATCGAGAGCCACGAGAACATCGACGTGCACTCCTACACCGAGGTCGCCGAGGCTACCGGCGACGACCACCTCGAACGGCTGGTGCTGCGCGACACCCGCTCCGGCGAGACGCGGGACGTCGACACGTCCTGGCTGTTCATCTTCATCGGCGCCGAGCCGCGCACCGACTGGCTCGACGGTGTGGTCACCCGTGACGCGCACGGTTTCGTGATCACCGGGCCTGACCTGATCGCGGGCGGCAACCGCCCCGTCGGCTGGTCCATGCCACGCGACCCCTACCACCTCGAATGCAGCATCCCTGGCGTGTTCGCCGCGGGCGACGTCCGCTCCGACTCGGTCAAGCGGGTGGCTTCGGCGGTCGGCGAGGGCGCGATGGCGATCTCCCTGGTGCACCGTTATCTGGAGGCACAATGAGCACCGAACTCGCCGGTCACGCCGAAGGTGACCGGCTCAGCCCGGCCGAGCTGCGCAAGCTGTTCCTGTTCGAGAAGCTCGACGCCGAGCAGCTCGACTTCCTGGCCAGCCACGGGTCGGTCGAGCACTACCCGGGTGGCGCCTACGTCTATCGCGAGGGCGAGCAGGCCACCTGCTTCTACGTGCTGCTCAGCGGCACGGTCGCGCTGCGCCGCAGCGTGCGCGGCGACGAGATCGAGGCCGCCCGCACCGACCAGGTGGGCGCCTACGCCGGGGCCACCCAGGCGTACATCGAGCGGATCCCGCAGATCTACCTCAACAGCATGGTGGCGATCTCCGACGTCGAGGTCTACCAGCTGCCCGCCAGCGAGCTGGCCGAGGCGCTCAGGGACTGGTTCCCGATGGCGATGCACCTGCTGGAGGGCCTGTTCTTCGGCATGCGCTCCATGCAGACGGTGGTCAGCGAGCGCGAGCGGCTGCTGGCCCTCGGCTCCCTGTCGGCCGGCCTCACCCACGAGCTCAACAACCCGGCCGCGGCGGCGGTCCGGGCGACCTCGGTGCTGCGCACACGGGTCACCGGCATGCGCCACAAGTTGGCCATGATCGCCGACGGGCGGGTCGACGGCACGCGCCTGCACGCCCTGGTCAACCTGCAGGAAGAGGCGATCAAGCGGGCGGCCGGCGCGCCCGAGCTGACCCCGATGCAGACCAGCGACGCCGAGGACGAGGTCGGCGAGTGGCTCGAGGACCACGACATCACCGGCGCCTGGGACATCGCGCCGACGCTGGTCTCCGGCGCCATCGACACCGAGTGGCTGACCAAGGTGCGCGGTGAGATCGGTCCGGAAAACTTCGAGAACGCGCTGCGCTGGCTGGTCTACACGCTCGACACCGAGCAGCTGATGACCGAGATCGACGACGCCGTCACCCGGATCTCGTCGCTGGTCGCGGCGGCCAAGCAATACTCACAGCTCGACCGGGCGCCGCACCAGACGGTCAACGTGCACGAGCTGCTGCACGCCACGCTGGTGATGCTGCACGCCAAGTTCCCGAAGGGCATCAAGCTGGTCAAGGAATACGACCGGTCGCTGCCCGACATCCCGGCCTACGCGGCGGAGCTCAACCAGGTGTGGACCAACCTGATCGACAACGCGATCAGCGCGATGGGGGAGTCCGGCACGCTGACGGTGCGCACGTCCCGCGAGGGCGACAACCTCGTGGTGTCGGTCGGTGACACCGGCCCAGGCATCCCCAAGGACATCCGGCCCCGCATCTTCGAGCCGTTCTTCACCACCAAGCCGGTGGGCGAGGGCACGGGGCTCGGGCTCGACATCTCCTACCGGATCGTCGTCAACAAGCACCACGGCGACATCCGGGTCGACTCGAAGCCGGGGGAGACCTGGTTCCACGTCGTGCTGCCGATCGACCCCGACGAGCCGGTCGAGCCGACGGACCTCGCGGAGCGGGCCGAGGCCGAGGCCGAAGCCACCGGCGCCGCGTGAGCCACATCCTCTTCGACTTCTTCGGCACGCTGGTCGACTACGACGACGGTCATGCCCGCACGCCGGCCCGGTCGGCGGCGATGGCCGGGCTGCCGGTCGACGAGTTCATCGTGCGGTGGGACGCGGTGTGGATGTCGTGGGAGGCGCGCTGCGCGCCGTCCGGTCGCGAGTTCTCGATGCTGGACGTGGCGTCGTCGTTCCTGCCCCGCGCCACGCCTTCGGAGGTTTCGGCGTTCGTCGGGGTCTACATCGACGAGTGGAACGCCGGCGTGCGTTATCTGCCGGGGATCGTCGACCTACTGGGCTCGCTGTCTTCCTCCTACCGGCTCGCGGTGGTCTCCAACACGCACGAGCCCGACCTGGTGCCGGCCCACCTGGCCGCGATGGGCGTCGCGTCGTTCATCTCCACCGTGGTGACCTCGGTCGAGGTGGGGGTGCGCAAGCCGGCGCCGCTGATCTACGAGGAGGCGCTGGGTCGGCTCGGCGTCGCGGCCTCGTCGGCCGTGTTCGTCGGTGACAACCCGTCGGCGGACTATTTCGGGCCGCTGGCGGCGGGCATGCGGGCGTTCCTGATCGACCCGGCGGCACGACATGACGCCGTGCCGCCGGCGCACCGGCTGGCCTCGGTTTTCGACCTGCCGGCCGTCCTCTAGGCCGTGCTCCATTCGTGGGCGCTGCCTTCGTGCAGGGCGGCGTAGACGCGGTCACGGATCCCGTTGGCCTCTGTTGTGGACAGTGTGTGGCTAAGGTCGCGGAGCACGAGGCGGAGCAGGACGTTCTTCTGTCCTTGGCTGAGGCCCATCCGGTGGCGGGCGGATTCGGGCAGGTCGGCCCAGGGCGTCTCGCTCCTGACCGAGACCTCCTCGACGGCGGTGGCGTCGTCGCCGAGGGCCGCTCTGACCCGGTCGCCGAGCTGTTCGACGTCCTGGTCGTCGGCGACCGCGATCGACAGGTCGCGGCTGGTGGCGGGCATGGCCGAGACCGGTTGGTACGGGCTCAGGTCGCGCATCTGACGTGCGATGCGCGGATCGTCGGCCCGCAACAGGCGGATGTCGTCGATTCCCTTGACCAGCATGGCGATCCGGTCGAGGCCGAGGCCCATGGCGAGGCCCGTCCGGTGGTCGTCGCGCAGCACCTCGGGGTGGGCGAGGCCACACTCACCGATCTCGACGCCGTCGACGTAGATCTCGCGTCCGTCCAGTGTGTAGGGATGGGCGCTCTTGGGCGTGTCGATCCGCCGCCCCGGCAGCACGGCGTGGACCACTGTGTCGATCATCGCTTGCAGGTCGGCGACGGTCAGTCGCCGGTCGGTGCTGACCCGCCAGAGGTCGAGCTGGTGGGGCTCGCCGACGTGCTGGCGGTCGATCGCGTCGCGGCGGTAGCACATGCCGGGGACGCTGAGCAGGATGTCTGTTTCTTGGAGACCGTCCAGCAGCCTGGGTATCCGGGCGGTGGTGTGCGACCGCAGCATCCGCTCGGCGTCGACGTAACGGCTGTAGCGGCGGTCCCGGGTGACAGCAGCGCTCTCGTACCGCAGCCGGTCGTAGTTGTCGGCGACGCTGACGACGCGCGGCCCCGGATCGCGCCGGACCGGGATCTCCCAGCGCGCCGCCAATGCGGCCTCGATGTCGGCGACGACGTGTTGGATCGCGTGCTCACCGGCGGCGGGGTCGGTGAGGTCGCGACGGGCCAGGGCGGCATCGAGTTGGGCAGGGGTCAGGTAGGACATGGCAGTGCTCCTCACGGGTTTCGGGCGGACGATGCGACGAAAAACCCCCGGCGTAGGCCGGGGGTTCTTCGTGGTCGTCCGCACCCGCAAGGGGCGATCGAAATCAGCGCACGACGCTCAACCCACCGGTCTCCCGGGGGCGGCTAAATCGCATCACGCGCGGTCGCATGCCACCAGTGTATGCCGAACCGCAATCCCTTTGCCGGGTCACGGCTTTGACCGGTCTGGGTCGGTCCGGCCGGCCGTGGTTGGTCAGGCCGCGGCGCGGATCGCGGCTTCGACCCGGCGGCGGAGGTCGTCGACCTCGAAGCCGGCCTCGGTCAGCACCATCACCCCTAGGCCCTCGCCTTCGCGGAGCACGCCGAGCAGGACGTGCTCGGTGCCGATGTAGCGGTGCTTGAGCCGGAGCGCCTCGCGCAGGGACAGCTCGAGAGCCTTCTTCGCGCGGGGCGAGAACGGGCCGCCGGTCATCGGGCGGCGGCGGCGCAGGCCGAACAGGCCGCGGGAGTGTGGGCGGGCCGGGGGTCGCAGCGCGCCTTCGCCGAAGGCTGCTTCGACCTTTCGGCGCACCGCTTCCAGGTCGATCCCGATCTGCCGCAGGGCCTCCGCGTCGGCGTCGCTCAGGGCGCGCGATCCCGACCCGACATGCGCCTCGATGCGAGCGCGCAGGTCGTCGGCGGTCACGCCGGCCTCGCGCAGGACGCGCCCGGCCACTCCGCCGCCGCCGCCCTCCGGCGTGTCGTCGAGCATCGCGAGCAGCAGGTGCTCGGTGCCGACCTTCTCGTGCCCCAACGTGCGCGACTCGGCCACGGCGCCCTTGACCACTGCCCGCGCCCGATCGGTGAACCGCTCGAACATCACGCCTCCTGTGACGGACGCACGACCGGACGCCCGGCGTGCTTCTTGTGTACGGCCTGCCGACTCACCTCGAGCGCGGCGGCGATGTCCTGCCACGACCACCCCTGCGCCCGCGCGTTGTCGACCTGCACCGTCTCCAGGCTTTCGAGAAGGCGGCGCAGCGCCAACACCGCACGCAGACCGACCTTTGGATCGGTGCTGCTGGCGGCCGCGGCGAGGTCCACTGCCTGAGTCATGCCGTCAATCTACGTTGACATTCGTCGGTTGTCAACTCCGGTTGACGGCGCGGCTCGGACGGTCGACGTGGTGACGACGACCGGAGGGGAGGTCGGACGGCGAGGTCGCGGACTTGCGCGGTCGCGAAGCGGCGCGGGCGGCCGAGGTAGGGGCGCAGGGGAGGTTCCTGCGGTTGTGGCCTCGCTCCCGGGGAATGGGGGCTTTTCCGCGCGGCGGACGGCGACTTGTCAGCGGTCCTCGCCTCGATGCCGCTGCGGGTGTGGCGGCACGACACCGTCACGCCGTTGTCGCCGTACCCGAGTGCCCAGCTCGATCGGCCTGCCTGCCGAATACGGCGACTGCTTGGTCGGTTCTACCAAGTGGGAACCTCGTCGGTCTCGAGGAGCGTCTTGAGGCTGGAGATGATCTGCGGCCAGCCGGTGGTGATGGCGTTGAGCACCGCGCTGTCGGGGCCGGGGAAGCCGCCGTGGATCACCGTGAGCTTGACGGCCGTGCCGGCGGGCTCCAGTTCGAAGGTCACTGTGGACCGTGGCTCGGCCGCGAACCTGGCGCGATCCTCTTCGGCGATGCCGGACGCCTTGGCCCAGTCGGTGGTGAAGGTGTGCCAGGTGTAGGTCAGTCGCCGCGGCGGGTCGGACTCCAGGATCACCTGCTCGGGGTCGGCGATCCGGGCGCCGTCGGCGAGCCAGACCATGGTGGAGTCGGCGGCCCAGTCGGTCTCGAACTCCGTGCCCCAGTAGCGCTTCGTGAAGGCCGGGTCGGTCAGCGCCTGCCAGAGCTTCTCCGGCGTGGTGTTGATGTAGGTGGTGTAGACGAACTCCGACGTACTCATGCCTGATCGCTCCAATGTGGTCTTGAGGTCGGCCAGGGCCTGCGCGCGGCCGCGGTCGTAGCGGTTGATCCAGCGGTCGGCGATCGCGTTGACCGGGGCGGCGTTGAGGTAGTGCAGCTTCTCCCGCCCGCGGCGGACCGTGGTGACGAGCTCGGCGGCCTCGAGCACCGCGAGGTGCTTGCTCACCGACTGGCGCGCCATGTCGAGCCCGGCGCAGAGCTCGCGCAGGCTCTGGCCGTTGCGCGCGTTGAGCGAGTCGAGTAGTTGGCGGCGACTCGGGTCGGCCAACGCCTTGAAAACGAGGTCCACGGGGTCACGTCCTTACAGGCAACCTTATGGCTGCCTTTCGACCATAGGCAGCCGTGTGGCTGCCTGTCAACTGGGCTCGTTCTCGCCTTAGATGATCAAGTAAAAACTGTCGTACGTACGTTCTAATCTGCCTGCATGGATGTGGAGCTGGCCACCCCGGGTGGCGAAGGCGGTCCGTGGGGCGATGGGCCTCAGTGGCGTTCGGCGGCCGTGGGTTCCGGCCCGCGGTGCGGCGACCTGATGCGCGCCCTGGGCGCGGGTGTGCGGTGAGCTGAGATGACGATGCGGTCAGCGCAGGCGGGGCAGCAGCGCCGGCACCTCGCGCATGTGGTCGGCATAGCCGCCGCGGCGATCCAGCGACCGGCGGTCCATCAACGGAATGCTCGCGGCCTTGAAGAGCACGACCATGGCCACGGGCCCGAGCACAGTCCACCACCACGCGGGCGCGGCGGCCAGGCCGAACATCCAGAGCCCCCACCAGAACGCGATCTCACCGAGATAGTTCGGGTGGCGCGTCCGCCGCCACACCCCGGTCGCCAGGATGCGGCCGCGGTTCTCCGCCGCGGCCGCGAAGCGGTGCATCTGCCTGTCCGCCACGGCCTCCAGCGCGATCGCGCCCGCGGTCACCGCCGTGGCCACCACATCGAGCCAACCGAAAGGACGTGAGCCGGCGAGCGCGGGCCAGACCGGGAGCAGACCGAGAAACACGACGAGCGTGGGCATGAGCTGGATGCCGCCCAGGTTCACCAGCCACCACGGCACCCGGCCGCGCGTGGCCCGCAGGTGCTCGTAGCGCCAGTCGACGTGGTGCAGGCCCTTCCAGCCGTAGGCCCAGTTGCCGGTGAGCCGCACGGCCCAGACGGCGATCAGGGCGAGCACGACGGCCTGCCGCGCGCCGTCGCCGTTCGGGGCCTCGGCGACCCACCAGGCGGCGACGACGGGCGGGGCGACGCTCCAGTACGGGTCGTACAGGCTCGCGTTGTCGAGCACCATCGACATACCGAAGATCAAGATGGTCGCGACGATGTCGGCCACGAACACGATTAGCAACGGATGCCAGGAAGGAGGCGCCATAGCGACCACCACCCAAGCGGCGGCGAACGCGAGCAGATAGGCGCCCAGCACGACGACCATCGACCAGGCTCGCGACACCGATGGCCTACGCACGCGACCCTCCCGTCCGAGATCGCGATCATCGTAGGCGCCGCCACCGCCCAACACCATGCCCACACCACCTCTCGCAATCGAGGCGGCGACCGCCGTCGCATCGCGCCTCGCGGCGCCGGCTGGCTCGCGCTCGACGCTGCCACGCTGCGGCGAGGTGCTGCGTCACGGTGGGTGAGCGGCGCCGCGCCCCGCCGCGGCGGGCGCCGGGCGACGCGGCGCCGCGCTGCGCGGCGCTGCGCTGCGCTGCGCGACGCTGCGTCAAGGGCGTTGGGCGACGCTGCGTCAAGGGCGTTGGGCGACGCTGCGTCAAGGGCGCCAGGCGACGCTGGGCTGCGGTCCGGGCGACGCTGCGCTGCGCGACGCTGCGTCAAGGGTGCCGGGCGACGCTGCGTTCCTGGTGCTGCGGGCTGCTGGGTCGTGCCGGCCGTGCGGTGCGTGGCCGGCAGCGCTGGTTCGCTCCGCTGCGTTCCCGGCCTTCGCCAGCGCGGCGAGGCGGCGATGCGCGGGCGCGTGCCCCGGTTCCAGGCTGGGCATGCGTGAAAGTGGGGATGCGCACCCGAACGAAACTCGGGTCGCCAGAATCGTTGCGGTCCTGCACACTTCTGTCGTGGAAGGGAGACGTTCCGGGGTGCGCTCGGCTGTGGTGTTCAACCCGGCCAAGCTGGACGATCCCGACGATCTGCGGGTCGTGCTCGAGAAGGCTCTGGCCAAGGCCGGCTGGCCCGCGCCGGAGTGGCACGAGACCACCCGCGAGGATCCGGGGCGCGGGCAGAGTCGCGCGGCGGTCGATGCCGGCGCCGATGTCGTGTTCGCGTGCGGCGGTGACGGCACCATCATGGCCTGCGCGTCGGGGCTGGTCGGGACCGAGGCGGCGCTCGCCGTGCTGCCCAGCGGCACCGGCAACCTGCTCGCCGCCAACCTGGGCCTCTCCGGTGACCTCGCCGCCGGGATCGCCGTGGCGATCGAGGGTGGGCGGCGGCGGCTCGACCTCGGGCTGCTCAAGGGCGGCGACGAGAAGCGCTACTTCACCGTGATGGCCGGCATGGGGTTCGACGCCCAGATGCTGGGGTCGACCTCCGAGACGACGAAGGCGCGGATCGGCTGGCCGGCGTACATCGTGGGTGGGTTGAAGCATCTGCGTGACGGACCGATGCGGATCTCGGTGCGGATCGACGACCGGCCACCGATGCGGCGGCGGGCGCGGTCCGTGCTCATCGCCAACGTGGGCCGGCTGCAGGGCGGCGTGCGGCTGTTCAAGGAGGCCGAGCCCGACGACGGTTGGCTCGACATCGCGATCCTCACCCCGCGCACCGTCGGGCACTGGGCCGCGCTCGGCTGGGCGGTGCTGCGGCGCCGGGGCCGGGTGCCGCGGATGGAGACCTACCGCGGCCACCGCATCCAGGTCAGCAGCAACCGGCCGCAGCCGCGCGAGCTCGACGGGGATGTGATCGAGGCCGGCCGCACGCTCCAGGTCGAGGTGCAGCCGCGGGCGATCTGGCTGTGCGTACCCCGACCGGAAGACTCCGACGACCTGACCTACGACGTCGACGCGGCGTCCGAGCGGGGCGAGCGGCTGGTGCAGCAATGAGCTCCACCCGCATCGTGCCGGAGACGCGGCTGATGACCGCCGAGCAGCTCACCGCCGACGACGCCTGGCACACGCTCAAGCGCCACGGCGGTTGGCATCTGCTGCGCGACGCGTTCGTGCGGCTGCGCTACGGCGACGGCTTCAGCCACGCCCGGGCGTTCGCGTTCCAGCTCTGCCTGGCCGTCGTACCCTTCCTGATCGCCCTCACCGGTCTGACCACCGACCTGGGTGTCGAGGCCGGCGGCCGGGTGGTCGCCGACACCGTGATCGCGCTGACCCCGGGTGCCAGCGTCGACGTCGTGCGCGACCTGCTGGTCGACGACGAGCGCACCGAGGACGCCGGCGAGCTGGCGCTTGCCCTGGGTCTCCTGACCGGCCTGGTGGCGCTGACCATGGCGATGTCGCAGGTCGAGCGCGGGGCCAACCGGATCTACGGTGTCGAGCGCGACCGGCCGGCGTTCTTCAAATACGTCCGGGCCGCGGTGCTCGCGGTGACCGCCGGCCTGCCGATGCTGCTCGGCTTCCTCATCCTCGTCGCCGGCGGGCCGATCGGGGCCTCCCTCCAACAGCATTACGGCTGGGGTGGCTGGGTGCACGACGTCTTCGACGTGGTCCGCTGGCCGCTGTCGATCGCCCTGACCGTTTTCGCCGTGGCGGTGCTGTTCCGGCACACCCCGCGCCGGCGCCAACCCGGACTGTCGTGGCTGCTGTTCGGCGCCGGCATCGCGACCGTGCTGTGGGTCGGCGCGAGCGTCCTGCTCGCCATCTACGTCGCGGTCGCCGAGAGCTTCAACCAGACCTACGGCGCGCTCACCGGGATCATGGCGCTGCTCATCTGGGCCAACCTGACCGGCGTGGCGTTCTTCTTCGGCCTCGCGTTCGCCGCGCAGCTCGAAGGCATGCGGGTCGGCGCGCCCGAGCCCGCCGAGCCTGACATGTGGAAGCCGATCGAGCAGCGCGTCGACGAGGGTGTGCCCGAGACGACTTCCGGGTAACAGATCCGCCCATGACGGTCGGTACGGACACCGGGGCCCAGCCGGACGCGAAGGAACGCGGCGGCATCCTGCAGCGCCCCCTCGAACACTTCACCGCGCGCAGCCTCGGGGGCCTCGTCGCGGTCGTCGTCGCCGGGATCGCGTTCGGCGTGCTGCTCGCCCTGGTCCGGTTCAAGTTCGGCCCGTTGTACGACCTCGACCACGGCGTCGCCGACTCCGTCAACGGCTACGTCTCCGACCACGAGGGCCTGCTCAACGTCATCCGGTTCGTCACCGACCTCGGCGGGCCGCTCAAGGTCTGGGCGGTCGTCCTCGGCGTGGCGGTCCTGCTGATCCGCCGCCGCATCCGCCTCGCGGTCTACCTGGTGATCGCCGGCCTCGGCGCCCTCGTCCTCGACCCGACGATCAAGCTGCTGGTCGGCCGGCTGCGCCCGGTGGTCGACGTCCCGGTCGCCCACGCGCCCGGCAACAGCTTCCCCAGCGGCCACGCGCTCGGCTCGTTCGTCGTCTACGGCTCGCTGCTGCTGGTCTTCCTGCCGGCCGTGCCGAGGCGCTGGCGCCCCGCCGTCATCGCCGCGGTCGGCACCCTGGTCGCCCTGATCGGGGTCAGCCGGATCGCGCTCGGCGTGCACTTCGTCTCCGACGTGCTGGCCGGCTGGCTGCTCGGCGCGGCCTGGCTCGGCATCACGTTGTACGCGTTCCGCCTCTGGCGCCGCGAGGACGGCCGCCCCGAGCCGGCGCTCACCGAGGGCCTCGAGCCGGAAGCCGCGCAGGACCTCAAGCCGGCGCCGACCGAGCGCGCGGTGCTGCACCACCCGTGGGTCGGGCTGGCCGAGGTGCTGGTCGGCTGG
The DNA here is from genome assembly GCF_029626225.1 of Asanoa sp. WMMD1127. Taxonomy (NCBI): domain Bacteria; kingdom Bacillati; phylum Actinomycetota; class Actinomycetes; order Micromonosporales; family Micromonosporaceae; genus Asanoa; species Asanoa sp. WMMD1127. The sequence continues at coordinate 4,042,927 of NZ_JARUBP010000001.1, forward strand.
GTGCTCGTACTCGGCGCGCTCTTCGGTTTCGGCATGTGGGCCAGCTACCACGCCGACGGCACGGTGATCGCGGCCCTCGACGACGCGGTGCCGCGCTGGTTCGCCGAGCACCGCACCCCGATGCTGGACGGTTGGAGCCACTGGGCCAGCAAGGCGGGTGACACCCACACGATCCTCGCCGTGTCGCTCGTGTTCTGCACGCTGGTTCTGGCACGCTGGCGGCAATGGCGGCCGATCCTGTTCCTCACGCTCGTGATGATCGGCGAGCTGACGCTCTTCCTCTCCTCGGCCGCCGCGGTCAACCGCCCGCGCCCCGACGTGCCGCACCTCGACCAGAACCTGCCGACGGCGGCGTTCCCGAGCGGCCACATCGCCGCGACGCTGTGCCTGTGGACGACGATCGCACTGATCGTCATGGCCCGCACCGACAGCTGGTGGCGCTGGCTCTCGATCGTCGCCGCCGTCGTCATGCCGGTCATCGTCACCACGTCGCGCTTTTACCGCGGCATGCACCACCCGAGCGACCTGATGGGCGCACTCATGCTGACTGCCCTTTGGGTCGGCCTGCTCTTCGTCGTGCTGCGCCCCAACGCGGAGGCGGTGAAGGCAGATGCGGGTGATGACCTACAACATCAAGACCGGGGGGTACGACGGTTCGCGCGGCGCTCGGCTTGACGACATCGCTGAGGTCATCGCCTCCGCCCGACCCGACATCGTAGCCCTCCAGGAGCTCCGCGGCGAATCCGGCCCCTGGCTGGCCGAGCGCCTCGGCATGCGGATGGTCCGCGCCCGCTCGTTCTGGGGCCAACCGGTGGCGATCCTGACCGATCCAGAGTGGACGGTGCTGTCGGCCGGCAGCGTCGCCCGCCCGTTCCACCACGCGGCGGCCCGCGCCGAGGTGGCCACCCTCGGCGGCCCGCTCACGGTGATCTCCGCACACCTCAACCCGCACTGGGGCTGGCGCCGCCTCGCCGAAGCCCGCTGGCTGGTCAACGCGGTCGGCCGGGCGCGCCTGGCGCTGGTGATGGGCGACCTCAACACCCTCGACCCGTGGACCGACCACCAGGAGCGGCTACGCGCCCTGCCGCCGCCCTACCGGGTCCGCCACCTCCGCCGCCGCCCCTTCGGCCGCCCCCCGTCCGACCGCGACGTGGGCGCGCTCGCCCGCGTCGACACCCGCGCCATCGCGGCCCTCGACGCCGCCGGCCTGATCGACGTGTTCCGCACCGTCGGCGAGGGCCCGGCCGAGACGGCACCGACGGCGCTCGGGGGAGCGGAGTTCTCCGGCATGCGCCTGGACTACATGTTCGCCACCCAAGGGCTCCGCGACCACCTCCGCTCCTGCCGCGTCCTGCGCACGCCGGCCGCCGACCGCGCCAGCGACCACTACGCGCTGCTCGCTGAGATCGACATCTGACGGGCGATTCACTGCCTGCCTGCGACTTCATGGCTCGTTCGTCGCGCTGCCCGACGATGCCGCGGATAGTGCCGCAGCGCCCGGCCGTCGTGCGCCTCAGCGCATTCTGTCGACCGCGTCGGCGAGGGCCGAGACGGACGCCACCGATGCCAGGTCCGCCTTGTAGTGGTCGTCGTTCCGCGCCGGTTGCTCGGCCAACGGAGTGTCGATCGCGTCCCGGGAGGTCGCGGTCCACAGCCCTCGGGAGTTGACGACCCGGTAGAGACCCGCCTCGGCCCCGCCCTTGTGTCGCAGAAAGACCACCATCTCACCCTGGGGCAGCGACGCGGAGACCTCTTTGACGGCGTCGTCGGGGCCCGCGCCCTGTTGAGCGCTGATCATGAACTCGACGGGAACGGGGGACGGGATGCGTCCGCCGGCGAGCTGGCGTGACACCGAAAGGTTCACGGCGAGATAGTGGACACTGTCGCCAGCCTCCGCGCTCACGGTCCGCATCTTCCCGACTCCGCTGAATCGGCCGAGAACGGTCGCGTCGGCGCTCATCACCATGCTGCCCATGGGCGCGTACGGCTCCACCTCGTCCCCGGTGATCCGGAACGTCTCCCAGAACCGTTCCGAAGCGTCACCGGAGTTGCTCAGCGCGCCCGCCGAGTCATCGGACGCGCACCCCACCGCACCAACGAACAAGGTGACGGTAAGCAGCGCGGTCAATGACGCCGCCCGAATCCGTTTGGCGAGTGACATCTGATTCATCGGATCCCCATCGAGTGTCGCCCTCGCTGGCCTCGCACGCGTTCCAGTGTCACAGAACCAGGGCGAGGCCACACTGACGATGAGGCAGGCTCGCCTCGCGTGGGGAACGCACGATCCGAAACCAGCTGGTGCGCCGGGCGCCGGCGGGTGCAGGATCTGGCGGTGGACGAGGTCGCGGCGCGGTTCGGGCTCGGGACGGTTGCGGACAACCCGGTCCGGGTCACCGGGGGACTGTCCAATGAGGTGTGGCGGGTCGTGACCGACACGGGAGCGTTCGCGGTCAAGCGGATGGTGCTCAACGCCGACCGGCCCGACTTCGTCGGCAACGTCGAGGCGTCCTACGCCGTCGAACGACGGGCCTGGCAGGCCGGCGTAAGAATGCCGGAGCCCGTCCCGGATCCGGACACCGGCCGAGCCCTCGCCACCGTCGACGGCAGCCTCTTCCGCGTGCACCGCTGGCTCGACGGCCAACCCCGAGCCGGCACCGCCACGGACGCCGCCGACCTGCTCGCCACCATCCACGCCGCCGGCGCACCCCGCCGTGCCCACGGCATGCTCGTCGTCGACAGCCACCGCGACCTCGACCGCAAGAACGCCCTCCTGCGCGCCGACGGCACCCTCGCCGCCCTCGACTGGGACGCCGCCGGCCCGATCGGCGCCGTCCACGAGGCCGCGGCCCTCGCGCTCGACTGGTCCGCCAACGACCCCGGAACGTTCGCGACCGCCATTGACCGCTACCAGGACCGCAGCGGCCTCACCGTCCCCGCCGAGCCGTGGATCTTCGACGGTTGGATCGCCGCCCAACGTGGCTGGCTTGATCACCACCGAGGGGAGAACGGCGACCCGGAGCAGGTCCGGCTGACCCTCGCCCACCTGCAGGGACTCGACGACAACCGCGACGACCTGCTCGCCGCCATAGGCGCCTGACGTCCCGACCCGAGCATTGACAGCCCTGAAACCCGATGGCAACATGGGAGCGCTTCCAGCCATAGTCATCAATGGAGGGGACGGCTCGTGACCCGTCATGCCCGCGGCCCGGCCGCCCTCGTCATCACCGCGCTGCTCGTGGCCGCGGCGCCCGCGGCACCGGCCCACGCGGCCCCGGTCGAGCACATCGCCAACGGCACCTTCGACGCCGGCACCTCGCCCTGGTGGTCGACCGCCAACACCACCCTGGCCGTACGCGACGGCCGCCTCTGCGTCGACGTTCCCGGCGGCACCGCCAACCCCTGGGACGTCGCCATCGGCCACAACGGCATCCCGCTCGCCGACGGCGCCGCCTACACCCTCGCCTTCACGGCGGACGCCACAGTGGACACCACCGTGGCGGCCAACGTCCAACTCAACGCCGCCCCCTACACCACGGTGTTCTCCACGAGCGTCACCGCCGACGGCACACCGCGGACCCACACGTTCACCAGCGACCTGACCGCCACCGACGGCACGTTCACCCTCCAGCTCGGCGGCAAGGCCGACCCCTACACGTTCTGCCTCGACGACGTCAGCCTCACCAGCGACGGCGAGCTCGACCCCGAGCAGATCGAGAACGGCGACTTCGGCGACGGCCAGGCCGGCTGGTACTCCTACGGAACCACGAGCACCGCGGTCGAGGACGGCCGGCTCTGCTCCGTCGTGCCCGGCGGCCTGGCCAACCCGTGGGACGGCGGGGTCGGCCAGAACGACGTCCGCCTCACCGCCGGCGCCGCCTACACGCTGAGCTTCGACGCCCAGGCCGACCCGGCCGCCACCGTACGCGTCGCGGTGCAGCTCGGCGCCGACCCGTACACCGGCTACTTCAGTCGCGACCTCGCGCTGACCCCGGCCGGCGACCACTACGAGTTCACCTTCACCGCCCCCGACGACACCCCGGCGGGCCAGGTCGCGTTCCAGGTCGGCGGCAACGCGGCCGGCTACCGCTTCTGCCTCGACAACGTCTCCCTGCGCGGCGGCGAGGCCGAGCCGCCCTACGTGCCCGACACCGGCCCGCGCGTCCGGGTCAACCAGGTCGGCTACCTCCCCGACGGCCCGAAGCGCGCCACCCTCGTCACCGACGCCACCGCCGCCGTGCCGTGGCAGCTCAGGAACAGCGCCGGCGCCACGGTGGCCAGCGGCTCGACCACCCCGCGCGGCACCGACGCGGCATCCGGCCAGAACGTGCACACCATCGACTTCACCGGGTACGCCGCCGAGGCGCGCGACCTCACCCTGACCGCCGACGGGGAGACCAGCCACCCGTTCGACGTCACGAAGACCCTCTACGACCAGCTGCGCTCCGACTCTCTGCAGTTCTTCTACATCCAGCGCAGCGGCATCGCGATCGACGGCGACCTGGTCGGCGAGGAGTACGCCCGCCCCGCCGGCCACTTGGGACAAAGCCCGAACCAGGGCGACACCGACGTCCCGTGCCAGCCCGGGGTCTGCGACTACCGGCTCGACGCCCGGGGCGGCTGGTACGACGCCGGCGACCACGGCAAGTACGTGGTCAACGGCGGCATCGCCACGGCCCAGCTGCTGAGCACCTACGAGCGCACGAAGACCGCTCCCACCGGCCGTTTCGGCGAGAAGCTGGCCGACGGCACGCTCCGCGTCCCCGAGCGCGGCAACGCCGTCCCGGACGTCCTCGACGAGGCGCGCTGGGAGCTGGAGTGGCTGTTGCGAATGCAGGTCCCCGCCGGCAAGCCGCTGGCCGGCATGGCCCACCACAAGCTGCACGACCAGAACTGGACCGGCCTGCCGCTGCAGCCGCAGGACGACCCGCAGCCCCGCGAGCTGCACCCGCCGTCGACCGCCGCCACGCTCAACCTGGCCGCCGCCGCGGCGCAGGGCGCCCGGCTCTGGGCGCCCTACGACCCGGCCTTCGCGGCCCGCGCCCTCACCGCGGCCAAGACGGCGTACGCCGCCGCCAAGGCGCACCCCGCCGTCTACGCGAGCCCGACCGACGGCAACGGCGGCGGCGCCTACAGCGACAACGACGTGACCGACGAGTTCTACTGGGCCGCCGCCGAGCTCTACCTCACCACCGGCGCGGCGACCTACCAGGCCGACGTCACGGCCAGCCCGCACCACACCGGCGACGTGTTCGCCGCGACCGGCTTCTCGTGGGGCAGCACCGCGGCGCTCGGCCGGCTCGACCTCGCCACGGTCCCCAATGGACTGCCGGCCGCCGAGAAGAACCGCATCCGGCAGTCCGTGCTGACCGCGGCCGACGCCTACCTCGCCACGGCCGCCGGCCAGGCCTACGGTCTGCCGATGCCGGGCTCGCCCAACGCGTACTTCTGGGGCGCCAACAGCAACATCATCAACAACGGCGTGGTGCTGGCCACCGCGTACGACCTGAGCGGCCAGGCCAAGTACCGCGCCGGCGCCATCGAGGCGATGGACTACATCCTCGGGCGCAACGCGCTCAACCAGTCCTATGTGACCGGCTGGGGCGAGAACGCGTCCGAAAACCAGCACAGCCGCATCTTCGCCAACCAGCTCGACTCCGCGCTGCCGCACCCACCGGCCGGCTCGATCGCCGGTGGCGCCAACGCGAGCCTCGACGACCCGTTCGCCAAGCAGTTGCTCGACGGTTGCCGGCCGATGTTCTGCTACGTCGACGACATCAACTCGTACGCCACGAACGAGGTCGCCGTCAACTGGAACTCGGCGCTGGCCTGGCTCGCGTCGTTCCTCGCCGACCAGGGCGCCGGCCCGGCCCCGACGGCCGTGTCCTGCCGCGTCGTCTACACCAACTTCGGCGCGTGGCAGGGCAACACCGGCTTCACCGGCCAGCTCGACATCACCAACACCGGCCGCACTCCGATCGACGGCTGGACCGCCCGGTTCGCGTTCACCGGCGACCAGAAGCTGCGCGACGCGTGGCTGGCGCAGGCGAGCCAGGCCGGTGCGGTGCTGACGGCCCGCAACGAGGCGCACAACGCCCGCATCCAACCGGGGGCCACCGCGATGTTCGGCTTCAACGCCACCCAGTCGTCCTCCTACGCCAATCCCGCGCCGAGCCTGGTGACCGTCAACGGAAGCCGGTGCTCGTCATGAGGACGCCAGCGGTCGTGACGGCGACCGCGCTCCTCGGCGCGAGCCTCGCCGCCGCGGTGGGCACCGCCACCGCGGCGGCGGGGTGCCGGGTCGACTACACGGTGCCCAACCAGTGGCAGGGCGGATTCGGCGCGAGCGTGACCGTGACCAACCTCGGCGACCCGATCAACGGCTGGACGCTCACCTGGGCCTACACCGCGGGCCAGACCGTCACCCAGGCCTGGAACGCCACCGTGACCCAGTCAGGGACCGCGGTCACCGCCCGCGACGCGGGCTACAACGCGGCCCTGCCGACCAACGGGACGGCCACGTTCGGCTTCAACGGCGCCTGGACGAGCAGCAACCCGGCCCCGGCGACCTTCACGCTCAACGGCACGGCCTGCACCGGCGGCACCGCGCCGGAAACGCCAGCGCCGACCCCGACCGACCCGCCGACCAACCCGCCGGCACCGGGCGCCAAGCAGGTCGAGGACCTCGACCGCGGCGCCATCTCCGTCCGCTCCGGCACCGGCAACCTCGTCTCCTGGCGCCTGCTGGGCACGGAGGCCACCAACACCGGCTTCCACGTCTACCGCGGCACCACCCGGGTGACCACCACCCCGATCACCACGACCACGAACTACCTCGACGCCGGGGCCCCGACCGACGCCGCCTACACGATCCGCGCGGTCGTCAACGGCGTCGAACAGCCCGCGAGCCCACCGGCCCTGCGGTTCGTCAACGGCTACCTCGACGTGCCGATCCAGCGCCCGGCCGGCGGCACCACCCCGACCGGCGAGGCCTACACCTACAGCGCCAACGACGCGAGCGTCGGCGACCTGGACGGCGACGGCGACTACGAGATCGTGCTCAAGTGGGACCCGAGCAACGCCAAGGACAACTCGCAGGCGGGCTACACCGGCCCCGTTCATGTCGACGCCTACCGGCTCGACGGCACCCGGCTGTGGCGGATCGACCTCGGCCGCAACATCCGCGCCGGCGCCCACTACACCCAGTTCCAGGTCTACGACTACGACGGCGACGGCGCCGCCGAGGTGGCCATGAAGACCGCCGACGGCAGCCGCTCGGGCACCGGTCAGGTGATCGGCAACGCGGGCGCCGACCACCGCAACAGCAGCGGCTACGTGCTGGCGGGCCCGGAGTTCCTCACGATGTTCGACGGCCGCACCGGCGCCGTCCGGTCCACCGTGGACTATCAGCCACCGCGCGGCACGGTGTCGAGCTGGGGCGACAACTACGGCAACCGGGTGGACCGCTTCCTCGCCGGCACCGCGTACCTCGACGGCGCACGGCCGTCGCTGATCGTCTCCCGCGGCTACTACACCCGCACGGTCATCGTCGCCTACGACTTCCGCGGCGGCGCCCTCCAGCGCCGCTGGACGTTCGACTCCAACACGGCGGGCAGCGCGTACGCCGGGCAGGGCAACCACAGCCTCACCATCGGCGACGTCGACGCCGACGGCCGCGACGAGGTGGTCTTCGGCGCGATGACGGTCGACGACAACGGCTCTCCACTGTGGAACACCCGGCACGGCCACGGCGACGCCGCCCACCTCGGTGACCTCGACCCGGGCCGCCCCGGTCTCGAATACTTCAAGGTCTCCGAGGACGCCAGCAAGCCCGGCTCGTGGTTCGCCGACGCCCGCACCGGCCAGGTGCTCTGGTCGACCGCGCCGGCCGGTGACAACGGCCGGGGCGTCGCCGCCGACGTGCACGCCGGCAGCCCGGGCGCGGAGTCGTGGTCCTCCGCCGTCGACGGCCTGCGCTCGACCACCGGTGCGAATGTCGGCCGCAAGCCGTCGTCGGCCAACTTCGTCATCTGGTGGGACGGCGACCCCGTGCGGGAACTGCTCGACCAGACCCGGATCGACAAGTACGGCACGGGCGGCGACACGCGCCTGCTCACAGGATCCGGGGTGGCCGGCAACAACGGCACCAAGGCCACCCCGGCCCTGTCCGGCGACATCCTCGGCGACTGGCGCGAGGAGGTGATCTGGCGGACCACCGAGAGCACGGCGCTGCGGATCTACGCGACGCCGAGCCCGACGGACCGGAGGATCCACACGCTGGCCCACGACCCGCAGTACCGGGTCGCCCTCGCGTGGCAGAACACCGCCTACAACCAGCCGCCGCACCCGAGCTTCTTCATCGGCGCGGGCATGGCCCAACCACCGCGCCCCAACGTCTACGTGAGCTGACTGACCAGCTCGAACGAGCGGATCCGGTCCTCGACGTCGTACACCATGGTGGTCAGCATCAGCTCGTCCGCCCTGGTCGCCTCGAGCAGGGCCGACAGCTGCCCGGAGACCGTCGACAGCGAGCCGACCGCCTGCCCGACCTGGCGGTCGGCCATGAACACCCGTTCCACCTCGGTGTAGGGGTGGGCGGCGGCCTCCTCCGGCGTGGCCAGCGGCTGCGGCCGGCCCTGGCGCAGCCGCAGGAACGACAGCCCGGCCGGCCCGGTCAGGAACTGCGCCCGCTCGTCGGTCTCCGCGGCGACCACGGACACCGCGACCATGGCGTACGGCGCGTCCAGCCACCGTGACGGCCGGAACCGGTCGCGGTAGAGGGCCAGGGCCGGCAGCGTGTTCTGGGCGCTGAAGTGGTGCGCGAACGCGAACGGCAGCCCGAGCAGCCCGGCCAGCTGGGCGCTGTAGCCGCTCGAGCCCAGCAGCCACACCTCGGGCGACTCGCCGGCGCCCGGTGACGCCACGATCTGCCCGGGGTCATCGCCGGTGAAGAAGTTGATCAGGTCGGCCAGCTCCTGCGGGAACTGCTCCGCCGACAGGCCCTCGACGGTCCGCCGCAGCGCCAGGGCGGTGGCCTGGTCGGTGCCCGGAGCGCGGCCGATGCCCAGGTCGATCCGGCCCGGATGCAGGGCCGACAGGGTGCCGAACTGCTCGGCGACCACCAGCGGCGCGTGGTTGGGCAGCATCACGCCGCCCGAGCCGACCCGGATCGTCGAGGTGTTGGCGGCCAGGTGCGCGAGCAGCACGGCCGGGGCCGAGGAGGCGATGGCGGGCATGTTGTGGTGCTCGGCCACCCAGAAGCGGCGGAAGCCGAGCTCCTCGGTGCGCTTGGCGAGCGCGGTGGTGTGGGCCAGCGCCTCACCGGGCGAGCCGTTGGCGGCGACGGGGGCGACATCGAGGACGGAGAGCGGAACGTCGATCACGAACCAGACTCAACGCCGCCGGGCGGGAATACCTTCCCGTTACAGCCGTCGGAGAGCCGGAATCAGGTCACTCTCGGCCCAGTCGAGGAAATCCCGCTGGCTCTCGTCGCCGATCTGGAGGACCGAGACGCTGGTGAACCCGGCGTCGACGTACTTCTTGACCGCTTCGACGTGCGCGTCGAGGTCCGGACCGCAGACGATGCCCTGGGCGACGTCCTCCTCCCGCACGAACCGTGACGCCTGGGCGAACGCGTCGGGGTTCGGCAGGTTGGAGTTGACCTTCCAGCCGAGGCCGAACCACGGGAACTGCTCGTGGGCGATCTTCCGGCAGGCCGCCTCGTCGGTGCCCCAGCAGATCGGCACCTGGCCGTAGCGGGGCTTGCCGGCGCCGCCCGCCTCGTCGAACATCCGCAGCAGCTTGGCCACCGGCTCGGTCGCGATCGCGCCGTCGCCGTACTCGCCGGCCAGTCCCGCCGACTCCGGCCCGGAGAGCGCCACCGCGATCGGCACCCGGCGGTCCGAGCGGTCCCAGACGTACGCCTCGGGCACCTCGAAGTACTCGCCGGAGTAGGTGAGCTTCTCGCCGTCGAGCAGCGGCCGGATGATCTCCAGCGCCTCGGCCAGCATCGCGTGCCGCTCGCGCACGTGCGGCCACGGCCCGACCACGTGCTCGTTGAGGTTCTCGCCGGCGCCGACGCCGAGCACGAACCGGCCGTCGGCCAGCAGCTGCATGGTCGCCGCCTTCTGCGCCACCACGGTCGGGTGGTAGCGGCGCGTGGGACAGGTGATGTAGGTCATCAGCTCGACCCGGGAGGTCGCGTGGGCCACGGCGCCCAGCACCGACCAGGCGTACGGCGCGTGCCCCTGCGCGTCCAGCCACGGGTAGTAGTGGTCGGAGATGGTGATCTGGTCGAAGCCGACCTCCTCCGCCCGGATCGCGTAGTCGACCAGTTCCTTCGGCCCGGACTGCTCGCACAACAGGGAGTAGCCGACGGCGACCATGGTTTCCCTCCTCGAAACATCACCTTTCGCCCCGCATACCCCGCTCGCCGGGGGCCAACCGCCCTCGGCCCGGCCGATGTGACGACCGTCAACTTAACCGGTTGACCTGTCCCGGTCGGCGGCCCTAATGTGGAGCGACGCCCCAGGGAGCCGGGCGGCAGCTGACGGGCCAGCTGCCGACCCCTTGTCACGTCTCCCTTGTGAAGGCAGGAAATGCGATCCCGACTCCTCGCCGTCCTCACGGCGCTGTTCGCCGCCGCCCTCGCGGCCACGTTCGTCCTGACCATCGGTTCGCCGGCGCGCGCGGCCGCCGGCTTCACGGTCGCCAACGGCCGGCTCTACGACGCCAACGGCACCGAGTTCGTCATGCGCGGCATCAGCCACGCGCACACCTGGTACCAGACCCAGACCCGCGCCTTCGCCGACATCAAGGCGACCGGCGCCAACACCGTGCGGGTCGTGCTCAGCGGCGGCCGCTGGCCGGCCAACGGCGCGGCCGACGTGGCCAACGTGGTCAACCTGTGCAGGCAGAACCGCCTGATCTGCGTGCTGGAGAACCACGACACCACGGGGTACGGCGAGCAGAGCGGCGCCGTGCCGCTGGCCACCGCCGTCGACTACTGGATCGGCCTGCGCGACGTGCTGGCCGGCCAGGAGCGCTACGTCATCATCAACATCGGCAACGAGCCGGTCGGCAACAACGCCGTCAGTCCGACCTGGACCCAGGCGACGACCACGGCGATCCAGCGGATGCGCCAGGCCGGCTTCGACCACACGCTGATGGTCGACGCGCCCAACTGGGGCCAGGACTGGCGGTTCGAGATGCGCGACAACGCGGCCGCCGTGTTCGCCGCCGACCCTGACCGCAACACGGTGTTCAGCATCCACATGTACGGCGTCTTCGACACCGCCGCCGAGATCACCGACTATCTCGGCCGGTTCCGCACGGCCGGGCTGCCCATCGTCGTCGGGGAGTTCGGCCACAACCACTCCGACGGCAACCCCGACGAGGACACGATCATGTCGTACGCCCAGGCCAACCGGATCGGCTACATCGGCTGGTCGTGGAGCGGCAACGGCGGCGGCGTCGAATACCTCGACATGGTCACCAACTTCGACCCCGCGCGGCCGACGAGCTGGGGTCAGCGGATCGTCGACGGGGTCAACGGGATCCGGTCGACCTCGCGCGAGGCGACCGTGTTCGGCGGCGGCCCGACCGGCAGCCCCACCGCGACGCCGACCACCGGGCCGACCCAGACCCCGACCGCGCAGCCGACCACGCCGCCGCCGGCCCGTGGCTGCACGGCCGCGTACCGCGTGATCGGTCAGTGGCCGGGCGGTTTCCAGGCCGAGGTCACCGTCACCGCCGGCAGCGCCGGCACGAGCGGGTGGACCGTCGGCTGGAGCTGGGCCAACGGCCAGCGGATCAACCAGTCCTGGAACGCCACACTGTCCACCTCGGGCACCGCGGTCACCGCGCGCAACGTGACCTACAACGGCACGCTGGGCGCCGGCGCCAGCGCCACGTTCGGCTTCCTCGGGTCGTGGACGGGCAGCAACACCACGCCGACGCTCACCTGCACCGCGAGCTGAGCCGGCCGGCGGCGCCGGGGTCGCTCAGTCGACCTCGGCGCTGCCGCTGACGCGGAGCTTGCGCCGCGCGCGCTCCGAGAACGTGGTGTGGCCGAGCCGGATGACCCGCGCCGCGGCCGGCACGGCGTTGACGTCGATCCGGTCGCCCGGGCCGACATAGGTCGCCACGCCGCCATCGACCTCGACCGCGAGCCGCCCGCTGCGCTCCAGCACGTCCAGCGTCACGGTCTCGTCGACCGAGAGCATCAGAGCCCGGTTGTACGACGAGTGCGGCGAGGACGGCACCACCAGCATGCCCTCGAGCCGGGGCGACACGATGGGGCCGCCGGCCGAGAACGCGTACGCCGTCGACCCGGTCGGCGTCGCCACGATCACCGCGTCGGCGGCGTAGCGGACGAACGGGACGCCCAGGATGCGCACCCCGACGGCCGCGGAGCCGTCGCCGGGCACGCGTACGAGCGCGATGTCGTTGAAGGCCGTGACCTCTTTGTCGTTGGGCAGCCGCGAGCGGATGGCCAGGCGCTCCTCCAGCGAGAACTGCCGGTTGTCGATCGCGGAGAGCGCCCACGGCAGCTCGTCGACGTCGATCTCGGGCAGGTAGCCGAGCTTGCCCAGGTTGACGCCCAGCACCGGCGACTTGGTGCCGGCCGCGAGCCGCATGCTGCGCAGCATCGTCCCGTCGCCGCCGAGGCTGACCAGCAGGTTGGCCTTGGTCGCGAGGGTCTCCGCGTCGACCGGTATCGCGCTGCAGTCGATCCGCGCGATGTCGTCGGCCAGCCCCAGGACGGACGCGCCGTGGCCGTTGGCCCACTGGAGGATGGTCTCGATGGCCGTGGCCGAGTCGCGCTGCGGATGCAGCACGATCCCGACGGTATGCACCATTCCCACAGCGCAACTGTAGTGCGTAGACGACGGAGCGCCCGGTCTCGACGACCGGGCGCTCCAGTGCGACGGTCAGCGGTTGGCGGCCGCGACCTCGTAGAGCTTCTCCGGGCTGACCGCGCCCGCGAACACCCGGCCGTCGTCGGTGAGCAGGCCGGTGACCAGGCGGCTGGTGAACAGCCGGCCGCTGCCCCAGGCGCCGCTGACCTTGGGGAGCTGGCCGAGCAGCCCGCTGATCTCCGGCGCCTCCGCGTCGTTGGCCTTGTTGTCGAGCTTGCCCATGACGACGCTGGTCCAGCCCTCGCCGATGATCTTCGGGCCGGCGCCGGCCGGCCGCTCGGCGAGCTCCTTCTCGAACTCCTTCTTGGCGGCTTCGCCCTCCTTGCGGGCGGCCTCGCCGTCGACCTTGTCGCCGGCCTCGGTGACCTTGGTGCCGGCCGGCGGGTTGAAGACGAACTGGCCGTCGTCGGGGCGGTCGAAGCTGACCATGGTGAAGGCGACCTCGAACGCCGGCTTGTCGGAGGCGCTCGGGTAGACGCGGAACCGCAGCGGCACGTGCTCTGTGGCGTCGATCGCGATCGATACCTGGCCGACCAGTGACTCGTGGTCGCGCGGGGTCAGGTTCAGCTCGTACGCGTCACGCCCGGCGATCTTAGTCGATCGGCCGACGCTGACCTGGGTGCTGGGCTCGATCGCCTTGAGCGCCAGGTCGGCGGCCTCCTGCGGGGAGGCGGGCACGCCCGCCGGCGGCGCCCCGTGGTCGCCGTCGGCGTCGATCTTGGTGTGGGTGGCGGTCTTGGTGCGGCTGCTCCAGAGCCAGGCGTCCGTGCCGTTGCGAATCACGTCGGTCTGGGCGGTGCCGCCCACCAGCGAGACGCGGGCCTTGTCGGGGCCGGCGTACCAGACCCGCAGGGTGTGCTGGCCGTCGACCAGCGAGGCCAGGTTGTCGTCGCCCAGCATGCCGGCCATGCTCACGATCGGCGGCAGGCCGAGGTCGGCGCGCTGCACGACGGTGCCGGAGAGGCCGTCGAGCCGCGCGGTCTGCAGGTCGACGAGGAGTTGGGCGGCGGACCGCTCGGGGAGGGTCGGGTCGGCCGCGCCGGCGACGGTCGCCACCGCGGCGCCGCCACCGATCACGGCGGCCGCTGCGGTCGCGGGGACCAGCCAGCGCATCACCGGTCGCTTGGACAAAACAGACATGGGTGGTTACCTCCTGCGAAACATGATGGCGGGTGCCGGCTGTGACGCGGCTGAGAGGGCTGGGAACCCATGGCCCTGGGATGGCACGCTTTGCTGGTGCGGTTGCTGGTGGTCGAAGACGAGGAGCGGCTGGCCTCGGCGCTGCGGCGTGGGCTGCAGGCCGAGGGGTTCGTCGTCGACCTCGCGGCCGACGGCCCGACGGGGCTGGAGCTGGCCCGGCACGGCGAATATGACGCCATGATCCTCGACGTGATGCTGCCCGGCCTGTCCGGTTACCGGGTGGTCCGCGCGCTGCGGGCCGAGGACCGCTGGCTGCCGGTGCTCATGCTCTCGGCCAAGGACGGCGAATACGACCAGGCCGACGGGCTCGACTGCGGGGCCGACGACTACCTGACCAAACCCTTCTCGTACGTCGTGCTGCTGGCGCGCCTGCGGGCCCTGCTGCGGCGCGGGGCGCCGGCCCGGCCGACCGTGCTGGAGGCCGGCGACCTGCGCCTCGACCCGGCCCAGCGCACGGTGACCCGCGACGGCGACCCGGTCGGGCTGACCGCCCGCGAGTTCGCGCTGCTCGAATATTTGATGCGCCGCAGCGGCGAGGTCGTGTCCAAGACCGAGCTGCTCGACCACGTCTGGGACGCCAGCCTCGAGACCGCGCCGAACGCCGTCGAGGTCTACGTGGGCTACCTGCGCCGCAAGATCGGCCGCGACCGGCTCGAGACCGTCCGCGGCGCCGGCTACCGGCTGGCGTCGTGAACCCCCGCGGGCTGTGGCAGCGGCTGAGCCTGCGGGCCCGGCTGATGCTGCTCGGCGTCTCCGGCCTGGTGGCCGGCCTGCTGGTCGGCGGGGTCCTGCTCGTGACGGTGCTCGGCGGCACCCTGCACCGGGGCGCGGAGGACGCCGCCAACCGGACGGCGACCGAGTTCGCCGGCCTGATCGCCAACGACTCGCTGCCCGACCCGCTGCCGGTCTCCGGCGACGACGTGCGGGCCCAGGTGATCGACGACCAGGGCCGGGTCGTCGCCGCGTCGCTCGGGGCCGACCGGCTCGTGCCGTTCCTCTATCCCGACGAGCGGCCGGCGCCCGGGAGCGACCGGACCAGCAGCGTCTACATCGCCGGGGAGCGGATCGGCGTCACCGGGCCCGTGCAGGTCGTCGCGGTGCCCGCCGGCACGGCCGCGCAGCCGCGGACCGTGCTGGTCGCCAAGTCGCTCGGCGACCTCGTGCGCGCCGTCGACCTGCTCAAGCACTCGCTGCTGATCGCGTACCCCCTGCTGGTGCTGCTCCTCGCGGCCATCGCGTGGCGGGTGATCGGCGCGACCCTGCGGCCGGTCGAGGCGCTGCGGGCCGGCGCGCAGCGGATCACCGACGGCAGCCGGGCCGACCGGCTGCCGCTGCCGGCGAGCCGCGACGAGATCCACCGGCTGGCGGTGACCCTCAACGGCATGCTGGCCCGTCTGGAAGGCTCTCGCGCGCGGCAACGGGCATTCGTGGCCGACGCCGCCCACGAGCTGCGGTCGCCGCTGGCCAACCTGCGCACCCAGCTCGAGGTCGCGCAGCGGATCGGGGATCCGCCGGACACCGACGAGCTGCTCGCCGACGTGCGCCGCCTCGGCCGCCTCGTCGACGACCTGCTCCTGCTGGCCCGCTCCGACGACCTGGCCGGTCGGCCGGACCCGGTGACCGGGCCGGTCGACGTCGGCGGGCTGCTGGCCACGGTGGCGGCGCGCTACCCGGGCACGGTCACGCTGCGGCCGGTCGACGGCACACCGTGGACGGTCGGCGACGAGGCGGCGCTCGACCGGGTGGTGGCCAACCTGCTCGACAACGCCGTGCGGCACGCCCGCGGCCGGGTCGAGCTGGCCGGCGGCGTGACCGGCGACCGGGTGGAGATCACGGTGACCGACGACGGGCCGGGCATCCCCGCGGCCGACCGCGACCGGGTCTTCGACCGGTTCACCCGCCTCGACGACGCGCGGGCCCGGGACGCGGGCGGCGCCGGGCTCGGGCTGTCGATCGTGCGGGAGCTGGTCGCCCGGCACGGCGGCACCGTCACCCTGGCGGACGCCGGGCCCGGACTGCGGGTCACGGTGCGGCTGCCGGCGGCGGAGCCGGACCCGGTCGAGCCCGACGTCGACTCCGACAGCGCCGCGCCGGCTCAGGCGCGGTCGGTGCAGACCGGCTTCGCCCGGCCGACCACGCCGGCCGGATAGACGACGCCGACCACGAAGCAGTAGTCGTCGCCGGCGGCGAGCCCGTAGACGACGTAGTTGTCGCTGCCGGCGGGCAGCTCCTCGATCGGTCGTGGCTGCTGGCCGGTGGGTCCGGCCGAGACCACCACCGGACCGCTCGCGCCGGCCGGGTAGCGCCAGCGGAGAGTGATCTGGTCGGCCCCGTCGACCAGGGAGACGCTCGCGGGCGGCGTGCCGGGCCGGGCCACCGCGGGCGCTGTGGTCGCCGGCGGCCGGTTCGTGGGTGCCGCGGTCGGCCCGGCTGTCGGGCGCGCCGTCGGCTGGGTGATCGGGACGTCGCCCTGGTCGTCGATCAGGGCGAAGCCGGCGATCACCGCCGCGGCGCCGAGCACGACCACCAGGAGGCCGGCGAGCACGAGAGGGAGCACGCGGCGGGTGCGGCGCGGCGGGGGCAACGGCTCGACCGCCCGGCGTTCCGGAAGGCGGGCGGCGCGCCGCTCCGCGTCGTCGCCGGCTTCCAGCGCCCGCGGGTAGGCCGGGGCGCCCGCCGCCCATGGTCCGGCTCCGAGGGCGGATCGGGTCTCGTCGGCGGCTTCGGCCGGTTCGCCGGCGCCGACCGGTCCGCCGGGGTTGGCCGGTCCGCCCGCATTGGCCGGTCCGCGCGCGGTGTCCGGTCCGCCGGCTCCGGCGACGCGGGCTACCCCGGCCGTTCCGGCTGCGCCGGTCCCGCCCGCCGCTCCGGCTGCGCGGGTCCCGCCGGCCGCTCCCGGCAGCGACGCCGCGCCCGGGTCCGGGCCCCACGCGTCGCGCTCCCAGTCGTCATCCGGGGCGGGCGCGGCCCACCGCTCGTCGTCGCTCCCGGTCCGGTGGCTCGACCAGACCTCTTCGCCGGCGTCCCAGCTGCCGTCGGCGCCGTCCCAGGTCTCGCTGGTCGTGCGGTCCCAGGTGGCGTCCTGGCGGGCCCAGATCTCGTCGCCGGCCGGCGCGGCGTCGTCGCGGCGCTGGGCCCAGGCCGACCGGTCCTCGTCGGTCGCGTGGTGGGCCCAGCCCGCGGCGGGACCGGCCGCCTCCGGCCACACCGGGCGCTCCTGCGCCGCCCGCTGGAGCGGCGGCGACCAGGGCTCCGCGTCGGCCGGGTAGGTCTCGGTGGCGTACGCGTCGCGCAGGTCCGCGCCGGCCGCGAAGCGGTCCGGGACGGCGTCGTCCGCGGCGTGCCGGGGCCCGCCCGGCGCCCCGTCCTCCTCGAGCGCGGCGCCGCTGTCGAAGCCGTCACGAAGGGTGGGCGTGACGGGCTGCGGCGCCAGCGGAGGCGGGGCGACCGGCACGGGCGCGACCGGCGGGGGCGTCATGGGCCGGGGGGCCACCGGCGGGGTGTGCTCCGGCACGGGGGTGAACGGCCGGACGTAGCCGGCCCCGGCGGGCGAGATCGGCGAGCGCGGCGGCGGGGGACCGGAGTCGGTGGCCACCCGCTCGCTGTCGTCGACCGCGCACACGTGGTCGGGGTTGGGTGCGGCCCGAGATAGCGCGGCCACCTGGGCGATGAGCGGGTGCTCCGGGGGCAGGTGGGTGCGGCACAGCTCCTGGGCGAGCGCGAGGTGGGCACGGGCGTCGTCGGCCCGGCCGCAGTCGCGCTCCATCGCCCCCAGCTTGGCGAGCATCCGGATGCCGGCCGGGTGGCCGTCGCCGTAGACCTCGCGATGGAGCTCCCAGGCGTCCTCGAGCCGGGTGCGGGCGGTCGCGCAGTCGCCCCGGGCGTATTCGACGGTGGCCAGGTCGGCGTGCGCGGCCAGGACCCGGGCCGACTCGGGGCCCTCGACGGCGGACAGCTCGAGGATCACGTCGTGGTAGAGCCGGGCGGCCCGCTCGTGCGCCCCGACCCGGTGCAACACCGCGGCGAGGGTGGTGGCGGTGTCGGTGGTGCGCGGGTCGTGGGCGCCGTAGAGCCGGGTGGTCGCCGAGTAGGCATAGGAGGCCCAGCCGCGCGCGTCGTGCGCCTCGCCGAGCGCCAGCAGCACCTTGGCCTGCAGCGCGGCGGCCAGCGCGAGGTCGTCGGTGGCGGTGGCCGGGGACGGGTCGGCCTTGGCCAGGGCGTCGGCGAGCAGCTCTTCGGCGCCGGCCAGGTCACCGGCGTGGATCCGGTCCTGCGCGCGCGCCGTGAGGTCACCGAGGCCGATGGACATCGCCTCATCGTGCTTGTTTGGCGACGTTGGGTACAAGAGCCAGTTGGCGGAGATATTGACCGGACGCTACGTGACCTGGGCCCGCGTACCCCGAAGTCGTCCGTTCGTGCGCATGGCGCACGTCCGTTATGGGCGGAAGTCCTTCAGGCCGCCGAGGATCGCGTCGCTGATCTTGCGAAGCTCGGCCACCTGCGCCGGGGTGAGCTGGTCGAAGAGGTGGGTCCGGACGCCTTCGACGTGACCGGGCGCGGCCTCGGCGAGCCGGCGGAAACCCTCGTCGGTCAGCACGGCGAGCTGGCCGCGGCGGTCGGTCGGGCAGTCCTGCCGGCGCACCCAGCCCGACTCCTCGAGCCGGGCGACGGCGTGGGAGAGGCGGCTCCGCGACGAGCCGCACGCGTCGGCGAGCTCGCTCATCCGCATGGTGCGGTCGGGCGCCTCGGAGAGCCGCACCAGGATCTCGTAATAGGCGTGCGGCATGCCGGCCTCGTGCTGCAGCTCGCGGTCGAGGGCGTCCATCAGGGCCCGGGTGGCGCCCAGGAACGCACGCCAGGTCGCCTGCTCCTGGTCGTCCAGCCATCGCGTCATGGCGGCATCATACCCACCTAGTTGAACTCTCAACTAGACGGCGCTACCGTTGTGGCCATGGGCATCCACCGACTCAACCACGCGGTCCTGTTCGTCAGCGACCTGGCCCGCAGCGTCGCCTTCTACCAGGACGTGCTCGGCTTCCACCGGGTGCCGATGACGCCCGACGGGTTCGCCGGCGCGGCGTTCCTCCAGGCCAAGGACTCGACCAACGACCACGACCTCGGGCTGTTCGAGGTGAAGGGCGCGGGCCCCTCGCCGGCCGGCCGGGCCACCGTGGGTCTCTACCACCTGGCCTGGGAGGTCGACACGCTCGACGAGCTGTCGGCGACCGCCGAGCGCCTGGCCGCCGCCGGTGCGCTGGCCGGCACGTCCGACCACGGCAGCACCAAGTCGCTCTACGGCAAGGACCCCGACGGCCTCGAGTTCGAGATCGTCTGGCTGATCCCGGCCGACCGGCTCGACGACGCGGCGCTGGCCGCCCGCCGCCGCATCGGCCGGCTCGACATCGAGGCCGAGAAGGCCCGTTACGGCGGCCAGACGCGAGGCGGTGTCGGGATCTCCGTTCCCGCCTGACGCCTTTTCGGCCAAAATGGTGGCATGGCCGGGCCGATCGACGACGTCGTACGCGAGATCCTCGTGCGACAGCTCGACGCGTGGGGTCCGGCCGCCCTGCACCGCAGCAAGCGGGCGACGTTCGCGCAGGCCTACGGCGGCCCGCTCGACGGGTTGCCCGAGGCCGCACTGCGGGTCTTCGACGAGTTCACCGACCTGCTGCGCGGCCGCCGGCTGACCGCGCCGGTCGTGGCGCCTGATCCCGACCGGCCGGCGCTCGACGCGGTCTACCGTGAGCTCGACTCGCCGTCCGGGTTGGACATCCACGCCGTCGACGGCGGGGTGGACACCCTGGCCGCGGTGCTGCGCGCCGCCTCGGCCGCCGGCGCGCCGCTGTTCGCCTACCTCGACGCGACCACCGGCCCGGCCCCCGCCACCGCGACCGTGGCCGCGGTGGCCCGCGGCAAGCCCGGCGAGCTGCTGCTGGTGCTGCCGGCCGGCACCCGCGACCATCGGGCGTTGCTCGGCGAGGCCGGCTTCCCGCTGGTCGCCGACGTCGAGCTGGTCGCCCGCGACGGCAGCGCCCGGCTGGTCGCGTTCGCCACCGGCGCGGGCAAGAGCCTCGACACCTTCAAGGACGCGATGTGGGCGGTCGACGAGTACGCGGGCGTCCGTTACCGCGACCCGCACGACCCGGAGGAGCACCTGCTCGACATCTCCGAGCGGCCCCACCCCGGCCCGTTGCGCCGCGAGCTGCTGGCCCACCTCGGCGAGGTCGGCCGGGCGACGGTGACCGAGCTGCGCCGGTTCGCCGTGACCGACACCGTCTATCGCGCCGCCGACGCCAACCGGGTGCTGACCGCCTTGTTGACCGCCGGCCAGGTCACCCGCGACCCGCCGGCCGGCCGGCTCGGCGGCGACGTGGTCATCGCTGCCGCCGGTTGGCGCGCACCCGGGCGGACGCCTGGTTGACCAGCAGCGACGCGCCCGTTGCCAGCACCGCGATGTTGAACACCATCTGGAAGCAGAGCAGCACCCGCGCGCCCTGACCGGCGGCGTGCACGTCGCCGAAGCCGACGGTGAACAGCGTCGACAGTGCGAAGTAGAGCGCGTCGGTGCGGGTCTCCAGCCCGTCGAACTGGGCGGGCAGCGTCACCTCGAGCACGTAGTCGGCCAGCGCGAACGCGATCGCCCCGGCCACCAGCGCGACGGCCAGGCCCTCCAACGGGAGCTGGTCGCTGCGCAGCCGGCGGCGGATCTGCCAGACCACCAGGGCGACCGCGCCACCGACGAAGACGAGTGCGGCCAACGCGCGTAGGGCCAGCCGCCAGCCGGCGTCGCCGCGCTCGACCGGCACGACGTAGTAGAGCGCGACCAGCAGCACGACCGCCGTCACCACACGGACCCACGCCGCCCGGTTCATATCGGACAATCTACTCAGGGCAGACGCACTCGCGGCGCCCTTCCGGAGGACCGGAGGGCGCCGCGAGCGGGGGAGGTCAGCTCTTGTCCTGCTTCCAGGACAGCGGTCCCGGCAGGTCGACGCGGTGCGCGCGCGCCCGGGAGTTCCACGACCAGCGACCGATCTTGATGCTCCAGGAGCTGAAGCCGTTCTCCGTGAAGTTCAGGATGATCGGGCCGAATTTCTTCCGCTTACGGAACATCAGACCCATGATCAGGCACCCTTTCTTTGTCGGCCCGCGGCATCCCTGGCGCCGGGGTCGAGCCTGAATGTGCCCAGATCGCTGATTTCCGAAACCGGCTTAGTGGATCAACGCGATCGACCGGAGCGCATGACGCCGAGCCGGGACGCCCACGACATGACCGACCGCTCGGACGCGGCCGACAGCAGCGAGAACGCGCTGGCCCAGGAGCCGATCGAGAACGCGGAGAAGGCCGACCCGACGGAGCCGATGCTCCCGATCGACCCGATCGAACCGATCGAGAGGATCGATCCCTTGGACGCGATGCTGAGGACGGAGTCCTCGGAGCGGATGCACAGCATGCCTTCGGGTGCCCCGTGCGCGCGGCGCTATTCTCGATGGGTGAGCCGGGCTCGGATCGCCCTGACCGTGGTCACCGTCGTCGTGCTGGTCGCCGCCGCCCTCGGTGGCGTCGCGGCCTGGCGCGGCTGGTTCGCCGAGCCGTCCGTCGACGCCGCGCCCGACGCCCGGGCCGCCGCCGTGTCCGACGTGGTCACCGACCTGCGCGCGCTGTGGGGCCTGGCGTTCCGGTCCGACGGGTCGGCGCTGGTCACCGAGCGCGACACGGCCCGCATCCTGTCGGTGCAGGGCAACAGCGCCCGCGAGGTGACGGTGGTCGACGAGGCACAGCCGGCCGGCGAGGGCGGGTTGCTCGGCATCGCGATCGCGCCCGCCGGCGACTGGGTCTACGTCTACTACACCGCGGCCGACGACAACCGGATCGCGCGGTTCCGGCCCGACCAGCCCGACGCCCGCTCGGTGGTGTTCAGCGGGATCCCCAAGGCCGGCAACCACAACGGCGGCCGGATCGCGTTCGGACCCGACGGGATGCTCTACGTCGGCACCGGCGACGCGGGGGAGCGGGACGCCGCACAGGACCGCGCCAGCCTGGGTGGCAAGATCCTGCGACTCACCCCGGACGGCGCGCCGGCGCCGGGCAACCCGTTCGGCGCCACGCCGGTCTACAGCTACGGCCACCGCAACGTGCAGGGGCTGGCCTGGGACTCCGGCGGCGCGATGTTCGCCTCGGAGTTCGGCCAGAACACCTACGACGAGCTCAACCGGATCGAGCCGGGCCGCAACTACGGCTGGCCCGAGGCGGAGGGCAACTCCGACGACCCGGCGTTCACCAACCCGATCGCCACCTGGCGCACCGCCGACGCGTCGCCGAGCGGCATCGCCGTCGGCCCGGACGGGCGGGTGTGGATGGCCTGCCTGCGCGGGGAGCGGCTCTACACGATCAACAGCGACGGCAGCGGCGCCCAGGCGCTGCTGCGCGGCGAGCACGGCCGGCTCCGGCACGTCGCGGCCGCGCCGGACGGGTCGATGTGGGTGCTCACCTCCAACCACGACGGCCGGGGCGACCCGGCGCCCGGTGACGACCGGATCCTGCGCGTCACCACCTGACACCGGTAATTTCGCCGATGCGCTCCCGTGGGGGCGCGCCAAACACTGGTCCACGTCGATGTCCCCCGACGGACCAGGAGCCCCCCACGTGAAGACACCCATCCGCCTCGCCGCCGCGGCCGCGGCCGCCGTGCTCGCCGTCGGTGTCGTGGGCGTCCCCAGCGCCCACGCCGCCGAGAACCCCTACGAGCGCGGCCCCGATCCGAGCGTCTCCCTCCTCGAAGCCTCCCGTGGCCCGTACGCCACGTCTTCGACCACCGTTTCCTCGCTGGTCAGCGGCTTCGGCGGCGGCGTCATCTACTACCCGACCAGCACCGCCGACGGCACCTTCGGCGGCATCGCGATCTCGCCGGGCTTCACCGCCGCCTGGTCCAGCATCAGCTGGCTCGGCCCCCGGCTCGCCTCGCACGGCTTCGTGGTCATCGGCATCGAGACCAACAGCCGCCTCGACCAGCCCGCCAGCCGTGGCCAGCAGCTCCTCGCGGCGCTCGACTACCTGGTCAACAGCAGCTCGGTGCGCACGCGGGTGGACCGCAACCGGCTGGCCGTGGCCGGCCACTCGATGGGTGGCGGCGGCAGCCTCGAGGCCGCCTCCGACCGGCCGTCGCTGCAGGCCGCGATCCCGCTCGCGCCGTGGAACACCGACAAGACCTGGTCCGAGCTGCGGGTGCCCACGCTGATCATCGGTGGCGAGAGCGACACGGTCGCGCCGGTCTCCTCGCACTCGATCCCGTTCTACAACAGCATCCCGGCGTCGGCGGAGAAGGCCTACCTGGAGCTCAACAGCGCCAGCCACTTCTTCCCGCAGAGCACCAACACCCCGACCGCCCGGCAGATGGTGGCCTGGCTCAAGCGGTTCGTCGACGACGACACCCGCTACGAGCAGTTCCTCTGCCCCGGGCCGAGCGGACTGTCGATCGAGGAGTACCGCAACACCTGCCCGAGCAGCTGATCCGCGTACGCACGACGAAGGCGCCCGTCGATCGACGGGCGTCTTTGTTGCCAGAAGCTTTCGGATAGGTGAAACTGGATACATGCTTGTTGCACCGGCAGTGCAGATATCTGCGCTGCTGCGTGGGCGGGCACGCGAGCTCGCCGCGATCGGCCAGCTGCTGCGCCGCGCGGCCGACGGCGCCGGCGGCGCGCTGGTGCTCGAGGGCGACCCGGGGTCCGGCCGCAGCGCGCTGCTCGCCCATGCGGTGCGGCAGGCCCCCGGCTTCGACCGGATCCCCGTCCTCGGCCTGCCCGGCGAGACCGACCTGCCCTACGCGGCGCTGCACCGGCTGCCCGTGCCGCCACCGGTCCGCCGGCCGCGGACGGCCGACCAGCGGCTGCGGCTGTGCACCCGGGTGCTCGACGCGGTCGTCGCCCGCAGCCGTCGCCGGCCGGTGCTCGTCGTGGTCGACGACGCCGACCTGGTCGACCCGCCGTCGCTCGAGGTGCTGGCGTTCGTCGCCCGGCGCTGCGGTGACCACGCGGTCGCGATGGTCTTCGCCGGCGCCGCCGGGCCACCGGTCGACGGGGCGGCGCTGCGGCTCGCGCCGCTGGATCCGGCCACCGCCGGTGACGTGCTGGCCGACCACGGTCTCGGTGGGCCGCTCGCGGAGGTGCTGGTCGGGCTGGCCCGCGGCAACCCGGCGGCGTTGCACGACCTGATCCGGGCCCTGACGCCCGAGCAGCGCCGCGGCGCCGAGCCACCGCCGGCCGGGCTGCCGGCCGACGGTGCACTCCGCCGGGCGTACCGGACGCGGTTGCGGTCCCTGCCCCCGGCCACCCGGCGCGCGCTGCTGCTGGTCGCCCTCGACGACGCGCTGGACCCGGCGGTGCTCGCCCGGCTCGGGGGCGGCGCCCTGGCCGCGGCCGAGCGGGCCGGGCTGGTCCGCGGCACGGAGCTCGCGCATCCGGCGGTCCGTGAGGTGATCCGCGACGAGGCCACGCTGGCCGAGCGCCAGCGGGCCCACCGCACGCTGGCCCGGCTGCTCACCGGCGACGCGCACCGGCTGCGCCGGCTCCTGCACCTGGCCGCCGCGACGCCGCCACCCAACGCCGCGCTGGCCGACGAGATCGAACGCGCGGCGGAGTCCGTCGTGGACTGCCGGGTCGGCGCGGTGGCGTTGGAGCGGGCGGCCGAGCTCAGCCCCGACGCCGGCCCGGCGTCCGCCCGGCGGGTCGCGGCCGCCCGCTACGCGTGGCTCGGTGGCGACCCCGCGCGCGCCCGCCGCCTGCTGGCCCGTTCCGGCGCCACCGGCTCGCTGCTCGCGGGCGAGATCGCGCTGCGCGGCGGCACCGCCGGCCAGGCGCTGGAGCTGCTGCTCGCGGCCGCCGACGAGCTGGCCCCCGCCCGGCCCGACCAGGCCTGGCGGGCGCTCGTGCTGGCCGGAGAGGCGGTCTGCCTCGACGGTGACCACGGGCGCTACCGCGAGGTGCTCCGCCGTGCCGTCCGGCTGCGGCGCGCCGGTCTGGTCGAGCCGGTCCGCGCGGCCCAGGTCGCCGGTCTCGCCGCCGTGCTCCGCGGTGACCACGAGCGGGGCCGGCCGGCGTTGCGATCGGTCCTCGAACTGTCCACCTCGGACCCGGACGTGCTGATCTCCGCCGCCGCGGCCGGCCTGCTGCTGGGCGACGACACCGCCGCGCATCGGGCCCTGGAGCGCGCCGCCGAGCTGGCCCGGTCGAGCGGCGCGGTCGCGCTGCTGCCGCGGGCGCTGGAGCTGCGCACGTTCGTCGAATATTGGATGGGCTGCTACGGCGCCGCGGCCGCCAGCGCGGCGGAGGGCGTCGCGGTTGCGCGGGCCTGCGGGCAGGCGTCGACCGCCGGCAACCTCGTCGGCCTGCTCGCGGTGCTGGCCGCCCTGCGCGGCGACGCGCCCGAGTGCATGCGGTGGATGCGCGAGCTGCGCTCGGCCTCGCCGGCCAGCCGGCCGCGGGCGCTGGTGCAGTGGGCGCTGGCGGTGCTCGACCTGGTCGCCGGGCGGGCGGGCGACGCGCTGCGGCGGCTCGTCTCGATGGCCGACCCGGCGTCGGGCAGCGGCACCCTGCTGATCCAGATGACCGCCACGCCGCACCTGGTGGAGGCGGCCGCCACGGCCGGCGACCCGGAGGCCGGCCGGTCCGCGGCCGAGGTGTACGACCGCTGGGCCGCCGCCACCGGCGACCCGACCCGGCGCGCCCTCGCCGCGCGCTGCCGGGCCCTGCTCGCGCCGCGCGGTGGAGCGGAGGCGGTGGCCGCGTTCGAAGAGGCGCTGCGCCTGCACCCGGCCGACGGCGGCGATTTCGAGCGGGCCCGCACCGAGCTGCTCCTCGGCCGCGAGCTGCGCCGGGCCCGGCATCCCCGCGACGCCCGGCCGCACCTGCACCGCGCCGCCGAGGGTTTCGCGCTGGTCGACATGCCGGTCTGGGCCGCGCAGGCCAACGCCGAGCTGCGGGCCGCCGGCGACGCCTGCGACCTGCCGGCGTCGCTGCCGCCCGGCCCCGGCCTGACCGCCCAGCAGCAGCGGATCGCCCACCTGGTCGCCGCCGGCGCCACCAACCGCGAGGTGGCGGCCCAGCTGTTCCTCTCGACCCGCACGGTCGACCATCACCTGCGCAACATCTTCAGCCGCCTCGGCGTGCGCTCCCGCACCGAGCTGGCCCGCGTCATCTAGCTTGCGGTGAACGCGGCCAGCAGCTTGCCGACCGCCGTGGCCAGGTCGGCGCGGTTCTCCGGCGTCCCGGGTGCCGGGGCGGTGAGCGCGCCGGCGCCGGCGAGGCGGTCGAACAGCAGCCCGTCGACGCAGGCGACGAAGTGGTCGCCGGCCTGGCCCGGGTTCGCCACGCCGGCCGCTGTCATCAGCGCGCGGGCCTGGTCGCGGGAGGCGCGGCCGTACGCCAGGATCGTGCGCAGTTCGGGATGGTGCGTCGCCTCGAGCAGGCAGGCGTAGCGGGCCAGGGTGCGTTCGCGGCCCGCCGTCAGCCAGGTGTCGAGCACCCCGGCCACCGCGTCGGCGAACGCCGTCGGATCGGTCGGCGGCGGGTCGAGCGTCTGCGTGGCCACATCGGCGTTGTCCAGCTCGGCGAGGCGACCGACCAGGCCCTCGATCAGCGCCTTGCGGGTCCGGAAGTACGCCGACGTCGTGCCCAGGGGCAGGCCCGCCCGCGCGTCCACCGCCCGGTGGGTGAGGCCGCGCATGCCCTGCTCGGCCACCACGGCGATCGCGGCGTCGGTCAGGTCGGTGAAGCGGGTCACGGGCGCCCTCCTGCTCTTCTACACCTGTAGTATGGTGATTCTACAGATGTAGAAGGGCGGAGGGGTCATGGCGACAGCGATCGTGGTCGGGGCCGGCATCGGCGGGCTGAGCGCGGCGATCGGTCTGCGCCGGCGTGGCTGGGAGGTGACCGTGCTCGAGCGGGCGCCGCGGATCGCTCCGGTCGGTGCCGGGCTGACCCTGCTGGCCAACGGCATGCGCGGCCTCGACGCGCTCGGCGTCGGCGACGCAGTGCGGGCCCAGGGGCAGGTCGAGGCGTCGGGCGGCCTGCGCACCTCGGACGGTCGCTGGCTGTCCCGCGTCGACGGCGACGCGATGACCCGGGCGCTGGGCACCTCCGCGATCGGCATCCACCGGGCCACGCTGCACCGGGTGCTGCTCGAGGCGCTCCCGCCGGACACCGTGGTCACCGGCAGCGAGGTGCGGCAGGTGAGCGCCGGCCCGCGACCGAGCGTCGACGGGCGCACGGCCGACCTCGTGGTGGCGGCCGACGGCATCGACAGCCTGATCCGCCGGCGGCTGTGGCCGACCGTCCCGTCGCCGGCCTACGCGGGCACCACCGCCTGGCGCGGGGTGACCACCGAGCCGTGGCGGGGCCCGCTGGTGGTGGCGGTCACGTGGGGCGAGGGGGCCGAGTTCGGCATGGTGCCGCTCGGCGACGGCCGGGTCTACTGGTTCGGCGCGGTCACCTCGCCGCGGGAGGCCTGGAACGAGGACGAGCTCGCCGCCGTGCGGGCCCGCTTCGGGCACTGGCACGACCCGATCCCGGCGCTGATGGCGGCGACCGACACCGTGCTCCGCGACGACCTCCGCCACCTCCGCACGCCGGTGCCGTCCTATGTGCACGGCGGTGTGGCGCTGCTCGGTGACGCCGCGCACGCGATGACGCCCAACCTGGGGCAGGGCGCCAACCAGGCGATCGAGGACGCGGTGGTGCTGGCCGCCCGCTGCGACCCCGACGGCGACGTGCGGGTGGGGCTGGCCGCCTACGACGCCCAGCGGCGACCGAGGTCACAGGAGGTGGCGCGGGCCGCGTACCAGATGGGGCGGTTCGGCCAGCAACTGCGCAACCCGCTCGCGGTCGCCCTGCGCAACGCGGTGATCCGCATGACCCCGGCGAGCGCGGGCCTGCGCTCGATGGCCCGCTACGCCAACTGGACCCCGCCCCAGCTCTAACCTTGGCGGATGGCGAACAACCCGGTGGAGCGGCTGCGGGACGAGCGGCGCGCGACCGTCGCGCAGATCGAGGCGCTGGGGCGGGTGGTCGAGGGGATCGTGACCGCGCAGACCGGAGCCAACACCGACGACGAGCACGATCCCGAGGGGCAGACCATCGCGTACGAGCGGGCGCAGGCCAGCGCCCTGTTGCAGCGCGCCCGCGACCGCCTCGTGGCGATCGACGACGCGCTGCGGCGGGTCGAGGACGACAGCTACGGCCGGTGCGAGCGCTGCGGGCGACCGATCCACCCGGAGCGCCTGGCCGCGCTGCCCGCGACCCGCACCTGCGTCAGCTGCGCCGCCTGACGCCGGTCACGCCTCGCGGACGACCGCGAGCTGGCTCAGCGCCTGGGTCTCGCTGCCGGCGTTGGGCGTCTCGACGCCGAGCGCACGCAGCTGGCCCTGCATGAACGCGACGAGCTGGGTGCGGTAGTCGCGGTCGAACTGCTGCAGCGAGTCGATCTCCTGCTGCAACGCCTCGCGCTGGGGCTGGAGGCTGCCGACCTGCTCCTCGTAGCGGCGCTGCGCGTCCTGCTCCAGCGCCTCGGCCGCGTCCTGCGCGTCCTGGGTGATCTGCTCGGCATTGGCCTGTGCCTCGCTGACCAGCCGTTCGGCGGTCTCGTTGGCGTCGGTGACGGTCTGCTCGGCCGTCTCCTGCGCCTCGTTGAGCAGGCGCTCGCCTTCGCGGCGGACGTCGTCGGCGTGGGCGGCCGCCTCGCGGGCGGACTGCTCGGCCGATGCGCGGGCGTCGGCGAGCACCTTGTCGGCCTGCCGGCGCATCTCGTCGGAGTAGCCCTGCGCTTCGCGGGCCACCTGGTCCGCGGCCCGGCGGGCCTCGGCCATCAGCTGCTCGGCCTGGCGCTGCGCGGCGGCGACATGCTCGTCGGCCGTGCGCTGGGCGAGCGTCAGCACGGCGAGAGCCTGGTGCGAGTTGGGGTCGCCGAACGTCTCGGTGGGCACGGGCTCGACCATATGCTGGCCATTGTCCGGAGTCGTACCGCCGAACAGCCCTTTCACTCGGCCCTTCACCCGGTTGTCCGTCACCGGTCGACCTCCGTCCTTGAGCGACCCGGTCGGCCGGACGCTACCAGGCCGAGCGCCCTCGTATCGAGGGGGAAGACGACAGGATCCACTCTTGACCAGGCGCGTTCGCCCTTAATGTCCACGATGAGATGAGTGAATAAGCCCTGCTAGCGGATGATCCGGGCAGCAAGATCGGCGGCCAGTCGCTCCGTGTCGGGCCGAAGTCCACGTGCGACGGCCGCACGCTCCGCCGCCAACCGATCACGCCCCGCCGCGACGATCTGATCGGCCTCGGCCCGCGCCGCCACCAACGCTGTGGCGCGCGTCTCGTCGGCGTCGGCCCGTGCCTCGTCGCGGATGCGGGCCGCCTCGACCCGCGCTTCGGCCAGCTTCTCGCGGTAGGAGTCGCGGAGCTGCTCGGCCTCGGCCCGCAGCGCCTCGGCGCGGGCGAGCCCACCCTCGATCGCGTCGGCGCGGGCCTGGGTCATGCGTTCCATCCGCGGAAACACGACCTTCATCAGCACCAGCGCGAGGAGGCCGAATGTGACGACGCCGGTCAGCACCTCCGGCCAGAGTGGGGTGATCGCGAGGAAGGGGTTGTCTCGATCGAACATCGCCACCTCCGTGCCGGGACATCGATCTTACCGCATACTCACCGGAATCAGTTCGCCCGCGGCCCACAGCGGCAGCTGGTCGGCGTAGTGCGGGTCGCCCGGCCGTCCACTAGCGCCGAACGGCACGATCCACCGGCTCGCCGCCCGGTCGCCGAGATCCCACACGTAGCGCGCGACGGGTCCACGCCAGCACGCGTCGGAGACCCCCGGCACGCTGGTCGTGGCCAGCACGCAGTCGGTGTCGCCGGCGAGCGCCGCGGTGGGCACGCCACCCGGCAGCGCCTGGATCGGCGCCAGCACGTGCCGCTCACCCCAGGGCCGCGACGGCTCCGCGGCGGCCTCGGCCAAGGCGGCCGCCGCGACCGGCGCGCACAGCGCGGGCCCGAGGCCGGCCACCACACTCGCCAGCGCGACGCCGATGCGCCCCAGGGGGTCCGTCCAGGGCGCGAACAGCCGGTCGTACGCCGACGGCGCGTGCAACGGCCGCAGCACGGGGTGCGCGTGCAGCCGCCGCACCAGCGCCGACCGCCACGCCGCATAGTCACCGGCCTCGACACTGGCCACGCCCATCGCCCCGTCCCAGCCGAGCAGCCGGTCGCGCAGCGCCGCCGCCGAGCCGCTGACCGACGCCGCCGCGAGGAGATCGCGCAGCACCGGCCCGCGGACGTCGGTGTGGATCGCCGCCGCCGCTGTGCCCGCGTCGACCAGCTCCCGGATCCGCCGCGCCCGGTGCGGCGGCGCGAAGTCCACACCGAGGTCCGCCACCTCGGCGCGACGGTCGTTGGCGTGCACCGCCACACCGTCCACCGCCGACTCGGCGGCCGGCGCCCAGCCGTGCCAGGCATGGGCGGGATCCCAGGCCGGCACCGGCTCACGCAGGCACCGCGCGGAGCGCACCGGCACCAGGCCGGCCACCAGTGAGCGCACGTCCCCGGTGGAGTCGGCGACCAGCACGCTGTTGACCGGCTCCACCCAGACCCGCAGGGCGGCGACCACGTCGGCCGTGCGCCGGGCCCGCAGCAGCGGTAGCAGCGCGTCGAAGCCCAGCGCGGCCCGCGCCCGGCTCGGCGTGCGCAGGCTCAGCGCCTCCCCGGTGCGCCGGTCGGTGTCGATCACCGGGCCGCGCGGCGTCTCGATCACCTCGACCAGCTCCGGCGCGCCGTCGCGGACCATCAGGTGTTCGATGTGGACGGTCGCCGGCTGCCACCCGGCCGGGCCGCGCACGGACACCCCGCCGTGCGCCCGGCGCACGCGCTCGCGGTAGAGGTCCTGGTAGTCGGCCATCGCGTTGGTGATGCCCCAGGCGACCCCGCCGGCGTGCCCGAAGTGCGGGACGCCAGGCACGCCGGGGAAGGCCAGCCCGACCACGTCGAACTCCGGGCACGCGAGCCCGACCTGTTGATAGACGCCGGGCAGCTCGAGCAGGCGGTGGGGGTCGCCGGCGATCGTCGCGGGCGGCCCGGCCAGCGCCCAGGCGTTGCTGCCGGCCCCGCCCGGGTCGGCCGGGCCGAACAGCGCGGTGTCACCGAGCGCGGCGGCCAGGTCGGCCCGCCACAGCTTGTGCGGAAAGGCGCCGAACAGCGCGTGCTGCACGAGGAAGACGCCGAGCGGTGTCCAGGGGCGCCACCGCCCGGGCCGGTGGCCGGCCGCCGCGAACTCGGGCGCGTCCGCGGCGACCAGCCCGGCATTGACACCGTCCACATAGGCCGACACCCAGCGCCGGGTCTCCGGTGTCAGGCGGGCGAAACAGCGCCGGGCGGTGTCGTCGAGCCGGGCCCGGCGGGCGAACCGGTCCCACGGCAGCTCGGCCGGGCCCAGCACCGCCGCGAGCCGGCCCTCGGCGCGGAGCCGCTCCACCTCGAT
This sequence comes from Asanoa sp. WMMD1127, assembly GCF_029626225.1. Taxonomy (NCBI): domain Bacteria; kingdom Bacillati; phylum Actinomycetota; class Actinomycetes; order Micromonosporales; family Micromonosporaceae; genus Asanoa; species Asanoa sp. WMMD1127. The sequence goes on from NZ_JARUBP010000001.1 coordinate 4,074,562, forward strand.
CTGCCAGGCCCGGTCGGTGGCGGTGACCCGGCCCTGCAGGAAGGCGAGCCGGTCGGCGTCGTCCGCCCACAGGTACGGGATGCCCCAGTCGTCCCGGCGTACCTTCATCGCGCGATCGGGTTGGCCAACGTGCCGGCGAAGATGAGCGAGCCCGCCTGGTCGGTGAGGTCGACCATCTGCAGCGTGTTGCGGAGCTGCAGTCGGTTGAGGCACGAGTGGGCGAACTCGGGCCGGGCGAGGTCGAGCCGGCCGCGCAGGTCCGGGTGGTCCGCCGCGTGCGCGTCGACGCAGTCGGCGACGAGCGCCCAGAACCGGTCCCAGGGCAGCACGCCGTCGCCGTCGAGGATCCCGGCCAGGTGCCGCAGGAACCCGTCGAGCACGTCGGTGTGCAGCGCCAGCGCCTTCACGTCGTCGGAGACGTCGATCCGGATCCGCTCGATCTCGGGCGGGAGCGGGCGGTCGAGGCTCATCACCGCGACCTCCTCGCCGATGTCCTTCATGAAGACCCGGGTCGGCACGTGCCCGGCCAGCACCATGATCACGTTTTCGCCGTGGGGCATGAACGCCAGGTCGTGCCGGAGGATGCAGTGCACCACGGGGCGCACGTAGGCCCGCAGGTAGGCGGCGACCCACTGCCCGGCCGGCAGGCCCGACTCCTGGACCAGCGCCGCCACGAGCGACCGGCCGGCGCGGTCCCGGTGCAACAGGCTGGCCATCGTTGCCAACCGTTCGCCGGGCGCCAGCCGCGGCACCGGGCTCTCCCGCCAGAGCGCGGCCAGCATGCGCTGGTGCGCGGACGGAAAACCACTGCGGTGGTACGCGTCCCCGGTGTAACCCACCGACGCCAGCTCGCGCAGCACGCCGAAGCCGCACTCGCGCAGCGTGTCGTCGGCCGCCACCACGCCGGCCACCCAGTCGTTGATCGGCGGCGTCGCGCGCATGTAGGCGGGGGAGAGGCCGCGCAGGAAGCCCATGTTCTGGATGGCCAGCGCGGTCTTCACATAGTGCCGGTCGGGCCGGTCGGTGTTGAAGAACGTCCGGATCGACTGCTGCGCCCGGTAACGGTCCGGCCCGGCGCCCAGCGGCACGATGGCCCGACGTGCCACGTCGGGCGCGAACGTCACCGCGTGCTTGTGCTCCCACTGCCACGGGTGCACCGGCAGGTAGCGGTAGTCGGCCGGGTCCAGGCCGAGAGCGCGCAGCCGGCCGGCGAACCGGGCCAGCGTCTCCGGGCCGAGCTCCGCGGCGTAGTGGTCCTCCTCGGTGACCCCGGCGCCGGCGGTGAAGTCGCTCTCCGACCGGAGTGCCGCGAGCCAGAGCAGCCGGACGGGCCGGCCCGCCTCGGGCGCGTACGCCTCGTGGTCGGCCAGGCCGAAGCCGATCCGCCCGTTGTTGGCGACGAAGCCGGGGTGGCCTTCGGTCATCGCCGCCTCGATGGTCTGAAAGTCGGCGTGCACGAGGGCCGCCGCCGGTTGGCGCTCGTGGTGGTGCTTCCAGGCCGCGCCGGCCAGCGTGGCCGCGATCTCCTCCAGATAGGTGCCGACCAGCCGGTCCGGGATGCCCAGCGTCCCGGCCAGCCCCGCGAGGAAGGCCATCGCGTCGAGCGGCTCGCCGTCGTCGCGGCGCAGCGAGCCGGGATCCACCACCCAGTGCTCGAGCCCGTAGCGGCGGGCGCTGAACCGGTGCCCCTCCAGCACGAATCCGTCGCCGTCGGGGGCGGGCGTCACGATCCGCTCGTGGCTGAACTCGGCGATCGCCTTGGCGATCAGGTTGCGGTGGGCGACCGCCATCGTCTCCGGCGTCAGGTGGGCGGGCGGCTCCGGCGCGGTCAGGGCGTACGCGTCGCGCGTGCAGAAGCTCAACCGGGCCACCTTGTCGGAGAGCTGGATGCGGCGCTCCTCGACGAAGCCGACCTCGGCGTTCTTGCGCGCGATGGCGTCGTTGCGCTCGTCCGGCTCGACCACGACCCGCTTCGCCCGCGGGTCGGCGAAGATGAACGACATCACCGCCCGCATCACACCGGAGGTCAGGCCGTGCCGGGCCGGCGCGCCGGGCGCCGGGGGTGCGACCAGCACGTGCATCCCGACGTCGCCATCCTCCACTGTGTAGTGCTCGGCCAGCTCGCTGTGCGCCGGCTCGTAGGTCTCGGCCAGGAAGACCGGCGCACCGTCGAGCCGGCCGAGCCACGCCTCGTGGTGCGGGTCGCCGGCGATCTCCGCATAGGCCTTGCGCACGGTGTCGACCGAGGCGCCCTGCATTCCCCAGTAGACGGACCGCGGATGGGTGACCCAGGCGTGCAGCAGGTCCGCGTGCGCGTCGAGGTCGAGCGGTTCGAGCGTGAACGTCACGGCGCCACCTCCGCGAGCGCCGGCGCGGGGACGCCGAACTCCTGGAACGCGATCCGCTCCTCGACCGGGTAGACCTCGCGGCCCGTCAGGGCACGGATGATGACCGAGTTGCGGTAGGCGCCCATGCCGAGGTCGGGGGCGGTGAGGCTGTGCGTGTGCTCCTCCGCGTTCTGCACGAAGATCTCGTCGCCGGCCACGTCGACCGCGTAGCCCAGCGAGACGTCGTAGCGGCCGCGCTCGTCCCAACGGATCCGGTCGCGCACGGGGTCGAGGAAGGCCGGCACGCGGGGCGCGTAGCCGGTGGCCAGGATCAGCCCTCGCGTCTCGGCGGTGAAGGAGCGGTCCTGTTCGCCGTGGTGCAGGTCGAGGGTGAACCGCTCGCCGTCCCAGCTCGCCCCGGTCACCTCGACGCCGGTGCGCAGCGTCGTCCGGACCGGTCCGCTCAGGCCCTGCTCGTAGAGGGTGTCGAAGATAGTGTCGACCAGGTCGCCACTGATTCCCTTGTAGAGGCTGCGCTGCTCGCGGCCGAGCCGGTCACGGGTGTCGGCCGGCAGGGCGTGGTGGTAGCGGATGTATTCCGGCGAGGTCAGCTCCAGCGTCAGCTTGGTGTATTCCATCGGAAAGAACCGCGGCGACCGGGTCAGCCAGGTCAGGTGGTAACCGCCGGGGTGCGCGCCGGGCAGCAGGTCGAGGTAGATCTCCGCCGCGCTCTGTCCACTGCCGACGACCGTGATGGAGTCGAGCCGCTGGAGCTCCAGCTTGGCCGCGAGATAGTCCGCGCTGTGCCGCACCGGGCCGGGCAGGTCGCGCAGGGCGGCCGGCACACGCGGCGCCGTGCCGATGCCGAGCACGAGCTTGCGCGCCCACACCGTCTCGACCGCGCCGGCGGAGAGCACCCGCAGGGCGTACGCCCGACGGGTGTGGTCGTAGTCGACCCGCTCGACGCGGCTGCCGAACCGGATCGGCAACTGGGCGGCCGCCCACCGGCAGTAGTCGTTGTATTCCGCGCGCAGCGGGTAGAAGCTCTCGCGGATGTAGAACCGGTAGAGCCGGCCGGTCCGCTTGAGGTAGTTGAGGAACGAGAACCGCGAGGTCGGGTCGGCCAGCGTGACCAGGTCGGCCAGGAACGGCACCTGGATCGTGGCGCCCGGGATCATCAGGCCCGGGTGCCAGTCGAACCCGTCCCGCTGCTCGAAGAACACACCGTCCACATCGGGCAGGTCGGCGGTGAGGCAGGCCAGCCCGAGGTTGAACGGGCCGACGCCGACCGCGGCGAAGTCGTGGACCCGCATGTCACACCACCGCCGTGGCGAGCCGCGGGTCGTCCTCGGCCAGCAGCGCCCAGCCGGCCTCGCGCACCCGGTCGAGCACCGCACGCAGGTGGTCGGCCGTGGTCATCGGGTTGAGCAGCGTGAACTTGAGCCAGTGCCGGCCGTCGCGGGTCGTGCCGGCGATGATGGCCTCGCCGCCGGCGAACAGCCGGGCCCGCAACCGCGGCGTCAGCTCGTCGCAGGCGTCCTCGTCGAGCCAGGCCGGCCGGTAGCGGAACAGCACCGTGCTCAGCGTCGGCGTCGCGGCCACCTCGAACTCCGGGTCGGCGCCGAGCAGCTGGTGCGCCTCCTCGGCGAGGTCGACGACCCGGTCGAACATCGCGCCGAGCTGCTCGGCGCCGACCGTGCGGAGCGTCATCCAGAGCTTGAGCGCGTCGAACCGGCGGGTGGTCTGCAGGCTCTTGTCGACCTGGTTGGGCACGATCGCCGTGGCCGGGTTGAGGTAGTCGGCGTGGTGGGCCATCCGGCGCATGGCGGCTGAGTGGCGCACGATGATCGCGCTGGAGCTGATCGGCTGGAAGAAGCTCTTGTGGAAGTCGACGGTGACGGAGTCGGCCCGCTCGATGCCGTCGAGCAGGTGCCGGCGCCGGGTCGAGACCAGCAGACCGCAGCCGTACGCCGCGTCGACGTGCAGCCAGACGCCGCGGCGGGCGCAGGCGTCGGCGATGTCGGCGATCGGGTCGACGCAGCCGAGGTCGGTGGTGCCGGCCGTGGCCACGACGGCCATGGGCACCAGGCCGTAGCCGACCAGGTCGTCGAGCGTGCGGGTCAGCGCGGCCGGGTCCATCCGCCCGGCGGGATCGGTGGCGACCGCGACCACCGCGTCCCGGCCGAGGCCGAGCAGGATGGCGGCCTGGGTGACGCTGAAGTGCGTCTCGGCGGTGGCGAGGACGCGCATGCGGGACAGGTCGGTGGCGCCGCTCGCCTCCCGGGCCAGCAGTAGGCCGTGCAGGTTGGACTGGGTGCCGCCACTGGTGAACACGCCGTCGGCGTCCGGGCCGAAGCCGATCCGGCCCGCGGCCCAGTCGACGAGCCGGCGCTCGATCAGCGTGCCGGTGGTGCTCTGGTCGTAGGTGTCGACCGACGAGTTGACCGCGGCCAGCAGCACCTCGGCGCTGAGGGCGGGCAGGGCGACCGGGCAGTTGAGGTGGGCGACGTAGCCGGGCTCGTGGAACCAGACGGCGTGGTCGAGGTAGAGGCGGGCGACCTCGTCGAGGGCGGCGTCGGTGTCGCCGAGCGGCCGGTCGAGGTCCACGGCGTCGACCATGCCCTGCAGGTCCGTCAGGGTGGCGCCGGAGTAGGGACGGCGCACGGTGCGCACGCGGTCCGCCACGGCCTGCGCGGCGCGGGCGACATCGTGTTGGAACGTCGTCACAGTGGACCGGCCGAACAGGTGTGGAGTCTGGTGCTCCAACACGACCTCCCTTTAGGTTAGCCTTGCCTAACTCGGGGCAGACGTTACAGGGCGGCGAGGGCAAACGGGAAGGGGGCTGCCCATAGAGTGGGCATTCATGAAGATGATTGGCGTGGGGTTCGGCCGGAGTGGCACGCTGTCGCTGCGGGCGGCGCTCGAACGGCTCGGCGCGGGGCCCTGCCTGCACATGCAGGAGCTCAGCATCGGCGCGCACCGCGAGCGCGAGGCGGCCCGCTGGAAGCGGGTCGCCGACGGGGAACCGGTCGACTGGCGGGAGGTCCTCGGTGGCTGGCAGTCCACTGTCGACTGGCCGGCGTGCACCCGGTGGCGGGAGATCTGCGCCGCCTTCCCCGACGCGCTGGTGTTGCTCAACCACCGCGACTTCGACGGCTTCTACCGCAGCTGCGAGCGGACCATCTGGGCCGTCCGTCAGGCCGCCCGGGCCGGCCGGCTGGCGCCCCGCCCCGACGGCCAGGTGCCGCCGGCGGCCTTCCGCCACGTCATCGAGCGCTTGGTCTGGCAGGAGGACTTCCAGGGCCGGTTCCCGGACCGGGACTGGATGGAGCGGATGTACGTCGAGCGGATCGCGGCCGTCCGCCGCGAGATCCCGGCGGCGCGGCTCGTGGAATGGCGCCTCGGCCACGACGGCTGGGCGCCGCTGGCCCGCGCGCTCGGCGTGCCCGTGCCCGACGAGCCGTTTCCGCACCTGCACGACACGGCCGAGTTCCGCGAGCGCTCGGGCCTCGCTCATTCGGCGACGTAACGCCCGCCCTCGTCGCCCAACACCCGGAGGAACTCGAAGCTGTCGGCCGTGTGCGAGCCGGGCTGCGGCCGGAAGACGACCAGCCGCTGGCCGGTGGTCTCGCTGCGCACGTAGTCGCACTGCACGTCGAGATCGCCGGCCCGCGGGTGGACGATCAGCTTGCGGGTGCTGTGCAGCGGCGCCACGCGCATCTCGCCCCAGTAGCCGGCGAACTCCGGGCTGGCCGCCGAGAGGTCGGCCACCAGCCGTTCGACCTCGGGATCGGGGCCGCGCCGGGCCGCGGCCGCCCGCAGGTCGGCGACGTAGCCACGGCCGAGCGACGCGTGCTCCTCAGGCGCGTTCAACGCCCGCGACTCCGGATCGGTGAACCACCGCCAGACCACATTGCGGGCGCGCTGGTCGCCCTCGGTCCACCGGCCGAGCAAGGCCCGGCTGAGCGCGTTCTGGGCGAGCACCGTGCTGAGATCGTCGGTCACCTGGGCGGGCACGTCGTCCAGCGTGTCGAGGAGGAACAGCAGCGCCGGGTCGACGTACCCGGTGACCGCTCCCGGGTTGGGCGCCGCGTATCCGCCGAGCCGGTAGAGGTAGTCACGCTCCTCGACCGACAGGCGCAGGGCGCGGGCCAGCGCGCCCAGCAGCGCCTCCGACGGGGTGCCGGCCCGGGACTGCTCGAGCCGCTCGTAGTAGTCGACCGAGAGGTTGGCCAGCAGCGCGACCTCCTCGCGGCGCAGGCCGGGCGTGCGCCGCCGGCCGCCCGACGGGATGCCCACGTCGGCCGGCCGGAGCGCCTCCCGACGACTCCGCAGGAAGTCGCCGAGCTCACCACGGGCCACTGCGTCACTCCTCGATGGCGGCCATCGCCGCGGGCGTGTAGCGGGCGCCGACCGCGGCCCCGACCGGCGCCGCCGCGTCGATCTCCGCCCGCAGCGCCGGTGTCAGCTCGATCGCGGCGGCGGCCACGTTGTCGTCGAGATAGCCACGGCGCTTGGTGCCCGGTATCGCGGTCATGTCCTGCCCCAGCACCCAGGCTAGTGCGAGCTGGGCGGCGCTGACGCCGGCGCGCTCGGCGACGGCCCGGATGCGGTCGACGAGCGCCAGGTTGCGGTCGAGGTTCCCGTCGGTCAGCCGGGGCCAGGTCCGGCGGAAGTCGCCTTCCGGGACGTCCGCCAAGGTGCGGATGGTGCCGGAGAGGAAGCCGCGGCCGAGCGGGGAGTACGCGACGAAGCCCAGCGCCAGCTCGCGGGTGGCCGCCAGCACGCCGTTGGTCTCGACGTCGCGGGTGAACAGCGAGTACTCGGTCTGCACCGCGGACAGCGGCGCGGTGCGGTGGGCCCGGCGGATGCTCTCCGGCCCGGCCTCGCTGATGCCCAGGTAGCGCACCGTGCCCTCGGTGACCAGCCGGCCCAGCGCCCCGAACGTCTCCTCGACCGGCACGTCGGGGTCCACCCGGTGGAGGTAGAGCAGGTCGATGTGATCGACGCCGAGGCGGTCCAGACAGCGTTCGACGGCGGCGCGGACGTACTCGGGCCGGCCGTTTGCCGGACCCACGATCCGGCCGTCCGCGTCGAGGGTGAGGCCGCCGACCTTGGTGGCGACGATCGCCTCGGCCCGCCGGCCCGCGAGCGCGCGGCCCAGCAGCCGTTCGGCGCTGCCGGCGCCGTACATGTCGGCGGTGTCGAACATGGTCACGCCGAGGTCGAGGGCGCGGTGGATGGTCGCGACCGCCTCGGCGTCGTCAGGGGTGCCGTACATGGCGGTCAGGCCGAAGGTGCCGAGCCCTTCGACGGACGCGGACAGGCCCTGGGTTCCGATGGTGTGTGTGCGCAATGCCATGCGCTCCACCGTGCTCCGCGCCGGCGGCCGTAGCGGCGTCCTCGTTTTCCCCGACTTGGCAGGGCGACCCTGCGGCGGTAGCGTCCGGTGCGGAAGTGACGATGGTTGGAAGCCGGTGAGACTCCGGCGCGGTCGCGCCACTGTGACCACGCTTCGCGTGGAAGTCAGACCCTCCACCGTCACGGAAACCCGTCGTGGGACGCGTGATCCCGAGGAGGTTCGTTTCGTGTCCAGCATTTCGTCTTCCGCCACCCCGCGCCCGGCCGTCCAACCGGTGGCGATTCCGTGGCGCCAGCTCCAGCCGTGGCTACTGTTCGGCGCCGTCCTCGCCATCGTGCTGCTCTATTTCGTCGGCACCGAGCAGGGCGTCTTCCACGTCATCGGCGGCAGCGGCGTGCACGAGTTCGTGCACGACGGTCGCCACCTCCTCGGTTTTCCTTGCCACTGACATGCTGTCTCCCCGTACCCTGCTGATTCGCGGCATGCTGGTGGGACTGGCCGCCGGCCTGCTCGCGTTCGTCATCGCCTACCTGATCGGCGAGGGCCCGGTCGACGCCGCCATCGCTTTCGAGGAGGCGCATGCCGACCCGGCCGCCGCCGGTGAGCCCGCACTGGTCAGCCGGACCGTGCAGAGCACAGTCGGTCTGCTCACCGCGACGCTGATCTACGGAGTCGCGCTGGGCGGCATCTTCTCGATGGTCTTCGCCGGCGCCTACGGACGCCTCGGTCGGCTCGGCGCTCGGGCGACGGCCGCACTGGTGGCGCTGGCCGGTTTCGTCACGGTCGCGCTCGTGCCGTGGTTGAAATATCCGGCCAACCCGCCGGCGACGGGGTCCGAGGAGACCATCGGCCGGCGGACGTCCCTCTTTTTCCTGATGCTGGTGATCGCCTTGGCCGCCCTGGCGTTGTCGATCTACATCGGACGGTCGCAGGTGGCCCGCTTCGGTGACTGGAATGCCACCATCCTCGCTGCGGTCGTCTTCGTGGCCGTCATCGCGGTGGCGCACGTTCTGCTGCCCTCCATCGAGGAGATTCCTGACGGGTTCTCCCCGCTCGTGCTGTGGAACTTCCGCCTGGCGTCGCTCGCCACCCAGGCGGTGGTGTGGACCACCCTCGGCCTCGGCCTCGGTGCCCTCGTCGAGCGCAGCCTGCGCCGCGAGGCCGTGCTCACCACGTCCGCCTAGCGCACGGCCGGCCACCGCCGTCAGTGGTGGTGGTCGGCCGGGTGGTGGTGGGGCAGCTGGGCGGCGCCGACCGCGTGCTCGTGGAACGGCAGCGCGATCCGGTACTTGCACGTGTCGCAGTTGGCTCGGATGTCGCCGCCGAGGGCCTCGTGGTAGCGCTCGACCACGATCTCGGCCAGCCCGGCGCAGTCGCCGATCACCTCGGCCGTCTCCGCGCCCCACGCCGCCGCCTGCGCGGCCACCCGGCGCGGCAGGACGCCGGTGAAGAGGAAGTAGGGCAGCACCACGATCCGCTTCGCCCCGAGCGCCCGGCAGCGGTCCAGGCCGGCCGGCACGCCCGGCTCCGCCAGGGACACGAACGCGTACTCCACACCGGACACCGGTGTCGTCTCGGCCAGCAGGCGGGCCACCTTGGCCACCTCGGCGTTGGCGTCCGGGTCGGTGGAGCCGCGGCCGACCAGCAGCACGGTGGTCTCCGCGCCGGCACCGGTCGCGGCGATCCGGTCCCGCAGCAGCGCCAGGATGCCCGGGTGCGGCCCGAGCGGGCGGCCGTAGGCGAACGACAGCCCGGGATGCCGGGCCCGTTCGGCGGCCAACGAGCCCGGGATGTCGCTCTTGGCATGACCGGCGGCCACGAGCATCAGGGGTACGCAGGCCAGCCGGCGCGCGCCGCCCTCGACGAGCCCGGCGACCGCGTCCCGGACCGGGGGCGGCGACAGCTCGATGAAGCCGCCGGCGACCGGCACGTCGAGGCTCCGGCCGACCCGGGCCACGAAGCGGCGGAACTCCTCGGCACCCTCGGGGTCGGTGGTGCCGTGGCCGGCGATGAGCAGGGGGATGGTCATGCGAGCGGGTCTCCGTACAGCAGGGCGTTGACGGCGGCGGCGGCGACGGCCGCGCCGCCGCGGGCCGACCGGTTGGACAGTTGGGGCAGCGTGGTCGCGCGCAGCGCCGCCTTGGACTCGGCGGCGCCGACGTAGCCGACCGGCAGTCCGACGACGAGGGCGGGCCGGATCGCACCGGCGGTGGCGAGGCGGACGATCTCGGTCAGCGCCGTCGGCGCGTTGCCGACCACCCACAGCGCGCCGTGGGCGTGGGTCGCGGCGGCCAGCCGGATGCCCGCGGCCGACCGGGTCAGGCCCTCCTCCCGGGCGAGCGCGCCGGCGTCCGGCGCGGCCACCAGGCAGGTCGCCGGCCGGGTCGTGATGCCGGCGGCGACCATCGTCACGTCGGTGACCAGCGGGGCGCCGGCCGCGAGAGCCGCGGCGCCGGCGGCCAGCGCGGCCTCGTCGGCCACCAGGTCATCGAGCCAACCGGGGTCCGCGGTGGTGTGGATGATCCGTTCCACCACGTCCTTCGTGTGCCGCGGCAGCCCGGCCGTGTCGGCCTCGCCGCGCAGGATCCGGTAGGACTCCGCCTCGATGGGGTGCACGGCGCGCTTCACGACAGCCACGCGTACTCCCGGGGTGTGACCATTCGCCCGGCCGCCGACCGGGTCCGGCTCGAGCCGACCAGCACCACGGATCGCATGTCCACGATGGATGGATCGGCGGCCAGCGCGGCCAGCGTGGTGCGGTGCACCTGTTGGCCCGGCCGGGTGGCGTCACGGACCACCCCGACCGGGGTCGCGGGCGGCCGGTGGTCGGCCAGGATCGCCAGCGCCTCGGCGAACTGGGCGGTGCGGGCCCGGCTGCGCGGGTTGTAGAGGCAGGCGACGAGGTCGGCGGCGGCCACGGCGCGCAGCCGGTCGACGATCACCGGCCAGGGGGTGTGCAGGTCCGAAAGCGAGACGTACGCGTGGTCGTGGCCGAGCGGCGCGCCCAGCAGCGCGCTCGCCGCGAGCGCCGCGGTCACCCCGGGAACGGCCTCGACGTCGACGTCGGCGCCGGCCAGCTCGAGCGCCGGGGAGGCCATCGCGTAGAGGCCGGCGTCGCCGGAGCCGATCAGCGCGACCGCGTGGCCGGCGGTGGCCAGGTCGACCGCCTCCCGGGCCCGCCTGGCCTCCTCACCGAGCGCGGAGGCGACGATCCGGGCGCCGGGGGAGAGCAGGTGGCGGACCTGGTCCACGTACTGGTCGAGGCCGACGACGACGGCCGCCCGGCGCAGCGCGGCCGTGGCCCGCGGCGTGCGCAGGTCCTCGGCGCCGGGCCCGATGCCGACGATGGTCAGCCGGCCGCGCGGGACCAGCCGGGCCACCGCCGCGGTCGCGGTCGGCGTGACCTGCTTGGGCACCACGAGCGCGGCGTCCCGACCCGCGTCGCGAGCGGCCCGCAGCGCGGCCGCCTCGGCCACGCTCGGCGTGCCGACCGCGGCCCGCACGACCTCCGACGGCGTCGGCACGTCCTCGGCGGCCAACTCCGCGGCGGGGAAGGTGAGCAGCGGCCAGCCGCGTTCGGCTGCGAGCGCCAGGATCCCGGCCTCGTCGGCCTTGACGTCGACGGTGGCCAACGCCCGGACCGAGGCGGCGACCAGCCCACCGGCGGCCAGGGCCGCGTCCACCACGGCGCCCACCGCCGCCGCGGTGACTCCGCGACTGGCGCCGACACCGACCACCAACGACGGCGGCCGGTACACGAGGTCCCCGCCCGCGTCGACCCGGTCCGACACCACGAGCCGCACCGGTTCGGCGGCCGGGCTGTCCTCGGCTTCAGCGGACAGGCCCGGCCGATCGCCGGTGGGCAGCGGCGGTGTCGGCCAGGTCGCGTCGGAGACGACGGTCACGGCGGCGCCGTCGAGCATGGCTCGGGTCACCCGGGCGACCGGGGCCGCGTCGGCCAGCCGGAAGCCGAGGTCGGCGCCGAAGCCGTCCAGTGGCGGCAGGCCGCGGCTGTCGGTGGCCGTGGTGACCACCGGCTCGGCGCCCAGCAGCGCGGCGATCCGGTGTGCCGCGTCGTTGGCGCCGCCGTCATGACCGCCGGTCAGCGCGACCGCGAATCGTCCCGCCTCGTCGACGCAGACCACGCCGGGGTCGGTGTGCTTGTCGGCGAGCAGCGGAGCGATCAGCCGGACCGCCGCGCCCGTGGCGAGGAAGCAGACCACGACGTCGCTGCCGGCCCAGGCGGCCGCGAGCTGGTCGCGGGCCGGTCCCCCGTAGCTCCGGACCTCGCCGGGCCAGGCGCCGACGAGCCGCTCGGCCATCCGGCGCCCGGCCGCGGTCGGCGCCACCACGCCGATCATCGCGAACCCCAGACGAGCGTGACCGGGTTGGTCGCCGCCAGCCGGTGCCGGCCGGCGATCTCGGCGAGGCGGTTGGCCTGGACCTGGACGCCCCCGGTGGCATAGCCCGCGGCGGTGAGCGCGTCGGCGGTGGCGCCGACCGGTTCGAGCGCCGCGTAGGCGGCGACGACCCGCGACGGTCGCCGGGTCAGCACGGCGGCGAGCACGTCCGGCCCGCCGCCCCCGACGAAGACGGCGTCCGGGTCCGGCAGGTCGGCCAGCACGCCGGGCGCCGCGCCGGTCACCACCCGCACGTCGACCGCGTGCCGGACGGCGTTGGCCCGGACCAGGTCCGCGGCGGCGGGATCGCGGTCTATGGCCACGACGGCCGCGCCGAACCGGCCACACTCGACGGACACCGAGCCGGAGCCGGCGCCCACGTCCCAGACCAGCGCGCCGGGCGCCGGAGCAAGGTGGGGCAGCGCGACCGCGCGTACCTCCGCCTTGGTGATCATCGAGGCGCGATGGGTGAAGGAGTCCTCGGGCAGCGCCCAGCCGGCCGGGACCCGCACGCCGCCGGCGAGCCAGCCCGCGGAACCGGCGTCGGCGTCCGCCAGCGTGACCACCACGTTGGGCTCGGCCCAGTGGCCGTCGGGCCCGGTCAGCCGCTCGTCGGCCGCGCCCAGCCGGGACGCCACGACGATCCGCCGGGGCCAACCCGCCAGCGCGGCCGCGATCTCCGGCGGCTCCGCGCCGGGACCGGTCAGCACGGCCACCTTCGGGTACGCGCGGCAGACGTTGACCGCCCGCCGCAGCCCGCCGTCGCGCCCGTGGGCCGACACCACCACCGCGTCGTCCCAGGGCAGCCCGAGCCGGGCGAACGCCTGCGCCACCGACGACACCGCCGGCCGCACGACGGGGTCCACGCCGGCCCGCCGCAGCGCCCGCACGATGCCGAAGAACCCGGGATCGCCGCTGGCCAGCACCGCGACGGGTCCACTGTGGGCGATCACCCGGTCGACCGCGGCCGGCACCGAGCCCATCACCACCCGCTCCGCCGGTGAGTCGACGTGACCCAGGTGCCGGGCCCCACCGACCAGCAGCGTCGCGTCGGCCACGGCGGGCGGCAGCGGCCCGCCGTCGTGCCCGTAGACCGTGACCTCAGGCACGGCGAGCCTTGAGCTCGTCGCGGGCCGACCGGTCGGCCCGGCGGTGCCCGTGGAAGTGCCCCGGGTGGTAGAGGTGGCTGCGCGTGCCGTGCGCCGCGAGCGCCGGGCCGACCAGGAACAGGGTGTGCTTCCAGAGCTTGTGCGCCCGAACGGTCTCGGCCAGCGTGCCGATCGTGCACCAGGCCAGCAGCTCGTCGGGCCAGCTGACCCGGGACCCGATCACCACCGGCGTCTCCTCGGCGTAGCCGCCGGCCAGCAGCTGCTCGGCCAGCTGCTTGGCGCGGGCCGCGGAGAGGAACACCGCCATCGTCGTGCCATGGCGGGCGAAGTCGGCGATCCGCTCGCCGGCCGGCATCGGGGTCTTGCCGCCCTCCAGCCGGGTCAGGATCACGGACTGGGCGACCTCGGGCACGGTCAGCTCGCGGCCCGCCGCGGCCGCCACCGCCGCGAACGCGGAGACACCGGGCACGATCTCGGTCGCCAGGTCGAGGCCGGCGCACGCGTCGAGCTGCTCGGCGACCGCGCCCCACAGGCTCGGGTCACCGGAGTGCAGGCGCACCACGTGCAGGCCCTCGGCGGCGGCGCGGCGGTAGATCTCGACGACCGCCTCCAGCGGCACGGCGGCCGAGTCGACCACCTCGGCGTCGGGCCGCACGTGGTCGAGCACCTCGGCCGACACGAGGCTGGAGGCCCAGACCACCACGTCGGCCTCGGCGAGCCGGCGGGCGGCCCGCAGTGTCATCAGGTCGGCGGCGCCCGGGCCCGCGCCGACGAACGTCACCCGCCCGGTCACAGCTTCCCTCCGCGCCGCTCGCGCACGGCCGGGATCAGCACGGTCGCCAGGTACGGCAATGGCCCGTCGACCGCGTCCAGCGGCTGGACCCGCTCGTCCGGCAGCCCGAGGTGGCTGCCGACCACGGCTCCGCGCCCGGCCGCCGCCTCGGCGATCGCGGTCATGTGCCGCCCTCCCTTGTAGACGACGACGGTGGCGTCGCGCTCCAGCGCCGCGTGCAGCGGGCCCAGGTCGCCGCGGGCCAGCGGCAGCAGCACCAGCTCCTCGCCTCCCTCGACCAGCGGCCGCCCGGCCGCCGCGGCCAGCGCCTGCATGGCGGTGATGCCGGGCACCGTCTCGACCTCCACCTCGGGCACGAGCCCGCGTACGGTCTCGGCCAGGTAGCCGAAGGTGGCGTACACGTTGGGGTCGCCGATCGTGGCGAACGCGGCCGTGCCGCCGGTGTCCCGCAACCACCGCGCCACCCGCCGGCCGGCCGCGTCCCAGTAGCGCTCCCGCCGGCCGGCGTCCGCACGCTCGTTGAGCGCGAACACCAGCCGCTCGATCCGCTCGTGTGCGGCGTGCGCGCGCACCGTCGCCTCGGCCCGCCCGACGTCGGCCGGGTCGAGCACGGGCACGAAGACCCGGCCGGCGGTGGCCAGCGTGCGCACCCCTTTGAGCGTCAGCAGCTCCGGGTCGCCCGGACCGACGCCGACCCCGATCAGCCGCATGCCGCCACCAGCCGTTCCGCGATCTCCGGCGCGCCGGCCCAGTGCAGGTGCAGATAGGACGCGTGCACGTTGCCCACCACGAATCCCTCGGCCGGCCGGCCCCGCCAGGCCCAGGCCGGTGGCTCGCCGGCGCCGGGCGTGACCGCCGTCCGGTGGAACTCGTGCCCGGTGACCCGCGCGCCGACCGGCGCCAGCCAGCTCGGCGACACGGCCACGGCGTCGCGGTAGCCGAGGGTGAGCTGACCGGTCATCGCGGCGTCGGCCGGCAGCACGCCGCACATCGGCGCGCCGTCGAGGCTGCGGGCGAGCCAGAGCAGGCCGGCGCACTCGGCGGCGATCGGCGCGCCGGCGGCGGCCAGCCCCGCCACCGCCGCGCGCAGGGGCGCGTTGGCGGACAGTTCGGCCGCGTAGACCTCGGGGAAGCCGCCTCCGACGACCAGCGCGGCCGTGCCGGCGGGCAGCGACTCGTCGCGCAGCGGGTCCACCCCCACGACCTCCGCGCCGGCCGCGGCCAGCAGCTCGGTGGTCTCGGCGTAGGAGAAGCTGAACGCCGGCCCGCCGGCCACCGCGACCACCGGGCGCCGCTGTGCGGGGATGACGGGCGGCGACCACGGCTCGACGGGCAAGGGCGGCGCGGCAGCGGCGGCGGCCGCCACCGCGTCGAGGTCCACACTGGACTCGATCAGGGCGGCCAGCGCGGCCACGGCGGCGGTCGCCTCGGCCCTGCGCTCCACCACCGGCACGAGCCCGAGATGGCGCGACGGGGCGGCGACTGCGTCGCTGCGCCGGAGCACGCCGAGCACCGGGGTGCCGGTCTCCTCGAGCGCCTCGCGCAGGATCGCCTCGTGCCGGTCGGAGCCGACCTTGTTGAGCACCACGCCGGCCAGCCGCAGCGTCGGGTCGAAGCCGCGGAAGCCGTGCGCCAGCGCCGCGACCGAACGGCCGACCGCGGAGCCGTCGACCACCAGCAGCACCGGCGCGGAGAGCAGCTTGGCCACCTGGGCGGTGGAGCCGTGCTCACCGGCGTGCGCCCGGCCGTCGAACAGCCCCATCACGCCCTCGACCACCGCGAGGTCGGCGCCGGCCGCGCCGTGCGCGAACAAGGGCGCGATCCGCTCCTCGCCGACCATGACCGGGTCGAGGTTGCGCCCGGGCCGGCCGCCGGCCAGCGCGTGGTAGCCGGGGTCGATGTAGTCGGGGCCCACCTTGAAGCCGGCCACCGCGCGAGCGCGGGCCGCGTACGCCGCCAGCAGCCCGCTCGCGACCGTCGTCTTCCCGTGGCCGGATGCCGGCGCGGCCACGACGATCCGTGGCGTGCTCACCACTCGATGCCCTGCTGTCCCTTGCGGCCGGCGTCCATCGGGTGCGCGACCTTCGTCATCTCGGTGACGAGATCGGCCGCCTCGACCAACGCCGGCGCGGCGTCCCGCCCGGTGACCACGACGTGCTGATTGCCGGGCCGGGCGCGCAGCGTCGTCACCACCTCGTCGACGTCGACCCAACCCCACTTCATCGGGTACGTGAACTCGTCCAGCACGTAGAACCGGTAACGCTCGCCGGCCAGGTCCCGCTTGACCTGCGCCCAGCCCTCCGCCGCCTCGGCCGCGTGGTCCCGTTCGTCGCCCGGCCGGGCCAGCCACGACCAGCCCTCGCCCATCTTGTGCCAGGTGACCGGTGCGCCGGCGCCGGTGGCGGCGTGGTGGGCGCCCAGCGCCTTGAGCGCCGTCTCCTCGCCGACCCGCCACTTCGGACTCTTCACGAACTGGAACACCACGATCGGCCAGCCGGCGTTCCAGGCGCGCAGCGCCATCCCGAACGCGGCGGTCGACTTTCCCTTGCCGACGCCGGTGTGCACCGCGAGCACTGGCTGCCGTCGCCGTTCGCGGGTGGTCAGGCCGTCGTCGGGTACCCGCTCCACCTTGCCCTGTGGCATCTCACACCGCCCTGACGGCGGCGGCGTCGAGCGCGGCGAGCGGCAGGTATTCGGCGTCCAGCGCGGCCGCCAGCGTGCGGGCCATCGCGAGCCGCACCGGGCCCGACTCGCAGTCGACGACGACCGTGGGCACGCCGGCCAGCGCCGGGGCGACCGTGCGGGGGTCGGGGCCGCGGGTGTGCCGGCCGTCGGTGACCACGACGAGCAGCGGCCGGCGCAGCGGGTCGCGGCGGCGCTCGCCGACCAACGTGCGGGCGGCGGCGGTCAGCCCCGCGGCCAGCGGCGTACGCCCGCCGGTGCGCAGGTCGGCCAGCCGCCGCACGCCGACCTCGTGGCTGGCCGTCGGGCGCAGCACGGTGGTGGCGTCGGTGTCCCGGAAGGTGATCATGCCCACCGTGTCGCGCCGCTGGTAGGCGTCGCGCAACAGCGAGAGCACGGCGCGCTTGACGGTGGCCATCCGGGCCCGGGCGGCCATCGAGCCGGACGCGTCGACCACGAACAGCACGAGGTTGGCCTCGCGTCCGATGTGGACCGCCTCGCGCAGGTGCCGCGCGCGGACCTCGAGCGTCCCGTGGCCGGCTTCGCGAGCGGCGGCGAGCACCGTGGCGGGCAGGTGGACCGCGCCGATCCGGCCGCGCGGGGCGCGCGATCCGGCCACCCGGCCGCGGGCCGCGTAGGCGGGCGAACGCCGTCCACTGTGGCCGTGCCGGCCCCGTGAGCGGGCGGTCAGCGTGCGGGTGCGGTAGGCGGCGCCGACCGGCGCGGCGCTGGGCGGCGGCGCCGCGGGAGCGCCGCCGGGCCGGTCCTCGGCGTCGGGCGCGACGTCCGCGCCGCCGGGCCCGTCGGGCCGCGGCTCGTCCGGACCCGGCCCGCCGCTACTGCCGCCCGGTCCCGGATCGTCGTCCGGACGCGGCCCGCCGCCGCTACCGCCCGGTCCCGGATCGTCGTCCGGCTCCGGCGGCGGGTCGGCCGCCCGCGCCTGGGCCAGCGCGTCGTCCAGGGCCTGCTGGTCGGCGCCCGGCGGGTCCAACGGGTCGCGCCGCCGCCGGTGGGGCAGCGCCAACCGAGCCGCGTCGTCGACCTCCTGGTCGGTGACCGTCGGCCGGTCCCGCCAGGCGGCCAGCGCGACCGCGGTGCGCGCGATGACGATGTCGGCGCGCAGCCCGTCGACGCCGTACGCCAGGCAGATGCGGGCGATCCGGACCAGCACCGCGTCCGGCAGGGCGACCTTCGGTAGCCGGGCCCGGGCGGTGACGATCCGCTCGGCGGTCGCCGCGTCGGCGTCGGCGAACCGCGCCGCGAACGCGGACGGGTCCGCCTCGTGGGCCAGCCGGCGGCGCACCACCTCGGCCCGCTCGGTGGCCTCCGCCGGCGCGCTCACCTCGACCACCAGCCCGAACCGGTCGACCAGTTGCGGGCGCGGCTCGCCCTCCTCCGGGTTCATCGTGCCGACCAGCAGGAAGCGGGCGGCGTGCCGGAGCGAGACGCCGTCGCGCTCGACGAACGCCCGGCCCATCGCGGCCGCGTCGAGCAGCAGGTCGACCAGGTGGTCGGGGAGCAGGTTGACCTCGTCGACGTAGAGCGCGCCCCGGTGGGCGGCGGCCAGCAGGCCGGGCTCGTAGGCCTTGGTCCCCTCGGTCAGGATCCGCTGCACGTCGAGGGTGCCGACGACCCGGTCCTCGGTGGCGCCGACCGGCAGCTCCACCAGTCGCGCCGGCCGGGTGCTCGACGCGGCGCCGGCGTGCGGGCCGTCGGGGCACGACGGGTCCGGCGCGGCCGGGTCGCAGGCGAAGCGGCAGCCCGGCACCACCGCGATGGCCGGCAGCAGCGCGGCCAGCGCACGCACCATCGTGGACTTCGCGGTGCCCTTCTCGCCGCGCACCAGCACCCCGCCGATGACCGGCGAGACGGCGTTGAGCAGCAGGGCCAGGCGCAGGTCGGCGAGGCCGACGACAGCGGAGAACGGGTACGCGGGGCTCAACCCACGTGCCGGCGCGACGACATGGCGCAATCCCTTCCGCGGGTGTCCACGCCCGCGATGGTTCGACGGCGAGCGGCCGAGTGTCCTGGCTCCCGGATCGACGCTTCCCCTCGGCCTTCCAACCCTTGCGGGCCGTGACCATCGGGTGAGGGTTCGCTCCCCGGTGACAGTGGCGGGACCGCCCCGGAATCGCACCGGGTTCCTCCGCACCGCTCGTTGCCCATGCTGACCCACCGAGGCGGGCCGCGTCAAAGGGAGGGGAATCACGCCCCCTCCAGATCGCCCTCCGTCCGCAGGTACTCCGCCCGCAACGCGTCGATGGTCTCCGGCGCCGGCGCGGCCCACAGACCGCGTTCCGCCGCCTCCAGCAGCCGCTCGGTGATGCCGCGCAGCGCCCACGGGTTCGACTTGTCGAGGAACTCGCGCACCGACGGGTCCAGCACGTACGCGGCCGCCAGCTGCTCGTACATCCAGTCGTCGACCACGCCGGCCGTGGCGTCGTACCCGAAGAGGTAGTCGACCGTCGCGGCGAGCTCGAACGCGCCCTTGTAGCCGTGCCGGCGCATCGCCTCGATCCAGCGCGGGTTGACGACCCGTGCCCGGAACACCCGCTTCGTCTCCTCCGCGAGCGAGCGCGTGCGGACGTCGTCGGGACGGTGCGAGTCGCCGATGTACGCGGCCGGGTCGCTGCCGCGCAGGGAGCGCACCATGGCCACCATGCCGCCGTGGTACTGGAAGTAGTCGTCGGAGTCGGCGATGTCGTGCTCGCGGGTGTCGACGTTCTTGGCCGCCACGGCCATCCGCCGGTAGACCGTCTCCAGGTCGCCGCGCGCGGCCCGGCCGTCCAGCCCGCGACCGTAGGCGTAGCCTCCCCAGACCGCGTACACCTCGGCGAGGTCCCGGTCGTCGCGCCAGTTGCGGGCGTCGATCAACGGCAACAGGCCCGCGCCGTACGCCCCCGGCTTGGAACCGAAGATCCGGGTGGTGGCCCGCCGCCAGTCGCCGTGCGTGGCCTGGTCGGCCAGGGCGTGGGCGCGGACGAAGTTGTCGGGCTCGTCCAGCTCGGCCACGGCCGCGATCGCGTCGTCGAGCAGGGCGATCACGTGCGGGAACGCGTCGCGGAAGAAGCCGGAGATGCGCACGGTGACGTCGATGCGCGGCCGGCCCAGCTCGGCGCGCGGCACGATCTCGAAGCCGGTGACCCGGCGGGACGCGTCGTCCCAGACCGGGCGGGCCCCGATCAGCGCGAGCACCTCGGCGATGTCGTCGCCCTGGGTACGCATCGCGCTGGTGCCCCAGACGGTCAGCCCGACCAGCGGCGGCCAGTTGCCGGTGTCCTCCCGGTGGCGGGCGAGCAGCGAGTCGGCGAGGGCGCGGCCCACGTCCCAGGCGTTGCGGGAGGGGATCGCCTTGGGGTCGACGGAGTAGAAGTTGCGGCCGGTCGGCAGCACGTTGACCAGACCGCGGGTAGGTGAACCGGACGGGCCGGCGGGCACGTAGCCACCGTCGAGGGCGTGCGTGACGGCGGCGATCTCGTCGGTGGTGGCGGCGAGCCGGGGCACCACCTCGGTGGCGGCGAACCGCAGCACCTCGACGACCGCGTCGGGGGCGCGGCCCAGGGTCTCGGTCGTGGCGGCCGCCGCCTCGCCGGGCGCCCAGTCGCGCTGCTCCATGGCCACCACCAGCCGGCGGGCGACATCTTCCAGGGCGTCGCTCTCCAGCGCGGTGTCGTCGAGGCCGAGGTGCGCGGCGAGCGCCTCGCGCAGGCCGGGCAGCGCGCCGCGGCGGCCGCCCCAGACCTGCCGCGCCCGCAGGATGGCCAGCACCATGTTGGTCCGGGCCTCGCCCTGCGGCGGCGCGCCGAGGACGTGCAGGCCGTCGCGGATCAGCGAGTCCTTGATCTCGCACAGGTAGCCGTCGACGTGCAGCACGAAGTCGTCGAACTCGTCGTCGCCCGGCTGCTCGCTCGTGTGCAGGTCGTGGTGTAGCTCGGCGGCGCGGATCAGCGTCCAGATCTGGGCCCGCAGCGTGGGCACCTTGGCGGGGTCGAGCGCCGCCACGGTGGCGTACTCGTCGAGGAGCTGTTCGAGCTTCGCCATGTCGCCGTAGGTGTCGGCGCGGGCCATCGGCGGCACCAGGTGGTCGACGATCGTCGCGTGGCCGCGCCGCTTCGCCTGGGTGCCCTCGCCCGGGTCGTTGACCACGAACGGATAGACCAGCGGGAGGTCGCCGAGGACCGCGTCCGGGGCGCACTCCGCCGACAGGCCGAGCCCCTTGCCCGGCAGCCACTCCAGGGTGCCGTGCTTGCCGAGGTGCACGACGGCGTCCACGTTGGACGCGAGCCAGCGGTACGCGGCCAGGTAGTGGTGTGACGGCGGCAGGTCGGGATCGTGGTAGATGGCGATCGGGTTCTCGCCGAAGCCGCGCGGCGGCTGGATCATCAGCGTGACGTTGCCGTAGCGCAGGGCGGCCAGGACGATGTCGTCACCGTCGACGTAGAGCTCGCCGGGCGGCGGTCCCCAGTGCGCGGTCAGGGCGTCCCGCAGCGCCGGCGGCAGGTCGGCGAACCACTGCCGGTAGGTCGCCGCGGGCACGCGGACGGGCGCGGCGGCGAGCTGGTCCTCGGTGAGCCACTCGACGTCGTGGCCGCCGGCGGCGATCAGCGTGTGGATCAGGGTGTCGCCGTCGGTGGGCACGTCGCCCACGTCGTAACCCGCCGCGTCGAGCGCCGCGAGCAACGCGACGGCGGAGGCCGGCGTGTCGAGGCCGACGGCGTTGCCGACGCGGGAGTGCTTGGTCGGGTACGACGACAGCACGATCGCCAAACGCTTCTCGCTGTTGGGGATCTCCCGCAGGCGCGCGTGCCGGACGGCGATGCCGGCGACCCGGGCGGCGCGCTCGGGGTCGGCGCGGTAGACGGGGACGCCGTCGGGGCCGGGCTCCTTGAACGAGAACGGCACCGTGACGAGCCGGCCGTCGAACTCGGGGATGGCCACCTGCATGGCGGCGTCCATCGGGGTCAGGGCCGCGTCCGACCGCTGCCAGGTGTCGCGGGTGGTGGTGAGGCACAGGCCCTGCAGCACCGGGACGTCGAGGGCGGCCAGCGCATCGACCGACCAGGCCTCGTCGTCACCGCCCGCGCTCGCGTCGGCCGCGTTGGTGCCGCCGGCGGCCAGGACCGTGACGATGAGCGCGTCGCAGCCGTCCAGCAGCTCGTAAAGGCCGGTCTCGGCGGAGCGCAGGGACGAGGCGTACACCGGAAGTGGTGTGCCGCCCGCCTTCGCCACCTCCGCGGCCAGGGTGTCGACGAACTCCGTGTTGCCGGCCAGGGCGTGGGCGCGGTAGAAGACGATGCCGATCGTCGGGCCGGTCTTCGCGCGGGCCTCGCCGTGGCGTCCGTAGGCCGGGAACTCGACCGGGGGCGCGAAGCCCTCGCCGGCCATCAGCAGCGTGTCGGCCAGGAAGCGGCGCAGCTGGAGCAGGTTGGCCGGGCCGCCGGCGACGAGGTAGCGCTGCGCGTCGGCGACCACGCCGGCCGGCACGGTGGACAGGGCGGTGAGCTCGGCGTCCGGAACCGCCTCGCCGCCGGTCGCGACCACCGGGAGGCCGGCCGCGAGCACCGCGTCGACCCCCTCGGGCCAGGCCCGGCGGCCGCCGAGGAGCCGCAACACGACCCCGTCGGCGCCGTCGAGCAGGGCGGGCAGGTCCTCGGTGGTCAGGCGGGCCGGGTTCGCCACGCGCCAGCCCGCGCCGGCCGCGGTGGCGGCGAGCAGGTCGGTGTCGGCGGTCGAGAGGAGTACGAACGTCACGCGTCGGAGACTAGTTCGCGGACCCGTGCCGCGGCCGCCTCGGGTGTCTCGACAGTGGGCATCGCGACGGTCAGCGGGCGGTCGACCAGGACGACCGGGATGCCGCGCTCGCGGGCGGCGTCGAGCTTGGCGCGGGTGGCATCGCCACCGCTGTCCTTGGCGACGACGACGTCGATCGCATGCCTCCGCAACAGTTCACGTTCACCGTCGATGGTGTACGGGCCGCGGTCGAGGAGCACCTCGACGGTGTGCGGAAGGTCCTCCGTCGGTGGGTCCACGCACCGGACCAGCATCGGCATGCCGAGTGTGACGAACGCGGCGAGGTGCTGCCGGCCCGTGGTCACGAACGGGCGGGCGCCGTGCCGGGGCAGGACGGCGGCGGCGGTGTCGAGGTCGGGGACGCGGTGCCAGCGGTCGCCGGGCTGCTCGGTCCATCCTGGACGCAGGAGGCGCAGCTTCGGTGTGCCGTGCGCGGCGGCGGCGTGGGCGCTGACGGTGGTGGCGAACGGGTGGGTGGCGTCGACCAGGACGGCCGGTCGATGGGCGGCCAGCCACGCGCGGAGGCCCTCGGCGCCGCCGAAGCCGCCGATGCGGGTCCCGCCCGGCGGGGTGCGCGGTTCGCGCGTGCGGCCGGCCCAGGACGTGACGACGGTGAGGCGCTCGTCTCCGTGCAGGAGGGTGGCGAGCGCGCGGGCCTCGGTGGTGCCGCCCAGCACGAGGACCGTGGTGGTCATCCGCGGCGGCGGAGGAGGTAGGTGTCCATGATCCAGCCCTTGCGGGCGCGGGCCGCCGCGCGTACCTCGTCGATCTCGTCCCTGATCTCGCCCAGCTTGCCGGCGCGCAGGATCTCGTCGTCGGTGCCGACGTAGGCGCCCCAGTAGATGTCCACGTCGGGATCGACGGTCCGGTACGCGTTGCGGGCGTCGAGCATCACCACCACGTCGTCGACGCCGTCGGGCAGGCCGTGCTCGGCCAGCCGGCGGCCGGTGGTGATCTGGACGGCCCGGCCGACGCGGTTGAGGGTGATCCCGTGCCGGGCGGCCAGCGCGCTGACGCTGGAGATGCCGGGGATGACCCGACATGTGAAAGCGACGCCGTGGATCTCCTCGAGCGAGGCGATCGTGCTGTCGAAGAGCGCCGGGTCGCCCCAGACCAGGAAGCCGCCGGTCTGGTGCTCGGTGAGCTCGTCGCGGATCAGGTCGCGGAAGAGGGCGGCCCGCCGGCGGCGCCAGTCGTCGACCGCGCCCGGATACGCGCGCGCGGTGCGGTCGCGTTCCGGGTCGCCGACGGTGACGACGCGGGCGCGGGCCGCGTACTCCTGGAGCATGGTCCGGCGCAGGTCGGTCAGGTCGCGCTTCTCGTCGCCCTTGTCGACGAGGAAGGCGGCGTCGAGGCGGCCGAGCGCCTTGACCGCCTCGATGGTGAGCTGGTCAGGGTCGCCGGCCCCGATTCCGATGACGAGCACCTCGCGCATGGGGTCCAAGTGTGCTCCATCGATGGGTTTAGGCTCGCACGCGTGCCGCCGCCCCGCCCCACCGCCGCAGCCGCCGCTCCGGCGCTGGCCGCCGCCGCCGCGATCGGACCCTATTTCGCCTGGGAGGCGTGGTCGCCGGCGGCGTCCTGGCGGCCGTTCACCGACCTTTTGACGCCGTCGGTGGCGCGGGACCGGGTCGCGGTGGCACGGTCGACTTTGGTCGGTGCGTTCGGCCTGTCCTCGGACGACGTGCCGGCGCGGGTGGTGGCGTCGATCTACTTCATGGGCGTGGCGTCCCGGCTGCTGTCGCCGCCGTACGGGGCGGCGGTGGCGGGCGGCGCGCTGCCGCAGCCCAGCCGGGCCAACCTGTGGTGGCGGCCGGTCGCGGCGGGGCCCGTTCCGATCGCCTACGGGGCGGTGCCGGCTGTGTCCACCGCCGGCGCGGCGCCGGCGGAGATCGCGTCGATGCTGGTCACCGTTCCGCTGGCGGAGACGGTGACGCCGCTGCTCGAGCTCTTCCGGGCCGAGTTCCGGCTCTCGCCGAAGGTGCTGTGGGGCAACGTCGCGTCGGCGCTGGCCGGCGCGGCCGGCGTCCTCGCCGACACGATGCCGCGCCACGCGGCCCGGGCGGGCGCGGTGCTCGACCATGCGCTCGCGCTGCCGCCACTGGCCGGCTCCGGCACGGTCGTCCGCCCGGCGGCCGACCCGCGGCGCTTCCTGGTGCGCGCGAACTGCTGCCTCTACTACCGCATCCCGGGCGGTGGCACCTGCGCGGACTGCGTGCTCACCTCGGACGCGGACCGCCGCGAGCAGTGGGCCGCGCTACTGGGGTGAGCCCCCTCTTTTATTTCGAAAACCATCAATGTTGCCCGTGCCGGGGCAGACGTGGTGGAATGGCTCGCATCGCCGCAGCACGGGGGCAACCGTGCTGATCACGGCCAGTGCCGGGCCACCTCCACGACGACGGGCTTCGCGGTCCCGTCGGCCAACGCTTCACGATCGGCGACGAGGTGACCATGATTTCCAGACAGACATTCGCGGGGTGGCACCGCAACCGCTTCGTATGGGTGGCGGTCGTCCTGCTGGCGGTGTCGGCCGGCGCCGCCGTGCTGGCCAACACGTCCGAGGCGCAGCCGGCTGACCTGCGCGGGCAGATCCTGAGCCGGATGCGCACGACGCTCGAGCAGGCCGATCCGGGGCAGCACCACCACGCCGGGCACCCTGGCCAGTCGGCGGTGGCGGCGTCGGTGGTCTGCGGGGTGCACGTCTACGGCTACGAGCCGGCCTCGGTCACGGCGCTGGCGGACGTGCGTACCGTCTATGGCTTCCATCTCTGCGGTGTCGCCGAGGCCAAGCGTCCCTGGGACGTCGCGGTCAAGCTGGCCGGCCCCGTGATCATGGACATGGCCACCGAGCCGCCGGGCATCCAGGTCGTCGAGGCGACGGCCGAGGTGAAGTTCGTGGACCGGCTGCGGGAGATGTTCCCGCCCGCGTACGCGGACCTGGCGTCGAAGGAGGCGCTGGCCGAGTCGGAGATGGCCGACCTGCGCCGCCGGTACGACGCCGCGGCGGGACTTTGACCCGTTACCTTGCTATTTATCACCATCGATGCCATAGTCGATGGAAGCGCTCCCATTCCGACCGTTTCATCAGAACGGAGGATGAACAGTGCATCCACGTAGATCCCGCCCGGCCCTTCGGGCGCTCGTCCTGCTGACCGCCATCGTGGTCGGCATGTTGCCCTGGGCCGGCGCGGCCCAGGCCCACGGCACGATCATCAACCCGCAGAGTAGGGCCTACCAGTGCTGGAAGACCTGGGGCAGCCAGCACATGAACCCGGCCATGCAACAGCAGGACCCCATGTGTTGGGCGGCCTTCCAGGCCAACCCCGACACCATGTGGAACTGGATGAGCGCGTTGCGGGACGGCCTCGCCGGCCAGTTCCAGGCCCGCACCCCGGACGGGCAGCTGTGCAGCAACGCCCTGTCCCGGAACAACACGCTCAACCAGCCCGGCGCCTGGAAGCGGACCAATGTCGGGACCAACTTCACGGCCCAGTTGTACGACCAGGCCAGCCACGGCGCTGACTACTTCCGGGTCTACGTCACCAAGCCGGGGTTCAACCCGGCCACCCAGAGCGTCGGGTGGGGCAACCTCGACCTGGTGGCGACGACCGGTCGGTACGCGCCGGCACAGAACATCTCGTTCAACGTCTCGGTCTCCGGACGCTCCGGCCCGCACGTGCTCTTCGTGATCTGGAAGGCGTCGCACATGGACCAGACCTACATGTGGTGCAGCGACATCAACATCGCCTGACCAACGAACGCGGGAGCCGTGCCTGCACTCCGGCCCAGGGCAGCGCTGTCCTGGGCCGGAGGTTTGCCGCCGCTGCGCAGTGGTATCTCCAGCGTCGTGACGGCAACGGATGAGGAGCGGGACGTCGTCGACCTGCTCCGCGCGCAGCACGACGAGATCAGGGCGCTGTTCACGCTGGTGCGCTCGAGCACGGGTGACCGCAAGCGCGAGGCCTTCCAGGAGCTGGTGCGGCTGCTGGCGGTGCACGAGAGCGCCGAGGAGCAGGTCGTGCACCCGGCGGCCCGCGGCGACGGCGACGACGCGGTGGTCGACGCCCGGCTGCGCGAGGAGGCCGAGGCGAAGCAGGTGCTGGCGGACCTCTACGACCTGGGGGTCGAGCACCCGAAGTTCGACATCAGGTTCGCGGACTTCGAGGACGGTGTGCTGTCACACGCGCTCAACGAGGAGCGCGACGAGTTCCCGGCGCTGCGCCGCCGTCACTCTCCCGAGAAGCTGCGCCGGATGGCCGAGGCGGTGGAGGCCGCCGAGGCGATCGCGCCGACCCGGCCGCACCCGGCGGCGGGGGAGAACCCGGTGACGAACCTGCTGGCCGGCCCGCCGGTGGCGATTGTCGACAAAGCCCGGGACGCGGTACGCGACTGGCGACAGTCCCGGGACGCCTGACCATCTTCGGTCTCGTCACCCCTTGAGCGCGCCCGTGAGGCCGCCGACGATCCGGCGTTCGAAGAGGCTGAAGAAGACCAGGGCCGGGATCATCGACAGCGACGTGAAGGCCAGCACCTTCGCCGTGTCGACCGAGTACTGCGACGCGAACGCCTGCACCCCCAGCGGGAGCGTGAACGCCTCCTGGTCGTTCAGCAGGAACAGCGGCAACAGATAGCTGTTCCAGCTGCCGATGAACGCCAGGATCCCGGTCGTGATCAGGCCCGGCACGGACAGCGGCAGCGCCATCCGCCAGAAGAAGCCGAGCCGGCTGCACCGGTCGATGGCCGCCGCCTCCTCGATCTCCTTGGGGATCGCCTGCAGGAACGGCACGAGGATGATGACGGTCGTGGGCAGCCCGAAGGCGATCTGGGGGAGGATCACGCCGGGCAGCGTGTTCACCAGGCCCAGGTTCTTCACGAGGATGTAGAGCGGCGTGATCGCGACCGTGATGGGAAACATCAGCCCGGAGGCGAACAGCGCGTACATCGCGCCGCGGCCCCGGAACTTGTAGCGGGCCAGGACGTAGCTGGCCATCACGCCCAACGTGACGACGCCGACCGTCGTGGCGACGGCCGCGATCGTCGAGTTGGTGACCTGACGCCAGAACGTCTCGCCGCCCAGCACGTCTGTGTAGTTGCTGAACACCCACGGGCTCGGCAGGCCGGCCGGGTCGACGGTGATCTGCGAGTTGGTGCGGAAGCCGCCGAGGATGATGTAGATGACCGGCCCGAGCATGAGACCGATCAGCATCAGGGCGACGAGATAGACGATCGGGCTGCCCCAGCGGGTGTCCCGCCGCGGCCGGCGCCGGGCGGCACTGAGTGTGGCCATGTCCTACCGTCCTTCGGTGAGCGCGCCCTCGGTGTCCCGGCGCAGCACGAAGCGCTGGTACACGAGGGCGATGAGCAGAGAGATGAAGAACACCACGACCGCCACCGCGTTGCCGTAGCCGAAGTTGCCCGCGTTGCGGCCCTCGGTGACCATGTACGTCACCATCGTCGACGTGCCGGCCGTCGACGCGACGTACTGGCCCCAGATGATGTAGACGAGGTCGAACAGCTGCAGCGCGCCGATGATCGACAGGAAGGCCCAGATCCGGATCGTCGGTCCCAGCAACGGCAGGGTGATCCGCCGCTGGGTCTGCCAATATGACGCGCCGTCCACCGCGGCCGCCTCGGACAGCTCCTCCGGGATGTTCTGCATCCCGGCCAGGAACAGGATCACCGCGAAGCCGATGTACTTCCACGTCAGGATCGCCATCAGGGTCCAGATGGCGAGTTTGGGATTGGCCAGCCAGTCCTCGGCCAACCCGCCGAGACCGATCGACCGGAGCACGCCGTTGACCGCGCCGCTGGACTGGAGCAGCAGGCTCCAGGCGGTGCCGGCGATGACCTCGGCGATGACGTACGGGACAAAGATGAGCACCCGGATGACCGACTGGCCGCGTATGCGCTGGTTGAGCAGCAGGGCCAGGGCGATGGCGATCGGACCCTGGATGACCAGCGACAGCACGACGATCAGGCCGTTGTGCCACAGGGCCGACAGGAAGGCACTGTCCTGCAGGATGGTCCTGTAGTTGTCGAGGTTGACGAAGTTCGTCGGGACCCCGAAGCCCTTCCACCGGTAGAAGCCGTAGTACCCGGCCAGGACGACCGGGAAGATGACGAAGCTGAGGAACATCAGGATCGCCGGACCGGACAGCGCCGCGATCTCCAGACGTTGGGCCCAACCGATTCCACGCCGGCGGGGACGGGGCGGAGGTGGCGCCTGCACGCCACCTCCGCTCCGCACGCGACCGCCGGGCGCATCCTGTGTGACCGCTGCGCCGTCGCTCATCGTCGCGTTACCCCTCAGCCCTTCTTGGCTGCTTCGTTCACTGCCTTGATGATTCCGGCGACGTCACCCTTGCCGGCCAGCAGATCCACGACGCTGACATTGAGGGCGTTGCCCACGTTCTGGCCGTACACCGTGTCCAGCCACTGCGAGACGTACGGCGCCTTGTTGTAGGCGTCGAGAACCGCCTTGAGGTAGTCCTCGGTGACCGCGCCCTGCGCGTCCTTGTTGACCGGCAACGCGTTGAAGCCCTTGTAGTAGGCCTCCTGCAGGTCCTTGGTCAGCAGGAAGTTCAGGAAGTCGGCGCACTCCTTGGGCGCGCCCTCCGAGCACGAGTAGCCGTCGGCGCCGCCCATGATCGCGGCCGGGTCGCCCTGGCCACCGGGGACCGCCGGGAAGGGGAAGAAGCTCAGGTCGGGCAACGGCTTCTGGTCCTTCGTCAGCGAGGCGATCACGCCCGGGTCCCAGGCGCCCATGAGCTCCATGCTCGCCTTGTAGTTGGCGACCAGGCCGGCTGAGCTTCCCGCGCCCTGCTGGGCCGAGGTGGTCAGGAACCCGTCGTTGAACGGCTTGGTGTCGGCGAAGGCCTTCAGGTCCTCGCCGGCCTTCGTCCAGCAAGCGTCGTCGAAGGTCTTGCTCTTGGCCGTGGCCTCGAGCGTCGACTGGCTGCACGCGCGCAGCGCGAAGAAGTAGTACCAGTGCGCGGCCGGCCAGGCATCCTTGCCGCCGAGGGCGATCGGCGTGCCGTTGGCCTTGAGCTTGGTCACCGCGGCGTTGAGCTCGTCGATCGTCGTCGGGACCGCCGTGACGCCGGCCTTCTCGAAGATGTTCTTGCTGTACCAGAGACCACCGGGAAGGATCGAGATCGGGACGGCGTAGGACTTGCCGTCGACCTGACCCGTCTGCAGCGCCGCTTCGCCGACCGCCTGCCTGGTCGCGTCGGTGATGTCGGCACTGATGTCCTTGAGCTGGCCGGCCTCGACCATCGCGGCCATCTTGCCGCCGCCCCGCTGCAGGAAGATGTCCGGCGCGGAGCCTGAGTTCAGCGCGGTCTGTAGCTTGCCGTCGAGGTCTTCGTTCTGAATGGACTGAATCTTGATGGTGACGTTCGGGTTGGCCGCGTGGAAGTCGGCGGCCGCCTTGTCCCAGAACGCCTTGCCCGGGCCGGTCGTGGCATTCATCCACAGCTGCATCGTGACGTTGCCGCCGGAGCTGCCGCTGTCGTCGTCGCCGCTACCGCACGCGGCCAGGCTCGCGGCGGCCAACGCCACCACGGCGGCCATCGCGAAAGTCTTCTTAGGTGCCATGCAGTCACCCCTCGGAACCGAAAGTTTCGGAGTGTTTCCGGAATATGACGCTCAAGCTAGGAACAGATCCATGTGCATGTCAAGATGTACGCGTGGACGGAAACTGGCGGTACATGAGCCGAATCCGCACCGAAATTATCTGTGGAAGTTGCGGCGGCCGCCCGGTCCTGGTCGGAGGCCCGAGGTGACCGGGGACCACCTCGGTCATCGCCTCGGCGACGTCCTGGTCACCGTGCTCGACGTCGATGGACGGCCGGTGTGCGACGACGAGGTCGTCGTCGAGCAGCGCGCCCACGCGTTTGCCTTCGGCAACATCGGCTTCGACCTCGTCCCCCTGGCCAACGAGGAGGCGGGCGGCGGCCTGGCGGGGCTGGCCGACCTGTGGCTGGACGTCTTCAACACCGCGACGCTGCCGTTCTACTGGGGTCCGTTCGAACCGCGGCCCGGTCGGCCCGACACCGCGCGGCTACGCCGGGCCGCGACGTGGTTCGTCGACCGCGGCTGCCGGGTGAAGGGCCACCCGCTGGTGTGGCACACGCTGAGCCCGGAGTGGCTGCACGAGCTGACCACCGACCAGGTCGAGGCCGCGGTCCGGCAGCGCATCCGGCGCGAGGTGGCCGGCTTCGCCGACGTCGTGTGGGCCTGGGACGCCGTCAACGAAGCGGTGATCATGCCGGTGTTCCGCAACGAGCGGCGCCGCAACGCGATCACCCGGCTGGCGTGGGACCGGGGGCGGATCGCGACCGTCCGGCTCGCGTTCGCGGAGGCGCGGGCGGCCGATCCCGGGGCCACCCTGGTGATCAACGACTTCGACCTGACCACGGCGTACGAATGCCTGATCGAGGGTGTCCTCGAGGCGGGCGTCCGGATCGACGCGATCGGGCTGCAGAGTCACATGCACCAGGGCTACTGGGGTGAGGAGCGGACGCTGGCGATCCTGGATCGGTTCGCCCGGTTCGGGCTCCCGCTGCACCTGACCGAGACCACGCTGGTCTCCGGCCCGCTCATGCCACCGGAGATCGAGGATCTCAACGACTACCGTCCGGTGTCGTGGCCCTCGACGCCCGAGGGGGAGCGGCGACAGGCCGACGAGATCGTGCGGCACTACCGCACGCTGTTCGCGCACCCCGCGGTCGAGGCCGTCACCTACTGGGGGATCACGGACGACGGCGCGTGGCTCGGCGCGCCCTGCGGTCTCGTCCGGGCCGATGGCACGCCGAAGCCCGCGTACGACGCCTTGCGGGGACTGGTGAAGGGCGAGTGGTGGCTTTCGCCGACCGTGCGGCGGACGGACGGAGCCGGGCGCCTGGTGGTACGCGGCTACCACGGGGATTACGTTCTCCGGTGCGCCGGGCGCGCGGCGCCCTTCACCGTTGACGCGACGGCGACGCCGGTGACGCTCCGGCTCGCGGAGTAGGCGGCCCGCCCAGCAGTTGGTCGTCACTCACCGTTGTCGTTTTCTTCGGATCATGGCGTGCGATCGCCGCCGGCGCGCGTCCGTAGCACGGCAAAAGAAGGCGCCGCGCGGAGTCGGCAGATCCCCGCGCGGCGCTTTCTTTCGGTGTTCTATCGGCCGGCCAGCAGCCGGTTGACCGCCGCGTCGACGTCCAGGTGGTCGGTTTCGCGACCGCGCGGGACGACGACGTAGGTCCGTCGCAGGAACCGCACCAGCACGCTGCGTGGCACCTCGAACAAGGCGTTCCCGTCGGGTGACGAGAGGGCCAGTGCGACGAAGTCGCCCCGCGGCGTGGCCCACGGCCAGACCCGGACGTCGCCGATGCCGGCGGGCTCGTCGAGGCCCGTGACGAGCAGCTCACGGGCGAACGACCAACTCACCGCCTCGCCGCCGGCCGAATCCGCGTGGAACAGGACGTGGACCGCGTACGGGTCGGCTGGGTCGTAGCGCAGGCTGGCGCGCACCGGCAGAGCGGTGGCGTCTGGTGCGACGAGCCGCAGTGAGGTTTCGACCTCAACGGTCGTCGGTCGGATGACACTCATGTACGTTCTCCCCCCGGCACCGCTGCGGGACGCGCTTGCCCCGCGTTTCCCATACTCAGGTGATACTCCTACTTACGCTCCGTCAATCGCTGATCTCACCCAGTAGTGGGAAGACGGTGCGTTATTGCATTACAAGCCCGGCAAATTGCGTATAATGCCCGACTTGCTGTGGTACTGGGCACCGTCCGGCGTCGGGTAGCTCAGACGTCGACTCAGTTCGGTAACGTCGAGCGGTCCCGTTGAGTGACGGGCCGAAGCGGAGCCGGAGTGGATTGGGCGATGAAACCATCCTCAATGGAGCAAATGGGCAGCGGCCCGGAGCTGGCGGCGACCACCGGGGAGGAGCACGGGGTGACGCTCGATCGGGGTAGCCCGCCCGAGAATTCGGAATCCGGGGCGGTTACGGACCTTTCCAGCACATCCCGCCCCCATCGTGGTCGCGTCGGCGAGACTCTGGAGCTGATCCGGGCAAACCCGACCGGACGGATGATCCTCCGCATCTCGGTCGCGATTGCCGGCCTGGCGGTGGTCGCTCTGGGTATTCTGCTCATACCGCTACCCGGCCCGGGCTGGTTCATCGTGATCGGTGGCCTGGCCATTTGGGCGCTGGAGTTCACCTGGGCCAAAAAGCTCCTCACCTTCACCCGCCGCAACGTCCGCGCCTGGACCTCCTGGATCGGCCGCCAACCGTGGCCGTTACGGTCGGTAATCGGCGCGGTGGGGCTGGTCTTCGTGGCCTTCATCGTCTGGGCCTCGGTACGCGTCAGCTTCGACATCGACCTGATCACGGAGACACGGAACTACTTCGGTTGGTGAGGCCGGTGTGCACGGCAGTGTCGGGATCGGGTATTGTCGTGCGCGCTGAGGGCGATTAGCTCAGCGGGAGAGCGCTTCGTTCACACCGAAGAGGTCACTGGTTCGATCCCAGTATCGCCCACAAGCTTCAGGTGCCCCTTGTCCGCGGAGTGCGCGGACCTGGGGCGCTTGTCATGTCTGCCCCGGGGCCGAGCCCCGGGGGCCCCACGGTGGTGGTTGCTGCGTCGAGCCTCGGGTGCCCCACGGTGGTGGTGGTTGCTCTGCTGCCGGCTTGCTGCGGCGAGGGGTGGCCGCCAGCTGGGGGTCGGGCCGAGCCTGGGGTGAGGTTGGCACGCGTTTGCTTGCCTGCCGCGTGCGGTCACCGACCGGGCGGGACGTCGGCCTGTTCCTCCCACCCCGCAACGGCGTCTACCTGATCCGCAACACTCTCTAACTCCAACGGCAACTCGATCACGGTCCCGCGGTCGTGCGATCTCCTCGTTGACGACCGCCGCGTTCGCGGGCGTGAATGGCTCGTCCTCGCAGATCGCGTGAATCCGTCCACCCTTCCGGCCGGCTGTCGTGAGCTTGTGCCCGAGAGGCTGGTCGCGCCGCCGTCCACCATGGACTTCATTACGTGGAGGGCGTACATCCGGATCCGCCGAATCGACGTCGAGTCCAGGCCCAGCGCGGCAGCGTCGTCACCATCGCGGACCTGCAAGCAGCAGCCGTGGACGTCGGAGCCATCGAAGACGCTGAAGAACCGGCGGCGGGTTAGCACGGGCTTAACCCGGCTTTATCCCGCCGCGCGCGAGGCTGGGCCGTGCTCAGGCCGGGGAGGGACCGGGCCGGGTCTACGCGGAAGGATCACCTATGCGAATTCGATCGCTCGGAGTGCCGGCTCTGGCCGTCGCACTGCTGACGGCCGTCACACCGACCGCCGCCATGGCCGGGCCCGCTACCTTCGGCCCGCCGGTCGACGTCGCGGCGGGCGGTGTGCCGGGCGCCATGGCCACCGGGGACCTCGACGGCGACGGCCGGGCCGACCTGGCGGTCGCGCACCCGGACGCGGACCGGGTCTCGATCCTGCTCAGCCGCGGGGCGACCGGCTTCCGGAGCAGGACCGTGGTGGCCCTCGGCGGCGCGCCCCGCTCGGTCGCGCTCGCCGACGTTGACGGTGACGGCCGGCGGGACCTGGTCGCCACGGTCGTCGACATCGGGCTCGATCAGGTGGTGGTCGCCCGTGGTCGAGGCGACGGCCGATTTCGGGTGCCCCGGGTGATCGACCTGGCCCCCAACAGCTTCCCCCGGAACCTGGTGCCAGCCGACCTGGACGGTGACCGGGACGTCGACCTCGCGCTGACCCTCGCCGGGCGGGAACAGGTGCAGGTGCTGCGCAATGACGGACGGGGCCGGTTCACACCAGGGGTGACGCTGGCGGCCGAGCCGACCGCCAACGACGGGCTGGCCGGGACCGACCTCAACGGGGACGGCCACACCGATCTGGTCGCGACCGGCGGCGGCTACGGCCGGGTGGTGACCTGGTTGAACGCCGGCGACGGCACCTTCGCGCCCGGGGTGTGGCACGAACTGCCGACTCCGCGCAGCCCGGCCGTGCTCGCCGACTTCGACGCCGACGGTCGGGTCGACGCGGTCGTACCGGGGTCCGAGTGGAGCGACGCCCTCTACCTGGCGGGCAACGGCGACGGCACCTTCACCGAGGAGCGCACGCTCGCTTTTGGCCAAGGTGAGCGGACCGCCGCCGCCGGGGACTTCGATGGCGACGGTCGCGCGGATCTCGCGTTCGGCGGCGGCTACTACGGCGTGCTGGTGATGCTCGGCAACGATGACGGCACTTTCCAGACTCCGGCCACCTTGGCCACGCCCGGTACTCCCGGCCCGCCCGTGGTCGATGACTTCACCGGGGACGGGCGGGACGACATCGTCGTGCCGAACGCCAACGGCCTGAGCGACATCCTCTGGTACTTCCCGGCCGGCTGAACGCTGGCAAGCCCGCCGACCGACGAAGCGCCCGGGATCCGCCGGGCGCTTCGTGCGGGTCACGCCGCCTCGCGGTCGTGGCGGACCTCCAGACCCAGCCAGGTGGCCAAGCCCGCGATCTCCTCGTCGACCGCCGCAGCAGTGGCGCCGTCGAACGGTTCGTCCTCGTGGATCGCGGCGACGCGCAGGACGCCGGCCTTGCGGTCGGCCGTGGCATCGAGCTTTCCGATCAGGCGGTCGCCGTGCAGGATCGGGAGGGCGTAATAGCCCCAGCGGCGTTTCGCGGCCGGCTTGTACATCTCCAGGCCGTAGTCGAAGCCGAACAGCTCCAGCAACCGCCGGCGGTCGTGGACCAGGCGGTCGAAGGGCGACAACAGCGCCGTACGCCCGGCGAAGTGTCCATCGAGGTAGACCGGATCCACCCGCCACGTACCCTTGACGCCCTCGACGACCGCGGGTTCGCCGGCCGCACCCACGTCGTACGGCTCGATCGGGACCTTCGTGGTCTTCGCGCGGGCGATGCCTAGCGCCGTCAAGCGGCGGGCGTCGCGGCGGCGCAGGGCCTCCTCCAGCGGGACCGGCGGGTCGTCGGGATAGACCCGCTCCGCCAGGTCCCACAGCCGCTCGCGGCCCAGGCGGCCGGCCACCGCTACCTCGCCGAGGACCGACATGATGTCCAGGAGGCGGATCACGTTCTGGTCGTTGGTCCAGCCCGTCGACCGCCACGGTACGGCGCAGGTGTCCGGCAACAGCCGCGACGGCAGTGGGCCCTCCGCCCCCAACCGGGCCAGGATGTCGCGCCGGCAGGCGTCGTTGGCGGTCAGCCACTCACGGCGGCGTTGCTGCCACGCAGCCGCGGCGTCTCCCCGTGCGGCCGTCATCTCCGCCCGATACAACGTGACGTCCTCCGCCGGCCGGATCGTCGCCCACAGCTCGACCAGCGACCGTTTCGCCAGCGCCGACACCAGGTCCGCCTGCGAATGGGTCGCGCCGAGGCGGCTCCAGGCGACCAGGTCGGCCGTCGGAGCCACGGCCGCCGTCGGGTCGATCTGGAGCAAGGTGAGATGTCGCACCAGGTCCAGAAGGGACGTCGGCCGGGTCGCGTCGAGGAGCTGAGCCCGGACGGCGATCCGACGAGCGTCCTCAATGGATAGCTTGTGGACGGTCATCACCGGCCCGCGAGGAACTCCAGCGTCCGCCGCACGACGAGCGCGGTGGCGTCGGCGTCATAGGCCGCCAGGCTCGAATCCGTGAACAGGTGCTGGTCGCCGGGGTAAAGGTAGAGCTCGCCGTCGTCGGCGGCCGCGACGATCGCCCGGGCCGCGTCGATGTCGCCGCCCTCCTCCGCGAAATAGGGGTCGTTCTCCATCGCGTGGATCCGGACCGGCACCGCGGCCGGCCACTCGCCGCCGAACTCGGCCGGCGGAACGCTGGTGTGGTAGAGCAGCGCGCCCCGGGCGCCCGGGCGGGTCTGCGCGAGCAGCTGTGCCGGCATGCCGCCCAGCGAGAAGCCGCCGTAGACGACCGCCTCGGGCAACGCCGATGCCGCCGCCGCACCCGCCGAGAGCAGGGCGTCGAAGCCGACCTTCCGGGCGTACGCCATGCCGTCGTCGATGGTGTCGAAGGTGTTGCCCTCGTAGAGGTCGGGCGTGTGCACGGTGTGTCCGGCGGCGCGGAGCTCGGCGGCGAACGCGAGCACGCCCGGCGTCAGTCCCTGCGAGTGGTGGTAGAGCACAACCTCAGCCATGCTGCCTCACTCTAGGTGGCCGGCGCGCCCCGCGCTGACCAGCCGCTCGCCCAGCGCCGTGACCGCCGCCCGCAACTCGGGCCCGCCGACGACCGTGAAGGGCATCGGCATGGCGGCGAGCTGCCGCGCGTACCACTGTGGGTTGCTGGTCGTCGCCCGCAGGCGGGTGCGCGTCTCCGTGTCGGGCTCGAGCCGGCCGAGGCTGCGCGGCGTCCAGCGGCGGACCTCGGCGACGGGCGCGTCGATCAGCACCTCGACCCGATGATCCCAGTCGCGGGCCAAATGATCTTCAAGGGTACGCAACGCGTCGAGCTCGGCCGGCGGCTCGAACGTCTCGGCGGTCCGTGTGACCGTGGTGATCCGGTCGACGCGCAGTGCCCGGACGGCCTCGCGCGCCGGCGACCAGCAGAGCAGGTACCAGCGGCTGTGCC
Source organism: Asanoa sp. WMMD1127 (assembly GCF_029626225.1). Classification (NCBI taxonomy): domain Bacteria; kingdom Bacillati; phylum Actinomycetota; class Actinomycetes; order Micromonosporales; family Micromonosporaceae; genus Asanoa; species Asanoa sp. WMMD1127. Next base: position 4,111,593 of record NZ_JARUBP010000001.1, read on the forward strand.
GGAGCACGACGGCCCACGGGTCGACGGTCATGGCACCTTGCACCCGGGCGTATCCCAGGCTCAGTCGGCGGCCCGCCGCGCAGGCCTCGATCAGCTCGGCGACGGTCTCGTGCCGCACCGGGTCGGTGCCGGCCGGCCGCTGCCGCAGCGGGCGGATCGGCTCGACCACCTGGCGCGGTAGCACCCGGAGGATCTTGGCCAGCCCGCCGCCGACGAGATCGGTGGCGTCCGCCGCGCCGGGGTGGCCCTCCCGCACCGCCATCACGAGCCCCATCGCCTCGGCCGCGGTGAGCATCAGCGGCGGCAGGCGCAGGCCGCGACCGACCTGATAGCCGCCGTACGGGCCGGTGGTCGACTCGATCGGCATGCCGGCCTCGCGCAGGATCGCGACGTAGCGGCGGGCGGCCCGCTCCGTCACGCCGAGTCGCTGCCCGAGCCGCTCGGCCGTGATCCCTGGCGAGTTCTGGATGGCCTCGAGCGCGTTGAGCGCCCGCGCGGTCGGACTGAGGTCTCGCATCCCGGAAGTATTACGTCCGGGATCCGCTCTAGCCTCCTGCCCATGACGCCTCTCCAGGAACCACCTGCCGCCGGCAACGAACTCGACACCCTGCTCGGCGCGCTCGAACGGCAGCGCCGCTACATCGCCTGGAAGTGCGGGGGCCTCGACGCCGCCGGCCTGCGTACCACCCTCGGCCCGTCGACGATCACCCTCGGTGGCCTGCTCAAACACCTGGCCGTGGTCGAGGAGCACACGTTCGCGGTGAAGCTGTTCGGCCGTCCGATGAACCCGCCCTTCGCCGATGTCGACTGGGACGCGGACCCGGACTGGGAGTGGCACTCGGCCGCCTCGGACCCGCCGGAGTCGCTGATGGCCAGGTGGGAGGCGTCGGTAGCGCGGGCGCGGGAACTGGTGGCCGCGGCGCTGGCCGAGGGCGGCCTCGACCTCCTGGGCGTGGCCGCGTGGCCCGACGGCCGCCGGGCGAGCCTGCGGCGCCACCTCATCGACATGATCGAGGAGTACGCGCGCCATGTCGGCCACGCCGACCTCATCCGCGAGTCGATCGACGGGGTGGTCGGCGAGGATCCGCTTGACGACCAAGCTCGGTAAGTCGTAGCTTACCGTTCATGGCCACTTACCAAGCCTGGGAAGCCTTGGGAGACCCGCGCCGCCTCGCGATCGTCACGGCCCTGGCCGAGCGACCGCAGGCCGTCGGCGAGCTTGCCGACACGTTGCCGATCAGCCGGCCCGCCGTGTCCCAGCATCTGAAGGTGCTCAAGGACGCGGGCCTGGTCACCGACCGCGCGGTCGGCACGCGCCGGGTCTACCGCCTCAACCCGGCGGGCGTGGCCGCGCTGCGCGACCAGCTCGACACGTTCTGGGCCCGTGCGCTGGAGGGCTACCAGGAGGTCGTCGACGAGAATGAGGAGACGTCATGACACAGGCAGCGGACGTGGTGGTCCGCCGGCAGCTCGTCGTGGAGGCGCCGATCGAACGCGCGTTCGCGGTCTTCACGGAGCGGTTCGGCGACTTCAAGCCGCGCGAGCACAATCTGATGCAGGCCCCGATCGTGGAAACGGTCTTCGAGCCGCGCGTCGGAGGCAACATCTACGACCGCGCGGAGGACGGCACCGAGTGCCGATGGGCACGAATCCTGGCGTACGAGCCGCCGAACCGGGTGGTCTTCAGCTGGGACATCAATCCGCGCTGGCAGGTGGAGACGGATCCGTCGGCGACGAGTGAGGTCGAGGTCCGTTTCGTGTCCGAGTCGCCCGGTCGGACGCGGGTGGAGCTGGAGCACCGCAACCTCGACCGGCACGGCTCGGGCTGGGAATCGGTCCGCGACGGCGTCGCGCACGACGAAGGTTGGCCGCTCTACCTGAAGCGGTACGCGGCGCTGCTCGACTAGCCGCTACGTTGTGCGGGCGAGGCGGGGCGCCGCCTCGTCCGCACGTTCGGACGGGGGCGCGTTCGTTTCGACGGCTGGCTGCAGTAGTTTGTCGTACCCCTCTCCTAACCTCCTGAGCATGGAGACGCCGGTGCGACGGGTCGAGCGGGCCGACACGCCAGTCATGTTCATCGCGGCCCGGGACGAGTCCGACGAGATCGGTCCGGCCTGGGATCGCCTTGAGTCCATTGTGGGATCGCTACGCGGTCGCCGTTTCTTCGGCGTTTTCGACGATTCCGGCGTCTACCGCTGCTGTGTGCAGGTCCGCGACGGTGACGACGCTTCGGCGCTGGGCCTGGAGTCGGCGGTGATCCCCGGCGGTTCATATCTGTGCGCGACGCTACGCGGACCGCAACCCGAGGCATACAGCCTCCTAACGCCGACGCACGACGAGCTACGGCGCCGCGGCGAGCGCGACGCCACTCGACCCAGCATCGAAAGCTACCGCCGCCACGACCGGATCGACGTCCTCATGCCGGTGCTGTCCGGGCCGTGACGCGCGGCTGGTTCGATCGGGGATCCGCGAGGGCCAGGACTTGGTGCTGGGTTCCGGCAGAATGCGTGCGTGCGAGTCCATCCTGAGGTCGAAGATCTGTACCCGGAGGTGGCGGCCGCAGGCAGCCTTGCCGCCGCCCTCGACGCCGGGGCGGTTCGCCATGGTCTGTCACTCGGCTTCGTTCGATCGCCGGACACACTCGCGCTGCTGACCTCGGCAATCGTCCCGAGTGGAGTTGCGGTTCGCAACGATCTTGCGGTGAGCGGACGCAGGGATCAACGCCGTTTTGACGTCCAAGGATGGGGGGAGGGCATCTGGTTGATCGCCGGTGGCACCGGAGATCTGGTCGACGTCGTTCGAGCCGCGCACAGTTGGCGAGCCGGCGTGCCGCTGCACGACATCAGAAGCGCGGTGCCATTCGTGGAGCTGACTCGTCGAGCCGAGGTGGTCGAGCAAGGCCCGGCCAGCGTGGTGGAGGCTGAATGGCAATGGCTTCTGCGAAGCACTGACGAGACGGGTTCGCCGAACCAGCGAGCGCTGATCCAGGCGGCCTACCACGACCCGAGACTACGGCGCCTGTATCCGTACACCAGCAACTCCGTCTTGAACTTCTCCACTACCACGGGATATCCGTTCTCGCCCAGCCCGGTCAACCTCAGCGCGCATGGTGCGCGCTCGACCTTCCGGGTTGGGCGACATGTCGAAATCCTCGGAGAGACCGCCACTGCCGCGGAGGCCGTGGCGCTGGCCGTTGCTCACATCCCGGCAGACCTCGGCCCGGCCGTCGCTGGAAAATACGAGGCCTGACCGCCGAAACGGCAGGCGTTCACCGGTCCGTCACTGGAGGTATCGGGACGGTGACGTTCGTTGATACCTTGAAAGGATGCGGTCGCGGCGCGGAACCGACCCTGCCCCACAGGAACAGGACGTTCAGGCGTATCGCGGGGCCGTCAAGGATCTCCAGCGGTCCTCATACCGCAACCTGCGCTACGCCATCGCGAACGTGTGCGTCTTCTTCGGCTTCGCCGCGGCACTCAGCTCCACAACCGACGACGGACAAGCCGTCCCAATGATCGTGACGATCGTCGGCGGGCTCGTGGCGGCGTCGACCTACTTCATCAAGAGCTGGGCACTCGTGGTGTTCGCCGCCGTCGTTACCGCGTGTGGAGTGACGCTGATGGCGATCGCATCATGATCTAGCGCGCCCCGGCATGCCCCGGCCGTGACCAGCCGCGAGACCGGCGTTCGCGTAGCCTCGGGCGGTGGTTATAGAGATCGTTCTCGAAACGCATGCTCTGACCGAGGACAACGAGCGCGGTGTCGCGACCGGATGGTTGCCCGGGCGGCTCTCCGCCCAGGGACGCGAAGATGCGGCGGCGATGGGGCGGCGGCGCCAGAATGACGGGATCGGTGCCGTGTTCTCTTCCGATGTGCGGCGGTCGGTCGAGACCGCGGAGATCGCGTTCGGGGGCAGCGGCATTCCGATCTTCTACGACTGGCGGCTGCGGGAGTGTGACTTCGGTGAGCTCAACGGGTCCCCGGGCGACCGGCTGAAGGCCGGTCGAGCCCAGCACATCGACCGGCCCTATCCCGGTGGCGAGAGCCACCGGCAGGCACTGCGAAGGGTGGCCGGCATGCTCGCTGATCTGCCGTCGCGGTGGGACGGTCGGCGCGTCATGTTGATCGGTCACCTGGCGACCTATCGGGCCCTGGAACACGTCGTCAACGGCGTCCCGGTCGAGGACGCCGTCAACGCCGACTTCACCTGGCAGCCCGGAGGCTGGGAATACCGCCTGGAGACAGCAGCCTAGGGTTCCGTGCCGGCCACGCGGACGCCGTCCACATAGACCGTGATCCGGATGTTGGTGTCGTAGCCCGGGGCGTTCGGGCGGTAGCTGTGGTCGTCGGCCTCGGCGAACCGCGACCAGTCCGACTTGGCCAGCCGAAGCTGGATCTGGCCCGTCGAGGCGTTCGCCGCCAGTGTGCCCGCGGTGAAGCCCACCTCCAGATAGGCGTCCGCCCCCGGCCGGGCCGTCGCCAGCGGGACCACCCGCCGGGTCACCGAGCCGCAGCCGACCGCGGCCCAGTCACACCACGCGTTGACCGTTGGCGCCCCACCGTCCCTCGTGAACCAGTAGCGCGCCGTGACCCGGTTCAGCGACACCGGTGTCGACCCCGCGTTGTCCAGCGCCAACCCCGGCTTGATCTGGTTGTCCGACGGCGACCAGTCCAGGTTGAGGTAACGCGCCGCCAACGGGGCGGCGCCAGGGCGCGGCGCGGTCACCACCGTCAACCCGGGGGAGGGCGGCGACTGGTTGCCCGCCGCATCACGTGCACGCACTGTGAAGCGGTACTCCGACGCCGGCTGCAACCCCGTCACGGTGACCGACGCGCCGGAAGACGTCGCCGCGCGGTAGATGTAGTCGGTGTGCTGCGCCCACACCTCGTAACCGGTAACACCGGTGTCGTCGGTCGACGCCGGCCACGACAGCGTCACCGAGTCCGGGGAGACGGCCGACGCGACCGGAGTGCCCGGTGCCGTCGGCGCGGTCGTGTCCGCCGCCGGCCGGTCCAGCACGAACAGCGTGATGCTGTCCGCGGGAAACGTCGCCGAGAAGGACGAGCCCGCCACCGGCTGGTCGGCGGCCCGGACGATCGCCGCGGGGTTGTCCGCGCCGTAGCGGTAGACCCGGGCGGTCCCGGACGAACGCCCGACCAGCGAGACCGGCGCCGTCTGCTCAGCCCCGCTCTTGTTCACCACCAGCACCGTCAGCGCACCGTCAGACGACCGCTCGGCCCCGTACACGGACAGCACCGACTGGTCCGCGCTCGACGCCCGCACCCCGACATCGCCGAACCGACCGCCGGTGCCGTCATAGTTGCGGTACATCCGGAACGCGTACGCCCCCGGGTCGGACGACGCCGGCGGCGCCCACAACGTCGCCAGGTCCAGCCGCTCCCGACCGAAGATGCCGAGGATGTCCGCCTGCGCCAGCGCACCGTTCACATGGTCGAGCGCGCCCCAGTTGTATTCGGTCACCGCCGTCTTCGTACCCGGATACTGCGCCGCCACCAGCTCCCGCATCCGCGGCACCAACCGTACCGGCGTGTTGATCCAGCTCTCGTCCACATAGGTCGGATCCCACAGGGCGCGCGTCGACCGCAAGCGCAACGCATTGGTCGCCGGATCGGTTCCGTTGCCGAACGCCACCCCACTCGCCTGCGGATAGAAGTGCATGTCGAAGTAGTCCAGCACCCGCTGGCCGTGCGCCTCCTCATAGGCCCGCATCTGCTGCAGGTACCACGTCGCGAAGGGCAACCCGCCGCGCGCCGACTGGTCCGGCGGCGAGGCCCAGCAGCCGGTGCGGCCACACGTCTCCTGGTCGAGGCCCGAATAGTCCCAGCTCGTCCAGCCCCACCCGACAGGACCCAACGTGGCCGCGGACGGGTCGGCCGCCTTCACCGCCGCCCCGATCTCGTAGGCCCGGTCCCGCAACTCCACCGAGCTCGCCCCGACCGGATGCACGTCGCGATGCGTGCTGTGCCAGATGTCCGGCTCGTTGTCGAGGTTGTAGAACGCCACCCCGCCATCGGCGGCCGTGCCGTACTTCGACGTCAGATGCCCGATCCAGTCCCGCACATAGGCCGCACCCACCGGCGCGCTCGTGTCCCGCGGATCGTTGCCGGTGACGAAAGTGCCGTCCGGCCGCACACCGTTGCCGCAGTCGGGCCGCCACTCGTCCGTCCGTTGCTGCGGACCATATTTCGCCACCGAGAAGCCGCACGAACCGTCACGCGCCTTGGGCGCCCACCCGATCAGCGGCACGGTAAGGATCGTGTCGGCGCCGGTCGAACGATCCTGCTCCACGAACCTGTCGGTCGACGACCCGTCCGGCAGGTCGCCCGGAGCGGCGTTCTCCTCCGCGATGTTCTCGAAGAACCAGTCGCTGGCCCGGTTCGTGGTGTCGTACCGATAGTCGTACCGCGTCGTGGCGTTGCCGCCCCACCGCCGCACCGGCAGGTCGAGCTCGGCGGCCAGCGCGGCGTCCGCGAAGTTCATGCCATAGACGTACGGGCTGATCGCGTGCCGGTCGGCGGTGACGTCGACCGTCAGCGCGGGACCGGCGGCGGCGGCAACCGCGACGGTGGGGGAGGCGGCCAGCAGGACCGCGGCGAGCAACGGGCGCATAGGGAGTCCAAGGCGGTCAAGGCCCGCGAACGGGCGGCAGAGGATGAGGTCCCAGCCCGGACCGCTGCAGACTAACTGACCGACGTCGATTCCCGCTACCTCGGACGAGGCGCATGGGATGCGGGATCGCGCAGGCCCGACTACGGTCGGGCGATGGCCCTAATCGGTCAACCAGCAGGAGGCGGCGCGGGTGCGACGCCCGCTCCCGGCTGGGCCGGCGTCAGCACGGTCACTCTCCGCGAGCTGTCCGAAAAGCACGACCTGACCGCGGTACGCCGGTGCGACAGCCACGTCCTCGTGCTGGTCACGGTCGGCCACGGTCAGCACGAGATCGACTTCCGCACGTACCCGTGCCGGCCTGGGACCCTGCTCTGGGTCCGGCCCGGCCAGGTGATCCGGTTCGGTGGCAACGCCGGCCTCGACGCGATCGTCGTCTGCTGGGAGCCGGCCGCGGTCGCCGAGGTCGCCGACGACCCGGCGCTGCTCGACGGCGGCCTGGGGCCCGCCTACTGGCAGCTCGCCGGCGAGGACGAGGACGCCGTCATCAACGAGGTGAGCCAGCTCGTCGTCGACTGCCAGCGCCACAAGTCCGGGACCCTCGCCGCCGGCCTGCTGCGCCATCAGCTCGCCGTGCTGCTGCTGCGGATCGCGCTGCTGCCGGGCCGCGCGCCCGCCGAGCGCAACGACGCGTACGTCCGGTTCCGTCTGGAGGTCGAGAAGGACTTCACCCAGACCCGGCGGGTCGAGGAGTACGCGGAGCGGATGGGCTACTCCGTCCGCACGGTCACGCGGGCCTGCCTGGCCGCCACCGGACGCAGCGCGAAGCAGGTCATCGACGACCGGGTGACGCTCGAGGCGATGCGGCTGCTCGCGGTCACCGAGGACCCGATCGCCGACATCGGCCGCCGGCTGGGTTTCCCGGAGCCGACCAATTTCGGCCGCTTCTTCCACCGCGAGGCCGGCACCAGCCCGGGCGCGTTCCGGGCCGCGCAACGGTCCGGGCCGCGGGGCGTGCTGCCGACCCAGCGGCGGGGTTCGCCGGCAGATCTCCACGGGCGGCCCGCGCCGCGGATCGCCGGCGAGGCATGATGGTCCCGTGCAGATTTCGGCGCGTGGCGACTACGCGGTCCGGGCGGCACTGAGCCTGGCCGCGGCGTACCCGTCGGTCATGTCGGCCCAGGCGTTGGCCGCCGACCAGGACATGCCGCGCAAGTTCCTCGAAGCGGTCCTCGCCGACCTGCGCCGCGCGGGCATCGTGCGCGCGCAGCGCGGCGCCGAGGGCGGCTACACGCTGACGCAACCGCCCCGCGAGGTGACGATCGGCGCGATCCTGCGCGCGGTCGACGGCCCGCTCGCCGGAGTGCGCGGCCTGCGCCCCGAGGAGACGGCCTACGAGGGATCGGCCGAGAACCTGCCCCGGGTCTGGGTCGCGGTGCGGGCCGCCGTGCGCGAGGTGGTCGACGAGACGACGCTGGCCGACGTGCTCAGCGGCAAGCTGCCGGCCCACATCCGCAAACTCACCACGCTTCCCGACGCCTGGCAGCCGCGCTAGCCCGCTGACGCCACGCACCGCACCCCCGTCAACGCGATCCCGGCCCGCCGCTCGTCGTCCTCGTCGAGGCCGAGATCGGCGAAGAAGTACGGCGCGGCGGCGAGCGAACGCACCACGAACCGCCGGCGCAGCGCCGCGACGATGCGGTCGGCCCGGTGCAGGCCCTCCGCCGCGGCCCAGCCGTCGAGGTAGTCCGCCCAGGCCAGTCCCGACTCCCGCCACCGGGCCGCGTGCCGGTGCAACCACCCGTCGCCGCCGGCCGGGAGCCGGTCGAAGCACCAGCGGGCCGTCCGCTCGTCGAAGCGTTCCCGCGCCCACTCGACCACCACCACCGTGCCGCCCGGTCGCAGCGCGCCGGCGATCCGGTCCACCATCACGTCGAGGTCGGCAACGTGGTGCAGCGATGTGCACGCCACCACCGCGTCGACGGGTTCGGGCGCCGCGAAGCGTTCGAACTCCATCTGATGGAACCCCGCGCCCGCCGGTGCCTCCGGATCGACCCCGTCGGCGGCATGGCCGGCGGAGAGCAGCGCGGGAACGAACCCACCCGACGGTCCGCAGCCGATCTCGACCACCCGGGCCGGCGCCGGCGGCAGCGCGGCCCGCACGAACGGCCAGGTCGCGTCCAGCCACCGCCGGGTCGGCTCCGCCGTCATCGTTCGTCCACGACCTCGGCCGTCTCGACGCCCGTGACGGTGACCAGGGCGAACGCCTCGCCCGCGACGGGCAGTCGGGCCGCGGCGGCCGCCTCCACGTCGGCGACCGAGTTCCAGGACCAGGTGTCGGTCCAGGTTCCCTCCTCGTCCTTCGTGAGGCGGGTGGCGGTCGGGCCCGCGAACCCGGCACGGACGCTGGCGATCAGCTCCGCCCGCTTGGCCAGCAGTCCGTCGGTGTCCGAGGTGTTCGCGGTGAACCGGGTGACACGCACGATCGACATTTCCGATCTCCTCGCTAGAGTTGCTCACTAGTGACTGACTCTAGAGTTACACTAGGGCGGTGACGAGCGTCAAGGGCAAGGCAGCGAACCGGCGTACGGCCAAGGCGCGCGAGACGCGCACCCGCATGCTGGATGCGGCGCGGGAGCTGTTCGTGGAGCGAGGCTACGGCGCGACGACGCTGGCCGAGGTGGCCGAAGCCGCCGGCGTGGCGGTGCAGACGATCTATTTCACCTTCGGCAACAAGCGGGCGCTGCTCAAGGAGATGGTCGACGTCACCATCGCCGGTGACGACGAGCCGGTGGCCACCATGGACCGCCGGTGGTTCCAGGACGCGCTGGCCGCCCCGACCGCCGCCGCGCAGCTCCGCGCCCAGGTGGCGGGCTCCTGCGCGACGCTCGACCGGGTGGCGCCGATCATCAAGATGCTCACCCTCGCCGCGTCCAGCGACCCCGAGATCACGGGGCTGTGGCCCGACGCCGACCCGCGCTACACGGTGCTCTCGACCTCGGCGGCCGCCCTCGTGGCGAAGCCCGACGCCAGGCCCGGCGTCACCGCCGCCGACGCCGCCGACCGGCTCTACGCGATCCTCTCGCCGGAGCTCTACCTGATGCTGGTGCGCGAGCGGGGCTGGTCGCCGGAGCGCTACACGGAATGGGCGTTCGACACGCTGCGTCCACAGCTCTGCGCTTAGGGCCTATCCGGTGGATCATGCCGGCGCTCCGGCGGGCCCAGACGACGACCGACCGCACGTGGGGAGGGGCCGGATACAACACCGGTATCCGACCCCTCCCCACGCACGCCCGGACGCCGCCTGGACCTCGCCGGAGCACCACCCTGACCCACCGGATAGGCCCTAGCGGGAGCGGAGGCAGGATGGCACCATGCCGACCGACGACACCGCCGCCATCGAGCGGCTGATCCGCGACTGGGCAACGGCCGTGCACACCGGTGACCTCGACACGGTGCTCGCCGACCACGCCGACGACATCGTGATGTTCGACGTGCCACCGCCGTACGCCGGGGTCCGTGGCCTGGCCGCCTATCGCGAGACCTGGCCGCCGTTCTTCGAGTGGCAGCGGCAGGGCGCGGAGTTCACGATCGAGTCACTCGACGTCACGGCCGGTGACGACGTGGCCTTCGTGCACGCCCTGCTCCGCTGTGGCACCGCCGCCGAGCTCGAGGCGAAGCCGGAGATGCGGCTGCGGCTCACCGTCGGCCTGCGCAAGCGCGACGGTCGCTGGCAGGTCACCCACGAGCACCACTCGTTCGCCGACGACAGCGCGAGCTGACACCGTCCACATCGGATGGTCCGGGCCGGCCGGTTCGGCGGTACGGTGATGCGATGGAGTTTCAGGATGTCGTCCGCAAGCGGCGGATGGTGCGCAGCTACGATCCCGACCGGCCGGTGCCCGCCGAGGTCGTCGACCGGATCGTCCGCAACGGGCTGCGCGCCCCGTCGGCCGGCTTCTCGCAGGGGTGGGGCTTCCTGGTCCTCGACCAGCCCGCGGACCTCGACCGCTTCCGGGCGGCGATGCACCGCTCGGCCGAGCCCGAGAAGTGGTTCGCGTCGCAGTTCGCCGCTCCGCTGCTGATCGTGCCGTGCTCGCACAAGGACGCCTACCTCGACCGTTACGCGCAGGCCGACAAGGGCCACGAGGACCGCTCCGACGCCTGGTGGCCGGCGCCCTACTGGGACATCGACACCGGCATGGCGTCGCTGATGATGCTGCTCACGGCCGTCGACGCGGGGCTCGGCGCCTGCTTCTTCGGCATGCCGATCGACGCGATCGAGCCGTTCAAGGACGAGTTCGGCGTGCCGGCCGGCTTCACCCCGATCGGCGCGATCTCGGTCGGCTACAGCGACGAGCCGCCGCGCGACCTCAAAGGCCGCCGCCGGCCGACCGACGACGTCGTCTTCCGCGGCCAGTGGGGGGAAGCTGGTTAGGCTTCCGCCGGCGGGAACGCCGGCCCCCAGTCCGCCAGCATGGCGGTGCGCAACGCCTGCCCGTCGGTTACGAACGGGCACAGCAGAGACTCGGTGACGCTGAGTCGGGCCGCATGGTCGACCACGCGGAGGACCGCCGCGAGGGGAATCCATCGCCATCCCTTCCGGCCGCCCTGCCACGCCGACAGCAGCATGCCTCTTCCCTGCCGCGAACCACCGCCATCGCCTTCCGGATCGAAGACGCCGTCCACGATGCCGACGAAGACTCCGCTGATGTCGATCACCGCCATGCCCGCCCGGACATCGTTCATGTCAGGCTCTCCTCCCGCCGGGAACTGCGCACCCTTGGTTCGCGGTTGCTGGCCTGAACGGATGCACAAGCGTCGCGAAAAGTGCGGGAGCGGAGAAGATCAGCTGACCAGCACCGGGTCGCTCTCGTTGTTGGCGCGGTCGAGCGACGTCACGCAGTAGTTGCCCGCCGGGCCGATCCAGCTCGGCAGGTCGCTGGCCCGGACCGTGGCGACCAGGCTGGCCTTCTGCGCCTCCGGGTCGGCCAGATAGATCGCGTAGCCGGTCACGTCGTCGACCGGGCGCCAGGTCAGCACCGTGCGGTCGCCGTCGCGCCGGGCCCCGGTCGGGGTCGGCGCCGGCGGCCGCGCGTCGCGCAGCCGGGTGACGGTCGGCACCAGGGCGGGCGCCGCGTAGTGCGCGTCGCGATAGCGGGTCACGGCGCCGAGCCGGTCCGCACGCACCTGCTTGGCGCTGAAGTGGATGCTGCCGCTGACCCCGTAGCGGTCGTTGAGCGTGAGCTGCCGGTCGAGCTCCGTCGGCTTGCTCCACGGCCCCGGCTCGCCGACCCGGTAGTCGGCCTGCCCGACGTAGAGCTGCACGCCGGTGTCCTTGACCGTGTCGGCCCACCAGGGCAGCAGCTTCGCGTAGTCGGCCTTGTCGAACCCGATGTTCCAGTAGAGCTGCGGGACGATGTAGTCGAGCCACTTCTCCCGTACCCACTTGCGGGTGTCGGCGTAGATGGCCTCGTAGCTCTCCAAACCCTTGGTCGGTGAGCCGGCCGGGTCGGACGCCTTGTTGCGCCAGATGCCGAACGGGCTCAGGCCGAAGCGTACCCACGGCTTGGATTCGCGGATCCGCTGGCTGATCTCCTGCACGAAGGTGTCCACATTGGCCCGTCGCCAGTCGCCGCGGGACATGCCGCCGCCGTAGCGCGCGTAGCTGCGGTCGTCGTTGAACTCGTGCCCTTCCGGGTACGGGTAGAAGAAGTCGTCGAAGTGCACACCGTCGATGTCGTAACGTTTGACCGCGTCGAGGATCGCGTCCTCGACGTGCCGCCGCGCCTCGGGCACGCCCGGGTCGAAATAGAAGCGACTGTTCCGCGTGCCCTCCGGGAACGCCACCGCCCACTCGGGGTGCTTGCGCAACGGGTGGTCCGGCGCCAGCTTGGCGAAGTCGGCGCCGGCGCCGCCCGAGGTGGCCGGCTGGCTGCCCCGATAGGGGTTGAACCAGGCGTGGAACTCGAGGTTGCGGGCGTGCGTCTGCTCGATCATCCAGGCCAGCGGGTCCCAGCCCGGGTCCTTGCCGCGCTCGCCGGTCAGCCATTCCGACCACGGCGCGTACGCGGACGGCCAGAACGCGTCACCGCTGGGTCGGACGTGCACGAACATCGCGTTGTGGTTCATCTTCTGCGCGAGGTCGAGCCAGCCGAGGAACTCGGCCTTCACCTTGGCCTCGGGCAGCCCGGGCCGGCTCGGGAAGTCGATGTTGCTGACCGTGGTGAGCCACATCCCGCGCAGCTCGCGCTTGGCGACCAGGCTGCGCGCGTCGCAGGTGAGTGACACCCCGGCGGGGTCGTCGTCGGCTGAATCGGAGCTGCCACCGAGCAGTGTGATGCCGGCCGGCACCGTCACCGCGAGAACGACGACCACCAGCCCGATGAGCAACCGACGCTGCACGGCCACGACGCTAGGCCCACGATGTGGACGTGGTCAACGTAACAAAGCTGCCCCTAAGAAAAGCAATGCTTTCAGGTATACGGATGACCTTGGGCGGCCCGCCTGGTTGAATCGCACGATGGTCCAGATCCGCCCGATCACGCCGGCCGACGCCGAGCCGTTCGCCGCACTCAACGTCGCCAACCGGGAGTTCCTCGCCCCGTTCGAGCCCGACCGCGCCGAGTCCTTCTACACGCCCGCCGGGCAGTTGGCGATGATCGAGAGTGTGCGGGCGGACCCGCACATGCACCGCTGTGTCATCGAGGCCGACGGCGAGCCGGTCGGCATGATCACGCTGAGCGTCATCGAGCGCGGCCCGGCGCAGTCCGCCAACCTCGGCTACTGGGTGGCCCAGGCGGCCAACGGCCGGGGCGTCGCCTCCGCGGCCACGGCGCTGATGGTCCGCGTGGCGTTCGACGAGTTCGGCCTGCACCGGCTGCAGGCCGGCACGCTGACCGACAACGTGGGTTCACAGAAGGTGCTCGCCCGCAACGGGTTCGAGCGGATCGGCCTCGCCCCGGCCTACCTGCGCATCGCGGGGCGGTGGCAGGACCACATCCTGTTCCAGCTGATCAACGACAAGTGGGAGCCGGCGTGAGGATCACCAGCGGTTCGACCTTCGAGGAGCAGATCGGGTACGCGCGCGCGGTGGTCGACGGCGACCACGTCTGGGTCTCCGGCACCACGGGCTACGACTACGCGACGATGACGATCGCCGACGACGTGGTCGCCCAGTGCGCCCAGGCGATCCGCAACGTCGAGGCGGCCCTGGCCGAGGCCGGCTGCACGCTGGCCGACGTGGTGCGCGTCCGCTACCTGCTGCCGGACCGGGCCGACTTCGAGCCGTGCTGGCCGACGCTGCGGGCGGCGTTCGGCGACGTGCGGCCGGCCGCCACGATGCTGGTCTGCGGGCTGGCCGACCCGGCGATGCGGTTCGAGATCGAGGTCGACGCCCGCCGCCACTAGGGTTGTCTCGTGACACCTCCTGAGCTGCTCGTGGGGACCGACGGACGCTACGCGCGGGAGGTGTTCCACCAGCGCCATCCGACGCTGGTCGACCGGGTCGCCGACGCACACCCCTACACCGCGGCCCAGCGGGCGGCCCTGCGCGCGCTGCTCGACGAGTCGCTGGGCGGGGTGATCGGCCGGCTGCCCGCGGACGCCCCCGACCGGGCCGACTGGGACGCCTGGGACCGCGGCCACTTCGACCGGCCGTGGGCCGACGCGCCGTTCCTCTGGGCCGAGAGCTACTTCTACCGGCGGATCCTGGACGCGGTCGACTACTTCCGGCCGGGGCCGTGGCAGGGGGTCGACCCGTTCCGTCCGATGAAGGACGCGGAGCTGGCCGACCCCGACCTCGAACGCGACTTCGCCTGGGCCGCCGACCTGCCGGCGGCGCCCACCGAGGCCGGTCTCGCCACCGTGGTGCGCGCGGCGGTCTTCGGCAACCGGGCCGACATCAGCTTCCGGATGCAGGAGCCGGCATCGGCGGCCGACCCGGCCGCGCCGGACGAGCTGCTGGCCGACGACACCGGAGCACTGCGGGCCGCGTTGCGCACGCCGGGGCCGGTCTGCCTGGTCGCCGACAACGCCGGCCGCGAGGTGATGGCCGACCTCGTGCTCGCCGGGTGGCTGCTCGACACCGGCCTCGCCGACCGGGTCACCCTGCACGTCAAACCCTTGCCCTACTACGTCTCCGACGCCACGGCGTCCGATGTGGACGCGGCTGCGGCCCGGCTCGGCCGGCCGATGGACAAGCGCATCGCCGTGCGTACGCACCCGTTCTGGTGCGCCCCGCTGGACTTCCGCGCGCTGCCGCCGGACCTCACCGCCGACCTGCGCGCGCACCGGGTCGTGCTGGTCAAGGGCGACCTCAACTACCGCCGGCTGGTCGGCGACCGCGACTGGGAACCGACCACGCCGTTTCCCGCCGCGGCCACCGACCTGGGCGTGCCGGTGGTCGCGCTACGCACCTGCAAGTCGGAGGTGGTGGTCGGGCTCCACCGGGCCACCGTCGCCCGGCTCGACGCCGCGGAACCGCGCTGGCGGGTCAGTGGCCGGCACGGGTTGGTGCAGGCGCGCTGACCCGGCTCGCGAGGTCGACCAGGACCTCGCCGCCGTTCGGCGACATGCTGAGCACCTGACCGCGGGGGTTGAGCCGGTCGTCGGCGGCGTAGCGCTCGGCCAGCTCCGCCGACGCCCGCTCGTCGCCGGCGTCGGCGGCCAGCAGCAGCCCGGCGACCTCGTCGGTGAGGACCGCGCCGGCCTCATCGAGATGGTCCGACATGCCGCCCCAGATGTCCCAGAGCAGCAGCTCGTCGCCCTGCCGGGCCGCGAGCTCGCCGATCACGTAGCCATGGATCAACCAGGGACCGCGGATCGGCATGGACGGGTCCACGCCGTAGGTCTCGGCGTCGATCTCGCCGCGCCGGTAGGCCGTCCAGACGGCGGCCGCGGTGGCGAACGGCGTGCCGACGCCCTCGGGCCGGGGCATGTCGTCGGGGTCGAACGGCCAGTCGCCGGGGCCGATCTGCGGGTCGACCAGCACCCAGCGGTCGCCGTTCCAGTAGTCGACGACGACGTGGTCGTGGTGCCAGCCGGGCACGAAGAAGTAGTCGGCGAAGCCGATCCGGACCCGCGCCGGCACGCCCTGGTGTCGCAGCGCCGACACGGTGAGCAGCGAGAAGTCGCGGCAGCAGCCGCCGACCCGTTGGTCGGGCGCCCGCGGCACGTCCAACGGGCAGTCGTGCCGGGCCTGGTCGGTGGCGAGGAGGCGGTCGATCCAGCGGTGGTTGATGTCGTCGGCGTGGTCGGCGGGCAGCGTCACGGTGGGGTCGCGGTAGTGGGTGATCACGTTGCGTACCACCGCGGTCAGCTCACGTGGGTCGGTGGGGAGCTTGTCGAGCAGATGCGCGTACGCCCCCGGGTCGCTGTACGCGGTCTGTCGGGTGAGGTTCATCGGATGTCACTCTCCATTGTGGTCCTGACGGGAACGGCGACGTGGACGAACGGGTCGGCGTCGCCGATGTCGCACCATTCGGCGAAGTAGATCTCGCGAGGCGCCCCGACGGTCGGCAGTCCGGCGCCGCGCACGTGGTCGGTGACGTCGTCGTACGCGAGCATGATCTTGGGGTAGAAGCAGTCGCCGCGGGGCACGGTGGCCGCGGCCAGCGTCTGGGCCGGCTCGACCCGGATGACGATGTCGTCGCCCGGCTCGACCGTGCCGGTGAACGGCACGCAGACCTCGACCGTGGCCTCACTGTCGGGCGTGACGTGGCCGTGGAACAGCAGCCACCGCTCGCCGGCCGGCTCGGCGCCCGCCGCCCGGATGTGCGCGCCGATCTCGGCGGTGCAGGCCAGCATCGTCGGCACCAGGCTCTGCTGGTCGCAGTCCCGGGTGATGCCGGCGACCTTGGTCCGCGGTCGCTGGAGCAGCCGCACCGGGTACGGCGTGCGGGCCGGGCCGCTCCTGGTCAGCTGCCCGCGCAGGTAGTCGACGCTGGACCGGCGGGACTGGGCCTGCGCCTCCTGCGCCTGCCACCACCGGTCGAGCCGGATCGCCGCCTCGGTGTCGTCGCCGGCCAGCACCTCCGCCACGACAGCGAGCGGCATGTCGAGCTGGCGCAGCAGACTGATCCGGCGGGCCCGGTCGACCTGCTCGGGGCTGTAGCGCCGGTAGCCCGTGGCCGGATCGACGCTGGCCGGCCGGAGCAGCCCGGACACCTCGTACAACCGCAGTGCCTTTGGTGACAAACCGGTCCGCCGGCCGAACTCACCGATGGTCAGGTCGCGCACGTCCATGCGGCCAAGTCTTCACCTTGCCCAAGGGTCAAGGTAAAGACCGCAACGCATTGGGTATCCGGATGCGTCTCTCTAATAAGCGACGGGGAGGACGCTGATGCCGCCGGAGGAGTCAGGTTCGAAGCCCAGGAACTCGAAGCCCAGGAACTCGAAGCCCACGAAGAGGTCGCGGTTCGGCGCGCTGCCGCGCTGGACCCGGGTCTGCGTGATCCTGGGCGCGGTTCTCATGGTCGTCAGCGGCGGCCTGCTCGTCACGTCGCAGGCGCTGCTCGCCCGCTACGAAGGCGCGGTCACCACCGAGGACCTGTTCGGCGAGGGCGACGACGTCAAGCCCCGCGAGAGCGACATCAAGGGGCCGCTCAACATCCTGCTGGTCGGCATCGACCCGCGCGAGGCCACCCAACTGCCGCTGGCCGACTCCATCATGATCATGCACGTTCCGGCCGGGCTCGACCGCGGCTACCTGTTCTCGCTGCCGCGCGACCTGCTGGTCGAGATTCCGGCGTTCCCGAAGTCCGACTACCGGGGCGGGCGCGACAAACTCAACGCCGCGATGGCGCTGGGCAGTCGCGTGCCGGGCGGCGGCAACCCTGACCGCGCCAAGGGTTTCGAGCTGCTGTCGAAGACGGTCACCAACTACACCGGCATCCAGCGGTTCCACGCCGGCGCGATCGTCAACTTCAACGGCTTCAAGAAGATCGTCGACGCCATGGGCGGGGTCGTGATGACCGTCGACCAGGACGTCGTCTACTCCGAGCACCTGAAGCCCGACGGGACCCACCGGCCCAACAACGGCTGCGGCTGCGAGCACCCCTACTACGGGCCGCGGGCGAAATACACCAAGGGCACGCACAAGTTCAAGGGCTGGCAGGCGCTGGACTACGTGCGGCAGCGCTACGGCGTCAAGGACGGCGACTACGGCCGGCAGCGGCACCAGCAGCAGTTCGTCAAGGCCATGGCCCAGCAGGCGTTGAGCAAGGACGTGCTGACCGACCTGCCCAAGCTCGACCGGGTGATCCGGGCGGCGGGGGAGTCGCTGGTGTTCAACGGGCGCGGCCACAGCGTCGCCGACTTCGGGTTCGCGCTGCGCGGCATGCGCGAGGACGCGATCACGATGGTCAAGCTCAAGGGCGGCACGGTCCGGAACTCCAGCGGTGGGTACGCGGGTGAGGGGCTGCAGCCCGAGGCGAAGCAGTTCTTCGCGGCGATCCGGGGCGGCACGGTCGACGCGTTCATCGCCGCCAACCCGGAGATGGTCAACAGGTAGCCTTCCGGGAATGTCGGAGAGCCGGATCCGCGACACGTACGACACGGTGGCCGCGGCGTACTTCGCCGCCCTGCGGGACGAGCTGTCGGGCAAGCCGGTCGACCGGGCGTTGCTCGACGCGCTGCTCGAACTGTGTCCGGGCATCGTGGCCGACGTCGGCTGCGGTCCGGGGCACGTGACCGGTTATCTGGCCGCACGGCACCGCGCTGTGGTCGGCGTCGACCTGTCGCCGGCGATGGTGGAGATCGCCCGGGGCGCGTACCCCGGCCTGAGCTTCGAGGTCGGCTCGATGCTCGACCTGCCGGTCGCCGACGACGCGTGGTCGGGGATCGTGGCGTTCTACTCGATCATCCATCTGCCGCCGGTTGCGCGGGCGCGGGCGTTCCAGGAGTTCGCGCGGGTGCTGGCGCCGGGCGGATGGGCGCTGGTGGCGTTCCACGTCTCGGCCTCGGACCAGCCGCCGGGCAGCACCCACCACCTCGACTCGTGGTTCGGCTCGCCGGTCGACCTGGACGCGTTCTACCTTTCTCCGGCCGCGGTGGCGGACGACCTGGTCGCGGCCGGGTTCTCGGTGATGGCCAGCACCGAGCGGGCGCCGTTGCCCGGCGTCGAGTACCCCAGCCGGCGTTGCTATCTGCTAGCCCAGCTGGACGCGTAGCGCGGGCAGGCGCCAGGTGGCCGGGTCCGGAATCCGCTGCGGCGCGCCCACCAGCGTCAGGTGGGGATAGCGCTCGAACAGCGCGGTCAGGGCGACCTCGGTCTGCACCCGGGCCAGCGGCGCGCCGAGGCAGAAGTGCGGGCCGTGGGCGAAGCTGAGGTGCGGGTTCTGGGCGCGGCGCACGTCGAAGCGGTCGGGATCGGTGAACGCGCGGGGGTCGCGGTTGGCGGCGGCCAGCACGGCGGTGACCCGGTCGCCCTTGTGGATCAGCTCACCGCCGAGGTGGAGGTCCTCCTGGGCCTGCCGGGGGATGGTCAGCAGCTGCGGGCCGCACCACCGCAGGAGCTCCTCGACGGCGCCGGGCGCCTCGCCGGCGCGGAAGGCGGCCAGCTGGTCCGGGTGGTCGAAGAGGACGGGCAGGGCGTTGGCGATCAGCAGCGTCGGGGTCTGGCCCGCCAGCACCAGGTGCCAGACGAACGTGACGAGCTCGGCGTCGGTGAGCCGGTCGTCGTCGTGGCTGCGGAGCAGCTTGCTGATGACGTCGGATCCGTGATCCTGGCGACGCCGCGTGGTCGCGGCCCGGGCGCCGTCGACGATGGCGGGGATCGCCTCTGTGAACGCCTCGCCGTGGCCGGCGGCGACCGCCCGGCCGTACTCGCGCCACTGTGGACGGTCGTCGTCGGGGACGCCGACGAGGTCACAGATCACGTCCATGGGTAGGGGAGTGGCGAAGTGGGTGATCAGGTCGACGGTGCCGGCGCTGTCGGCGTGGCGGGCGAGGTCGTCGAGGAGGGCGTCGACGATCTGCTGGAGTCGGGGCCGGCCGGCTGCGGCGCTGCGGGCCGAGAACTCCGGCGTGACCAGTCGCCGCAGCCGGGCGTGCTCGGCCCCGGTCATGTGCTGCATGGTGCGCAGGTAGGGCCGGCAGTGGTCGGGCACGTCGAGGTGCTGGTAGCTCTCCTCGCCGAGCGCCAGCCGAGGGTCGGCCAGCATCGCCCGGGCCTCGGCGTGCCGGGTCACGCCCCAGATGCGGCCGAGGCCCGGTGCTGCGAGGGCCACGACGGGCGCGTGCTCGCGGGCTCGGCCGTACGCGCCGAAGGGGTCGTTCATCAGGTTCGGGTCGTTGAGCTGGATCTCCACCGGCAGTCCTTGGGATGTTAATATCAGATGGTCTCATCATCTGAATGGTGGCGTTATTTTGACACGGACGTTCACGGCGGCGCCACCCCTGGCGTCGCGACCGGTCGCGACGGGGGTGGCATGGCGAGGCTCAGCCGGGCCGAGGCGCAGGAGCGCAACCGGGAGAAGGTGCTGGCGGCGGCGCGGGCGGAGTTCATCGAACGCGGCTACCGCGCGGCCAAGATCGACGCGATCGCCGAGCGGGCCGACCTCACCCGGGGCGCCGTCTATTCGAACTTTCCGGGCAAGCGGGCCCTCTATTTCGCCGTGCTCGCGGCGGCCGCGATGACCGAGCCCGTCGACCCTCCGCTCGGTGTGCCCTCACCCCGGGAGGCGCTCGCCGCGTTCGCCCGCGCCTGGTGCGCCCGGCTGCCGATGTTCACCGACGACGACAACTCCCCGGCCCGGCTGGCCACCGACCTGCTGCCCGAGGTGATGGCCGACGACCAGACCCGCCGGCCGTACGCGCAGCTGATGCGCCTCAACGCGTTGATCCTCGGATTGGCGCTGGAAGGCCTGGAGTTCGCTGACCTGCGCACGCGCACCGGCCGCCGCGTCCGGGTGGCCGAGAGCGCACTGACCACATTGCACGGTGCCAGCCAGCTCGCGGCGGCCGCGCCGGGCTTCGTGGAGCCGTTCGACGTGGTCCGGGTGTGCGGCCAGCTGGCCGACCTCGACCTGGACGACGCCTGGCTGCCGCCCCACCTGCCCTACGCGGTGCGCCCGCGCCCGGTCGACGAGCGCTGGTCCCCGCCCGCCGGCGTGGCCGCCTCCGGTGTGGTGGCGGTGCTGGGCCTGCACCGGCTGGGCTCGGTGGAGGAGGCGGTCCGCACGGTCCCGCCCGGCGTCCCGGTGACGGCCGTGCTGGTGAGCAGCGCGCCGGCCGAGCTGTCACCGCTCGCCCGGCTGGCGTTGGCGGAGGTGGACAGCTGCCTGCGGTCGGCGTTCCCACCCACCGCGTGGTCGCGGCTGGCGATCGTGCACGACGACTCCGGCGCGGTCGCGGCCGCGGCGGGGGTGGCGGCGGTGAGCGACGCGACGGAGGCGGCGGTCCTGGTGCGCGACGGGCGGATCGTCGCGCGGGCCGAGGGCTTCGGCGCCTGTTACGCGGCCGCGACCGCCGCGGGCTGAGCGGACCGCGTCCGCTGCGCGGGCGTGACCGGCGCGCCTTGCCGCGGGGCGATCAGGCCGGCGTCCGCCACGCGGGCGTGACCGGCGCGAGCCGGCGCCTCGCGGCGGGGCGACCGGAGCGCGGGCCGGCGCGGTGGGATCGCTCGTTGCGGGGACCCGCCACTCTGGTGCGCGGGAGGTGGGCCGATGTCGTCCGATGGAGAGCGACCGAAGGCGGTAAGGGTGCCGCCGCGTTGGTTCGTCCGGCTCGCGTGGTCGGTGCACCGCGGCCTGGTCCGGCTGACCGGGCGGCGCGTGGCGTTGTGGCAGCCGCGGGGGCGGCGCTGGGGCACGCTGCGGTTGACCACGACCGGCCGGCGGACCGGCCGCCGGCGCAGCGTGATCGTGGCGTACTTCGAGGACGGACCCAACCTCGTCACGCTGGCCATGAACGGCTGGGGCGAAGGCGAGCCGGCCTGGTGGCTCAACCTGCGCGCCGACCCGGATGCCGAGGTCGAGCTCACCCGCGGCGAACGCCAGGTCCGCGCCCGGGCCGCGACCGGCGCGGAGCGGGAGCGCCTCTGGAACCGATGGCGCGAGCTGGACACCGACCTGGACGGCTACGCGGCCCTGCGCCCGCAGCCAACCGCCGTGGTGGTCCTGGAGCCGCGCGCCTGACCCGGCGATCGCCGCGACCCGCGCGGCGCGCCGGTGGCGGAGGATGGCGAGATGGGCAGGGTGCCGGTTCCACTGCGGGTGGCGTTGCTGCTGGCGCTGGTCGTCGTGCTGCTGCTGGCGGCGGTGTGGCTGCTGCAACGCCGGCTGGTCTACTTCCCGGACCGCACGGCGCCCGCCGCCGTTCCGGGGGTCGCGAACGTCGCGCTCCGCACCAGCGACGGACTGGCGCTGCGGGCCTGGCTGGTCCGGCCGCCGGCCGAGCGGGACCGCAGGATCGCCGTGCTCGTCGCCCCTGGGAACGCCGGCAACCGCGGCGACCGCATGCCGCTGGCTGACGCGCTGGCGGCCGAAGGCCTGACCGTCCTGCTGCTCGACTACCGCGGCTACGGCGGCAACCCCGGCAGCCCGACCGAACGCGGCCTGGCCGACGACGCCCGCGCCGCCAGGCAGGCCCTGCTGCGCGAGCCGGGCATCGCCGCCGACCGCCTGCTCTACCTCGGCGAGAGCCTCGGGGCCGCGGTGGTCACCGCGCTCGCCACCGAACATCCGCCGGCCGGGCTGGTCCTCCGCTCACCGTTCACCAGCCTCGCGGACGTGGGTGGCGCGCACTATCCATGGCTGCCGGTCAGCCTGCTGCTGCGCGACCGGTTCCCGGTGGCCGATCAGATCTCCCGTGTCGAGGCGCCCACGGTGGTCGTCTACGGCACGGCCGACACGATCGTGCCGCCCGACCAGAGCCGCACCGTGGCCGGCCGCGCCGGCGACCTGGCGGGCGTCGTCGCCGTCGAGGGCGCCGACCACAACGACGCCGCCCTCGTGGCCGGTGACGACCTGGTGCGCGCCGTGACGGATCTGGCCCGGCGGGTCTAGGGTCGATCACCTCGCCAGGCCGGACGCAGGGTGCGGGCGATCATCGACGGGCGGACGAGTCGGCTCGACGGGTCCTGAAGGGCAGCGACGCGCAGGAACTGATGGGCCACGACCGGGTCGCGCTCCGCGGCGCCGAGCAGCCGCCTGCTGTAGGCGCCGGCCAGCCGGACGCTCAACGGTCGCCGGCCCGGCACCTCCGGCAGCGCCAGGTCACCGCCGGTCGCGGCCGCCCACGCCGCACCGGCCGGCTTCGCGGCGGCACGGAAGTACCGGCGGGCCAGGTCCTGGTCGCCGGCGGCCACCACGGCGCGGAGCATTTCGGCCTGCCGGGCGGCCACCGACATGCCCAACGCGTACGCCGGATTGGTCGAACAGATGGCGTCCCCGAGCACGAGGAAACCGGGTGGGAAGCGGCGGAGGCGGTCGTAGCGGTGGCGGACGTTCGCCGGGAAGTGGGCCACCACCGGGTCGCCGAGCGGTTCGGCGGCCCGGAGCGCGGAGACCACGTCGGGCGGCGCGAGGGACGCCAGGGCGTCGAGGAGCCGCTCCGGCTCGCGCGGTGGGTGGTGGGCGCCGTAGCCCGAGACGGTGAGGACGCACCGGCCCTCCTCCTGGGCGAACAGCACCATCCCGCGTGCGCGGCCGGGTCGGGCGCTGACACCGACGACCAGCGCCGGCAGGTGGGGCTGGCGGAACTGGCGGGTCACGTACATCAGGTCGATCGGGACCCGCTCCTCGCGTGGCGCCGGGTAGCCGAGCTCCACCAGCCAGTTAGGCGCGCGGCTGCCCCGGCCGGTCGCGTCCACCACCAGGTCGGCGGCGAGGGGCTGCGACAGGCGTACGCCGGTGACGCGACCTCCCTCGGCGGTCAGCCCGGTGGCCGCCACGCCGTCGCGAATGACCACATTGGACAGTTTACGGACCCGGGCGCGAATGTGCGCCTCCAGGCACGGCCGGCTGACGAGGCCGGCGAACGGCTCCGGCGGTGGGCCGCACAGGCGCAACGGCGCCCCGCCACCAGGGGCGAGGCGGAAGGCGGAGAAGTCCCGGACGACCGGTGCGCCGGCCGCCACCATCGACGCGTAGATGCCGGGAAAGAGCCGGTCCACGGCCTCGATGCCGGCGGTGACCAGCACGTGCGCGTGCCGGCCCTGCGGCACGCCGCGCCGTGCGGCCGGCCCGGCCGGCAGGGCATCCCGCTCGACCAGGGTCACCCGTTCGCAGACGGCGCTCAGCGCCCCCGCCGCACACAGCCCGCCGATCCCCGCGCCCAGCACCACCGCGTGTCGCATCGCGGCCACCCCCTCCGACGCGTCGACGCTAGGCGGGCCGGGTGGGCGCGCGCTTCGGTGCGACCACGCACGGACGGGCGCGGACGCGTGGGTGATTTCCCGCAGCGGCTCAGCGGATGCCGTGGGCGAAGGCGTACGCGGCCGCGGCCGTGCGGGAGCCGACGCCCAACTTGGTGAGGATGTTGCTCACGTGCCGCTCGACGGTGCGATTGCTGATCGCCAGCTCGCCGGCGATGGCGCGGTTGGAACGGCCGACCGCGACCAGCCGGAGCACCTCCACCTCGCGGGCGCTCAGGCCGGCCACCTCCGCGCGTGGGCCGGGCGTCGCCGCGCCGAGCCGGGCGAACGTCTCGTGGGCCGCGTCCAGCTCCAGGGTGGCCGAATCCTCGTCGCCGAGCGCCCGGCACGCAAGACCGATCCCGATGCGGGCGCGGGCCGCCTCGTAGGGCGCCGTCAGGTCGCGCCACAGCTGTGCCGCCCGGCGCAGCGGCGGCAGGGCGGCGTCCGGTTCGCCGGCGGCCAGGTGGACCACCCCGTCGGCGTACGCGGACCGGGCCCGCAGGCCGGCGGTGTCGAACGCGTCGGCGATCCGGGCGAGCTCGGCCGCGGCGGAGCGCGCCGCCACGCGATCGGTCGCGGCCACCATGATCTCGACGTACGCGGGCAGCAGCCGGGCCCGGGCCAGCGGCGGCCCGGTCTCGAGCAGCTCCCGCCGGATCGCGGCGGCGGCCGCGCCCGCCCGGCCCTGGGTAAGCCAGAGCAGCGCGAGCCCGGGCTGGGTCGGCCCGCCGAATGCGCTCGCCGCGCGGTAGGCGTCGGCGGCCGCGGTGGCATCGCCCCGCAGCCGGTGCGCCTCCGCGAGCTGGTAGTGCGCCGGCCCGGCCATCGCGGCGCCGTGGCCCGCCGTCAGCTGGGCGCAGGCGAGCCGGGCCTCGCGCACCGCGTCCGGCCACTCGCCGCCGAGCAGCAACAGCTCCGCGCGATGGATCCGGCACACCGCGGAGAACACACCGGAGAACTGGGGTCGCGCGTCGCACCACGCGTTGAGCGCGACCGTCCACTCGCGAGCCCGGGTCAGCTCGTGCAGCTCGCGGCAGGCGTCGATGACGCTGCAGTAGAGCCAGCTCGTGACCGGCGCGGACGTCGCGCCGGAGGTCACCTCCAGCAGCGCCTCGTCGAGCAGGGCGAGCCCGTCGGACACGTGGCCCTGCCGGATGCGGGCCCGGCCCTGGATGTGCACCGCGATCGCGGCCAGGTCCGGGTCGCCGAGCCGGGCGGCCAGCAGGGCCACCTCCGCGGCCGTGGCTTCGGCCCCGGCGAGGTCGCCCGCGCCGAACCGCTGCTCCGCCTCCGGCACCAGCAGATAGCCGACCTCGGCCGGCTCGACGGCCGGCCCCGCGCCCGGCCCTGCGCCGGGCCCCGCGCCCGGCCCTGCGCCGGGCCCCGCGCCCGGCCCCGCGCCGGGCCCCGCGCCTGGCCCCGCGGCCGGCGCGGCGAGCCGGCGGGCGCGGGCCAGCCAGCCACCGGCCAGGGCGGGCTCACCCTTCACGACGAGCGCGTGCGCCAGGTAGAAGGCGGTGCGCATGGCCGGGCCGGTGGCCCCGGCGGCGGCGTACGCCGTGTAGAGGCGGTGCCGCACCGCCACCGCCTCGTCGAGGCGGCCGAGCACCTGGGCGCACTCGGCCAGCCGTTCGAGGTCGTCGAGCGACAGCGGGGCGGCCGCGTCGGCCGCGGCGAACGTGGCGCAGGCGTCCACCCACGCGTGCCGGCGGTGGTGTTCCCGGGCCTGTGCGAGCGTGTCCACCGATGCCTCCCGGTTCCATTCAACTCCCGGGCGGCCCGCACGTCAGCCCGCGGTGACGACCACCTTGCCGATGGCGGCGGAGGCCTCGACCCGGGCGTGCGCGTCGCGCATCGTGGCCGCGTCGAGGGGGCCGAGGCGGGTGGTCATCGTGGAGCGGACCGTGCCGGCGTCGACCAGCTTCGCCGTCTGCGTCAGCAGGTCGCTCTGGTAGGCGTCGTCCGGCAGCAGGATCGGCCGCGTGAACATCAGCTCCCAGTGCCACGTCACGCTCTTCGGCTTGAGCGGCAACAGGTCCAGGCCCGCCGGTTCGTCGGTGGCGGCGATGTGGCCGAGGGGTCGGATCAGCTCCGCGTACGCCTCGATGTTGCCCTTGGAGAACGGGCTGATGATGTAGTCGACGCCGTCCGGTGCCACGGCGCGCACCGAGTCGACCAGGTGGTGGCGGTCGACGACGTGGTGCGCGCCCATGTCGCCGGCCCACTGCTGCGAGTCGCCGCGACCGGCCGTGCCGACCACCGTCAACCCGGTGCGGGCGCGGGCCAGCTGCAGCACCATCGAGCCGACGCCGCCGGCCGCGCCGACCATCAGCAGGGTTCCGGTGCTGGCCTCGGTCAGTCCGAAGTGGTCGAACAGCATCTCCCATGCCGTGATCGTGGTCAGCGGCAACGCGGCCGCCGCGGCGAAGTCCAGCGACGCCGGCTTGGGTCCGACGATGTTCTCGTTGACGGTCTGGAACCGGGCGTTGCTGCCGGGGCGGTCGATGCGTCCGGCGTACCAGACCTCGTCACCGACCCCGAACCGCGTCACCGCGGCGCCGACGGCCGTCACGACACCGGCGGCGTCGTACCCGAGGATCCGGAAGCCGTCCGGGTCGCTGCCCGATCGCGACTTGACGTCGGCCGGGTTGACCGACACCGCCTCGACGCGGACCAGCAGGTCGTGCGGCCCGGGGGTGGGCACCGGCACGTCCGCGTCGACCAGGCTGTCGGGATCGGAGATCGGCAATGCCTTGCGGTAGCCGACCGCATGCATGAGATCGCCCATGTGCTCAACGGTAGGGGCTGCGTCCGGCTGCGTACGCCGGATGTCGCTCGTGGGCCGACGCCGGACGCGGCCGCGCGCGAGACCGTCGAGAGCGTCAGCAGATGTCTTTCCCGGTGAGGAGCTCATGATGTTGGGACAGCTCACGACCTATGCCGCCGACCCCGCCTGGCACAACGGCCCCTGGAACCACGGCGGACCCGGCTGGTGGATCGTCTTTCCGATCGTGTTCTGGGTGCTCGTGGTGTCGGTGATCGGCTACTTCATCTGGAACCGCTCACCGCGCCGGTCCGCCCGGCACGCGGCCGAACAGACGCTGGCGGAGCGGTACGCGCGCGGTGAGATCGACGAACACGAGCTGCGCGAGCGGCGTGCGAACCTGCGCGACAAGCGCTGACGGGCCGGGCCCGGCCGGGCACGCCGCTCGGCCGGGCACGCCGCGCCTGCGGCAGGGGGCGGTGCCGGCCGTCAGGCCGGCACAGCCCTCATTCGTCCCAGTCGGGCTCGATCAACTCCTCGTCGCCCCACAGGTCGTCGTCCGCGCGGCCGGCGCGTGGCGCGGGCGCCGCCCGCCCGGCGGGCACCGCCCGCCCAGCCGGCGCCGCCGGCGCCGCGGGCTCCGCGGGCGCGGCCGGTAGGGCCTCGGCCAGCACGTCGAGGACCTGCTGGCCGTACTTGGCCAGCTTGTTCTCGCCGACGCCGCTGATCCGGCCCAGGTCGGCCAGCGTGTGGGGCTCGTCGGTGGCGATCTGGCGGAGCGTCGCGTCGTGGAAGATCACGTAGGCCGGGACGCCCTGCTCCTTGGCTGTTGCCGCCCGCCAGGCGCGTAGGCGCTCGAACAGGCCGACCGCCTCGCCGGCCAACGGCGCGGCCGCCTTGGGAGCCGCGCGGCTCGCGGACTGGCGCGGCGTCCTGGGTGGGTCGCGGCGGAGCATGACCTGGCGCTCCTTGGACAGCACAGTGCGGCTGGCGTCGGTGAGCACCAGCGTGCCGTAGTCGCCCTCGACCGCGAGCAGGCCCTGCGCCAGGAGCTGGCGGACCGCCCCGCGCCACTCGGCCTCGGACAGTTCGGTGCCCACGCCGAAGACCGAGAGCTTGTCGTGCCGGAACTTCGAGATCTTGTCGGTCTGCCGGCCGAGCAGGATGTCGATCACCTGACCGGCGCCGAATCGCTGGTTGCGCTCGCGGTCGAGGCGCAGCACCGCGGAGAGCAGCTTCTGCGCGGCGATGGTGCCGTCGAAGGAGGACGGCGGCGTCAGGCACGTGTCGCAGTTGCCGCACGGCGAGCCGGTCTCGCCGAAGTAGGCCAGCAGCTGCACCCGCCGGCACGAGACCGTCTCGCACAGCGCCAGCATCGCGTCGAGGTGCTGGGCCAGCGCGCGGCGGCGGGTCCGGTCGGCGTCGGAGGTCTCGATCATCTTGCGCTGCTGCACCACGTCCTGCAGGCCGTAGGCCAGCCAGGCCGTCGACGGCAGCCCGTCCCGCCCGGCCCGGCCGGTCTCCTGGTAGTAGCCCTCCACCGACTTCGGCAGGTCGAGGTGGGCCACGAAGCGCACGTCGGGCTTGTCGATGCCCATGCCGAACGCGATCGTGGCCACCATGACCAGACCGTCCTCGCGCAGGAAGCGGGACTGGTTGTCGGAGCGGGTGCGGGCCTCGAGGCCCGCGTGGTAGGGCAGGGCCGCGACCCCGTTGGCCACCAGCAGCTCGGCGGTGCGCTCCACCGACGCCCGGGACAGGCAGTAGACGATGCCCGCGTCGCCCTTGTGCTCGGTGCGCAGGAAGTCGAGCAGCTGGGTGGCCGGGCTCTTCTTGGGGACGATGCGGTATTGGATGTTGGGCCGGTCGAAGCTCGCCACGTAGCGCTCGGCGTCGGTCAGCTTGAGCCGCGTGGCGATCTCGTCGCGGGTCTCGGTGGTGGCGGTCGCGGTCAGGGCGATCCGCGGCACGTCGGGCCAGCGCTCGTGGAGCACCGAGAGGCCCAGGTAGTCGGGCCGGAAGTCGTGACCCCACTGCGCCACGCAGTGCGCCTCGTCGATGGCGAACAGGGATATCCGCCCGCGCTCGAGCAGGCGCATGGTGGTGGGCGAGCCGAGCGCCTCGGGCGCCAGGTAGAGCAGGTCGAGGTCGCCGCGGGTGAAGGCGGCCTCGGTCTCCCGGCGCTCGTCCCAGTCCTGGGTGGAGTTGACGAACCCGGCCCGCACGCCCAGCGCGCGCAACGCGTCGACCTGGTCCTGCATGAGGGCGATCAGCGGGGAGATCACCACGCCGACGCCGGGGCGGACGATCGCCGGGATCTGGTAGCACAGCGACTTGCCGCCACCGGTCGGCATCAGGACCAGCGCGTCACCCCCGCCGACCAGCTGGTCGATGATCTCCGCCTGCTGGTTGCGGAACGTGTCGTAGCCGAACAGGCGCCGCAGCACCTCGATCGGCTTGGCGCCCACCATCTCCGCTGACGTCGTCACCCGGCGATTCTATGGGGCTGGCAGCCTAGCCCAGGAAGGCCTGTGGATAACCCGTTTACCAGGGATAACTCGTCGCGTTTGGGGTGCCCTCCCGAGGGAAACCCGAAGCGATGAAGCAGCTGCTGACCAGACTCGAACAGGCGTCCGGTCTCGACCGGATCAGCGATCCTATTCAGCGCGCGCTGCGGGCGGTGCTCAAGCCCCGCCTCCTGCGGGACACCCTGCACGGCGTACAGCTGGGTCATCCGGTCCATCCGGCCCTGGCCTCCTTCACGCTGGGCTCGTGGACGAGCGCCGCGGTGCTCGACGTCATTCCCCGCCAGGAGCTGCCCGCGACCACGCTGGTGGGTGTCGGCGTGGCAGGCGCGGTGCCGACCGCGCTGGCCGGCCTCAACGACTGGGCCGAGCTCGACCACGAACAGCGCCGGGTGGGCCTCGTGCACATGGCGGCCAACGTCGTGACGCTCGGGCTCTACAGCGCCTCCCTCGCCGCCCGCCTGCGCGGTGACCACCGGACCGGCCGGATCCTCGGCTTCGCGGCGTTCGGCGTCGTCAACGTCAGCGCGTTCCTCGGCGGCCACCTCGCCTACAAGCAGGGCGCCCAGGTCAACCAGGCGGTCGCGCAGCTGCACCGGATCAGCGACGGCTGGCACCCGGTGGCCGACATCAGCGCGCTGCCACACGGTGTGCCGGTCGCCCGCAGCATCGGCGAGGTGCCCGTGCTGGTCTACCGCGACGGCGACCGGGTGTCGGTGCTGCTGGAGCGCTGCGGCCACGAGACCGGCCCGCTCAGCGAGGGCCGCGTGGTCGACGTCGACGGCGACACCTGCGTCGAGTGCCCGTGGCACGGCAGCGTGTTCCGGCTCAACGACGGCCTCGTCATGCACGGGCCCGCCGGGTCGGACCAACCCGTCCTGCGTACGCGCATCGTCAACGACGTGGTCGAGGCCAACCTTCCGTAGCCCGCGCGGCCGTCGTGACATGCTTCGCCCGTGACCGCTGCTGAGATCGTGCCGGAGCCGCCGCCGTACCAGCCCATCCGGCGGCGGCGGACGGCGCTCACGCTCGCCACGATGGTGCTCATCCTGTTCGGAGTGCCGTGCGGGCTGCTGGTGTTCGCCGGGCAGGACTGGCCGGCCTGGGTGCTCGGCCTCGGCAGCGCGATCTTCTTCTTCGGCGCGGTGGCCTACGGCCGGCTGATGGTGCTCGGCCACGGCCGGCGCCACCGCGACTGGGCGGCCCGCATCGGCGACACCATGCTCGGCGTCATCTGGGTGCTGTTCACGTGCACGATCCTGGCCCAGCTCGTGCGCCTCGGTCTGTTTCTCGGCGGTGTCGACGACCCGCTCCGGTCCCGCGTCACGGCCGGCGCCGCGGTGCTGGCCGCGCTGGTGCTGCTCGGCTGGGGCCACTACGAGGCGATGCGGGTCTCCCGGGTACGCGCGATCGACGTCACCGTCCCGCGCCTGGGCGCCGGGCTCGACGGCCTGCGCGTGGTGCTGCTGACCGACACGCACTACGGCCCGATCAACCGGGCGCGCTGGTCGGCCGGCGTCGTCGACGTGGTCAACGCGCTCGACGCCGACCTGGTCTGTCACACCGGCGACATCGCCGACGGCACCGTCGCCGAGCGGCTCGAGCAGGCGGCGCCGCTGGGGCAGGTGAAGGCCCGCTACGGCCGGGCCTACGTGACGGGCAACCACGAGTACTTCTCCGAGGCGCAGGGCTGGCTCGACCACATGCGCGACCTCGGCTGGGAGTCGTTGCACAACCGCCACTTCGTGCTGACCCGCGACGGCGCGAGCCTGGTCGTGGCCGGTGTCGACGACCGCACCGCGGCGAACTCGGGCGACCCCGGACACCGCACCGACCACGCCGCCGCCCTCGCCGGCGCCGACCCGGACCTGCCGGTCCTGCTGCTGGCCCACCAACCGCGGCAGATCGACGGCGCCGTCGCGCACGGCATCGACCTGCAGATCTCGGGGCACACCCACGGCGGCCAGATCTGGCCCTTCCACTACCTGGTGCTGACCGACCAGCCGGTGCTGCAGGGGCTGAGCCGGCACGGCGAGCGCACCCAGCTCTACACGAGCCGCGGCACCGGCTTCTGGGGGCCGCCGTTCCGGGTCTTCGCGCCGAGCGAGATCACGCTGCTCACGTTGTGGGCCGGTCACAGGTAGCAGAGGCTGACCAGGCCCGAGACCACGCCGAGGGCGATCGCGTTGCGGAAGTTGCGGTGGAGGTCGTGGGCGCGGATGTGCATGGCGACGGCGATCGCGAAGTAGGCGACCAGCGCGGCACAGGTCACCACGCCGAGGTACGGGACGACCAGGCCCAGCAGCAGGCCGGTGCCGGCGGCCGCCTTGATGGGCGTGAGCAGGCGCCGCACCAGCGGCGGGGTGTGCACGTCGTCGAGGCAGCGGCGGACGAAGTCGACGGGCTTCCAGCAGAAGGCGGCGTCGGCGTACTGGACGGCGGCGAACGCCACCACCGGCCAGACCGGGTCGGCGAGGATGGCCATGGTCACAGGACGGGATGACCACCGGATGTGTGACATAGATTCGACGGCGTGCGATGGGTGATCGTGGGCGCCGGCGCTGTCGGCGGTGTGGTCGGTGGCCGGTTGGCCGCCGCCGGCGAGGACGTGGTGCTGGTGGCCCGCGGGGCGCACCTCGACGCGATCCGCCGCGACGGGCTCGCGCTGCACTCGCCGGAGGGCCGGCAGACGCTGCGGCTCCCCGCGGTCGGCGCGGTCACCGAGCACGAGTGGCGCCCCGGCGATGTCGCCGTGCTCGCGGTCAAGGGCATGGACACGCCCGACGTGCTGCCCCCGCTGGCGGCCGCCGCGCCGCCGGAGACGCCCGTGCTCTGCCTGCAGAACGGCGTGGCCAACGAGCGGGCCGCGCTGCGGCACTTCCCCAACGTGTACGGCGTATGGGTGATTCTCCCCGCCACCCACCTCGCGCCGGGCGTGGTGGTCGCCCACAGCGCGCCGACGCCCGGCGGGCTCGACGTGGGCCGCTATCCGGGCGGTGTCGACGACACGGCCACGGCGGTCGCGGCGGGTCTGCGCGGCGCCGGCTTCGCCTCGGAAGCACGCCCGGACATCATGCGCTGGAAGTACGCGAAGCTGCTGATGAACCTCGGCAACTCGATCCAGGCCCTGTGTGGCCCCGAGGCCGACGGCATCGACAAGGTGGACGCCCTGCTCCGCGCCGAGGCGACCGAGGTGCTGCGGGTGGCCGGCATCGACGTGGCCACGGCGGCGGAGGACGCGCAGCGCCGGCGGAACCTGCTGTCGATCCAGCCGGTCGAGGGCACGCCGCGCGGCGGCGGGTCGAGTTGGCAGAGCCTCGCCCGGGGCACGGGCACGGTCGAGGCCGACTACCTCAACGGCG
The DNA here is from genome assembly GCF_029626225.1 of Asanoa sp. WMMD1127. Classification (NCBI taxonomy): domain Bacteria; kingdom Bacillati; phylum Actinomycetota; class Actinomycetes; order Micromonosporales; family Micromonosporaceae; genus Asanoa; species Asanoa sp. WMMD1127. The sequence goes on from NZ_JARUBP010000001.1 coordinate 4,144,231, forward strand.
AGATCGTGCTGCTGGGCCGCCTGCACGGCGTCGCGACCCCGGCCAACGAACTGGCCCGCCGGCTGGTCAACCGCGCGGCCCGCGACCACACCCGACCCGGCGCACTCACCCCCGCCGAGTTCCTGTCCCTGCTGCCCTGACACCGCGTAGCGTGCCGGGCTGTGATGGTTGGACGCTCAGCCGAACAGTCGCGGATCAATCGTGTGGTGGCCGACGCGAAGGGCGGTCGCAGTCGCTCGCTGGTGCTACGCGGGGAGGCCGGAATCGGCAAGACGGCGCTCCTCGACTACGCGGAGAGCGTCGCTGGCGGCATGCGGGTGCTGCGGGTGGTGGGGATCGAGTCCGAGGCCGAGGTGGCGTACGCCGCTCTGCACCTGATGTTCGTCCGCGACCTGCACCTGCTGGAGAGGTTGCCCGAAGCGCAGGCGGAGGCGCTGCGGGCCGCGTTCGGCGCCAGCGACGCCTCCGTCGAACGGATGCTGCCGGGCGCGGCGACGCTGTCGCTGCTCTCCGAGATCGCCGACCACCGGCCGCTGCTGTGCCTGCTCGACGATGCGCAGTGGTTCGACCAGTCGTCGATCGACGCCCTGCTGTTCGCGGTGCGCCGCCTGCACGCCGACCCGGTCGCGACCATCTTCGCGGCGCGCGACGGCGAGGCCGCGTTCCCGGCGTCCGGTGTGGAGAGCATCGCGCTGCGGCGACTGGACACTGTGGATGCCGCTCGCCTCGCCGTGGCCGCGTCGGCGCTGCCGAGCGGTGTCGTCGACCGCATCGTGGCGGAGTCCGGCGGCAACCCGCTCGCGGTCGTCGAGTTGGCGGCCCACGCGACGGAGGCGCCGGAGGACCCGGCGCCGGTCGCGCCCTTGCCGGCCGCGGGGCGGCTCGACGCGCACTTCCGCCGGCTGGTGGGCGCGCTCGCGGAACCGACCAGGACGGTCCTGCTGCTGGCCGCGGCCGACCACGGCTCGCCGCTGCCGACCCTGCTCGCCGCCGCGGCCGAGCTCGGCAGCGACGCGGCTGACTTCGAGCCGGCCGAGCGGAGCCGGCTCGTGCACGTCACGGCCGACGGCGTGCTGTTCCGCCACCCGCTGATCCGGGCCGCGGCCTATCAGGAGGCGCCCTTCGCCCGTCGGCTCGCCGCCCACCGCGCCCTGGCCCGGGTGCTGACCGATCCGCGCGATGCCGACCGGCGGGCCTGGCACGTCGCGGCCGCCGCCGCCGGGCCGGACGACGCGGCCGCGGACGGTCTGGAGCAGGTCGCCCAGCGGGCCACGGGGCGGGGCGCGGCGGCGGCCGTGGCGCGGGCCCTGGATCGGGCAGCCCATTTGACCGCGGCGCCGACCGTCCGCGGCCGGCGGCTGGTCGCCGCCGGCCGGGCGGCCTACGACGCCGGGCAGCTCGATCGGGCTGTCGAGCTGGCGGCGGCCGGCGCCGAGCTGACCGACGTGCCCGCCGAGATCGCGGAGGCCGGCTGGATCCGCGCGCAGGTCGCCTACGAGCGGGCGTCGCCGGCCGAGGCGTGCCGACTCGCGTTGGCGGCCGCGGCGCCGGTGCTCGCGACCGACCCGCGTCTCGCCGTCTCGATCCTGATCGAAGCCACCTGGTGCGCGCGCGACGCGGCGGACGTGGAGCTGCTGCGGCGCTGCGCCGGGTGGCTCCGGGCGCTGACGCAGGACGCCGTGCCCTCGATCGGTGGTCTGGTGGGCTTCGCCGACCTGCTGTGCGGTGACGTGGCGGCGGCGGTCGGGCCGATGCGCGACGCGCTCCTCGCGGCCCGCGACAGCGAGAACGGGGCCAAACTGGAGCGCTTGAACGCCGCGTTCCTCGGGTTGCTGGTGGGGGAGGACGACCTGGCCCTGGCGATGCTCGACCGCCAGGTCGGAGAGCTGCGTGGCCGCGGCGAGCTGGGCTGGCTGCCGTACGCCCAGGAGCCCTTGGCGCTGGCCCAGCTGGCGACCGGCCGCCTCCGCGACGCGGACGGCAGCGTCGCCGAGGCGATGGCGCTCGGCGCGGAGCTCGGCCTGGAGCTCCAGGTGGTCGTCCTCTCCGCGACGGCGGCGTGGCTCGCCGCGGCCCGGGGCGAGCCCGACCACGCCCGTCGGCTGGCGACCCGCGTCGTCGCCGACTCCCGCCGGCACGGGATGGCGGCCGCACAGGCCAACTGGGCACTCGGTCTCGTGGACCTCACGAGCGGCGACCCCGGGCGCGCGCTGGAGCGACTCGAGGACGCCTGCGTGGCCGCGCCCGGCCGCGACATCATGGTGCGGGCGGTCCCCGACCACGTCGAGGCGGCGGTACGGGTCGGCGACGCCGCTCGGGCCCGGCTGTTCCTGCCCCGACTCGCGGAGTGGGCGGCGCACACGAAGAGCCCGGTGGCCGCCGCGCTCCTGCTGCGGTGCGAGGCGCTCCTGCACGACGGGGAGGCCGCGGACCGCCGGTTCGAGGAGGCGTTGGCGGCCGAGCGCTGCGGCCCGTACGACCGGGCCCGGACCCGGCTCGTGTTCGGCGAGTGGCTCCGCCGGCACCGGCGTCCGACGGCGGCCAAGGAGCAGCTCCTGGCGGCGTACGAATCCTTCGACCGGATCGGCGCACAGGGTTGGCTGCCGCGCGTGCGGGCCGAGCTGACCGCGCTCGGGGAGACCGCACCGGGGGAGGCCGGGAGCGCCACCGGGCTGACGCCGCAGGAGCTGCAGGTGGTGCGGCGCGCGGCGACCGGCATGAGCAACCGGGAGATCGCCGCCGAACTGTTCCTCAGCCCGCGCACGGTGGGCCATCACCTCTACAAGGCGTACCCGAAACTCGGGGTCAGGCGGCGGGCGGAGCTGGGGAAGCTCGACTTATGAGGGCCGCCGGGCCGGTGGTCGCGCAGCAGTCGTTCGACAGATGCGGACCCCATCGACCGGCTCCTAGCGTGATCGCATGGGAAAGGTCGTCGTCCACAACCAGGTCACCGTCAACGGCGCTTTCGAGGCGCCCACACCCGAGGAATGGCTGGAGCTCGACGCCGACAGCGGCGACGCCGGCCTCGAGCAACTGATCCTCGCCGACGCGCTGCTGCTCGGCCGCAAGACCTATGAAGGGCTGGCGGCGGTCTGGCCGCACCTCGCCGCGGACCCGACGATGGGCCACTACGCGGGGCGGATCAACGACATGCCGAAGTACGTCGCCTCGCGGACGCTCTCGGGGCCGCTGGAGTGGAACGCCACGCTGATCGAGGGCGAGGTCACGCAGGCCGTACCCGCGCTCAAGGACAAGCACACCGGCAACCTGATCATCTCCGGGTGCGGGGAGCTGGCGCACACGCTGGCCGCGCAGGGGCAGGTCGACGAGTTCTGGTTCTGGATGAACCCGCACCTGTGGCCGGACGGGCCGCGAATCCTCGACGGTGTGGGCCCGATCCGCCTGCAGCTGGTGTCGGCCACGCCTTATCGGTCCGGGGTGGTCTGGCTGCGCTACCGGCCGGCCGGCGCGTGAGGGGGAGTGCCGCGATGAACACGTCCTCATATCTGAGCGGTGTTGTCGAGCAGACGAACACCTTCGCCGACTGGGTGCACGACAAGGATGCGGCGACCCCGGTGCCGACCTGTCCGAAGTGGACCGTGGCCGACCTCGTCGACCATGTCGGCTCGACACAGCGCATGGTGGCGATGCTCGTGGGCGAGCGGATGCTCGAGCCGAGCAACGCGTTCGCCCGATACGTTCCCGCTCCGACCGACCCGGCCGAGTGGCGCGCCTGGTTGACGCAGGGCGCGGCCGAGGCCAAGCAGGCGTTCGAGTCGGTCACCGACGACACGCCGGTGTGGGACCCGTCCGGCGCGGACGCGGGCGTGCCGTTCTGGTCCCGCCGGCTGTTCGGGGAGGCCAGCGTGCACCGTGCGGACGCGGCCGCGGCGCTCGGCGTGCCCTACGAGTTGGCGCCCGAGCGGGCCGTCGCGGCCATCGAGGACTGGCTGGACACCCTGACCTCGCGCGGCTACTGGGAGAACAGGCCGGACTTCGCCGACGCGCTGCGCGGCGACGGCCAGACCCTGCACTTCCACGCGACCGACGCGACCGGGGAGTGGCTGGCCCGCCGCGAGCCGGACCAGGTCGCCCTGGAACGCGCACACGCCGACGCGGACGTCACGGTCAGCGGCCCGGCCGTCGACCTGCTGCTCGTGCTGAGCCGCCGCCGCCCCCTGGCCGCGGCGTCCAGCCTGGCGATCGACGGCGACCGCGCCCTGCTCGACCTCTGGATCAACCACATGGACTGGGTCACCGACTGACCCGCGTCACCGCGTCCGTCGTGGACGGTCGGGCGGTGTCGCGCTTCTGACAGGGATTGTGTGCACGTTGGTCACTAGTGTGTCTCGCGGTGTAAGCCATCGGCGGAATCCGTGGGACGGGGTGGTCGACCGTGGACGCGAAGTTGCTCGTCAAGCAGTTCAACACCGACGCCGGGCTGGCGTTCATCGAGATCATTCGGGCTGTGGACAGGCCCGTCGGGGCGCGGGAGATCAAGCAGGAGATCGTCGCGGCCGGCGGCAAGCAGGGTGATGTCGATCGGCAGTGGAAGCGGCTTCAGCCCTATCTGAAACTGCACCCGCATGTCGAGAAGTCGGGCGCCACGCGCTACGAATGGTCGGCGGCGCCGCACTCGTCGGCCGAGTCGCTGCAGCTGCTGTCCGCGCAGTCGTCCGTACGCGTGCCCGGCTGGCTCACCCAGGCCCTCGCCGCCAACGTGGCCGACAGCCTCGCGGTCGCCGAGACTTCCGGCGACCGCGCCCAGGCCAGCTGGACGCGGCAGCGCGAGCAGGACAAGGCCCGCGTCCTCGCCGACCTCGCGACGGTGATCGGGGCCATGCGCGCCGAGGGCGCGACGCTGGCCGATCTGGACGGCTGGCTGCGCGACGAGACCGAGCGCAAGCGCCTGCGCCCGGTGGCCCAGGTGGGCGAGACGGTGACCTTCGACCCCGACCGACACGAGATCGCCGGCGGCCGGGCCGCACGCGGGGCCGCGGTCACCGTCACCCGCACGGGCTACCTCTGGCAGGGCGGCGACGGCCCGGTCGTGCTGGTCAAAGCCACCGTCGCGCCATGAGGCGCCGCGCGAAGAACCTCGTCGACGCCTGCGGACACACCGTCTACGACCTGTTCCAGGAGCGGTACTACTACCTCGACTACTTCCAGCGGGACTACGTCTGGGAGGAGCCGCAGGTCAAGAAGCTGATCACGGATCTCGCCGACAAGTTCCTGGACCAGTGGAAGACTCCTCACGCCGCTCGCGACGTGGACTATTACGACCCCTACTTCCTCGGTCCGTTCATCGTCTACGAGAACGACCGCAAGACGTATCTGGCCGACGGGCAGCAGCGGGTCGTCACGCTCATGCTGTTGCTGATCTATCTCCGGCGGCTCGTGGACGAGCTGGACGGGCAGCCGGGCCACGGCGCCACGCTGGCCACCCTCGTCGTGACCGAGCGGTTCGGCCGGAAGACCTTCGCGGTGGACGTCGACAAATACCGGGCCTGCTTCGAGGCGCTCGTCGACGGTCGCGACTACAACCTCGACGGCGAGCCACCATATGTGCGGCGGATCTGGGCGGCGTTCCAGCACATCGAGACGCATCTGCCGGCGCCCCTGCGCGGTGAGAGCCTGCCGCTGTTTGTCGAATGGCTGCTCTACCGCGTCTCGCTCATCGCACTGTCGGCGGGCGACCGCGAACGCGCGATCGAGATGTTCCAGTCGATGAACGACCGCGGCGTGCACCTCTCGCCGATGGACCATCTGAAGCGCTATCTGCTCGGCGACGCCGCCGACCACGACTATGAGCTGCTCGACCACCAATGGCAGTCGATGGTGTCCGACCTGGAGTCGGTGGAGCGGGGCTCGGCTTTCCGCTACGTCCGCGAGGTTCTCCGCGCGAAGTACTTCGACCCGGCCCACGACGGCGGCCCCAGCCTGGACAACGCCACGCACGAGTGGGCGCTCGCCCACGAGAAGGACATCTGGCCCGACCGCAGGAACGGCGATCGCGCGCGGTTCTTCACCGACGTGCTCGCACCCATGAAGCAGACCTACGCCACCCTGCTGCGGGCGCAGACCAAGGTCGTCGCCGGACTGGAGGCCGTCCGCTACAACGCCTGGAACGGCGTTTCCAGCCAGTTCACCCTGACGCTCGCGGCCATGCGACCGGACGACAGCAGGGCGGCCCGTCAGCGCAAGGCCCGCCTGGTGGCCAACGTCATCGACCTCTTCGTCGTGACACAGGGCGTCAGCAACGAGCCCTATGACCAGAAGGCCGTCGACGCCCTGGTCGAAGCGCTGCTGCCCAGGGTGCGGCTGTGTCACACCGAGGACGAGCTGCGCGAGGCGCTGGCCGAGGCGGCGGACGGTTGGGTGGAACGCCTCGCCGACCTGGTCGACCTGCGCTTCCACAACAACGGCCCGTTCATCCACTATCTGCTGACCCGGCTCACCGCGTGGCTGGAGGTCGGCGCCGAGCGTGAGGACCCGACGGACCGGTTCCTGCGCCGCCGCACGGGCGACCGCGGTTTCGAGATCGAACACCTCCTCACCAGCACGGCGGCCAAGTATGCCCACGTGCAGCCCGACGCCCGCGCCTATGCCCTGCTGCGCAGCCGCCTCGGCGCGCTCGTGCTGCTCGACGGTCCCGACAACGGCAGCTATGGCGGGCTGCCGCTGGCCGACAAGGTGCCGCTCTATCGCGGCGACACCCTGCTCGCCGCCACCCTCAACCCCGGCTTCTTCGACGAGAAGGGCAAGGTGCGGCTGCGCCGGTTCGTCAAGGAGCAGCGGCTGGCCGGCGCCTTCCCGGCCTATGCCGGCGACGCCGGGTTGGCCGATCTCGTCGAGGCCCGGGGCAAGCTCTATCGCCTCATGGCCGAGCGGATCTGGGACCTCGGCAGCCTCGGGCTCGTTACCAGCGGCGCGCCGCCGCTCAGCGGAAAGGGGGCCGGGCAGCCCAGACGCACGCGCCGCCACCACGGCGTGCGCCTGACCGACCTGGTCGCGGCCGGCCTGGTGCGCCCCGGCGACCGGCTGGAGGGCAACCGCAAGGGCCGCGCGCACCTGGCCCAGGTGCTCGACGGCGCGCGGATCCGCACCGCCTCCGGCGCGGTGTTTCCCAGCCTTTCGGCCGCGGCGATGGACGCCCTCGACCTGTCGGCGGCGAACGGCTGGACCTTCTGGCGCCTTTCGCGGACGGGCGACAGCATGGACGCGCTGCGCGACCGCCTGCGCGCCCGGGCGGACGGCGGCTCATGACACGGCGTAGGTCAGGTAGGCGAACGGACCGACCTGCTCGACCGAGGTGAGCGACAACCGGGACGAGGTGAGCCGCCGGGGCAGCAGCGGCGCGCCCGCGCCGAGCGTCACCGGCGCCATGCCGAGGATGATCTCGTCGAGCAGGCCCGCGTCGGCGAACGTGCCGACCAGCTCACCACCGCCCACCAGCCAGATGTCGCGATCACCTGCCGCCGCGGTCATCGCCTCGTGCACCGGACGCACGTCACCGGAGACGAACGTGATGTCGGCCCCAGGGATCGCCGGTAGGTCGCGGTGCGTGAACACCCAGGCCGGGCGGTCCGCATACCACTCCTGCCATTTCTCCGGATGCTCCAGCAGTTTCTCGTGGTCGAGCACCCACTCATAGGTCGTCGCGCCCATCGCGAAGGCGCCGATCCGCGCGAAGAACGGCGCGAAGCGGTCGTCGCGGTCGGTGACCTCGAAGAGCCAGTCGAGCGAGTTGGCGGAGTCGGCGATGAACCCGTCGATCGTGGTCGCGGTGTAGTAGCGGGTAGCCATGAAGACACCACACCACGTGGGTGCGACAGAAAAGCTAGAGCGCGGGCGGCGGGTCGGACCGCAACCGGCTGTAGAGGTAGCCGTCCCGCCAGGCGCCGTCGCGGAACTCGCACGCCCGCACGACGCCCTCCAGCTGGAACCCGGCCTTCACCAGGGACCGCTGCTCGGCCACGTTCTCCGCGTGGGTGCCGGCCTGGATCCGTTGCACCGGCGCCAGCGCGAACAGGTAGTCGCACAGCATCGCCTGCGCCCGCCAGCCGAGGCCCCGACCGCGGAACTCCGGCAACAGCGCGATCCCGATCTCGAAATAGGGCCCCCGCCCGGCATAGAGCCCCTCGGCGTAGCTGACGAACCCTGCCCGCCGCTCGCCCGCGCAGACCATCAGCCGACCATCGCGCGAGCCGAGGAAGCCGTCCTCGGCAAATCGCTTGGCCACACCCTGGACGTCCTGGAACCCGCGCCAGTCGAGCCCGATCAGCCCGGGCTCGACACAGAACCGGCGGAACAGGTCGAGGTCGTCTTCGTCGCTGACGGGCCGCAGCACAGGGAGGTCGCTCGCCACCATCCACCCATCCTGCCGCCCGCGCCCGCGGCTGTGTGACCCTCGACCGATGGAGGCATGGCTGCAACAGGGGTACGGCGTCCGCTTCGACTGGGGACCCGAAGGAGCGCGGAGGTTGGCGCCGGGCAGCGCGTACGCCGTTGTCGTCGACGTCCTGTCGTTCACCACCTCGGTGTCGGTGCTGGTCGACGCCGGCACCCGGGTCCACCCGCGGGCGTGGCACGAGGCGCCGCCCGCGTCCGACGGCGGTATTCCCGTCGCGACCGGCCGCCGCTCCACCACACCCGAGCGTCCGTGGTCGCTGTCGCCGGCCGCGCTGCGCCGGGCGCCGCGTACGCCCGACCTGATCCTGCCGTCCCCCAACGGGTCCGCCATCGCCGCCGCGATCCAGGACCACTGCGGCCTCGTCGCGGGCAGCCTCCGCAACGCCGCGGCGGTCGGCCGGTGGCTGCGGGCGGCCGGGGTGGGAACGCCAGAGCGCCCGCTCACCGTGATCGCCGCCGGGGAGCGGTGGCCCGACGGCAGCCTCCGCCCGGCCATGGAGGACCTGCTCGGCGCCGGCGCCGTCATCGCCGCCCTGCGAACCGGAAGTCCGTCGCCCCGGGGCACGGCGGACCTGGCCGCCCGCGCCACCGCGGACCTGACCACGTTGTCGCCCGAGGCGGACCTGGCCGCGCGCGCCTACCGCGCCACCGCCGACCCACGACAGGCCATCATGGACAGTGCCTCCGGTCGTGAGCTGGCCGCCATCGGCTTCGCGGACGACGTGGCCGTCGCCGTCGAGATCGGCGCCAGCGACACCGTCCCGATCCTGCGCGACGGCGCGTTCAGCGCAGCAGGCCCCGGATCGGGTGCGGGCTGACCTTGACCCGGGCCTGCTGCCCAGTTGGCGTCCCGGATGTCGCGCATCGCGCCCCGCCGGGTCACCGGATCGAGCCGGTCGAGGAACAGCACGCCGTCAAGATGGTCGGTCTCGTGCTGGAGGCACCGCGCCACCTCGTCGGTGCCCACCACCTGCGCCGGCCGGCCGTGCTGGTCGACCCCGTGCCCGACCGCGTGCCGCCGCCGCCGCGTGTCGTAGTGGAGCCCCGGGATCGACAGGCACCCCTCCGGACCGAACTGATCCTCGTCGGACGGGAACTCGAGGGCCGGGTTGACCAGATGGCCGCGTACGCCGTCGACGTCGAACACGAACACCCGCAGCGGCACGCCGATCTGGGGCGCCGCGAGCCCCGAGCCGCGCTGGTCGCGCAGCGTCTCGGTGAGGTCCTTGACCAGCGTGCGGAGCGCCTTGTCGAAGTCGGTGACCGGGTCGGCCGCGCTCGTCAACACCGGGTCGCCGAAGAGCCGCACGGGCCGGATCGTCACGACGCACCTCCACAGCTCACTTTGCAAAGCTTTGCAAACAGCAGGGTACGATGCGAGGCGTGATCGGGCAAGAGACCGAGTTGGCGTTGCGGCACCCGCTGCGGGTGGCGCTGCTCGACCTCCTGGCCGCGGCCGGCTCGGTCACCGCCAACGAGGCGGCCCGCCGGCTCGGCGAGAGCTCGGGCGCGTGCTCGTTCCACCTGCGACAGTTGGAGCGCTATGGCTACGTCGAGCCGGTGGCCGGCGCGCACGGCCGGGCGCGGCCGTGGCGGCTGCGCCCGAGCGCTCAGCCGCGGCAGGACTTGGGCCCGCTGGCGCGGGAGCTGGAGGACGAGGGCTACCACCGCTGGCTGGCCCGCCGCGACACGGCACCCGAGCACTGGCAGCGCGACGAGGCGTTCAGCGACGTCCTGCACCTGACGCCCGCGGAACTGGCCACGGTGGCCGACGAGATCCGCGCGGTCCTGGCCCCCTACACCCGCCGCGAGCCACCACCCACCAGCGCCCCGGTCGGCGTCGTCGCCCGCCTCTTCCCACTTATCCCGGAGGCCGACGCATGATCGAGCTCGTGCACACGTCCGCGGCGGGTGCGACGGCACTGGGGGCTGCCTACCGGCTCTTGGAAGAGGTGTTCGAGGGGGACTTCGGCGCCGAGGACTGGGAGCACTCGCTCGGTGGCATGCATGCCTTCGCGTGGGAGGGTGACGATCTCGTCGGGCACGGGAGCGTCGTGCAGCGCCGCCTCGTCCACAACGGACGTGCGCTGCGCTGCGGCTACGTCGAGGGGGTCGGCGTCCGCGCGGATCAGCGCCGCCGCGGCCACGGCGCCGCGGTGATGGGGGCGCTCGAGTCGGTGATCCGGGCGGCGTACGACCTGGGCGCGCTCGGCACCACCGACCTCGGCGAGCCGTTCTATCGCAGCCGTGGCTGGCTGCGGTGGACCGGCCCGCTCGCCGCCCTCACCCCCGACGGCAGCAAGCCGACCCCCGAGGAGCAGGGCGCCGTCTACGTCTTCCCGGGCGTCATGCCGCTCGACCTCTCGGCCCCGCTCACCTGCGACTGGCGCGACGGCGACGTCTGGTAGCCGGCCTCCAGATAGACGTCGCCACCGGACAGCGCCGCCCGCACCCGGCGGGCCAGCCGCGGGCGCAGATGCGCGTCGAGCGCCGCCGGCGCCACGAAGGCGAACGCCGACAGCTCGGCGGCCGGCAGCACGATTTGCGCCACGTCGGCGGTTGTCAGGACGCCGCCGTCGAACAGGAACATCAGGCCGGCGTCCCACGGCGGCTCGGCCGCGAGCCAGTCGACCACCCGCAGCGGCCCGACCGGGAAGTCGGCGCCCAGCTCCTCGCGCACCTCGCGGCGCGCCCCGGCGAGCGGCGACTCGTCGGCCTCGACCGCGCCGCCGGGCACCTCCCAGCCGGTCTTGTAGGTCGGCCGGACCAGCAGCACCCGCCCGGCGCCGTCCTCGAACACCACGCCCGCCGCGACCCGCACCCGGGCCAGGCCGGCGATGTGCGCGGCCAGGTCGAAAGTCATGCCGGAAATTCTTCCGGGCCATGTCGAGAATCCGGCGCCGGCCGCTACGTATCAGCATGAGGAGAACAGAAACGCTTCGTACGCTGGTGTCCGGGATCGCGATGGGCGAGTCGCCGCGGTGGCGGGAGGGGCGCCTGTGGTTCTGTGACTGGGGCCGGGGGCAGGTCGTCCGGGTGGAACCCGACGGCACGCCGACCACCGTGGCCGAGATCGCCGACCTGCCGATCTGCATCGACTGGTTGCCCGACGGGCGGCTGCTGGCCGTGTCGGGCCAGCAGGGGCTGCTGCTGCGGGTCGGCGCCGACGGCGCGCTCGAGCGGCACGCCGTTCTCGGCGACGGCCGCTGGAACGAGATCGCGGTCGACCGGCGCGGCAACATCTTCGTCAACGACATCGGCTTCGACTTCCCGGGCGGCGAGTTCCGGCCGGGCCGGGTCTGCGTGCTCACGCCCGGCGCCGACACGCCGCGGGAGGTGGCCGGCGGGCTCGCGTTCCCCAACGGGATGGCGGTGCGGGGCGACACCCTGATCGTCGCCGAGTCGTACGCCGGTCGGCTCACCGCCTTCGACATCGCGCCCGACGGCGGTCTCGGCGCCGGTCGGGAGTTCGCCGCGGTCGAGGGCTCGGCCCCGGACGGCATCGCCGTCGACGCCGACGGCTCGGTGTGGTTCGCCGACGTGCCCAACCAGCGGTGCGTCCGCGTGGCCGAGGGCGGCGCGATCCTCGACACCGTCGACGCCGACCGGGGCTGCTTCTCCTGCGCGCTCGGCGGCGAGACGGGCCGCACGCTGTTCATCACCGCCAACGAGTGGGGCGAGCAGGGCGCGGGCGAGGGCGTGGTCTACGCGACCGAGGTCTGAGCGCGCAGCACCCGGGCCAGCACGTCGAGCGCGGCCGGATAGCGCGCCTCGCCCGGCGTGCCGTACCCGACGATGATCCCTTGTGGATGACCGCCGGGAGCGTGCCAGTGGCTGCCGAGGTCGCCCAGCGCGAGTCCGCGCCGGGCGGCCTCGGCCAGCACGTCCGCCTCGCGCGGACCGCCGGGCGGCAGCTCGACCAGCGCGTGCAGGCCGGCGGCGACACCACCGACGCGGGCGCCGCGCAGCCGGGCCAGCAACAGGTCGCGCCGGGCCCGGTAGCGGGCACGGGCGGCGCGCACGTGCCGGTCGTACGCGTGACTGGTGATCATCTCCGCCAGGGTGAGCTGGCCGACCACCTCGGTGTGGTAGTCCGTGTGCCGCTTCGCCGCGACCACCGGCTCGACGAGCCGCTCCGGCAGCACCATCCAGCCAAGCCGCAGCGCGGGCCCGAGCGTCTTGGCCGCGGTGCCGACATACGCCACCCGCTCGGGCGCCACGCCCTGCACCGCGCCCACCGGCTGCCGGTCGTAGCGGAACTCGCCGTCGTAGTCGTCCTCCACCACCAGCGCGCCGCAGTCCGCGAAGGCCCGCCGCCGCGCCGGCGCGAGGGTGACCCCGGTCGGGTACTGGTGGGCCGGCGTCAACACCACCATGTCCACATCGGACGCCGACGGAAGCCGGGCGCCGGACTCGTCCACGGCCAGCGGAACGACCCGGGCGCCGGCCCGCCGCACGACCGCGCGGTGGAAGGCCAGCCCCGGGTCTTCCATCGCCACCACCCGGTGGAGCCCGGCCAGCAACGCGAGCGCCTGCACGTAGCCGGAGGTGACGACGATCCGGTCGGGGTGGGCGAGCACGCCGCGGGCGCGGCCCAGGTACTCGGCCAGGGCCGAGCGCAGCGCGACATGGCCGCGCGGGTCGCCGTAGTCGAACGTGGCCGCGGGCACGCGCGCCAGCGCCCGACGGCTGGCCCGCAGCCAGGCCGTCGTCGGGAACGCGCTGACGTCCGGCGCGCCGGGTCGCAGGTCGAACCGCGGCGGCGCGGGCGTGGTGGCGGCCGGCGTGAACGCCACGGGAGGCGGCACCGGCGCCACCGTCGTCCCGGAACCGGTCCGCGCGGTCAGGTAGCCCTCCGCGACCAGTTGGTCGTAGGCGGCGGCCACGGTGCCCCGGGCCACCCCGGTCTCGGCGGCCAGTGCCCGGGTGGCCGGCAGCCGACTGCCGGGTGCCAACCGCCCCGCCCGGATCGCCGCCCGCAGGGCCCGCTCCAGCCCGGCCCGCCGGCCGCCGGCGGGCAGGTCCAGGTGGAGATCAACACCGAAAGCGGCCCAATCGAACGCCACGATATTGGACCTTAGCGCGGGTCCATTCGCCGCCTAGCGTGGAGCCATGACTACGACGACGATCCGCCTGGCGGCTGACAAGCTCGCGCCGCACATGAACCGGGCGATGAACGCCTTCGACGCCGCCTCCCGCCAGACCTCGCTCGAGGCGCCGCTGCTGGAACTGGTCCGGGCCCGGGCCTCGCAGCTCAACGGCTGCGCCTACTGCGTCGACACCCACAACGCCGACGCCCGCGCCGGCGGCGAGACCGAGCGCCGGCTCTACGCCCTGCCGGTCTGGTCGCAGACGCCGTTCTTCTCGCCCCGTGAGCGGGCCGCCCTCGCCCTCACCGAGGCGATGACCCGGCTCACCGACGGACCCGTGCCGGACGAGGTGTTCGCCGGCGCCCAGGCGGAGTTCACCGAGATCGAGCTCGCCGAGCTCGTCTGGTCGATCACCGTGATCAACGCCTGGAACCGGGTCGCCGTCACCACCCACGCGTGGCCGCTGTCGTGACCGGGGCCGACACGCTGCGCGCGCTGCACCGCCCGGGCGACCCCGTCGTGCTGGCCAACGCCTGGGACGCCGCCTCGGCCCGCGCGGTCCAGGCCGCCGGCTTCCCGGCCGTCGCGACGAGCAGCGCGGCGGTCGCCCTCAGCCTCGGCTACGCCGACGGCGAGGCCACCCCGGTCGACGAGATGCTCGACGCGGTCGCCCGGATCGTCCGCGCGGTCGACGTGCCGGTCACCGCCGACCTCGAACGGGGGTACGGGCTCCCGCCGGCCCAGTTCGTCGAGCGCGTGCTCGCCACCGGCGCGGTGGGGTGCAACCTGGAGGACTCGGACCCGCGTACGAAGCGACTGGTCGATGTGGACAGACAGGCCGACTTCCTGGCCGCCGTGCGGGCCGCGGCCGGCCCCGACCTCGTCGTCAACGCGCGGGTCGACGCTTACCTCCGCGGCGTGGCCGACCCGCTGGCGACGGCACGCGACCGTGCCCGCCGGTTCCGGGCGGCCGGCGCCGACTGCGCCTACCCGATCCTGGCCACCGCCGAGCCGGACATCGCCGTGCTGGCGGCCGACGGCCCGGTCAACGTCCTGTTTATTCCGGCCACGCCCGCGCTGCCGGCGCTGGCCGCGCTCGGGGTGGCCCGGGTCAGCTTCGGCGACGGCATCCACGAGGCGCTGGCCGCCGACCACGCCCGGATGCTCGCCGCGATCGTGGCAGGGGCGTCGCCGTACGGGGGATGAGCGTTACGGTTGGACGGTGACCGACGTGCGCGAGCCCCGGCATGACCTGGCCGACCCGAAGATCCTGCTGCTGGACTTCCTCGACCACTACCGGGCCGTCGTCGCGCGCAAGATGGCCGGTCTGGGCCCGGAGGAGCTGCGTGGCAGCCGGCTGCCGTCCGGGTGGAGCCCGCTGGAGCTGCTCAAGCACCTGGTCTACATGGAGGAGCGCTGGATCCGCTGGGGCTTCGCCGCGGAGCCGGTGCCCCATCCGTGGGGCGACCAGGACGACGAGGGCCGCTGGCAGGTCCGTCCGGAGGAGACGGTCGACGCGCTGCTCGCGGCGATGGACCTGGCCGGCGCCCGCACCAGGGAGATCGCCGAGCGGGCGCGCTTCGACGACCGGGCGGCGGTCGGCGGCCGCTTCGCCACCGCCGCCGACGCGCCGACGCTGGGCTGGATCCTGACGCACGTGCTCCAGGAATATGCCCGCCACGCCGGCCATCTCGACATCGCCCGCGAGCTGATCGACGGCGCGGTCGGCGAATAGGACCACTTTCGGGCCCGGCGTCGGGCGGGCGACACCACGGCGCGGGCGGCGTCCGTACCGTGCGGTTCGTGACCCTCCGGCTGGCGACGTTCAACGTCGAGAACCTGTTCGCGCGCGCCAAGGCGCTCGACACCGAGGAGCGCGAGGAGGGGCAGCCCGCCCTGACCGCGTTCGAGACCTTCAACCGCATCGCGGCCAAGCCGGTCTACTCCGACCAGGACAAGGCCGAGATGCTCGCCGCGCTGACCACCCTGCGCGTGCTCGTCGAGACCGACCAGGGGCTGCGCCTCAACCCGAACCAGTTCGACACCGCCTGGGCGCTGCTGCGCGAGAACCGCGGCGACTTCCTGGCCGCCCCGACCAACGCGCCGCCCCGGATCGTGGCCAACGGGCGCGGTGACTGGCTCGGCTGGGTCGAGCTGACCGTCGAGCCCGTCGACGAGACCTCGACCCGGATGACCGCCCGCGTGATCGAGGACCTGGCGCCCGACATGCTCTGCGTGGTCGAGGCGGAGAACCGCCCGGCGCTGGCCCGGTTCAACGAGGAACTGCTCGGCGGCCGGTTCGCGCACTGCATGCTGGTCGACGGCAACGACCCGCGCGGCATCGACGTCGGGCTGTTCTGCACCGACAAGGTCAAGGTGCGCTGGGTGCGCAGCAACGTCGACGTGCCCGACCCCAAGCGCAAGGGCAAGCGGCTGTTCAGCCGGGACTGCCCGGTCTACCAGCTCAGGCTGCCCGGCGGCGAAGACCTCTTCCTGCTGCTCAACCACCTCAAGAGCCAGTCGTTCAGCAGCGGCGACCCGGACCCGCTGCGGACCCGGCAGGCGCAGGAGGTACGCGCGATCTACGACGGGCTGCGGGCGGAGGGCGCCGGTTTCGTGGCGGTGCTCGGCGACCTCAACAAGGGCCCGGTGGGCGACCGGCACCCGACGCTCGAGGCGCTGATCGGCCCCGACTCGCCGCTGGTCGACGCCTACGGGCTGCCCGCCTTCGGCCAGCTCTGGGGCGACAAGGACGACGACCACGAGCGGCCGGGCAGCTTCCAGTCGTGCTCGCTGAAGAACCGGCTGGACTACATCCTGCTCTCGCCGGACCTGGCCGAGCGGGTGGTCGACGGCGGAGTGTTCCGCAAGGGGCTGTGGGGCACGCCGAGCAACGTCAACCCGCCCAAGCTCTGGACGGTATACCCGGAGATCACCAAGGGCCGGCACGGCGCCTCCGACCACGGCGCGGTCTGGGTCGACCTCGACCTCTAGACGCGGGCCGGCTCTGGCTCCGGCGAAGCGCCGGAGGTGGCGGTGGCGGCGGCGGTCGCGGCCGCGCGGCGGTCGGCCAGGTGGGCCCGCACCGACCAGGCCACCGCCGCCGCCCAGACGGCGTAGATCACCGCGTAGACCGCGTAGCGCACCCCGTCCGGGGCGTCGATCCAGTCGCTGCGCAGCAGCGTGCGGGTGTTGGTCAGGATGATCACGCCGCCGACGGCCGACCCCAGCACCCGCGGCGGCACGAGCCGGACCAGCCAGGCGGCGATGGGAGCGGCGATGATCCCGCCGGCCAGCAGCGCGACGACCCAGCCGACGTTGATCTGCTCGGAGCCGATGCCGACGAAGAAGCCGATGCTGGCGGCGATCGCGACCAGGAACTCGCTGGTGTCGATCGAGCCGATCGTCTTGCGGGGCTCGAGCCGGCCGCTGGCCAGGATCGCGGGCGTGCCGACCGGGCCCCAACCACCGCCGCCCGTCGCGTCGACGAAGCCGCCGACCAGGCCGAGCGGGGTCAGGAACCGCTTGCGCAGGGGCTTGCCGAGCTGCGCCTTGGGCAGGCCCGCGACGGTGAACCGGCTGAGGATGTAGAGGCCGAGGGCGAGCAGGATCAGCGACATCACCGGCGCGGCGGTCTCGGTCGACAGGCTGGACAGGAACGTCGCGCCGGCGAAGGCGCCGATCGCGCCCGGTATGCCGATGCGGAGGACGACTTTCCAGTCGACGTTGCCGAAGCGCCAGTGCGCGGCGCCCGAGACCAGTGTCGTGCCGATCTCGGCGAGGTGCACGGTGGCCGACGCGGCCGCCGGGTTGGTGCCGATCGCCAGGAGCAGGGTCGTCGACGTGACGCCGTAGGCCATGCCCAGGCTGCCGTCGACGAGCTGGGCGCCGAGTCCGACCAGCGCCAGGAGCACCAGCTTGCGCACTCGCGATCACCACCCTTCCCTAGTTTGTCGGTAGAGAATATGTGTCCGGTCGGTGAAGGGGCAAGGGTGGGGCGACGAAACGCCGCGAAGGGTCGATGATGGGCTGATGGGTGCCTATGCCGACGCGTACCGGACGAGCCTGAGCGACCCGGAAGCCTTCTGGAGCGCCGCCGCCCGCGAGATCGAGTGGTTCCGCCCGCCGACCACCGTGCTCGACGACAGCGCGCCGCCGTTCTACCGCTGGTTCCCCGACGGCACGCTCAACACCTGCTTCAACGCGGTCGACCGGCACGTCCGGGCCGGCCGCGGCGACCAGGCCGCCATCGACTACGACAGCCCGGTCACCGACAGCCGGCGCACCCTCACCTACGCCGAGCTCCAGGACCAGGTGGCCCGGTTCGCCGGCGTGCTGCGCCACCTCGGCGTCGACCGCGGCGACCGCGTGGTGATCTACATGCCGATGGTCCCCGAGGCGGTCGTGGCCATGCTGGCCTGCGCCCGGCTCGGCGCCGTGCACTCGGTGGTGTTCGGCGGCTTCGCGCCGCGCGAGCTGGCCGCGCGGATCGACCACGCCCGCCCCAAGGTGCTCGTCACCGCCTCCTGCGGCATCGAGGTCAAGCGGATCGTCGAATACCTGCCGATCGTCGACCAGGCCCTCGACCTGGCCGCTTACCGACCCGGCAGCGTCGTGCTGCTGCAGCGGCCGCAGTCCCCGGCGACCCCGCGGGCCGGGCGCGACCTCGACTGGCACGCCGCGCTCGGCGAGGCCGAGCCCGTCGACTGCGTGCCGGTCGCCGCCACCGACCCGCTCTACATCCTCTACACCTCGGGCACCACCGCCCGGCCGAAGGGCGTCGTGCGCGACAACGGCGGCCACGCCGTGGCGCTGCGGTGGAGCATGCGCAACGTCTACGACACCCATCCGGGCGAGACCATGTGGACCGCCTCAGACATCGGATGGGTGGTCGGCCACTCCTACATCATCTACGGGCCGCTGCTCACCGGGTGCACGTCGGTGCTCTACGAGGGCAAGCCGGTCGGCACGCCCGACGCCGGCGCGTTCTGGCGGGTCGCCGCCGAGCACTCCGTCAAGACGATGTTCACCGCGCCGACCGCGTTCCGGGCGATCCGCCGTGACGACCCCGACGGCGCCCACCTCGACCGCTACGACCTGCGCAAGCTGCGTTACCTGTTCCTGGCGGGGGAGCGGCTCGACCCCGAGACCTACAACTGGGCCCGCGAGCGGCTGCGCATCCCGGTGATCGACCACTGGTGGCAGACCGAGACCGGCTGGCCCGTGGCCGCCAACCCGATGGGCCTGGAGCCGCACCCGCCGCGACCCGGCTCGGCCACGGTCCCGATGCCGGGCTACGACGTCCAGGTGCTCGACGACGCCGGCCGACCCGCGCGGGAGGGGCAGATCGTGATCAAGCTGCCGCTGCCGCCCGGCACGCTGCCGACCCTCTGGCAGGACGACGACCGTTACCAGGCCTCGTATCTCAGCGCGCACCCCGGCTACTACCTCACCGGCGACGGCGGCTACGTCGACGACGACGGCTACCTGTTCGTCATGGGCCGCACCGACGACGTGATCAACGTGGCCGGCCACCGGCTCTCCACCGGGGCGATCGAGCAGGCGGTCGCCGGCCACCCGGCCGTTGCCGAGTGCGCCGTCATCGGGGTGACCGACGAGCTCAAGGGTCAGGTGCCGCGGGCCCTGGTGGTGCTCAAGGCGGGCGCCTCGGTCGACGGCGAGACGCTCGCCGACGAGGTGAAGGCGCTGGTCCGCGAGCGGATCGGCGGCATCGCCGCGCTGCGCCGGGTCGACGTCGTGGCGGCCCTGCCCAAGACCCGCTCGGGCAAGATCCTCCGCAAGACGATGCGCGGGCTGGCGGCCGGCCGCGACGAGCCCGTGCCCTCGACCATCGAGGACCCGGGTGTGCTCGACGCCCTGCGCCCGGTGCTCCGGGACTGAGCGGTCAACTGCTCCGGGCCGGGGCCGGCGGGCGGACCGGGAGCTCGGGCGCCGCGTTGTCGAGCGGCACCTCCGGGCCCCGGATCAGGCCCAGCTGCACGGCGTGGCGGGGGAGGAAGGCGTGCAGCAGCCAGTCGCCGACGACCCGGATCCGGTTGCCCGGCAGCGACAGCAGGTGATAGCCGCGGGTCGCCACCATGGCCGGCAGGCCCGCGAGCACCACGCCGAACGGGTTGGCCGTGGCCGCCAGCCCGCCCAGGTCGACCACGAAACCCAGGTCCTTGTGGCGGTACGGCTTGGCCTTGCCCGTGCCGTACTCGGCGGCGATGTTGTGCGCGGCCTGCTTTCCGTGCCGCACCGCGTGCTGGGCGGTCATCGGGGTCGGCCGGCCAGGATTCTCCGGGTCGGGCACGGCGGCGGCGTCGCCGATCGCATAGACCCGGGGATGGCCGGGCACCCGCAGGTATTCGTCGACCACTATGCGACCGCGGTCCGTCGGCAGGCCCAGGTTGTCGACCACCGGGTCGGGCCGCACGCCGACGCACCAGACCAGCGAGCGGGTCGGGATGTAGCGGCCGTCCGTCAGGCGTACGCCGTCGAACAGCGCCTCCTGCACCGAGGTCCCCATCAGCACCTCGACCCCGCGCTCGCGGAGCACCCGGTCGGCCTCCTTGGACATCCGCGGGTCGAGCTCGGGCAGCACCCGGTCGGCCAGGTCCAGCAGGATCCAGGTGGGCTTGATGGGCGTCTTCTTCTGCTTGGCCAGCAGGTCGGTGAACTGCACGCCGTGCGCCGCCACCTCGGTGCCCGTGTAGCCCGCGCCCACCACGACGAACGTGCAGCGGGCCAGGCACTCGCCCGGGTCGGGCTCGTTCTGGGCCATCTCGAGCTGGCGGACGATGTGGTCGTGCAAGAAGAGGGCCTCGGGCACGCCCCGGAAGCCGTGGGCGTGGTCGGCCACGCCGGGGATCGGCAGCAGCTTGTTGACACTGCCCAGGGCGATCACGAGCCGGTCGTACGGGATGTGCCGGCTGCCGCCTTCCGCGTCGGTGTAGTGCACCTCGTTGGCCTCGAGGTCGAGCGCGTTGGCCTCACCCAGGGCGAGCTTGACCCCGGGCAGCGCGGAGGTCAGCGAGACCGCGATCTGCCGCGGCTCGAGCACCCCGACCGCGACCTCCGGCAGCAGCGGGACGTAGAGGAGATAGTCCGTCGGGTTGATCAGCGTGATGTCGGCCCGGCCGCGGGCCAGGCGGGTCAGTTTGTGCGCTGCGTGGAACCCGGCGAAGCCGCCGCCGACGATGACCACCCTCGGACGTGCCATGCCACCCACGTTAGTGGCCCCTGAGTGGTCCGGCACGCTAAGTGCCAAATCGTCCGGCCAGCATACCTCCGATGTCTCGCCACGTGCGGTGACAGAACCATCGGGACAGACATCGAAGTTCGGGGATTGACGCGCCGAGACATCCAATGTTAACTACACGTCACAGACAAGGGTCGATGCTCATTTCGGCGGATGAGCACCGGACGAACGATCTAGAAGGGATCGTGTCGGATGAAGGTGCGTTCGCCGATCGTCGCCAGCGTGCTGTTGCTTCTGGTGACCGGTGGGCTCGTCGCGACCGGGCCCGGCCCGGCGGCCGCGGCGCCCACGGATGCCGCCTACAACGCGGGCACCGGCGCTCTCAACGTCGACTACGCGAGTTACCTGTCGAAGCACGACATCGTCTACAACCGGCCGAACACCAACCCGCTGCACGGGCTGACGGTCGGCAACGGCCGCACGGGCGGCATGTTCTGGAACCAGAACGGGCTCACCGGCCAGGTGTCCGGTGTGGACCTGAGCCAACAGTCCACCTACGCGGCCGGCAACATCAACCTGTTCACCTCGCCGCAGATCGACAGCGGCTACAGCACCTTCCAGCAGCGGCTGTCGCTCTACGACGGCACCCTCACCACGAAGTACGACAACAACCGCACGGTGACCGTGCTCGGCGCGCCCAACTCCGAGGTCATGGGCATCCACGTCGAGGACTCGCGGCCGGGCGTGTCCAGCATCGGGCTGGACCTGTCGCTGTGGGACATGAACACCGTGCAGAACATCGCCGACGTGCCCAACCTGACGACCTGGCGCACGGTCAGCACGTTCGCGGACTCGACCGGTGTGGGCCTCTCCCGCGGCCAGGCCGACCCCAACAACTTCGGCTACACGTTCGCGGCGACGGTCGAGGGCGCCAACTACACCGCGCAGACCGTCAACGGCACGCGGGTGCGGCTCAACATCACGCCCACGTCGAGCTACACGATCTGGTTCACCGCGGCCAGCCGCGTCAACTCACCGGGCCTCAACTCGGTGCAGCAGGCCCGCAACCAGCTCGCCGCCGTGAAGTCCGCCGGCTACGCCAGCACGCTCAACGCGTACCGGAACTGGTGGCATGCCTTCTGGGCCAAGTCGTTCGTGCAGTACGGCGGCAGCGCCGACAACGACTACCTGGAGAACGCCTACTACCTGTTCACCTACATGATCGCGGCCGGCGGCTACGGCAACTACCCGCTGCACTTCATCAACGGCAACTTCCGGGCCACGCAGGACAACTCGAAGTGGTCCAACGGCTACTGGTACTGGAACCAGCGCGACGTCTACAACTCGTTCTACGGCTCGAACCATCCCGAGCTGATGAGGTCGTTCAACAACCTCTACGCCCGCAACTACAACGCGCTGAAGTCCTACACGCAGACGCGCTACGGCACCGACTCGCTCTGGGTGCCCGAGACGATGGGCTGGGACGGCAACGCCCGCGGCACCGTCAACAGCGACTACGTCAACGACATCTACTCGACGGGCACCGAGGCCGCCTACAACATGTACCTCTACTACCGGTACACCAACGACACGGCCTATCTGCGTGACGTCGCCTATCCGTTCATGCGCGAGTCGGTGCGGTTCTACCAGAACCGCTTGTCCCGCAACGGCGCGCAATATTACATGGCCAGCTCCAACGCGCACGAGACCTACTGGGACGTGCGCAACGCGCTCACCGACCTGGCCGCGGTGCGGCTGCTGTTCCCGCTGACGATCCAGGTGTCCACCCAGCTCGGTGTCGACAGTGGACTGCGGGCCGGCTGGCAGGACGTCGTCAACAACTTGGCGCCCTACCAGATCTCCAACGGCGCGTACCTGCCGCACGACCCGCCGACGGCGCAGACCCGCAACGGCGAGAACGTGGCGTTGGAGCTGGTCTGGCCCTACGACCAGACGGGCATCGGCTATCCCGACACGCAGACCGCCATCAACACCTGGAACGTGCGCCCGCACCCCTACGGCAACGTGTGGGCCAACGACCACGTGCACGCCGCGCGGCTCGGCCTCGGCCCGCAGACTCAGGCCGGCATGAAGACCATGCTGCAGAAGTACCAGAACTACCCCAACGGCATGACCAACAACACCAACGGTGTGTACGAGTACATCGGCATCCACCTCGCCGCGATGAACGAGGCGCTGATGCAGTCCTACAACGACAAGATCCGGGTGTTCCCCGCGATCCCGTCGGAGTCGAACTTCGTCGGCAAGTTCACGCTGCTGGCCAAGGACGGCTTCCTGGTCAGCTCCGAGCGGGAGGCGCAGGAGACGAAATATGTCGGTGTCCGCAGCCTGCACGGCAAGCAGGCGCGGGTGGTCAACCCGTGGGGCACGCAGCAGATCCGGGTCCGCCGCACGAGCGACAACGCCATCATCACCACCGTCTCGGCGGCCGAGGTGACGTGGGCGACCGCGGCCAACACCAGCTACGTGGTCGAGCGGGTGAGCAAACCGCTGACGTCGTACGCGTCGACGACGCTGACCGGCACGGCCAACCAGGGCGCGAAGTCGCTGTCCGGCACGGCGTCGACGTTCGGCCTCGGCCCGGCCGGCCAGGGTGGCCTGGTCAACGACACCGACCTGACCTACGGCGCCAACTGGTACCACACCACGGCCCGGGGCTACGGCGACTACAACGACGACACCCACCACAGCAACACCGTCGGCGCCGAGGCGTCCTACACGTTCACCGGCACGGGCGTGGAATACCTCTCGGAACGCTTCAGCGACATGGGCAACGTCGACGTCTACATCGACAACGTGTTCCAGGCCAACGTCAACCTCAACGTCAGCGGCGCCCGGCAGGCGCAGCAGGTGGTCTACAGCAGGACGGGGTTGGCCAACGGGCAGCACACGATCCGCATCGTCAACAAGACGACCTCGGTGGGCATGGTCGACGCCTTGCGGATCCTGACGGGCGGCACGACGCCGACCGGCGGCACGGCGCTGCGGGCCTCGGCCAACAACCTCTACGTGACCGCCGCGGGCACCACCCCACTGATCGCCAGCAGCGCCACGATCGGCGGCTCGCAACGCTTCGACGTGGTCGACCTCGGCGGCGGCAACGTGGCGTTGCGATCGCGGGCCAACAACCAGTTCGTGTGCGCGGAGGGCGCCGGCGCGCAGGCGCTGGTCGCCAACCGCGCGTCGGCGGGGTCCTGGGAGACGTTCGCCCGGGTCAACAACTCCGACGGCACGATCAGCCTGCGGGCCACCGTCAACAACAAGTACGTCGTCGCGGAGAACGGCGGTGCGGGCAACCTCATCGCCAACCGCGACGCGATCGGACCGTGGGAGAAGTTCACGCTGGTCGCGGGCTGACCCCCGGTCAACGGGGCCAGGGGAATGGCACACCCTGGCCCCGGGCTCCACCCAGTCGTCCAAGCCGAGCGCGGCGGCCCGGCTCCGAGTCACCCCCATCGGAGGAGCGCAGTGTTGAGACGTTTGGTGGCGGCCCTCGCCGGGCTCGCCGTGGTGCTGGTCGCCGCGTTGTACGCGGCACCCGCCTCGGCGGCGCCGGTGACCCGTGTCCTCGTGTTCTCCAAGACGGCCGGATTCCGGCACTCGTCCATCCCCAACGGCATCGCGGCCATCCAACAACTCGGGTCGCAGAACGGCTTCACGGTGACGGCCACCGAGGACGCCAACCAGTTCACCACCGCCAACCTGGCGCAGTACCAGGTCGTGGTCTTCCTCTCCACGACCGGCGACGTGCTCAACGCCACCCAGCAGACCGCGTTCCAGTCCTACATCGCCAGCGGCAAGGGCTACGTGGGCATCCACGCCGCCGCGGACACCGAGTACGACTGGGCCTGGTACGGCGGCCTGGTCGGCGCGTACTTCTCGTCGCACCCGGCCATCCAGCAGGCCAACGTGCTGCGCCAGGAGACGGGCCACCCGCTGACCTCGTTCCTGCCGGCCACCTGGACCCGCACCGACGAGTGGTACAGCTACCGGACCAACCCGGAGCCCAACGTGCGCGTGCTGCTCAAACTCGACGAGAGCAGCTACTCGGGCGGGACCATGGGCGGCAACCACCCGATCACCTGGTGCCAGAACTACGGCGGCGGTCGTGCGTTCTACACCGGGCTCGGGCACACCGAGGCGTCCTACACCGAGGCCAACTTCACCCGGCTGCTGCTCGGCGGCATCCAGTGGGCCGGCGGTGCGACCACCGCCGACTGCACACCGCGGTCGGCGCCGCCGGTGAGCGGCACGGCGATCCGGGCCGGGGCCAACAACCTGTTCGTCACCGCCGGCTCCGGCAACCTGATCGCCAACGCGTCCGCCGCGTCCACCACCGCGCAGCGCTTCGACGTGGTCGACCTCGGCGGCGGCAACGTCGCACTGAAGTCGCGCGCCAACGGCATGTACGTCTGCGCGGAGAACGCGGGCGCCAACCCGCTGATCGCCAACCGTGCCGCCGTCGGCGGCTGGGAGACTTTCGCGCGGGTCAACAACCCCGACGGCACGGTCAGCTTCCGAGCCCAGGCGAACGGCCGCTACGTGGTGGCCGAGAACGCCGGAGCCGCGGCTCTGATCGCCAACCGCACCGCCATCGGTGCGTGGGAGAAGTTCACCCTCACCACCAGCTGACGAAATCCTCACGCGGTTCCGCACGGCCAGGTGCCGTGCGGTCCGCCGCTGCTCCGCACCCCTACCCACCACAGGAGCATCCACATGCGACGTACGTCCCTGCGCCGCAGACCGCGCTTGCTGAGCGCGCTCGGCGCCGCCCTGCTCACGGCGGCCAGCCTCACGGCCCTGACCGTCACGCCCACCCCGGCCGCCGCCGCGCCGCCGGCCACCAACCTGTTCGAGAAGGTCAAGCTCGACGGCGGCACCTCGATGGGCGAGCCCATCGAGCTCGCCGTCGCGCCCGACCACAAAGTCTTCTACATCAACCGCGGCACGTCGTCCGGCGGTGGCCAGGTCCGGCTCTACAACCCCGCCACGAAGGCCACCACGGTGGCGCTGACGCTGGCCCTGGACGCCCGGTTCGAGGACGGCCTCATCGGCATCACGCTCGACCCGGGCTTCGCCACGAACCGGTGGCTCTATCTCTTCTATTCGCCGGCCCAGAGCACGCTGGTCAACCGGATCTCCCGGTTCACCTTCAACGCCGGCACCAACGTGATCGACCCGGCGTCCGAAGACATGATCATCGAGTGGCCCACCGAGCGGCGGCTGTGCTGTCACAGCGCCGGCTCGATGACCTGGGACACGGCCGGCAACCTCTATTTCGCGGTCGGCGACAACACCAACTCCGGTGGCGACTCGGCCGGCATGGCGCCGATCGACGAGCGCACGTCGCGCGACGCGCAGTACGACGCGCAGCGCACGTCGGGCAACACCAACGACCTGCGCGGCAAGATCAACCGGATCAAGCCCCAGGCCAACGGCACCTACACGATCCCGAGCGGCAACCTGTTCGCCCAGGGCACGGCGGGCACCAGGCCCGAGATCTACGTGATGGGCGTCCGCAACCCGTACCGCATCTGGGTCGACAAGAAGGCCAACAACACCCTCTACTGGGGCGAGGTCGGTCCGGACGCGGGCGCGACGATCGCCAACCGCGGCCCGGCCGCCTACGACGAGTTCAACCGGGCCACCGCGCCCGGCAACTACGGCTGGCCCTACTGCGGCGGCCCCAACGTCGCCTACAACGACTGGGACTTCGCGGCCAACGCGCCGCGCGGCTGGTTCCCGTGCGGCGGCACGACCGGGCCGGTCAACAACTCGCCCCGCAACACCGGCCTGCAGCAGCTGCCACCGACCAAGCCCGCGCTCGTCTGGGAACAGCACGGCGGCAGCAAGGAGTGGCCCGCCCTGGACAACCCCGGCGGTTGCGGCTCGCCGAACCACACCGAGGTCTACCACTACGACCCCAACCTGGTCTCGGACGTGAAGTGGCCGCAGTACTACGACAACAAGTGGCTCATCTCCGAGTACTGCCGCAACTGGATCAAGGAGGTCCAGTTCAACAACGGCAACCCGTCGACCGGTACGCCGACGGTGATCGAGCCCGTGCTGGCCGGGATGCAGCTCGTGCACCCGATCGACATGGAGTTCGGCCCGGACGGCTCGCTCTACCTGCTCGAGTACGGCAACGGCTACTTCTCGGGCGACGTGGCGGCCGGGCTCTACAAGATCAACTATGTGGCCGGCGGGCGGGCCCCGATCGCGGTGGCCTCGGCCAACCGGGACAACGGCCTGGCCCCGCTGCAGGTCACCTTCTCCAGCGCGGGCAGCACCGACCCCGACGGCAACCCGCTGACCTACCAGTGGGACTTCGACAACAACGGGACCGTCGACTCCACGGCGGCCAACCCGACCTACACCTACACGACGGTCGGCGACAAGCGGGCGCGGCTGACCGTCAACGACGGCACCGGGCGCAGCGGCACGACGCTGCTGCCGATCGTGGTCGGCAACAACCGGCCCACGGTCACGCTGAACGGCGTACCGGCCGGCGGCATGATCTCGTGGGACGAGAACGTCACGAGCACCGCGACGGCGACCGACCCGCAGGACGGCACGATCCCGTGCGCCAACGTGGTCATCCGGGCCGCGCTGGGTCACCAGGAGCACGCGCACGAGGAGGGCCAGGGCACCGGTTGCGGGTTCACCGTCAACACCGGTCCCGTGCACGCCGGCCCCGACTCGACGCTGTTCTTCGTGCTGCGATCCAGCTACACCGACCGGGGCGCGACCGGCACCGTCCCGCTGACCGGGGAGAAGGAGATCACTCTCTGGCCCAAGCAGTGGCAGGCGGAGCACTACGTGACCCTCAACGGCCCGCAGGTGATCAACGCGGCCGGCGCCGAGGGCGGCAAGCGGCTCGGTGACATCCAGAACGGTGAGTACGTGCGGCACCACGGTGTCAGCCTGAAGGGCATCAACCAGCTCCGGGCCCGGGTCTCCTCGGGTGGCGCCGGCGGCACGATCTCGTTCCGCTACGACTCGACCACCGGCCCCGAGGTCGCCCGGGTCGCGGTGCCGAGCACCGGCAGCTGGGACACCTACACCGACATCACCGTGCCGGTGAACAAGCCCGACGACAACACGCACGACCTCTACATCGTGTTCACCGGCGGCAGCGGCGCGTTCCTCGACCTCGACAGCTACACGTTCGTGGGTCCGGGCGTCTCGACACCGGGCGGCGGCGGCGGCCCGCGGACCGGCGCCGTCAAGGCGCTCGGCAAGTGCGCCGACGTCAACGCCAGCGGCACGGCCGACGGCACGAAGATCCAGATCTGGGACTGCAACGGCGCGCCGAACCAGACCTGGACGGTCGGCACCGACGGGACGATCCGCTCGCTCGGCAAGTGCATGGACGTCCAGTCCAGCGGCACGGCGAACGGCACGAAGATCCACCTCTGGACCTGCAACGGCACCGGCGCCCAGCAGTGGGTCACCGGCGTCAGCGGCAGCCTGCGCAACCCGCAGGCCAACAAGTGCCTCGACATCCCGGGCTCCAACACCACCAACGGAACCCAGCTGCAGATCTACGACTGCAACGGCACCGGCGCCCAGAACTGGACGCTGCCCTAACGGCCGGAGCGCAAAGCCGCGTGGGGCCCGGTCGCGCCGACGTCCGGGCCCCACGCCCGAATCCTCAGGAGCTCCCATGCGCATCCGCGCCATCGCCGCGGCCGCGGCGCTCGCCCTCGTGGCGGGCCTCGCGGTCGCACCGCCGGCGGCCACGGCCGCCCCGCTCACCAAGGTCCTCGTCTTCTCCAAGACGGCCGGCTTCCGGCACTCGTCGATCCCCAACGGCATCGCGGCGATCCAGCAGCTCGGCTCGCAGAACGGCTTCTCGGTCACCGCGACCGAGGACGCCAACCAGTTCACCACCGCCAACCTCGCGCAGTACCAGGCGGTGGTGTTCCTCTCCACGACCGGCGACGTGCTCAACGCGAGCCAGCAGACCGCCTTCCAGACCTACGTGACGGGCGGCGGCGGGTTCGTCGGTGTGCACGCGGCGGCCGACACCGAGTACGACTGGCCGTTCTACGGCGAGCTCGTCGGCGCGTGGTTCCAGTCGCATCCGGCCAACCAGACCGCCACGATCCGGGTCGAGGACCGGGGCAACGCCTCGACCGCGCACCTGCCGGCCACCTGGTCGCGGCTCGACGAGTGGTACAACTACCGCACCAACCCCCGCTCCACCGCCAAGGTGCTGGCCAGCCTCGACGAGTCGTCGTACTCCGGTGGCTCGATGAGTGGCGACCACCCGATCACCTGGTGCAAGAACGTCGGCAGTGGACGGTCGTGGTACACCGGGCTCGGACACGTCGAAGAGGCGTACACCGACGCGAACTTCACCCGGATGCTGCTCGGCGGCATCCAGATCGCGGCCAACAACCGGCCCGCCGACTGCCGGCCGGAAACCGGCTACACCGCGCTGTTCGACGGCACCCAGGCCAGCCTCAACAACTGGCGGCAGATCGGCGCCGGCAGCTTCACCCTGGCCAACGGCACACTCAGCTCGGTCGGCGGGATGGGTCTGCTCTGGTATCCGGTGCGGACGTTCAGCAACTACTCGCTGAAGGTCGACTGGATGATGCCGGGCGACGACAACGGCGGCGTGTTCATCGGCTTCCCCGACCCGGCGGGCGACCCGTGGAACCCCGTCAACCAGGGTCACGAGATCCAGGTCGACGCGACCGACGCCGACCCGACCCGCACCACGGGCAGCGTCTACAGCTTCCAGGGGCCGAACTACGCGCTGCGCGACGCGGCCCTGAACCCGCCGGGCTCGTGGAACACCTACGAGATCGGCGTGCACGGGCAGCGCGTCGAGATCTGGCTCAACGGCGTCAAGATCAACGACTACCAGAGCCCGCGGGCCATCGCCAACGGCTACATCGGCGTGCAGAACGACGGCGCCGGGTTGGACATCAACTACCGCAACATCCGCATCAAGGCCGAGGGCGGCAACCCGCCGGCGACCGACATCGCCCAGGGCAAGCCGGTTTCGGCATCCAGTGTGGAGGGCGGGAACCTCGCCGCGTACGCCACCGACGGCAACCCGGCGACCCGGTGGGGGAGCCTCTACAGCGACCCGCAGTCGATCACGGTTGACCTCGGGCAGTCCTACAACCTGTCCCGGGTGCGGCTCAACTGGGAGACCGCGTTCGGGCGGGCCTACCAGATCCAGACGTCACAGAACAACTCCACCTGGACGACCGTCCACTCGACCACCACCGGCGACGGCGGGGTCGACGACATCGCCCTGTCCGGCACCGGTCGCTACGTGCGGATGAACGGCACGCAGCGCGGGACGCAGTGGGGCTACTCGCTGTGGGACTTCAACGTCTACGGCACGCCCGGCGGCGGCACCGGGCCGACCCTGCTGTCGCGCAACCAGCCGGTGACGGTGTCCAGTGTGGAGCCCGGTTCCGCGCACGCGGGCGCCAACGCCGTCGACGGCAACACCGGCACCCGCTGGGGATCCGCCTACAGCGACCCGCAGTGGATCACCGTCGACCTGGGGTCGGCGCGGACCGTCAACCGCGTCCGGCTCCAGTGGGAGGCCGCCTTCGCGCGGGCCTACCAGATCCAGACCTCGACCAACGGCTCGACCTGGACCACCGCCTACGCCACCACGACCGGTGACGGCGCCGTCGACGACGTCACCCTCACCACCCCACCCACCGCACGCTACGTCCGCGTCAACGGCACGCAGCGGGCCCTCACCCAGTACGGCTACTCCCTCTGGGAGCTCGAGGTCTACGGATCGTGAAAGGACAAGGTATGCGCCCATCCCCTCGGCGCTGGTCACGGCTGCTCGCCGTCGGCCTGCTCGGCGCCGCCAGCTCCACGCTGGCGGTGACCACCGCCGCGGCGCCCGCCGCCGCGGCGCCCGTCCCGGCCTCCGACTACCAGGCCGTCCAACTGGCGGTCGGCTCGGCCGAGATCGGCGAGGCGATGTCCCTCGCCGTGCTGCCGGACCGCACGGTCATCCACACCGCCCGCAACGGCACGGTGCGGGTGACCGACCCCAGCGGCAACACCAAGGTGGCCGGCACCATCCCCGTCTACACCCACGACGAGGAGGGCCTGCAGGGCGTCGCGGTCGACCCGGGATTCGCCTCGAACCGCCACGTCTGGCTCTACTACTCGCCACCGCTGTCGACGCCGGGCGGTGACGCGCCGACGACCGGCACCGCGGCGGACTTCAACGCGTGGAAGGGTCAGCTCAACCTGTCGCGGTTCACCCTCAACGCCGACAACACGCTCAACATGGGCAGCCAGGTCGTCGTGCTGACCGTGGCCAACGACCGCGGCCAGTGCTGCCACGTCGGTGGCGACATCGACTTCGACGCGGCCGGCAACCTCTACCTGACCACCGGCGACGACACGAACCCGTTCGAGAGCAACGCGTACACCCCGATCGACGAGCGGACCAACCGGAACCCGCAGTTCGACGCGCAGCGCTCCTCGGCCAACACCAACGACCTGCGCGGCAAGGTCCTGCGGATCAAGCCGCAGGCCAACGGGACCTACACGATCCCGGCCGGCAACATGTTCGCGCCGGGGACCGCGAACACCCGGCCGGAGATCTACGCGATGGGCTTCCGGAACCCGTTCCGGATGAGCGTCGACAAGCCGACCGGCATCGTCTACCTCGGTGACTACGGGCCCGACGCGGGCGCGGCCGACCCCAACCGCGGTCCCGGCGGCCAGGTCGAGTTCAACCGGATCACCGGGCCGGGCTTCTACGGCTGGCCCTACTGCACCGGCAACAACTCGACGACCGAGACCTACAACGAGTACACGTTCCCGACCGGTCCGTCGCAGGCCAAGTACAACTGCGCCGGCGGGCCGACCAACAACTCGTTCCGCAACACCGGCCAGCAGACGCTGCCGGCGGCCAAGCCGGCCTGGATCCGGTACGGCTTCGACTCGACGCCGCCGGAGTTCGGTGGCGGATCCGAGTCGCCGATGGGCGGCCCGGTCTACCGCTACAACGCATCCCTCAACTCGGCAGTGAAGTTCCCGCAGTCGCTCGACGGGCGCTACTTCGCAGGCGAGTACGGCCGTCAGTGGATCAAGGCGATCGCCGTGAACGCGAACGGCGGCTACGGCGAGATCTCGGACTTCCCGTGGGACGGCACGCAGGTCATGGACATGGCCTTCGGGCCGGACGGCGCCCTCTACGTGCTCGACTACGGCACGGGCTCCAACAACCAGGCGCTCTATCGCATCGAGTACATCGGCGGCGGCAACCGCAGCCCGGTGGCGGTCGCGTCGGCCAACCGGACCTCCGGCCCGGCCCCGCTGAGCATCACGTTCTCGTCGGCGGGCTCGTCGGACCCGGAGGGCGGGGCGCTCTCCTATCTCTGGACGTTCGGCGACGGCACCACGTCGACGGCGGCGAACCCGACGAAGACCTACAACACCAACGGCACCTACACGCCGACGTTGCGGGTCACCGACCCGACCGGACTGTCCGGCACGGCCAGCCTCGTCGTCACGGTCGGCAACTCGGCGCCGACGGTCAACCTCAGCGCCCCGGCCGACGGGACGCTGTTCAACTTCGGCGACACCATCCCGTACACCGTGAGCGTCTCGGATCCTGAGGACGGCACCATCAACTGCTCGCGGGTGTCGGTGACCTATTTCCTCGGCCACGACAACCACTCGCACCAGATCACGTCGAAGACGGGCTGCTCCGGCACGCTCACCGTGCCCACCGACGGCGAGCACGACGCGGCGGCCAACATCTTCGGCATCTTCGTGGCCTCCTACACCGACAACGGTGGGCTGACCACGACCAACCAGAAGGTCCTGCAGCCGCGGCACCGCCAGGGTGAGCACTTCGCGGCCCAGTCCGGCGGGGTGCAGGTCGCCAACCACGGCCCGGCCGAGGGTGGCGCGACGGCCGGCTACATCGACAACAACGACTGGATCTCGTTCCGGCCCTACAACCTGTCCAACGCCAGCAGCATCACCGCGCGCGTCGCGTCGGGCACGGTCGGCGGCACCATCGAGGTGCGCAGCGGCTCGCAGACCGGCCCGCTGCACGGCACGCTGACGGTCAGCCCGACGGGCGGTTGGGAGACGTACGCCAACGTCACCGCCAACCTCACCGGCGTGCCGTCCGGCCCGACGCAGCTGTTCTTCGTCTTCAAGGGCGGCGCGGGCAACCTGTTCGACCTGGACGCGTTCACCATCAACTCCGGTGGCACGTCGACCGGTGGCTCGACGCTCAGGGCGCTCGTCAACAACCAGTTCGTCAGCGCCGCCAACAGCACGACGCCGCTGATCGCCAACAAGGCGACGGCGGGCGCCACCGAGCGGTTCGACGTGGTCGAACTCGGCGGTGGCAACGTCGCGCTGCGCTCACGGGCCAACAACATGTACGTGTGCGCGGAGAACGCCGGCGCGAACCCGCTCGTCGCCAACCGGGCGGCGGTCGGGCCGTGGGAGACGTTCGCCCTCGTCCGCAACGCCGACGGCAGTGAGAGCCTGCGGGCGACCGTCAACAACATGTACGTGGTCGCGGAGAACAGCGGCACCCAGCCGTTGGTCGCCAACCGCGCGGCGATCGGCGCGTGGGAGAAGTTCGACCTGGTCTGATCCCGGCTAGTCATTGGACGAATCGCCCCGGCAACGGGGCGATTCGTTCGTCGATCCTCGCAAACTCTTGTCACACATCCGATCACCTGGTAAACATCGGACCTATGAATGCGCGTGAGGATCATCGATGACCGCCCGCTTCGTGTCGCTGGACACCTACGACGTGCGGTTCCCGACCTCGCGCGAGTTGGACGGCTCCGACGCGATGAACCCGGACCCGGACTACTCGGCGGCCTACGTGGTGCTGCGGACCGACGAGGTCGATGGGCACGAAGGCCATGGGTTCGCCTTCACGATCGGCCGGGGCAACGAGGTGCAGACGGCGGCGATCGCCGCGCTGCGGCCCTACCTCGCCGGCCGGCTCGTGAAGAGCGTCCTGGACGACCTGGGCGCGTTCTGGCGCGAGCTGGTGCACGACTCGCAGCTGCGCTGGCTGGGCCCTGAGAAGGGCGTCATGCACATGGCCATCTCCGCCGTGGTCAACGCCCTCTGGGACCTCAAGGCCAAGCAGGCCGGTCTGCCGCTCTGGCAGCTGCTGGCCTCGATGCCGCCGGAGGAGCTCGTCTCGCTGGTCGACTTCCGCTACCTGACCGACGCGCTCACCCCGCAGGAGGCGCTCGCGCTGCTCCAGCCGGGCGCCGTCGGCCGCGAGGAGCGCGTCGCCGAGCTCCTCGCCAACGGCTACCCGGCCTACACGACGTCGCCCGGCTGGCTCGGCTACGACGACGAGAAGCTGCGCCGGCTGTGCCGCGAGGCGCTCGACGCCGGCTTCCGGCAGATCAAGCTCAAGGTGGGCGCCGACCTCGACGACGACCTGCGCCGGCTGCGGATCGCCCGCGAGGTGTGCGGGCCGGACATCCGGATCGCCGTCGACGCCAACCAGCGCTGGGACGTCCAGGACGCCATCGACTGGGTCGGCGCGCTCGCGCCGTACGACGTGTGGTGGGTCGAGGAGCCGACCAGCCCCGACGACGTGGTCGGCCACGCCGCCATCGCCCGCGGCATCGCGCCCGTGCCGGTGGCCACCGGCGAGCACGTGCAGAACCGTGTGGTCTTCAAGCAGCTGCTCCAGCTGGGCGCGGTGTCCTATGTGCAGCTCGACGCCGCGCGGGTCGCCGGCGTCAACGAGAACGTCGCGATCCTGTTGCTGGCGGCCAAGTTCGGCGTGCCGGTCTGCCCGCACGCCGGCGGTGTCGGCCTCTGCGAGCTGGTGCAGCACCTCTCGCTGTTCGACTACGTCGCGGTGTCCCGGTCGATGGACAACCGGGTCATCGAGTACGTCGACCATCTCCACGAGCACTTCCGCGATCCCGTGCAGATCCGCGCCGGTCGTTACCTGGCACCCCAGGCGCCCGGCTTCAGCTCGACCATGCGTCCCGAAAGCCGGGCCCGGTTCGCCTTCCCCGACGGACCGGCCTGGTCCCGCACCGTCTGACCCACCCCTACCCATCCCTGCCCACCACAGAGGACTGCGATGACTCTTCACAGACGCGCCGTCGTCAGCGTGGCGGTCGTCGCCGCGTTGGCCGCGGTGACCGCCGGTTGCAACTCGTCCGACTCGGGCTCCAGCGGAGGCAGCGGCACCGGCAGTGGCGGCACCGCCAACCCGCCGATCGCCGTCGACCTGCCCCGGGCGGACAGCGACTTCTGGAACTCGTACGCGAAGTACATCCCGCAGTACGCGCAGGAGAGCGGCATCAACCTGATGACGCCGACCAACTCGCAGAACGACATCGCCAAGCTGGTCGCCAACGCGCAGGCGCTGACCGCCCAGGGCGCCAAGGCGATCGTGATGGCGCCCCAGGACACCGGCGCCATCGCCAGCACGCTCACCCAGCTCGAGGGCAAGAAGATCCCTGTCGTCTCCGTCGACACCCGGCCCGACAAGGGCAAGGTCTTCATGGTGGTGCGGGCCGACAACCGCGCCTACGGCCAGAAGGCGTGCGAGTTCCTCGACGAGAAGCTGGGCGGCAAGGGCAAGGTCATCGAGTTCCAGGGCTCGCTGTCGTCCGTCAACGGCCGCGACCGGTCCGAGGCCTTCGCCGAGTGCATGAAGACGAAGTTCCCCGACATCACCATCTTCGAGGAGCCGACCGAGTGGGAGGGCGCCAAGGCGTCCGCCGCGCTGCAGACCCGGCTCGCCCAGCACCCCGACATCAAGGGCATCTACATGCAGGCCGGCGGCGTGTTCCTGGCGCCCACCCTGCAGCTGCTGAAGTCCAAGAACCTGCTGGTGCCGCCGACCGACCCCAAGCACATCTTCATCGTCTCCAACGACGGCATCCCGCAGGAGTTCGAGGCGATCCGCAAGGGCGAGATCGATGCCACCGTCTCGCAGCCGGCGGACCTCTACGCCAAGTACGCGCTGTTCTACGCCAAGGCCGCGGTCGAGGGAAAGACGTTCACCCCTGGACCGACCGACCATGACAGCACCATCATCGACGTCGGCAACGGCGTGCTCGAAGACCAGCTGCCGGCGCCGCTCGTGACGAAGGACAACGTCGACGACGCGTCGTTGTGGGGCAACCAGATCGGGAAGTGATGACCGCACTGCTGTCCGACGCGGCCGGGAGTGGGGCTGCCGCCCCGCCCCCGGCCGTCTCGGCCGAAGAGGTGACCAAGCGCTTCGGCGCGACGACCGCGCTGGCCGGGGTGAGCGTGGCGATCCGGCCCGGCGAGACCCACGCGCTCGTGGGCCGCAACGGCGCCGGCAAGTCCACCCTGGTCTCGGTGCTCACCGGCCTGCAACGGGCCGACGAGGGCCGGGTGTCGTTCGGCGGCGAGCCGGCGCCGGCACCGTCCGATCGCGACGGTTGGCGCCGCCGGGTGGCGTGCGTCTACCAACGGTCGACCATCATCCCGACGCTGTCGGTGGCGGAGAACCTGTTCCTCAACCGGCAGGCGTCGCACGGCCCGATCCGGTGGGGCGCGTTGCGGCGGCGGGCCGGCGCCCTGCTGGACGAGTACGGCGTCGCCGTCGACCCGGCGGCGCTCGCCGGCGACCTCAACGTCGAGCAGCGGCAGCTGGTCGAGATCGCCCGCGCGCTCTCGATCGGCACCCGGTTCATCATCCTCGACGAGCCGACCGCCCGCCTCGACGCGACCGCGATCGAGCGGCTGTTCGAGCGGATGCGGTCGCTGTCGGCGTCCGGCGTGACGATGCTGTTCATCTCGCACCACCTCCGCGAGGTCTACGAGGTCTGCGACACCGTGACCGTGCTCCGCGACGCCCGCTGGGTGCTCACCGAGCCCGTGTCGGCGGTGGGCCACGACGCGCTGGTGGCGGCGATGACGGGGGAGGCGGTCGGGCTGACCGACGTCGCGCCCCGCACCGTGCCCGACTCGGCGCCGGTGCTGTCGCTGCGTGACCTGACCTTGGCGGGGGCTTACGACGGGATCGACCTCGAGCTGCGGGCCGGCGAGATCGTCGGTGTCACCGGCTCGGGCAGCAGCGGCAAGGTGTCGCTCGCCGAGACCGTCGGCGGGCTGCGGCGGGCCGACCGCGGGACGGTGTCGGTCGGATCTTCGCCGGTAGGCGCCGGAGTTCCGGCCGCTCTCAAGGCCGGGATCGGGTTGGTGCCGGAGGATAGGCACCGCGAGGGGCTGGTGCCCCTGTTGTCGGTGGCCGAGAACGCTACCCTGCCGATCGCCGACCGGCTCGGGCCCGCGGGCGTCGTCGTGCCGCGGCGGCGGTCTTCGGTGGCGGCGGACATGGTGCGGCGCTACGACATCCGCACCGAGAGCCCGCTGGCGCCCGTGTCCAGCCTCTCCGGCGGCAACGCGCAGAAGGTCGTGCTGGCCCGCGCGCTGTCGACCGACCCGCGGGTGCTGGTGCTGATCAACCCGACCGCCGGCGTCGACGTGCGGTCCAAGGAGTCGCTGCTCGGTGCGGTGCGGGCGGCGGCCGACGGCGGGACCGGCGTGCTGATGGTCTCCGACGAGCTCGACGACCTGCGCCACTGCGACCGGGTGCTGGTCATGTTCCACGGCCGCGTGACGGCCGAACTCGCCCACGGCTGGGAGGACGCGCAGGTGGTCGCGGTCGTCGAAGGTGTTTCTGCAGAAGGAGCGGAGTCATGAGCGGCACTGCCACCGCGCCACCGGCTGTCGACGTGCCTGGCGCGCGCCGGCGGTTGCGGGGGCCCGCGCTGGCGCGGATGCGGGACCTGGCGCTCGTACCCGCGATCATCGTCCTGGTTCTCGTGGGTGCGCTCATCGACCCGGTGTTCCTGAGCAGCGCCAACATCGTCAACGTGCTGCAGCAGCAGACCGAGCTGTCGTTGCTGGTGCTGGCCGAGGCGATCATCCTGATCGGCGGGCGGTTCGACCTGTCGCTGGAGTCCACTGTGGGCCTCGCGCCGGCGCTGGCCGTCGCGCTGGTCATCCCGGCGGCCAGCAACGGCCTGGGCACCGAGTGGTCCACCGCGCTGGCCATCCCGATCTGCCTGCTGGTCGGCGTCCTCATCGGAGCGTTCAACGGGATGCTGATCCTGCGGTTCGGGCTGTCGGCGTTCATCGTGACGCTCGGCATGCTGATCGTGCTGCGTGGTCTGCAGATCGGCATCACCGGTGGGCAGAACCTGTTCGAGCTGCCGTCGTCGGTCCTCTACCTCGGCAATGCGGTCTGGCTCGGCCTGCCAGCCTCGATCTGGATCTGCGCGGTGCTGTTCGCGATCGGCATCGCGGTGCTCGGCTGGTTCCGCCACGGGCGCGCGGTGTACGCCATCGGTGGCAACCGTGACGCGGCGCGCGCGGCCGGCATCCGGGCCGACCGGGTGATCTTCGTGGTCTTCGTCGTCGGTGGCCTCCTGGCGGCGCTGGCCGGTCTGCTGATGACCGGTCGACTCGGCTCGGTCGCGTCGGCGCAGGGCTCCGGCATGATCTTCACGGTGTTCGCCGCGGCCGTCATCGGCGGGGTGAGCATGGAGGGCGGCAAGGGCACGCTGTTCGGCGCGCTCTGTGGCGTGATCGTGCTCGGCCTGATCAACAACATCCTCACGCTCGCCGGCGTCTCGGCACAGTGGATCCAGGCCATCTACGGCCTGATCATCCTGGTGGCGCTGATGCTGGCCCGGGTGACGACGGGCAAGGCCCAGGACTGAGGTGGCGACGCCGTGGCGTTGACCGACGCAGCGATCGACAAGATCAAGGAGATGATCGTCTCCGGGGCCCTCGGCCCCGGGGACCGCCTCCCCAAGGAGGCCGACCTCGCCGAGCGGCTGGGGCTGTCCCGCAACTCGTTGCGCGAGGCGGTCAAGGCGCTGTCCATCATCAAGGTGCTCGACGTGCGGCAGGGCGACGGCACCTACGTCACCAGCCTCTCGCCGGACCTCCTGCTGGAGTCGCTCAGCTTCGTGGTCGACTTCCACCGCGACGACACCGTGCTCCAGTTCCTCGAGGTGCGGCGGATCCTGGAGCCCGCCGCGACGGCGCTCGCGTCGCGGCGGATGAGCGACCCCGAGATCGCCAAGCTGCAGCGGGTGCTCGACGAGCTCGGCCCGTCGCCGTCGGTCGAGGCGCTGGTCGCCAACGACCTCGAGTTCCACCGGGCGATCGCGGCCGGCTCGGGCAACGCGGCGCTCTGCTCGCTGATCGACGGGCTGTCCGGGCCGACCACCCGGGCCCGGATCTGGCGCGGGCTGACCCAGGAGGGCGCGGTCGAGCGGACCCGCGAGCAGCACCAGGCGATCGTCGACGCGATCACAGCGCGGGAGCCGGACCTGGCCCGGTCGTGGGCGACGGTACACATCGCGGGCGTCGAGGAGTGGCTGCGGCAAGCGCTCTGATACGTCGCACGACGTACTGTCGGATACTCCCTGCCGAGTACGAAACCGTCGTACCTCTTTCATAGAGTCATCGCGTCCCACACAGACTTACTTCGGACGGGGTTGTGCGATGCGGTCGCTCTACATCTGGCTGTCCCGGTTGATCGCGCTCGGCGTGGTGGTGCAGGTGCTGGTCATCGCCTGGAGCGCGTTCGACATCATCAACAAGGCGGGTGACGGGGTCCCGTTCACCGAGGACACCGACGCCAACGCCGGCGCGGCCATCCACTCGGTGGTCGGCATGATGGTGATCCCGGTGCTGGCGCTGCTGTTCGGCATCGTGGCGTTCTTCGCCAAGGTGCGCGGCGGCGTGGCCATGGCCTGGGGCGTCGTCGGCCTGGTCGTCCTGCAGATCGCGCTGGCGTTCGTGTCGTTCAGCGCGCCGGTCGTCGGCATCCTGCACGCCCTCAACGCGTTCGCCATCGCCGGTCTGGCCGGGATGGCCGGTGGTCGGGCGACCCGCTCCGAGGCCCCGGTCGCCCCCGCGCGGGTCGGTGACCCCGGGGTTCCCGCGGGCGCATGACCACACCAGTCGACCCGGCCGAGACTGCCACCACCTCGGCCGGGCAGGACAGTCATGCCTCGTCTCCCTCCCCGACCGGCGGTGCGGAGGCCGCCGGGCGGCGGGGATGGGTGGGGCAGCTGCTGCGGTGGGGCGCGATCGGGTTGTCGGTGGTGCTGCTCGGGACGCTCGGTTACCTCTGGTGGGACAGCCGCCTGCCGTCGTCCTATTCGGTGATGGACATGGGCTATGCCGACTACGGCGGTGGCGCGGTGCCCGTGGGCGGGCACCAGCATGCCGGCGGCACGTCGGTGGCGTCGCTGACCGGGCCGGCCGGGCCGGCTGCGGTCACGGTGTCACTCACCGCGCGCAAGGAGGCGTTCACACTGGCGAGCGGGGAGCGGGTCGACGGCTTCACGCTCAACCACTCGTCGCCGGGCCCGGAGATCACGGCCACCGTGGGCGACATCGTGCAGGTCGAGCTCGTCAACGAGTCCGTGCCCGACGGGGTGGCCCTGCACTGGCACGGCGTGCGGGTGCCCAACGCCGAGGACGGCGTCGCCGGGGTGACCCAGGACGCGGTGCCGGTGGGCGGGCGGCACACCTACCGGTTCCGGGTCTCGGACGCGGGGACCTTCTGGTACCACTCCCACCAGGTGTCGCACGAACAGGTGAAGGAGGGTCTGTTCGGCGCGCTGGTGGTGCTGCCGTCGCGGGATTCGGTCCCGGGTGTGGTCGCTCAGGTGCACACCTATGACGGTCGGCGGACGGTGCAGGGTGCGACGGGGTCGCGGCACGTGTCGGCGCCCTCCGGAGTCCCGACGCGGGTGCGGGTGGTCAACACCGACAGCGGGCCGCTGCGGGTGGCCGTGGCCGGGGCGCCCTACCGGGTGCTGGCCGTCGACGGGCACGACCTGCACGAGCCTGGCGAGGTGTCCAGCCGGGTCGTGGTGGTCGCCGCCGGTGGGCGGGTCGATCTGTCGGTCACGCCGCCGCCGGCCGGCGCGGGTGCGGTGCGGGTCGACCTGGGCGCGGGGTTGTCGCTGGTGGTCGGGCCGCCCGGGGCGGAGGCGCCGACCGCGGACACGGCGGCGGCGCCGCTGGACCTGCTGGCCTACGGGACGCCGGCGCCGGTCGACCTCGACACGTCGCACGTCGACCGCGACTTCACGCTGACGATCGACCGGTGGCCGGGGTTCGTCGACGGTCGTCCGGGCCTGTTCTGGACGATGAACGGCCACCTTTATCCCGATGTGCCCATGTTCATGGTCCGCCAGGGCGACGTGGTGCGGATGACGATCACCAACGACTCGGGCGAGGTGCACCCGATGCACCTGCACGGCCACGTCGCGCTGGTGCTGTCGCGCGACGGGGTGGCGGCGAGCGGCAGTCCGTGGTGGACGGACTCGCTCGACGTCGACGAGGGGGAGACCTTCGTGGTGGCGTTCCGAGCCGACAATCCGGGCATTTGGATGGACCACTGCCACAACCTGCCGCATGCGGCGGACGGCATGGTCGCGCACCTGGCCTACGAGGGCTATTCGACGCCGTACGTGATCGGGGGTCAGGCCGACAACGAGCCGGAGTGACCAGGACGTCCGGAGTGACGAAGACAATATGAATGACCTTGCACGTTTTCCGCCCTGCCGGGTAGCTTCGGTGGTTGACCTGGTGATCGAGAGCGGGCGGTTATGCACGTCGATGTCGAGAAGGTCCTGACCGGCGCGCGACGCGAGGAGGCCTGGCAGCTCTACCAGACGGCGTTCGAGGAGCTACGCTACGCGGCCGTTCAGCGCCACCTGATGCACCGAGCGGAGTTCGACGAGGTGATGTCGGACGACCGCGTCGAGAAGTACGTCGCGGTCGCGGAAGACGGCACGCTGGCGGGTCTGTCCACGTTCACCAACGACTTGGACGCGATGCCGCTGATCTCCCCGGACTACTTCGCGCACCGCTGGCCGGGCCACTACGCCGAACGCCGCATCTGGTACCTGGGCTTCTTCGCCATCGCCGACCCCCACCGCCGCTCCGGCGTCTTCGAAGCGGTCATCGAGATGATGTGGCGCCACGTCCGGGCCAACGCGGGAATCGCGGCCCTGGACATCTGCGCGAGCAACGAGGCCCGCCACCTCAACGACGCGATCACCCGGACCCTGACCGCCCTGACCCCGGATGTGGTCGCCACCCGCCTGGACACCCAGGCCTTCTGGTCGTGGGAGCTCCCGGTCGCCTCCTGACCGCCGGCGCTCGGCTTCACGGCCGCCGCCTCATGACCGCCGGCGCCCGGCTTCACGGCCGGCCGCTCCCCGCCATCGTCGACCGAGACCGGTGGCGGCTTTTCTGCGCCAAGGGCAGGGTGTCGTCGGGGCGCACATGCCGCGAGGCGTGGGTACATGCGAAAGCATGTCGGCTCCAGGAGCATCCTCAGCCTGCTCCGCGCGGCCATCGCTTCGCAGGCTCCGAGCGCTGACTCCGAGACGGGAGAGCGGCGCCGGACGTCGGCCGAGCGGTAGGGCGCCGACACCTTGCCCGGCCCGGAGACGCCGCGCCGCCCGCGTTCTCTGCCCATCGGCGTGAGCCCGAACCGCCGACCGGTCGCTCGGCGCGGGTGACCGGGAGCCGGCTCCGTCGAAGCTTCACCTGACGCAGCGTCGGCCCGCCCTTGATCCGGTTGGTCCGCCAGCGACACCGGGCGTGACGGCACCGATATCCGCCTGTCCGCCTTGGTCATGGTGCTGACGTCGACACGGGGAGACCCTGGGGCCTCGCTGGGTCGTCGTGGCGCCGGGTCAGGGTTCGTCGCGGTCGAGCCGTGGCTGGGTCGCGCCGGCGTCGAGCCGTGGGTCGACGGCTCCCTCGACCGGCGCACCCGCCGAGCGGCGCGCCACCTCGACGATGTCAGCGGAGGGCTGGGGCAGTCTGCTCTCCTCCGCCGCGCGGCGGCTGTTCTTGGCGGGGATGCGCGGCGCCGGGTGTGTCGTGTCCGGCGGCTCGTTGCCCGCGGGGTCGCGCCCGAGCGCATCGGCGGTCGGGGCCAGCGTCGGATCGGCGACGCTGCCGTTGGCAGTCGACCGTCCGTTCACGGCGTCATCCGGGGGTTCGGCGACCGTGGAGCGTGCCGCCTCCGCGGCGTCGGGCCGATCCGGCCCGCCCCAGGGAAGATAGGCCGCCTTCTCGGCAAGTGTCCAGTGCGGACGGTCAGCGTCCGGCGCCCCCGACTCGACGAGACCCGCCCGCTCCGCGCCGTTGCCCCGGCCGCCGGCCAGCGTCGGCCGCCGAACCTGCCGGGCCGCCGTCGCGGCGACCGACTCATCGTCCGTCGCGGTGCCCGCCCGCTCCGCTTCGCGCTCCGCGGGTCCGTTCAGGGCGGCCGCCGGCGGTGCGGGAGCGTTGCCGTTGACGGCGCGTGAATCGGGGGCGGTTGCCCGCTCGATGGTGGCGCCGCTGCCGACGGCCGTGCGGTCCGCTTCCGGTTCGTGATCGCCGCCGGCGGACCCCGGCTTGTCCGCGGTGCGGCCGTTGCCGTTCGGGCGCGCGGCGCTCGCCACGGCGGCCGGCTCGCCCGGGATCGGGTCGAGGAGGCGGCGTTCGGCCTCCGTCGTGTTCGTGGGGTCCGGTGGCGGCCCCAACCTCGGGAAGCCGCTCACCTTCGTCTCCTGCTTGGGTTGCGCCGGCTCCGGTCGCGCCTCGCGCGCCAGCGCCCCACCGCGGCCGATCGCGGCCGGCTGACGCAGACGGGCGAACGTTTCGGGATCCTGCGGCCGACCCCACAGCCAGCCCTGCCCGTAGACGACCCCGAGCGCCTGCAGGACGTCGCGCTGCGCCTGGGTCTGGACGCCCTCGGCGACCACCGTCAGGCCGAGCGCCGAGCTCATCGCGACCACGGCCCGGACGATCTCCTCGTCCTCCGGGTTGGTGCCCAGCCCGCCGACGAAGGAGCGGTCGATCTTGACGCCGGTGACCGGGTGGCGGCGGAGGTAGCCCAGCGCGGAGAAGCCCGTGCCGAAGTCGTCGACGACCA
Source organism: Asanoa sp. WMMD1127 (assembly GCF_029626225.1). Classification (NCBI taxonomy): domain Bacteria; kingdom Bacillati; phylum Actinomycetota; class Actinomycetes; order Micromonosporales; family Micromonosporaceae; genus Asanoa; species Asanoa sp. WMMD1127. The sequence goes on from NZ_JARUBP010000001.1 coordinate 4,187,927, forward strand.
GGCGCACGCCCAGCCCGCGCAGCTCGGCCATCACCTGGTCGGTCACCTGCGACCCGTCGACCATGACCGACTCGGTGATCTCCAGCATCACCGACGCGCCGTCGAGGCCGTGTTCGACGAGGGCCTCGTTGAGCTCGCCGGGGAGGCGCGGGTCGCGCAGCTGGCGTGGCGAGACGTTGATCGACAGCCAGAAGTCCTCGTTGACCACGTCGTCCTTGCGCCACTCGGCGAGCTGGCGCAGCGCCTCGCGCATCACCCACCGGCCCAGGTCGGTGATCAGCCCGGTCTCCTCGGCGACCGGGATGAACTTCGTAGGCGCGATCGTGCCCTTCGTCGGGTGCTCCCAGCGGATCAACGCCTCGACGCCGGTCAGCCGGGCGCCACCAAGACGCACGATCGGCTGGTACGCGAGACGGAGCTGATCATGCGCGAGCGCGTGCCGGAGGGCGAGCTCGATGTCGATCCGGTCGCGTACCCGGTCGTGCATCGTCGAGTCGAACAGCACCCAGCGGCCGCGCCCTTCGGCCTTCGCCTGGTACATCGCCGTGTCGGCGTCGCGCAGCAACCCTTCGGCCGTGACCAGCGCGGAACCCGCGGCGTGCGGATCGCGTACACCCTCGTCGTCGGTCTTCGGCAGCGCCGCGGTGACCGAGCCGGCGATGCCGATGGAGCCGGACACCACCACGTCGGAGGCGGTCGCCTTGAGGGGAAGGGTGAGGCTGGCGAGGATCCGCTCGGCGAGCGCGATGGCGTCGTCGCGGCTGCTCACATGGGCGATCACGAACTCGTCGCCGCCGACTCGGGCCACCGCGGCGCCGGCCGGCACGGTGCGGCGCAGGCGCCGGGCCACCTCGACGATCACTCGGTCGCCGGCATAGTGGCCCCACGAGTCGTTGACCAGCTTGAACCCGTCGAGGTCGAGGAAGAACAACCACAGCGGGCGGTCCGGGTCGCGCGGCTTGGCCAGCGTCTGGCCGACGTGGTCGACGAGCAGCGCCCGGTTGGGCAGCGCGGTGAGGTGGTCGTGGGTGGCCTGGTACTCGTACTCGCGCTGCGCGGCCGCGTACGCCTGCACCGCCGACACCGCCCGCAGCAGCAGCAACGCCACCATCAGCGCGCCGCCGACGGCGAGGACGATCCGGTCGAGCAGGCTCTGGTCGGGGATCGCGGCGAGCAGGACGAACGGCACCGCCATCGCCGGGATGATCAGTGCGAGCCGGCGCCAGGACCAGGCCTGCACGGGCAGGGGGGTACGGCGGCCGATGTCGCGCATCGACGGGTGCAGCGCGCACGCGCCGATCAGCACGAAGCCGAACACGAACGGCAGGTCGAACAGCCGGTTGCCGGCCACGGTGCCGTTGACGCCGATGATCGCGTAGCCGATGTCGCCGGCCAGCAGCAGCACCATCGAGCCGATGAGCATGAGGTAGCTGGGGCCACGGATCGAGGTGGTGAAGGCGACGTTGGCGACCAGCAGAACCAGCACCAGGTCGAAGATCGGGTAGAGCCCCGCCACGGTCGACACGGCAGCCGACCGGTCGTCTATGCCCGCGGCCGGCACGGAGAACAGCAGCGCGAATATCAGGCCCGCGCCGAGTCCGATCAGCATCCCGTCGATGACGGCGTGCCGCTTGGGCCCGTGCTTGACGGTGAGGAAGCCGACCAGCGCCGCGAACATCAGCACGTAGCCGGGCACGGTGAAGCCGTCGGCGGTCAGTTGGGCGGCGCCGGGCTGCTCGCTCGACCAGGGCCGCATGATGGCGCCGACGACGAAGAGCGCGGAGGCGGCCGCGAGCAGCAGCCAGGGCCAGCGCGGTCGGGCGTTGTGGCGACCCGAACCCACGACGAGGGCCCCGGCCGCGCCGGCGCCGACCACGGCGAAGATCACGCCGCTCACGGCGGCGCTGTCGAAAATGATGTACGTGATGGCGGCTGCTAACCCGGCCAGGACGAAGACCCAGGCCGGAGATGCGGAGGCCAGCGTCTTCCGACCGGCCGAGACCGCACGTGGCATTTCATCGCCCCCTGCGCGGCTTCCGGCGACGTTTCCCAGCGAACCACGACTGTAGCAGGATCGATCGGCGTTAAGTGACTGTTCTTCGCGTTTGTCAGACGGATTGACATTGCCGCGTCGAATTGACTGGAACGAAAGCCTGATCGGTCCCATCAGGAGGACCCAAACAGGACGGTAGACGAGCGTAGTTGCGTACTGGGCAAGGCCGGGATCATGGTTCCCGCTGTGGTTCGGGTGGTCGCCGTTCAGGCTGTTGGCGCGCGTGGTTGAGGCAATCCAACTGGCCACTGATCCCACGTGGACTGTGTTCACGCACCGTAAGCAAAGGCAGGTAGCTCCTCGGTATGCCCGCTAAGTTAATCGGCAGTAACCTCGGCCGACTGATACCGGACGTTTGTTGTTGCCACACTGCGGCGATTGCGGGCCCGAGCTCAGATCGGGTGCGCGGCGGCAGCCGGGTCGTCGTCCGTCCTCACTGGATGCCTGACCAGGTCCGCGATGGCCGAGGTGCTAGGCGCCGCGTCCAACGCCTCCAAGGTCCCGCCGGTGTTGAGCCAGCGTTGCGCGGCGCGGGCGTCGCCGCCCGCGGGCAGCGTCCCGGCGATCAGCATCGGCAGGAACGCGGCATAGCGCGGCACCATGTGCGCCGGGAACCGATGCGGTATCCGGGCGACCGCGGTCGCCACGCGGATCGCGTGCTCGTTGCCCGGCGGCACGCCCGGCCGGTCCGTCTCGGCGGCGAGCCAGCGCCAGTCGTGCGCGGCCGTGCAGTCGAGGCAGCTCTCCGGCCCGGCGCCCAACCCGCCGGCCGCGCCGCAGCTCAGGCACGGGGAGAGGCCGAGCGCGGCGTCGTAGACCCGCCAGTCCACGCCCCGCGGATCCGCGACCACCGTCGCCGCGAACGCCGGCACGTCAGCGTCGGCGACGCCGTATTCACGTCGGGCGGCGCGCCACGCGACCCGCAGGTCGTCGTCGAGCCAGCGCAGGCAGGTGGCGCACGACGGCGCCCGCGCCGGGCGGCGCCAGCCGCACTCCGCGCAGCGGGGCAGCTGGCGGAGGTCCATGCGGCGATGATGGCAGAGTCGGCGGGGGCCGGTTCAACTGGTTTTCCCTCGGGGAGGAGGCGGACGTGAAGGTGATCCTGGTCGGCGGTGGGGACGTCGGCGCTGGGGTGCGGCAGACGTTGGAGCAGCACGGCTACGAGGTGGTGACCGTCGGCCGCACGTCCGGCGGGCATCAGGCCGACCTCACCGACAAGGCGAGCCTGGACGCGTTGTTCGCCCGGCTGACGCCGTTCGACGCCGTCGCGAGCGCGGCCGGTCAGGTGTTCGGCGGGCCGCTCGGCGAGGCCAGTGACGAGCAGTGGGCCAAGTCGATCGCGAGCAAGGGCATGGGCCAGATCAACCTGGTACGCGCGGCGTTGCCCCACATCAACGACCGCGGCTCGTTCACGCTGATCTCGGGGGTGCTGGCCGACGAGTACACGGCCAACAGCACGCTCGGCAGCACCGTCAACCACATGGTCGAAGGCTTCGTGCGGGCCGCGGCCAACGAGTTGCCCCGCGGCCTGCGGATCAACTGCGTGAGCCCCACGGTGCTGACCGAGTCGGCGCACTACCACGCGTCGTTCCCAGGCTTCGCCACCGTGCCGGCGGCAGAGGTCGGCCTCGCCTATCTCCGCGCGATCGCCAACCCGATCACCGGCCGCATCCTCAAACTCCACAAAACCAACTCGTAAGCCGGCCGCTCAGAGCTGCGGTGCCGACCAAAGCGGCCCACGACCGCCACCGGACGGCGGGTCTGCCCGAATACGGCAGCGGTATGCGGCCCGAGACCGGCGGCTGTCCGGCTACGACGGACGGTCCCCGCCCGGCAGCGGGGCTGGCCAGCTATGACGGCGGTATCCGGGACGGTCCCGCCCGGCCGCTGCTGTCCGGCGACGACGGACGGTCCCCGCCCGGCAGCGGGACTGGCCAGCTACAACGCCGGTATCCGGGACGGTCCCGCCCGGCCGCTGCTGTCCGGCCAGGACGGACGGTCCCCGCCCGGCAGCGGGGCTGGCCAGATACGGCGCCGGTATCCGGGACGGTCCCACCCGGCCGCTGCTGTCCGGCCAGGACGGACGGTCCCCGCCTGGCAGCGGGACTGGCCAGCTGCGACGCCGGTATCCGGACGCCACCAGACGACAGACCGGACTCCGTCTTGGCGCCGCGGGGCGCCCTTAAACGGCCGCCGGCAAGGCCTCCTCGAGCAGCGCCGCCACGCGGGACGCGTCGCCCGCGTCGTGGGCCGCCAGCAGCTCCGCGAAGCGTTCGGCCGGCAGGATGGGGACTCCCAGGTCCTCGGCCTTGGTGGCCTTTGAGCCGGCGCCTTGGCCGACCACTACCAGGTCCGTGCGTTTCGAGACCGAGCCCGACGACTTGCCGCCCAGTCGTTCGACCGCCTCGTTGCCCTCGTCGCGGGTCAGGCCCGGCACCGCGCCGGTCACCACCACCGTCATCGGCGTCCCGTCGGGCTTGCGGAGCGGCGCGACCGGGCTGTCCGAGGACACAGTCGCCGCGCCGGGCTCGACCGGCTCCGTCATGTTGACCCCGCGGGCCGCCAGCTTGTCGATGATCGGTCGGAGCTCCACGAGCTCGGCCGCGATCGTCACCGCGCGCTCCGGTCCGACGCCGTCCACCGTCTGCAGGTCTTCGACCGTGGCCGCGAGCAACGCGTCCATCGTGCCGAAGTGGCGGGCCAGGCGGCGTGACATCGAGCGGCCCGTCATGCGCAGGCCCAGGCCCGTCAGCACCCGGGACAGCGGCTGGGCCGCTGAGCCCTGGATGGCCGCCACCAGCTTGCCCGCCGACACGTCGCCCATGCGGTCGAGCGGTTTGAGGGTGGCCACGTCGAGGTCGTAGAGGTCGGCCGGGTCGGCGACCAGACCCGCGCCGACCAGGAGGTCGATGATCTTGTCGCCCAGGCCCTCGATGTCCATTGACGTGCGGGCCGTGTAGTAGGCCAGCGACTCGTGGGCCCCGCAGGCGCGGCCGCGGGTGCAGCGCCAGCGCTTCTGGGAGCGGTCGATCTCGCCGCCGCAGCGTGGGCACTCGGTCGGTGGCGTGAACGGCTTCGCGGACGCGGGCCGCTCGTCGAGCTTGGCCCCGGTGACCTCGGGGATGACGTCGCCGGCGCGGCGGACGAAGACCGTGTCGCCGGCGCGGACGTTGCGGCGGGTCAGGTCGTCGAAGTTGTGCAGCGTCGCCGACGTGACCGTCACGCCGCTGATCTGGACCGGCTCCAGCACCGCGACCGGGGTGATCACGCCGGTGCGGCCGACCTGCACCTCGATGCGCAGCAGCGTGGTCGTGCGGGTGTCGGCGGGGAACTTGTAGGCGATGCCCCACCGCGGCGCCCGGCTGGACGAGCCGGCGTCGTCGCGGTCGGCGGCGGCGTCGGCCTTGACCACCGCGCCGTCGACGCCGAAGCCGAGGGTCAGCCGCCGCTCGTTGAGGTCGTCGATCGCGGTGACCACCTCGTCGATCGACGCGCACAGCGGCATGCCGGCGCCGGAGCCGGCCGTGGTCGCCACCCCCAGCGACGCCACGTAGCCCATCGCGCCCGCGTGCGACAGGTGGGCCGCCGGGTCGAGCCCGTGCACCGCGTAGGCGAAGAAGGACAGCGGCGCCGAGTAGGCCCGGTCGACCGCGCGCAGCGTGCCCGCCGCGGCGCTGCGGGGGTGGGCGAACGGCGGCTCGCCGTGACCGGTGCGCAGCTCGTTGGCCAGCGCGAAGTCGGCCTCGGTCATGAACACCTCGCCGCGGACCTCGAGCGTGACCGGCTCGGTCAGCTGGTGCGGCAGGCCGACCGCCCGGCGGGCCTGACCGGTGACGTCTTCGCCGGCCCGCCCGTCACCCCGGGTGATCACCTGGGCCAGCGCGCCGTCGACATAGCGGGCCGAGATGGCCAGGCCGTCAATCTTGGGTTCGACCGTGTAGCCCGCCGCCGGCCGGCCCAGGACCCGGTCGAGCCGGGCCGCCCACTTGCGCAGGCCGTCGGCGTCGAACACGTTGTCGAGGCTGAGCATCGGGGTGGTGTGCGGCACGTCGCCGACCACCGCGCCGCCCGCGCCGACCGTTTCCGTCGGCGACTCGGCGACCGTCCACTCCGGACGGGCGGCCTCGGTCGCCGCGACCCGCGCCAGCAGGGCGTCGTAGGTCGCGTCGTCCATCGCCAGGGTGGAACCCGAGTAGTAGTCACGGGCGGCGGCGCGGATCTGCTCGACCGCGGCCGTGTAGTCGGCGCGCGAGTCGAAGGCCGCGGCGTGCGCGGGATCGACGGTCGTGGACATCGCTTGGCCCCCCATGCTGCGGTGCTGAGTCACCAGCACCCTAGCGGGCCGGTCCGACAAATCCGCCCGCGCGGCTCAGGCGGTGTCGCGGCGCACGGCGCACGCCCGCAGGGCCCGCAAGAAGTCGATCTTGCGGAAGCCGGGCCAGTAGACGTCGCAGAAATAGAGCTCCGAGAACGCCGACTGCCACAGCAGGAAGCCCGACATCCGCCGCTCGCCGCTCGTCCGGATGACCAGGTCGGGGTTCGGCAGCCCGCTGGTGTAGAGGTGCAGGTCGATGTCCTCGGGGGAGAACGTGGTCGCCAGCGCCGATGCCGACGCCCCGGACGCCGCCGCGGCGACCAGCCGCCGCCGCACCGCCTCGACCACCTCACCGCGGCCGTCGTAGCCGATCGCCACCGTCAGCGTCCACGGCCGGTCCGCGGTCGCCGCCTCGGCCTCCTTGAGCGCCAGCCGGGTCGAGTCCGGCAGCACGTCGACCCGCCCGGCCACCCGCACCCGCCACGGGCTCGACGGCCGGGCCAACCGCTCCCGGCACGCGTCCTCGATCAGCCGCAACAGCCCGTCGACCTCGCCGGCGCCGCGCTTGCGCAGGTTGTCGACGGACGCGGCGTACACCGTCACGCACTCGATGCCCAGCTCACCGCACCAGCCCAGGACGCGGTCGAGGTGCTCGGCGCCGTGCCGGTGGCCGGTGCTGGCGTCCGCGTACCCCATCTGGCGGGCCCATCGCCGGTTGCCGTCCGTGACGATCGCGACGTGTCGGGGCACCGAGGTCAGCGACCGTCGAAGCCGGTGCGCGTAGACGCGCTCCAGGACCCGGCGCAGCGACATGATCATGCCCGATCAAACCACGAACCCGCCGGCAGCGCGGCTCCGACCGGCAAAATGAGGACAACGGACGGGGGTACGCGCATGCGAGTGGCAGTCATCGGCGGGACCGGACTGGTCGGGCGGCACGTGGTGGACGTGCTGCGGGCCACGGGGCACGACCCGGTCGCGGTGTCCCGCGGGTCGGGCGTCGACGTGAGCACCGGCGCCGGGCTCGACGACGCGCTCGCCGGGGCCGCCGCCGTGGTCGACGCGGTCAGCTTCGAGGCCGCCGACCGCGCCGCGGCCGAACGCTTCTTCTCCGCGGCGACCGAGAACCTGCTGGCGGCCGAGCAGCGGGCCGGCGTCGGCCACCACGTGCTGCTGTCGATCGTCGGCCTCGACCGGGTCGAGGGCAACCCGCACTACGCGGGCAAACGGATCCAGGAGGCCCTGGTCAGCGACGGCGCGATCCCGTGGACGATCGTCGCGGCTACCCAGTTCTTCGACTTCGGCGCCCAGCTCGCGGGCTGGACGAGGACCGGCGACGCCGCGGTGGTGCCGCCGCTGCTCGTGCGGCCGGTCGCGGTCGCCGACGTGGCCGGCCTGCTGGCCGAGGTGGCGGTGGGCAAGCCGCTGGGCCGCACGGTCCAGATCGCCGGCCCCGAGACGCACGACCTGGTCGACATGGCCCGGCGCACGCTCGACGCCCGCGGCGAGGCGGTCCGGCTGATCGCGAGCTGGGACGACAGCCCGCTCGGCGTGGAGATGGCGGGCAACGTGCTGCTGCCCGACGACGGCGCCCGGATCGCGCCGACGACGTTCGAGACCTGGCTGGCCGCGCAGCGGGGCTGACGCCGTGCCGGCCCGGCTGCCATCCTGGACCGGTGACGCCGGACACCGCACCGAAGCCCACAATAGACAGACGGCCCGAGCTCGACGCGATCCGCACGTTCGTCGTGGTCGGGCTGATCTTCTTCCACGCCGGGCTGGTCTTCGACGAGTCCGACGACTTCTACGTCAAGAACGCCGACACCACCAGCGTCACGACCGTCATCGCCGGTTTCGCGGTGGTCTGGGCGATGCCGGCCCTGTTCCTGATCGCCGGCTTCGGGTCGTGGCACTCGATGCGCCGCCGCGGCCCGGGTGGCTTCGCCCGCGAGCGGCTCCAGCGCCTCGGCGTGCCGCTGCTCGTCGCGATCCTGACCTTTCTGCCGGTGCCGGTCTGGCTGCGGCTCAAGGCGGCCGACGCCGGCTACGACGAGAGCTATCTCCACTTCCTGCCCAAGTTCTACGACGTGCGCCTCGACCTGGCCGACTTCCCGTTCGTGGTGGGCGGCGAATACTTCGAGACCGGGCACCTCTGGTTCGTCGTCCTGCTGCTGGCCTTCTCGTTGCTGCTGGCCGCGTTCATCCGGTGGGCGCCGGGCCACGAGCCGCTGGCGCGGGCGGTCGGCCACCGCGGGGTCGTGCTGCTGCCGGCCGCCGCGACCTCGGCCATCTGCGCGTTCGTCGGCATGGAGGAGTCGTTCGCCGGCTGGAGCCGCTGGGCGTACCTGCTGTTCTTCGTGTCCGGGTTCCTGCTCGCCTCGGACGAGCGGTTCCGGCTGGCGATGCGGCGCGACGCCGTGCTGGCGGCGGTGGTCGGCGGGGTGGTCTTCGCCGTCACGGGCCCGGTGCTGCTGACCGCCGGCGACGACCCGTTCACCGCGATGACCGCCCACGCGATCGTGGCCCGGGCCCTCTTCGGCCTCGCCGGTTGGTGCCTGGTGGTCGCGATCCTCGGCCTGCTCGACCGCCGCAATGCCGGCCGCCACAACGCCGGCAAAGCCCCGACGACGAAGGACCGGCGCGTCTACTACTACCTCGCGCTCGGCGCCCTGCCGATCTATGTGCTGCACCAGCCGATCGTCGTGGCCGTCGCCTACGGCGTGGTGCGGTGGGACGCGCCGATCCTCGTCAAATACGTGGCGATCGTCGCCGCGTCCCTCGCGCTGACCCTGGCGGCCTACGAGTTCCTCGTCCGCCGCACCAGGCTGACGCGCTACCTCTTCGGCATGCGCGACTGAAAACTAGCCCTTCAGGCCCGTCATCGAGATGCCCTGGATGAACCGGCGTTGGAAGATCAGGAAGATCACGATCATCGGCAGCGTGGCCACCACCGAGCCGGCCATCAGCAGGTTCCACGACGTGCGGTTCTTGACCACGAACAGGGCGAGCCCGAGCGGCGCGGTGTAGTGGTCGCTTGACGACACCACGATCAACGGCCAGAGGAAGTCCTCCCAGGCGTACGTGAAGGTGAAGATCGCAGTCGCGGCCAGTGCCGGTCCGCACAGCGGCAGCACCACCTTCCAGAACACCTTGAACTCACCGGCGCCATCGATCCGGGCCGCGTCCAGCAGCTCGTCCGGGATCGCCATCATGTACTGCCGGAGCAGGAAGATGCCGAACGCGCTCACCGCGCCGGGCAGGATCAGCCCCCAGTACGAGTCGAGGAAGCCGTGCCCGCCCTGGCCCATGAAGTCGTTGCCGCCGAAGAACGGCACGTGCTTGAGCACCAGGTAGTTGGGGATGAGCGTGACCTGCGGCGGCACCATCATCGTGGCCAGGAAGACCATGAAGATGATGTTGCGGCCCGGGAACTTGCGCTTCGCGAACGTGTAGGCGGCCAGCGAGTTGAAGAACAGCTGCAGCGTGGTCACCGACCCGGCCACGAACGCGCTGTTGACGAACCACCGCCACGCGCCCTCGCTGCCCTCCGCCAGCTCGCCCGCCTTGCCGATGCCGAAGAAGCCCTTGTAGCCGTCGAGCGTCGGGTTCTTGGGGATCCACTGTGGAGGCCAGGAGAAGATGTCGCCGACGTGCTGGAACGAGGCCGAGACGAGCCAGGCGAACGGGGCCACGAACAGGATCGCGCCGGGCACCAGCAGCAGGTAGCAGAACCCGAGCCAGAGCCGGCGGCGCCAGACCGGTCCGCGGGGCTTCTCCGCCGGCGCCGGCGCGGTGGTGGCGGGACGGTCGACGACGGCGGTCACAGGTCAGCCTTCCGGTAGAGGCGCAGCTGGAGCGCGGTGAACACCAACAGCAGCAGGAACAGCGCGTACGCCAGCGTGCTCGCGTAGCCCATCTCGTAGAACTTGAACGCCGCCTCGTAGATGTAGTAGACCATCGTCGTCGTGCGGTTGAGCGGTCCGCCGTTGGTCATGATGTAGATCTGGGTGAACACCTGGAACGAGCCGATGATGCCCATCACCATGAGGAACAGCGTGGACGGCGCCAGCATCGGCAGGGTCACGTAGCGCAGCCGGGCCCACGCTCCGGCGCCGTCGATCCGGGCGGCTTCGTAGAGGTCGTTCGGGATCGCCTGCAGCGCCGCCAGATAGACCACCATCGAGAAGCCGACGCTGGCCCACACGCTCATCAGCACCACGGCCGGCATCGCCAGGTTCTTGTCGGAGAGCCAGGTCAGCGGCTGCGTGATGAGGTGCGTCTTCAGCAGGTAGAAGTTGAAGAGGCCGAAGTCGCCGTTGTAGAGCCACTTCCAGATGATCGCGGCGACCACGAACGGCGTGATGTTGGGCAGGAAGTAGAGCGTGCGCAGGATGCCCCGGCCGCGGATCGGCTGGTTGAGCAGCAGCGCCACGGCCAGCCCGATGGCCATGCCGAGCGGCACGGAGGCGCCGGTGAAGTACGCCGTGTTGATGATCGAGCGCCGGAAGTCCTCGTCCTGCACCATGTCCTGGTAGTTCTGCAGCCCGACGAACGGCTTCTCCGGCTCCAGGATGTTCCACTCGCGGAACGTCAGGTAGAACGCGAACCCCAGCGCGAAGACCGTGAAGATCGAGAACAGGATGAGGCCGGGGGCGAGGAACCCGTACGCGGACCGCTCCCGCCACATTCTGTGCAGGACGCCCCGCTTGGCGCCCCGCCCCCGCCCGCTCACCTGATGATCTTCTCTGCTTCGGCCGCGGCGTTGTCGAGCGCCTGGGCCGCGGTCTGCTCGCCGTAGATGGCCTTGGCCAGCTCGGCGTTGAGCGCCTCCTCGATCTTCGGCCAGTCCGGGTTGGCGACCACGTTGCTCACGCCGCACGGCATCGCCTCGGCGAAGCCCTTCAGGATCGGCTTGGTGGCGACCAGGTCGGGCGACTCGAGCAGGCTGGTGATCGGGGGAAGGGTGGTGCCGGCCTTGGACTTGTAGGTCCACTGCGCGACGTTCTCGGGCTTGCTCAGGAACTCGACGAACTTCCACGCGGCGTCGGTGTTCTTGCCCTGGCTGAACAGGACGAGTGCGTCACCGGCGATCGTCGTGCCGCAGCCGGCCGAGCCCTTGGGCAGCGGGGCCACCGACCACTTGCCGTCGATCTGCGGGAACTCGTCGCCCAGCGTGCCGGCGAACCAGGAGCCCGCGACGTACATGCCGACCTGGCCGTTGGCGAAGGCCTGGCGACCGTCGTACGAGTTGGAGTTCAGGTAGTCCTTCGGGGCGTACTGGGCCATCTTGACGTAGAACTCGGCGGCGCTCTTGGCCTCGGCCGAGTTGAAGAGCACCTCCTTGCCGTCGTCGGAGAGCAGCTTGCCGCCGGCCTGCCAGAGCCACGGATACCAGTAGTACGCGGCCTCGGGCGAGCTCGCGAACATCGCGTTGCCGTAGGTGCGCTTGGCGGCGTTGGTCAGCTTCTGGGCCGCCTGCTCGTACTCGGGCCAGGTGGTCGGCGGCGCCGTGATGCCGGCGGCCTGGAACATGTCGGTGCGGTAGAACAGCGCGGTCGACTCACCGTCGAACGGCAGGCCGTACATGCTGTTCTCGTAGGTCACGAAGGTCTTGAACGCCGGCACGTAGTTGTCGGCCTTCACGACGTCGGAGCGCCCGATGTAGTTGTCGAGGTTGACCAGCGCCTTGCGGGCGGCGAACTGGGCCGTGGTGCTCGCGTCGATGAACGCCACGTCCGGGGGATTGCCGCCGGCCACCTGCGCGGTCAGCTTCTCGTTGGCCTCCTCGGCCGGCACGTTCTGCAGCTCGACCTTGATGTTCGGGTGCTCTTTCTGGAACTTGTCGACCAGGGTTTTCATGTCGGGCTCCGCGCCGACCCAGGACGCGAAGGAGATGGTCACGGGGGAGGTGGGCTCCGGTACCGGCCCTTCGCCGGCGCCCTTGTCGGTCGACGAGCCGCCACTGGTCGAGCAGGCGGCCAGCGCGAGCGCCGCGGTCGTCGTCGCCACCACCGTTGCCAGGGACCTACGGGACAGGCGATGCGTCATCGGATCAGCTCCCTAAGTCTTTATCGACGAATCACAGGCGTAACCCGCATGCAAATCGTTTGGCATACTGCGGCTAGGGTCATCGTCCGATCAGGCGTTGTCAAGAGATCCGGCCTAACGATCCGATCGTCGGGCCGCTCGAAGGGAAAACGTTTTGCTACCGTCTGGAGCCATGCCTCCGCCAGCGGGCTCAGCCGAGCCAGTGCGCTCGGCCGACGACGCCCGTGTGACGCTGGTGCAGGTCGCCAAGCTGGCCGGCGTCAGTCCCACGACGGTGTCCCATGTGCTGTCCGGCAAGCGCTGGGTCGCCGAGTCGACGCAGGAGACCGTGCGCGAGGCCATCCGCCAGCTCGGCTACCGGCCCAACAACGTGGCCCGCAGCCTGCGCACGCGGCGGTCCAAGATGGTCGCCGTCGTCGTACCGGACATCACCAACACGTTCTACGCCGTGCTCACGCGCGGCCTGGCCGACGCGGTCGACGGCGCCGGCTACGGCACCTACGTCTGCAACACCGACGGCCTACCCGAGCGCGAGAACAGCTTCCTGGCCGACGTGCTCGACCGCGGCGTCGACGGCGTCGTCATGGCGGCCGGCGAGGTCACCGGTGGCGTCGGACCGGGCGGGCTCGGCGTGCCGGCCGTCCGCATCGGCGGCGATCCCGACGACGACCCGCGCGTCGACCTCGTCGCCCCCGACGACCAGTTCGGCTCGCACGCCGCCGTGCGCCACCTGGTCGAGCGGGGCGCCCGCCGCATCGCCATCATCGAGGGCCCGCACGCGTCTGGCTCCGGCCGCGACGAAGGCTACCGCCAGGCGCTCGAGGAAAGCGGACTGGCCGTCGACCCCGAGCTGATGGTCCGCGGCGACTGGACCCGCCCCGGCGGGCGCAAGGCGATGCACGCGCTGATGGCGCTGCCGGCGCGCCCCGACGCGGTCTTCTGCGCCAACGACCTGAGCGCGATCGGCGCGATCGACGCCGCCCACGAGCTCGGCCTGGACGTGCCCGGTGACGTGGCCGTGGTGGGCTTCGACGACGTCGACGCCGCGACCATCGTCAACCCTCCACTCACGACGGTGCGCAACCCCGCCTACGAGACCGGGTACGCCGCCGGCGAGCTGTTGCTGAGCCGGATCACGGGCAGCTACACGGGCGAGGGCCGCACCGTCGTGCTGCCGTGCACCCTGGTCGTCCGCGCCTCCGCCTGAGGGCGCTCACATCGTCACCACCGCCTTCACGAAGCCCTCCGGCTTGGCCCGGGCGGTCTCGAACGCCTCGTTGACCCGGTCCAGCGGGAAGCGGTGCGAGACCAGCGGCGCCAGCGACAGCCGACCCGCCGTCAGCAGCCGCATCCCGACCGACATCCCGCGCATGATGGCGTCGACGTCCCGGTAGTGGGCGTTGACGATGCCGAACGCCATCCAGTTCCAGTGGGCCAGGTTGATCCGCCGCGCCGCGCCCTGGTGGAAGCCGACCAGCACCAGCTTCCCGCTCATCCGGGTCGTCTCGCCGACCACGTCCAGGGCGCCCTGGCTGCCGGTGGCCTCGAACGTGACGTCGGCGCCCCGCCCGCCGGTCTCCTCCGCCACCACCGCCGCCAGCGACTCCGACCGCACGTCGACCACCCGGGTGGCGCCCAGCGTCGCCGCCCGGGCCAGCGCGTCGGGCCGGGTGTCGGCGACGATGAGCTGCCGCGGCCCGCGCAGGCCGACCAGCGCCTGCACCAGGTTGCCCATGAAGCCCGCGCCGATCAGCACCACGTCGTCACCGAGCCGCACGTCGGTCTCCTCGACGGCGTTGACCGCGCACGCCAGGGGCTCGGCCAGCGCCTCGTCGAGCGGGACCCCGCCGGCCGGGAAGCACCAGGCCGCCTTGACCGTGACGAACTCGGCGTACCCGTGTGAGGTGACCCAGCAGCCGACCGGGTCGCCGGGCCCGAGCGTCGTCACCTCCGGGCCGGCCTCGACCACCGTGCCGCTGACCTCGTGGCCGATGAACCGGGGATAGTCACCCGCGTCGCCGGCGAAGCCTGCCAGCTCCGACGAGCAGACCCCGCACGCGGCCACCCGGACCAGCACCTCGTCGGGCGCCGGCGCGGGCCGGGCCACCTCCTCGATCTCGAACCGGCCGGGACCGGTCAGCACGGCGCGCCTCATGCGAACACCACGATGGTGTACGGCCCGAGCCCGTCCAGCGCCACCCGATGCCGCCCGTCGGCCGCCGTGACCGCCAGCGGGGTGACCGAGCCGTCGCTGCCGTACGCCGTCGCCGTCCCGAGCGACCCGGGCAGCCGGACGTCGAGCGACACCTCGCCCGTCGGCCGCACCCCGTCGGTGTCGGCGTCGTAGCCGTAGTTGACCACGTGCACCGCCACGGCGCCGCCGGCCAGGGCCGCCGTGTTGACCGCGAGCGCCTCGACACCGGTGCCGGCCAGCTCGACCTGCCGTTCGCCGGGCAGCACCGACTCCAGCCCGGTGAACGTGTCGAACCGCACGACCGTGCCGCCACCGTCCGCATAGGACGCCAGCGCTGCCTGCTGGGCCTCGGTGAGGTAGGTGCAATGGGGCAGCAGCACGGTGCGATAGGGCGCCAGGGTCTCGCCGGTGACCCGGTCCGGGGCCGTCCGGTCGTCCGGGAAGATCACCACGTCGAACGGGACGCCGGCGCCGGCCAGCGCCTCGGTCACCTGGCGGTAGGGCACCACGACCGAGTCGTCGCGGGCGTTGACCAGGTTGTCGCTCACGTCGGCCTTGGCGATCAGCTCGCGGTTGCTCTCGACGCTGTAGACGACGGCGACCTCGTTGGCGCTGCGGCGGGCGAAGAAGCGCTCGTGCTCGGCCAGGAAGCGCTGGGCGTCGGCGGCCACCTCGTGCGGGGCGTAGAACGCGTCCTCGATGGTGGCGCCCATCCACGACCCGTAGGGCACGGACATGTTGATCCCGAACGCCGCCGCCTCGAAGAGCGAGAGCCGGAACAGGTCGTAGCCCCGCCCCTCCTTCAGCGAGTCCACGAGCGCCGGGACGACTCCGCCGTACGGGTTCTCGACGACGATGACGTCCTTTTCGCCGGCGAAGCCGGCGACGTAACGGAACCACTCGGGCTGCCGGTGGGTCGTGTTGCGCATCTCGGTGACGATCAGGTCCACGTCGTCGACCAGGCCCAGGTACTGCGGGTCCATGTTGAAGAAGTTCCCGGAGACCAGCACCTCCCGGCCCACCGAGCGGCCGTACTCCCGCGCGTAGGCGGCCAGCTCCCCGAAGTGGGCCCGGATCGCGCCGAGCTGGTAGCGGTAGTACTCCGCGTAGAGCGGCGTCTCGTCGAGGCGGGTCTTGAAGTCGAAGCCCCGCTCCAGCAGCCACTGCCCATAGTGGAACGTGTCGAGGTCGACGCCCTCGGGCAGCACGGGCAGGGTGGCCAGGTGGTCGCGGAAGCCGGCCATGCAGTCGCGACAGAAGCAGCCGCCGTACTGCAGGGAGCCCAGCGGCAGCTCGGTCTCGTCGAGCTGCACCCCGTCGACGCCGGCGTCGATCTGGATCTTGATGATCGCCTTGAGATAGTTCCGCCAGACTGGGTTGTTGCGGTCCATGTAGAAGCACTGGTGCTCGCGGTCCGGGCACTCGACCCAGCGGGCGTGCAACGCGGTCTGGTGGATGTCGCGGGCGCAGCACTCCTCGATCAGGTCGGTGACCGGCTCGCCGGCGCTGTTCACCAGGCCGTCGGGGAAGTACGCCTCGACCGGCTTCCACAGCTTCGGATAGCGGTTCTGCGCGAACTCCCGCAGCCCTATCCAGTCGCGCTTGCCGACGCCGCGCAGCTCGTTGACGGCCAGCACCTCGTCCTCGGCCTCCGTCAGCTCGACCGGGAACTCCCAGCCCTGCGCCTCGAAGACGATGCCGAACACCTTGATGCCCCGGGCCTGCGCGGCCGCGATGAACTCGCTGTCGTTGACGAAACCGTAGAACCGCGAGCGGGCGTCGACCGGGCCGAACGCCTCCTGCTCCAGCCAGGGCAGGGAGATCGAGCCGCCGCCGAGCGAGGCCCAGACCAGCGTGGTGGCCCGGTAGTCGACCAGGTCGTCGATCATCCGCAGCCGGCGCGGCGGGAGGCTCGGGTGGTAGCAGTGCTGGCGGGGGAACCAGGCGTCGAAGTACACGCCACGTTGCATGCTTTGTTGCTCCCGTCTCTCAGACGATCAGCGGTGCGAGGGTGCGGTGGGCGATCTCGAGCCCTTGGCGGACCCGCTCGGGCGTACCCGACCAGACCGGGTCCTCGTGCTCGACCGAGACGTAGCCGTCGTAGCCGCCCTCGTGGAGCACGTCGAGCAGGCGCGACCAGTCGACCTCGCCGCGGCCGGGCACCCGGTAGCGCCACCAGCCGCTGGTCCACGGCGACGGCTTGTCGATCAGCTGGCCGAAGACCCCGAAGCGGTTGCGGGCGGCCGGGTCGACCTGCACGTCCTTGGCCTGCACGTGCTTGACCAGACCGAGGTTCCCGGCGAGGGCCGCGACCGGGTCGATGCCGAGCCAGACCAGGTGCGACGGGTCGAAGTTGAGGAAGAAACCCAGCTTGGCCAGCCAGTCCCAGAGCTCGGGGGAGTAGGCGAGGTTGGCCGGATAGCCGTCCGGGTGCCAGCCCTCCATCGGGCAGTTCTCCACCACGAACACCACACCCCGCTCCCGGGCGTACGCGACCAGCGGCGGCAGCAGGTCCTCGGCGAGCCGCAGGTTGTCGGCGACCGGGCGGGTGACGTCGCGGCCGATGAACGTGCCCACCAGGGGGCAGCCCAGCACCGCGGCCTCGTCGACGCAGCGCTTCAGGTGGTCGTGGATCCGGGCCCGCGCGGCGGTGTCGTGGTGCAGCAGGTTCTCGTAGTAGGCGACGGCCGAGATGTCCAGCCCGTGCCGGCTGAGGATCTCGCCGGTGTCAGGGCCGAGGTGGCTGGCCTCCCACGGCCGGCCGGGGTCGGCCGGCCACGCGGCCACCTCGAGGGCTGAGTAACCGTGGGCCGTGGCCCACCCGGCGATCCCGTCGAGGGGTTCGCCGGGCAGGCACGCGGTCAGGAAACCCAGCTTCATCGAGGGTCAGGCTGGTACGTGTTGCCGGCACTGTCCTTGCCCCGGGCCAGCCAGATCTGCCAGCCCGCGTTGTCCGGCACGTCGAGCACCTTCACCGAGGCGGGGAAGTAGCGCATCGTGTAGCCGGTGCGCCGGATGTCACTGGTGTTCGGCTTGGCGCCGTGGATGATCCGTCCATCGTGGAGCGAGCACTCGCCGCGCTCCAGCTCGAAGTAGACGGCCTTGTCCTCGTCGACGTCCGGGATCTCGGCGTGGAACGTCTGCACCGTCTTGTCCGTCGGCACGTAGTCGGAGAAGCCGTTGTGGTGCGTGCCGGGGATGACCCGCATGCAGCCGTTCTCCTGGTTGCTCGGGCCGAGCGCCAGCCAGACCGTGACGATCCGGTCGTACTCGGAGAGCCGGCCCTTCCAGTAGGCGCTGTCCTCGTGCCACGGCGTGGCCCGGCCGACCTTCGGGTCCTTGGAGATGAAGTGGCTGGTCCAGAGCGCGATGTCCGGACCGACCAACGGCTCCACCAGGTCGAGCACGTCGTCGGAGAGCAGGAAGTCGAGCAGCCGCGGGTCCCGGAAATGCGGGGTGTCCAGCTCGTCGGAGAGCTTGTCGCCCTTGTCGGCGAGGTGCTCGTTGAAGATGCCCTCGAGGCGGTCCAGCTTCTCCGGCGCGAACAGCTGCCGCTTGTTGAGGTAGTAGCCGTTCTCGCGGAAGAAGGCGACGTCTTGTTGGTCCAGCATGGTGTGCACCTCCGATGCGGGTTAGGCGGCCATCTTGCGGATCAGCTCGGCGAACAGGTCGAGGTCCTCGACGAAGTCCTCCGGGCCCGTCTTCGGCTGGCCGCCGGTGGTGACGATCGTGTGGAAGTACTCGAGCTCGTGGGTGTACGGGTCCTTGAGGTGCGGCCGGCTGACCGTGCGGTGCAGCCCGTCGCCCCGGCTCTCCTCCGTGACCAGCAGCGTCGGGAAATGCCGCACGTACGGCGTGTCGTACTGGATCCGCATCGTGGCCAGGTCGCCGTACACCTCGATGTGCGCGTCGAACCGGAGCTGCTGGTCCACGCCGGTCTCGTAGGTGAGCAGGTAGTCGTCGTACTCGAGCAGCGCCGCGATGAACTGCCCGTCGCGCCACTGCCGGGCCGCCACGACGCCACGGGGGCGGCCGAGCAGCTCGCGCATGGCCGACAGGTCGTGGCTGCCGAGACCGCAGAGCAGCCGGTAGGTGCCGGCGAGCACGTCGGGTACGTCGCCGAGCGCGTCCGTGACGAGGGCGCGCCCCTTGGCCCAGCGCTCCTCCATCTTCGAGCGCGGCACGTCGTCGGGCCGGTCCACGAAGACGGTCTGGTCGATGATCAGCTGGTTGCGCCCGATCACGTCGTGGATCCGCGCGTAGTTGATCCGGCCCAGGTTGCGGATCTGCTCGGTCGCCTCGACGAACGCCGGCGCGAACCGGCGCATGTAGCCGACCATCACGGTGGCGCCGGAGCGGTCCCGGGCGGCGATGATCTGCTCCGCCTCCCGGGGGCTCAGGCACATCGGCTTCTCCACGAGCACGTGCACGCCCCGGTCGAGCGCCGCGATGACGGCCTCGGCGTGGTACTCGTCGCTGTTCAGCACGAGCACGCAGTCCAGGCGCTCGCGGTCCAGCATCTCGCCGACGTCGGTGTACCGGTTGGCCACCCCGTACTGCCCGCCGATCCGCTCGACCAGCCCCGGGGAGATGTCGCAGACGGCGGTTACCTCGAAGAGCTCGGGCAGAGAGCGGAGCACCGGCAGGTGTACGACCTGCGCGACCTCGCCGAGACCGATGACGCCCATGGACAGCCGACTCACAGGTGACCCCCTGATGCAAAACGTTTTGCCAATCGGTGGCCGCAGCCTATGGGTCTTGTGAGCCGCTAGTCAACGGCCGTAAAGTTCGCTCCACGCAAGTTGGCAAAACGTTTTGCACTCCCATCCCCAGGAGGCACCAACATGCGCCACCCGTTGTCCCGCAGATCCGTCCTGCTCGGCGCGGCCGGCCTGGCCGGCGCCGGCGTCATCGGCCTGCCCGCCGTCCCGGCCGGCGCCGCCACCCGCACACCGCTCTGGAAGATCGCCAAGCAGCGCGGCATCGTCTTCGGCTCCTCGACCGCGACCTGGCAGATCTCCGACCCCGACTACGCCGCCCTGTTCGCCCGCGAGGCGAAGCTGCTCTTCACCGAGGACGACCTCCTCTGGTACCGGCTCAAGCCCACCCCCGACTCACCGCTCGACTTCACCTACGCCGACGAGATCATCGCGTTCGCCGAGGCCCACCGGATGCGCGTCTTCGGCGCCCACCTGGTCTGGGACGAGGGCTTCGGCGAGGGCTGGACCGAGGACGACATCTGGGGCATGACCGAGGCCCAGGCTCGCGACGTGCTGTTCGGCACCGCCGACGCGGTCGTCCGCCGCTACCGCGGCCGGGTCGAGGCGTGGAGCGTCGCCAACGAGGTGACCAGCCCCGAGGGCGAGCGCGGCTACCGCACCGACGTGCCCTGGTGGGAGCCGCTCGGCAAGGGCTACGTGGAGGAGGCCTTCCACGTCGCGCACGCCGCCGACCCCGGCGCGCTGCTGGTCATCAACGAGTTCGGCTTCGAGACCGTCAACGAGTGGGGCGACGAGCCCGAGCCGCGCCGGCGCGCCACGCTGCGGGTCATCGACGACCTGCTGCGGCGCGGCGCTCCCGTGCACGCCCTCGGCGTGCAGGCCCACCTGCTGGCCGACCAGTTCAAGGACCGGTTCGACGCGCGTGGCTACACGCGCTGGCTGGGCGAGGTGGCCGACCGGGGCCTGGAGATCCTGATCACCGAGCTCGACGTGACCGACGACGGCCTGCCGGCCGACGTGGCGGTACGCGACGCCGGCGTGCGCGACGTCTACCGCCGCTACCTCGACGTCGCGCTCTCCTGCCGCGACGTGCGCGCGGTGATGGCGTTCGGCCTTTCCGACCGCTACACCTGGCTCGAGGAGGACTACCCGCGGGAGGACGGCGCCCCACGCCGCCCGCTCGCCTACGATGACGAGCTGGCGCCCAAGCCGGCCCGCACGGCGATCGCCAACCAGCTCGGCGACGCGCCGCACCGCCCTCTACTGTGGAGTGTTCCGGAATGACCGACAACCGCCGGGCCCTCGTGGTCCGCGGCGGGTGGGACGGGCACGTGCCGGTCGAAGCGACCGACCGGTTCGTGCCGTTCCTCCGCGACAACGGCTTCGCCGTCGACATCAGCGAGACCCTCGACGTCTACGCCGACCCCGCCGCGCTCGCCGACCTCGACCTCATCGTCCAGTGCTGGACCATGGGCACCGCGACCGACGACCAGATCGACGGCCTCATCACGGCCGTGCGATCCGGCACCGGATTCGCGGGCTGGCACGGCGGCATCGTCGACGCGTTCCGCTCCAGTACGCGCTATCTGCAGATGACGGGCGGCCAGTTCGCCGAGCACCCGGACAACTTCGTCGACTACGAGGTCGACGTCGTGCCGGAGCGGGCCGACCACCCGATCGTGGCCGGGTTGCCGGCCAAGTGGTCGCTGCACACCGAACAATATTGGCTGCTCACCGACGAGCTCAGCGACGTGCTCGCGACCACCCGGTTCCGGGCGACCCCCGAGACGGCCTGGCGGGCGGACGTCGTGGTGCCGGCCGTCTACACCCGCCAGTGGGGCCAGGGGAAGATCTTCATCTCCACCGTGGGCCACAAGCTGGACGACCTCGACCACCCCGACGTCCGCACGCTCACCGAGCGCGGCCTCCTCTGGGCCAGCCGGAGCTAGGGGCAGTCCGGCGCCTTGCACCCCCGGCGGGCCTTCGCGTGCAGGTCGAAGTCGTGCGCGCTGATCCGCGCCAGCCTCAGCCGGGGGCGCATGGGCCCGCGGGCCCAGAACGATGCCACCCGGTCGAGCTCGCGTGCCGCTGCGGTCTCGTCGGACCGGGGACAGCCGAACTCGTGGTCACCGGCGGGCCAGTCGAGGCGGACGACCCAGAGCGGTTCGGTCGATGACCTGGTGCGGGTGGTGTCGCGCAACGAACCGCCACCGGCGCCGCGGCCGAGGTTGGCGTCAAAGGTCCTTCGGATCCACACACTCTTCCCCTTCGATGTCTCCACTGTGCCTGGCCGGCCAGAGGGGGAAGACGCCGGCGTCCTAGATTTTACCCGTTATGGCGTCCCGGTAACTGTCGTGAAGTAATGCCGGAGGAACCCGTCCGGGTCGACGGTCTCGGCGATCTCGTGCGGACCGTCGGCCCGCGGCCGCCACCGGGTGCCGCCGTCCGCGGTGTCGACGGTGACCTCGCCGCGGGCGAATCCGCACAGCTCAGGCTGGAAGATCGTGGCCGCGGCGAGCGGGTCGTGGAAGGTCACCTCGGGCCGCTCGGCGAACCAAGACGCGGCCATGTCCGCCACCGGATGCAGCAACGGGTGGTCGCAGCGGGCCAGGAAATCGTCGGCGTTCATCCGCACCTTGGTGGTGACGTCGAGTCCCACGGACCGGTGAACGCGGGCCGACGCCGCATAGACCCGGGCCGCGGCGTACGGGTCGTTGTGGATGTTCCACTCGGCCTCGCTCGGCTCGAGGAACGCGCCGCCCATCAGCACCAGCCGCTTGAGCAGCGAGGGGACGGCCGGGTCGACGGCGAACAGCAGGGCCAGGTTGGTCAGCGGGCCGATGGCGAGCAGGGTGACCTCACCCGGGTGGGCGTGGATCGTGCGGCGCATGAACTCGACCGCCTCGCCGACGGGGAAGACCTCGTCGTGGGGCCAGCGGGCGAGCGCGGCGGCCTGCGGCGGCGGGGCCTGCACGGGCGGGCCCACCAGCGGGACCCCGGCGCCCGGCCGGATCGGCACGTCCCGCCCGGCGATCCGGCACAGCACGCTGGCCAGCGACGCCCGGTCGACCGGGGCCGCGGTGACCGTGGTGATCCCGAGCAGCTCGCAGTCGGGCTGCGCGAGCAGATAGGCCAGGCAGACCGCGTCGTCGATGTCGTTGCCGATGTCGGTGTCCAGCAGCACTAGCTCGGCCATGCCGTGATCATCTCAAGCTCAGGACACCTCGGCCAAGCGCTCGGCGAGCACGATTCGCGACGCGGCCTGGATCAGCGCGAGGTGCGAGAAGGCCTGGGGGAAGTTGCCCAGGTGCCGACCGGTCTTCACCTCGAACTCCTCCGCGAACAGCCCCAGCGGCGAGCCGACCTTGAGCAGCCGTTCCATGAGCTCGATGCCCCGCTCGACCTCGCCGGTCGCGGTCAGCGCCGACACGAGCCAGAACGAGCAGATCAGGAACGACCCCTCCTTGCCGGACAGGCCGTCGTCGGTCTCGTCGGTCCGGTAGCGCAGGACGAAGCCGTCCTCGGTCAGGTCCTTGGCGATCGCCTCGACGGTCTTGCGCATCCGCTCGTCGCTGGGCGGCAGGAAGTTGTAGAGAACCGCGAGCAGCGTCGACGCGTCCAGGGCGTCGGTGTCGTAGTGCTGCCGCAGCACACCGTCGTCGCGTACCCCGTGGGTCAGGATGTCGTCGTGCACGTCCTTGGCGGCCTGGGCCCACCGCTTCGCGGAGTCCGGGTGGCCGCGGATCTCGGCGAGCCGGGACGCGCGGTCCATGGCGAGCCAGCACATCAGCTTCGACGACACATAGTGCTGCGGCTCGCCCCGCGCCTCCCAGATGCCCTGGTCAGGGTTGCGCCAGACCTTCTCGGCCGCGTCGGCCTGGCTGGTCACGATCGGCCAGAGCCGCTTCGGCATGCGCTGGCTGCGCCGGGTGTGCAGCAGGACCGAGTCGAGCACGGCGCCGAACACGTCGTTCTGCTTCTGCGAGTACGCGCTGTTGCCCACCCGCACCGGCCGCGCCCCGCCATAGCCGGACAGCTCGTCGCGCGTCTTCTCGGTGAGGTCGCGCCGCCCGTCGATGCCGTACATGATCTGCAAAGTGCCGTCATGGTTGGGCTCGATGTCGGCGACGAACTGCATGAACTCGTCGGCTTCCCAGTCGAGGTTGAGGTAGTGCAGCGCCTGCATGGTGAACGAGCTGTCCCGCATCCACGTGAAGCGGTAGTCCCAGTTGCGCTCCCCGCCCGGCGTCTCGGGCAGCGAGGTGGTCAGCGCGGCCACGGTCGCGCCGGTCGGCATGTAGGTCAGCCCCTTCACCGCGATCGCGGACCGCTGCAGGGCGTCGCGCCATCGGTGGTCCGGGATCCGCGCGCTGGCCAACCAGTTGCGCCAGTAGGACGTCGTGTGGTCGATGCACTCCCGCGCCTCGTCGTAGCTGCCCGGTGTGGCCAGCTGGTCGGCCCAGGAGAGCACGCAGTAGACGCCGTGCCCGCTCTTGAGCCGCCGCCGGCCGCGGATCCGGTTGCCTTCGATGCCCATCGCCATGTCGGAGCGCAGGCGCACGGTCATGCCGGCGCCGGTCCCGTCGGCCACGTGCTGCCGATCGTCCACGAAGGACCAACTCGCCGGCGTCCGCCCGTAGTCGAACGCCGGCTCGCAGATCAGCTCGACGTCGACGTGCCCTTCCAGACATTCGACAGTACGCACGAAGAAGTGGTCGGCGTCGTCGTCGTACGGCGGGCGGCTGTGCGGGGTGACCGGGTCCGGCCCGTTGGCCGGGCCGATGGTCAGCGCGTCCCGCACGAGGACCCAACCGGTCACGGTGCGCCAGGTGGTGACCAGCACGTTGGTGCCGGGCTCGTAGTCGCGCGCGGGTCGGGTGGTTGATGCCGTAGGGACCGAGGCGGAACATGCCGGCCTCACGGTCGAGCAGGCTGCCGAAGACGCTGGGCGAGTCGAAACGCGGCACGCACAGCCAGTCGACGGAGCCGTCGGGTGCGACCAGCGCCCCGGTGTGGCAGTTCGACAGGAAGGCGTAGTCCTCGATCGGCGGGAACGGCGAGCGCACCGGGGTCTGCTTGACCCAGCCGCTCGCCGCCCGTCCATCCAGCCCGCCAGCGCCGGAGATCGCGGCGGCGGCCTCGGCGCTGGTGGGGTTCGTCGTCATGGCAGCTGTCCTGTCACCGCATCGGCGCGGTGCGCGGGAGATCCCCAGTGTCGTCGCGCATGGCGTGCGTGCCGGCCGCGCGCGGTCGCCAGACGGCCAGCGACCAGATCACGAAGACCGCCATCGCGATCTCCAGCAGCGACCAGAACGGGTAGTAGGGAATGAAGAAGAAGTTCGCGGTCGCGGAGAGCACCGCGAAGAAGATGCCGACCCCTCGGGCCCAGGCAGCGCCGGTGAAAAGGGCCAGACCGGCCAACGCGGCGAGCGCGCCCAGGACGATGTGCAGGATGCCCCAGCCGGTGGTGCTGAATGTGTAGAGGTAGTTCTGCGTAAGCACGAAGAACGAACCCCTGACGACCGCGACGATGCCCATCACGAGCTGCCAGAGACCCATCATCAGCAGAACCACCGCGGCGAAGATCGCACCGCTCGCCGCCCACAACTGCCTGCTAGACGTATCCCGCGTCATCGTGTCCCCCCGATGCTCGGACGTGCTGGCCATCTCATGGTGGCACGAGTTCCCGAATAGCGAGGTAAGTTCTCATTTTGCCCGGTCCTGCAACTCCGCGAGCAGTGCCGACAACCGATCCCGTCCGGCCGTGTCCGCCGGATCCTTGATCCGCGCCACCAACACGACCTCACCCCCGTCCAACGTGACGGTCAACGTGAGGAACCGCAGCAGCCCCTGCTCGGTAGCCAACCGCGCCACCTCCCCGACCACCCCGAACGAGGCGACCCACCGCACCTCGGCCGCGACCTCGTTCCGATGCACCAGCCGCCCACCCTTCGGCCGCACCCGAGCAGCAACGTCAGGCGCCTGCCACGGACTGGGCGGCGGCAACCGATGTGTGGGAATGCGCATGCCAACCCCCTCCCACTCACCCCCAACACTCGCAAGCCCACCGCACCCCCGGACCCGCTTTCCCGGACACCCACACCGCCGGCGTGTCCGCCCCTCGGGCGTGTCGGGGTGGGAGGAAGGGTGTCTCCAGAAGCCGACATGCTTCTGCATGTACGCACACGCCAAACCATGTCGACTCCCAGCACCACCCCAACCCGCCGCCCCGGGCCCGATCGCGAACACCGCCACAGCAAGGAACTCGCGCGCCGCCGCCGCGAGGCGCACGGCCAGGCCGCGCCTTGGCCGGCCATCGTCTCCGCGCAGAACCGCCGGCACTGCCATCCCGCGCTTCGCGCCGCGCCGAGCCGAACGCGTTCCACCCCAACCCCACGGCCTGATCTCGCACCGACCTGCGCTGGAGTGAAAGGCCAACCACCCGAACAACTGGCGCGGCTCGTCGCCCGTGCTACGGCACCGCGTCCAACCGCATCCGAATGGCGTCACGCGCATCTCGCGCCGTCCTGCGAACCCAGCCGGCCCACGACCCGGCCTGGGATCTCTGATCCGCAACTCCGTGCTGGTCCGCCACCCGCGTCGGTCCGCGGCCGCCCCGGTCAGCCGCCCGCGCCGGCCGGCGACCCCGAGCGGCGCGCCGTCGCGGTACCTCCGCCTGCCTGCTCCTGCCTTCCCCCGCGCGCGCCTGTGCCGGCCCGTGGGTGTACGCGCCCGCCTGTGCCAGCGTGCGACCCGCCCGGCCGCTCTGGCCAGCCATCGGGCCGGTTGGCGATCCCGCGCTCCGCGCCGGCTGGTCGGCGTGCGTCCGCCGGGCCCGCCCTGGCCAGCGATCACGCCGGTTCGCGATCCCGCGCTGCGCGCGCCGGCACCGCGACCTCTGCCGGCCCGTGCCGGCCGCGACCGCGTTCGGCCCGATCCGATCCGGGATCGCGCCGCTTCTCGATCCCGAGCTCCGCGCGCGAGCGCCGCGACCTCTGCGGCCCGTGCTGGCCTGCGACCCGCGTTCCGCCCGATCTGAACCGGATCACGCCGCTTCGCGACCTGGCGCGCCGCGGTCGCCCGTGCCGGTCCGCGACCCGCGTCCGGCTCGGTCTGATCCGCAATCGCGCCGGTCCGCGACCCGCGCCGGTCCGCGACCCGCGCCGGTCCGCGACCCGCGCCGGTCCGCGACCCGCGCCGGCCCGCGACCAGCGACCCGCGGCGGCCCGCGACCAGGGGCCCGGACCGCGTGCCCCCGGCCGGGCCGCGCCAGTCCGCGTCGCGCGGGTCCGACTCGCGCCGGTCCGCGACCCGTGCCGGTCCGCGACCCGTGCCGGTCCGCGACCCGTGCCGGTCCGCGACCCGTGCCGGTCCGCGACCCGTGCCGGTCCGCGACCCGTGCCGGTCCGCGACCCGCGCCGGTCCGCGACCCGCGCCGGTCCGCGACCGGCGCCGGCCCGCGACCAGGGGCCCGGACCGCGTGCCCCCCGGCCGGGCCGCGCCAGTCCGCGTCGCGCGGGTCCGACCCGCGCCGGTCCGCGACCCGTGCCGGTCCGCGACCCGTGCCGGTCCGCGACCCGTGCCGGTCCGCGACCCGCGCCGGTCCGCGACCCGCGCCGGTCCGCGATCCGCGCCGGCCCGCGACCAGGGGCCCGGACCGCGTGCCCCCCGGCCGGGCCGCGCCAGTCCGCGTCGCGCGGGTCCGACCCGCGCCGGTCCGCGACTCGCTCCGGCCCGCGACTCGCTCCGGCCCGCGACCAAGGGCCCGGACCGCGTGCCCCCGCCGGGCCGCGGCGCCGCGTCGTCCTACGGGTTTGCGGCGGTGGCGGGGTGCTGGGCCGGCTAGCGGGGTCGGGCTGCTTGTGGGGGGCGGTGGAGGGTGCGGGCGATTATGCGGGCTATTTGCGGGTTGTCGGCTTCGATGGCGGGGAGGGGGCGGACTCGGTGGGGGGTTTCGTTTACTACTACCTCTAGTGGGGCGGGGAGGGTGGGGAGTAGGCGTAGCCGGAGTTCGCACCACGGGGTCCAGTAGTGCAGGGCGCCGGGTTTGCGGGGGTCGCGGTCTATCGGGGCGTAGTCCTGCCACTGGTCGCTCCAGCGGCGGGTGTTGGGGAGGGTGGAGAGCCAGCGGGCTATTTCGTCCACATCGGATTCGGCGAAGGCTAGTTCGGTGCGCTGGACCTTGATCGGGACGCCTTGCATCGCGGCGGCTAGGTCGCGTCTCTCGGATCATGGCCGGGTCCAGAGCAGGATTCCGGCCAAGGTAAGCGCGGCCTGGTAGTGCACGGCGAGTTTGTCGGTGCGCATGGCCAGGCCGCGCCATTGTTTAAGCCGGTTGATACATCGCTCGGCCACGTTGCGTTGCCGGTACGCCTGCGGGTCGAAGGCCGGTGGGCGGCCGCCTCGGCTGCCCCGCCGCCGGCGGTGCGATTTTTGATCGTCCGGTTGCGGGATCGTCGCGGCGATGCCGCGCTGGCGCAGCCAGCCGCGGATGGCCCGTGACGAGTACGCCTTGTCGGCCAGCACCCGCATCGGGCGTTGGCGGGGTCGTCCAGGGCCCCGGCGGGGCACCGCGATGGCGTCCATGACGGCGGTGAACTGTGGTGCGTCACCGGCCTGCCCCGCGGTGACGAGCAGGCTCATCGGCCGGCACCCGGAATCGGCGGCGAGGTGGACCTTCGTGCTCAGACCGCCACGCGAGCGGCCGAGGCCGTGGTCGTCGGGCTCACCGACGCGTGGGTGTCTTTTCCCGGCCGTAGCCCGGCCGCGTGCTGGTGCGCACGCACGACGGTCGAGTCCACCGCGGCGACGAGCCAGTCCATCTCCCCGGCGGCGTCCGCGTCGGCCTGCACCGCCGTCAGCAACCGTTGCCACGTGCCGTCGAGAGTCCAGCGGCGAAACCGCGAGTACGCGCCTTTCCACGACCCGAACTCGGTCGGCAGGTCCCGCCACGGTGACCCGGTGCGGTATTTCCACGCGATCGCCTCGATCACCTCACGGTGATCCGCCCACCGGCCACCGCGCTGCGGCGACCGGTCCGGCAGATACGGCTCCAACCGCGCCCACATGTCATCAGTGATCCATCGACGAACCGGCACCCTGGACCAACGAGTCAGTGATCCGAGAGACGCGCCCTAGTTGGCCGTCGAAGGCGTAGGGGAGGGTGGGCGGCAGGGTTCGCAGGAGTGGGCGGTTCAGTTGGAGCTCCGCTTCCACCTGGGATTCGTCCTGTTCGGCTGCGGCTATGCCGGCGTCCAGATCGGCGTCGCGTTGTTCGACCTGGACGGTCAGTTGCAGGTCGAGGGCGTCGAAGAGGCGGTCCAGCAACGCCGTGGTGGGGGAGAGGTGGCCCTGCTCCACTCGGGACAGGTGTTGCTGGGTCGTGCCCGCTCGTCTGGCCAGCTGCGCCTGGGTCAGGGCCGCCCGCTCGCGTTCCGTGCGGAGCAGCGGGCCGATCGCGGTGGCCAGGCCGAAGGTCATGGGATTGATGATGGTCGAGGGGTACGACAAGAAAGTTCGACCGCCGACCGGAAGTGACAGTAGTTTGGTGGCCATGACGTCGATCTCCCGGGAGCTGCTCGGGGTCAGTCCGGTCATTCCTGTGGTGGTGGTCGACGGGGCGGCGGATGCGGTGCCCATCGCCGAGGCGCTGTTGCGTGGCGGGGTCGGCATCATCGAGATCACCCTGCGCACACCGGGCGCGCTCGCGGGGCTCGCGGCGGTCGCCAAGGCGCTGCCGGAGATGCGGGTCGGCGCGGGCACCGTCGTCACCCCCGACCAGGTTGCCGCCGCCCAGGAGGCAGGCGCGACCTTTCTGGTCAGCCCGGGCGCCACCGACACGCTCATCGACGCCGCCATGAACACCGCACTCCCGTTCCTGCCCGGGGCCGGCACGGTCAGCGAGATGCTCGCGCTGCGGGAGCGCGGGCTCGACACGCTCAAGTTTTTCCCGGCGGAGGCGAGCGGCGGGCGCGCCTACCTGTCGTCGGTTGCCGGGCCGCTGCCTGACCTGGCCTTCTGCCCGACCGGTGGGGTCTCGGCCGAGACCGCGGCGGCCTGGTTGGCGTTGCCCAACGTGGGGTGCGTGGGCGGGTCCTGGCTGACCCCGAAGGACGCCGTACGCGCACAGGACTGGGACCGCATCGCCCGGCTCGCTCAGGAAACGGTGACCTTGCGGGGGTAAAACCGGTCGCACGCATGGGGGAGAGTAGAAGCGTGCACGTGGGGATTCTCGGCCCGTTGGCGGTCACCGACGACGGGCGGGCGGTCGAGGTCGGCGGCGCTCGGTTGCGGGCGCTGCTGACGCGGCTCGCCCTCGACCCCGGGCGGCCCGTGGGCACCGAGGCGTTGGCCGACGCGGTCTGGGGCGACGCCCAGCCCGCCGACCTGGCCAACGCGCTGCAGTCGCTGGTGTCACGCCTGCGTCGCACGGTGCCGGGGATCCCGGTGTTGCTGGGGCCGGGCGGCTACCGGCTGGACCTGCCGACCGAGTCGGTCGACGCCGAGCGGTTCACCGCGCTCGCCCGCGACGGGCGTGACGCGCTGCACGGCGGCGACCCCGAGAAGGCGGCCGGGCTGTTGCGCGACGCGCTGGCGCTGTGGCGGGGGCCGGCGCTGGCCGACGTCGGCGATGCCGCGTTCGCGGTCGCGCCGGTGGCCCGGCTCGAGGAGTTGCGGCTGGCCGCCGTCGAGGACCGGATCGACGCGGACCTGCGGCTCGCCGGGGCGGCCCATCTGGTCGCCGAGCTCGACGAGCTGGCGGCGGCCCATCCGCTGCGCGAGCGCCTCTGGGCGCTGCGGCTGCGGGCGCTGGCCGCGGCGGGGCGGCCGGCGGAGGCGCTGGCGGCCTACGAGGAGTTCCGGCAGCGGCTCGCCGACGAGCTCGGCGCCGACCCGTCGGCCGAGCTGCGCGAGGTGCACCTGGCCGTCCTGCGCGGCGCCGACAAGCCCAAGGTCGGGCCGCGCGGCAACCTGCGGGCCGCGCTCACCAGCTTCGTGGGGCGGGCGACCGAGCTGCGCCGGGTCGCGCGGCTGCTCGCCGAGGGGCGGCTCGTCACGCTGGTCGGTCCCGGCGGCGCGGGCAAGACCCGGCTGGCCACCGTGGCGGCCGACGCGCTGGGGGCCGAGGAGACCTGGATGGTCGAGCTCGCGCCGGTCACCGATCCGGCCGACGTGCCGCAGGCCGCGCTCGTCACGATCGACGGGCGGGCCGCCGGGTTCACCGAGCCGAGCCGGCGTCAGGCCAACCGGGACGCGTTGACCCGGCTGGTGGAGGCGCTCGCGACGAGTGACGCGCTGGTCGTGCTCGACAACTGCGAACACGTCATCGACGCCGCCGCGCGGCTGGCCGACGAGCTGCTCGCCCGGTGCCCCCGGCTGCGCGTGCTGGCCACGTCCCGCGAGCCGCTCGGGATCACCGGCGAGGCCCTCTGCCCGTTGCCGCCACTCGGGTTGCCGGAGCGGGCCGCGGTCGACCCGGCCGAGGTCGAGGCGTACCCGTCGATCCAGCTCTTCCGTGACCGCGCCGCGGCCGTGCGGCCCGACTTCGCGGTGACCGCCGACAACGTCGGTGACGTAGTGGAGATCTGCCGGCGGCTCGACGGTCTGCCGCTGGCGATCGAGCTGGCCGCGGCCCGCCTGCGCACGCTGTCGACCGCGCAGGTCGCGGCCCGGCTCGACGACCGGTTCCGGCTGCTCACCGGTGGCAGCCGCACGGCGCTGGAGCGGCACCGCACCCTGCGCGCGGTCGTCGCCTGGAGCTGGGAACTGCTGACCGACGACGAGCGCCGGCTGATCGAGCGGCTCGCGGTCTTCCCGTCGACGATCACCGCGGAGAGCGCGGCCGGGGTGGCCGCCCCCGAGGTGCCGGTGGACGTGGTCGCCGACCTGCTCGCCGCGCTGGTCGACAAGTCGCTGCTGCAGCTCGTCGGCGACGGCCGGTTCCGCATGCTCGAGACCATCCGGGAGTACGGCCTGGAGCGGCTGATCGAGACCGGCGACGCCCCGCGGTGGCGGGCGGCGCACGCGGCCTGGTTCCTGGCGCGGGCCGAGCTGATCGACCCGCACCTGCGCACCCGCGACCAGCTCCACTGGCTCGACCAGTTCGACGCGGACCGGGCCAACATCATCGGGGCGCTGCACTACGCTGCCGAGATCGACGACGCCGACACCGCGATCCGGCTCGCCGCAGCGCTGACCATGCCGCTCACGATCCGGGGCGACCACGAGCAGGCCGTGGCGCTGCTCGGTCGGGCGCTGGCCGCGCAGGGTCCCGCGCCGGCCGGCCACCGGGCCGTGGTGACCGCCATGCACCTGCTCAACCAGATGTTCAGCGGCGCCTGGCCGGGCGAGCAGGCGATCCAGGACCTGGTCATCCTGGTGCGGGCGGCGCCGCCCGGAACCCACCCGTTCCTGCCGGTGATCGAGCCGATCATGACGTTGTTCAACGAGGAGACCGAGCGCGGGCTGGCGGCGGTGGCCGAGGGGCTGGACGACGCCGACCCGTTCACCCGGGGCCTGCTGCTCTCGTTGCGCGGCAGCATCAAGGAAAACGACGGCGACGCCGACGGCATGCTGGAGGACCTCCTCGCGGCGGCCGAGATCCAGCGCGAGATCGGGGAGCGGTGGAGCCTCGGCATGACCCTCGGCTCGCTCTCGGACGCGCTGTCGAAACGCGGGGACCTGGCCGGGGCGACCGCGGCGATGGAGGAGGCGACGCGGCTGGCCGCCGAGCTCAACGCCCGTGACGACGCGGGCTTCCAGCGCATCTGGCTGGCCAGCCTGCGGGCCCAGGGCGGCGACGTCGAAGGAGCCCGGGCGGACCTCGCGCGGTTCCTGGCCGAGCTGCCCCGCCACGGGCAGGCCAACCGCACCGGCGCGTTCATCGTGATGATCCTCGGGGAGTTCGACCGGCATGAGGGCAAGCTCGCCGAGGCCATGGAGCGCTATCGGGAGGCCCAGCGGATGCAGGACGCCGCTCTGCTGGTGGCACCCCAGTTCCCCGGCATGCTGCGCGGCTTCGAGGCCCACGTCGCCATCGCAGAGGGGCGCTACGCGGACGCGCGCTCGCTGATCAGCTCCGGCATCGCGCATGCCATGCAGGGCAAGGACATGCCGGTCATCGCGCTGGTCGGCGTCGCAACCGTGTCGCTGCGCGCGGCGTTGGGCCGCTTCGAGAGCGCGGCGGAGACGCTCGGCGCCACCGACTCGCTGCGGGGCAGCCCCGACCTGTCCAACTACGACGCCATGTCGCTGGCCCAGGTGCTCCGGGACCGGCTCGGTGACGAGACCTACGACAGCGCGTACGCCCGGGGTCGTGGTCTGAGCCGGGCCGACGCGCTCGCGCTCGTCGACCCGGCTCACGACGAGATCCCGTCAGACGCGGCGCCGATAGAACCGGACGGCCAGCGGGGCGAAGACCAGGATGATCCCGACCGACCAGAGCAGTGACTTGGTCACGGTGTCGCCGATCGGGCCGCCGGTGGTCAGCGCCCGGGCCGCGTCCATCACGTCGGCGACCGGGTTGATCTTCACCCAGGCCTGCAGCCAGCCGGGCAGGGTGTCGGTCGGCACCATCATGTTGGTGCCGAAGGTGAGCGGGAAGAGCACGAGGAAGGCCGTGCCCTGCACCGCGCCCGGTTCGCGCATGATCACGCCGAGCAGCACGAAGATCCAGCTGACCGCCGAGGCGAAGAAGATCACCAGGAGGCAGGCGCCGAGCGCGGAGAGCGGATCGGTGCCGAACCGGAAGCCGATGATCGAGCCGAACGAGATCAGCACGACGATCGAGACGACGTAGCGGACCAGGTCGCCGAGCACCGAGCCGATCAGCGGCGCCGACCGGGCGATCGGCAGGCTGCGGAACCGGTCGAAGACGCCCTTCTTCACGTCGGTGTTGAGCGACAGGCCGGTCGAGACCGCGGCGAAGAGCACCGACTGGACCATGATCGCGGGCAGCAGGAACTCGAGGTACGCGGTCTGCGAGCCGGCGATGGCGCCGCCCAGCAGGTACACGAAGATCACCACGAACATCACCGGCTGGAGGGTGACGTCGAGCAGCTGCTCCGGGGTGCGGATCGTCTTGACCAGGCTGCGCCGGGCCAGCGCCAGGCTGTGCCGGACCAGCCGGAACGCGCCCGACCGGGGCGGGGCCGACGGCGGGGTGCTGGTGAGCGCGGGACTGCGTTCGATCGTCGTGGTCATGCCGCCACCTCCGCGGGCTTGCCGGTCAGCGTGAAGAACACCTCGTCGAGGCTGGGCAGGCGCAGGGACAGCTCCATCACGCCGATCCCGGCCTCCTCGATCCGGCGCACGGCGACGGGGAACGCTCGGTCGTCGTCCACCGGCACGGTGAGCACACCGCGGCCAGGCGACTCCGCCTCCCGCCCGGCGACCGCCGCGAGGATGGTGGCCACCTCGCCCAGCCGGCCCGGGTCGATCGGCCGCACCAGGATCGTCTGACCGCCGGCGATCTGCTTGAGC
The DNA here is from genome assembly GCF_029626225.1 of Asanoa sp. WMMD1127. Lineage (NCBI taxonomy): Bacteria > Bacillati > Actinomycetota > Actinomycetes > Micromonosporales > Micromonosporaceae > Asanoa > Asanoa sp. WMMD1127. Next base: position 4,221,739 of record NZ_JARUBP010000001.1, read on the forward strand.
TGGGCCGGCGTGCCGTGGGCGATCACCTTGCCGTGGTCGATCACCGAGATCTCGTCGGCAAGCGCGTCGGCCTCCTCCAGGTACTGCGTGGTGAGCAGCACCGTCGAGCCGTCGCCGACCAGCGAGCGGACGACACCCCACATGTCCTCGCGCTTGGCCGGGTCGAGTCCCGTGGTCGGCTCGTCGAGGTAGATCACCGACGGCCGGCCGACGAGGCTCGCGGCGAGGTCGAGGCGGCGGCGCATGCCACCCGAGTACGTCTTGGCCGGCCGGTTGGCCGCCTCGGTCAGGTCGAACCACTCCAGCAGCTCCGCCGCGCGTACCTTGGCGTCCTTGCGCCGCAGGTCGAGCAGCTCGCCGATCAGCACCAGGTTCTGCGTGCCGGTCAGGTCCTCGTCGACCGACGCGTACTGCCCGGTCAGGCCGATCATGCGGCGCACCGCAGCCGCGTCGCGCAGCACGTCGTGCCCGCCGACCGTCGCCCGCCCCTCGTCGGGCCGGAGCAGCGTGGCCAGGATGCGCACCGCGGTCGTCTTGCCGGCCCCGTTGGGTCCGAGCACCCCCAGTACCGTCCCCTGCTCGGCGGCCAGGTCGATCCCGGCCAGGGCGGTGGTCCTACCGAACCGCTTGACCAGGCCCTCCGCCTGGAAAGCGAGGCTCATCGCGTTCCCCCTAGGTCGTTTCTCACGGCCACCACGGTGCCGGGGGCCGCTGGCACGGCGCGCACACGGCGCTGGCATCGCCCTGTCAGCGCTCACCGCACGTTCGGTCGGCTTTCGGTGCCGGCTGGTCCCATGGACCTCACGACAACGACCGGAGGGGTTTCCATGAACAAGCGGATCGTGCTGGGGGTCACCTTCGCCGCCGCGGCGGCCGGCGCCGCGCTGGCCGGCGGCGTCGCCTACGCGAACGACGGTGACGGGGCCGACCTGCGCATCAGCTACGAGCAGGTGCAGGACACGCAGCAGCGGGACTGCCCGGAGAAGGGCGGCGCCACCACGCCCGAGGCGGACCTGTGACGGAGGCGCACACCGCCCTCGAAGAGGTGCTCTTCGGGGTCAAGCGGGTGATCGTCGGCCAGGACCGGCTGGTCGAACGGCTGGTCGTGGCTCTGCTGGCCGACGGGCACTGCCTGCTGGAGGGCGTGCCCGGCGTGGCCAAGACGCTGGCGGCGCAAACGCTGGCCGAGACCGTCGGTGGCACCTTCTCCCGGATCCAGTTCACCCCGGACCTGGTGCCCTCGGACATCGTCGGCACCCGGATCTACCGCCCCTCCACCGAGGGGTTCGACGTGGAGCTCGGCCCGGTGATGGCCAACCTGGTGCTGGCCGACGAGATCAACCGCGCCCCGGCCAAGGTGCAGTCGGCGCTGCTGGAGGCGATGGCCGAGCGCCAGGTCTCGATCGGCGGGCGGACGTGGCCGGTGCCGGCGCCGTTCCTGGTGCTGGCGACGCAGAACCCGATCGAGTCCGAGGGCGTCTACCACCTGCCCGAGGCCCAGCGGGACCGGTTCCTCATGCGGGTGGTGGTGGGTTACCCGACAGACGACGAGGAGCTCGGCATCCTCTACCGGATGAGCGGCGAGCGGCCGCGGACGAAGCAGGTGCTCGATCCCACCCGCCTGCGCGAGCTGCAGGCCCAGGCGCGGGACGTGTTCGTGCACCACGCGCTGGCGGAGTATGTGGTCCGCCTCGTCGTCGCCACCCGCGGCGCACCGGGCCTGGCCTACGGCGCGAGCCCGCGGGCCACCCTCGGCCTGGTGGCCGCGGCTCGGGCCCTGGCCCTGCTGCGCGGCCGCGACTACGTGTTGCCCGCCGACATCACCGACCTCGCCGTCGACGTGCTCGCGCACCGGCTGGTGCTCTCGTTCGACGCCGTGGTCGACGAGGTCCCGCCGGAGTCCATCGTGGAGCGTCTGCTGGCGTCGGTGCCACCACCCAGGATCGCGCCGTACGAGGGCGAGCGGGCGGTGGCGGCATGACGGCGAGCATCCACCAGCTGGCCCCCGAACGCCGGCTGCGGCGGCTCGAGCTGCTGGTCACCCGCCGGCTCGACGGGCTGCTCCAGGGCCAGTATCTCGGCCTGCTGCCGGGCCCTGGGTCGGAGTTCGCAGGGTCGCGGGAGTACCGGCCGGGTGAGGACGAGGTGCGCTGGATGGACTGGGCCGTCACGGCTCGGACCAACGTGCCGCACGTGCGGGAGGTCGACGCCGATCGGGAGCTGACCACCTGGGTGCTGGTCGACGGTTCGGCCAGCATGGACTTCGGCACCGCCGAGGTGGAGAAGCGCGAGCTGGCCGTGGCGGCCGTGGCGGCGGTCGGCTTCCTCACCTCCGGCCTCGGCAACCGGCTCGGCGCGCGTCTGGTCGGCGGCAACCGACGGGTGTTCCCGGCCCGCACCGGCCGCAACCACCTGCGCGCGGTGCTCCGGGCCCTCTTCGACGCCCCACGCGTCCCCGCCGGCGACCCGCCGACGCTCGCGGACGGGCTGGCCGGCCTGGCCCGGGCCGCCCGCCGGCGGGGCCTGGTCGTCGTGGTGTCCGACTTCCTCGACGAGTCCGACTGGGCGGTCGAGCTGCGCCGCCTGGCCGCCCGGCACCAGGTGCTCGCCGTCGAGGTCGCCGACCCGCGCGAGCTGGAAATGCCGGACGTCGGCCTGATCACGCTGGTCGACACCGAGACCGGCCGCCGGCGCGAGGTCTCCACCTCGAGCCGGAAGCTGCGGGCGGACTACGCACAGGCGGCCGCGGCCGAGCGGGCCACCGTGCGAGCGGCCATCCGGGGCGCGGGCGCCACCCACCTTCCACTGCGGACGGACCGCGACTGGATGGCCGACATCGTGCGGCACGTGCTGCTCCAGCGGCGGCTGGCGGCGGCCGCCCCGCGGCGCGGAGGTGCGGCGTGAGCTTCCAGAGCCCCTGGCGCCTGCTGTTCCTGCTCGCCGTGGCCGCCCTGCTGGCCGCCTACGTGATCCTGCGTCGCCGGCGCAGCCGCTACGCCGTGCGGTTCACCAACCTGCGGCTGCTGGACAAGGTCGCACCGGACCGGCCGGCCTGGCGGCGGCACGTGCCGGCCGGCCTGTTCCTCGCGATGCTCGCGCTGCTCGTGGTCGGGTTCGCCCGGCCGACCGACGAGGTGCGGGTGCCGCGGGAGCGCGCGGTCGTCATGGTCGCCGTGGACGTGTCGCTGTCGATGACGGCGACCGACGTGGCGCCCGACCGGCTCGCGGCGGCCAAGGAGGCGGCCCGCGGGTTCGTCGGCGGGCTCCCGGAGACGTTCAGCGTCGGGCTGGTCGGCTTCGCGGGCAGCGCCTCGGTGGCGGTGGCCCCGGTGACCGACCGGGCGGTGCTCGACGCCGGCATCGAGCGGCTGGCCGAGGGCGGCCAGGGCCGGCAGGGCACCGCGATCGGCGAGGCCATCTACGCCGCCCTGGACGCGGCCGCCGCCGTCGACCCGACGGACCCGCCGCCGGCCCGGATCGTCGTGCTCTCGGACGGCTCCAACACCGCCGGGCGCGACCCGGGCGAGGCAGCGGCGGCGGCCCAGGCGGCCGGCGTGCCCGTCGACACGATCGCGTTCGGCACGGCCGAGGGCGTGATCGGGATGGGCGGCGGCCAACAGGCGGTGCCGGTCGACGGCGAGACGTTGGAGGCGGTGGCCGAGCAGGCGGCCGGCCGCTACCACGAGGCGGGCAGCGCCGACGAGCTGCGCGCGGTCTACGACGACATCAACACCACGGTCGGCTTCACCACCCAGACCCAGGACGTCTCCGCCCGGTTCATCGGCATCGCGCTCGTCCTCGCGGCGCTCGCGGCGATCGCCTCGATGGTCTGGTTCGCCCGCCTCCCTTAAGGAGCAACGATGAGCGGCCTCGGCACCACCCCACGCGGCCCCGGGTTCGTATCCCCCCAACTCGAGCCCGGGGTCCCCACGGACCCTCCCGCCTCCGCCGGACCGGCGGGAGGGTCCGGCCGGGGACGCTGGCTGGTCGCGGGCCTGGCCACGATCGGCGTCTCCGTCGCCGGCGGCGCCCTGGCCGGCGGCTGGGCCGGTGACCGCGCCGCGGGCGACCCCGCGCCCGCGGCCGCCGGCCCGCCGCCCGCGACCGCCGCGCCCGCGCCGACCGGCGGCGTGCCGGGCGACCTGGTCGGCGCGGCGGCGACCGCGCTGCCCGGCGTCGTCTCGGTGCGGGCCGGCGCGGCCGGCGGCTCCGGCTTCGTCATCGACGCGCAGGGCCACGTCATCACCAACAACCACGTCGTCGCGGGCGCCACCAACGTGTCGGTGGTCGGCGGCGACGGGCGGCGGCGGCCGGCGGAGGTGGTCGGCCGCGACCCGGGCAGCGACATCGCGGTGCTGCGGGTCGCGTCGGCGGAGGGCTTGCGGCCCTTGGCGTTCGCGGCCGGCTCACCCCGAGTCGGCGAGCCGGTGCTGGCCGTCGGCTCGCCGCTCGGGCTCTCGGGCACGGTCACCGCGGGCATCGTCAGCGCGCTGGACCGCCAGGTGCGGCTCGGCGCGGGGGTGCGGCGCGCGGCGATCCAGACCGACGCGTCGATCAACCCGGGCAACTCGGGTGGCCCGCTGGTCAACGCCCGCGGCGAGGTGGTCGGCGTGAACACGGCGATCGCCACACTGGAGGGTGGCGGCAACATCGGCATCGGCTTCGCAATCCCGGTCGAGCGGGCCCGCTCCGCCGCACAGCAGATCATCAGCAGCGGTGGATAGCGTCGGGTCATGCGGCTGCTCGTGGTGGAAGACGAGGAGGACCTGGCGACGGCGGTGCGGCTCGGCCTGACCCGGGCCGGCTACGCGGTCGACGTCGCCATGGATGCCGGTCAGGCCTATGACCGGCTCTCCTACACGGCGTACGACCTGATGCTGCTCGACGTCAACCTGCCCGACGCCGACGGCTTCGCGATGTGCCGCGCGATCCGCCGCGGCGAGGTGGCCGTCGAGGGCGGAAGCGACCTGCGGGTGCTGATGCTGACCGCGCGCGGCGCCCTGCGCGACCGGGTCCGCGGGCTCGACGAGGGCGCCGACGACTACCTGGTCAAGCCGTTCGCGCTGGCCGAGCTGCTGGCCCGGGTGCGGGCGCTGCTGCGGCGCGACACCGGCGGCCCGCACGCGGTGCTCACCGTCGGGCCGCTGACCCTCGACGCGGCCCGGCACGAGGCCAGTCGCGACGGCTCGCCGCTCGCCCTGACCAACAAGGAGTTCGGCGTCCTGGAATATCTGATGACCCGGCCGGGGCACGTCGTGCCGGCCGAGGAGCTGCTCGAGCACGTCTGGGACGAGAACGCCGACCCGTTCACCGAGACCGTCCGGGTCACCGTCGGCACGCTGCGGCGCAAGCTCGGCGGCGCGGCGATCGAGACGGTGGTCGGGCGCGGCTACCGGCTGCGGGAGGCGCCGTGAGACGGCTGACGCAGTCGATCCGGTTCCGCCTGACGGTGCTCTATTCGGCGCTGCTGTTCGCCCTCGCCGCGACCGCGCTCGGCGTCACCTATCTCGCGGTCGAGCGGGCCACCGACCCCAAGCCGGTCACCCAGCAATATCGCGCGTCCGTCGTCAAGCACGGCGTCACCATCGACACGCTGGAGGTGGCCGAGGTCGACCAGATCGAGTCGGCGGTCAACTTCGGCACCCTGCAGACGCTGCGCACCTATTCGCTGTTCGCGCTCGGCGGCCTGCTGGTCGCCAGCCTCGGCATCGGCTGGGTGCTCTCCGGTCGCGCGTTGCGCCCCGTCGGGGCGATCGCCCGCACCACGCGGGAGATCCAGGCGACCGACCTGTCGCGGCGGATCCGGCTCGGCGGCGCGAAGGACGAGCTGCGCGACCTGGCCGACACCATCGACTCCATGTTGGACAGACTCGACGACGCGTTCCGCAACCAGCGCGAGCTGATCGACGACGCCTCGCACGAGCTGCGCAGCCCGCTCGCGGTGATCCGGGCCAACCTCGACGCCTCGCTGGTCGACGCGCCGGAGGCCACCGCGGACGAGCGGGCCCGGGCGGTGACCGTCATCGACCGGGCCGCGACGCGGATGTCGCGCCTCGTCGAGGACCTGCTCGCCACCGCCCGCCGGGACGCGGGCGGACTGGCGGACACCGACGTCGACCTGGGCGCCGTGGCCCGCGAGGCGGGGGAGGAGTACGCCGCGGTGGCCGCCGCCAGCCAGGTGTTCCTGGCCTACGACGTGCGGCCGGGACTGACCTACATCGGCGACCACGACGCGCTGCGGCGGGCCGTCGGCAACCTGCTGTCCAACGCGGTCCGCCTCTCGCCCGAGGGCGGCACGGTCACCGTCGCGGCCGGCACCGCACCCGGCTGGCGGTGGATCGCCGTCGCCGACCACGGTCCCGGGATCGCGGCCGGCGACCAGGCGCGGGTCTTCGACCGGTTCTGGCGGGCGCCGGGCGCCGACGGCGGGCGGGACCGACGCACCGGCCTGGGCCTCGCCATCGTCCGCCAGATCGTGGAGTCCCACGGCGGCCAGGTTGCCCTGCACTCGACGCCGGGGCGGGGCAGCACGTTCGTGCTGTGGCTGCCCCTGCCCACCGCCGAAGGCCCGCCACCGGCGGAGCCGCCCGTTTAGGGTCTGTCCGGCCGATCAACGCGGCCTGCGACGGGCCCAGCTGCCGCCTGGCGGCGTCCCGGAATCACCCGGATACGACACCGGTATCCGGGCAATTCCGGGCCACCACCAGACGACACCTGGCCTCCGTCTCGGCTCACGTTGATCGGCAGGACAGACCCTAGCTCGAGTCCCGGACCACCAGGGTCGGGTTGAAGATGACCGTGCGCGGTGAGCGGCCCGGCTCGCGCAGGCCGGCCAGCAGCAGGCGGGCCATCTCGCCGGCCATCTCCTCGACCGGCTGGTGGATCGTGGTCAGCTGGGGATGCGCCTCCAGTGCCGCGCTGCTGTCGTCGAAGCCCACCACCGACACGTCGCCGGGCACCTCGCGGCCCAGCTCCTGGAGCGCGCGCACCGCGCCCTCGGCCATCAGGTCGTTGGCGACGAAGAGGCCGTCGAGGTCGGGGTGCGTGTCGAGCAGCGCCCGGGCCGCCGCCTCACCGCTGGCCCGGGTGAAGTCGCCCTCGACCACCGGCGGCGCCGGCAGTCCTTGGCGGGCCAGCGCGTCCCGGAAGGCGGAGAGCCGGTCCTGCCCGGCCGGCATGTCCTGCGGGCCGGCGATCGTGCCGAGCCGGCGCCGGCCCCGCGACACGAGATGCTCGGCGGCGAGCCGGACGCCGGCCGGCTGGTCGACGTCGACGTAGCTGAGCGGCACCGGCCGGCCCGGCCGGGCGGAGAGCACCGTGGCGACGCCCATCTCGGCCAGCTGGCCGGGGAACGGGTCGGCCGCGTGGCTCGAGATCAGCAGCACGCCGTCGACGTGCCCCTGGCGCAGGTAGCGCAGCACCTGCTCGTGGGCGGGGGGATCGGCCGGGATGATCACGAGGTGGATGCCCTCGGGCCGGAGCACCTCCTGGGCGCCGGCGGTCAGCCGCCCGAAGTAGGGGTCGGTGAAGACCCGGTTGAGGAACGTGGCCGCGTACTCACGGTGGTTGGGTGGCTCGCTGATCACCAGCGCGACCGAGTCGGTGCGGCGGGTGACGAGCGACCGGGCCGCGAGGTTGGGCACGTAGCCCGTCTCCTGGATGGCCCGCTCGACGGCCGCCCGCATCCGCGGGTCGACGGTCGGCACGTCGTTGATCACCCGCGAGACGGTGGCCCGGGAGACGCCCGCGGCGACGGCGACCTCGTCCAGCGTCGGCGGGCGCGGCGGGGTGCTCACGCGACCAGTTATAGCACCGGAAGAGCTTCCGGAAGTTCCGCCGGACGGGCCCGCCGGCCCTCCCGTCAAGGAGGACCGGCGGGTGTGGTGGGTCCGCGTCACGGCGTGCCGTTGACGCCGCACTTGATGATCGGCCGGATGCAGTCGCGCACCCGGCGCTCCATCTCGGCCACGGGCCAGGCGTTGAAGAAGTCGCCGTGCATGGTGAAGCCGCGGCCCGACGCGAGCCGGATCCGGGCCGGGTCACCGTTGACGGGGTAGCGCAGCACCTGCCGCAGCTTCGGCACCGGCACCGGGTGGGTGCTCGGGCAGTCGCCGTTGACCGGGTACGCCATGTGGCTCTTGTGGTTCGGCGAGTCCAGGTCGTGGCCGTTCCAGCACTGCGGGAAGTCCAGATAGGACTCCAGCATGCTGCCGGCCGGGCAGTTGACGAAGTCCTTGCCGGCGCCGACCTCGTTGTGGTGCAGGCACGACCACCGGGAGATGGTGGTCGCGTCCGGCGCGGTCGCCTGGGCGTTGCCGGCCACGATCCGCAGCCCCAGCGGGAGCGACTGGATCCGGGCGGTCACGTCGGGGCGCACGCCCTCACCGAGGTAGTAGAAGATGCCGGTGACCGGCTCGACCGGCTGGTTGTCCCGGTAGAGCGTGGGCACCCAGTAGGACGAGAGGTCGATGCTCGGGTTGCAGTTGCTCGTGCCCGCCTGCAGGTCGCCCAGGTTGGTGTAGGCGTTGACGTTGCGGGCGCCGAAGAAGCTGTGCATGTGCGAGGCGCCCGGCAGGCCCGGGTAGATGATCGGGTCGTCGGGGAGCCGGTGCGAGAACGGGCAGTCGGCCAGGAACTCCGAGACCCGCACGATCGGCCCGGTCGGCGGCGGGGGTGGCGGTGGCGCGGCGCCGCCGACACCGTAGACCTGGAACTCCCAGAGCGAGACGCCCCACTGGGTGGCCCGCCGGGTGCTGTGCAGCCGCACGTAGCGGCCGGTGCCCGAGACCGCGAGGTCCTGGTTGCCACCGGTCGCGGTCGTGGTGCTGTAGACGGTCGTCCAGCTCGTGCCGTTGGCCGACGTCTGGATGGTGTACGCGCTGGAGTAGGCGCCTTCCCAGCGGATCACCACCCGGCTGATGGTGGCGCTGGCGCCCAGGTCGACCTGCAGCCACTGCGGGTCGCTGAACGCGCTGGACCAGCGGGTGCCGTTGTTGCCGTCGACCGCGTTGCTGGCGGGCGAGCCGCCGTTCTCGGTCGATGACGCGCTGGCCGCGCGGCCCTGTGAGATGAGTGGGTCGGCCGCGACGGCGTCACCCGTGGCGGCGACCAGGTAGCCGCTGAGCAACAGGACGAGCACGGCGGCGAAGCTTGCTGTTCGTCGCATGTGAGCTCCTAGTTCTGGTAGACCCGGACGTAGTCGACGAGCATCCGGGACGGGAACGGGGTGGTGCCGTCGATCGGGCCGGGGAAGTCGCCGCCGACCGCGAGGTTGAGGATGAGATAGAAGGGGTGGTCGAAGACCCACGGTCCGCGGGTCGACTCGACGGTGGCCTTGCTGGCCACGAAGACCGTCGTGCCGTCGAGCTTGAACGTGATGCCCTTGCTGTCCCACTCGGCCGACCAGGTGTGGAAGTCGTTGGCCAGGTCGACGCCGCCGGGCGCGGTGTAGCGCTGCCCGTAGCCGCCACCGCCGTTGTAGGCCGGCGCGTGCAGGGTCGAGTAGCCCTCGAGCGTGTTGCGGCCTAGGACCTCCATGATGTCGATCTCGCCGTTGTAGGGCCACGGACGGCCGGTGAGGAAGTCGGCGCCCATCATCCAGAACGCCGGCCACAGGCCGTTGCCCTTCGGCACCTTGACGCGGGCCTCGATGCGGCCGTACTGGACGTGGAACTTGTTGCCCGTGTTCATCCGGTGCGACGTGTAGTCGCGGCCGCCGGCGGTCTCCCGGCGGGCCTCGATGACCAGCGAGCCGGCGCCGTCCATGTTGGCGTTGTTGTTGTTCGTGTAGTACTGGATCTCGTTGTTCTGCCCGGTGCCCGGGTCGATCGTCCACTTAGCCGGGTCGGGCTTGCTGCCGGCCGGCCCGTTGAACTCGTCGTTCCACACCAGACGGTTGGCGGGGAACGTCGGGTCCGGCGGCATCGCCGGTGGGGCCGTGGGTGCGCCGCCGGTGCCGTACACCTTGAACTCCCAGAGCGAGTAGCCGTAGGTGCTGGACCGGGCGGTGCCGTACATCCGGACGTAGCGGCCGGTGCCGGTGATGTTGAGGGTCTCCTTGAACCCGGCGCCCGTGGTGGTGGAGTAGATCGTGGTCCAGCTGGTCGCGTTCGGCGACACCTGGATCTGGTACGCCCGCGCGAACGCGGGATCCCACTGCAGCACCACCTGCGTGATGCCGGCCGTGGCGCCCAGGTCGACGTAGATCCAGCCGGGGTCGACCCAGCCGGTGTTGGCGGCGGTGGCCCAACGACTGGCCGGGTCGTTGTCGAACGCCCGCGCCGGGGTGCATTCCCAGCACGCGCCGTCGTTCTGGCTGGTGCTCGCGACCGCGGGCTTGTTGTAGGACAGCAGCCGCACGTCGCCGCCCGGCGGCGGGTCGGTCGGCGGCGGGTCGGTGGGCGGGTTGGTCGGCCCGCCGCTCCCGGTACGGACCTGGAACTCCCAGAGCGAGTAGCCGTAGCCCGTGCCCCGGGCGGTGCCGTAGACCCGCACGTAGCGCCCGGTGCCGGAGACGGTCAGCGTCTGCGTGCCGCCGGCGCCGGTGGTGGTCGAGTAGACCGAGGTCCAGGTCGCGCCGTCGGCCGAGACCTGCACCTGGAACGCGCGCCCGTAGGCGGCCTCCCACTGCAGCGTGACGCCGCAGATCGACTGGCTGGCACCGAGGTCGACGGAGAGCCACTGCGGGTCGCTGGCCGCGCTGGACCAGCGGGTGCCGGCGTTGCCGTCGACCGCGGACGAGGCCGGGAACGCCGCGCTCTGGGTCGACGAGGCGGTGGCGGGCCGGCCCTGCGCGGCGTTTGCTGTGCCGCAGCCGCCGGTCGCGCCGGTGCTGCCGTACACCTGGAACTCCCAGAGCGAGACCCCGTACGCCGTGGCCTTGGCGGTGGCGTTGACCCGCACGTAGCGGCCGCTGCCGGTGACCGTGAGGTCCTGCACGCCGCCCGTGCCGTTGGTGGTGGTGTGGACGGTGGTCCAGGTCGAGCCGTTGGCCGAGGTCTGGACCGTGAAGGCGGTCGCGTACGCGGCCTCCCAGTTGAGCACGACCCGGCTGATCGTGGCCGTGGCGCCGAGGTCGACCTGCACCCACTGCGGCACGGTGAACGCGCTCGACCACCGGGTGCCGGTGTTGCCGTCGACGGCGGCGGAGGCCGGCGTGCCGGCGTTCTCGGTGGACGAGGCGGTCGCGGGGCGACCCTGCGAGATCAGCGGATCGGCGGCCGCCGCGGTGACCCCGGTCGCGACCAGGAATCCCGCGAGCAGCGCGAGTGCGGCGCCGCCGGAAGCGGCCAGGCGCCATCGTCGGCCGGGCAGAACCCGACTCATGTGCATCTCCTTTACGTGGGACGGGACGTAAAGAGAGCGCTCTCTTCCGCGCCACTCTGACGGCTCCCTCCACGCCTGTCAATGGCTGACGCACGTCGATGGCTATTGGCGGAAAACGCGCGAGTCAACTGCGGTGATTCGAGATGTTCGATCGCTTGACGGGCCGGGCCGGCGGTAGGACGGTAGGGGAAGCGCTCTCCGAACCAGGGTCCGCAGCATGTAACGAAACCGCAACGGATCCTTGACATGGCGCTCACCGTCCTCGATGGTCGGGAACCAAGTGAGAGCGCTCTCTCTCATTCGGCGTCACAAAATCTCCACCCCACCACGTCCCAGACCCAGATCCGAAGCGTGGCCGCCGACCGCGACACCTGCGTTGGAGAGCGCTCTCCAAACCCTGCCCATACAACCGTTCGCCTGGAGGAGTCCATGCGCAGGTTCACCGCGGTCGTCCCGATCGCCATCGCGGCAGTGCTCGCGACGGCGGCCTGCGGGAACGACGACGGCGACAACCAAGCTGCCGACGACGGTCCGGTCACCCTTACGGTCGCCACGTTCGGTGAGTTCGGATACAAAGAGCTCTACGCCGAGTACCAGCAGCTCCACCCCAATGTGAAGATCACCGAGCGGATCACCAAGACCGAGGACCACCACAAGAACCTCGCCGCGCACCTCGCCACCAACACCGGCGCGGCCGACATCGAGGCGCTGGAAGAGGGCTGGATCGGCCAGTTCACCGCCCAGCCGTCGAAGTTCGTGGACCTCAACGAGCTCGGCGCCGGCGACATCAAGTCGCAGTGGCCCGAGTGGAAGTGGAACACCGCGTCGTCCAAGGACGGCAAGACCATCGGTCTCGGCACCGACGTCGGCGGCATGGCCATGTGCTACCGCCGCGACCTGTTCGAGAAGGCCGGCCTGCCGACCGACCGCGAAGAGGTCTCGAAGCTCTGGCCGACCTGGGAGCAGTACATCGAGACCGGCAAGAAGTTCGAAGAGGCCAAGGTGCCGGGCGCGCACTTCTTCGACGGTCCGACCGTCATGTACCGGTCGATCCTCGGCCAGGCGCCGGTCGGCCTCTACGACGGCGACAACGTCGTGGTCGACAGCAACCCCGAGGTGAAGAAGGCGTTCGACCTGTCGGCGCTGGCCGTGACCTCCGGCCTGTCGGCCCGCGCCGAGGCGTGGACCCCCGCCTGGAACGCCGGCTTCGCCAAGGGCACGTTCGCCACGCTCGGCTGCCCGTCGTGGATGATGGCCTACATCCAGACCCAGGCCAAGGACGCCTCGGGCAAGTGGGACATCGCCGCGGTGCCCGGTGGCGGCGGCAACTGGGGCGGCTCCTGGCTGACCGTGCCGAAGCAGAGCAAGCACCAGAAGCAGGCGTACGAGCTGGCCAAGTGGCTCACCGCGCCCGAGCAGCAGGCCAAGGTCTTCCAGAAGTACGGCAACTTCCCGTCCACCGTCACCCTCTACGAGGACGCGGTCATCAAGGACTTCGTGAACCCGTACTTCAACAACGCCCCGGTCGGCCAGATCTTCTCCAACTCGGTGAAGACGATGAAGCCGCAGTACCTGGGCCCCAAGGCCGGTGACATCAACACCCAGATCATCAACGGTCTGACCCGGATCGAGCAGGGCAAGCAGAACCCCGACCAGTCCTGGCAGCAGGTCCTGACCGACGTCAAGGCCCTCCTCTAAGGCGTATCCCCGCTCGCCTGGTCCCGGTGCGCACGTCGCGCCGGGACCACGGCGCGCAACCGAGCAAACCGGAGGTGACGGGGATGACCCAGCTGGTGACGGACGGGTCGGTGGGTGAGCGGGTATCGCCCCGCCGCAGCCTGCTGCACCGCCTCGACGTCAAGGGCTCGCCCTACCTGTACATCGCGCCGTTCTTCCTGCTGTTCCTGGCGTTCGGCGTCTTTCCACTGATCTTCACGGCCTGGGTGTCGCTGCACGAGTGGAGCCTGCTCTCCGACGAGCACCCGTGGGTCGGCTTCGGCAACTACACCGCCCTCTGGGCCGACCCGGCGTTCTGGAACGCGCTCTGGAACACCGCGTCCATCTGGGTCCTCTCGACGGTGCCGCAGCTGCTCATGGCGCTGGTCCTGGCGCACATCCTCAACCAGCGGCTGCGCGGGCAGACGTTCTGGCGGATGAGCGCCCTGGTTCCCAACATCACCAGCGTCGCGGCCGTGGCGATCATCTTCAGCCAGCTCTTCGGCCGCGACTACGGCCTGATCAACTGGGTGCTGGGCGTGTTCGGCATCGACAAGATCGACTGGACCGCCAACAGTTGGAGCTCGCACATCGCCGTCTCCGCGATGATCATCTGGCGGTGGACCGGCTACAACGCGCTGATCTACCTGGCCGCCATGCAGGCGGTGCCGAAGGAGCTCTACGACTCGGCCTCGCTCGACGGCGCGACCAGCTTCCAGCAGCTCCGGAAGATCACGGTGCCGGCGATCCGGCCGACGATCATCTTCACCGTCATCATCTCGACGATCGGCGGCATGCAGGTGCTCGCCGAGCCGCTGCTGTTCGGCGGCAACGGGTTGACCGGCGGCTCCGACCGGCAGTTCCAGACCCTCGCGCTCTACCTCTACGAGGTGGCGTTCGGCCGGTTCGACTTCGGCTACGCGTCCGCGAGCTCGTGGGTGATGTTCCTGATCATCGTCATCGTCGCGGCGATCAACTTCGCGCTGACCAGCCGGCTTCGGAGGAGCTGATGGCCACTACCCTCGCACCCCCGTCGCACCGGGTCAGCCCGCCGCCGTCGACCCGCAAGCGGATCCGCCGGTCGTTCCGGCGCCGCCCGGGCAAGCTCACCTACCTGATGCTGACGGCGATCGCGTTCTTCTCGTTCTTCCCGCTCTACTGGTCGGTGGTCGTCGCCTCGCAGGACAACAGCGCCCTGGGCAAGGTGCCGCCGCCCGTGCTGCTCGGCGGCAACCTGTGGTTCAACCTCAAGCGGGCGTTCACGATGGTCCCGTTCGAGCAGGCGCTGATCAACTCGTTCATCGTCTCCGGCGCCATCACGATCAGCGTGGTGCTGTTCTCGACGCTGGCCGGGTTCGCGTTCGCCAAGCTGCGCTTCCGTGGCCGCAACATCCTGCTGCTCAGCATCATCGGCACGATGATGGTGCCGACCACGCTCGGCATCATCCCGCTCTACATGCTGATGGCGAAGATCGAGTGGACCGGCACGATCTACGCGGTCATCGTCCCGGCGATGGTCAACGGGTTCGGCGTGTTCTTCATGACGCAGTACCTGTCCGAAGCGGTGCCCACCGAGCTGCTGGAGGCCGGCCGCGTCGACGGCTGCTCGACGATACGGCTGTTCTGGCACGTGGTGATGCCGGCCGCCCGGCCGGCGGCCGCGGTGCTCGGCATGCTGACGTTCCTGACCGCGTGGAACGACTTCTTCTGGCCGCTGGTCGTGCTGACACCCGAGGACCCGACGGTCCAGGTGGTGCTCTCGACGCTGTCGGCCGGCCGGATCACCGACTACTCGCTGTCGCTGACGGGCGCGCTGATCGCGATCCTGCCGCTGCTGGTCGTCTTCGTCCTGCTCGGCAAACAGATCATCGGAGGAATCATGCAAGGAGCCGTCAAGGGATGACCATCGTCGAGGAAGCCACCGACGCCCATCTGCTGCGGTTCCCGGAGGGGTTCCGGTGGGGCGCGGCCACCGCGTCGTACCAGATCGAGGGGGCGGCGCAGGCCGAGGGACGGTCACCGTCCATCTGGGACACGTTCGCGCGTACGCCGGGGAAGGTCGACGGTGGGCACACGGGCGACGTGGCCTGCGACCACTACCACCGCTACGCGGACGACGTCGCGCTGATGGCCGACCTGGGGCTGGGCACCTACCGGTTCTCGGTGGCCTGGCCGCGGATCAAGCCGGACGGGAGCGGCCCGGTCAACCCGCGGGGCCTCGACTTCTACGACCGCCTGGTCGACGCGCTGCTGGCCGCGGGCATCACGCCGATGGTCACGCTCTACCACTGGGACCTGCCGCAGGTGCTGGAGGACCGGGGCGGGTGGACCAACCGGGACACCGCGTACGCGTTCGCCGAGCTCGCCGCCGCCACGGTGGCCCGGCTCGGCGACCGGGTGTCCACGTGGACCACGCTCAACGAGCCGTGGTGCTCGGCGTTCCTCGGCTATGCCAGCGGGGCGCACGCGCCCGGCCGGCAGGACCCGCGGGCGTCGTTCGAGGCGACGCACCACCTGTTGCTGGCGCACGGCTTGGGCGTCTCCGCGCTGCGGGCGGGGGGAGCGCGGGAGGTGGCGCTCACCCTCAACCTGACCCGGGTGACGCCGCAGGACCCGGTGGACCCGCACGACCGGGCGGCCGCCGCGCTGGTGGACGGGCTGCAGAACCGGATCTTCCTGGACCCGGTGCTCAAGGGTCGCTACCCCGACGACATGCGGGAGCTGTTCGACCGGTTCGGCGCGGCCGGCACGATCCACGAGGGCGACGCGGCCGTCATCGCGGCGCCGATCGACCTGCTGGGCGTCAACTACTACCAGCCGTGCGTGGTGGCGGCGCAGGTCGGCGCGCCGCCGAACCCGTGCTACCCGGGCAGCGAGGGCGTGGTCTACCCGGCGCAGGACGTGCCGGTCACCGCGATGGACTGGCCGGTCGACCCGTCCGGGCTCGCCGACCTGCTGGTCCGGCTCTCGGTCGACTACCCGGGCACGCCGCTGATCGTCACCGAGAACGGCGCGTCGTACGTGGACACGCTGGTCGACGGCCGGGTCGCCGACGCCAACCGGATCGAGTACCTCGACGGGCACGTGCGCGCGGTGCACGACGCGATCCGCCGGGGCGCCGACCTGCGCGGCTATCTCGCCTGGTCGCTGCTCGACAACTTCGAGTGGGCGTACGGGTACGACAAGCGGTTCGGCCTCGTCTACGTGGACTACGCCACCCAGCGGCGGGTGCCCAAGGACAGCGCGCTCTGGTTCCGCGACGTGATCCGCCGCAACGGTCTCACGCCGTAGCCCGCGTCAGGGGACGGTCCGGTCGATCGCGGCCGGACCGTCCTCGTCGAGCTCCGCCTTGGCCCGGGCGACGTTCTCCGGCGTGGGGTCCTTGCCCTCGGCCTCGGCCAGGTCCTCGGGGTCCCAGGGCTGCTCGGCGCCGGTGCGCGGCTGCCAGCCCGGCTCACGGAACACCGGGTTGTCCGCGTCCGGCTCCCCGCCGGTCTCGAACTCGGAGATCGCGGTGTCGTCCGCGACGGCGTCAGCCACTTCGTCGGACTCTTCCAGCGGCGGTTCATCAGTCATGCCGCCGCACATACCCGGGTGCCGCCCCGGTATGCCCGGCGGCACCGGCGTTGTACTGTCGTCCCTCGTTCGACGACAACTGGGGCCGGAGTGAACCGAGGCAAGTGCGCAGGCCACCTGCTGATGGCGTGGCTGCTGATGGCGGTGGGCGGCTGTGCCGTGGCCCGCGCCGACACGCTGTCCCGGACGTCGCCGGTCTGGCTGACCGACGACGCGATCTACTTCCTCCGCGCCGCCGACTCCGGGCCGGCCGAGATGTGGGTCCGGGACGTGCGCGACGACGACGAGCGCCGGGTCGCCGCCCCGGCCGACGTGCCGGACGCCTGCGGGCCGCTCGACTACCTGTTCCGGGTGCCCGACGGCCGCCTCGGCATCGCGCTGGCCTGCGGCGGCACGGCGCGCCTGCTGGCGTACGACCCCGCGGCGCGCGCGTTCGCCCGCCTCGGCGACCTCGGGTCCCGGCCGGCGCAGGTCACGCTGACCCGCGACCGCGCCGGTGGCTTCGCCGCCGGCGCCGACGACGGCTGCTGGTCGCTGTCGACCGTCGCGCTGCCGGCGGGCACCCTGACGCCGGCGCTGCCGGAGCTCACCTGCGCCGCCGGCGCCTCCGCGCGCTCGCCGGTGCTGACCCGGTGGGGCGGGCTCGTGTTCGCGGCGACCCGCGACCGGCTCCGCGGCGACCACGACGACCGCCGCTGGTCCGTGCACCTGGCCGGCTTCGACGGCATCCCGTTCAAGGGCATCGGCCCGACCTTCGAAGGGCTGCCGGACCTCGACCTGTCGCCGGACGAGGGCACGGCCGTGGTGACGGCGAGCCGGTTCGACCGCTCGCGGTTGATGCTGGTCGACCTGGGCAACGGCGAGACCCGCGAGCTGCGCGCGTCGGACCGGGTCTTCGAGGATCCGACGTTCGCCCCGGACGGCCGGCACGTCGCCTACAGCGACCGCAGCACGATCGCCGTCGTCGCCGTGCCGGCCTGGAGCGGCTAGCCCGCGGTTATCCGGACGTCGTCGACGCCGGCCTCGACCAGGCTGGCCGTGCTCGCGTCGACCGCGCGGAACACGATCCGGACCGACTGCCCGGCGTACGCGGACAGGCTCGCCGTGCGGGTGGCCCAGGCGCCGTTGCGGTTGGTGGCCGCGCCGGCCTGGGTGAACAGCGTGGTCGTGCCGCCGCTGTGCACGACGGCCGCCTGGAACGAGTCGGCGCTGCTGGAGTTGCTGCCGTGCGCGAGGTACCACGAGAACGACAGGGTCAGCGGGCCGGTCGCCGGCAGCGTGATCGCCGGTGACTGGATCGTGGTGGTGCCGCCGTCGACGTCGAAGTCGCCCGCCGAGGTGCCCGCGGCCGCGCCGGTGACCAGGTCGTTGGTGCCGCTGACGGTGGTGCCGAGCTGCTTGGCCCCGCTGGACGTGGTCGCCGCCGGGTCACCGCGGACCCACTGGCCCAGGGTCGCGGTGTCGGTGCCGGCCGGGTTGGCGGTCCAGCCGGTGGCCGTCTCGAACGTGTCGCTGTAGACGGTGGCCGGCGGGGCGGGCGGGCTGACCGCGACGTTCCACACGGCGTACGCGATGGCGTCGGTGTTGCGGTCGAGCGCGGTGTCGTTGATGTTGGTCGTCGTGTCGCAGGAGCGGTGGTAGCAGACGTCGAACGCGACGCCGGACGAGCCTCCCCACTTCGCCGCCTGCGCGGCCGTCTTGCGCTGCTCGGCGCCCGTGAACGTGCCGCCGGCGGGGATGCCGGCCGCGATGAACGGGCCGTAGTCGCTGCGGCCGTCGAAGTCGGTGCCCTCGGTCGGCACGCCGATGCTGCTGAAGTACGCGGCCAGCACGGCCTCGAGCTGGGCGGAGCCGGCGGGGCCGGGGCCGGCGCCGGTGCCGTCGGAGTTGTCGCCGTCGTAGAGGAAGTAGCCGGGGTTGGGCGAACCCACCATGTCGAAGTTGTAGTAGGCCTCGATATTGGCCCGGGCGGCCGCGCTCAGGCTGTCGACGTAGAAGTCGGAGCCGATCAGGCCGCGCTCCTCGGCGCCCCACCACGCGAACCGCAGGTGCCGGCTCGGGGTGATGCCCTGCCGGGCGACCTCCAGCGCGACCTCGAGGATCGCCGCCGAGCCGGAGCCGTTGTCGTTGATGCCGGGGCCGGCGGCAACGCTGTCGAGGTGCGCGCCGACGATCACGGTGTTGGTGGTGTCGCCGCCCGGCCAGTCGGCGATCAGGTTGTAGCCGGTCGCGCCGCCGTAGCTGAACGACTGCACGGTGGTGGTGTAGCCGGCGGCGTCGAGCCGGCCGCGCACGTAGTTGACCGACGCCAGGTAGCCCGGCTGCCCGTGGGCCCGGTTGCCCCCGTTGGCCGTTGCGATGCTCTGCAGCTGGGTGAGGTGCGCCTTGACGTTGGCCAGCGGGATGTTGGGTCCGGGCACGGCGGCCGCCGCCGGACTCGCGCCGGTGGTCGCGGTGAGCGCGACCGTCACCGCGGCGGTCAGCAGGATCGGGATGGTCCGAGGAATCCGCATGTCGCTCCCTTGTGGGGTGAACGGGCATGTGCCGCGCGTATGGTCGCGGCGCGCTGCGACGCGGACAAGATATCGATGGGTTTCTTTCTTGTGTGCGCCGAAAGGGACCTGTGAGTTGAAACACCATCCAAGCCGGGAATGGCTCGCCGTGAATGGGATTTGCAGCCGGGTGTGACCGAAGCACCCGTGCTCCCCGGCGAGCTGATGACCCTCCGGCAACGCGTCCGGCTCGTGGTCGTCCTCGGCTCGCTGATCGCCATCGGCCCGCTGACCATCGACATGTACCTCCCGGCCCTGCCGGCCCTCACCGACGACCTGTCGACGACGTCGACCGCGGTGCAGCTCACGCTCACGGGCACGCTCGTGGGCCTGGCGCTCGGCCAGCTCCTGATCGGACCGGTGGCCGACGCGTACGGCCGCCGCCGTCCCCTCCTGGCCGGCTTGGCGCTGCACGTGGTGGCCTCGGCGCTGTGCGTGGTGGCGCCGTCGATCGGCGTGCTCGGCGCGCTGCGGGTGGTGCAGGGTCTGGGCGTCGCCGCGGCCACCGTGGTCGCCATGGCGGTGGTCCGCGACCTGTTCAGCGGCACGGCCTTCGCGCGGCTCTTCTCGCGGCTGATGCTGGTGATGGGGCTCGCGCCGATCCTCGCGCCGACCGTGGGCAGCGCCGTGCTGGAGGCGACCAACTGGCGCGGCGTGTTCGTCGCGCTGGGCCTCGTCGGCGTGCTGCTCACGGTGACGGCCGCCGTCGCGCTCAAGGAGACCCTGCCGCCCGAGCGGCGCCGCAAGGGTGGGGTGGTCGACACGGTCCGCACCTACGGCGGGCTCCTGGGCGACCGGGTGTTCGTCGGCATGGTGCTCGTCGCCGGGTTCGCGATGGCCGCCGTCTTCTCCTATGTGGCCGGTTCGTCGTTCGTCTTCCAGGACCAGTACGGGCTCGACGAGCGCCAGTTCGGCATCGCGTTCGGCGCCGGAGCGGTCGGCCTGATCGCGGCGACCCAGATCAACGTGCGTCTGCTGCGCCGCTACCCGCCGCAGCGCGTGCTGGTCGCGGCGCTGGCCGGCGGCACCGGCGCCGGGGCCCTGCTGATCGCGTTCGCCGCGACCGGCTTCGGCGGGCTGGCCAGCCTGCTCGCCGCACTCTGGCTCGTGCTGTTCTCCGGCGGCCTGGCGATGCCCAACGCGTCGGCGGTGGCGATGTCGCGGCACGGCGAGGCCGCCGGAACCGCGGCCGCCCTGCTCGGCGCCGTGCAGTTCGGCACGGGCGCGCTGGCCGCGCCGCTGGTCGGCGTGCTCGGCAACGACGGCCTCGGGATGGCCGTCGTCGTAGCCGGGGGCATGGTCGCCGCGACCCTGGCGCTCCTCCTCGTCGCCCGCCCGCAGCGCATCACCGAACCGGAGGCTGTGCCCGTCCCGGCCTGATTTTGCGCGCTGGGCAGTCTTCGATTACCGCCCAGTAGCCGTACGCCGGCGTGTTTGGCTGAGGCGATGACCGGATCGATCAATCCCGCGCGCTCGGAATGGGACGTTGTGGTCGTCGGGGGCGCGCCGCCCGGCGAGACGATCTCCCTCTACAGCAGCCAGGCGGGGCTCTCGGTGGCGCTGGTCGAGCAGGACCGGGTGGGCGGCGAGTGCCTCTACTGGGCCTGCATGCCGAGCAAGGCGCTGCTGCTGCCGGTGCAGGCCCGCAACCTGGCGGTCGACCTGCCCGGCATGCGGCAGCTGGTCAACGGCCGCCGGGTCGACGCCGACGCGGTCATGATGCGACGCGACGAGATCACCTTCCACCATGACGACAAGCAACCCGTCGACCTCATGCTCAGCAACGGTGTCGACGTGATCCGCGGGCACGGCCGGCTGGCCGGGCCGCACACCGTCGAGGTCAGCGACAACGGCCGGACCCGCGAGATCACCGCGCGGCAGGCCGTCGTCCTCGCGCCCGGCACGGACGCCGCCGTGCCGCCGATCCCGGGTCTGGCCGACGCGCGGCCGTGGCGCTCGCGCGACGTGACCAACATGCACGAGGTGCCCCGCCGGGTCGTCGTGATCGGTGGTGGCGTCGTGGCCTGCGAGGCGGCGACCTGGCTGCGCGGCCTGGGCGTGGCGGAGCTGACGCTGGTCTTCCCGGGGGAGCGGTTGCTGGGCATGAAGGAGCCGTTCGTCGGCGAGCTGGTGCGGAAGGCCTTCGAGGCCGACGGGATCGTGGTGCGCACCGGGACGCCGGTGACCGGAGTGAGCCGGGAACGGGTCGACGACCACGGCATCGGGCGGGTGCACGGCGGGCCGGTCACGGTGACCGTCGGCGACGGCGAGCGGATCGTCGCCGACGAGGTGCTGGTCGCCACCGGTCGCGTGCCGAACAGCCGCGACATCGGCCTCGACACCGTCGGGGTGGAGACCACCGACCGCGGCTTCGTCGACGTCGACGACCACCTGACAGTGCCCGGCACCGACTGGCTCTATGTGCTCGGCGACCTCACGGGGCGGGCGCTGCTGACCCACATGGGCAAGTACCACGCCCGGATCGCCGGCGAGGTGATCGCCGCCCGGGCCGCCGGACGGCCGCTGGACGACCGGCCCTACAACCCGTACACCGATGTCGCCGACACCGACGGGGCGCCGCAGGTGGTGTTCTGCGACCCGGAGGTGGCCTCGGTCGGGCTGACCGAGGCCGAGGCGCTCGACCGGGAGATCCCGGTGGAGGTGGTGGAGCGCGACTTCGCGGGCATCGACGGCGCGCGGCTGGCCCGCGAGCACTACGTGGGCCGGGCCAAGCTGGTCATCGACAACGCGCGGGACACGCTGGTGGGCGCCACGTTCGTGGGCCCGGGGGTGAGCGAGCTCCTGCACGCCGCGACCGTCGCGGTGGTCGGCAAGGTGCCGGTCAGCGCGCTGCGGCACGCGGTGGCCAGCTTCCCGACGATCAGCGAGATCTGGCTCTATCTGCTGGAGGAGCTGCATCAGCGGCGGGGCCGGGCCGCCGCGTAGCGCAACCGGATGCCGCTGTGGCCGAGCGTGCTGCCGACCACCGCGTCCCAGAACGGCCAGAGGTTGGGCAGCACCCGCAGCTGGATACCGGCGGCCTCGTGCGCCGCGAACAGGTCGCCGACCGGCTCCGGCGGGCCGAGCGGCTCGACCGGCTCGGTCGCCACGAGCGCGTGCGCGGCCGCGCCGATCGGCCGGAACGGCGCGGCCGGCAGCCGGTAGCCGTAGAGCCGGACCGCGCGCATCGCCTCCAGCGCGCGGTACTCGACGGCGTGCACCCGCACACCCGAGCCCGCGCCGATGATCCGCTCGCGGTCCTCCGGCGTGGTGCCCGGCTCGACCCAGGCCATCGCCCGAGGGGTGTCGCGCGGGAACCAGTAGTCCGGCGCGCGCTCGTAGCCGACCGCCCACACGTACGGGTCGGGTTCGGCGGAGGTCGCCGCCACGTGCGGGACGAACCGGGTGATCGTCGGATCCTCGGAGAAGTGCAGGACCTCTCCGGCGGCGGGGCGCATCCGCCCAGTCAATCAGCCGGTGCGCAGCTCCTCCACCGCGGTGCTGCCGCGCAGGAACAGCAGGCTGACGCCGACCATGGCCACCACGGCCACCACAGCCAGGAGACCGTAGGCCGCGATGGCGTCAAGCGGCAGCTCGAAGGGGGCGGACCGGCCGTAGTTCTCCACCTTGTCACCGGTGACGGGACCGACCAGCTGGGTGCCGACCGCCAGGGCGAGCACGATGGACGGCACCACCGGCGCCAGCGCCTGCCAGAGGATCGAGCGGGCCAGCACGGCGCGCGGCACACCGGACGCCACGAGGGCCGCATAGGCCCGGCGTCGCGACACGATGCTCTCGCCGATCGCGACCAGCAGACCCGCGGAGGCGATCACGACGGCGACCACGATCGCGAGGTCGACCAGGTTCATCGTCTCCAAATAGAAGTTGTCGGAGCTGTAGACGTCGCCGGCGGACACCTCGGCGATCGAATCGAGCTCGAGCTGGCGCAACACCTCGAAGTAGCCGCGCATGATGGCCGCGCCGCCGCCGACGATCACGCAGGTGAGCAACGCGGCGAAGGTGCGGGCCCCGTGCCACGGATCGGTGGTCAGCCGCCGGGCGGCGAGCAGGGCCGAAGGCCAGCGCTGGAAGCGATGCAGCAGCCGGCCGGTGGTGTAGGAGATCCAGCCGGCGCCCAGGACGACGCCGAGCGTCGCGGTGATCGCACCGCCGAGCCCCAACGTCACGATCACCCACTGCGGGGTGATGGCGTCGCGGCCGGCGAACCAGTCACGCACGGGGGTCAGGCTGCTGAAGCCGACCAGACCGAGCACGATCAACGCGCCGGGCCACGGAAGCGGGCCGCGCTCCCGGCGGCGCGTGCGGACCACGCCGAACGGACCGACCGCGACCCGGCGCATGAGCAGGGCGGCGGCCAGACAGGAGATGATCGGCAGCGCGACGACCACCACGGCGATGGCGACCGGACCCGGCAGCACGTCCGTCGGGAGTGGACGGAGGCCGTCCGGGCCCGGCCGGTCGAGCGGCGCCCGCAACGCGAAGTAGACACCCGTGCCCACCACCGTGCCGAGCAGGCTGGCCAGGCCCGTCTCGGCGACGGCGATCGACGTCGCCTGCCCCGGTGTGGCGCCGGCCAGCCGGAAGCCGGCCAGCCGGCGGTCGCGGGCGGGGGCGCCGAGCCGGGTGCACTGCCCCGCCAGCGCCACGATCGGGATCGTGAGCAGGAAGAGCGTCAGCTCGACCCCGAAGCGCAGGCCGGGCTCGTCCAGGACGTTGGCCGTGTAGCGCTCGTTGCGGACGTGGTCGCCCAGCTCGGGGATCGCGTGCACGGTCAGCGCGGCCAGGATCGCCAGCGCGGCGAGCGCGGCGCTGAACGCGGTCAGCGCCACCCGCAGGCCGTCGGTGCGGGTGCCGGCCAGCGCCAGGCGCAGCAGGGTCGCCGGCTTCACCGCGAGTGCCGTCCGTTGGCCGCGGTCAGGCCGAGCCCGCTCGCGTCGACCTTGCCGTCCCGCAGGGCCACCTCGCGATCGGCGTACGCCGCGACCTGGACGTCGTGGGTCACCAGCAGCACCGTGGTGCGCTGGTCGCGGGCCAGCCGGACCAGCTCGCCGAGAAGCGCCTCGCTGGTGTGGGAGTCGAGCGCGCCGGTCGGCTCGTCGGCGAACAGCACCCGTGGCTCGGTGACCAGCGCCCGGGCCACGGCGCAGCGCTGCTGCTGGCCGCCGGACATCTCGCCCGGCCGCGCGTCGGCCACCTCGGCCACGCCCAGCCGGTCGAGCCACGCCAGCGCGGCCGTCCGCGCCTCTCGCCGCCCCGTGCCGGCGAGAAGCAGCGGCAGCGCGACGTTCTCCGCCGCGGTCAGCTCGGCCACCAGCTGGCCGAACTGGAACAGCACCCCGAACTCGGTGCGGCGCAGCCGGGACCGCATCCGCTCCGACCAGGTGTCGAGCCGGTGCTCGCCGTAGGTCACCTCGCCGGCGTCCGGCCGGAGGATGCCCGCCAGGCAGTGCAGCAGGGTGGACTTGCCGCAGCCGCTCGGGCCGGTGACGGCGAGGATCTCGCCCTCCGCCACGTCGATCGTGACGCCGCGCAACGCGGGCGTCGGGCCGTAGGACTTCACCACGCCCCGGGCGCGCAGAAGCGTCATGATTGCACCTCCCGATGCAGGTCGGCGACGCGCTCCAGGGTGTTGGCCACCCAGCGCAGGTCGGCGTCGAGATGAAGGATCGCGAAGTCGGCGGCGAGCACGTCGCCGAGCGGGCTGGCCGGGTCGGTCTTGACCGCCGTCAACTCGCGCAGCCGCTCCATGTGCGCGGCCCGCTGGGCCACCAGGTAGTCGTGGGCCCGCTCGGCGCCGTCGACCAGCACCGCGACCGCCACCTTGGCGAACAGCGTGCTGGCCACGTAGGGCGCCGGCGGCTCGATCTCGCCGAGCCACTCGTCGAGCCGGGCACGGCCGGCCTCGGTGATCTCGAAGCTGGTGCGGTCGGGCCCGCCGTCGCGCTCCTGACCGCCGGCGGCCACCAGGCCGTCGCGCTGCAGCCGGCCCAGCGTGGCGTAGACCTGGCCGAACGCGACCGGCTTGGCCTGCGGCAGCCGCTGGTCGTGCGACCGCTTGAGCTCATAGCCGTGCTTCGGGCCACTGGCGAGCAGCCCGAGCAACACATGCGCGGTCGACATGACGCACACTATTCATCGAGCGAATAGTGTGCGTCAAGAGTCAGAGCAGTTTGTCCAACGTGATCGGTAGGTCCCGGATCCGGGTGCCGGTGGCGTGGTGCACCGCGTTGGCGATCGCCGGCGCGATGCTGACGATGCCGATCTCGCCGAGCCCCTTGCTGCCGGTCGGGTTGAACGTGTCCGGCGTGCCGACGAAGGTGACGTCGATGTCGGGCACGTCGGCGTTGACCGGCACCAGGTAGTCGCCGAAGGTGCCGTTGGCGACCCGGCCGCTGTTCGGGTCGTACGCCGCCTCCTCCAACAGCGCCATCCCGATGCCCATCACCGCGCCGCCGATCGCCTGGCTGCGGGCCGTCTTCTCGTTGAAGACCCGGCCGCCGTCGATCACCGAGACCAGCCGGCGCATCCGCACCAGGCCGAGCTCCTCGTCGACACCGACCTCGGCGAAGGCCGCGGCGAACGCGCCGGCCGGTGCCACGTCGGACCCGCTCACGGCGGCCGGCAGGTCGGAGTGCCCGGTGGCCGACAGCTCGTCGAGGCCGTGCCGGTCGAGCAGCGACGCGAACGACTCGCCGGGCCGGCCGTCCAGCCGGGCCAGGCGGGCGTTGAGCTCGTTGGCGGCGTCCTGCACCGCGGCGCCCAGCGCGCCCGCGAGCCCCGAGCCGCCGGACTGCGGCGCCGGTGGCAGGTCGGTGTCGCCGATCTCCACCCGGACCCGGTCGACCTCCAGACCCAGCAGCTCCGCGGTGATCTGGGCGGCGATCGTGTAGGTACCCGTGCCGATGTCGGTCGCACCGGTCCGCACGGTCGCGTGGCCGCGCCGGTCGACGACGAGCCGCACCGTGCACGGCTGGGCGTAGAACTCGAAGGTCGCCGCGGCCATGCCCTGGCCGACCAGCCAGTCGCCGTCGTGCGTCGAGCGCGGCGAGGGGTCGCGGCCGGCCCAGCCGAAGCGTTCGGCGCCGACCCGCAGGCAGTCCCGCAGCGCCTTGCTGGACCACGGCTTGCCGGACGCCGGGTTCACTTCGGCGTAGTTGCGCAGCCGCAGCTCCACCGGGTCGATCCCCAGCCGGCCGGCCAGCTCGTCGAGCGCGGACTCCAGCGCGAAATGCTCCTCCACGGAGCCTGGCGCCCGCATGAACCCGGTGTACGGGATGTTCAGGTGCGCCCGCCGCTCGTGGGTCGCGACGTTGTCACAGGCGTACGCCACGGGCGTACCGGCGACGATCGGCGACGGCAGCGAGTCACCTACACCGTTGGCGGCGATGGCGTCGTGGTCGATCGCGACCAGGTGACCGTCGCGGTCGGCGCCCAATCGCATGCGCTGCCGGCTGGCGGCCCGGTGGCCGGTCGAGTCGAACATCTGCGGCCGGCTGAGCACGAGCTTGACCGGGCGGTCCAGCACCCGCGCGGCCAGCGTGGTCAGCACCGTGTGGCTCCACAGCCGCAGGCCGGCGCCGAAACCGCCGCCGAGGAAGGGGATCAGCACGCGAACGTCCTGCTCCGGCACCCCGAACATGGCGGCCAGCGCCGTGCGCACCATCGACGGGAACTGGGTGGTGTCGTGCACCACCAGCCGGCCGCCCTGCCAGCTCGCCACGGTCGTGAACAGGCCCATCGGGCTGTTGGTCTCCGCGCCGATCGTGTAGGTCGCGTCAAGGGTGACGTCGGCCGCCGCCAGCGCCGCCGGCACGTCGCCGCGGCTGCTCTCCATCCCGAACGGGTTCTGCTCGACCTCGGCCCGCGGGTCGTCGATGTCGAGCACCGGCGGCTCGGCCGCGTAGCCGATCTCGACCAGCCGGGCGGCGGCCACCGCCTGGGCCCGGGTGTTGGCCACGACGATGCCGATGTGCTGCCCGTAGTGCAGGATCCGGTCGTCGCGCAGTGGCCGGCGCATGGTCGAGCCGAGCGCGGACGGCGGCGGGTCGGCCAGCGGCGGCGCGTTGTCGAAGGTGAGCACCGTAAGCACGCCCGGCGCCGCCTCGGCCGCGGTGCGGTCGATCCGGGCGATCCGGCCGGCCGCGACCGTCGAGGAGATCAGCGCCGCGTGCGCCTGGCCCGGCAGGTCGAAGTCCGACGGGTACGGCGCCGCGCCCGCCACCTTGCGCCGCCCGTCGATCCGGTCGATCGGCTGCCCGATGATGTTCTGCTTGTCCAGCGTGGCCGTCACGACGTCACCGTCCGAAGGATCCGCACGATCGTGCGCTTGGCCAGCTCGACCTTGAACGCGGTGCCCGGCACCGTGAACGGGTCGCGGATGGCGGCCTCGGCCGCGGCGCGGTACGTCCGCTCGTTGGCCGGGGCGCCGACGAGCACCCGTTCCGCCTCCCAGGCGCGCCACGGCACCGTGCCGACCCCGCCCAGCCCGAGCCGGGCCGCGGTGATGGTGCCGTCCTCGACCCGCACGGCGGCCCCGGCCGAGGTGGTGGCGAACTCGTAGGACTGGCGGTCCCGCACCTTGATGTAGGCCGACCGCGTGCCGGCCGGCAGCAGCGGCACCTCGACGTGGGTGACCAGCTCGCCGTGGCGCAGCACGTTCTCGAGGTCGGGCCGGTCGCCCGGGGTGCGGTAGAACTCCGTCAGCGGCACCCGCCGCGTGCCCTCGGCGTCGAGCAGGTGGACCTCGGCGTCCATGGCGACCAGCGGCACGCACAGGTCCGAGGCGTGCAGCGCGATGCAGGACGGCCCGGCGCCGAGGATCGCGTGCATCCGGGCGACGCCCTCGATCGCGGCGCAGCCGGAGCCGGGCTCACGCTTGTTGCAGACGTGCACGTCCGGGTCGCGGAAATAGCGGCAGCGGGTGCGCTGCAACAGGTTGCCGCCGATCGTGGCCATGTTGCGCAGCTGGGTCGAGGCGCCGAGCAGCAGCGCCTCACGGACGAACGGCAGCCGGGTCCGCACGGTCGGATCGGCGGCCAGCTCCTCCATCGTGGTCAGTGCGGCGACCCGCAGGCGGTCACCGTCGCGGGTGATGCCGCGCAACGGCAACCGTCCGATGTCGACGAACCGGCTCGGGTGCACGACGCGGTCCTTGAGCGCGAGATCCAGCTCGGTGGTCCCGCCGGCCAGGAACGCGGCGTCCGGGTCCTCGGCCACCAGGGCCACGGCGCTGTCGGTGTCGACCGGGCGGACGTACTCGATGTCTGTCATGACCCCGCCACCTCGCGGATGGCGGCGACGATGTTCGGGTACGCCGCGCACCGGCAGAGGTTGCCGCTCATGTACTCGCGGATCTCGTCATCGGTGGTGGCCCGCCCCTCGTCGACCAGCGAGACCGCGGACATCACCTGGCCGGCGGTGCAGTAGCCGCACTGCAGCGCGTCGTGCCGGACGAACGCCTCCTGCATCGGGTGCGGCACGCCGTCCTCGGCCAGGCCCTCGATCGTGGTGATCTCGCTGCCGTCGCACTGGGCCGCGAGCGTGAGGCAGCTGACGATCCGCTTGCCGTCGCGCAGCACCGTGCAGGCGCCGCAGGCACCCTGGTCGCACCCCTTCTTGGTGCCGGTCAGGTGCAGCTCGTCGCGCAACGCGTCGAGCAGGGTGGTGGTGCTGTCGAGCCGGGCGGGATACGTGCGCCCGTTGACCCGCAGTTCGACGGTGACCTCGGTCGAGCGGGCGGTGGTTGCCGAAGACATGCAGACTCCTCGTGCCGGCGGCCGCTTTCGGGCGACGCTACCGGCGCGCCCGAACGCGGGTGGCGCTTCGGGAACCTTTGCGCGGTGGGCAATCGGGCGTCGGCCACACTGGCACCGTGGACGACACGATCTGGGCTCTGGTGCCCGCCGCGACCCGGTGGCTCGACGCCGCCAACGGGACGGACGACGCCGAGCTGAGCTGCCGGATGCTGAAGGTGACCGAGGAGGCCGGCGAGGTGGCGAGCGCCTGGATCGGGATGCGGGGGCAGAACCCGCGCAAGGGCGTCACGCACACCCGGGAGGACGTCGCCGCGGAGCTGGCCGACGTCGTGATCACCGCGCTCGTGGCGATCGAGAGTCTGGGGCTGGACGCCCGGGAGACCCTGGAGGCCACGGCGAGGAGGGTCCACGCCCGGATCGGCTAGAGCAGGCCCGCCTCGCGCATCAGCCGGGACAGGCCCGCGCCGTCGGGGGCCCAGAGCCAGCGTTGCGCGCCGGTGTCCCGGGACCGTGGGCTGTTGTCGTGGATGGGCAGCGCGCCGGCCAGCACGGCCTGGGCGGGGGAGAGGCGGCGGATGGCGACCGCGGCCACGTTGTCGGGGTGGCTCTGGGTGAACTCCGCGTAGATCTCCGGGTCGTGCTGGCCGTCGTCGCCGATCAGCAGCCACTTGATGTCGGGGAACTCGCTCGCCAGGCGGCGCAGGGTGGCCTTCTTGTGCTCCATGCCGCTGCGGAACCAGCGGTCCTTCTGCGGACCCCAGTCGGTGAGCAGCAGCGGACCAGCCGGGTAGAGGTGCCGCGACAGGAACCGGGTCAGGGTGGGCGCGACGTTCCAGGCGCCGGTCGACAGATAGAGGACCGGGGCGCCCGGGTGGGCCGTGGCCAGCCGCTCGTAGAGGACCGCCATGCCGGGCACAGCGGCGCGGGCGTGCTCGTCGAGCACGAACGTGTTCCACGCCGCCAGCAGCGGCCGAGGCAGCGCGGTGACCATCACCGTGTCGTCGATGTCGGAGACGATCCCCAACCGCACGGACGGGTCGACGATGCGCACCGGCGCGTCGGCGGGCTCGGCCCCCCGCGTGCGGATCCGCACGGTCTGCCAACCGGGCGGCAGATCGGCCTCGATGCGGGCGTCGACGAAGCCGCCGCGGTCGGTGCGCAGGACGCACCGCTGGCCGCCGGCCTCGATCTCGACCTCGGCGTCGTTGACGGCGACCGTCGCGAAGCTGCGCCAGCCCCGCACGATCTTCGACTTCTTCGTGGGCGGCGCGGTCTCCGTCGCCTCAGGGCCTGGCGGCGGCGCCTCGCCCTCACCCGGGCGGCTGAGCAGCACCCGACCCATCACCCGGACCCAGCCCGGTCCGCCGTAGCCGGTGTAGGGGAGGACCGTCGCCCGCCAGCCGCGGCGGCGCATGCGGCGTTCGATCATGCCGCGGAGGGCGTCCTCGGCGCGGGCGGCCCGGTGCATCCGGGGCGGCGCGACTCGAGCGGGAGGCGTCAGCGACACGCCACCACCCTGCCATAACCAGCGCGAACCGGCTCGGTTGCGGTGGATCTTGACGCGTCGTTATAGATCATGACCGGAATTCCGGACAGGCGTCATCGGACACACCACGAGCAAAGGTTTTCTGGAGAATGCAGTGATCAAGAACATACGCGAGGGATAGTTGATATATGGCGGGCGCGGCGGTGAGGCGGCCCGACGGCGATTCATGCCGGCGGATGGCGTCCGCGCGCCCCTCAGAGCTTCGCTCGTCCCTCGTCGAAGAACTCGGCGATCGCCGTCGGCCCCGGCAGCTCCACCATCGACCGTGCCGCGCCGAACGGGGCGTTCCAGAACTCGCCCTGGCGGGGAGTCCACGGGCCGACATAGGCATAGGGCTCGTTGTGCCAGGCGTCGCCGGGGGAGATCCCGTAGTTGACCTCGTTCTCCGTGACCGACACGTCGAAGTGCTCGGGCCAGAGCACCGGCGTCTGGTCCGGGAAGAGCCGCCGCAGGGCCGCGTCGCCGGTGGTGAACCAGGCGCCCAGATAGGCCGCGATCTCGGGCTCGACGACGAGCGCCTCGTCCTCGCGTACGCCAGAATGGTCGTCGTAGATGTCGGGCACGCCGGCGTCGACGTCCAGCGCCGCAGCCAACCCGGCCGGCGTGTTGCCGGGCAGCGCCAATCGTTGCCCGCCGGCGATCAGCTCGGCGCCCTCCACCCGCACCTCGGGCTCCTTGACGGTGGCGAAGCCGCCCGGCACCACGCGCAGCCGGATCGTGCCGCTGCGGCGATATTGCGGGCCCGCCAGCAGCAGCTCTGCCACACCGTGCCAGGCACGTCGGGTCTCCGCGAGACGGCGTCCGGTCACCCCGCAAGGCTACCGGCGACGTCCCGTCGTCCGGACCCAATGCACCACAACCCGCCGCAGTGAACCCCGGAGGTGCCAATGCAAGTCCCCGCACCGTTCACCTATGAACGGGCGACGAGTGTCGAGCACGCGATCGAGCTGCTCGGCCGGCTGGGCCCCGAGGCCCGGGTCGTCGCCGGTGGCCACAGCCTGATCCCGATGATGAAGCTTCGGCTGGCCCGGCCCGACGCGCTGGTCGACATCAACGGCCTGGGCGCCGAGCTGGCCCAGATCCGCGTCGACGGGCAGGAGCTCGTCGTCGGCGCCCTGGCCCGGCACGCCGACCTGCTGGACTCGGCCGTGGCCGGCGAGCATTTCCCGATCTTCCACGACGCCGAGAAGGTGATCGCCGACCCGGTGGTGCGCAACTTCGGCACCGTCGGCGGCTCGCTCTGCCAGGCCGACCCGGCGGAGGACCTGGCCGCCGTGTTCGCCGCGCTCGACGCCGTCGCGGTGCTGCGCGGCCCGGCCGGCACCCGCCAGGTGCGGGTGCGCGAGCTGCACGTCGGTCCCTACGAGACGGTGCTCGCCCCCGACGAGCTGATGCTCGAGCTGCGGGTGCCGATCCGGCCCGGCGGCGGCAGCGCCTACGACAAGGTCGAGCGCCGGGTCGGCGACTACCCGGTGGCCGCGGCCGGCGCGGCGATCTGGCTCGACGGCGACACCGTGCGCGAGGTCGGCATCGGCCTGACCGCGGTCGGCGCGGCGCACTTCGCGGCGCCCGAGGCCGAGGCGGCGCTGCGCGGCCAGCCGGCCACGGAGGAGTCGTTCGCGGCGGCCGGCCGGCTCGCGGCGGAGCACTGCAACCCGAGCGCCGACCAGCGCGGTCCCGTCGACTACAAGCGACACCTCGCCGCCGAGCTGACCACCCGCGCGCTGCGCCGGGCGGCCGCCCGCGCCCGAGGCCAGGAGGCATGAGCATGCAGGTCACGATCAACCTCAACGGCACGGCGGAGACGCACGAGATCGAGCCGCGGCTGCTGCTCGTGCACTTCATCCGCGAGCAGGCCGGGCTGCGCGGCACCCACTGGGGCTGCGACACGTCCAACTGCGGCACCTGCGTCGTCTGGCTCGACGGCAAGCCGGTCAAGTCCTGCACGGTGCTGGCCGCGATGGCCGACGGGCGCGAGGTGCGCACGGTCGAAGGGCTCGAGCGGGGCGGCCAGCTCGACCCGGTGCAGCAGGGCTTCATGGAGTGCCACGGCCTGCAGTGCGGGTTCTGCACGCCCGGCATGCTGATGACCGCGCGGGCGCTGCTCGACCGCAACCCCGACCCGACCGACCACGAGATCCGGGAGGCCATCTCGGGTCAGCTCTGCCGGTGCACGGGCTACGAGAACATCGTGCGCTCGGTCCGCTGGGCCGCCGAGGCGGAAGCCGGCGGCCCGGTCACCGAGAGCGAGACCCCCGCGGAGGCGACAGCATGACGACGGTGGAAGAGCGGCCGCACACCGGATTCGGCCGCACGCTGCGCAAGGAAGACGTCCGGCTGGTGCGCGGCAAGGGCAACTACGTCGACGACGTGCGGCTGCCGGGCATGCTGCACGGCGCCCTGCTGCGCAGCCCGTACGCCCATGCCAAGATCTTGTCGATCGACACCAGCGCGGCCGAGGCGCACCCGAAGGTCAAGGCGGTGATCACCGGCGAGACGCTCAAGGGCCTCGGGCTGGCCTGGATGCCGACTTTGTCCTACGACGTGCAGGCCGTGCTGGCCACCGACAAGGTCCGCTACCAGGGCCAGGAAGTGGCCTTCGTGATCGCCGAGGACCACTACGCGGCGCGCGACGCGGTCGAGCTGATCGAGGTCGACTACGAGCCTCTGCCCGTGGTCGCCGACGCCAAGAAGGCGCTCGACCCGGACGCGCCGGTGATCCGCGACGACAAGGAGGACCAGACCACCAACCACATCTTCGACTGGGAGAGCGGCGACAAAGCGGCGACCGACGCGGTCTTCGCCAACGCCGAGGTGGTCGTCGAGCAGGACATCCTCTACCCGCGGTCGCACCCGGCCCCGCTGGAGACCTGCGGCTCGGTCGCCGACATGGACCCGGTGACCGGCAAGCTGACGCTCTACACCACGAGCCAGGCGCCACACGCCCACCGCACGGTGTACGCGCTGGTCGCGGGCCTGCCCGAGCACAAGATCCGGGTGATCGCGCCGGACATCGGCGGCGGCTTCGGCAACAAGGTCGGCATCTACCCGGGCTACGTGATGTCGATCGTCGGCTCGATCGTCACCGGCAAGCCCGTCAAGTGGGTCGAGGACCGCGCCGAGCACCTGATGAGCACGGCGTTCGCCCGCGACTACCACATGCGTGGCGAGATCGCGGCGACCAAGGACGGCAAGATCCTCGGCCTGCGGGTCAAGGTGCTGGCCGACCACGGCGCGTTCAACGCGACCGCCCAGCCGACCAAGTTCCCGGCCGGCTTCTTCCACGTGTTCACCGGCTCCTACGACATCGAGGCGGCCCACTGCACCGTCACCGGCGTCTACACCAACAAGGCGCCCGGCGGCGTGGCCTACGCCTGCTCGTTCCGCATCACGGAGGCCGTCTACCTGGTCGAGCGGATGGTCGACGTGCTCGCCTACGAGCTCAAGGCGGACCCGGCCGAGCTGCGGATGAAGAACCTGCTGCAGCCCGACCAGTTCCCCTACACGACCAAGACCGGCTGGGAGTACGACTCCGGCGACTACCCCAAGGCCCTCCAGCTCGCGATGGACATGGCCGGCTACGACGCGCTGCGCCGGGAGCAGGCCGAGAAGCGCGAGCGCGGCGAGCTGATGGGCATCGGCGTCGCGTTCTTCACCGAGGCGGTCGGCGCGGGCCCGCGCAAGCACATGGACATCCTCGGGCTGGGCATGGCCGACGGCGCCGAGCTGCGCATCCACCCGACCGGCAAGGCGGTGCTGCGGATCTCGGTGAAGACCCAGGGCCAGGGCCACGAGACGACGTTCGCCCAGATCGTGGGCAACGAGCTCGGGCTGCCCACCGCCGACATCGAGGTGGTGCACGGCGACACCGACCAGACGCCGTTCGGCCTGGGCACCTACGGGTCCCGCTCGACGCCGGTGTCCGGCGCCGCGACGGCGCTGGTGGCCCGCAAGATCCGCGAGAAGGCGAAGATCGTCGCCTCCGCCATGCTCGAGGTGTCGCCCGACGACCTCGAGTGGGCGGGCAACCGGTGGCAGGTCAAGGGTGACCCGGAGCAGGGGAAGACGATCCAGGAGATCGCGCTGGCCGCGCACTCGAGCCTGGAGTTGCCCGAGGGCGTCGAGGGGCACCTCGACGCGACCACCGTCTACAACCCGCCGAACCTGACCTACCCGTTCGGCGCGTACATCTGCGTCGTCGACGTCGACAAGGGCACCGGGGCGGTCAAGGTGCGGCGGTTCATCGCGGTCGACGACTGCGGTGTGCGGATCAACCCGATGATCGTCGAGGGGCAGGTGCACGGCGGCCTGGCCGACGGCGTGGGCATGGCGCTGATGCAGGTCATGGCGTTCGACCCCGAGGGCAACCACCTCGGGGCGTCCTTCATGGACTACCTGCTGCCGACCTCGCTGGAGTGCCCGTCCTGGGAGCTCGGCGAGACCGTGACCCCGTCGCCGCACCACCCCATCGGGGCCAAGGGCGTCGGCGAGTCCGCCACCGTCGGCTCGCCGTGCGCGGTGGTCAACGCGGTCCTGGACGCGATCAAGCCCTTCGGCGTCCGCCACGCCGACATGCCGCTCACCCCGGCCGCGGTGTGGGGCGCCATGAACGGCCGGCCGATCCGGACGGACCTCGCGATCCCGTGACGTCCACGACGGAGCTGAGGGCGAACGAGCTGCGCGCCGCGCGCAGCCCGTTCGTCCTCGCGGTCGTGGTCCGCGCCGAACGGCCCACGTCGGCGAAGCCGGGCGATCGCGCGATCATCCACCCCGACGGCACGATCGAGGGTTTCGTCGGCGGCTCGTGCGCCGAGTCGACCGTGCGGATCCAGGCGATGCGGCAGCTCGTGGCCGGCGAGTCGACGCTGCTGCGGATCACGCCGGGCGGCGGTCCCGGGCCGGCGGCGCCCGGGCTCGTGGTGGCCGACAACAGCTGCCTGTCCGGCGGCACCATCGACGTCTTCCTGGAGGTGGTCGTGCCGGCGCCGCTGGTGCAGGTCTACGGCGACACCCCGATCGCGCGAGCGCTGGTCACGGTCGGCGAGGCGGCCGGCTACGAGGTGCGGCTCGCCCCGGCGCCCGGCCCCGTCGCGGCCGACGCGCTGGCCGTGGTGGTGGCCTCGCACGGGCACGACGAGACCGGCGTGCTGACGTCGGCGGTGGCGGCCGGCGTGCCCTACGTCGCGCTGGTGGCGTCGCCCAAGCGGGGCGCGGCGGTGCTGGCCGAGACGGGCGTGCCGGCCGGGCGGGTCAAGACGCCGGCGGGGCTCGACCTCGGCGCGCGTACGCCCGGTGACGTGGCCATCTCGATCCTGGCCGAGGTGGTGGCGGCGCGCACGACGGCCAAGCCGGCGCCGGCGCCCCGGACGCCGGCCGTGCTGCAGATCGGCGTCGGCGTGCCGGCGGCGCC
Organism: Asanoa sp. WMMD1127; assembly: GCF_029626225.1. Taxonomy (NCBI): domain Bacteria; kingdom Bacillati; phylum Actinomycetota; class Actinomycetes; order Micromonosporales; family Micromonosporaceae; genus Asanoa; species Asanoa sp. WMMD1127. The sequence goes on from NZ_JARUBP010000001.1 coordinate 4,257,640, forward strand.
CGAGATCGCCATCGACCCGATCTGCGACATGGAGGTGGTCGTGGAGCCCGGCGCGCTGTCCTATGAGCACAATGGACGGACGTGGTACTTCTGCGCGCCCGGCTGCCGCAAGGCGTTCGCCGCCGACCCCGCCCGGTGGGGCGGATGAGCGGCGACCTGCCCGCCGACGTCGGAGGGCTCACGGCGGCCCTGGACCGCACGGGCTACCTCGCCGACGAGCCCCTCGCCACGGCCCTGTTCCTGGCCACCGCGATGCCGGCGCCGATCCTGCTCGAGGGCGAGCCCGGCGTCGGCAAGACCGAGGCGGCCAAGGCGCTGGCCACGGCGCTCGACACGCCACTGGTCCGGCTGCAGTGCTACGAGGGGCTGACCGTCTCCGAGGCGCTCTACGAGTGGAACTACCCGCGGCAGTTGCTGGCGATCCGGCTGGCCGAGGCGTCCGGCTCCGCGGTGGCCTCGGCCGACCTGTTCACGCCCGAGTTCCTGCTGCGCCGGCCGCTGCTCACGGCGCTCGAACACCCGGGGCCGCGCCCGGCGGTGCTGCTGCTCGACGAGGTCGACCGGGCCGACGACGAGTTCGAGGCGTTCCTGCTGGAGCTGCTGGCCGAGGCGACGGTGACGATCCCGGAGCTGGGCACCCGCCGCGCGGTGTTGCCGCCGGTCGTGGTGCTGACCTCCAACCGCACCCGTGACCTGCACGACGCGCTCAAGCGCCGCTGCCTCTACCACTGGATCCCCTACCCGGCCGCCGACCGGGTCGCCGCGATCGTCCGCCGCCGGGTCGCCGGGATCGGGGACCCGCTGGCCGATCAGGTCGCCGCGGCGGTGCACAAGCTGCGCGGGCTCGACCTCTACAAGCCGCCCGGGGTGGCCGAGGCGGTCGACTGGGCCACCGCCCTGCGGGTGCTCGGCATCGGGGCGCTCACTCCCGCGGCCGTCGCCCAGACCCTGTCCGCGGTCGTGAAATACGACGAGGACCTGGCCACCGTACGCGGCAGCGGGCTCTTCGATGACTGAGCCGGCCGATCTCGCGGCGGTCGCGGCCCGGTTCGGCGCGGTGCTGCACGACTCCGGCGTCGCGGTCGGTCCGGACCGCAGCGAGCGGTTCGCCCGCGCCGTGCTGCTCACCCGGCCGGAAACGACGCGGGCGCTCTACTGGTGTGCGGCCGTCACGCTGCTCGCCGACCCGGCCGACCGGCCCGCCTTCGACCGTGCCTTCGACCTCGTGTTCGGTGGGCTCGTCGACGACGCCTCGACCCGGGGCGGTCCGCCGTCGCCGGGCCCCTCCGGGGTGCCGCCCCGGTCGGGACGGGCGGGCGGCGGGCAACCCGGGGTCGGCGACCGGCCGCCCGGCGCGCCTCCTTCGGCGCCCGGGACGCGCAGCCCGTACCCCGTGATCGCGACGGCGTCCGAACGACTCGGCGGGCGCGACTTCGCGAAGCTCTCGCCCGACGAGCTGCTCGCCCTGGCCGTCGCCATGCGGCGGCTCAAGCTGGCCAGCCCGCCGCGGCGGACCCGGCGCACGCAGGTCGGGCGGCGGGGACCGGCGGTCGACCTGCGGGCCACGCTGCGGGCCGCCCGGCGGACCGGCGGCCACCCCGTGCGCCTGCGCCGGCGCCGGCCGCGGGTCAAGCCGCGCCGGCTCGTCGTGCTCTGTGACATCTCCGGCTCGATGGCGCCGTACGCGCGTGCGCTGCTGCAGCTGGTCTACTGCGCGGCCGGCGGCGAGCGGGCCGAGGTGTTCACGTTCGCGACCCGGCTCACCCGGCTGACGCACGTGCTGCGCCGGGTGTCGCCCGCGGTGGCGCTCGACCGGGCCGGGCGGGCCGCGCCGGACTGGTCGGGTGGCACCCGGATCGGCGCGGCGCTGCGCACCTTCCTCGACGAGCACGGCGCGCGCGGGATGGCCCGCGGCGCCGTCGTGCTGATCCTCAGCGACGGGTGGGACACCGGTCCGCCCGAGGTGCTGGGGGAGCAGATGGCGCGGCTGTCGCGCCTGGCGCACCGGGTGGTCTGGGCCAACCCGCGCACGCAGAGCGCGGAGTTCCGGCCACTGACGGCGGGCATGGCCGCCGCGTGGCCGCACTGCGACGCGGTGGTGAGCGCGCACCGGCTGGACGCGCTCGACGACCTGTTGGTGGCGTTGGCCGACCCGGGACGCCGCCGGCGACCCGCTGGCGGCGGCGGGCCGGACCGACCATAGTGATACCTGGGGGCGATGATCGTGCGTGACGTGCTCGCTGACCTCTCGCGCTGGTGGCGCGAAGGTCGACCAGTGGGGATGGCCACGGTGGTTGGCACCTGGAAGAGTGCCCCGCGGCCACCCGGCGCCACCATGCTCGTCGGGCCCGACCAGACCGCGGTCGGCAGCGTCTCCGGCGGCTGCGTCGAGGCGGCCGTCTACGAGCTGGGCCTGGCCGCGATCGAGTCCGGCGCGCCGCAGCTCGTGCGCTACGGCGTCAGCGACGATGACGCGTTCTCGGTCGGCCTGACCTGCGGCGGGATCATCGACATCTTCGTGGAGCGGGTCGACCCCGCGTCGTTCCCGCAGCTCGGTGAGGTGGCGGCGGCGATCGAGGCGGAGTCCCCGGTGGCGGTCGCGACGGTCATCCGCGACCCGGCCGACCGGGTGGGCCGGCGGGTTCTCGTCTGGCCCGACCGGGTGGACGGGTCGCTGGGCTCGGCCCACTTCGACGCGGCGTTGGTCGAGGACGTGCGCGGGATGCTGGCCTCGGGGCTGACCGGCCCGCTGCACTACGGCAGCGACGGTGAGCGGCTCGGCGACGAGGTGACCGTGTTCGTCGCGTCCTACGCGCCGCCGCCGCGGATGCTCGTCTTCGGCGCGATCGACTTCGCCTCGGCGCTGGCCCGACAGGGCGCGTTCCTCGGCTACCGGGTGACGGTCTGCGACGCCCGGCCGGTGTTCGCCACCAGCCGCCGCTTCCCGGGCGTGGAGGTGGTCGTCGACTGGCCGCACCGCTACCTGACGGGCGAGATCGAGGCGGGGCGGGTCGACGGGCGCACGGTGGTCTGCGTGCTCACCCACGACCCCAAGTTCGACCTGCCGGTGCTGCGGATCGCCCTCGACCGGGAGTTCGCCTACGTGGGCGCCATGGGCTCCCGGCGTACGCACGACGACCGGGTCGCCGGGCTGATCGAGGCCGGCGTGACCGAGGCGCAGCTCAAGAAGCTGCACTCGCCGATCGGGCTGGCGCTGGGCGCGCGTACGCCCGAGGAGACCGCGGTGAGCATCACCGCCGAGATCATCGCCGACCGCTGGGGCGGTGGCGGGCAGAAGCTGTCCACACTGGACGGCAGCATCCACGAGAACCTCGACCGACGCTGACTGGGAGACCTGGCAATGGAGCTGGAACACGAGTTCACCGTCGCGGCGCCCGTCGAGCGCGCCTGGGACGTCCTGCTGGACCTGGACACCATCGTGCCGTGCATGCCCGGCGCGGCGCTGACCGGTCGCGACGGCGACACCTTTGACGGCACCGTCAAGGTCAAGCTCGGGCCGGTCTCGATGACGTTCGCGGGCAAGGGCACGTTCGTCGAGCGTGACGAGGCCAATCGTCGGGTGGTGGTCGAGGCCGCCGGCCGGGACTCCCGCGGCGGCGGCACGGCCAAGGCGACCGTGCGCGCGACGCTGAGCCCGTCGGCCGACCCGTCGTCGACGGACGTGAAGGTGCACACCGACCTCGCGGTGACGGGGCGCATCGCCCAGTTCGGCCGCGGCATGATCGCCGACGTGAGCGGGCGGTTGCTCGGCCAGTTCACCGACTGCCTGCAGGGCAAGCTGGCCGGCGGCGGCCAGGCGGTTCCCGCCGCGCACACCGCGACCTCGGCCGGCGCGGCGGCGTCGACGGGCGGCGCGGCGGCGGCGGGGTCCGCGGCGGCCGGCCCACCGGCGGGGTCGCCGGCCTCGGGCGGCGCCACTGTGGACAATGGCGCGCCGGGGCAGCCCGCGGCGAACGGGCGCGCGGAGGCGTTCCACGGCACCACGCCCGCGGAACGGGCCTTCCCGGGCCAGCTCGACGCGGAGGAGAAGGCGGCGTTCAGCGAGTCGCCGTCGTTCGGCCAGACCGAGGTGGAGCCGGTCGACCTGCTCGCCATCACCGGGGCGGACGCGGCCGTGAAGCGCATCCTGCCGTATGCCGTGGCGCTGGTCGCGGGCGTCGTGATCGGCGCGGCCTTCTTCGGGCGTCGCCGCCGCGGCTAGGCCCGTCGCCGCGGCTAGGCCCGCCGCTGCGACTACGCCGTGGTCAGGGAGCGGTCGCGGGAGCCGCGCAGGACGGCGGCGGCCAGCTCCGGGAGGCGGTCCGGCGGCACGAGCTCGGCCAGCTTGGCCGGGCTGCTGGGCAGGCGGACCGCCTTCGCGGCGGCGGTGACGCGGGCGTCCAGGTAGGGATGGACGTCGGGCCAGACCGCCTGGGCCTCGCGGAGGTAGATGTCGGCGCCGGTCGGGCCGATGCCCGGGAACTCGGTCAGCGACGTGCGCAGCGCCGCCCGGTCGCCGGCCGCCGCCTTGTGCATGCGGCGCAGGTCGCCGCCCCAGCGATCGAGCGCCAGCTGGGCACCCTCCTCCAGTTGGCGGACGGCCGGCCCGCCGTAGCGGATGTAGTGCGCCGCCGCCAGCGCGTGCCAGCGGGTGTGCACGTCGGCCGCCACCATCGCCCGCGGCGAGGTGAGGCCCGCCTTGAACAGCTCCCGGGCGGCGGCCACCGCGATGCTCGCGGAGATCCGGGTGCTGAGCAGCTTGACCAGCACCAACAGCTGGTAGAGCGGCTGCGGCCGGTCGGCGAGCCGGATGCCCGCCTGGTGCGCGTAGGTCTCGCCGTACCGGTCGAGGAGCCGGTCGACCCGATCGTTCTCGGTCATGCGTCCCGGGTTTCCATCTGACGGCGGCTAAACCGGGCTGGGCTTGTCGACCCAGCCCGGTGCGCTGTCAGCCCGCGGTGCACGACCTGATCTGCGGTCGGGCGCTCGAGTTGCCGTTCATCATCGTGGTGAAGCCGAACGTGTTGCCGCTGCCGTTGGAGCGCATCGTCATCACCTGGCCGCTGCCGTCCCAGCTGGGGGAGCCGCTCCAGGTCGTCGAGATCCGCTGCGGGGCGGTGATCGCGACGACGACCGACCAGGTGCTGGCGCCGCTCACCGTGACGCTGGTGTTGTAGCGGTCGCCCCAGACCGTGCCCGGCGTGATCGAAGCGGTGCAGGAGCCGGCCGGCGGCGGTGTGGTCGGGTTGCCGGTGTCCGGCGGCGTGGTGGGCGTGGTGCCGTTGTTGAGGGCGGTGAGCACCGCGTTGTACGCGGCCTTCTTGTTGCCGCCGCCGTCGAACAGCAGCGGGCTCTCACCAGAGCGCCACGAGTCGGAGTCGCGGATCCCCCAGACCGTGATTCCCTTGCAGCGCGCCACCGCGAGACAGTCGTTGACGACGTTGCGGTACGCGTCGGAGGGCGCGTTGCGGATGTCCAGTTCGGTGATGTGCACGTCGACGCCGAGCGCGGCGAAGCTGGACAGCGTCGTGCGGTAGTTGCTCGGGTAGTTGGAGCCGCCGGTGAAGTGCGACTGCAGGCCCACGCAGTCGATCGGCACGCCGCGGCTCCTGAAGTCCTGCACCATCCGATAGACGGCCTGCGTCTTGGCGTCGTTCCAGTTGTCGATGTTGTAGTCGTTGTAGCAGAGCTGCGCGTTGGGGTCGGCGGCGTCCGCGGCCCGGAAGGCGGCCTCGATCCAGTCGTTGCCGGTGCGCTGGAGGTTGGAGTCCCGGCGGGCACCGCTGCTGCCGTCCGCGTACGCCTCGTTGACGACGTCCCACCACGTGACCTGACCGCGGAAGTGGGTGGCGACCTGGGTGACGTGGTTGAGCATCGCCTGGCGCAGGGTGCTGCCGGACAGGCTCTGCATCCAGCCGGGCTGCTGCGAGTGCCAGGCCAGCGTGTGGCCGCGTACCTTCATGCCCCGGCTCGTCGCGTGCTGCACGATCCGGTCGGCGCTGCCGTAGGAGAACTGCCCCCGTTGCGGCTCGGTCGCGTCGATCTTCATCTCGTTCTCGGGCGTGACCTGGTTGAACTCCCTGTTCAGGATGGTCGTGTACGCCGAGTCGGACAGCTTGTTGGCCGCCACCGCGGTGCCGAAGTAGCGGCCGCCGCGCTCGGCCGCCGAAGCGCCGAGGGTGGTCGCCGCGCTGGCGCTGCCGGCGAAGAACATCGCGCCGGCGGCGGCCGTCACCGCGACGACCGAGACGACGACGGTGGTGCGTAGTCGCATCTGGTTGGTCCTCCCACTCATCGATTCAGGTGGATCGGAGTATTGCGACGATGTTTCGAGCCGGTCAATAAGTTTCGGAAACTTCCGGTCCGCTGTTCCGGAAGCGATGAGTTCGCGATGCCGGCGCGGTACATACCTCGACCACCCTTGAAGGAGGAAGATCGAGATGATGTGGAAAGAGCCGCTCGACCGGGTGTACGCGGACTGGGCGCTGGCCGCCTACGCCAACGCGCCGGCGGCCGCGTGACCGACGTCGTCGAGGCGTACCGGCCCGAGCTTCTGGTGCACTGCTACCGGATGCTCGGGTCGGTGGACGACGCCGAGGACGGGGTGCAGGAGACGATGCTGCGGGCCTGGCGGGCGCGGGACGACTACGACCCGGCCCGGGCGTCGCGGCGCACCTGGCTCTACCGGATCGCCACGAACGCCTGCCTGACCGCGCTGGCCGGCCGGTCGCGCCGGCCGCTCCCGTCGGGCCTCGGCGGGCCACCGAGCGACGACCCGGACGCGCCGCTCACTCCCGCGTGGGATGTGCCCTGGCTGCAGCCGTTCCCGGACTCGCGGCTGCCCGAGGAGACCGTGCTCCGCCGTGGCAGCCTGCGGTTGGCCCTGGTCGCCGCGCTGCAGGTGCTGCCGCCGAAACAGCGCGCGGTGCTGGTGCTGCGCGAGGCCCTGGACTTCCCGGCGGCCGAGGTGGCGGCGATGCTCGACACCACCGTGCCGGCGGTCGACAGCGCGCTCCAACGCGCCCGCGCGGCCGTCGCGGCGGTGACCGAGGCGGAGGTGACCGAGCCCGCCGACGCGGCCGTGCGCTCCACGGTGGACCGTTATGTGCGCGCCTTCGAGATCGGCGACGTCAAGGGCCTCGTCCGCCTGCTCACCGACGACGTGGTCATGGAGCTGCCGCCGGTCCCGCTCTGGTACCGCGGCGGCGCCTCCTACGCGGCCTTCATGCGCCGGGTGTACGCGATGCGCGGCGAGATCTGGCGCGTCGTGCGGCTGGAAGCCAACACCCAACCGGCGTTCGCCGCGTACGCCCGTGCCCCGGAGGGCGATTTCGCCCTGCACACGCTGCAGGTCCTCACCGTGTCGGACGACCGTGTCGCGCACAACGTGGTCTTCCAGGACCCCGCGGTCTTCGCCGACTTCGCGCTGCCACCCCGCCTGCCCGCGCCGGCCTAGCATGAGCGGGTGCGGCTCGTGGTTCCTGCCGACGCCGCAGCCGAACACCGCGCTGTGGCGGGTCGCGAACACCACCGACCGGGCCCGACCGAATCGCGGGCGCGCCTCGCGGTGTTGCGCCGCGAGGGGCCTTCTTCGCGCGCCTTCGCGGTAAGGCGACGCTTCACCCCGGACGGCGCCCCGCTCCGCCGCCGCTGAGTGCCGCGCCGTGGACGGCTCGGCCGCCTCGCCGTTCAGGCCGCGTCCGGGTCGCCGCCCGGCGCCGGGCTCCCTAGTGTTGCGTGCCCGCTTTGCTCTGCAGCCAAATACGCAACACCGCCGATCGAAGGTGTTGCGTATTTGGCTGCAGAGCAAAGCGGCGTCGCAGCCTTCGGCCGTGCTCCAGCTGCGTTTGCTCTGCGCCCAGCCACGCGCCGCTGGTCAGCGTGGGTGGCGCGGGGATGGGTGCGGAGCAGGGCGGTCAGGTCGTGCCGGGTGCGGGGTCGATGCCGCGGTTGGTTCTGGCGCCTGCCGATTCCGGCGAAGGCCGGGCCTCCGCTTCCGTCCCGCCGCCCTCGGCGGCCGGTGAGCCACCGTCCGACGGCGGCGGGCCGTCGGTGGGTGGGGCGCCGGACGGGAGCGGCGCGTGGGCCTGGATCAGGAAGAAGATCAGGACCGCGCCCGCGGCGAAGATGCCCGCGGAGACCAGGAAGGCGATCTTGTAGCCGGCCACCGGTGCCTCGGCTGCGGCGGCCGGGCCGAAGTGGGTCGCCGCGTAGCTGGCCGTCACGCTCGTGGCGATCGTGCTCAGCAGCGCCGTGCCGATCGAGCCGCCGACCTGCTGCATGGTGTTGACCAGGGCCGACGCCACGCCGGCGTCGTCGCGGTCCACGCGTTCCGTCGCCGTGTTGATCGCCGGCGCGAAGATCAGGCCGAAGCCGAAGCCCAGCAGTGGCAGGGCCGGCAGGATGTGCGCCCAGTAGTTCGACGTCGAGTCGATGAAATAGAGGTAGACCATGCCGCCCGCGGCCAGGGCCATGCCGGTCGTGATCAGGATGCGGGACCCGAGGATCGGCTGCAGCTTCACGTTGGCCAGCGTCGAGCCGATCAGCACGAAGGCGATCATCGGCAGGAACGCGACGCCGGTCAGCACCGGGCTGTAGCCCTTGGTGAGCTGCAGGTAGAACGTCAGGAACAGGAACACCCCGAAGATCGCGATCGCGGCGAGACCGACGGAGAGGTACGCGCCACCGCGGCTGCGATCGAGCACGATGCGCAGTGGCAGCAGCGGCGCCCGCGACCGGCGTTCGACCTGCACGAACGAGACCAGCAGCACCACCGCGGCGATCAGGCTGCCGATCGTGACCGGATCGCCCCAGCCGTCGGAGGCCGCGCGGGCGAAGCCGTACACCACCAGGAAGAGACCGACCACCGCGCAGAAGGTGCCGATCCAGTCGATCTTCGGTTTGGTGGCCGGGCGCTGGTTGCGCAGGTAGTACTGGCCGCCGACCCAGGCGATGCCCGCGAAGATCAGGTTGACGAAGAAGCACCAGCGCCAGGACACGTACTCGGTCAGCACCCCGCCGAGCAGCAGCCCGACCGCGCCACCGCCGCCGGCGACCGCGCCGTACACACCGAATGCCCGGCCCCGTTCGGCGGGTGACTGGAACGAGTTCGCGATCGTGGACAGCGCCGCCGGGGCCAGCAGCGCGCCGAACGCGCCCTGTGCGGCCCGCGCGATCACCAGCACGGTGAAGTCGGTGGCGGCCCCACCGGCCGCGGACGCCGCCGCGAAGCCGATCAGGCCGATGATGAACATCCGTTTTCGCCCGAAGAAGTCGCCGAGCCGGCCGCCGAGCAGCAGGAGGGACCCGAAGGCGAGGGCGTACGCGGTCACCACCCACTGCCGGTCGCTGTCCGGGAACCGGAGCGCGTCCTGGGCGGCGGGGAGGGCGATGTTGACGATCGTGGCGTCGAGAACGACCATGAGCTGGGCGATCGAAACGATCACCAGGATGGTCCAGCGATGCTTGTGCTCGAACTCGCGGTCGGCGTCGTACCGCTGCGCCGTTGCGGTTTGTGTGGTCATATGTCTTCCTCGGCCGATAAGACCGGAAAAATCACTCTTTAGCGTGGCTCACATCCACGGTATGACGTGATCCGACCACGGCCAGCTACTACGCCGAGTTGATTGTGTGTGCTGGCTCTCCGTCGCGTGAGGCCGCTGCGACAGGGTTTACCGACCGTGGCGGCTGGCAACTCTTCTCCCCACATCGATGGGACCCCCGGAGGAGAAGCGCCATGGGCAAGTTGGCATACAAGCCGGTGGGCATCCTGCTCGGCGTCGCGGCCGGTTCGATCGCCGGCGCGGTGTTCAAGCAGGTCTGGAAAAGGGTGGCGGGCGACGACGACGCCCCCAACGCCACCGACGAGGACCGCGGCTGGGGCGAGATCCTCGCCGCGGCGGCCCTCCAGGGCGCGATCTTCGCCCTGGTCAAGGCGGCCGTCGACCGCGGTGGCGCGGTGAGCGTCAAGCGCGTCACCGGGCGCTGGCCGGCGTAACGGTTTGGGTCCCTGAGTCTGCGAGCTCAGGGACCCGCTGGCCGCGAGTCCGTACGATGGTGTCCGCCATGTCGACGCTCGCGCCCGGCCTTCGCCTGCACGACCGGTTCCTGCTGGTCGCGCGGATCGGCGTGGGCGGCATGGCCGAGGTGTGGCGGGCCGACGACACCGTGCTCGGCCGCCCCGTCGCCGTCAAGGTGCTCGACCCGTCGGTCGGCAGCGACACCACGATCCGCCTCGCCACCCACCGCGAGGCGCGCGCCGCCGCGGGCCTGACCCACCCCCACATCACCCGGGTGTACGACTACGGCGAGGCCGCCCTTCCCGCCGGCGGCCTGGCGCCCTATCTGGTGATGGAACTGGTCGAGGGCGCCGACCTCGCCGAGCGGCTGGCCGCCGGCCCGCTGGCGTGGCCCGAGGCCGCGCTGATCGCAAGCCAGGTGGCCGCGGGCCTGTCCGCCGCCCACGCCGCCGGGATCGTCCACTGCGACATCAAGCCCGGCAACGTCATGCTCACCGCCGGCGGCGTCAAGATCCTGGACTTCGGCATCGCCGGCCTGGCCGGCAGCCCGGAGAGCGGCGTCCGCTACGGCACGGTCGGCTACCTGGCGCCCGAGCGGCTGGCCGGTGCCGAGCCGACGCCCGCGGCCGACGTCTACAGCGTCGGGGTGCTGCTCGCCGAGGCCCTGCTCGGCCGGCGCCCCGAATCGTCGCGCGGCGTGGCCCAGTTCCCGGTCCTGCCCGGGGTGCCGACGACCCTCACCCGCGCCGGCGCCGCGTGCCTGGCCGCCGACCCGACCGCCCGCCCGTCGGCCGCGGCCCTGGCCGAAGCGCTCGCCGACCTGGCCGCCAGCTCCTGGCGCCAGCCCACCAGCGGCGCGGGGGCGGCCGGCATGCCGGTCAGCGGCGGTGGCGCCTTCGCGGGCTCGCCGACCAGCGGTGCCGGGGCGGCGGCGCAGCTGCCCGCGAACGGGTCGCGACCAGCGACGTCGGGCCGCGCCGTGGTGCCGGCGCCGACGAGCCTGATCCGCGGGCGCGCGGCCGAGCTCGAACCCGTCCGCGAGGCGGGCCCGACGCGCAACCCGATGCGGGCGGTCGCCGTCGGCGGGATCGCCGCGGCCGTCGTCGTGGTCGCCGTCGTGCTGGCCATCGTGGCCAACCCGGGCGGCGACGGCACACCCGGCGGCCAGGTCGCCCAGGCCGGCGCCAGCCCGCAACAGCCCGCGGGCGGCCCGGTGGCCGCCCCGAGCACAAAGGCCCCGGAGCCGACCCCGACCGACGACGCCGGCGCCATGGCCGCCTTCGAGGCCGCCCTGGCCGAGGCGGTCGACGAGGGAAAGATCGACGAGAAGGCCGCCGAGCGCATCTCGGACCGCCTAGACGACCTCCGCGACGCCATCGCCCGCGGTGGCGACGTCGGCCGGGAGGCCCGCGACCTGCGCAGCGAGCTACTGCGCGACCGCAACAAGGAACACGTCGACGAACTGGTCCGCCGCCAGCTCGTCCGCCTCCTGATCCCCTTCACCAGCGCCGACGACGACAACGACCGCTGACGCCCCGCGCGGGCCGGAGGTCCGGCGACTAGAGCAGGCCCGCCTTGCGGAGCGCGTCCGCCATGGCGCTGTTGACCGGGGCCGGCGTCGACGGGCGGCCGCCACCCTGGCGTCCGCCGCCGCGCTGGCCGCCCTGGCTGCCGCCACCTTGCCGACCACCGCCGCCCTGGCCGCCACCGCCGCCCTGGCCGCCGCCACCACGCTGGCCACCGTCGCGGCCGCCCTGACCGCCACCACCGCGCTGACCACCGCCACCGCCGGAACCCCGCTGGCCACCGCCGCCACCGCCGCGGCCCTCCGGGCGGCCGCCCTGGCGCTGCTGACCAGGCTGCCGCCCGCCGCCCTCACCACGACCGCCACCGCGCGGCGCGCCGGTCCCCGGCCCCTCGTCCAACCGCAGCGTCAACGAGATGCGCTTGCGCGGTACGTCGACGTCGAGCACGCGTACCTTCACCACGTCCCCGGGCTTGACCACTTCACGCGGGTCCTTGACGAACGTCTTCGACATCGCCGACACGTGCACGAGCCCGTCCTGGTGCACCCCGACGTCGACGAACGCCCCGAACGCCGCCACGTTCGTGACGACGCCCTCCAGCACCATGCCCGACGTCAGGTCGCCGATCTTCTCGACGCCGTCCGCGAAGCGGGCGGTCTTGAACGCCGGCCGCGGGTCGCGCCCGGGCTTCTCGAGCTCGCGCAGGATGTCGGTGACCGTCGGCACGCCGAACACCGCGTCGGCGAAGTCGCCGGGGCGCAGGCCGCGCAGCAGCGGCCCGTTGCCGATCAGCGCCGGGAGCTCCGCGCCGACCGACGAGAGGATCCGCCGGACCACCGGGTACGCCTCCGGGTGCACCGACGACCCGTCCAGCGGGTCGTCGCCACCCGCGATCCGCAGGAAGCCGGCACACTGCTCGAACGCCTTGGGCCCGAGCCGCGCCACCTCCTTGAGGGCGGACCGGTTGCGGAACGGCCCGTTGACCTCCCGGTGCGCCACGATGTTGGCGGCCAGGGACTCGCCGATGCCGGAGACCCGCGACAGCAGTGGCGCGGAGGCCAGGTTGACGTCGACGCCGACGCCGTTGACGCAGTCCTCGACCACCGCGTCGAGCGAGCGGGACAGCTTCACCTCGGAGAGGTCGTGCTGATACTGCCCGACCCCGATCGACTTCGGGTCGATCTTCACCAGCTCGGCCAGCGGGTCCTGCAGCCGGCGGGCGATCGACACGGCCCCGCGCAGCGAGACGTCCATGCCGGGCAGCTCCGCGGCGGCGTACGCGGACGCCGAGTAGACCGACGCACCCGCCTCCGACACCATCACCTTGGTCAGGCCCAGCTCGGGCCGCGCCGCGATCAGCTCGCCGGCCAGCTTGTCGGTCTCCCGCGACGCCGTGCCGTTGCCGATCGCGACCAGCTCGACCTTGTGCTCTGCCGCCAGCCGGCCCAGGGTGGCCAGCGCCGCGTCCCACTTGTTGGCCGGCACGTGCGGATAGATCGTGTCGGTCGCCACCACCTTGCCGGTCGCGTCGACCACGGCCACCTTCACGCCGGTACGGAAGCCGGGGTCGAGGCCCATCGTCGCGCGCGTGCCGGCGGGGGCGGCGAGCAGCAGGTCACGCAGGTTGGCCGCGAACACCCGCACCGCCTCGTCCTCGGCCGCCTGGAACAGCCGCATCCGCAGCGACATGTCGAGGTGCACGACGATCCGCGTGCGCCAGGCCCACCGCACCGTGTCGAGCAGCCAGCGGTCACCGGGGCGCCCCTGGTCAGAAAGCCCGAAGTGCCCCGCGATCCGCTGCTCGTACAACACCGGTCCGGTGGCCAGCGTCCCGGCCGCGACCGCGTCCGCCTCCTCGGCGTCGGGCTCCAGGATGAGGTCGAGCACCTCCTCCTTCTCGCCGCGGAACAGCGCGAGGATCCGGTGTGACGGCAGCGAGGTCAGCGACTCCGCGAAGTCGAAGTAGTCGCTGAACTTGGCGCCCGCCTCTTCCTTGCCCTCCTTGACCTTGGCCCGCATCCGGCCGCGTTCCCAGACCTGCTCGCGCAGCCCGCCGATCAGGTCGGCGTCCTCGGCGAACCGCTCGACCAGGATCGCCCGGGCGCCGTCGAGCGCGGCGGCCGCGTCGGCCACCCCCTTCTCGGCGTCGACGAAGCCGGCGGCAGCGGCCGCGGGGTCCTGCGACGGGTCACCGAACAGCAGGTCGGCCAGCGGCTCCAGGCCGGCCTCGCGGGCGATCTGCGCCTTGGTCCGCCGCTTCGGCTTGAACGGCAGGTAGATGTCCTCCAGCCGGGCCTTCGAGTCGGCGGCGTGGATCTGCGCCTCGAGCTCGGCGTCGAGCTTGCCCTGCGACCGGATCGACTCCAGGATCGCGGCCCGCCGCTCGTCGAGCTCGCGCAGGTAGCGCAGCCGCTCCTCGAGCGTACGCAGCTGCGTGTCGTCGAGACCGCCGGTGGCCTCCTTGCGGTACCGGGCGACGAACGGCACCGTCGCCCCACCGTCGAGCAGGTCGACGGCCGCGCTGACCTGCGTTTCGCGTACCCCCAACTCGCCGGCGATGCGGGCTGGGACGGACGGCGCTGGCGCCTGGATCTGGTCGGTCACGTCCGGCATTCTGCCGGACCGGTTCGTTTCCCGTGGCCAGTGGGTAGAAGCCACACCGAGGGAGGTACGCCAATGCTGGCCGAGCGACTGCGGGCCGTCGCGCCCGACGCACTGGTCGAGGTTGTCGACCACCACGTCCGCTCGGAGCTGGGCGGCTTACGCGCGGACGTGCTGCTGGCCGACTACCGGATCACGGGACTGTGGCCGGTGCTGCGGCCCGACGACCCGACGGCGGGGTTGCTCGCCGAGCAGACCATCGCCGCACGCTGCTTCGCCAGCCAGGACGCGCTGGTGGAGGACGTGCCGGAGACGCCGGGCGTACGCCTGTACGTGCCGCTGTCGGTCTGGGGTGAGCGGCTGGGGATCCTCGTCGCAGACTTCCCCGAGCGGCCCGACGACCTGACCGTCCGGCACTGCCACGTGGTCGCCGACGACCTCGCCGTCGCGCTGCGGGCCGCCGACCGTGACACGGACCGCTACCGCCTGGCCCGACGCCGCCAGCGGCTGTCGATGGCGGCCGAGATGCAGTGGGACCTGTTGCCGGGCCGGTGCGTGACCGACCACGGCTACGTGCTGGCCGGCCAGCTCGAGCCGGCCTACCGGACCTCCGGCGACAACTTCGACTGGGCGATCAACCGCGGCCGGCTGACCGTCACGATCGTCAACGGCAACGGGACCGGCCTGGCCGCCTCGGCGTTGACCTGCCTCGCGGTCAACGCGATGCGCAACGCCCGCCGCTCGGGCGGGACGCTGGTCGAGCAGGCCGAGCTGGCCTCCGACACGCTGTTCGCGGCCCATCACGGCGCGCGACCGGTGGAGGCGTTGCTGCTGGAGTACGACGGCGGCACCGGGCACGTCAAGGCGATCGACACCGGTTCGCCGAAGGCCTGGCGGGTCCGCGGCGGCGCCATCGCCCCGGTCGTGCTCGAGCAGCAGCTGCCGCTGGGCATGTTCGAGGAGACGCGGTACGGCACGCAGAGCTTCGAGCTCGACGTCGGCGACCGGCTGTTCATGGTCAGCGACGGGGTGCACGACGCGTCGCCGGGCGGCCGTCCCTCCTACGGCGAGCGGCACCTGGCCGCCGCGATCCGGGCGGCCCGACTGTCCCCGCCGGCCCAGGCGATCAACTCGGTGATGCGGGCGCTGAACGACTACCACGGGGACGTGGAGCTCGAGGACGACGCCGTCATCGTCTGCCTCGACCGCACGCATCCCGTCAACGGGACCGAAGGCACAGTGGATCAGTTCACGTCAAGGCGCATGGCGGAGGCGGCGTCCGGGTAAGTCAGCGATTCAATCGGCGGAACAACGGTTCCGTCGACTCGGCGAGAGGCGACGGGGATGGACCGCGGGACTAACCTGGCCAGCTCCATCGAGGCGGCCTCGGAGGCGCTGGTGAGCGTCCTCGAGGCGGCCCGCACGCGCCAGGAGTCACCCGTCTCGCCGACCCAGGTCCGGGTCCTTTCCATTATCAACGTGCGCCCCGACACCAACGTCAACCGACTCGCGGAACTGCTCGACGTGGTGCCGTCGTCGGCGAGCCGGCTGTGCGACCGGCTGGAGGCGGTCGGTCTGCTGCGGCGGGCCGCCGACGAGCGCGACCGGCGCGAGGTGCGGCTGGTGCTCACGGCGGCGGGCGCCGCCGTGCTGCGGGAACTGCGCGAACGCCGGGCCCAGGCGGTGCAGGCGGTGCTCGACCGGATGCCGCACCGCTCGCAGCACGACCTGCTGGTGGCCCTGCTGGCCTTCGGGCACGCTGCCGCGCAGGTCCAGGCCGAGTCGACGCAGCCCCGCACCGCCTAGCGCCGCGTTATCAGCGCGATCTCGCGCGCCGCGGCGGTGGCGGTGGCGTCCTGGGCCAGGGTGATCAGCGCTTTCCACAGGGCCCAGCCGCGGCCGCGCTGCCAGGTGGCGTCGTCGACGCCGAGCGCCTCCTTGAAGGCGACGCGGGCGGGCGCGTCGAGGAAGGTCCAGGCGATCACGGTGTCGCAGGCCGGGTCGCCGACGCCGGAGGTGCCGAAGTCGATGACGCCCGCCAGGCGGCCGGCGCGGACCAGCAGGTTGCCGGGCGCGAAGTCGCCGTGGAACCACACGGGGCGCCCACGCCACTCGGCGGCCAGCGCGGCGTCCCACTCGGCGGTGGCGGCGGCGCCGTCGATCCGGCCGTCGAGCGCCGCGATCGATTTCCGGGTCTCGTCGTCGTAGTGGTCGAGGGCCGCGCCCCGCCAGAAGCTGTGCCGCCCCGCGGCCGGCTCGCCGCCGGTGTCGACGCCCTGCAACGCGGTGGCGAAGCCGGCCAGGTCGACCGCGAAGGCGGTCAGGTCGGTGACGGTGTCGCGGCGGGCGGTGTCGCCGTCGACCCAGCGGTTGACCGACCACGGCCACGGATATCCCGCCCCGGGCCGGCCGTGCCCGAGCGGCGCCGGGATCGGCACGGGAAGGTGCGGCGCGAGCACGGGCAGCCAGCGTTGTTCCTTCTCGACGCTGGCCACGTAGCCCTCCGCGCTCGGCAGCCGCGCGGTCATCCCGTCGCCGATGTGGAACGTCCGGTTGTCGTTGCCGCCGACCGCCACCGGCGCCACCGGCAGGTCGGCCCATTGCGGGAACTGCTCGGCGAGCAGTCGCCGGACCAGCGCGACGTCGATGATCACGGCTCGATGATCGCCGTCGCGGCGGTGGGCGGGCAATGGATTAAAGCCGGTCGCCCGAGAGCACGCTGGAGAAGCCGCGGATCAGGCGGAGGTTGGCCTGCCCGCCCAGCGCCGGCGGGATCACCGAGGCGAGCCGGCGGGTGAGCGGGTTGACGGGCTTGTTGGTGGTCTCGCGGGCGGCCATCCGGGAGACGCGGCGCACGCGCCGGGCCCTGGTGCGCTCGTAGGCCCGCAGGTGTGCGGCCGTGCCGCCGGCCTGGATCGCCGCCCGCAGCAGCCAGGCGTCTTCGAGGGCCTGGTTGGCGCCCTGGGCCTGGGAGGGCGGGAAGGCGTGCGCGGCG
Source organism: Asanoa sp. WMMD1127 (assembly GCF_029626225.1). NCBI lineage: Bacteria > Bacillati > Actinomycetota > Actinomycetes > Micromonosporales > Micromonosporaceae > Asanoa > Asanoa sp. WMMD1127. The sequence goes on from NZ_JARUBP010000001.1 coordinate 4,274,781, forward strand.
TCGCCGAGCAACGTGGTGCGGCCGGCGCCCCAGGCATCGGGCACCTCGTGGACGACGTGCGGGAAGCAGCCGAGGTCAGTGTCCGCATAGGACGCGAGCAGGGTGCGCACCGGGGCGGGGTAGGCCGCGAACCGGGCGCGCAGGTCGGGTTCGGCTTCCGTGCTGTCGAACCACCATTGGAGCAGCCCGTTGCCGGCCGGCATGAGACCGACGAGCCCGGCGGGGCCGACGTAGAGGCGCGCCGTCGTGCCGGCCGCGATCTCCGGCAGCACGGGGGTGAGGCCCTGCCAGGTGGTCCAGCCGACCTCCCGGGCCGGCGGCCCGCCCCGGACCGCGGACCGGGCCCCGTCGGCGCCGACCACCACGTCAGCCCGGTGCACCGTCCCGTCCACACCGACCAACGCGGCCCTCTCTGGCCCGCCCTCCGCGTTCGCATTCGACCCGCCCTCGGCGTTCGTGTTCGGCAGGCCTTCGGCATTCGTGCGCTGATCGGAGGGCGCGGCCTTCGCGCGCGCCTTGCCGGCGCCGGCGCTCGCGACAGGATGCCCGTACCGGATGGTGCCGTCGGGAAGTCCGTCGGCCAGGTGGCGCAGCAGCCGGTTGCGCGGCACGGTGAGGACCGGGAAGCCGGTGCGGCGGTGGAGCACCGTGAGGTCGAAGCGGAAGATCGGCCGGTCCCGCTCGTCGCGCGCCTCCAAGCGGTCGATCCGGCCGCCGATCCCGTCCGGCAGCGGCGCGCCGAGCGCGGCCAGCGCCGCCGCGCCGTTGCTGTAGATCGTCACGGCCGCGCCGCCTTCACGGAGGCCCGGCGCGGCTTCCAGCACCCGCACGGCAAGCCCGTCGCGCACCAGGCCGCCGGCCAGCGCCAGCCCGCCGATCCCCGCGCCGGCGATCAGAACGTCCAGCATCTTCGCAGCTTAGAGTGGTGCGGCAAGTGCGGACATCGGGGACAATGAGACATGGCGTCGATGGCAGACAAGATCCGCGATTTCCTCCGCAGCCCCCGCGGCCAGCGCATGGTGCAGCAGGGCCGCGCCCAACTCGCCAAGCCCGAAAACCAGCGCCGGCTCCAGCAACTGGCCAACCGCCTGCGCAGCCGCGGGCGTTAATCCCGAGCGGTTCATGGCCAGGGGCGGCTAGCCTGCCCTGGCCATGACCACGTTGCCGCCCGTCGCGCACCTGCACGTGCACCTCGAGAGTGCCGTGCGGTGGTCGACGCTGGGCGAGATCGCCACGGCCAACGGCATCGCGTTCCCCGACCACCTGCGCGGCGGCGCCCACCGGTTCACGTCCTTCGGGGATTTCTTCGACCAGAACCAGCTCGTACGCGAGTGCCTGCGCCGCCCCTCCGACTTCCACCGGGTCGCGGTCGAGTTCTGCGCGGACCAGGTGGCCCAGGGCGTGGGTTATGTCGAGGTGTCGTTCACGGCGGCCGCGCACGGCGAGCGACTCGGCGACCTCGGCATGCCGCTCGCCGCGGTCCTCGACGGGCTCGCGGAAGGCGGCGAGCGCCACGGCCTCGACTGGAAGGTCATCCTCGACACCTCCCGCCGCCGCTCGGTCGAGCGGGCGTGGCGCACCCTCGACCTGGCCCGCAAACACGACCGCGTGGTCGCCGTCGGCCTGGCCGGCGACGAGGACCACCCGGCCGCGCCGTTCGCCGCGGTCTTCGCCGAGGCGCGGGAGGCGGGCCTGCACGTCGTGCACCACGCGGGCGAGGCGGCCGGCCCGGCCAGCATCCGCGAGGCGCTCGACGTGGGCCTGACCGAGCGCCTCGGCCACGGCATCCGGGTGCTCGACGACCCGGACCTGACCGCCGAGGTACGCGACCGTGCAATCCCGCTCGAAGTCTGCCCGACGAGCAACGTCGCACTGGGCTTCGTGCCGTCCCTTGTGGAGCACCCGTTGCCCCGCCTGCGCGCGGCCGGCCTGACGGTCACCCTCAACACCGACATCCCGGAGATGGTCCACACCACCCTGCGCGACGAGTACGCCGCCGCCGCGGCCACCTTCGCCTGGACCGCCGCCGACCTCGCAGAGCTCGCGCGGGCCTCGATCGACGCCTCCTTCGCCGACGCCGCTACGAAAGCCCGCCTCCGCGGCGAAGGAACGGTCCGTTCTTAACGCTTTCTGCATAGGAACGGTCCGTTGCTAACACGTTCCGCGCGGCGCGCGTTAGCAACGGACCGTTCCTATGCGAAAAGCGTTAGTAACGGGCCGTTCCTTGCTCTGGCCGGGTGGCGGAAGGCCCCTCGCCGTCGCCGACGGTGAGGGGCCTTTCCTCCGGGGGGAGGCCGGAAGCTCTCAGCGGCCGCGGACCGTGGCGCCCAGGACGTCGCGGTTGAGGGCGCCGATGACCGTGAGGGGGATGCCCTTCGGGCAGACGGCCGTGCATTCGCCGGTGTTGGTGCAGCCGCCGAAGTCGGCCGCGTCGTGGGCGGCGAGCATCGACGTGGCGCGCTGGGCGCGTTCCGGCTGGCCCTGGGGGAGGGCGCCGAGGTGGGCCACCTTCGCGGCCGTGAAGAGCATCGCCGAGCCGTTGGGGCAGGCGGCCACGCAGGCGCCGCAGCCGATGCAGGCGGCGGCCTCGAAGGCGGCGTCGGCGTCCGGCTTCGGCACCGGAGTCGCGTGGGCGTCGGGGGCGCTGCCGGTCGGCGCGGAGATGTAGCCGCCCGCCTGGATGATGTGGTCGAACGCGCTCCGGTCGACCACCAGGTCCTTGACCACCGGGAACGCCCGGGCCCGCCACGGCTCGACGTCGATCGTGTCGCCGTCGCGGAAGTGTCGCATGTGGAGCTGGCAGGCGGTGGTCAGCTTCTGCGGGCCGTGCGCCACGCCGTTGATGACCATGCCGCAGGCGCCGCAGATGCCCTCGCGGCAGTCGTGGTCGAAGGCCACCGGCTCCTCGCCGGCCGCGGTGAGCTGCTCGTTGAGCACGTCGAGCACCTCCAGGAACGACATGTCCGGTGACAGGTCGTCGACCTGGTAGGACACCATCGAGCCGCGGCTGTCGCGGTCCTTCTGGCGCCAGATGCGCAGGGTCAGGTTCACGAGTAGCTCCGCTGGCTGGGTGTCTCGTACTCGAAGGTCAGGTTCTCCTTGTGCAGCACCGGGGGAGAGGCGAACTCCCAGGCGCCCACATAGGAGAAGTGCTCGTCGTCGCGGAGCGCCTCGCCGTCGGGCGTCTGCGACTCGGCCCGGAAGTGCCCGCCGCAGGACTCGGTGCGGTGCAGCGCGTCGACGCACATCAGCTCGGCGAGCTCGAAGAAGTCGGCGACCCGGCCGGCCCGCTCCAGCGACTGGTTGAGCTCGGCGCCCGTCCCGGGCACGCGAACCCGCGCCCAGAACTCCGCCCGCAGCGACCGGATCAGCTCGATCGCCTTGCGGAGGCCGGCGTCGGTGCGCTCCATCCCGCAGTACTCCCACATGATCTTGCCAAGCTCGCGGTGGAACGAGTCGACCGAGCGGTCGCCGTCCACCGCCAGCAGCGCCGTGATCCGGTCGGCGACCGCGGACCGGGCCTCGGCCACCGCGGGGTGCTTCGGGGTGAGCTTCTGGAACGGACCGTCGGCCAGGTACGCGCCGATCGTGTTGGGCAGCACGAAGTAACCGTCGGCGAGCCCCTGCATCAGCGCGGACGCGCCCAGCCGGTTGGCGCCGTGGTCCGAGAAGTTGGCCTCGCCGATGACGAACAGCCCCGGGATCGTCGACCGCAGGTCGTAGTCGACCCACAGCCCGCCCATCGTGTAGTGCACGGCGGGATAGATGCGCATCGGCGTCCGGTACGGGTCGTCGCCGGTGATCCGCTCGTACATCTCGAACAGGTTGCCGTAACGTGCTTCCACAGTGGACCGGCCCAGCCGCTCCAACGCGTCGGCGAAGTCGAGATAGACGCCGCGCCCGCCGGGGCCCACCCCGCGGCCGTCGTCGCAGACGGCCTTGGTCGCCCGGGAGGCGATGTCCCGCGGCACCAGGTTCCCGTACGCCGGGTAGCGCCGCTCCAGGAAGTAGTCGCGCTCGTTCTCGGGGATGTCGGCCGGCGCCCGCGTGTCACCGGCGGAAGCCGGCACCCACACCCGCCCGTCGTTGCGCAGCGACTCGCTCATCAGCGTCAGCTTGGACTGGTGGTCGCCGGAGACCGGGATGCAGGTCGGGTGGATCTGGGTGAACGCCGGGTTGGCGAACAGCGCGCCGCGGCGGTGCGCCCGCCAGCTCGCCGTCACGTTGCAGCCCTTGGCGTTGGTCGACAGGTGGAACACGTTGCCGTAGCCGCCGCTGGCCAGCACGACCGCGTCAGCCAGGTCCACCGTCACGGCCCCGGTCTCCAGGTCGCGCACCACGATGCCGCGGGCCCGGCCGTCGACGACGATCAGGTCGAGCATCTCGTGGCGGGTGTGCATCTGCACGGTGCCGAGATTGACCTGCCGCTCCAGGGCCTGGTAGGCGCCGAGCAGCAGCTGCTGACCCGTCTGGCCCCGGGCGTAGAAGGTGCGCGACACCTGGGCGCCGCCGAAGGAGCGGGTGTCGAGCAGGCCGCCGTACTCCCGGGCGAACGGCACGCCCTGCGCCACGCACTGGTCGATGATCTCGACGGAGACCTCGGCGAGCCGGTACACGTTGGACTCGCGGGAGCGGAAGTCGCCGCCCTTGATGGTGTCGTGGAACAGCCGCTCGACGGAGTCGCCGTCGTTGCGGTAGTTCTTCGCGGCGTTGATGCCACCCTGCGCGGCGATCGAGTGCGCCCGCCGCGGGCTGTCCTGGTAGCAGTAGCAGCGCACCCGGTAGCCGAGCTCGCCCAGCGTCGCCGCCGCCGAGCCGCCGGCCAGGCCGCTGCCCACCACGATCACGTCGAGCCGGCGCCGGTTGGCCGGGTTGACCAGCCGACCGGTCGACCGGCGCTTGGTCCAGCGTTCCGCGAGCGGCCCGTCCGGCGCCGCGGTGTCGGCGATCGGGTCGCCTTCGACGAAGAACTCACCCGGGTACGTCATGCGGGTCCCACCCATCCGACGAGTACGGCGAACGGCACCACGAGGAAGCCGGCGCAGAGGAGGATCGCGAAGCCGAGCGCGGCCACCCGGGCCCGCTGCTCGCCTTTCGCGGTGCGCTGGCCGAGCGTGCGCAGGGCGCTGAACAGCCCGTGCCGCACGTGGAAGCCGACCGCGACGACGGCCAGCGCGTAGAACAGGGTGACGGGCCAGCGGCTCGGCGCGAAGCCGGCGGCGACGTTGGCGTAAGGGGTCGCCGGGTTGCCGACCGGGTTGACCGTTCCGACGGTCAGGTCGAGCAGGTGCCAGACCAGGAACAGCAGGATGATCACGCCGCCCCAGCGCATCGTGCGGGCCGCGTAGCTGCCCTGCACCTTGGGCCGGTGGGCGTAGCGGACCGGCCGGGCCCGTTTCGCCCGCAGCGCGAGGGCGGTGGCGGCCCAGGCGTGCCCGACCAGGGCGGCGGTGAGCACGAACCGCTGGATCCACAGGTACCACATGTGCGGCAGGACGGGCGCGCCGATGTCGCGCAGCCAGTGGGCGTAGTGGTCGAACGACTCGGCGCCGAAGAACACCTTGAGGTTGCCGGCCATGTGGGCGACCAGGAAGAGGAGAAGCAGCAGCCCGGTCACCGCCATGACCTGCTTCGCTCCTACCGTCGAGCGGTAGGACCGCGGCGCTTTTGTCGCCACGGCCGCGCGGTCGCGCGTACCCGATGCCACCATGCATCCGACGCTAGGGCGGCCTTAGTGATGCGTCCAATGCATGGCGATAGCAGTGCCGATAGCGCTACGCTATCGAAATGCGCCTGGAGCAGCTGCGGTCGTTCGTGGCGGTCGCCGAACTACGACATTTCACCCAGGCGGCCGTCGCTGTGGGTGTGGCCCAGCCCTCACTCAGTAAGCAGATTCACAGCCTCGAAGCGGAGCTGGGGGCGCCGCTGTTCACCCGGCTGCCGTCCGAGGTGGAGCTGACGCCCGCCGGCGAGACGCTGCTGCCGCTGGCGCAGCGGATCCTGGCGGACGCCGAGACGGCCCATCGGGAGGTACGCAACCTCGTGGGCCTCACCCGCGGCCGGGTCCGACTGGGGGCCACGCCGAGCCTGTGCACCTCGCTGGCGCCACGGGTGCTGCGCCGGTTCCACGCCGCCCATCCCGGCATCGAGCTGCGGGTGGCCGAGGGCGGCTCGCAGGAGCTGGTCAGCGCGCTGTCGCACGGCGAGCTCGACCTGGCGCTGGTGGTGCTGCCGCCGACCGGCATCGACCCGGCCCTGGAGGCCGCGCCGATCCTGGAGGAGGCGCTGGTGGTGGCGGCCGCGGCGGGCACGCCGCTGCCCGACCCGATGCGGATCGAGGACCTGCGCGACCGGCCGCTGGTGATGTTCCGGCCGGGCTACACCCTGCGGGACGACGCGATCGACGCGTGCCGGCGGGCCGGTTTCGAGCCCACGTTCGCCGTCGAGGGCGGCGAGCTCGACGCCGTGCTGGAGTTCGTCGAGGCCGGGCTGGGTGTGGCCGTGGTGCCGGAGATGGTGCTGGCCAACCGGCCCGGCCTGCGCTGCGTGCCCCTCGCCCCGCCGGGCCTGCGCCGCACCATCGCGATCGCCCGCCGCCGCGGCGTCGCCCTGACCCACGCGGCGGCCGCGTTGCGCGACGTACTGCTCGCCGAGGTCTAGGGTCGGCGAACGTGAAAGCTCTGCGCGATGTCGCGGCCCGCATGCTCGGGCGCCCCACGCCGCCCCGGGTGGTCCCGACCGGCTCGGTCCGGCAGCAGCGGCGGATGCCCGCCCCGCTGCGGCGGCGCTCCGACCGGATGCTCGACTACTCGCCCGAGCTCGACGGCCGCGCCGACCCCGGCGAGGTGGTCTGGACCTGGGTGCCCTACGAGGAGGACCCGCGGCAGGGCAAGGACCGCCCGGTGGTCGTCGTCGGCCGTCGCGGGCGCACGATGCTCGGCCTGATGCTGTCGTCGAACGACCGCCGCGACGGCCAGCACGGCTGGCTGCCGCTGGGCGCCGGCTCGTGGGACCGGGACTCCCGACCGAGCTGGGTGCGGCTCGACCGCGTGCTCACCGTCGACGAACGCGGCATCCGGCGCGAAGGCTCCATCCTGGACCGCGGCCGCTTCGACCGGATCGCGGCGAAGCTCCGCACCGACTACGGGTGGCGCTAGGGTCTGTCTCGAAGTCCTGACCGGGCTGCGGCGGACCCAGCCGCCGCCTGGAACCACGCCGGTCACGACCGGATACAACACCGGTATCCGACCGCGCCCGGCGCGGCCCCAGCCGACGCCTGGGCCTGGCCTCGCTCCGGCCATGACTTCGAGACAGACCCTGGCCGCACTGCCAGATCGACGACACTTTCCCGAGGCGGTCTCGGGTTACGGTCGGGCCGTGAGCGAATCATCAACGCATGCACATGTTCTGAGTCGGCGCGGTGTGCTGGCCGGCATGGGCGCCGTCGGCGTGGCCGCGGGCCTCGCGGGCGTCGCCGCCGCGCCCGCTGTCGCCGCCGCCGCGACGCCCACCACCCCGGGCGCCGCGCTGGCCAGCCTGCTGGCCGGCAACGCCCGCTTCCGCTCCGGTCACGGGCGCCACCCGCACCAGACCATCGCCGACGTGCACCGCCTCGCCGCCGGCCAGGACCCGTTCGTCATCGTGCTCGGCTGCGCCGACTCGCGGGTGTCGCCGGAGGTGCTCTTCGACCAGGGCCTCGGCGACATCTTCGACAACCGGGTCGCCGGCAACATCGTCGACCCGGTGGTCACCGGCAGCATCGAGTACGCGGTCGCCGAGTTCGCCTCCCCGCTGCTCGTCGTGCTGGGCCACGAACGCTGCGGCGCGGTGGCCGCGACCGTCGAATCGCTGGAGAGCGGCACGACGCCGCCGGGCTCGATCGGCGCGATCGTCGAGGCCCTGCGGCCGGCCGTCGAGCCGGTGCTGCACGAGCCCGGCGACACGGTCGAGAACGCGGTGCGGGCCAACGTCCGCTACCAGGTGCGCCGGCTCGTCGCCGGGAGCGCCATCGTCCGCGACGCGATCGCGGCCCGCACGCTGCGCGTGGTCGGCGCCCGCTACGACCTGGACACCGCCGCGGTCAGCCTGCTCTGACCCGCGGTGGCGCACCGCCCCTCCGGTCCACCCAGGCCGACCGGCAGGGGCGGTCGCGCAGCGGCCGGGGCAGTGCGTAAAGGTGCGGAAAGCGTTGAGAAGGGGCCCTTCCTTCGCGCGCGGCCAGCGCGAAGCGTGCGTTAGCAACGGGCCGTTCCTATGCGGAAAGCGTTAATAAGGGGCCGTTGCTTCGGTTGAGGCTGTCGGTACGAGGGCGGCGGCCTGGTCGAGTTGGGTGAGCTCTGTCGGGGTCATGGTCGGGTTGGCGCGGCGCATGTCGACCACCCAGGCCAGGGCGCCGGGTGACGGTGGCGGCAGCGCGGATCTGAGCGCCGCGAAGCCGTCGACGGCGATCTCCGCCAGGGCCGGCTCGTGGGTCCACAGCGTCACCTGCGCCATGATCAGCAGCGTCATCGCCACGTCGCGGTCGGGTGAGCCTTCGATGGCGTTCGCCCAGTCGAACAGCACCGGGCCCCGGCTCGTCAGCATGACGTTGTCGGGGTGCAGGTCGAGGTGGATGATCCGCGCGCCCGACGGGTCGGCCGACGGCGGTGGCAGGGCGTGCAGGCGTTCGTGCAGCTCGGCCAGGATCGCGGCGCCGGTCGTGGGGTCGGTGGTGCCGGCCAGGAAGGACGCCAGCAGGGTCTCGCCGTCCAGGCGTTCCATGACCAGGTCCGGGCCGGACGCGTCGTGCACCTTCGGCACCGGGAAGCCCGCCTCGGCCAGGTAGCGCATCAGCGCCGCCTCCCGCCCCGCGTCGCGGCCGTGGCGGGAGCGGCGGAGGACCCGGTCGGGGCCCAGCGCGTACACGTCGCAGTCCCGGCCTGATGCGATCAACTCCATGGGACGCCATCATGGCGGGCCCAGGCCGCCAGGTCGAGGGCGCGCAGCCGGTGCGGGTCGGCCAGCACGTTGATCTCCGCGATCCGGCCGTCACGGACGACGAACGACATGATCGAGATGACCTCGCCGCGCGGGGCGATGACCGCGCCCGGGGTGCCGTTGATCAGGGCCGGCCGGATCGCCGGGAACAGCTGGCCGCCGATCCGGGCCTGGCCGGCCACGGTGGTGGCGCCGCGAATGATCATCGAGATCGCCGGGCGGGCCGTGCCGCCGTCGGAGCGCAGCACCACGTCCGGGTCCAGCACCGCGACCAGCGCGTCGAAGTCGCCGGACCGCGAGGCCGCGTAGAACGCGTCGACCACCGCGCGCTGCCGGGCCAGGTCGGCGTCGGGCGGCGGGGCCGCGTCCTGCACGCGGCGGCGGGCCCGGCTGGCCAGCTGCCGCGTCGCGGCCGGCGAGCGGTCGACGATCAGCGCGATCTCGTCGAACGCGACCGCGAACATGTCGTGCAGCACGAACGCCAGCCGCTCGGCCGGTCCGAGCGTGTCGAGCACCACCAGCAGCGCGAGCCCGACGGCGTCGGCCAGCAGCGCCTCGTCCTCCGGTCCCACCCCCGACGCCGGGCTGACCACCGGGTCGGGGACGTGCGTGTCGAGCGGCAGCTCGGGCCGGGTGGCGCGGGACCGCAGCATGTTGAGGCAGATCCGGCCCACGACGGTGGTCAGCCAGCCGCCGAGGTTGACCACCTCCGCCGCGTCGGCGCGGGCCAGCCTCAGCCAGGCTTCCTGCACCGCGTCGTCGGCTTCGCTGAGCGAGCCGAGCATCCGGTAGGCCACCGCCCGCAGGCGCCCGCGGTGCTCCTCGAAGCGCCGCGCCAACTCGATCTCGTCCACCGGTCACATCCTTCCCCGGCCGCGTGTCATACCGGTAAGAGGGCCAACTCAAAGGGGGAAAAACGGTGGAAAATCCGATTCTGGTGACCGGCGGTACGGGCACGCTCGGGCAGCACGTCGTCGGGCGGCTGCGCGACAAGGGCGCCGAGGTGCGGGTGCTGACCAGGAACCCGCGGCCGGCCGGCGACGGCGTCCACTACGTGGCCGGCGACCTCGAGACGGGCGAGGGCGCGGCGGCGGCGGTCGAGGGCGTACGCACGGTGGTGCACCTCGCCGGCACCCAGAAGGGCGACGACGTCAAGGCCCGCCACCTGATGGCCGCCGCGGCCCGGGCGGGCGTCGGGCACGTGGTTTACATCTCCGTGGTGGGCGCCGAGCGCACCCCGGTGACGAGCGGGGTGGACCGGGCGATGTTCGGCTACGTGGCCGCCAAGCGCGCGGCGGAGGAGATCGTCGAGGCGTCCGGCGTGCCGTACACGACGCTGCGCGCGACCCAGTTCCACGAGCTCGCGTTCCAGGCGGTGGCGGCGATGGCGAAGCTCCCGGTCGTGTTCGCGCCCGGCGGCACGCGGATCCAGCCGATCGCCGCCGACGAGGTCGCCGCTCGGCTGGTCGAGCTCGCGCTCGGCGAGCCGCAGGGACTGGTGGCCGAGATGGGCGGCCCGCGGATCTACTCGTTCGCCGACCTCGCCCGCTCCTACCTGCGGGCCACCGGTCGCCGGCGGCCGATCCTGGCGGTGCCGGCCCCGGGCGGCGCGGCCCGCGCGTTCCGCTCCGGCGCCAACCTGACCCCGGACCACGCGGTCGGTCACCAGACCTGGGAGGAGTTTCTCGCCGAGCGGGTCTCGCGTTAGCGTGCCGGGGTGCGGATCAGGGTGGACGGCGCGGCCTCGCCCGCGGACGGGGTCGCGCTCTGGCCGGCGTACGACGAGATCTTCGGCGACCACCCGTCCTTCGAGAGCTGGCGCGACGGGGTCTGGGACCGGCACCGCCGCCGTTCCGGCTTCCGGCTCGCCCGCGCCCTCACGGCCGGCGGCACGCTGGTCGGGTTCGCCTACGGCTACACGGGCGAGCCCGGCCAGTGGTGGACCGACAACGCCCGCGCGGCGCTGCCGCCGGACGTGGCCGACGCGTGGCTCGGCGGCCACTTCGAGCTGGTCAGCATCGGCGTGGTCGCCGCCGCGCGCGGTCGCGGCATCGGCCGCCGCCTGCTGCGCACGTTGCTCGACGCCACCGATCACGACCGGCTCCTGCTGATGACGACCGCGGACGCCGACGACCCGGCCCGCCGCCTCTACGCCGCCGAGGGCTGGCAGGTCATCGGCCCGGGCATCGGCGCGGCCACGGTGATCATGGGCAGGCGCCGCTGACGGTGGCTGTCACACCGCCTCGGCCGCGTCCATCGCCTTGTAGATGCGTTGTTCCGACACCGGGTAGGGCGTGCCGAGCGCCTGCGCGAAGACGTTGACCCGCAGCTCCTCGATCATCCAGCGGATCTCGGTGACCGCCTCCGCGCGCCGGCGGCTCGGGGACAGGGCGGCCAGCATGGCGTCGTATTCCTTCTGCACCTGGGCGATCCGCGCCTGCCCGGCCCGGTCGCGGGCGGGATCCTGGCCGAGCCGGTCGAGCCGGCGCTCGATCGCCGCGAGGTAGCGCGGCAGGTCGCCGAGGTGCGTCCAGCCGGTCGCGGTGACGAAGCCGGGATAGAGCAGGCCGGTCAGCTGCGCCCGCACGTCGCTGAGCGCGCCCAGCGCGTCGAGGGAGGTCATCCGGCTGATCCGCTGCTCGACGGTGTGCTGCGCCGCGAGCGCCCGCTGCACCCGGTCGACCACCGCGACCACGGTATCGACGAGGTCGGCCCGGACCCGGTCGCGCAACGCCGCGAAGGCCTGCGGGTCCCAGGCCGGGCCGCCGGCCTCGGCCACCAGCCGGTCGACGGCCGCGCCGGCGCAGTCGCGGAGCAGGTCGGGGACGCTGCGGTGCGGGTTGCGGGACAGCGCCAGCTTCTGCGGGTTGGTCAGCCGGCCCTGCAAGAACGTCGCGGGGTTGGGCAGGGTGAGCAGCAGCAGCCGCCGGGTGCCGGCGACCATGGCCGCGGCCTGCTCGCCGGCCGTGTCGAAGACCTCCACCCCGACGGTGGCGCCCTCGTCGACCAGCGCCGGGTAGGCCGTCACCCGGAAGCCGGCCCGGTCCTGCTCCAACGTCGCGGGGAGCGGCCCGATGTCCCAGGCCGTCAGCCCGGTGCGGGCGATGCCGGGGGCGGCGGCGGTGACGGTCGCGCGTACCTCGGCCTTGAGCTGGGCCTGCAACGCCGCCAGGTCCTTGCCGCGGGCCACCTCGCGATCGCCGTCGACCACGCGGTAGGTGAGCTTGAGGTGGTCGGGCACCCGGCCGTAGTCCCAGGCGTCGTGCGGCACCGTCACACCGGTCATCCGGCGCAGCTCGTGGGTGACCGCGTCGACCAGCGACAGCCCGGGCGCCGGCGTGACGCGGGCCAGCACGGCCCGGGCGTAGTCGGGGGCCGGCACGAAGTTGGTGCGGATCGCCTTGGGCAGCGAGCGCAGCAGCGCGATCACCAGGTCCTCGCGCAGGCCCGGAACCTGCCAGTCGAAGTCCTCGGGGCGCACCTGGCCGAGCATCGGCAGCGGCACGTCGATCGTGACACCATCCGATGTGGAGCCGGGTGCGAACTCGTAGGACAGCGGCAACGGCGCCGACTCGGAGCGCCAGACGTCGGGATAGGCGGCCGGGTCGACGTCGCCGCGGCCCGCGTTGACGAGGAACTCCCGCGTGAAGGTCAGCAGCGCCGGGTCGGTGTGCCGGGCCTTCTTCCACCAGGTGTCGAAGTGCCGTCCCGAGACGACGTCGGCCGGGATCCGCTGGTCGTAGAAGGAGAACAGGGTCTCGTCGTCGACCAGGATGTCGCGCCGGCGCACCCGGTCCTCCAGCGCGGCCACCGACTCCAGCAGCGCCGCGTTGTCGCGGAAGAACCGGTGGTTGGTCTGCCAGTCGCCCTCGACCAGCGCGTGCCGGATGAACAGCTCGCGGGACAGCGCCGGGTCGATCCGGCCGTATTGGACCCGCCGGCCGACGACGATCGGCACGCCGAACAGCGTGACCCGCTCGACCGCGACCACGGACGCCTGCTTCTTCTCCCAGTGCGGCTCGCTGTAGCTGCGCTTGACCAGGTGCCCGGCCAGCGGCTCGACCCACTCGGGCTCGATGCGCGCGTTGACCCGGGCCCACAGCCGGGAGGTCTCGACGAGCTCGGCCGACATCACGTAGCGCGGCGGTTTGCGGGCCAGCGCCGAACCGGGGAAGACGGCGAAGCGGGCGCCCCGCGCGCCCAGGTATTCGCGTTTCTCGCCCTCACGCAGGCCGATCTGGGAAAGCAGCCCGGCCAGCAGCGACTGGTGCAGCCGCGCCGGGTCGGGCGACGACGAGGCGACCAGGCCCAGCGACTTCGTCGTCTGGCGCAGCTGCGCCTGGATGTCCTGCCACTCGCGGACCCGCAGGTAGTTAAGGTATTCGGCCCGGCACAGCCGGCGGAACGCGCTCGACGACAGCTCGCGCTGCTTCTCGCGCAGATGCCGCCAGAGGTTGAGGTACGCGACGAAGTCGGAGTCGGGGTCGGTGAACCGGGCGTGCAGCTGGTCGGCGTGCGTGCGGTGCTCGACCGGCCGCTCGCGGGGGTCCTGGATGGACAGTGCGGCCGCGACCACGGTGACCTCGTCGAGGCAGCCGTTGCGGTCGGCCTCCAGCACCATCCGGCCGAGCCGCGGGTCGACGGGCAGCTGGGCGAGCCGCCGGCCCGACTCGGTGAGCCGCTTGGCGTCGTCGAGGGCGCCCAGCTCCTGCAGCAGCGCGACGCCGTCGGTGATGTTGCGCCGGTCCGGCGGGTCGATGAACGGGAACTTCGCGACGTCGCCGAGCCCGATCGCGGTCATCTGGAGAATGACCGAGGCCAGGTTGGTACGCAGGATCTCCGGCTCGGTGTATTCGGGGCGCGACAGGAAGTCCTGCTCGTCGTAGAGCCGGATGCAGATGCCGGGCGAGGTGCGGCCGCTGCGGCCCTTGCGCTGGTTGGCCGACGCCTGCGACACCCGCTCGATCGGCAGCCGCTGCACCTTGAGCCGGTGGCTGTAGCGGGAGATCCGCGCGGTGCCGGGGTCGACCACGTACTTGATGCCCGGCACGGTCAGCGACGTCTCCGCGACGTTGGTGGCCAGCACCACGCGGCGCCCGGTGTGCGGCTGGAAGACCCGGTGCTGCTCCGCGGCGGACAGTCGCGCGTAGAGAGGGAGGATCTCCAGGTGCGGCAGGTCGAGCCGGCCAAGCGCGTCGGCGGTGTCGCGGATCTCCCGCTCGCCGCTCAGGAACACCAGGATGTCGCCGGGCCCCTCGGCGGCGAGCTCGGTGACCGCGTCGCCGATCGCCTGGATCGGGTCGCGCACGACCGAACCGGCGACCTCCTCGTCGTCCTCGTCGTCGACGGCCTCTTCCAGGACCAACGGTCGGTAGCGGACGTCGACCGGGTACGTGCGGCCGGAGACCTCGACCACCGGTGCCGGGTCGCCCGAGGGCTGCCGGAAGTGCTGGGCGAACCGCTCGGTCTCGATCGTCGCCGAGGTGATGACGACCTTGAGGTCGGGCCGGCGGGGCAGAAGTGACGCCAGGTAGCCGAGGATGAAGTCGATGTTGAGGCTGCGCTCGTGGGCCTCGTCGATCACCAGGGTGTCGTAGCGCAGCAGGTCGCGGTCGTTCTGCAGCTCGGCCAGCAGGATGCCGTCGGTCATCAGCTTGACCAGGGTGTCGTCGCCGCCCCGGTCGGTGAAGCGCACCTTGTAGCCGACGGCCCCGCCCAGCGGCACGCCGAGCTCCTCGGCGATCCGGTCGGCGACCGTGCGGGCGGCCAGCCGGCGCGGCTGGGTGTGCCCGATCTGCCCGCGCACGCCCCGGCCCAGCTCCAGGCAGATCTTCGGGATCTGCGTGGTCTTGCCGGAGCCGGTCTCGCCGGCGACGATCACCACCTGGTGGTCGCGGATCGCCGCCGCGATGTCGTCGCGCCGCTCGCTGACCGGCAGCTCGGGCGGATAGGTGATGACCGGGACGGCGGCCCGGCGGGAGGCGACCCGAGCCTCGGCCGCTGCCACCTCGGCCTCGATGGCGGCGATCGCCGCGTCCTTCTTGCCCGTGTCGCGGATCTTGCGGGTGCCCTCCAGCCGCCGGCCCAGCCGGTGCGCGTCGCGCAGGGTCAGGGTGGCCAGGCGGGTCGGCAGCGACGGTGCGGGCGCGTTCATCTCGCGCCCAAGGATAGGCGGGACGGGGTGGATCAGCTCGTGGATATCCGTACGACGTGATCTTTGGCGGTCGGCTCGGTGAAGCGGATCAGCTGCTCACCCTCGGCCTCCACCGCCGCGGCGGCCGCCTTGGTCAGCTTCTCGAAGGCCGTCACCGTGAGCGTCGCCACGCCGCGCTTGGTCTCGGTCGACCACACCCCGGCCACGAGGCCGTCGACGAGCAGCGTCGGCAGCCAGCGCAGGTTGCGGCGGAGATAGACGCGGTCCTTGTAGGCGTCGGGCAGGATCCGGGCCCGGCGGTTGGCGGCGTAGGCCAGCAGCGCGTTGTCGAAGGCCGGCAGGAAGCGGGGCGGCGCGTCCGTGTCGTCGGCCGGCCGGGGCGCGTCGGGCAGGTCCCAGAGCACCCGCCGGCCGCCCGTCTCGCCGAGGGTGACCAGGTCGAGCCGCTCCAGCGCGGCCTTGACCGGCCCGGCCGCGGCGCCCAGCCAGTAGGCGATGTCGTCGGCGCCGGCCGGCCCGAACGCGCCCAGATGCCGGCTGACCGCCGTCTCCCACGCCTTTTCGCTGGTCAGGCGGGCCGGCGTGGGCGGGCCGGCGTGGTAGGCGGCCGGTGTCTTCGCCCCCCACGAGCCGTTGGCCGGCACCTTGACGAAGGCCGGCTGGGCCCGGAACGGCCGCCACTTGTATTCCCGCTGGGCCGCCACCGCCTTGGCGGGCAGCACGTCGGGGTGCTGCTCCACCCACTGCTCCGCGAACGCGGTGAGCTCGTCGCCGGTGCGGGCCTGATCGGCGTACGCGATGGTGGCCTCGAGCATCTCCTGCGCCCGCTCCGGGGTCTCGACGCCGCGCAGCAGCCACCCGCCGACCCCGGTCTCCGCCGCGATCCGCGCCCAGACCGGATGCTCGGCCGCGCTGACCAGGTGCAGCGTGCGACGCATGAGGATGCCGGTGACCACGTCGCCCTTGTCGAGCACGGCCCAGAGGTCGTCGGCGGCGAAGTCGGACAACCGGCTCCACAGGCCGACGGGTGGCGATGACCACTGCTGGGCCTGCAGAGCGCCGATCTGTTCGATAGCCGACACGAGCGGTTTGCCGCTGTGTCGCGTCCCACCAGGGCCCTTGTGCCGGTCGAGCAGGCCCTGGCGGGCCAGCAGCGCACGGTTCAGACCGGCCGTCGTCGCGGTATCTTGGGGAGTTCGCATGGCCCCGGTTTCGCTTCCGGAAGGAACGTCGTTGTCTGAGCGCGTTGATCCTAGTCGCGTCCTCGATCCCACGGACTCGCCTGCCGAGATGGAAGCCGAGCAGAAATATGTGACGGGCCTCTACGACCGGCTCGACGGGATGCGGGCGCTGGCCGAGACGCGCCTGCAGGGCTCCCTCGCCACCACCGGCGGCACGCCGCAGGCCCGGTCGCAGCGCGAGTCGTCGGTGGCCATGTACACCGACCAGCTCGCCCAGCTCTCCGCGGTGGAGAGCGGGCTGTGCTTCGGCCGGCTCGACCCGGAGTCGGGCGCGCCGCTCTACATCGGCCGGATCGGGATCTTCGACGAGGAGGGCGACTACGAGCCGCTGCTGCTCGACTGGCGCGCGCCCGCCTCCCGCCCCTTCTACCTGGCCACCGCGGCCGACCCGCTGGGCATCCGGCGGCGCCGGCACATCCGCTCCAAGGGCCGCACGGTGGTGGCGCTCGACGACGAGGTGCTCGACCTGGCGGAGGCCGCCGGCAGCGCGACCCGCGACGGGCTGGCCGGCGAGGCCGCGCTGCTGGCCGCGGTCGACGCGCGCCGCACCGGCCGCATGCGCGACATCGTGGAGACCATCCAGGCCGAGCAGGACCGGATCATCCGGGCCGACCTGAGCGGCGTGCTGGTCGTCCAGGGCGGCCCCGGCACCGGCAAGACCGCGGTCGCACTGCACCGGGCGGCCTACCTGCTCTACACGCACCGCCGCGAGCTGTCGACGCGCGCTGTGCTCGTCGTCGGTCCCAACCCGACGTTCCTGCGCTACATCTCGCACGTACTGCCGTCGCTGGCGGAGACCGGCGTGCTGCTGTGGACGCTCGGCGACCTCTTCCCCGGCGTGACCGCGCGCGGCGAGGAGCCCGAGCGGGTCGCCGAGATCAAGGGCCGGGCCGCGATGGTCGACGTGCTCGCGGCCGCCATCGCCGACCGCCAGGAGCTGCCGACCGAGCCCACCTCCGTCACGTGGGACGGCGAGGAGCTGACCATCGACCGCCAGCTCGTCGAGACCGCCCGCGCGCGGGCCCGGCGCTCCGGTCGGCTGCACAACCCCGCCCGCGAGGTCTTCCGGGACGCGCTCGTCGAGGGGCTGGTCCAGCAGGCCGCCGCGATCATCGGCACCGACCCGTACGCCGACGACCCGCTCGGTGCGGGCGACGCGCCCGGCGACCCGATGCTGATGGGCGCCGCCGACCTGGCCGACATCCGGGCCGAGCTGACCGGCGAGCCGGGCGTACGGGCGGCACTCGACCGCTACTGGCCGCCGCTGACCCCGCAGCGCCTGCTGCGCGACCTGTTCTCCTCGGCCGACCGCCTGGCCGCGGCGTGCGCCGAGTCGCTCACGCTGGCGGAGGCGGCCGCGCTGACCCGCCCGGCCACCGCGCCGTGGACGCCGGCCGACGCCCCGCTGCTCGACGAGGCCGCCGAGCAGCTGGGCGAGCTGCCCGAGGCGGAGACGGCGGCCCGGATCCAGGCCGAGCGCGTACGCCGCTCCGAGCTCGCCTACGCCGAGGGCGCGCTGGAGATCGCCCGGGGTTCCGCCTCGATCGACGTCGAGGACGAGGACGACCCGGAGCTGCTGCTGGTCACCGACCTGCTGGACGCCTCCCGGCTGGCCGAGCGGCAGGAGGACGACCTGCGCCTCAGCGCGGCCGAGCGGGCCGCCCGCGACCGGAAGTGGGCGTTCGGGCACATCATCGTCGACGAGGCCCAGGAGCTCTCGCCGATGGCCTGGCGCCTGCTGATGCGCCGGGCGCCCAACCGCTCGATGACCGTGGTCGGCGACATCGCCCAGACGGGCGACCCGGCCGGCGCGGCGTCCTGGTCCGAGGTGTTCGCGCCGTACGTGGCCGACCGCTGGAAGCTGGCCGAGCTGACGGTCAACTACCGCACGCCGGCCGAGGTGATGTCGCTGGCCGGCGAGGTGCTGGCCCGGATCGACCCGGCGGCGACCCCGCCCCGTTCGGTGCGCTCCACCGGCGTCGCGCCGGCCCGACGCCCGCTGGCCGACCTGCCCGCCGTGCTCGGCGACGAGGCGGCGGTGATCGGCGAGGGCCGGCTGGCCGTGATCGCGCCGGCGGGACGGGTGGCGGCGCTGGCCGAGCAGGTGCGGGCGGCGCTGCCGGACCTCGCGGTCGCGGTGGGCGACGAGCCCGACCTGGAGAGCCCGGTCGCGGTGCTGTCGGCCCGGCAGTCCAAGGGTCTGGAGTTCGACTCGGTGGTGGTGGCCGACCCCGCCGGCATCGAGAACGAGTCGCCGCGCGGGCTCAACGACCTCTACGTCGCGCTGACCCGTGCCACGCAGCGGCTGACCGTCCTCGAGTGACGGCCAGCCGCCGCGCGGCCCCCCGTTGGCGTTAGGAACGGTCCGTTCCAATCGCTATGCGATTGGAACGGACCGTTCCTAACGCGGGCTCAGCGGAACCGGCGTCCTTCGTCGCGGCGGTAGGCCCAGACCGCGACGGCGCCGGCGGCCACCGTCCACACGGCGAACATGACCAGTGACAACGGACTGGGCCGGAAGTCGCCGACCGCCGCCCACATCAGCTCGACCGCGCCCCGGGTCGGCAGGTACGGGGCGATCGTCGCGATGATGCCGGGCGCCTGGTCGGGTGCGGACATCAGGCCACCGCCGAACGCCAGCGGGAAGAAGATGACCTGGCACACCACCAGGGCCGCCTTCAGCGGCAGGGCGTAGCCGATGGCCAGGCCCATCAGGGTGAACGGCAGGGCGCCGACGAAGACGGTGCCGATGCCGAGCAGCAGGCCGGTGAGGCTGACCGTGGCCTCGGTGAACAGCGCGCCGATCAGCACCACCGGGATCAGCGAGAGGAGCGCCAGCGTCATGCCGGCCAGGATCCGCCCGGTGAACCGGGGGCCGGCGCCGGCGGCCAGGGTGCGCATGTAGCCGTCCCACGGCTGGGACCGGTCCTCGGCCACGCCGACGCCGTAGGTGAACAGGCTGCTGACCATGATGGAGAACGTGACCATCGAGGCAGTGGCGAACGTGGCACCCACCGGGTCGTCGCCGGCGAACGGCACGACGAAGAACAGCATGGAGGCGGCCGGGAAGAACGCCGAGCCGATGAGGGCGATCGGAATGCGGATGGTCTCGAGGAGCTGGTATCTGGCGTGGACCAGGGCGAGCGTCACAGGGGTGGCTCCTTAGGCCGCGGTGGCGAGGGGTTCGGGCTCGGTGTCACCGGTGATCGCGAGGAAGGCCTCCTCGAGCGAGGTCGACGCCACCTCCAGGTCACGGAAGTCCACATCGGACGCTACGAGTGCCCTTACGAGCTGGTCGGAGTCGGGCGTGAGCAGGTGGACGCGACCCTCGCGGCGCTCGACGGCGACGATGCCCGGCAGCGCGGGTGGCTCGGCGTCGGAGGCGAAGCTGACCCGGCGCACGCCGACCATGCCGCGCACCGCGCTCACCGTGTCGTCGGCCAGCACCCGGCCGTGGCCCAGCACCACGACCCGGTCGGCCAGCGCCTCGATCTCCTCCAGGTAGTGGCTGGACAGCAGCACCGTGCCGCCCTCGGCGTGGTAGGCCTTGATGGCGTCCCACAGGCCGCGCCGGGACTGCACGTCGAGGCCGGTGGTCGGCTCGTCGAGGATCACCACGCGGGGCCTGCCGACGAACGCCAGCGCGATCGCCAGCCGCCGCTTCTGGCCGCCGGAGAGCCCGCCGGTCTGCCGCTTGGCCAGGTCGCTCAGGCCGAACCGGTCGAGCAGCTCGGCCCGCGGCACCGGGTCGGGATAGTGCGCGCCGACGAAGTCGACGACCTCGCCGACCCGCAGGGTGGCCGGCAGGCCCGTCTCCTGGGGCGTGACACCCAACGCCCGGCGGGTACGCGGATCGCGCGGGTCGCCGCCGCACAGCGTGACCCGGCCGGAGTCGGGCCGGCGTACCCCGGTCAGCAGGGTGGCCAGAGTGGTCTTGCCCGCGCCGTTGGGGCCCAGCAGCCCGACCAGCTCGCCCTCGGTGACCTGGAGCGAGACGCGGTCGAGGGCCGTGACCGCGCCGTAGCGGCGGCTGACCTCGATCGCCTCGGCGAGGATCATGTCTTCTCCTTGATGTCCGGGGGTTGCAGCAGGGCGCGTACGGATGCGGTGTATTCCTCGAACGCCATCCGGCCGCGGTGGGTCAGGGCGACCAGGGTGACCGGGGTGCGGCCGCGGTGGGTCTTGGTGATCTCGACGTAGCCGGCGTCCTCGAGCTTGCGCAGATGCACCGAGAGGTTGCCGGCCGTCATGGCCAGGATCTCCTGCAAGCGGGGAAAGGCGATCTGGTCACCGGCGCCCAATGTGGACAGAGCCGCCACGACGCGCAGGCGGGCCTGGGCATGGATGACCGGGTCCAGCGGCGTGTCGGTCATCGCGCCGCCGCGCGCCGGTGCCAGCGGCTCGACACCCAACCGAAGACGATCATGCCGCCGCCGGCCGCGACGCACATGAACAGCGACTGCCAGCCGGGGCCGGCCAGCACGCCGGCGACGTTGACGGCCGAGATCCAGGCGCCGAGCAGGAAGAGCTGGCGGTGGAGCCAGACCGCGCCGCCGGCCATGTGCAGGGCGCCGGTCAGGCCCGCCATCACGGCCGACCAGACCATCGTCCGCAGGTCTTCCGGGATCGCGTCGGTGACCCGCACGAGGATCACCGACATGGTGGTGAACGCGATGCCCCAGGCCCAGCCGTAGTAGGCGCCGCGCCGGGCCGACTCGCCGACGAGCTGGCCGTAGGCCCGCGCGCCGGTCAGGCCGGAGATCACGCCGGCGCCGATCAGCAGCACGTTGAGCGCCACCACCGGCACCCACTGGGGCATGTCGACGAAGACCCGGCCGTCGGGGCCGTAGCGCAGGAAGAGCAGACCGAAGCCGATCAGCCAGGCGAACCCCCAGGGCCAGAACCACCAGCGGTCGTCGACGTAGATCTTGCGGAGCGTGGCGGCGCGCTCCGCCTCGATCATCCGGAGTGCCTCGGCCGGATCGCCGGGCGGCTGGTCGTTGTCGGTAAAGCTCTCGGTCACGTAAAGAACTTTACGATACAAAGTCGAGGAGCGCTAGGCTGCGGCGCATGCGCTTCGATGCCCACACGCTGGTGGTGCTGGTCCGTCCCCCGGACGCGCCCGAACTGTCCGAAGACGCGGCCGCGGCGGTCCAGGACGCCCACCTCGCCTACCAGGCCGATCTCGCCGACCGCGGGCTGCTCGTCGTCGCGGGACCGCTGACCGACCAGACCGACGAGCGGCTGCGCGGAATCTGCGTGCTGGCCACCGATCTCGCCACCGCCCGCGCGCTCTACGGGCAGGACCCGGCGGTCCAGGCCGGCCGCCTCGCCGTCGAGGCCATGACGTGGCTGGTGCCGGCCGGTGGGGCGGCGTTCACCGCCGTGCGCCTGCCCCGCTCGACGGCGGAGGTGTAGGTGTTCCCGAACCTGCCGAATTTCCGCGACCTGGCGGGACTGCCGGCCGGCGACGGCGTGATCGGCCCACGGCGGCTCTACCGCAGCGACGCGGTCTCCCACCTGACGTCGGCCGAGGCCGCCCGGCTGACGGGCGACTACGGGCTGGCGACCGTTGTCGACCTGCGGGACGACAGCGAGGTGGCCCGGCACGGGCGCGGGCCGCTCGCGTCGGCGCCGCTGCGCTACGTCCCGGTGCCGCTCGGCGACATCACCGACATCTCCGATCGGGCGGCGTTCTACGTGGGCGTCCTCGCGCAGCGGGGAGAGGTGGTCGCGGCGGCCCTGCGTACGCTGGCCGATCCGGACGCCCTGCCCGCCCTCGTGCACTGCGCCGCCGGTTGCGACCGCACCGGCGTGTTCGTCGCGATCCTGCTCGACCTCGTGGGGGTGCCGCACGAGGTGATCTGCGCCGACTACGCCCGGACGGCCGACGCGGTCGACGCCATCAACGAGCGGCTGCGGCGCGACGCGCTCGCGATGGGCGAGCCCTGGCCGCCGGACTGGCCCGACGGGCTCAACTGGCACCCGGCGGCGCCGATGATGGCGACCGCGCTGGAGCGGATCCGCGAGCGCTGGGGCGACGGGCGTGGCTGGGCCCGGGCGCACGGCCTGACCGACGCGGACATCGCCGCCCTGCGGGGTGCTCTGGTGATCGCCGGGTGAAACCTCGCGAAGGCTCGTTCCGCCCGGCTCGACAGGCGTCCGCCGGTAGCGTCGGAAGCTGCCGACGGTGCAGTTCCGGGGCTGCGAAGGAGTGCCGCCATGTCCCACCATCTCCCGACGCCACAGGCGCCACAGCGCGGTCAGCTGTTCATCGACGACCTCTACGTCTTCGGTGGCGAGCGGTGCACGGTGCTCATGATGGACGTCAACTCGAACGTGACCGGCGCCGAGGTGATGCCGGGCTTTCATCCCGAGGCGCGCTACGAGTTCCGCGTCCACTTCGACGGCGCCGAGCACGAGGACCTGACCTACCGGGTGACGTTCGAGCCGCGCGGCGACGACGGGCAGCAGGCGTACGAGGTGCGCGAGCTGACCGGCAACGAGGCCAACGGTGACAACGGCAGCGGCCGCGTGGTCGTATCCGGCCGCACCGGCGCCGAGGCGGCCGGCGAGAACGTGCGGGCGTGGGCCGGGCGGATCAACGACCCGTTCTACATCGACCTCGACGAGCTGTTCGTGATCAACGCCGCGGTGCGCGACGGCGCCAAGATGGACCTGACCGAGTGGCGGGCGGGCCGGCCCAAGAACAGCTTCGCGGGCACCCAGGTCTACACGATCCTGCTCGAGGTGTCGTACGACCATCCGCGGTTGCGGCCCGGCGCCGAGATCGGCGTCTGGTGCGCCACGAAGCTGTCCGACGACGAGGGCTGGCACCAGATCAACCGGTTCGGGCTGCCGATGATGTGGCCGATCTTCTGGCCCGACGACCTCGACTTCAGCAACCCCGCGAACGGGCGGCACCCGTCGCAGGACTTCAACGAGGACGGCAAGTACATCGCGGAGAAGATCGCCGCCTTCGTCGCCGCCAACAACGGGAACTCGGCCGACCCGGACGGCTACGGGCAGCTCGTCGCGCGCCGGATCTTCCCCGAGGTGCTGCCCTACACGGTGGGCACGCCGGCGAGCTACGGCTTCACGGGGATCAACGGGCGGACGCTGGCCGACAACGCGCCCGAGGTGATGTTCTCGATGATGCTCGACGCCGCGACGAGCTCGGGCCTCGACCCGTCGGTGGCGGCGGACAACCGGCAGGAGTCGTTCCCGTGGGTGGTGCCGGCGGGCTGACTGCGCCAAGGTGGTGACATGAGTACGCGGATGCGCGACGCGATGGGCCAGCGGTTCAAGGAGCTGCGGCACGAACCGACGGAGAAACGGGTCCGGGCCGTGCTCGGCGACGAGACCATTGTGGACACCACCGACGCGGTGCTGGTGTGGGAGCCGCGACGGATCACGCCCACCTACGCGGTGCCCGCGGCCGACCTGCGCGCGTCGGTCACGCCGGCCGGGCCGGTGACGCCGGGCGGGCCGGGCCTGCTGCACCCCGGCATCCCGTTCTCGGTGCACTCCACGCCCGGCGCGGCCGTGTCGATCTCGGCCGGCGGGGTCGAGCGCCCGGAGGCGGGCTTCCGGCCGGACGACCCCGACCTGCGCGACTACGTGGTGCTCGACTTCGACGCCATGGACCAGTGGCTCGAGGAGGACGAGGAGCTGCACGGGCACCCGCGCGACCCCTACCACCGGGTCGACGCTCGGGCGAGCTCGCGGCACGTGCGGATCGAGGACGGCGGCGTGCTGCTCGCCGAGACCACCCGGCCGGTGCTCGTGTTCGAGACCAACCTGCCGGTCCGCTTCTATCTGCCGCGCGAGGACGTGGTGGCCGACCTGACGCCGAGCGACCAGCTCACCTACTGCCCCTACAAGGGCCAGGCGTCCTACTGGTCGACCGCGTCCCGGCCCAACGTCGTCTGGTCCTACCAGCAGCCGTTGCCCGATGCCAGGCCGATCGCCGGCCTGGTCGCGTTCTGGGACGATGTCCTCGACGTCTCGGTCGACGGCAAGCTGCGCGAGCGTCCGGGCGGCGCGATCGTGCGGTCGATGCGCGAGGAGTTCGGGGTCGAGTCCTAAGGCACCAGTTCGATCCAGCCCCGGATGTCGTCGGCGGTCTCGGTCTCGGCGAGATCCGGGTGTTCCGTGGCGACGTGTCGCAGGACGAGCTCGATGACGGCTTCGTCGGTGTCGCCGCGGGCGACGAAGCCACACTCGCATCGGACCTGCCGTGTCATCAGGTCCATTCTTCCGCGACGCGGGAGGTGTCGCATGCACCCGGCGACGCGGGTCCAACTGTGCGGCCCGCTGCTGGTCGAGCTGACCGGGCGGCCGGTGACGCTGCCGGGCCGCCAGGGCCGGCTCCTCTTCGCGTACCTGGTGCTCCACCGCCCCCGGCCGGTCCCGCGCGAGCAACTGGCCGCGGCGCTGTGGGGTGACGCCCCGCCGCCGGCCGCCGGGTCCGCGCTCAACGCCCTGATCTCCCGCGTACGCGCGGCGACCGGCCCGTCCGTCCTGCGGGGCCGCTCGGAGCTGGCCGTCGACCTGCCGCCCGCCGCCGTCGTCGACGTGGAGACGGCCGTGGCCGCGGTGCACCGGGCCGAGTCCGCGGTCGCCGTGGGGGAGTGGCGAAGGGCCTGGTCGGCGGCGCTGACCGGCCGGTTCGTGGCCGCCCGCCCGTTCCTGCCGGAGGCGACGCTCCCGTGGGCGGAGGCGCGCCGGGCCGAGCTGGGCGAGGTCTACGCCCGTGCGCTCGAGTGCTACGCCACGGCCTGCCTGGGCATCGGCGGCGCCGAGCTGCCGGGCGCCGAACGCGCGGCCCGCGACCTGGTGGCGGCGGCGCCGCTGCGCGAGACGGGACATCTGTTGCTGATGCGGTCCCTGGCCGCACGGGGCAACGTGGCCGAGGCGCTCGCCGCGTACGAACGGCTTCGGGTGCGGCTCCGCGACGAGCTGGGCGTCGACCCGTGCGCCGCGGTCCGCGACGCCCACGCCGCGCTGCTGCGGCTGGGCTGACGACGAGCAGGCTTGCGCGGCCGCGACCGTGGTGCGCCATGATGGCGCGATGGAGCTGCTGCCGTGCGGCCACGCCGCCCTGGTCGGGCCGCGGCGGGTGAGCCGGCACCTGTTGGCGCCCGACGCGGAGCTGGGG
Source organism: Asanoa sp. WMMD1127 (assembly GCF_029626225.1). Classification (NCBI taxonomy): domain Bacteria; kingdom Bacillati; phylum Actinomycetota; class Actinomycetes; order Micromonosporales; family Micromonosporaceae; genus Asanoa; species Asanoa sp. WMMD1127. The sequence goes on from NZ_JARUBP010000001.1 coordinate 4,300,312, forward strand.
TATTTCCGGTTGTTCACGGGGCATGGCACCGACTACGAGGTCGTGTGCACCGCGTGCGCGGAGTCCACACCGGACCTGATGGTGGCCTGCGAAGGCTGTGTGGAGCGTTCGGCGGAGGACAACTTCTGCGAGGGCTACCGCGGAACGCCCGCGATCCTTTCCCGGCCGGGCGCGATCGGGGTTCGGTTGGAGCGGCGGAAGCTGCCTGTCGCGCCGCTGGACATCGCGCCGGTCCCCGATGGGTGGCTGCTGCTGACCGAGGCCGGCGTTCTCGGGCGGCCCGGCTTCATCCCCATCGACCTGCCGGCGGTGCCCGCGAAGGGCCATTTCCGCGAGTTGCCGCCCCGCCTGCGCCTGCACGCGTCACCGTCCGGCCGATTCTGCGCCGTGGTCGTCGACTTCGGCCGGCACGGTGTCGTGGTCGACCTCGCCGACGGGCGGGTCGTGGCGTCGCTGGACCGGGGTTCCTACCACCCCGGCACGCAACGGTTCCCGTTCGCGTTCCTCGCGCTGCCGGGCGGCGAGGAGGCGTATGTCCACGGAACCTCATGGAACGTGCTTGCCATCGCCGACGCCGCGACCGGCCGGCGGCTCCACGCTGACGACGGTCGGTCGATGGACTACTTCCACGGGGAGCTGTCGGTCTCGCCGGACGGGCGCTGGATCGCCGACGACGGTTGGGTCTGGAGCCCCGTCGGGATGCCGCTGGTCTGGTCGGTCGCGTCGTGGCTGGCCAACCCGGACGAGCCGGCCGACGGCCGCAGCCGGCAGCGCCTCGGGCAGCGTCCGGACTGGAACGAACCGATCGTCTGGTGCGGCGACCGCCTGGTCCTGCGCGGGCTCGGCACCGATGCCGACCCAGGCCTCATCCCGGGCGCGACGGTCTGTGACCCGACCGGGTCGACGCCCCTGGTCGAGTTCGCGGGACCGGTGGGGCGCCTGCTGTCGGTCGGTGAACGGCTCTTCGCGAGTGCGGAGGACGGGTTGACCGAGTGGGACCCGACCACCGGTGAACGGATCGGGCACGTGCCGGGCTTTCAGCCGGTCACGGGCCACCCCGTGACCGGCGAGTTGCTGGCGCTCGACGGTGCCGCCGCGGTCATCGGTGTGCTGGAGTGACGTGCTGGACCCAGAGGTTCTCCTCGACGTAGACGCCCTTGTCCCGTCCGCGGTCGATGTGGACCAGGTTGAGGGCGTCCGGGACGACGTAGTCGCCGGTCACGGGGAACGGCATGGCGGCCCAGCTCTCCCATTCGGCGACCGTGCCCTCGATGACCATCGAGCGGGCCGCCGGGGCGAGGATGCGGGCGCCCATGCGTTGGTGTGTGCGGATCCACGGGTCGATCGAGAGGCCGTCGGCACGGGTCCATCCGGCGTACTCCGCCATCGACGCCAGCGGGTAGCGGTGTTTCCAGGTCGGCCGCAGCGGCGCGATGACGTGGGTCAGGCCGTCCTCGCGGGCGCGGCCGGTCAACGCCGTCAGCACGGTGGTCGCCAGTCCGCGTCTGTCGTGTGTGGAGCTGACGGCCGCGGCCATGAAGCTGAGCGTCGTCGGCGCCGTGCCGGCCTCGTGTCCTTCGACCGCGCGGACCATCGCGTCGTCGTACCCGGACGGCAGGTCATTGACGTCGCCGGTCCACGCGAGCGGGACGCCCCAGCCGCCCGCGACCACGGCGCCGTCGTCGTCGAGCACCATGATGTCGTAGCGGGCGAAGAACTCCTCGACCCGGCTCAGGTACTGCTTGGGTACGTCGTCGTGGAAGATGAACTCCGGCCAGCGCTCCCGGAACACCTCGGCGGCATGCGCGTCGAGGTCCGGCCGGTCGGTGCGCGTCACGATCTCCACGTCAGGCCGCCGGCATCCGCAGGGTGAGCACGCGCGTGACCTCGGTGAAGCCGGCCCGGTCGTAGAGCCGGCGCGCCGGGTTGCCGTCGGCCACCGACAGGGCGAGCGCCGGGAGGCCGGCGGATCGTGTGCCGTGCAACGCGTGCAGCAGCAGGGCCTGACCGAGGCCGCGCCCCTGCCCACCCGGCCCGACGGCGATGTTGAGGATCCAGGCGCAGGGGTAGGCGGTCCACGGCACCGGCCCGGCGCAGAGCACGTGGCCCGCGCTGCGCCCGTCGGGGCCGACCAGCCGGGCGGACGCCGGCGCGAGCGGCGGGACGGGGTCGGCCGACTCGAACATCCCGCGTACGGTCGCGGTGTCGTTCTCGGTCCAACCGCCGTCGGGATGACCCGGCGCATAAGCCGCCGCGGTCGCCGCGGCCAGATCGTCGTCCCAGCCGGCCGCGGCGAAGGCCCAACCGTCCGGCAACGGCGCCGGCGCGGGCAGGTCGGCCAGGTCGTGCCGCAGCTCGGTGGCCGACCGCTCCAGCGGAACCCCGCCGGCCACCAGCGCGGCCGCCAGGTCGTCGTCGGGCGTCTCCAGCCGCAGCCCGGCCAGGTCGCGGCGCGCCTGCTCGGCCACCCGCGCGACCGGAACGCCCGGCTCGGGCCGGACACCGCCCGCCACGCGTTCGCCGTCGTCGTCGTGAAGCCACAACCGCGCCAGCGCGGTGCCGTCGTCGGCCTGGAGCAAGTCGTCGGTGAGGGGCACGGCGGAAACCCTAAGCGCCGGCTGATTCCGCCGCCAACGCAATCCGGCGCCGGCAGGTGCCGCCACGGGAGCGCACATGCTTCAGCATGTGGCTACATGCCAAACATGTCCGCTCGAAAGGACACTCATCCAGCTCAGCGACACGCCGGATCACCGACACGCCGGCGGCACTGGAGAGTCAAGACCCGCGCCGCGCTCTCTGCCGATGCCGCGGCACAGCGCGGCTTCTATCGAGTCCTTTCGACCGGCGCCACGCCGGCTGGCGGGGCGCAAGCCAGTCGGACGCCGTGAGGTTGGCGTTCCGAAGAAATGGAATGCCTCCGCAAGGTGGGCCTGACTCCGTGGTCACGCCCTTGTTCGGCCGGCAGGCCGAACCACCGAGCAGCTGCTTCGATCGACTGGCCATGCCCTATGGCGCGGCCGTGGCGTTGGGATGCGCGAGCCGCGATCGTTTGATCCGGCCGTCCCTGGCCGATGGGCCGGCGTGGGTGAACTCCGCGACCACGGTGGTCGGGCGGCGCCTGAACAGGCGAGCTTGCGCGTGCCAGCCCCGCGCGCCCTTTGTGACAACCCAGTGCGGGGCAATCGCTCACCGGTCAATTGCCGCAGCAGGGTGACCAGGCAGCAATGACCCGGCGGGCTCGCACGGCAGCCTTCGCGCGGTCTGCTTGGCCCTGAGCGACGGGCCGGCGCCTGTCCAGGTGTGCGGAAAGCCGCTGACGTCCTTGGCCCGGTGGGTCGGGGATCAAGTGCGGGAACGCGGGTTGCCCAAACGGCGACAGACCCGATGGTCGGCGGCAGCTTTTCCGGCCGGCCGTCGCCCACCCCGGTCGGGCTTGACCGACGGTTTTGGGTGGGCGGTGGGTTCTGGTGAGGCGGCGACTACCCAGGTGGTGGATAGGCGGCGGCCTTGGCGCCGGCGGTTGCTTGGCTGTTGGTGTTGGCCGCCGGTTGGGGGCGGACGCCCTGGGGGCTGGTGAGGCGGTGTGACCAGGTGGTGGGGAGGGCGGCGGCTTTGCCGGCCGGCCGTTGTCTACCCGGTCTTGGCTGACGCGGTGGGTGGGTGGCTGGGGTGCGTTAGGCGGCTACGGACCAGGTGGCGCGGAAGGCGGCGGCTTCGCCGGCTAGCCAGCGTTCGACCTGGTCCGACTTGGTGGAGGGGTCGGGGTGGTGGGCTACGCCGCGGCGGAGGTCGACCAGGACCGGGTCGGCGTGGGGGAGGACCTGGTCCATGTGGCGGGACATCAGGTGGAGGGTGGCCATGATGGTTTCGCGGCTCGGGGGTTGTTCGTCCATGTGGAGGCGGACGGCTTCGGCGGTGCCGTCGGGGTGGCGGAGGCCGAAGTGCGGGTTGATCTTGACCGGGAGGTCGCCCAGCATGGCGATCGCGTCGCGGGTCTGGGCCAGCTCCGTGCCCTTTTCCAGGGTCGACAGGTAGGTCAGGGCGCCCGGTAGGAGGGCCTCGTAGAGGGGCTTCCAGCGGGGCTTGACCTCATTGACCACCGCGTGGAGGTGGCGGCCGGCGCCGTGGAAGGCGATGTCGCTTTTGAGGGCTTTGATGAGTTGGCCGTGTGGGTTGAAGCCGGAGCGGGACTCGCGCTGCTTGCGGAGGCCGCCGACGAAAGTGGCCTTGGCCGGGCCCGTGCGGTCGACGTAGCGGGCGAACGCGAGAAGAGTGGCGTAAGGGACGGCGGGTGCGGTCACGTGGCCCTCCAGCTTCCAAGATCTCCGCTGGTCAGCGGCGATTTTCGTACACCTATTCTAATCGAAAGTCGCCGCTGTGCCCACCCGCGTTACGGTCACCGAGGCGACTCCGGCGGCGTCCGAGGCCGCCAGGTCGACCGTGGCCTCGATGGCCCAGTCGTGATCGCCCTCCGGGTCGTCGAAGATCTGCCTGACCTCCCAGCGGTCCGGCTTCTCGTCGATCAGCAGCAGCGACGGGCCACGCGCGTCCGGCCCGACGCCGATGTCGGCGTACTCCTCGAAATAGGGAGAAAGCGCCGCGGCCCATTCCGCGGCCGTGAACCCGTCCGCGCCGTCCAGCTCGCCCAGCGACTCCCAGTCCCGCAGCGCCGCCAGCTCCACCCGCCGGAACAGCGCGTTGCGCACCAGGACCCGGAAGGCGCGGCGGTTGCGGGTCACGGCCGGCGGTGGGCGTTCGACATCCGAGACCGCCTCCTCCACCGACTGCGGATCGCGCAGCCGCTCCCACTCGTCGAGCAGGCTGGAGTCGACCTGGCGCACGAGCTCGCCGAGCCACTCGATCAGGTCCCACAGCTCCTCGGTGCGCGCGTCCTCGGGCACCGTCCGGCGCAGCGCGTGATAGGCGTCGGCCAGGTAGCGGAGCACCAACCCCTCGGACCGGGACAGTCCGTAGAACGACACGAACTCGCCGAACGTCATCGCCCGTTCGTACATGTCCCGGACCACCGACTTCGGCCGCAGCTCGTGGTCGGCGACCCAGGGATGGCCGCGGGCGTACATGTCGTAGGCGTCTTGGAGCAGCGCCGCCAGGGGCCGCGGATAGGTCACGTCCTCGAGCAGCGTCATCCGCTCCTCGTACTCGATGCCCTCCGCCTTCATCGCCGCCACGGCCTCACCGCGGGCCTTGTGCTGCTGCGCCGACAACACCTGCCGTGGGTCGTCCAGAGTGGACTCGATGACCGACAGCGCGTCGAGGAAGTAATCCGGGGACTCCCGGTCCAGCAGCTCGATCGCCGCCAGCGCGAACGGCGACAGAGGCTGGTTCAGCGCGAAGTCGGCCTGCAGGTCGACGGTCAACCGCACGGTGCGCCCGGCCGCGTCCGGCGGGTCCACCCGCTCCACGACACCACCGGCCAGCAACGCCCGGTAGATGGCGATGGCGCGGCGGATGTGCCGCCGTTGCGCGGCCGGCTCCTCGTGGTTGTCGGTCAGCAGGTGCCGCATGGCGGCGAACGGGTCGCCGTGCCGGCCGATGACGTTGAGCAGCATCGCGTGCGAGACGTGGAACGACGACTGCAGCGGCTCGGGCTCCGCCTCGACCAGCCGGTCGAACGTCGGCCGTCCCCAACCCACCGTGCCGTCCGGTGGCTTCTTCTTGACCACCTTGCGCCGCTTGCGAGGGTCGTCGCCAGCCTTCGCCAGCGCCCGCTCGTTGTCGATCACGTGCTCGGGTGCCTGCACCACCACCGTGCCGACGGTGTCGAACCCGGCCCGCCCCGCCCGGCCGGCGATCTGGTGGAACTCGCGCGCCTTCAGCAGCCGCACCCGCGTGCCGTCGTATTTGGACAGTCCCGTGAAAAGGACCGTCCGGATCGGCACGTTGATGCCGACGCCGAGCGTGTCGGTGCCGCAGATCACCTTGAGCAGCCCGGCCTGGGCCAGCGTCTCCACCAGCCGGCGGTAGCGCGGCAGCATTCCGGCGTGGTGCACGCCGATCCCGTGCCGCACCAGCCGCGACAGCACGCGACCGAAACCGGCCGAGAACCGGAAGTTGCCGATGGCGGCGGCGATCGCGTCCTTCTCGGCCCGCGTCGCCACGTTGACGGAGGTCAGCGCCGAGGCCCGCTCGAGCGCGGCGGCCTGGGTGAAGTGCACGACGTACACCGGCGCCTGCCGGGTCTCCAGCAGCTCGGAGAGCGTCTCGTGCAGGGGAGTGACCGCGTAGGAGTAGAGCAGCGGTACCGGCCGCTCGACCGACTTGACCACCGAGGTGGGTCGTCCGGTGCGCCGGGTCAGGTCGCTCTCGAACCGCGACACGTCGCCGAGCGTCGCCGACATCAGCAGGAACTGCGTGTGCGGCAGCTCGATCAGCGGCACCTGCCAGGCCCAGCCCCGGTCCGGCTCCGCGTAGAAGTGGAACTCGTCCATCACGACCTGACCGACATCGGCGTACGCCCCGTCGCGCAGCGCGATGTTGGCCAGGATCTCCGCGGTGCAGCAGATGATCGGCGCGGTCTCGTTGACCGCCGCGTCGCCGGTCAGCATGCCGACGTTGTGCGCGCCGAAGATCCGGCACAGGTCGAAGAACTTCTCCGAGACCAGGGCCTTGATCGGCGCGGTGTAGAAGGTGCGCCGCCCGGTGGCGAACGCCGCGAAGTGGGCGCCGGTCGCCACCAGCGACTTCCCGGAGCCGGTCGGCGTGTTGAGGATGACGTTGGCGTCGGAGACCAGCTCGATCAACGCCTCTTCCTGGTGGGGATAGAGGGTCAACCCGCGCTCGCCGGCCCAGGCCGCGAACGCCTCGAACAGGTTGTCGGGGGTGACCTCGGCGGGCACCAGGTCCGCGAGGGTCGTCACGCCGCGCGCCTGCGGAAGACCAGGTCGAACACGTCGCGTCCCTGCCGGGCGGCCCGTCGTTCGAAGTGGGTGACGGCCCGGTGCGCCGGCCGGGGCGCGTAACCGTCGGTCGTGTTCACCAGTTCGGGGTCGGCCGAGAGGGTCGACAACATCGAGTCGGCGTACGGCGCCCAGTCGGTGGCGCAGTGCAGTACGCCAGTGCCCGGGGCCAACCGGGACCGCAGCAGCGCGACGTGCGCCGGCTGGATGATCCGCCGCTTGTGGTGCTTGAGCTTGGGCCACGGGTCGGGGAAGAAGACGTGGATCGCGTCGAGGCGGTCCGGCGGCAGCATCTGCCGCACGAGGTCGAGCGCGTCGCCGCGGGCGATCCGCACGTTGGTCAGCCCGCGCGCCTCGATGTGGCTGAGCAGCGACGCGATGCCGGGAACGTGCACCTCGACGGCCAGGTAGTCCCGGTCCGGATCGGCCGCCGCCATCGCCGCGGTCGCGTCACCCATGCCGGAGCCGATCTCCACCACCAGCGGCGCGGTGCGGCCGAACAGGGCGGCCGCGTCCAACGGCGCCGCGGACACCGGCACGCCGAAGGACGGCCAGAGGCGGGACAGCGCATCGTGATGCCGATCACCCATCCGCCCGCCACGGTTGTGGAAGGTCCGGATATGGGCGACAGCGATAGCACTCACCGAGCGATTTTGTCAGGTGTCGCGTCGGCGCTCCAAATGCGACAATCGACGCACGGGCGGCAGGGAGGTCAAGATGTCCGGTCGTCGGGCGCTGGCAACAATCGCATTGGTCGGGTGGCTCGTGGTCGTCACCGGTGGGCCGGCGCTGGCGGCGCCCGCGCCGACACCGACCCCGACGACCGAGCCGGTTCCGGCGGGGGTGTTCCTCGAGCTCACCCCCAGCACGGTCGCGGCCGGCTACCTCGTCGGCATCAAGGCGAGCTGCACCGACGCCGACGACGACCCGCCGGGCGACACCGAGGCGGCGACCGTCGACTCGACCGCCTTCGACGAGGTCACCGTCGAGCCGCAGTTCGGGCACCTGACCGGCACGGTCACCATCCCGGCCGACACCCGGGCGCGCTCCTACCGGGTCGTGCTCGACTGCCCGGGCTTCATGGGCGGCACCGCCGAGACCAACCTCAACGTGCTCAACGACAGCCGGCCCAGCCGCGGCCCGGCGACCGGGTTCGGGGGCACGGCCGGCGACGACGACAGCACCCTCGTGCTGACCGGCGGCGTCACCGCGCTCGCGGCCGGCCTGGTGCTGGCGGTGGTCACCCTGCGCCGGCGCCGCGCCGCGTAGCGATGGGCAAGGGCAGGCTCAGCGGCCCGCTGGCGGTGATGCTGATCGCCGTCGGTGGGCTCGCCACGTTCGCCGGGATCCTCCAGAAGGGCGGTTTCGGCCCTGACGACGTGCCGCCGCCCGGCCGGTTCCCGGTGATGGAGCCCAGCCGGCCGGTCGAGATCCGGATCCCGTCGCTCAAGGTCGACGCGCCCGTCCACGACGTGGGCCTGGCCGACGACGGGTCGATCGAGGTGCCGTCGCTCGGCAGGCACAACCAGGCCGGCTGGTTCGAGAACAGCCCGACACCGGGGCAATATGGCCCCGCGGTGCTGGTCGGGCACGCCGACACCCGCACCGGCCCGTCGATCTTCCACGACCTGGCCAAGGTACGACCCGGCGCGCGCGTCGAGGTCGTCCGGCGCGACGACTCGGTGGCCGTCTTCGAGGTCAACTCGGTGGAGAGATACAAGAAGGCCGACCAGCCGATCGACAAGATCTACGCGGACTTCAGCCGCCCCGCGCTGCGCCTGATCACCTGCGGCGGCGAGTTCAAGGGCGGCAGCACCGGCTACGTCGACAACATCATCGTCTTCGCCTCGCTGGTCGAGGCCAGGGACGACTAGAAGTCGACGATGATCGGCGCGTGGTCGGACGGACCTTTGCCCTTGCGGGCCTCCCGGTCGACCACGGCCGCCTCGACCCGGTCGGCCAGCGCGGGTGTCGCGTACACCAGGTCGATGCGCATGCCCTTGTTCTGGTGGAACATCCCGGCCCGGTAGTCCCAGTAGGTGAAGGGGAACGGGCCCTTCATCGGGGTGGGCACCACGTCCCGCAGGCCGGTGTCGAGCAGCGCGGCCAACGCCGCCCGCTCCGGGGCCGTCACGTGCGTGGAGCCCACGAACACCGAGCGGTCCCAGACGTCGGCGTCGGTCGGGGCCACGTTGAAGTCGCCGCAGACGGCCAGGTCGCCGCCGCCGGCCAGGTCGGCGGCCACCGCGTCGCGCAGGGCCGCCAACCAGGCCAGCTTGTATTGGTAGTGCGGGTCGTCCGGCGTACGCCCGTTGGGCACGTAGATCGACCAGACCCGCACTCCGCCGCAGGTCGCCGAGATCGCCCGGGTCTCCGGGTCGGGGAAGCCGGGCTCGCCGGGGAAGCCGCGCACCACGTCGTCGACGCCGACCCGGGAGAGGATGGCCACCCCGTTCCACCGGCCGTCGACGTGCGTGGCCGCGGTGTAACCCAGTTCACCCACCTGCTCCGTGGGGAACTGCTCGGTGGTCGACTTCACCTCCTGGAGGCAGACGACATCGGGCTTCTTGTCGTCGAGCCAGGCCAGCAGGCGCGGCTCGCGCGCCTTGACGGAGTTGACGTTCCAGGTGGCGAGTCGCATGGGTCAGGTCCCCGGGTTGTCGCCCGGCCGGGGCTGGGAGGCGAGGAACCGCTCCAGCTCGGCGCCGAGCTCGTCGGCGGTGGGCAGTGGGCCGGTCTGCGGGCCGAGCAGGTTGTTGCCGGACCGGCCGCGGTTGAAGGCGTCATATTGCTCTTCCAGCGCCTGGACCACGCCGGCCGCGTCGTTGGTCTCCTCGACCTGGCGGTCGATGTCGACCCGGACCGCCTCGGCCGCCGTCCGCAGCCCCTCGGTGGGCAGCAGCAGCCCGGTGGTGCGGGACACGGAGGAGAGCAGCACCTCGGCGGCCGCCGGGTATTCGGCCTGGGAGACGTAGTGCGGCACGTGGGCGGCGAACCCGATCGCGTCGCGGCCGGCCTGGCCGAGCCGGAACTCGAGCAGGTGGCCCGCGCTGCCCGGCACCTGCACCCGCTGGAGCCAGGGCTCGTAGCCGCCGATCAGCTCGCGCCGGGTGGCGTGCGCGGTGACGCCGGCGGGGCGGGTGTGCGGCACCGCCATCGGGATCGAGTTGAGGCCGATGGTGACGCCCACCCGGAAGCGCTCGATCAGCGCCATGACGGCCTTGGTGAACCGTTCCCAGTGCAGATCGGGCTCGGGGCCGCCGAGCATCAGATAAGGAGTGCCGGCGTCGTCACGGAGCATGCGGAGCTCGAGCACCGGGTCGGCGTACTCTTCCCAGTGGTCCTCCACGAAGATCATCGGGGGGCGCCGGGACCGGTAGTCGAGCAGCTGGTCGATGTCGAAGGTCGCGACGACGCGGCTTTCGGTCGTGGCCAGGAGATGTTCGCGGGCGAGCCGGGTGGCGTTGCCGGCGTCGACGAAGCCGGACAGCGTCTGGATCAGCACCGGCTCGCCCAGGTCGGGCAGGTCGCCGGAAAGCTCGTAGAGCGCGTGCGGATCGAGCACCGCGGTCCTTCCTCCTTGAGTGGTGACAGGTTCCGTAGGGGGAACCACGCGTCCATCTTCCTGCATTCCGGCAGCGGCTGACGTGAGGCCGGTCCGCGCTTCGCGCGAGTGGTCATTTCTATACGCAGAGTAGTCACTTGACGACGGGAGCGGCGTCGTGGGGCGGCCGGCGGAGGGTCGGATCGGCCGAACGGAGGACCCGATCGATGGTCACGGTACGTGTAGTCAATACCGGACGAAAGCCCGCAAGGATGCCCACCACAGCCTGATTTCCGACTTGCCTCTTACGCGTGGCTATGTGCGGGCAGTGAGCGCCCGATATCGACTGACCGATTAGGTATTCGGCTTTTGTGGCAACAGCCACTAAATAACAGTGGGTAATCGGCTTGGCGTCTGCCTAGCCTCGTCCAATGCGTGACGACCACACCCTCGAGAACGAGAACGGCGCCGCTACCCCCGCGGACCGTTCAGCCGAAACCCCCACCACCGAACGGACCACCGGCGCCCGCCGCCTCCAGGAGCGGCTCGCCCGCACCGCCGGCTCGATCAAGACCAGCCCGTACGCCGAGCGTGCGGCCGGCATGTGGACCGCTTCCCGGGACCGCATGACCGCCCTGCCCGCGTACGACAAGATGCGCGGTGTCCTGAACGAGCGCGGCCCCGCGCGGGTCGCGATCGCGGGCGGCGTCCTGGCCGCCGTCGGCGTGGCCGCCGCGGCCGGCACGGCCGCCGCCACCTCGGGCGACCACTCGGACACCCGGGCCACCAGCGCCGCCGTCGCGGCCGTGGACTCGGCCAAGAAGGCCGAGATCAGCCACTTCCCGACGGCCCCGCCGGTTTCGGGCGGCGACCACTCGGCCGCCGGCCAGCACGCCGGTGGCTCGAAGGGCGCCGACAAGCCGACCCCGTCGGTGGAGAAGCCGCAGGGCGAGCGCAAGGCCGCCCACGACAAGAGCGAGAAGAAGAGCGAGAAGCGGGCCGAGAAGAAGGCCGCCAAGTCCGTGCGCCCGACCCAGCCGAAGCCGGTCATGGGCCTGAGCCAGACCCAGATGAACAACGCCATGCAGATCGTCAAGGCCGCCGAGAAGCGCGGCATGGGCGAGCGCGGCGCGGTCATCGCCGTGGCGACCTCGATGCAGGAGAGCCAGCTGCTCAACCTGGCCAGCACCGCGGTGCCGGAGTCCTACGACTACCACCACGAGGGTCAGGGCTCCGACCACGACTCGGTCGGCCTGTTCCAGCAGCGGTCGACGTCGGGCTGGGGTTCGGTCAAGAACCTGATGAACCCGTCGTACTCGGCCGGCGCCTTCCTCGACGCCCTGAAGCAGGTGCCGAACTGGGACGACATGCCGCTGACGGCCGCCGCCCAGACGGTGCAGGTGTCGGCGTTCCCCGACGCCTACGCCCAGCACGAGTACCGCGCGACCCAGGTCGTCGAAGCCCTGATGAAGTGACCGCAAGGCGGCTCGCCGCGGAGCGGCTAGCCGGCTGAGGACGGGTCAGATAGCTCGTCAGCTCGTCGGGAGGGTGATCCGGTCGAAGTCCGGCGCCCACCCGTCCGAGTTGCCGAATTCGATGGTGTTCGGTCCGGCTGCCAACGGCAGCCGGACCGTCATCGTCCGCACGGTCTCCCGGCTGCCGGTCGACGGGAAGTCGACCCGGCCGACGAAGTCGCGGTTGACCTCGATCGCGGCCCGCCGCTGCTCGTCGGCCACGTAGGCGATCACCACGTCGTAGTCGCCGGCCCGGGCCACCTGCACCGTGAAGGTCAGCTCGCCGCGCCGGTAGCCGACCCCGGTCACCACCTCGTCGCCCGAGGCCGCGTCGACGTGCCGGGTCCGGGCCCAGCCGTCCAGGTCGGCGTCCTCGGCCTCGAACGACTCCGTCCGCACCTGGACGGTCTCCTGGCGCGCGCCCCTGGTCGGCGTGGCCGGCGGCGTCGTGGCGTGGGCCGGCGCCCGGACCGCGCCCCGGCTGGCCGGCGGCTTCGTCGGCCGGCCGGTGGTCGGCGCCGGCGTCGGCGCCTCCTCCGTCCAGGCCGACGTGCTCGGCGCGGGCAGCACCCGGTCCTCGGGCGACGGCTGGTCGAGGGCCGAGATCAGCAGCGGTACGCCGGCCGCCACCGCGACCGTGGTCACCGAGGCCACGACCGCCAGCATGGTGCGCCGGCCGATCCGGCGCGGCCGGGACTCCGGCGCCGCGGCGGACGGGGGCACCGGCTCGGGATCGTCCGAAATGGCCGGAATCATCTGGGTGACCGCGGCGTCGTCAGCCGCCTCCGGCGGTTCGGCCGGTGGCAGCCAGCCGCCGATCCGCAGCTCGCCGGGTTCCTCGCCGGCCGTGGACATGCGCACCCTCACGGTTGGTGGATCACGGTCAGTCAGGCGGGCACGCTACCGCAAACCGTGGTCGAGGTGAACCACGGAACGGGCGCGCCGGCCGGTCGACGGGTTCGCCGCTGGCGCCGTTGGGGTACAAAGAGTGCTCCCCCACATCCCCCGGAGGACGCCGTGACCCACCCAGAGACGGGTGCCGACACCCCGCCCCCCACGCCGCCGTCCGCATCGGACCCCGCGCCCGCGGTCGACGCCGGCACCAACGCGCCGCCGGCCGGGCTGTGGGAGAAGATGAAGGCCGACCCGCAGTACGCGCCGGAGCACCTCGCGCTCGAGGCGGTGCGCCGGCTCGGCCCCGAGGCACACGAGTGGCAGACCCGGGTGCGCGCGGAACAGCCCGGCATCCCACCGGACGCGCTGGCCGACCTCGCGGTGAAGCGGTTCGTCAACCTGGCCCGCCTCTCCGGCGCGGTCTCGGGCGCGACCGGCATCGCCGGCGCGGTCGTCGACGTCGGCGTGCTCGCCTGGAACCAGGCCCGAATGGTGCTGCACATCGCGGCCGCCTACGGCGTGGACCCGCGCCTCGACGAACGGGCCACCGACCTGCTCGTGCTGCAGAAGGTGCACAAGCTCGCCGAGACCGCGCGGCTGGCGCTGGGCGTCGCGGCCGGCCGCGAGCGGGCGGGCACGCTGCTGCGCGGCGGCGGCACCCCGATGCACCGGGTGCTGGTCAAGCTCGGCGTCAAGCTGGCCCAGATGGCCGGCATCCGGGCCGCCAAGCGGATCTTCGCGAAGATCGTGCCGGGCGCCGCCATCATCCTGGGCACCTGGGCCAACTCGTCGGCCACCACCGACCTGGCCCGCCGCACCCGCGAGCTCTACCGCCCGCAGGCCACCTGGTGGCCGACGCCGCCCCAGCTGCCGAGCCAACGCGAGGGCTGACCGCTGCGCCTAGGGCCTGTCCTGCCGATCAACGCGGCCTGCGACGGGCCCAGCCGCCGCCTGGCGGCGTCCCAGAATCACCCGGATACAACACCGGTATCCGGGCAATTCTGGGCCACCACCAGACGACACCTGGACTCCGTCTCGGCTCACGTTGATCGGCAGGACAGGCCCTAGTCCGTCCAGGATGGACGGACCAGGCCGGCCTCGTAGGCCCAGACCACGAGCTGGGCCCGGTCCCGCGCCGACAGCTTGACCATCGCCCGGCTGACGTGGGTCTTGGCGGTGGCCGGGCTGACCACGAGCCGCGCCGCGATCTCGTCGTTGGACAGCCCCGCGCCGACCAGCGACACGACCTCGCGCTCGCGGTCGGTGAGCTGGTCGGGCGGCGGCAGCGGCGGCACCGCCCGGCGGTCGCGCGACGCGAACTCGGCGATGAGCCGCCGGGTGACGCCGGGGGAGAGCAGCGCGTCCCCGGCCGCCACGGCCCGCACGCCGCGGATGAGCTCGACCGGCTCGGTGTCCTTCACCAGGAAGCCGGACGCGCCGACCCGCAGCGCCTCGAACAGGTACTCGTCGAGCTCGAACGTCGTCAGGATGACGATCCGGGTGGCTGCCAGCGCGGGGTCGGTGGTGATCCGCCGGGTCGCCTCGAGACCGTCGACGCCCGGCATCCGGATGTCCATCAGCACCACGTCGGGGCGGTTCGCGGCGGTCGCCCGTACCGCCGACAGCCCGTCGCCCGCCTCGGCGACCACGGTGATGTCGGCCTCCGCGTCGAGCAGGGCCCGGAAGCCGGCGCGGACGAGCGCCTGGTCGTCGGCGAGCAGCACACTGATCATCGGCCGGATCCTCCCTGATCGGGCAGGACCGCCTCGACCCGCCACCCGCCGCCCTCGGCCGGGCCGGCGGTGAGCGTGCCGCCCAGCGCCGCCGCCCGGGCCCGCATCCCGGCGATCCCGTTGCCGCTCGGGCCGGCGGCGACCGCGCCGCCGCCGGCGCCGTCGTCGGTGACCGTGACCGTCACCCGGTCCGGCGCGTACGCCACCGCCACCGCCGCCGACACCCCGGCCCCGGCGTGCCGACGCACGTTGGTCAGCGCCTCCTGCACGATCCGGAACGCGGCCCGGTCGACCTCGGCCGGCAGCGGCCGCGGCGCCCCGGTCACGGTGGTCTCCACGGGGAACCCGGCCCCGGAGGTCAGCTCGGTCAGCCCGGCCAGCCCCGGCCCGGGTGTCCGCGGCGCCGCCTCCTCGGCCGGCCGCAGCGCCGCCAGCACCGACCGCACCTCACGAAGCGCCTCCGCGCTGGCCGACTTGATCACTGTGAGCGCCTCCCGGGCATGTTCGGGTTGCTGGTCGATCAGGTGCAGCCCGACCCCGGCCTGCACGTTGATCAGGGACAGGTGGTGGCCGAGCACGTCGTGCAGCTCGCGGGCGATCCGCAGCCGCTCCTCGCTCGCCTGCCGGCGCTCCTGTTCCTCCTGGATGCGGCGCTGCTCGGCGCGCATCCGGGCCAGCGCCGCGAGCTGCTCACGATGGCCGCGGCCGAACTCGCCGGCCGCGAGCACGGCGATCAACCAGGCGGCGGCCACGGCGGCCTCGCGGTGCGCCACCGACGACCCGAGCGGCAGGCCGAAGCCACTGCGGAACCACCAACCACAGGCGAGGTACGCGATCACGCCGGCCGTCGACAGCACCAGCGCCGGCACGCGCCGACCCTGCACCACGGCGGAGAAGTAGGCGGCGGTCGCGGCCAGGAACCAGGGGCCGTAGGGATGCCCGGAGAACGCGTAGACCAGGGTCGCCGCGAGCACGACCGCCTGCACCGGCAGCGGGGCGCGCCGCCGCCAGGCCAGCGCGACCGAGGCCACGAGCAGCAGCGCCGCGCGGGGATAGCCGAGCTCGGCGCCCTCGTCGCGGGCCGCCGCCTCCGCGCCGACCACCTGCACCAGGGACACCAGCGTGGCCAGCCCGGCGCCGTGCCGCCCGTAGCGACGGCCGTCCCCGGACCGGGCCCAGGGCGCGCGTGGCCACCGCTCGTCGGCGCCGCGCCCGTGCATGGCACCGACCGTAGGGCACGTTGTGCAAGCGGGGAATCCACCCCGACGCCGGCCCGGGCCTACCGCGTGGGGCGTAGGGACGCCACATCCGCCCCACCCGTCTACTCCTGACGGAGTAGCGGGATAGCCGTCACAGGCCGCAGGCAATCGGTCGCGGAAAGGAGCAGTCTTGTAGGAGGTCGACATGAGCGGAGGGAGCCCATGACCACCCCACACGGCCCGCGGCTACGAGCCTCGGACGCCGAACGCGAGCAGATCGCGACCATCCTGCGCGCCGCCATGACCGAGGGCCGGCTCAACCTCGACGAGGGCGAGCAGCGACTGGCCGCGGCGTACGGCGCGACCTACCGAGACGAGCTCGGCCCGCTGACGGCGGACCTGCCCGACGGCGGTCGCGGGGCGCTCGCGCGTACGCCCGAGGCCGAGGCCCAGTCGAAGGCCGAGATGAAGCTGTTCCTGCGCCGCCGGGCGGGCGTGCTCGCCGCCATCGGGGTGCTCTTCGCCGCGCTGTGGATCGCCAACGGCGCGCTGTTCTTCCCGGTGTTCCCGCTGATCGTGCTGCTGTTCTTCCTGCACTGGGCCGGCCGGGGGCGGCGGGTCTACTACGCCCGCGGCCCGCGCGGCGACTGGTACCAGCAGGGCGACGCACAGGGTCGTGGCGATTGGCGGGGGCGCCGCGACTGGTACGGGCACGGCCGTTACGGGCATTGATGTGACGGAGGTTCCGGCCGGGTAGGGTGCGGAAATGCGCCGCCCGGTCGGAATCGTCGCCCTGCTCGCCCTGCTGGCCGTCCTGGTGACCGCCTGCGGGAAGGACGCGGCGCCGGCCGAGATCGCGCCGACCGGCAGCGTGTCGCCCGGCGCCGGCCTGGCCCCGGTCCCGATCGCCGGCACCGACCACACCGTCAACCTGCCCGCCGGATGGACGGCCGACGTCTATGCGCGGGTGCCCAAGGCCCGCTTCCTGCTCGTGCTGCCCGACGGCGCGCTGCTGGTCTCCCGGCCCGACGCCGGCCAGGTCGTCCGCGTGCCGGCCGGCGGCGGCCACCCCACCACGTTCCTCTCCAGCCTCGACCGGCCGCACGACATGGTGCTCGCCACCGTCGGCGGCCGGCAGTGGATCTACGTCGCGGCCGTGGACCGGGTGGTCCGCTATCCCTACGTGGCCGACGCCGCGACGGCCGGCGAGCCCGAGGTGGTGGTCGACGGCCTGCCCGACGAGAGCCTGCCGGAGCTCGGCGGGAAGTACGGCCACGTGCTCAAGAACATCGCCCTCGACGGCGACACCCTCTACGTCTCGATCGCCTCGACCTGCAACGCCTGTGCCTCCGACACCCGCAGCGACCCGATCCGGGGCGCTATCTACCGGTGGGACGCGACGGGGCACAACGCCGGCAAGGCGCTGGTGGCTCGCGGCATCCGCAACGCGGAGGGGCTGGCGATCGCGCCGGGCACCCACGATCTCTGGGTCGTCGTCAACAACCGCGACAACATCATCGACCCGGCCACCGGGCGCAAGGACACCGCGTACGTCGACAACCACCCGCCCGAGGAGTTCATCAAGATCCGGCAGGGCGGCTTCTACGGCTGGCCGTTCTGCAACCCGAACCCGGACGGCGGCCTGCGCGACATGCCCTACCAGCGCGACCACGAGCTCAACCGGGACGGCTCGGCCGCCGACTGTGCGACGGCGACCCCGGTCGACGTGGGCATCCAGGCCCACTCGGCCCCGCTCGGCCTGACCTTCGTGCCCGATCTCGGCGCCGTGGTCGCCCTGCACGGTTCGTGGAACCGCAGCCAGCCCACCGGCTACAAGGTGATCAACTTCCCGTGGGTCGACGGCCGGCCCGGCGACCAGCACGACCTGGCCACCGGCTTCCTGGGCGCCGAGGCGCCGTGGGCCCGGCCCGTAGACGTCGCCCGCCTCGCCGACGGCGCACTGCTGGTCAGCGACGACTACGGCGGGACCGTGTTCCGCTTCACGCCGCCGCCGTCCGGTTAGCCGTGGCGGGGGACGGGTAGTCGTCCCGTATGACCGGAAACCGTCCCCAGCGCCAGGCCCCCGGGCAGCCGCGCGGCGCTCGGGGGACCGTCGGGCGTCCGTACTCCGCGTTGAACCTGCGACTCGTCCTGGCGCTTTTCGGTCTGGTCGTGTTCGCCGTGCTGTGCTGGCTCGCCGCGCAGGCCGACCAACTGGTGCTGGCTGTGCTCTGCGGTGTCGTGGTGCTGACCGCCGCCGTCGACATCGTGGTCATCCAGCGCCGCCGCCGGGCCCGGCACCGCGCCGAGCCGGGCGTCCACCACTCGCTCTTCGAGTAAGGGAGTCCCATGGCCATCGCCACGACCAACCCCGCGACCGGCGAGATGCTCAAGACCTTCGAGCCGATGGGCGAGAAGCAGATCGACGAGATCCTCGCCAACGCGGCGGAGGCGGCCGCGGAACTGCGGGCGACCAACTTCGACCAGCGGGCGGCCTGGTTGCGCGAGGCGGCGCTGCTGCTGGAGGGCGAGCACAAAGAGGTCGCCCGGCTGATGACGCTGGAGATGGGCAAGCCGATCGAGCAGGCCAAGGCGGAGGTGGCCAAATGCGCGTCCGCCTGCCGCTACTACGCCGAGCACGCCGAGGGTTTCCTGGCCGACGTGCCGGTCGACGCCCGTGCGGTGGGGGCCCGGCGCGCGTACACCCGTTATGAGCCCCTCGGTCCGGTGCTCGCGGTGATGCCGTGGAACTTCCCGCTCTGGCAGGTCATGCGGTTCGCCGCCCCGGCCCTGATGGCCGGCAACCCGGGGCTGCTCAAGCACGCGTCCAACGTGCCGCAGACCGCGCTCTATCTCGACGAGCTGTTCGACCGGGCGGGCTTCCCGACGGGCGCGTTCCAGGCCCTGCTGGTGGGTTCCGACGCCATCGAGAACATCCTCCTGGACCACCGGGTACGCGCGGCGACGCTGACCGGCAGCGCCCCGGCCGGCCGGTCGGTGGCCGCGATCGCCGGCCGCGCGCTCAAGAAGACCGTGCTGGAGCTGGGCGGCAGCGACCCGTTCGTGGTGATGCCGTCGGCCGACCTCGACCGGGCCGTCGAGACCGCGGTGAAGTCGCGCTGCCAGAACAACGGCCAGTCGTGCATCTCGGCGAAGCGGTTCATCGTGCACGCCGACGTCTACGACGCGTTCGCGCGGGCGTTCGCCGACCGGATGGCCGCACTGGTGGTCGGCGACCCGCTCGACCCCGCCACCGACATCGGCCCGCTCGCCACCGAGCAGGGCCGCACCGACGTGACCGAGCAGGTCGACGACGCGGTGGCCAAGGGCGCGACCGTGCTGACCGGCGGCCGGGCGCCCGACCGGCCCGGCTGGTACTACCCGCCGACCGTGGTCACCGACCTGACCCACGACATGCGGATGTACGGCGAGGAGGTGTTCGGCCCGGTCGCCGGCCTCTACCGGGTGGCCACGCTGGACGAGGCGCTCGACCTCGCCAACGGCACCGAGTACGGCCTGGGCAGCAACGCCTGGACCAACGACCCGGGCGAGCAGGAGCGGTTCGTCGAGGGACTCGACGCCGGGCAGGTCTTCATCAACGGGATGACCACCTCCTATCCCGCGCTGCCGTTCGGCGGCGTGCGCGACTCCGGCTACGGCCGCGAGCTGTCCGACCTGGGCATCCGCGAGTTCTGCAACGCCAAGGCGATCTGGATGGGCTAGGCGATCGCAGAATTCTGTTTGCAAAATTATCTCTGTGATTGGTACGGTCCGTCGTATGGCGGATCGCATCATCACCGAGGTCGATGAACTTAAGGCGGTCACGCACCCGTTGCGGGTGCGGATGCTGGCCGCGCTGCGGGCCGACGGGCCGGCCACCGCGACCGAGCTGGCCCGCCGGTTCGACACCGACACCGGCACGACCAGCTACCACCTCCGCAAACTGGCCCGGCACGGGTTCGTCGAAGAGGCCGAGCAGCGCGACGGCCGCGAGCGCCGCTGGCAGGCCAGCCACCCGACCACGTCCTGGGACACGGCGGCCCTGTCGACCAGCGCCGAGGGCCGGGCGGCGATCTCGGTCATGCGGCAGCACCAGATGGCCTCCCTGCAGCGCACGATCACGGCGTACGAGACCGCGCAGACCGACCTGCCCCCGGAGTGGGTGGCCGCCGCCGGGATGAGCGACCTGCCGGCCCGGCTGGCGCCGCGGTCGTTGCACGAGCTCGAGCGGCGGATCGTCGCGGCGATCGAGGAGTTGGAAGCGGCCGACGCCGACGACCCGGAGGCGCGGCGGGTGCTGCTGCACTTCGGCGGGTTCCCCCGGATCGACCCGCCCGGCTGGGCCGACGTGGCCGACGCTGATTCCGCGGAGGAGTCGTGAGCGCCCGGCGCGCCGAATGGCGCTACGCGCTGCTGGTCCTGCTCTTCTGGCTGCCCACCGGCCTCTACCTGGCGACCAAGATCCTGCTGATGCTCGACCGCGGGCTCGGCGTCGCCGCGATCGGCACGGTCGTGCTGGTCTTCTCGCTGACCACCGCGGCGCTGGAGCTCCCGACCGGCGGCCTGGCCGACGTGATCGGCCGGCGCACGGTGCTCGCCGCCTCGGCGGTGGCCAGTTTCGCCGGTCTGGCGCTGCTCGCCGTCGCCGACTCGTTCTGGCTCTTCGTCGCCTCGGCCGTGCTGCGCGGCGTGGCCCGGGCCCTGTCCAGCGGCCCCGACCAGGCCTGGTTCGTCGACACCATGCACGCGGCCGACGGACCCGACGCGGTGCTGACCCCGGGCCTGGCCCGCGGCGAGGCGGCGTCGTCGGTCGGCCTGGGCCTCGGCGCGCTGGTCGGCGGCGCGCTGCCGCTCGCGATCGGCGCCGTCGGCCCACTGCCGGCGCTGGCCGTTCCGGTCGCCCTCGCGGCCGCCGTCGAGATCGTGCGGTTGCTGGTCACGCTGCTCGGCATGCCCGAGCCGCCGCGCCCGCGGACCACGCTGCGGGCGGTGCTGCGTGGGGTCCCGACGACCATCGCGAGCGGCCTGCGCCTCGGCGTCCGCGACGGGGTGCTGGCCCGCGTGCTGCTGGCCGGCGCCGGCATCGGGGTGGCCCTCGCGGCGATCGAGCTGCTCACGCCCGGCTGGCTGGCCGACCTGGTCGGCAACCCCGAACGCGGCGCCTCCACCTACGCCGTGGTGGCGGCGGCCGGCTTCGCCGCGAGCGCGGCCGGCAGCCTGCTCGGCCCCTGGGCCCAGCGCCGCCTCGGCTCGGCCGTCCGGGCCGGCGTGGCCGGCATCGCGCTCGGCGCGGTCGCGCTGCTGGGCGTCGCCGTGGCCGCCCCGCTGCTGCACGAAGCGGCCGTCGGCGTGCCGGTCATCGCCGCCGCCTACCTGCTGCTCTTCGTCGGCCTCGGGCTGACCGCGGCGCCGCAGGCGGCCCTGCTGCACTCCCGGGTCGCCCCGACCGAGCGGGCGACGGTCATCTCGGTCGAGTCGTTGGCCCTGCAGGCCGCGGGCGCCCTCGGCTCCGTGTGCTTCGGCGCCCTGGCCGCCGCCCGTGGCCCCGCGTTCGCCTTCGGCGTCGCCGGGGCGGCCCTGGTCGCCGCGGCCGTCGTGGTCGCGCGCATCAAGGACGCGTCGCCCGCGCCGGTCGCCGAACCGGTCGGCGCGACGCCGTGAGCGGCACCAGTCCACAAAGGATGACCACGGCGGCGAACGGCAGCGTGTCGAGCTCGACCGAGATGGCGAGGAAGCCGACGAGGACGAGGACCGGGCTCCAGACCGGCAGCCGGCGGGCGGCGGCGAGCTGGGCCAGCAGCGTGACCATGCCGAGCACGAACAGGGCCGGCAGCACGGCCTGGGCCACGTCCGGCAGCTCCACGTCGATGGCCGGGAACAGGTCGGTGAGGGTCACCCAGAGGAAGGCGGCGGTCCCGACCAGCGCGCCGCCCAGCGCCACGTCGCGCAGAGCGCGCTGCCAGCGCGCGGCCACCGGAACCAACCGGTGCATGTGCACGGCCAGCACGGCGTAGAGCACGAACGCGACGAAGAAGGCGGTGTGCCCGACGTCCCAGGCGAGCCCGTTGCCGCGATCGCCGTCGAGCCCGTCGACGAACCGCATGATGCCGTAGAACAACACGAGCAACGGCGCGCCGAGGGCGGTGAACCGGATGGTGGAGGTCATGGTCGAAGACTTCCTGGTTCACCGCCCTGAGCGACATCGGGAACGTCCCCCGCCGGTCCCGTAGGGCTTTCACCCGATCCAGTCGAGGAGCTTGGCGCCCTGCTCCTTGAGGGTCAGGACCGAGAAGACGCCGAAGAGCAGGACGCCCCAGATCAGGGCGATCACGCGGATGCCGCGCGGGCGTACCTTCTCCGGCAGGAACTTCTTGTTGATCAGCAGGAGCAGGCCCGAGTAGAGGAACATCATCAGGCCGCCGACGCAGGCCGAGATGACCAGCAGGACCAGCGGCTGGTCGAAGCCGCCGAGCAGGACCGCGATGCCGATCAGGACCAGGCCCCAGACCAGGGCGAAGTAGATCCGGTTCTCGGACGTCCGGCGCAGGTAGCTGACCTTGAGCACGTCGGCCGCCAGCCGGCTGGTGTAGTCGACGATGCCCATCGCCGCCGCGAACAGCGACACCGCGCCGATCGCCCAGAACAGCACGCCGAACCACTCGCCGACCAGCTCCTTGAGGCGCTGGCCCTCGACCTCGAGGAAGCTCACGCTGTTGGCCAGGCCCGGCACCCCGAACACGGTCGAGTAGGCCAGCAGCGACATCAGCGTGATCGTCACCAGGGTGATCAGCACGAACGTGTAGAGCTGCTCCTTGTTGGCCAGCTTCCACCACTGCCGCCAGCGGGCCATGTTGGCCTCGTTGTCCTCGAAGACGAATGCGACCGACTCGGGCGCCGCCTCCTCGCGGCCGGTGACGGGGGAGACGAGGCGCGGCACGTACGCGCCCATGCCGAAGCCCTTGTCGCGGATCCAGTTGGACTGCACCAGGTTCTGGCCGCCGCCCGCGCCGGCGAACACCAGCGCCGAGAGCATCAGGGCGAAGCCGAGCTCGGTCGGGAACTCGGGACGCACGATGTCGTGGCCTAGCGTCGACCAGGCGTCGGTCGTGACCGCGAAGATCAACGCGACCACGATGAACAGCAGGACGAGCCCGACCTTGAGGAACTCGACGCGCTCCAGCACGGTGTAGATCACCGGCGCCAGCGTCAGCGTGATGCCGATCAGCAGCAGCATGCCGATCGCGATCCAGCGCGGCTCGCCGCCGAAGATGTAGGTCACCATCGTGGCCGAGCTCGTCGCCCAGCCGGGCCAGAGGTTGGCGAAATAGGTCATGATCGCGAAGACCAGGCCCCAGTGCCGCCAGGTGCGCGAGAAGCCGGTCAGCGCCGTCTCGCCCGTGGCCAGCGTGTAGCGCTCGATCTCCATGTTGAGGAACCACTGGGTGATCAGGCCGACCAGCGCCGCCCACAGGAAGACCAGACCGACCTGCGAGGCGATGTACGGGAACAGGATGAACTCGCCGGACGCCAGTCCGACGCCCGCGGCGATGACGCCCGGCCCGATGATCCGCCAGTGTGAGCGGGGGGCGTCGGGCAGGTCGCGGACCTTGACCTCGTGGACGTGTCGGCTGCGGAAACGCTCGGCGGCGGTCTGGGTCATGGGTGCCTCCCGGGGGCAGGGTGGCGGCCCTCCTTCCCCATATCCACGAACGTCAAACCCGTACAGTCCTCATCGTCCGGACTGTCCTTTATGTTACGAATAGGAGAGACCGGTTCGCTTATCGCGGTTCTGAGGAGGCCCAGGTGCGCAGACGATCACTGTGGAGCGTCGCGGCCCTGGCGGCGGCCTCGCTGGCGGGCTGGTACGTGGTCTCGCTCGGCGGCGCCGACGCCGCGGCCGATCCGGTCGGCGACGAGGCCGCGCAGGCCCCGATCGTCCCGGGCCGGATGCCGGCGCTCGGTGTCAAGCTGCCGGCCTCGGAGGCGTCGGGCCTGGTCGCCAGCCGGACCTACCCGGGCATGTACTACTGGCTCCGCGACGGCGGCTCCAGCAAACCCGGCAAGCCCCGCGACGCGCTGTGGGGCATGCGGATCTCCGCGGGCGGCATACCGGAGCCGGTGCGGGGCAACGAGCTGTTCCCGTCGTACGCCGTGCAGGGCGCCAAGAACCTCGACTGGGAGGAGCTGGCGGTCGACGACGCCGGTGCGCTGTGGATCGGCCAGCTCGGCGCCAACAACTGCAAGGACGAGCAGCGGCTGCTCCGCGTCGCCGAGCCCGACCCGCGCGGTGCGGGACCGCTCCCGGTGGTGGCGGCCTACTCGCTGCGGTTCCCCGACAACACGAAGCCGGGCTGCACGACGTACAACTCGGAAGCTTTTCTCTGGCTCGACGGGCATTTCTATGTGTTCGCGAAGACCAGCGGCACGCCCGTCTATCGGGTCGACCTGCCGGCGGGCACGTCCGGGACCGCCACACTGACCCGCATCGGCCGCATGGGCCGCGACGTCGACAACATCTCGGCGGCCAGCATCTCCGACGACCGCACCCGGATGATGGTGCTCGACCACCAGCGCCTGTGGGTCTTCACCACGGACCCGGCGCGCCGCGGCGACGACTTCATGAAGGACGCGATCGCCCACCGCGCGACGGGCACGGCCCGCTTCGAGGCGCCGGGCGGTGCGTCGGTCGAGGGCGGCACGTTCGTACGCGACAGCCACGACATCGCCTTCGTCGCCGAGGACGGCAACCTGTACTACGCCCGCCCCCAGACCTACGGCGAGCCGCCCTGGACACCGGCCCCGACGGCGCCGCCGCTCCCGACGTCTCCGCCGGCCCCGACGTGGCCGCCGCTGCCCACCTGGCCGCCTCTGCCGACGGTCCCGCCGCTGCCGACGGACGACCCCACCTGGTCCGACCCATGGTTCGACGACCTGCCAACGCTCCCGACGGAGCCCGGCGACCCGGATCCGTCCACGACCTGACGCCCCTCCTGCTCTGCGGCCAGGGCGCGGGTGGGTTGCCGGGAGCGGACATGCGAAGGCGTGTGTGTACATGTTCTGGCATGTGCGCTCGCGGGGACCGGGATTCCCCGGCGCGGCGGGCGATCCGCTAGCGGGCGCGCCAGCGGCGCGCCCGGGTGTGGCCAGCGGCGGACCTGGCGAGCGGAGCGGTCCCTCGCGGGAGGAACGGTCCGCACCACCGCGGACCCGAGTAGATGATCTAAACGCTCATCCCAGCGTCTCGTCGACGTAGCACCACTTCCAGTTCTCGCCCGGCTGGAAGGACTTGATGACCGGGTGGGCGGTTTCCCTGAAGTGGGCGGTGGCGTGGCGGTTGGGGGAGGAGTCGCAGCAGCCCACGTGGCCGCAGGATTCGCACAGGCGCAGGTGGACCCAGTCGTGTTCGCCGGCGTTCAGGCAGTCCTGGCAGCCTTCGGTGGTCTGCGGCTCCGGGGAGTCGGCCAGGGTGATGTGCTCGCAGGTCATGGTTCCCCCATCAGTCTTCTTCCCGGCGGATCAGCAGGGACTCCTCGAGGTCCAGGTCGCGGTAGGCCCGGTTGAGCACCTCTTCCGGGATGCGGCCCTCGTCCCGGGCCGTCCGGAACACCTCGCGTTCGGCGTCGATCATTTCCTGCCGCAGTCGACCGTACGCCGCCGAGGGGGTTTCCCGCCCGTCTCCGCCCAGGCGTTCCCAGGCCGTGTTGGTGCGGTCCACCACCTGTTGGCGCAGCCGCTTCACCACCGACTCCGGCGCGCCCTCGAGGTTGTCCTCCAGGCGCTGTTTGGCCGCCCGGGTGGCGGCCTGCTGCACCGCCGCTTCGGCCAGGAAGTCCTTGGTCGGGTCCTCCGGCTCCAGGCCGATCCTGCGCGCGAAGGTCGGCAGGGTCAGGCCGAAGACGAGGAGTGTGAATACGATCACGGCGAACGCGATGAAGATGAAGACGTCGCGGGGATAGAGGGCCTCGCCCTCGCCGGTGCCCACACTCGGGAGAGCGAGGGCGGCGGCCAGGGTCACCACACCGCGCATGCCGGCCCAGCCGATGATCACTGGGTGGCGCCAGGTGAAGGTGCTTTCGCGCTGGCGTACGCGGGACGAGACCCGGGGCAGCCACGCGCCGGGGATGACCCAGACGTAGCGGGTGACGATCAGCGTGGCGATCACCGCGAAGGTCACGGCGGCGACGGTGCCCCACGGTGTGCTGATCTCGTCGATGACGCTGCGCAGCTGGAGGCCGACGAGCAGGAAGACCAGGCCTTCGAGCAGGAAGCGGACCAGCCGCCAGAACGCGTCCATCTGCAGCCGGGAGCCGGCGGCCATCAGCGTCGGCATGCGATGGCCGAGGGCGAGGCCGGTGACCACGACCGCGACGACGCCGGAGGCGTGGATGGCCTCCGACGGGAGCACGACGGCCCACGGGGTGAGCAGGGAGAGCGCGTTGTCGAGCAGCGGGTCCTTGATCCGCTTGTGCAGGAAGCCGAAGACCATCGCGCCGGCGATGCCGATCGCGATGCCACCACCGGCCGCCACCAGGAACTGCTCGGCCACCTCTCCGGTGCCGACTGCGCCGCCCACCGCTGCTGCGCTGCCGACCCGCAGCAGCACCAGGGCGGTGGCGTCGTTGATCAAGCTCTCGCCCTCGAGGATCGTGACGACCCGGCGTGGCAGGCCGATCCGGCGGGCGATCGCGGTGGCCGAGACCGCGTCCGGCGGCGCCAGCACCGCGCCGAGCGCGACACAGATGGCGAACGGCGCCTGCGGCAGGATCAGGTGCACGACGAAGCCGACGGCCAGCGCGGTGAACACGACCAGGCCGATGCCGAGCAGCAGGATCGGCCGCAGGTTGAACCGGAAGGCCGGCACCGAGGTCTGCAGGGCGGCGACGTAGAGCAGCGGCGGCAGGACGCCGATCAGCACGAACTCGGGCTCGAGGTGGAAGGTCGGGAAGCCGGGCAGGAAGGACAGGGCCAGACCGAGGATCATCAGCACGATCGGCGAGAGGAAGCCGATCTTGCGGGCCAGCGCCGCTCCGAACACGGCGACCGCCAGCAGGATGACGATCTCGGTCAGCCCGTCCATGCGCGAAATGCTATGTGGGGCGCGGCCGGGCGACCAATCAGGTCAGCTGCGGCAGGACCTTCGCGCCGAATGCGTCGATGAAGGCGGATTGCTCCTGGCCGACGTGGTGGAGATAGAGCCGGTCGAAACCGAGATCGGCGTACGCCCGCAGCCGGGCCGCGTGCCAGCCGAGGTCGGCCGAGATGTCGACGGTCGCGGCCACCTTCTCCTTCGGCACCTCGGCGGAGACCGCGTCGAAGTGGTCGGTCAGCTCCAGGTCCCAGCACACCGGCGGCGGGAACACGTTGGACCGCCACTGCTCGTAGGCCAGCGCCTCCGCCTCGGCGTCGCTGCCGGCCCAGCTCAGGTGGACCTGGAGGCAGACCGGCCCGCGGCCGCCGGCGTCCCGGTAGGCGGCGATCATCCGGGTCAGGTGGTCGTGCGGCGCGTTGACGGTGATCAGGCCGTCGGCCCACTGCGCGCACCACGCCGCCGTCTCGACGCTGACCGCGGCGCCGACCAGCATCGGGGGCTCGGCCGGCCGGGTCCACAGCCGGGCGCGGTCGACGGTGACCAGGCCGTCGTGGCTGACCTCCTCGCCGGCGAGGAGGGCGCGGATCACGTCGACGCACTCCCGCAGCCGGGCCGCCCGCAGCGACTTGCGGGGCCAGCCCGCGCCGGTGATGTGCTCGTTGCTGGCCTCGCCGGTGCCGAGCGCGGCCCAGAACCGCCCCGGGTACATGGCGGCCAGCGTGCCGATCGCCTGCGCGATGATCGCCGGGTGATAGCGCTGGCCCGGCGCGTTGACCACGCCGAACGACAGGTCCGTGGCCTGCAGCGCGGCGCCCAGCCACGACCAGGCGAACCCGGACTGCCCCTGCCGCTCGCTCCACGGCGAGAAGTGGTCGGAGCTCATCGCGGCGCCGAACCCGGCCTGCTCGGCCGCGACCACGGCGTCGAGGAGCGCGCGAGGATGGATCTGCTCGTGGGAGGCGTGCCAGCCGTAGACCGTCATGCGGGCGGTTACTACCCGGAACGCTACGGGCTGACACCGACCAGCTGGTCCTTGACGTGGTCGCGGAAGGCGGCGTAGTCGCGCTCGTTCTGGTCCGCGTAGTCCTCCGCGTAGGTCAGGATGGCGCGGTCGAAGCGGTCCGAGCCACCGAGGTACGCGCCGATCGCCACCGGGTCGCCGGAGCGGGCGTGGGCCCGGGCCAGCGTCCAGCCGCACATCCGGGCGTAGAGGGACAGGCCCTCCGGCCGCATCCGCTCGATCGGCGCCGAGAACTTCCAGTCGCGCAGCTGGCGCACGTAGAAGTCCCGGGTCGCCCCGTCCGGGGCCCGGACCCGTGTCCAGCCCAGGAAGATGTCGCTCAGCGCCTGCATCAGGTGCTGGCCGGCGACCACCCGCTCGCCCTGGTTGCGGTAGCGGCTGGCGCCGGCGTACGGCGCCAGCACCGACTTCTGCGCCTCCTTGGCCTGGAGGAAGAGCGGCTCGCCGTCACCGGTCTCCAGCAGGATGATCCAGGCCCGCGTGCCGACGCTGCCCACGCCGACCACCTTGCGGGCGACCTGGACGACCTCGAACTCGCCCAGCAGGTGCCGCCGGTCGGCCGGCAGGCTCCGCTGGTAGGACTCGACGACGGTGCCGAGCAGGTCGTAGATGACCTGCGCCTCCAGCCCGCTGAACACCTCCTCGATCGGCACGATGGTCGGCGGCTCGCTGATGATCCGCCGGCGCCCGTCGACCACCGTGGTCAGCTTCGACAACGCCTGCATGCTGTCCTTGCCGCGCGCCTTGGCCAGCAGCGTGGTCGCCTCGCTGTAGGCCTTCGGGCGCACCTGGTCGCGGAACCGCGGGATCGTCGCCTCGACGTCGAGGTGCGCGTACCAGACCGCGAGCCGGCCCTGGTCGGCGAAGACCCGGATGTTGTTCCGGTACGCCTCGACGCCCGCCCGCACGATGTCCTTGCGCTGCTTGCGCTTGAACCCGTTGTCCCGGGCCGCCACCACCAGGCTCGCCGCCAGCCGCTTGACGTCCCACTCGAACGGGCCCGGCAGCGTCTCGTCGAAGTCGTTGCAGTCGAAGACGAGCCGCCGCTCCGGTGACGCGAACGCGCCGAAGTTGGACAGGTGCGCGTCGCCGCAGAGCTGCACGGTCAGCCCGGAGCGGGGAGCGCGGGCGAGGTCGGCCGCCATCGGCAGCGCCGCGCCGCGGAAGTAGGTGAACGGCGAGACCGCCATGCGGGCGTGCCGGACCGGCACCAGTTCCGGCACCCGGGACTCCGCCTGGCCCATCAGCAGCCCGATCGGGTCGCGGCCGCCGTCGACCCCGGTGGCGGCGTGGGCGTCGAGCGGCACCTCGGCCCGGACCGCCTTGCCGGCCGCGGCCCGCTGCGCCCGGCCGGGATGCACGTGCCCGTCGGCGGTCATGGCGTCTGGATCCACGGGTGGTGAAGGTCGAGGTAGCGGGGCTGCTGCACGTTGAGGTGCCGCAGCTCGGACATCTGCTCCGCGAGGTCCTCCGGTGGCTTCTTGTGCTCGCCGGCCCGGGCCTCCTGCTCGTTGGTGAAATAGACGGCCACCGTGTACTCGCCGTCGCCGTACGCGCAGGCCGTGGTGCCCAGGATGTCGGGCCGGAACCGCGCCCACTCGTCGGAGTGGTCCACCATCAGCTCCATCGCCCGGTCGTGGTCGCTGCCCTTGCCCTGCATGATCTGCACGAAGCCGGCCCGGTCGGGGTCGCCGTGGTTGTCGGTGACGGCGTTCCAGCTGTCGTGGAAGGTGACCTCGCCGTCGAACAGCTGGGACGTCCGTTCCCACCACTGCCCCTGCTCGGGCCGGTCGCTGTTGTCCCGGGCCGACGTCAGGTCGGTGAAGCAGGCCAGGCCGATGAACTCGCCGTCGTCGGTGACACCGCCGGTCGAGCCGATCCAGCCGGAGGCGCCGGGGGAGAGGTCGCGTACCCACTGGTCCAAGGCGGCTTTCACCTGATCGGCGTCCCGCACGTGACCTTGGATGATCTGGACGAACATGATGAGCCTCCTTGCGGTACGAGGGGGCGGCTCTCCTTCGAACCTACGTCGGTCCGGCATGCAATACGGCGAATCGACCGTATGAGAGGAATGTCCCGATTAGAATGGCGGCGGTGACGTCCGCACCCGCTGCCCGGACCGGCGAGCGCGACCAGCCGGCCGCTCCGGCCCGCGCGGGCCTCGTGCTCACGGCGCTGATCCTGGTGGCCGCCGTGGCCAACCTCAACCTCTCGGTCGCCAACGTGGCCCTGCCGGACATCGGCCGCGCCTTCGACTCCTCGCAGACCCGGCTCGACCTGGTCGCGATCGGCTACTCCCTGGGCCTGGCCGCCTCGGTCCTCTATCTCGGCGCGCTCGGCGACCGGCACGGCCGCAAGATGATGCTGGTCATCGGCGTCGCGCTGGCCATCCCGATCAGCCTGCTGGCCGCCTGGTCGCCCTCGGACATCGTGCTGATCGCCGCCCGCATCCTCGGTGGCGTCTCGGCCGGCATGGCGTACCCGACGACGCTCGCGCTGATCACCGCGCTCTGGTCGGGCCAGGCCCGCACCAAGGCGATCGCCCTCTGGTCCGGCGTCGGCGGCGCGATCGCGGCGCTCGGCCCGACGATCGCCGGCGCCGTCCTGGAGGGTTTCTGGTGGGGCGCGGTCTTCCTCGTCACCCTGCCGCTCGCCGCCGTCGCCCTGGTGCTGGCCGTCGTCCTGGTGCCCGCGCACGTCAACGAGGGCGGCGGCCGGGTCGACAACCTGGGCGGCGCGTGCTCGATCCTGCTGGTCGCCGCGCTCGTGCTGGCCATCAACGACGCGGCCGTCCCCGGCGCCGGGCGACGGGCGATCGTGCTGGCCGTGATCGCGGTGGTCGCCGCGGCGCTGTTCGTCCTCCGTCAACGAAGAGCCGCCAACCCGCTCTTCGACCTCGAGATCGCCGGCCGCCGCACGTTCTGGGTCGCCGCCTGCGCCGGGATCATCGTGTTCGGCTCGCTGATGGGCGCCATGTTCGTCGGCCAGCAGTTCCTGCAGAACGTGCTCGGCTACTCGACGCTCAAGGCCGGCCTGTCGATCCTGCCCGCGGCCGCCCTGATGGTGCTGGTCGCGCCCCGCTCGGCGGCGCTGGTGCGGCGCCGCGGCTCCCGGGTCACGCTGCTCCTCGGCTATCTCTTCTGCCTGCTCGGCTTCGTCGCGATGCTGCTGCTCTGGAAGGAGGGCATCGCGTTCTGGCGGGTGGCGCTGGCCTACGGGCTGATCGGCATCGGGGTCGGGCTGGCCGGCACGCCCGCGTCGCACGCGCTGACGAGTTCGGTGCCGGTGCGCCGGGCCGGCATGGCGTCCGGCACCGCGGACCTCCAGCGCGACCTGGGCGGGGCCGTGCTGCAGTCGGTGTTCGGTGCGCTGCTCACCGCCGGGTACGCGAGCGCGTTCGCCAAGGAGCTGGCCGGCGCGCCGGCGGCGTACCAGCCGGCGATCGACGCCACCCAGACCGAGCTGGAGAACTCGTTCGCCAGCGCGGTCGACACGGCCCAGCGCTATCCGCAGTACGCGCCGCAGATCATCGGCGCCGCCCGCGAGGCCTTCCTCGACGGTGACCGCTGGACCTACCTCGCGGGCATCGGCGCCATCCTGATCGGCGCGCTGCTGGTGTTCTTCGCCTTCCCGAAGCCGCAACGGGAACGGCAACTGCTCGAGGAGTACGCGTCAGCCGACCGTTAGCGGCGTCGGCGCTGGCCGGCGGGCCAGCAGGGCGGCGGTGAGCAGACCGACCAACCAGATCGGGGCGTACAGCACGACCCGGTCGACGAGTCCGAGCGAGCTCTCGGGGTCATCGACGAGCAGCTGTTGGAGGTGCGTGACGACGCCGATCAGCACCGGCAGCGTGAGCAACGCGGTCAGCAGACCGAGGAGCGCGCCGGCGGCGGTCGTCCGGGCCAAAGCCGCCCCCAGGGCGAACGAGGCGAGTGGCACGCCGGCGGCCACCAAGCCGCTGGGCTCGATCGTCGCCGTGCCGACCACCACGGCGACCAGCGCCGATCCGGCGATGCCGCAGGCGTCCCACGGCACGTCCGGGCGGCGCCGGGTGAGCAGCACCCCGGCCACTGCGCCCACTATGCCCAGCAGCTGGACCCACGTGCCGCCCCAGGCGACACCCATGTTGCGGCCGCTGGCCGTGAAGAGCACGGCGGTGGCGCCGGCGATGGTGAGCGCGAACCGGCCGGCATCGGCGCCGGCCGTCCGTCCGCTCCAGCGGACCAGGGCACCGGTCAGCACGACCCACACTGCCATCGTCAGCAGCAGCACCAGCACGACCACGCCAGCGGGGGACTCCTCGGCGGCCCGGCGGACGTACTCCATGTGGAACGGGGCCGAGACCACCACGCCGAGCAGCGCGATCCGCGCGATCGTGCCGACGCCTGGTGTCCTGGGATCCGTGGAGGGGCGGGGTGCGACCACCGCCGCGGCGACGGCCAGCACCACCGAGGCCAGGTCGGCCCAGCCGATGGTGTAGCGGAGACTGGCGAACTCGGATATGAGCGCGACCGGCGTGCCCACGACGATCCCGGCGCTGAAGGCGGCGATCGGCCACGGATCGCCGCCGCCCGGGGTCGACGGCAGGACCGCCACGGCGGCCGCCCCGATCGCGATGCCGCCCGCCAGCGCGGCCACCGGCCGGATCAGCGGGTGCAGCTCACCGAACGCGGAGTCCACGTCGAGCGGGGCGAACGCGACCAGCGCGCCGGCGACCAGCAGCCCCATCGCGACCAGCGGCCAGCCGCGGAGGGGACCCGTGACCCGGGCGCCCACCGCCGCGCCGATCAGCAACAGCAGGACGGCGCCGCTGGCCGAGAGGATCCGGATTACGCCCTTGGCGTCGGCGCCGACGGGGAACCCTTCGAGACCGTAGAATAGGACCTCGCCGACCGGGCCCAGGATGACGATGCCGACCGCGAGCGCGGCCAGGCTGGCCACCACGCGACGGATCATGCCAGCGGCTCCAGGTCGGCGACGATGACGGTGATGTTGTCGGGGCCGCCGGCCCGCCGGGCCAGGTCGACGAGCCGGGCCGCGCAGTCGCCGCGGTCCGGGATGGTCCGCAGCACCTCGGCGATCGTGTCCTCACGCACCACGTTGGACAGTCCGTCGCTGCAGAGCAGCCAGCGGTCGCCGGGCTCGGGCACCATCGTCGTGAAGGACGGCGACACCGGTTCTCCCTGGAGCGCCTGGGTGACCACCGCGCGGCGGGGGTGGACGTGCGCCTCGTCGGGGGTGATCACGCCCTCGTCGACCAGCATCTGGACGAACGTGTCGTCCTTGGTCATCTGCTGGGTGACGCCGTCGCGCAGGAGATAGGCCCGCGAGTCCCCGACGTGGGCCAGCACCAGGGCCGTGTTGCCGGGCGCGAACAGCAGCGCGGTCAGCGTGGTGCCCATGCCGTCGCGGGTGGGGTCCTCGGCGACCGCCGAGCGGATCCGGACGGACGCGGCGTCGATCACGTGGCGCATCGCGTCGACGAGGCCGGCCTCCGAGTGGTCGGCGTCGGCCCGGGCGACGGCGTCGATGGTGATGGCGCTCGCGAGGTCACCGGCCGCCATCCCGCCCATGCCGTCGGCGACGGCCAGCAGCCGGTTGCCCGCGTAGACCGCGTCCTGGTTCGCCCGCCGGACCAGACCTCGGTCGGTGAGGGCGACGGACCGCAGCACAAGCGTCATGGCAGGCAGGATGCCAGGATGTGCGCCGGTTGTCTCTAGTAGATCACCTTCTCGGCCATCCGGATCGCGCCGTACGGCCATCCGGTGGTTTCGCCAAGAGTCCAAGATCGGCTAGTACGGGCCGCCGTGCGCCGCGAGAATGGCGCGATGGCGATGGATGGAGGGCGGCTCGCGCCCGGAGCGGCACGCGACTGGTGCGGCACGATGCCGGTGCACCGCCGGCTGCTGGACACCGACCCGGGCTACGCCCGGGCCCGCGAGGAGATCGAGACCTTCACGTTCGACGCGGCGCGCGAGGAGCCGCCGCCGCTCGGGCTGGTGACCATTCCCACGGTGGTGCACGTCGTGTGGTCGCAGCCGGCGCACAACGTCGGCGACGAGCAGGTGGCGAGCCAGATCGAGGGGCTCAACCGCGACTTCCGCCGGCGCAACGCCGACGTCTCGATCCTGCCGGCGGTCTGGGGCCCGCTGGCGGCCGACGCCGACCTCGAGTTTTCGCTCGTCGACGTGACCCGCACCCGCACCGACGTGGCGGCGTTCGACACCGACGACGGCGTGAAGTCGGCCGCGACCGGTGGCGCCGACCCGGTGGCCACCGACACCCACCTCAACCTCTGGGTCTGCCAGCTCGGCGGCGGCCTGCTCGGCTACGCCCAGTTCCCGGGCGGTCCGCCGGAGACCGACGGCGTCGTGGTCACCCACACCGCGTTCGGCTCGTCCGGCACGGCCGCGGCGCCGTTCGACCTCGGCCGCACCGCGACGCACGAGGTCGGGCACTGGCTCAACCTGCGGCACATCTGGGGTGACGACGGCGACGGCTGCGGTGGCGACGACTTCGTGGCCGACACGCCCAACCAGGCCGGCCCCAACTACGGGCGGCCGACGTACCCGAAGGTGTCCTGTGGCAACGCCCCGCACGGCGACATGTTCGTCAACTACATGGACTACACCGACGACGCCGCGATGGTGATGTTCACGCGGGGCCAGGTGGTGCGGATGGCGGCCGCGCTGCGCGGCCCGCGGTCGGGTCTGCTGGCGGCGGCGGCCGCGTCGTGACCGCGCCGCCCGCGGCGCTGTTCCGGCGGTGGGTGCACGTGCGGGAGGAGGACGCCGGGGGAGTACGCGTCTACCGCCCCGCCGACCGCCCGCTGCCGCCGGCCCGCGGCCGCGACGGCATCGAGTTCCGCCCCGACGGCACGTTTGCCGACCTGCGCCCCGGCCCGACCGACGCGCCCGTGGCCTCGGTCGGCCGGTGGACCGCGCCGTCCCGGAGCCGCGTGGCGCTGACCTATCCACCGGGCGCCCGCGGCGCAGGCGCGCCCACCGGCTACGAGATCGTCGAGGTGACGCCCGACGTCCTGCGGCTGCGGCCGACGTAGGCCGGCCCCGGTCGAGCGCTCCGGGGGCCGGCCGCCGCCGGGGGACCTTAGACGCCGTCCCAGTTGCCCGTCACGGGGCGGACGGTGGTGCTCGCCGGCCCGTACGTGAAGGTGATGTCCGACAGGCCCGACGAGTTGCTGTTGCGCAGGTGCCAGCCCGCGTCGGTGGGCTTCCAGAAGCCCGGCGTGTCGTCGCCGTCGCTGTCCCAGTCGCCGGTCAGCGGAGTGATTGCCTGGCCGAACAACCCGTACGTGAACGTCAGGTTGGACGGCCCGGCCGAGTTGCTGTTGCGCAGGTGCCAGCCGGAGTCCGACTGCTTCCAGTAGCCCGGCGTGTCGTCGCCGTCGCCGTCCCAGTCGCCGGTGATGGCCTGGATCCCCGTGCCGTACTCCCCGTAGAGGAACGTGTAGTTGGAGCCGCCCGGGGTGTTGGAGTTGCTCAGGTGCCAGCCGCCCTCCGCCGGGTCCCACCAGCCGACGGTGTCGATGCCGTCGCCGTTCCAGTCGCCGGTCACCGGCACGAGGGAGTCGTCGGCCGGGCCGTACAGGAACGCCAGGTTGGACGGGCCGGCCGAGTTGCTGTTGCGCAGGTGCCAGCTGCCGTCGGCCGGGTCCCACCAGCCCGGGGTGTCGTCGCCGTCGCCGTCCCAGTCGCCTGCCAGCGGCACGATGTCGCTGCTGGCCGGGCCGTAGAGGAACGTGTAGTTGGACGAGCCGGACGAGTTGGAGTTGCGCAGGTGCCACCCGCCGTCCGACGGGTTCCAGTAGCCGATCGTGTCGTAGTCGTACCCGACACCCGCGGAGGCGGACGGTGCGGCGACGACCACGCCGCCCACGACGGTGACCGCGGCGACGGTGGCCAGCAGGGTTGCCCTGATCTTCATGACGCCACTCTCCAGACAGAGGGATCGATGTCGGGGCAGCCGCAGCTCAATCTAGAGCGGCGAATTCATCGATGTAAAGACGCCAATCCGGAATGAACGAAATTCACGTCATGAGGGCCCGGGGAGCTTGGTCAGGGCTGGTCGAAGCGGCAGCAGGCGACCACGGCGGCCGACTCCGGTGGGAGGTCGACGCTGGTGTGGGTGAGGCTCACGCCTGGGCCGGTGGTGAAGACGACCGAGCGCGGCACGCCGGGCAGGCCGACCCGGGCCGGTGCGACGCCGATGTTGGCCGCGACCACCAGCGCGCCGCGGCGCATCGTGATCACCTCGGCGCCGCGCCGGATCGGCCGGGCCGGGTCCGGGCTGGTGCTCGCCAGGTCCGGGTGGGCCCGGCGCAGGGCGGTCAGCGCGCGCAGCGTGGCCGCCGGCAGGTCGTCGGACGCCGAGAGCAGCGGTGTCAGCGGCGCGGTGAGCAGCAGCGTGGCCGCGACGTCGCGCAACCCGGTCAGCGTGGCGACCGCGCCGGGTGGCGGCGGCGCGAGCGGCAGAGCCGGGTCCGGGACGGGATCCGCGTCGCCGGCCCGCCACAGCCAGGCGTTGACGCCGTCGAGGGTGCCGAGGGTCCCGCCGCCGGCCGGCACGAGGAAGCGACCCGACTCGGCCAGGGTCAGCGGCCGGCCGAGGTGGTCCGAGAGCGCGCCGACCGCGGCCGCGAACTCGCCGAGCGGCACCGGCGCGGGTGGGCCGTCGAGCCGCACGCCGTCGAGGGCGAAGCCGGCCAGCCACTGCACGACGTGGTCGACCACGGCCGGCCCGAGGATGCGGTCGCTGGCCAGGCGGAGGGTGACGCCGAGACCGTGGGACCGGGCCGCGGCCACACCCCGGCGCAGCGCCTCGTCGTCCTCGGGCGGCTCGATCTCGACGGCGTCGACGCCGAGGGCGGCCAGGTCGGCCACGGCGGACAGGTCGTCCACCGCGTAGACGACCCGGCCGGACACCTCACACTTCCCGGTCGAAGACGAGCAGGCTGCGCTCGGCCACGGTGGCGCGCCCGCCGGCGGGGACGGTGGGCGCGGGGTCCAGCTGCTCCTCCCGCGCGGTGTCGAAGACGACCTGCCACTTCTCGCCGTACTCGGCCGGCGGGAGGGCGAACTGGAGCGGCTCGTGGTGGCCGTTGAAGCACAGCAGGAACGAGTCGTCGACCTGGCGCTGCCCGTACCGGCCGCGCTCCTTGATGCCCTCGCCGTTGACGAACAGGGTCAGCGCGTTGACCTCGCTGTCCCAGTCGGCGATAGCGGTGCCGTCGGGGGCGAACCAGGCCATGTCGGCGACCGGGGTGGTCACGTCCCGGCCGGCGACCGGGGCGCCGGTGAAGAACCGCCGGCGGCGGAAGATCTTGTGGCGGGCCCGGAAGGCGGCCAGGTTGCGGACGAAGGCCAGCAGGTGCTCGTCGACGGTCGACCAGTCGACCCAGCTGAGCTCGTTGTCCTGGCAGTAGCCGTTGTTGTTGCCGCGCTGGGTCCGGCCGAGCTCGTCGCCGTGGCCGAGCATCGGCACGCCCTGCGACAGGAACAGGGTGGCGAGGAAGTTGCGCCGCTGCCGGGAGCGCAGCGCGAGCACGCCGCTGTCGCGGGTCGGCCCCTCGACGCCGCAGTTCCACGAGCGGTTGTCGGTCGAGCCGTCGTTGTTGTCCTCACCGTTGGCCTCGTTGTGCTTCCCGTTGTAGGACACGAGGTCGTTGAGCGTGAACCCGTCGTGGCAGGTGACGAAGTTGATGCTGGCCACCGGCCGGCGCCCGTCGTCCTGGTAGAGGTCGGCCGAGCCGCTGATCCGGGTCGCGAACTCCGCCAGCGTCGCGGGCTCACCGCGCCAGAAGTCCCGCACGGTGTCACGGAACTTGCCGTTCCACTCCGTCCACAATGGTGGGAAGTTGCCGACCTGGTAGCCGCCCGGCCCGACGTCCCACGGCTCGGCGATGAGCTTGACCTGGTTGACGACGGGA
Organism: Asanoa sp. WMMD1127; assembly: GCF_029626225.1. Lineage (NCBI taxonomy): Bacteria > Bacillati > Actinomycetota > Actinomycetes > Micromonosporales > Micromonosporaceae > Asanoa > Asanoa sp. WMMD1127. Next base: position 4,338,169 of record NZ_JARUBP010000001.1, read on the forward strand.
TCCTGCTGGACCACCTCGAAGAAGGTGGACAACCGGTCGACCTCGTAGAACTCGCGGGCCAGCGTGGCCGCCAGGTCGAAGCGGAAGCCGTCGACGTGCATCTCCTGCACCCAGTAGCGCAGCGAATCCATGATCAGTTGGAGCGAGATCGGGCTGCGTACGTTGAGCGAGTTGCCGGTGCCCGTGTAGTCCATGTAGTAACGCGGGTCCTCGTCGGACAACCGGTAGTAGCCGGGGTTGTCCAGGCCCTTGAAGCCCAGCGTGGGCCCGAGGTGGTTGCCCTCGCCCGTGTGGTTGTAGACGACGTCCAGGATCACCTCGATGCCGGCGGCGTGCAGCGCCCGCACCATGCCCCGGAACTCCTGCACCTGCTGCCCGAGCCGGCCCATCGCCGAGTAGCCGTGGTAGGGCGCGAAGTAGCCGATCGTGTTGTAGCCCCAGTAGTTGCGCAGGCCCCGGTCGGTCAGGTGCTGGTCGTGCACGAACTGCTGCACCGGCATCAACTCGACCGCGGTCACCCCGAGGCGGGTCAGGTGCTCGATCGAGGCGGGGTGGGCCAGCCCGGCGTACGTGCCGCGCAGCTCCTCCGGCACCTCGGGGTGCCGCGCGGTCAGCCCCTTGACGTGCGCCTCGTAGATCACGGTGTCGTGGTAGGGGGTGCGCGGCGCGCGGTCGTTGCCCCAGTCGAACCAGGGGTTCACCACGACGGCCTTCGGCAGGTACGGCGCCGAGTCGGTGGTCGACATCGTGTCGGGGTCGGTGAGGTCGTGCCCGTAGACGGCGGGGTGCCAGTGCACGTCGCCGTCGATCGCCTTGGCGTACGGGTCGAGCAGCAGCTTGTGCGGGTTGCAGCGCAGCCCCTTGGCCGGGTCCCAGGGCCCGTAGACCCGGAAGCCGTAGCGCTGGCCCGGTTGCACACCGGTGAGGAACACGTGCCAGACGTACGCGTCGACCTCGGTCAGGTCGATCCGCCGCTCGTCGCCGTTGGCGTCGAACAGGCACAGCTCGACCGCTTCGGCGACCGCGGAGTAGACCGCGAAGTTCGTGCCGACACCGTCGTACGTCGCGCCGAGCGGATAACGCCGGCCGGGCCATACCAACATTTCCGCAGAGTAGCGGCTTTTGGTCCGAATTGAACCAAAATCGAGCTGGTACGACCCGGCGCGATCGTCAGGGTCAGACTGTCTCGCCCAGGTGGCCGCGGAGCTTGGTCAGCGCGCGGGCCAGCAGGCGGGAGACGTGCATCTGCGAGACGCCGATCTGGTCGGCGATCTGCGACTGGGTGAGGTTGCCGTAGAAGCGGAGCGTGAGGATCTTCTGCTCGCGCTCGTCGAGGGTGGCCAGCGCGGGGCCGAGGGCGACCCGCAGCTCGGCCAGCTCGAAGGAGGTGTCCTCGGAGCCGAGCAGGTCGCCGAGCTCGGTGCCGCGCTCGCTGTCGCCCGTCGGGGTCGACAGCGACACCGCGTTGTAGGCCCGCGCCCCTTCGAGACCCTCGAGGACCTCTTCCTCGGTGAGCTTGAGGTGGGCGGCGATGTCGGCGACCGTCGGGGAGCGGCCGAGGGACTGGAGCAGGGAGCTGTTGGCCTCGGAGATGGCCAGGCGCAGCTCCTGGAGGCGGCGGGGGACCCGGATGTCCCAGGTGCGGTCGCGGAAGTGCCGCTTGAGCTCGCCGATGATGGTCGGGATCGCGTAGCCGGCGAAGTCGACGCCGCGCGTGGGGTCGAACTTGTCGACGGCCTTGATGAGGCCGACGGCGGCGGTCTGGAGCAGGTCGTCGGTGGGTTCGCCGCGGCCGCTGTAGCGGTGGGCGAGGTGGTTGGCCAGGGGGAGCCAGGCCTCGATGGTGCGGTCCCGCAGCGCGGCGCGCGACGGGTGTCCGGCCGGCATGGCGGCCAATGCGGTCAGTAGCTCGGTCGCGCTGTCGGTGAGCGTGGCCGTCTCTACCTTCTCGGCCGTCTGCACGGTCATGGGGGGACCTCCTGCGCTCGATATGTGCATCGTGCTGAAGTTTGCTGTGGAGCACGGATAACCGTTCGGCACTCACCGTAGCCCGAGCGGCCGGCTAAAAGCTAGCCGAAAGGCCGATGTATATAACACGCGAAAGGTGCATACCCGGGTGTATTGCCTGAGAGTTTTCGGTCAGGACTAGGGTGTGTGGCCATGACGGCCGGGCTTGTCCTCGCCGCCGGCGCCGGTCGGCGCTACGGCGGACCGAAGGCGCTCGTCCGCCGCGACGGCGCCCTGCTGGTCGAGCGGGCCGTCGCCACCGCGCGCGCCGGCGGCCTGTCGCCGGTCTACGTCGTGGTCGGCGCGGCCGCCGATCGGGTCCGGTCCGACGCCGACCTCGGCGACGCGGTGCTGGTCGACAACCCCGACTGGGCGACGGGCATGGGCTCCTCGCTGCGGGCCGGCCTGGCCGCCCTCACCGCCACCGACGCGCCCGCCGCCGCGGTGCTCCTCGTCGACATGCCGGGCGTCACGCCCGCCGCCGTCGAGCGGGTGACCGCCGGCGCCGGCCCGCGCACCCTGGCCATGGGCGGCTACGACGACCGCCGCGGCCACCCGGTCGTGCTCGGCCGCGAGCACTGGGCGGGTGTCGCGCGGACCGCCACCGGCGACGCGGGCGCCCGAGCCTACCTGCGGGCCCACGCCGCCGACGTGACGGTCGTGCCCTGCGGCGACGTCGCCGACGACACCGACCTGGACACCCCCGACGACGGTGACACGCCGTCACCGGGTGCGGAACGCCTTGATCGCGGGCCCGCGCTGGAGTAGTCATTCGGTATCCGTCGTGAAGGGGGGCGTCATCGCCGACGTCGACCGGTTCAACCGGCTCTCACCCGCCGAGGCCGAGCGCGACCTGCTCGCCTGCTGCGCGGCGCCCACGTGGGCGGAGGCGGTCGCCGCCGGCCGCCCCTACGCCGACCGGGCCGCACTGCTGGCCGCCGCCGACACCGCACTGCGCAAGCTGACCTGGGCCGACGTGTCACTCGCGATCGCCGCGCACCCGCGGATCGGCGAGCGGCCGGCCGGCGGCGACCGGGAGTCCGCCTGGTCGCGGCGCGAGCAGTCCGGTGTCGCGGCCGACGCCGACACCATCACCGCCCTCAAGCGGGCCAACCTCGACTACGAGCGCCGGTTCGACCACGTGTTCCTCGTCTTCGCGACCGGGAAGTCCCAGGCCGAGATCCTCGACACGCTGCGGCACCGGCTCGACAACGACGTCGAGACCGAGCGCCGCGTCGTCCAGGAGGAGCTCCGCAAGATCGCCCTCCTCCGGCTGGAACGGCTCGTCACCGATCCCACCGCCCCGCTCTCCACCCACGTGCTCGACCTCGAGCGCGGCCGCCCGGCCGCCGGCGTCACGGTGCGGCTCGAGCGGGGCGCCGAGGTGCTGGCCAAGGGGCGCACCGACGACGACGGGCGGCTGCGCGAGTGGGTGCCGGCCGAGGGGTGGGAAGCCGGCGACTACCGGCTCGTCTTCGACGTGGCCGGCTACCTCGACGGCGCGACCTTCTTCCCCGAGGTCACCGTCGGCTTCCGGGTCACCGCGCCCGACCAGCACCACCACGTGCCGCTGCTGCTCAACCGGCACGGCTACACGACCTACCGGGGGAGCTGACCGCATGGCGATCACCCTGGGCGACAACCGGTACGGCAAGGCCGAGGTCCGCCTCGTCCGGGTGGTCCGCGACGGCCCCCGCCACGACCTGCGTGACCTGACGGTCAGCGTCGCGCTGGCCGGCGACCTGGCCGCCGCGCACGACGGCGACAACAGCGGGGTGCTGCCGACCGACACCCAGAAGAACACGGTGTACGCGTTCGCCAAGCGCTACGGCGTCGGCGAGCCCGAGGCGTTCGGCCTGCTGCTGGCCCGGCACTTCGTCGACACCCAGCCGACCATCCACTGGGCCCGCGTCGACCTGGTCGAGCACCCGTGGTCGCGCCTGGGTCCCCATTCGTTCGCCCGCGAGGGCGGCCCCACCCGGCACGCCACCGTGACCGTCACCGCCGACGCCTCGCACGTGGTCAGCGGCCTGTCGGGCCTGGTCCTGCTGAACACCACCGACTCCGAGTTCCACGGCTACGTCCGCGACGGCTACACGACGCTGCCCGAGACCACCGACCGGATCCTGGCCACCGAGGTCGACGCCCGGTGGCGGTGGGGGTCGGTCGGCGCCGGGCCGCCCTGGGCGGCGTCCTTCCAGGGCGCGCGGGACGCCCTGGTCGCCGCGTTCGTCGAGACCTACAGTTACTCGCTGCAGCAGACCCTCTACGCGATGGGCACGCGGGTGCTGGAGAAGCAGCCGGAGCTGGCCGAGGTGCGGCTGGCGCTGCCCAATAAGCACCACTTCCTGGTCGACCTGGCGCCGTTCGGGCTCGGCAACGACAACGAGGTCTACGTGGCCACCGACCGCCCGTACGGCCTGATCGAGGGCACCGTGCTGCGCGACGACGCGCCGCCGGCCCCGGAGGCGTGGTGACCATGGAGTTCCTGCGACCGTCCGACTGGGACGAGGCCCTGGCGGCCAAGGCGGCCCACCCCGACGCCGTGCCGATCGCCGGCGGCACCGACGTGATGGTCGACGTCAACTTCGACCGGTCCCGCCCGGCGGCGCTGCTCGACCTGACCCGGGTGGCCGCGCTGGCCGACTGGGGCGTCGACGGCGACCTGCTGCGGATCGGCGCCGGGGTCACCTACCGGCGGCTGATCGACGAGCTGGCCGGCCGGTTGCCGGGGCTGGCGCTGGCCGCCCGCACGGTCGGCTCGCCGCAGATCCGCAACCGCGGCACGGTCGGCGGCAACCTCGGCTCCGCCTCGCCGGCCGGTGACGCCCACCCGTCGCTGCTGGCCGCCGGCGCGCAGGTCGAGCTCGCCTCGGTGCGGGGCACCCGGCGCGTGCCGGTCACCGAGTTCTTCGTCGGGCCGAAGCGCTCGCTCCGGACGCCCGACGAGCTGATCGCCGCGTTCCTGGTGCCGGCCCGGCCCGGCGCCGAGCAGTTCGCCAAGGTGGGCACCCGCAACGCGATGGTGATCGCGGTCTGCTCGTTCGCGCTGTCACTCGACGCGGCGACGCGTACGGTCGGCACCGGGATCGGTTCGGCCGGGCCGACGCCGTTGCGCGCCACCGAGGCGGCCGACTTCCTCGCTGCGGAGCTGCCCTGGGAGTCACGGGACGCGGTGCCGGACGCGGTCGCGGCCCGGTTCGGCGAGCTGGTCGGCGCGGCGGCGCGGCCGATCGACGACGTGCGGGGCAGCGCCGACTACCGGCGGCACGCGCTGGCCGTGCTGGCCCGGCGGACGCTGGCGTGGGCATGGGCGGATCTGGGAGGTGCGGCGGCATGCGGGTGACGTGCGTGGTCAACGGCGAGACGCGGCAGGCCGACGACGTCTGGCCCGGCGAGAGCCTGCTCTACGTGCTCCGCGAGCGGCTCGGCCTGCCCGGCGCCAAGAACGCCTGCGAGCAGGGCGAGTGCGGCTCGTGCACCGTCTATCTCGACGGGCTGCCGGTGTGCGCGTGCCTGGTCGCGGCCGGCCAGGCCGAGGGCCGCACGGTGACCACGGTCGAGGGCCTGGCCCCCGGCTCCGGCGAGGAGCAGCTCGACCGGGTGCAGCGGGCGTTCCTCGCCACCGGCGCCGTCCAGTGCGGCTTCTGCACGCCGGGCCTGATCGTCGCGGTGCACGACCTGCTGGCCCGCGAGCCCGCGCCGAGCGACCCCGACATCCGCGAGGCGCTGGCGGGCAACCTGTGCCGGTGCACCGGCTACGAGAAGATCATGGAAGCGGTCCGGCTGGCGGCGACGTCATGATCCTCATCGAGAACTGCGCGATCGCGACCGTCGACGCCGACGGCACCGAATACGTCGACGGCCACGTGGTGATCGGCGACGACGGGCGGATCGCCGCGGTCGGCCCGGGGCACGCCGGCCGGTTCCAGTCGGTGCGCCGGGTCGACGGCACCGGCTGCCTGCTCACCCCCGGCCTGGTCAACACCCACCATCACCTCTACCAGTGGGCGACCAAGGGGCTGGCCCAGGACGGCACGCTCTTCGAGTGGCTGACCACGCTCTACCCGATTTGGGCCGGCATCGACGCCGAGATCGTCGGCGCGACCACCGCCGCCGGGCTCGGCTGGCTGGCCCTGTCGGGCTGCACGACCAGCACCGACCACCACTACGTCTACCCGGCCGGGGCCGGTGACCTGATGGCGGCCCAGGTCGAAGCCGCGCGCGAGGTGGGCCTGCGGTTCCACCCCACCCGCGGCTCGATGGACCTGGGTAAGTCGGGTGGCGGGCTGCCGCCCGACGAGGTGGTCGAGAAGACCGACGACGCGCTGGCGGCCACCGAGGAGGCGATCAACCGCTACCACGACCCGGCGCCCGACTCGCTGCTGCGGGTCGCGGTGGCACCGTGCTCCCCGTTCTCGGTCACCGGCCGGCTGATGGAGGAGGCGGCCGCGCTGGCCCGGCGGCACGGCGTGCGGCTGCACACCCACCTCGCCGAGACCGCCGACGAGACCGACTTCTGCCGCGACCAGTTCGACTGCACCCCGGTCGAGTACGCCGAGCGCGTCGGCTGGCTCGGCGACGACGTCTGGCTGGCCCACGCCGTGCACCTCGACGACGCCGCGATCGCGCGGCTGGCCGCCACCGGCACCGCCGTCGCCCACTGCCCGAGCTCCAACGCCCGGCTCGGGGCCGGCATGGCCCGGGTCCGCGAGCTGCTCGACGCCGGCGTGCCCGTCGGTCTCGGCGTCGACGGCGCGGCCTCGCAGGAGACCAACCAGCTCAGCGCCGAGCTCCGCCAGGCCCTCTACACGGCCCGGCTGCGCGGTGGGCCGACCGGGCTGACCGCCCGCGAGGCGCTGCGGCTGGGCACGATGGGCGGCGCCCGCTGCCTCGGCCGCGACGCCGACCTCGGCTCGATCGAGAAGGGCAAGCTGGCCGACCTCGCGCTCTGGCGGCTCGACGACCTCGGGCACGTCGGCATCGACGACCCGGTCACCGCGCTGGTCTTCGGCCCGCCGGCCACCTTGGAGCTGCTGACGGTCGGCGGCCGGACGATCGTGGAGTACGGCGAGCTGCGTACCGCCGACGACCGTGACCTGACCCGGCGCACCCGCCGGGCGCACCGCGCCCTGATGCGGAGGGCGCGATGACGACCGCGGTCCATTCGCCCAGCACCGTCGACGGCGGCGTCGGCACCTCGGCCCGGCGACCCGACGGCGTGCTCAAGGTGGCCGGCGAGTTCGCCTACTCGTCCGACCTGTGGGCCGACGAGATGCTCTGGGGCGCGACCGTCCGCTCGCCGCACCCCAGTGCCGAGATCCGCGGCATCGACGTGAGCGCGGCCCTGGCCGTGCCGGGCGTCTACGCGGTGCTGACGGCCGACGACGTGCCGGGCGCCAAGCACTACGGGCTCGAGATCGTCGACCAGCCGGTGCTGGCCATCGACGAGGTGCGCTACGAGGGCGAGCCGGTGGCGATCGTGGCCGCCGACCATCCCGAGACGGCCCGCCGCGCCGCCGCCCGGATCACGGTGGAATATGCCGTCCGCGCCCCGGTCACCGACGCCGAGGAGGCGCTGTCCCGCGGCGACCTGGTGCGGCACGTGCCCGTCCACCGGTTCGCCTCGGCCGGCGACACCGCGCTCGCCGCCGACGTGGTGGTCACCGGCACCTATGAGGTCGGCATGCAGGACCAGGCGTTCCTCGGCCCGGAGTCCGGCCTCGCGGTGCCGGCCGAGGACGGCGGGATCGACCTGTTCGTCGCGACCCAGTGGCTGCACGTCGACCAGAAGCAGGTGGCCGCCTGCCTCGGTCTGCCGCCGTCCAAGGTCCGGCTCAGCCTGGCCGGCGTCGGCGGCGCCTTCGGCGCGCGCGAGGACCTCTCGATGCAGGTGCACGCCAGCCTGCTCGCCCTGCAGACCGGCAAGCCGGTCAAGATGGTGTACGGCCGGGAGGAGTCCTTCTTCGGCCACGTGCACCGGCATCCGGCCCGGCTGACCTACGAGCACGGCGCCGACCGCACCGGCAAGCTGGTCTACGTCAAGGCCCGGATCGTGCTCGACGGCGGCGCCTACACCTCGTCGACACCGGCCGTGGTGGCCAACGCGGCGACCCTGGGCGTCGGCCCCTACGACGTGCCGACGGTGGTGATGGACGCGTACGGCGTCTACACCAACAACCCGCCGTGCGGCGCGATGCGCGGTTTCGGGGCGGTGCAGGCCTGCTTCGCCTACGAGTCGCAGATGGACAAGCTGGCCGCCGCGCTCGGCCTGGACCCGGTCGAGGTCCGCCGCCGCAACGCGATGACCACCGGTTCGGTGATGCCGACCGGGCAGCTCGTCCAGGGTCCGGCCCCGGTCGCCGAGCTGCTCGCGCGGGTGCGCGACCGCCCGCTGCCGCCGCCGGCCCTGCGCGACCCGCGCGAGCGGCCCGGCGGCGTGGCCAACACGACCCGCGGCGAGGGCGTGGTCCGGGGGGTCGGCTACGCGATCGGCATCAAGAACGTCTGCTTCTCCGAGGGCTTCGACGACTTCGCCACCGCCCGGGTCCGGCTGTCGGTGATCGGCGGCGAGCCGGCCGTGCTCGTGCACACCGCCGCCGCCGAGGTCGGGCAGGGCCTGGTCACCGTGCAGGCCCAGATCGCCCGCACCGAGCTCGGCGTCGGCCGGGTCACCGTGGCCACCGCCGACACCTCCGTGGGCAGCGCCGGCTCGTCGTCGGCGTCCCGGCAGACCTACATGACCGGCGGCGCGGTGCGCGCGGCCTGCCAGGCGGTCCGGGCGACCGTGCTGGCCCGGCTGGGCCGCGCCGACGAGCTGTCCCTTGTGGACGGCAAAGTGGTCGCGTCCGACGGCTCGGTGGTGGGGTCGCTGGTCGACCTGCTCGGCAACGACGTCGTCGAGGAGACGGTGGAGTGGCGGCACAAGCCGACCCAGCCGCTCGACCCGGCGACCGGCCAGGGCGACGCCCACGTCCAGTACGCGTTCGCCGCGCACCGGGCCGTCGTCGACGTCGACACCGAGCTGGGCCTGGTCCGGGTCGTCGAGATCGCCACCGCCCAGGACGTCGGCAAGGCGGTCAACCCGCAGGCCGTGGTCGGGCAGATCCAGGGCGGCACCGCGCAGGGGCTCGGGCTCGCCGTGATGGAGGAGGTCCAGGTGGTGGACGGAGTGATCCGCAACCCGTCGTTCACGGACTACCTGATACCGACGATCCTCGACATGCCCCCGATGGCGGTCGACGTGCTGGAGCTCGGCGACCCGGACGCGCCGTACGGGCTGCGCGGCGTCGGCGAGCCGCCGACCATCTCGTCGACCCCGGCCGTGGTCGCCGCCATCCGCGCCGCGACCGGGCTGCCGCTCACCAGAGTCCCTGTCCGCCCGGACCACATCGCGCTGTCATGACAGGGCGGCTGCCGGACTCGGTCTACCGGGACCTCGACCAGCGGCTCGCGCCCGTCGACGCGGTGCTGCGGGCGCGGCCCCGGCCCGCGGTGGCCGGGCGGCAGCCGGTGCACACGGTCTACGTACCCGCCGACAAGTTCGCCCCGTCCGTCGTCGCCACCTGGGGCGCCGAGGCGCTCGCCGCCCTGGACGCCGCCCCGCCGCTGCCGTTCCCCGAGGAGCTGCGCGAGCGGGTCCTGGCCAAGCTCGAGCGCGAGCCGATCGAGGACCTGCGGATCGACTTCGAGGACGGCTACGGCGCGCGCGGCGACGACGTCGAGGACGCCGCCGCGGCCGCCGCCGGCGCGGCGCTGCTGGCGCTCAGCCCCGCGCCGCCGTTCGTCGGCCTGCGGATCAAGTCGCTGGAGGCGGCCACCCGGCGGCGCGGCGTGCGGACGCTGGACCTGTTCCTCGCCGCGGTCGACGGCGGGCTGCCGCCGGGCTTCGTGGTCACGCTGCCCAAGGTGAGCGCGCCGGCCCAGGTCGCCGCGATGGCCCGGCTGTGCGCGCAGCTCGAGCTGGCCTACGGGCTGCCGCCGCGGGCGTTGCTCTTCGAGGCCCAGGTGGAGACCCCGCTGGCGGTGCTCGGGCCGGACGGCAGCGCGACGGTGGCCCGGCTGGCCGCGGCCGGCGAGGGGCGGCTGGTCGGCCTGCACTACGGCACCTACGACTACAGCGCCGCGCTCGGGGTCGCCGCCGCCGAGCAGAGCCTCGCCCACCCGGCCGCCGACCATGCCAAGGCGGTGATGCAGGTGGCGGTGGCCGGCACCGGCGTGCGGCTCTCCGACGGGTCGTGCAACGTGCTGCCGATCGGTCCGGGCATCCACGCCGCCTGGCAGCTGCACCACCGGCTCGTGCTGCGGTCCCTGGCCCGCGGCTTCTACCAGGGCTGGGACCTGCACCCGGCGCAACTGCCGACCCGGTTCGCCGCCACGTACGCGTTCTTCCGCTCCGCCTCGGCCGCCGCCGTCGAGCGGCTCGGCCGCTATCTGGAGCGGCAGGCCGGTGGCGTGCTCGACGAGCCCGCGACGGCCCGTGCCCTGGCCGGCTTCCTGCTGCGTGGCCTCGACTGCGGCGCCCTCGACCCGCCGGAGGTGCCGTTCACCCGCTCGACCCTGGAGGCGCTGTGGGCCGTGTGATCCGCTCGACGCGGGTGGTGCTGCCGGACGGCACGGTCGGCCCGGCCGGCGTCGAGGTGCGCGACGGGCGCATCGCCGCGGTCGTCCCCGGGCGCCCGCGGGCCGACGTCGACCTGGGCGACCTCGTGCTGATGCCCGGCCTGGTCGACACCCACGTGCACGTCAACGAGCCCGGCCGCACCGAGTGGGAGGGCTTCGCCACCGCGACCCGGGCCGCGCTGGCCGGCGGCGTTACCACGATCGTCGACATGCCGCTGAACTCGTTGCCGCCGACCGTCACCGCCGCCGCGCTCGCCGAGAAGCGGGCGGCGGCCACCGGGCAGTGCCACGTCGACGTCGGCTTCTGGGGCGGCGCCGTCCCCGGCAACGCGGGCGAGCTGGCCGCCCTGCACGCGGCCGGGGTGTTCGGCTTCAAGGCGTTCCTGGCCGACTCGGGGGTGCCGGAGTTCCCGCCGGTCACCCCGCTGGAGCTGCGCCAGGCGATGGCGGCGGTGGACGCGCTGTTTTTGGTGCACGCCGAGGACCCGGCCGGCCTGCTCGACGCCCGCCCGTCACGGGTCTACGCCGACTTCGAGCGGTCCCGGCCCGGTGCGGCGGAGCGTGCCGCGGTGGCTGCCGCGCTGGACGCGGCCGAGGCGACCGGGTCACGCGTACACGTGCTGCACGTCTCCGACGCGGACGCCGCCGCCGAGGTCGCGGCCGGCCGGGCCCGGGGCGTGCGGGTGACCGCGGAGACCTGTCCCCACTATCTGACCCTCGACGCGGCGCTGGTGCCCGACGGGGCGACCGAGTTCAAGTGCTGCCCGCCGATCCGCGGCGCGGCCAACCGCGACCGGCTCTGGGCCGCGCTGGCCGAGGGCGCGCTCGACATCGTGGTCTCGGACCACTCGCCGTCGACGCCGGCCCTCAAGCGACCCGACACGGGCGACTTCGCCGCGGCGTGGGGCGGGATCGCCTCGCTCCAGCTCGGGCTGCCGCTGGTCTGGACGGCCGCCGCCGCCCGCGGGCACGACATCGCCGACGTGGTGCGCTGGATGGCCACCGGCCCGGCCGACCTGGTGGGCCTGCGGCACAAGGGCCGGATCGCCGTCGGGGCGGACGCGGACCTGGTCGCCTTCGACCCCGAGGCCACGTCCACGGTCGCGCCGGACGGGCTGCACCATCGGCACCCGGTCACGCCGTACGCCGGGCAGCGGTTGACCGGTGTGGTCCGCCGGGTGTGGCTCGGGGGCGTCAAGGTCACGCCGGGCGACCCGCCGCGCGGCAAGCTGCTGAGCCGCTCCGCGGACCTGCTGGGCGCGGCTTCGTGACCCCGGCCTGGTTGTCGTTGCCGGACCTGGCGTCGCGGCGCCTCGGCGGCGGCGTGGTCGGCGCCAACGACGAGCTGTTCGCGGCCGCCGACAACCTGGTCACGCCGGAGCCGCCGGGGTTCACGCCGCGCACGTTCGGCCCCAAAGGCCAGGTGTACGACGGTTGGGAGACCCGCCGCCGCCGCTCACCGGGCGAGGACTGGGCCATCGTCCGGCTGGGCGCGTCCGGCGTGGTCCACGGCCTGGTGGTCGACACGTCGTTCTTCACGGGCAACTTCCCGCCCGCGGCGTCGGTGCACGGCTGCCGCCTGGACGGCCACCCGGCACTGGAGGAGCTGGAGTCGGCGGACTGGTTCCCGCTGTTGCCCCGCTCGCCCCTGGCCGGCGACACGGCGAACGCGTTCGACGTGGGCTCCGACGCGCTGGTCACCCACGTCCGCCTGGTGATCCACCCCGACGGGGGAGTGGCCCGGCTGCGGGTGCACGGCGAGGTGGTGCCCGACCCGGTCCGCTTCCCGGACGGCTGGCTCGACCTGGCCGCGGTCGACAACGGCGGCCGGGTGACCGCCTGCAGCGACCTGTTCTACGGCGCGCCGGGCCAACTGATCGAGCCCGGCCTGGCCCACACGATGGGCGAGGGCTGGGAAACCCGCCGGCGCCGCGACACGGGCAACGACTGGGTCGTGGTGCGCCTGGCGGCCCCGGGTCGGATCCGCCTGGCCGAGTTGGACACGAGCCACTTCAAGGGAAACGCCCCTGGTGCCGCGGCCTTGCACGGCGTCGACGACCGTACGGCCGACCCGGCCGACGGGACCGCCTGGCGCGAGCTCCTCCCACGCACCCCGCTGCGCCCGGACACCCGCCACCGCTTCCCCGTGGTCGGCGACCCGGTCACCCACGTCCGCCTGGACATCTACCCGGACGGCGGCATGGCCCGCCTCCGCCTCCACGGCCACCTCGACGACGGCGTCCTCGACACCCTGCGCGCCGCGTGGCGCTCGGCGGGCGTTCATGGCGGAAACTGAAGCAATGCTCAAGACGCTCCGGCCGCGTAGCTATGCCGACGTCATCCACGTCGGCCACCTGTTCTGCCACGACGTCACGGTCGTGATGGACCTGACCGAGCTCGCCGATCCTGACCCGACGCCGCTCGTCGACTTCGCCGCGGGGTTGATCGTCGCCCGCGACGGCGAGATGGAGAAGGTGGCGCCCAACGTGTTCCTGCTCAAGCCCCGCCGACCGCGGTAAGGATTCGCCCGCTACCGTTCCGGCGTGTCGATCAACCCTTCGCGCGTACTCGGCGCGCTTCTGGCACTGTGCACGGTCAGCGCCTGCGCCGCGACGGCGAGCCACGCGCACTCGCTCGTCTCGACGACGCGCGGGCCCGACCAGCCCAGCAGCACCGCGGCGCCGGCCCCCAGCCCGACGCCGAAGCCCAAACCCAAGAGCCTCGAGTGGTACGTGGCCCAGGTCCCGGAGTTCGCCCCCGCCCCGCCGGCGCGGCTGACGACGCCGCTGCCGACCGACGCGCCGCCGTTCTGGCTCCGGGTGCCGACCGACCAGAAGGTCGCCTTCATCACGATCGACGACGGCGGTCTCGCCCGCCCGGCCGACGTGCCGGCCTTCATCCGCGAGGCGCACATCCCGGTCACGCTGTTCCTCAACTCCCCGGCCGCGGAGGAGCACACCGACTACTTCACGGCGATCGAGGCGGCCGGCGGGGTCGTGGAGAACCACACGATCCACCACGAGTCGCTGCGCGGCCGCTCCTACGAGTTCCAGCGCCGGGAGATCTGCGGTTCCGCCGACAAGCTGGAGCACCTGTTCGGCGAGCGGCCGACCCTGTTCCGCCCGCCGTTCGGCGACCACGACGCCACCACGATCAGGGCGGCCAGGGACTGCGGCGCGAAGGCGCTGTTCTACTGGACCGAGACCGTCAACGAGGGTTACGTCCGCTACCAGACTCCTGACAAGGTGGTGCGGCCCGGCGACGTGCTGCTGATGCACTTCCGCCCCGCGCTGATGGCCGACCTGCTCGGCGCGCTCAAGGCGATCCACAAAGCCGGCCTCACCCCGGCTCTGCTGGAGGACTATGTGCGGTAAGCTGCTGGGAGCGCTTCCACTGACGGTCCTCTATCGCCTGAGCCAAGGAGAACCGCCATGCACCGCAGATCCGTCGCCGGCGCGGCACTGGCCGGCGCGGCCGCCGTCGCCGTCGCCCTGACCGCGCTGGTCGCACCCGGCCGCGCCGAAGCGGCCGACTCGGCGTTCTATGTCGACCCCGACACCAACGCCGCCCAATGGGTCGCCGCCAACCCCTCCGACAGCAAGGCGCCCGTGATCCGGGACCGGATCGCCACGGTGCCGCAGGCCCGCTGGTTCACCACCACCAACACGGCCGCCGTGCGCGGCCAGGTCGCCGCGTTCGTCGGCGCGGCCGCGGCCGCCGGCAAGATCCCGATCATGGTCGTCTACAACATCCCCAACCGGGACTGCGGCGGGGCGAGCTCCGGCGGCGCGCCGTCGCACGCGGCCTACCGCGCCTGGGTCGACGAGGTGGCCGCCGGGCTGGCCGGCCGACCCGCGGCCATCGTCCTGGAGCCTGACGTGCTCCCGCTGATGACCAACTGCCAGAGCGCGGCCCAGCAGGCCGAGACCAGAGCCTCGATGGCGTACGCGGGCAAGCGCCTCAAGGCCGGTTCGGCGCAGGCCAAGGTCTACTACGACGTCGGGCACTCGGCGTGGCTGTCGCCGAGCGAGGCGGCCTCCCGGGCGGTCGCGGCCGACATCGTCAACAGCGCCGACGGCATCTCGGTCAACGTCTCCAACTACCGGGCCAACAGCGAGGCGGTGCCGTACGCCAAGGCGGTCCTGTCGGCGATCGGCGCCTCCCAGCTCAAGGCCGTGATCGACACGAGCCGCAACGGCAACGGCCCGCTCGGCTCCGAGTGGTGCGACCCGGCCGGCCGGGCGATCGGCGTGCCCAGCACGACCGAGACCGGCGATCCGGCCATCGCGGCGTACCTCTGGGTCAAGCTGCCTGGCGAAGCCGACGGCTGCATCGCCGCCGCCGGCCAGTTCGTCCCGCAGCGGGCGTACGACCTGGCCATCGCGGCCGGCCCTTACAACCCGCCGACCTCCAACCCGCCGACCTCCAACCCGCCCACGTCGAACCCGCCGACGCCGACCGCCGAGCCCACGTCGCCGCCCGCCGGCACGTGCACCGTTCGCCTGCGGACCAACTCGTGGCCGGGTGGCTTCACCGCCGAGGTGACCGTGACCAACAACGGCGCCGCGCTGTCCGGCTGGACCCTGACCGCGACGCTGCGCGGCGACACCCGGCTGACCCAGGGCTGGAGCGCCACGTGGACGCAGTCGGGCACCCAGCTCACCGCCCGACCGGCGGCGTGGAACGGCAACCTGCCCACCGGCGGCTCGATCTCGCTCGGCTTCCAGGGCACCTACACCGGGACCTTCCAACCGCCGACGGACTGGCGGCTGGGTCCCACACCGTGCGCCGTGATTTGACGGAACGACTAGCTGACGACCGTTTTCCGGTCGAAGATCGAGGGAAGTGGTACGCGACCAAGGAGGAATCATGACCACACCCTCGACGCCGGCCGGCAACATCCCGCCCGGCCCGGGCGGCGTACCCGCAGCACCTGCCGGCTCCGGCGCACCGGTCCCGGGCGGCGGCCTCGGCGGTGGCGTCTTCGGTGGCGGTCCGGTCATCGACCAGGGCGTCAACCGCCCCACGGTGACCGTCGCGACCTACACCGACTACGCCGCCGCCCAGGCGGCCGTCGACTACCTTTCCGACAACCAGTTCCCGGTCGAGCACTCCGCCATCGTGGGCAGCAACCTGCGCCTGGTGGAAAATGTGCTCGGCCGGCTCACCACCGGCCGGGCGGCTCTGGCCGGCGCGGCCAGCGGCGCCTGGTTCGGCCTGTTCATCGGCCTCCTGTTCGGCATCTTCTCCGACGCCAACTGGTTCGCCGTGGTGTTCTCCGCCCTGGCGATCGGCGCCTTCTGGGGCGCCCTGTTCGGCGCCATCGCCCACGGCATGACCCGCGGCCAGCGCGACTTCACGTCGCGCAGCTCACTGCAGGCCACCGAATACGCGGTGATGGTCGACGCCGAGCACGCCGAGTCGGCCCGACAGCTGCTGACCCGGATGAACTGGCGGTCCAGCGGCGCGAGCTGAGGCTGTCTCTTCGGGGCGCCGCCTTTTCAGCGGCGGCGCCCCACCGCCCACCAGGGTTGGCGCAGGCGCGGTCTCGGCAGGGCCGGCGGCGGCGTCCCGCCGAACGCGGCCTCGGTGACGTCGCCGACGAGCTCCACCAGATCGGGCCCGTAGGCGGCCGGCTCCCGCACCCGCAGCGCCAGACAGAACGGGGACTGATCCCCGTATCGTCGCTGCAGCTCCCGGTGGTTCTCGGCCAGGTACCGCGCCGCCGCGAGGTTGCTCAGCGCCGTCTGCCCGACGAGCAGGAAGATCGGGTGCGCGGTGGGCACCACCCGGGCGAGCAACACGTGCGCCACGTGGTGCGGGTCGCGCTCGAACCGGTGCTCACCGACCAGCAGCGGCACGGGGTCGCCAGCCTCGGCGTAGGTCGTCACCCGCACCCCCGGCAGCAACGCTGCCAAATGAGCTTCGGTGCGCGGATTGCTCTCCCGCCCGCCGACACAGAACTCGGTGACTTTGCCCAGTTCTTTGGGCGCCTCCGCGGCCGGCACCAGATCGGCCCGCCCACCACACTCCTTCACGATCGCCCCGAGCTCGACGATCGCGGCGACGTCGTTGCGGTGCACACTCGACATCCGCGCCGAAGACCAGTGCCGCCCCACGATCAACAGACTCGGCGCGCCGTCCCGCAGCCCGAAGAACCCGCGCATCCGCGCCAACCGCCGATACGCCACGGCCCGCTGAACGACCCAAGCCGCCACCGCCGCGAGCACACTCGCCACCAAATTGATCGCCAGGTCCTGCACGCGTCGCACATTAGACGGTCGCGCCGTCACCGGCGGACCTCGATGCTCTCGCGAAGCGCGTCACGGATCACGTGACGCTCGCCCGAGGAGTGGCCCGCCCTGTTGATCAGGCCGAGTCGCAGGTCCGCTGGGCCGCTCGGCCGGCGAGGGTGACGAGGAGGTTGGCGTAGCCGAGGGCGTCGTCGATGGCGTGGTGGGTGTGTGCGACCTGGCCGAACCAGTCGGGCGGGAGGTCGAGGATCGCGAGGTCGACTGGCGGCCGGCCGGTGACGGCGGCGGCGTAGCTGGTGATGCACACCCCGGCGCCGTGGAAGAGGGGGTCGGTCTCGGCGTGTCCTGGGTGGAGGCCGTAGCGGGTGAACCGCCGCAGGTAGTAGTCGATCCATGGCCCGTCCAGGGACAGCGGCGCGGCCGCGAAGACGCGGCGGCCGGGCAGTGCCTGCAGCCAGGTGGTCCAGCGGTTGAGCACGGCGGTGACCGGTTCCGGGTTCTCGGTGGCCGCGGCCCAGGCCTGCGGGACCGTTTCGAAGAACGCGAGCGTGTGCTCGTTGGGCGCCGTGCCGGGCAGTGGTTCGAGGACGGCCTCGAAGCGGCCGTGTTCGGTGCCGTCGAGCGACACCGCGACCGAGGCGAAGGACCGCATCGAGTTGGCTCCGGGCCACGGCCCGTCGAGCTCGACATCGGTGACGACATAGACCCACGACGAATCCGACATGACCGCGATCATGCCCTGCCGACGCCAAGGAGGAGCCGACGCGTTTGAGCATGTGCGCACATGCCGAAGCATGTCGGCCCAACGAGACACCCATCGGTCGTCCCGGACTGACGGAGTTCGCGCCGAGGACCAGTGCCGCCCCGCAATCAACAAGCTCGGCGCTCCGTCACACAGCCCGAAGAACCCGCGCAAACGCGCCAACCGTCCATTGGCCAAGGCACGCTGAACGACCGGGGTCAGAGGCGGTGGAGGGCGACCGTGGTGAGGGCTCCGGCGGTGATCTCCGCCGTCATGAAGGTGTGGTGGGGCTGGCGGCGGCGGTCGGTGGGTGAGCCCGGGTTCAGCAGGCGCAGACCGTTCGGCGCCGTCGTGTCCCAGGGGATGTGGGAGTGGCCGAAGACCAGCACGTCCGTGTCCGGGAAGCGGGCCGCACAGCGGGCCTCGCGGCCCGTCGCCTGGCCCGTTTCGTGGATCACCGCGAACCGCACCCCGTTAAGGTCAGCCCGGGCCACCTCCGGCAGTCGGGCGCGCAGCGCCGGGCCGTCGTTGTTTCCGTAGACCGCGACCAGCCGGCGCGATCGGGCCTCGAGCTGGTCGAGCAGGTCGACCTCGACCCAGTCGCCGGCGTGCACCACGACGTCGGCCTCGTCCACCATCATCCATAGTGGAGCGGGGAGGTCCTTGGCCCGCTTGGGCAGGTGGGTGTCCGACATGATGACGACCAGCACACCTCACACGCTAGCGAACGACGCCGTGCGGGCGGGCAACACATGTGTCATGGTCGATAGGTGAACGACTACGTCCGCCCGGAGGCGCCCGTACACTGGGTCGCCGACGGCATGCCCCGGGTCGAGTTGGCCAACCAGTTCCTCGCGCAGCTCGATCATGCCGGGGGTACGCCCGACCTGGTGGTGCTGACCGTCGGGCAGGCGCTCGACAGCGGCACCCCGCCGACCGTGCTGTCGGCCCATCCGATCGGGCGCTACGGGCTCACCCCCGCGCGGCTCGACGAGCTGATCATGGTGTTGCTCAACGCCCGCCAGGAGCTGCTCGGGCTCGCCGAGCCGGCCCTGCCCACGGGCACCGACGAGACGGTGGGCAGACAGCGCGCGGCGACGGGCTGAAACCCGGTCGCGGCCGAGCGCGCCGGCGGCTAGCGTGCCCGCCGTGACCAGCAGCCGCCTCGCCCGCCTCGTGCTCGTCGACGCCCACGGCACCCCGCTCGGCGTGCTGCCTCCTTATCCCGTGCCCGTGCCCTGGTGGCAGGAGTCCGCCGATGTCGTCGACGGCGCGCGGGTCCACTTCGGGCTCGACGTCACGATCCTGCGCATCCTCTCCGCCGACCGGCCGAAGATGCCCGGCGGCACGGTCACCTACCTGGCCGAGTGCGCCACCGCCACCGCCCCCGCGGGCGCCGGGCCGCTGGCCGACGCCGGCATCGACCCCCGCACGGTGACGGACCCACAACCCCACCGCCGGGCGTACGCGGAACCGGGCGGTCCCGAACGCAGCCTCGCCTGGGCCCGGGCCCAACTCGGCCGCCCCGACGCCACCGCCCACCAGCACCGCACCTGGAACCTGTCGGCGATCTGGCGCCTCGACGCCGGCGCCGAGCGGGCGTGGCTCAAGCAGGTGCCGCCGTTCTTTCGCCACGAGGCGGCCGTGCTGCGTTGGCTGGAGCACGCCGCGCCGGGCCGGGCACCCCGGCTGCTCGCCGCCGGTGACGAGGGCCGCCTGCTGCTGGCGCACGTGCCCGGCGAGGACTGGTACGAGGCCGACGTCGCGGGCCGCCACCGGGTCGGGGTGATCGCCCACGGCATCCAGCGCGCCGCCCGGGGCGACCTGGACGCGCTCGTCGCCGCCGGCGTCCCCGACCGGCGCGGCCGCCGCCTGGCAGAGTGGATCCGCGCGACCCTGGCCCCGCACACCCCGAGCGTCGACGAGGTCCTGCCCGATCTCGACGAGCGCATCGCCGCGGCCGCCGGCCTGCCGGACACGCTCGTGCACGGCGACCTGCACCCGGGCAACACCCGCGTCACGCCCGGGGGCGACGCCGTGGTGATCGACTGGGGCGACTCGTTCGCCGGCAACCCGGTCTTCGACATCCTGCGGCTGAGCGAGACCGTCGACGGCGAGGGCCTGCGGGCGGCCTGGGCGGCGCGCTGGCGTGAGGCCGTGCCCGGTTGCGACCCCGAGGGGGCGATCGAGGCGCTGCGCCCGGTCGCCGCGCTGCGGTCGGCCGCGGTCTACGCCGAGTTCCTGGCCAACATCGAGCCGGCCGAGCACCCGTACCACGCCGCCGACGTGCCCCGGTGTCTCCAAGAAGCGCGTGAAGCGGCGGGGCGGCCTACCGTAGGTGCATGACCGACGCGCCCGCCCTCCGCGCCCGTCTGGTCGACGTGCTGCGCGCGGACGGCGGGCTCACCCGGGCCGACCTGATCCACGCCTTCGCGACCGTGCCGCGGGAGGTGTTCCTCGCCGACGGCTTCCACGACCGGGAGCAGGGCTTCCTGCGGCCGGATGACGACGGCTTCCTCGACGCCGCCTACCGCAACGACGCGCTCGTGACCAAGCTCGACGACGGCCGACCGGTCAGCTCGTCGAGCCAGCCGTCGCTGATGGCGTTGATGATCGAGGAGCTGGGCGTCGCGGCCGGCATGCGGGTGCTGGAGATCGGGGCGGGCACCGGCTACAACGCCGCGCTGATGGCGGCCGTCGGGGCCGACGTGACCAGCGTCGACGTGCAGCCCGACGTGGCCGCGCGGGCGGCCGCCGCGCTGACGGCGGCCGGCGTCGGCAACGCGCGGGTGCGGGTCGGCGACGGTTACCTCGGTGCTCCCGAGGGCGCGCCGTACGACCGGGTGATCGTCACCGTCGGCATCACCGGCGTGTCGCCGCACTGGCTGGCCCAGCTCCGTCCCGGCGGCCTGATGGTCGCGCCGATCGCGCACGCCGGCAACAACCCGGTCCTGCGCGTGTGGACCGAGCCGGGCGACGGCCGGGCCCGGCCCGACTGGCCTGCCCGCGACGACGTGTGGGCCGACGGTGTCTGTGGTGCCGGGTTCATGGCGGCGGCGGGCCCGCTCGGGGCGAGCTACCCGTGGGCCCATCCGGCGCCCGTGCGGGCCGACGGCCCGATCGTCCCCACGGTGCGGGTGCCGCCGCGGTGGCGGCAGCCGGTCGACGGCCTGCGCTACCACGACCTGTGGTTCGCCGTCGGCGCCTGGGACCGGCGGGCGACCAGCGCGCCGTTCGACGGCGGCACCGGCTGCGTGCTGCTCGACGAGACCCGGGGCGGTGGCGCGGCGATCCAGGCAGACGGGGCCATCCTGGCTGCCGGCGCGCACGCCGAGTCGTACGCGGGGGACGCCGGCATCCTGCTCGACCGCTGGGTCGACCTCGGCACCCCCGGCATCGAGCGGTGGCGGGCCGCGATGGTGCTCTCCGGCGAGCCCGAGGCGCCGATCTACGTGCCGCGCGAGTGGGCCCTGGTCGTCTAGAAGGCGCCCCGGAGGCGGTGGCGGAGCGGGCGGCCGTCCGGGTCGTAGACCAGGCGGTAGACCGGCACCGCCCAGAGCCGGGTGAGCCGGGGCAGCCGCTCGGGCGCGTGCGGCCGCAGCCGGCCGGGTGGGCGCGGGCCGCTCCGCCCGCCCCGGTGCCATTCCTCCAGCGCGGAGGCCGACTCGACCATGGCCGCGACGGCCTCGGCCGGATCGACCAGCGCGTCGGTGTCGGTGCGGTCGAGGTGCTCGCCCATCAACCGCAGCCGGAGGTCCCGGGCGTAGACCCGGGCGCCGTCACCGAGGCCGCCGGGGTCGCGCGGCGCACGCTCGTCGCGGGTCTCGTCGAGCACCGCGCAGGACAGCTCGCTGTCGTGTGTCCACGAACGACGGTTGAAGTTGTCGGAACCCACGCTGGCCCAGACGTCGTCGACGACACAGACCTTCGCGTGTACGTACACCGGTGTCCCCTGATGGTTCTCCACGTCGAAGACGTGCACCCGGTCGTGTGCCGCCTCCCGGCACAGCCGCAGGGCGAGCTCACGGCCCACCTGGTTGGGCGGCAGCGCCAGCCGGCCGTCGATGTCGGGGTGCCGGGGCACGACCGCGACCAGGTGCAGGTCGGGGTTGGCCTTCAGCGCGGCGGCGAACAGGGCGGCCACCTCGGTCGACCAGAGGTACTGGTCCTCCAGGTAGATCAACCGCCGGGCCCGCTTGATCGCCTTGCGGTAGCCGCGGGCCACGGTGCGCTCGCCGTCGGGGGCGAAGGGGTACGGGGGCCGGATCGCGGGATAGGTGCGCAGCACCTGCACGGCGTGCGGGCCGGCGGGGGCGGCCGCGGCCGGGCGGGGCGGCAGCGGGTCCGCGGAGAGGTCGGCGTGGTTGAGCTTGTCGCGCACGTAAGCGGCCGGGTTCTCGACGTCCAGCGGCATCGGGTCCTCCCAGCGCTCCCGGAACACCCGGTCGAGCAGGTCGACGACGGGGCCGTGCAGCTTGAGCTGGACGTCGTGCCAGGGCGGGCGCTGCCCGTACGCCTTGGCCATGGTCACCGGCTGCGGGTCGCCGAGGTGGTTCTCGTCGTCGCGGCGGCTGTGGCACAGGTCGATGCCCCCGGCGTACGCGACGTCGTCCTCGGGGTGCTCCGGGCGGCGGACCACGACGAGCTTCTGGTGGTGCGAGCCGCCCCGGCGGACGCGCTGGTCGAGCAGCACCTCACCGCCGGCGCCCTCGACCGCCTCGCCCAGGTGGCGGTTCTCCTCCTCGCTGTACTGGAGCTTGTCGAGGTGGGACCGCCACACCAGCCCCTTGACCACCACGCCGCGCTCGGCGGCCCGGGAGAACAGCTCGGCCACCGTCGGGCCCTCGGGCAGGAGGCGCTCGTCGGGGTCGCCCCGCCAGTCGGTGAACAGCAGGTGGTCGCCCTTGCCCAGGCTGTCGACCGAACGCACCAGGTCGGCGAAGTACGTCGCGCCGTGGATCAGCGGCTCGCAGAGGTTGCCCTCGCTCCAGGCGGGCAGGTCTGACGAGGGATTGCCCCGTTCTGTCCGGCTGAGAAACCAGTCCTCGATCGGCATTGGAGTGGTATTGCCCAGGCCGCCCCTTGGTCACACCCCGGCGCCCACAGCCTGGGGCGGCCCGACACGTTGACACAGAACCGCCGAGCCTGGCGCGAAACCGCGATTTCTCTCCGTAACGGCGCGCCTACCGTCATTGTCGAAGGACGGCAGGTAAGGGAGGCCCCGATGAGCAGTGAGATCATTCCGGAGTCGGAAAGCCGTACGCGGGAGGCCAACAGCGAGCAGGGCCTCCTTCTCGCGGTCCTGATAATGGTGCTGCTCGGCGTCGTCGCGATCTTCCTGGTGACCGCCTGATCCTGCCCTACGGGCGGTCGCCCTCGCCCGCCGAGTGCGGCACCCGGCCCGCCGGAATGACGCCGAGCCGGCCGGCCTGGTAGTCCTCGAACGCCTTGACCAGCTCGGCCCGGGTGTTCATGACGAACGGGCCGTAGTGCGCGACCGGCTCGCGGATCGGCTCGCCGCCCATGATGTAGAGGTCGAGGGCCGGCGTGTGCGCGTCCTGCTGGAGGTCGGCGGTGATCCGCAGCGCGTCGCCCTTGCCGTGCACGGCGAGCTGGCCGGTGTGCATCGGGCGCTTGTCGACGCCGACGGTGCCACGCCCGCCGAGCACGTAGACCAGCGCGTTGAAGTCCGGCCGCCAGGGCAGGTCGACCTCGGCGCCGGGCTGCACGGTCAGGTGCGCGATGGTGATCGGCGTGTGGGTGGTGCCGGGGCCGGCGTGGCCCGCGATCTCACCCGCGATCACGCGAACCAGCGCGCCACCGTCGGGCGTCGTCAGCAGCGCAGACTCCTTGCCACGGATGTCCTGGTAGCGCGGCGCGCTCATCTTCTTGACCCGCGGCAGGTTGACCCAGAGCTGCAGCCCGTGGAACAGGCCGCCGCTCATCACCAGGTGCTCCGGCGGCGCCTCGATGTGCAGCAGGCCCGACCCGGCGGTCATCCACTGGGTGTCGCCGTTGGTGATCGTGCCGCCGCCGCCGTTGGAGTCCTGGTGGTCGAAGATCCCGTCGATGATGTACGTCACGGTCTCGAAGCCCCGGTGCGGGTGCCACGGCGTGCCCTTGGGCTCGCCCGGCGCGTAGTCGACCTCGCCCATCTGGTCGAGGTGGATGAACGGGTCGAGGTCGGTCAGCGGCACGCCCGCGAACGCGCGGCGCACCGGGAAGCCCTCGCCCTCGTAGCCGCTCGGCGCGGTGGTCAGCGACCGGACCGGCCGGAACGCGGTGGTGGCGGGGTCGAGACGGGGCAGGCGGGGCAGGACGAGGACATCCTCGACGGTGACGGCGGGCATCGGACTCTCCTAGCGTGACTCTGCTCGGGCGGCGGTCAACCGCTCTCCGAGACGGGTGAAGACCTTGGTGAGCGCGGCGAGGTCGGCCTCGTCGAGATCGTCGACGAACAACCGGCGTACGGCGTGCAGGTGATGTGGCGCCGCTTCGCGCAACGCGCTCAGCCCGGCGTCGGTGAGCACCGCTTCGCTGCCCCGCCCGTCGTCCGGGCAGGGCTGCCGGCTGACGAGGCCACGCTTCTCCATCGTGCCGACGTGGTAGGTCAGCCGGCTCGGCGAGAAGATCAGCCTGCTGGCGAGCTCACCCATCCGCAGCCGCCGCCGCGGCGCCTCTGATAGCAGCACCAGCACGTGGTAGTCGGCGAAGTTGAGCTCGCTCGTGTCCCGCAGGTCGTCGTCGAGCGCGGTGAGCAGTCGCTGGCTGGACTCGATCACCGCCCGCCAGGCGGCCATCTCTGCCGGGTTCAGCTCGCTCACCATGCCGTACACGGTAGCGGGTATTTCAAATTTCAACAACCTGCTTCTTGGTTAGCCTGGGAGCCGTGGATGATCTCGATCTGGCGGACTGGCGCGAGCGGGTCGCCCGCCTTTACGTGTCCGACACGGACCTGGCCGGCTTCCGCGCCGGGCGCGACGAACTGTTCGCGACCCACCCGCAGTCACCGATCCCGCCGGCGGAGCGCCCGTCGTTCAGCGGCCTGCCCTATTTCGCGCCGAACCCGGCCGCGGTGGTGGAGGCCGCGGTCCGACCGGCGAGCGGCGGCGAGCGCATCGACACGGGCGGCCCGGACGGCGTGGTCCACTATCGCCGGGTCGGCGTGGCGGACACCCCGTGGGGCCCGCTGACGCTGTGGTGGATCGAGGCCTACGGCGGCGGCCTGTTCCTGCCGTTCCGCGACGGCACCTGCGGCCCCCACTCCTACGGCGGAGGCCGCTACCTGACGGACACGGTCAAAGGCACCTTCGGCCGCGGCGTGACCCTGCTCGGCCCCGACCGGGTGCGCCTGGACTTCAACTACGCCTACAACCCGAGCTGTGCCTACGACGACCGCTGGGCCTGCCCACTGGCCCCGGAAGAGAACCGGGTCGCGGCCCCCATCGAGGCCGGGGAACTGAAGTACCACTAACTTCGCTGGTCTTCCCCTCCAATCCTCAGGATCGCGGCCTCGACATCACGATCACGGGGGGCTAAGGCTCGACCGCCGCGGCTTCACGAACCGGACGCCCGCGCGTGCCCGAAGAGATCCAACAGCGCAGGCGGCATGTCGACAGCCATCGCTCATTCCGCGTCGCGGATCCCCCGCCGGAAGCTCGCGTGTCCGGACCACGGAGGGTGTGTCCCGGCGGGCCGACATACTTTGGCATGTACGTACATGCAGAAACATGTCGGCTCCGGGCGACACCTTCGCCCCCGTCAGGGCATCTCGAATTCGTGGTCGGTGTATGTCGTCACCGACGTCGAGCTGGACGGCCCGTGGCCGAGAGCCAACTCGATGCGGTCCTTCGTCTCGGTCTCGCTCGACGGCACCGAACACGGCCGTTACTCGCTAGCCTCGCCCCAAGGCGGCAGAGCAGCACGGCGGCTAATCGAGCCGCCGGTTCACCGCGGGTACGCTTCTGCCCGACAGATCGCCATCAGGGGCGAGAGCGACCTTGACACGGGTAGACGTCGCAATCCCGACAGGCCCGTCAGCCTTGCGGTGTGGGGCGGGCGTGGCAGCCTAGGGGACCGTATGTGCCACCCGCGAAGGAGCTGGAGTGTCTCGCTTCCCCGCCGCATTCGGCGTTGTCGCGCTCGTCGCCGCCGTCGCCCTGTCCGCGTGCGGAGACGACAATGCGCCCGCCGCTCAGGCTCCGGCCGGTGATTCGACGACCCCGAACGCCGCGCCTGCTACGACGGTCGCGGCAGAACCGATGGACGCGAGGGGCGTTATCGACTCGCTCGCCGCGGCCGGTCTGCCGCTGACGTCCATCGTCGAGCAGGACGAGAACACGGACCCTAATGGCAAGCTCGGCCGCCCCGGTGGCTACACGTCGCGTGCCTCGGCCGACGTGCCTGAGGGTCGGAAGGACGGCGAGAAGTACGGCATCGACCGTGGGCTCGTGGTTGAGGTCTTCGCCACCCCCGAGGACGCCGCGACCCGGTCGAAGTTCATCCAGGACGCCCTGAAGGCCGCCCAGATTCTCGGGACCGAATACCACTATCAACCAGCGGACAAGCGGGTCCTCGTCCGCCTGACCGGGGCCGTAAAGCCGTCGAGGGCGAAGGTCTACGAGGTCGCCGTCACCAGCTTGTAGCCCGCGGAGGCGGACGACCTCGTTTTGAGGTCAGGCCGCCCACCGGCGTGCGGGGTCAGCCGCCGTTGGAGGGTTGGTAGCGCGGAGCGCGGGCGATCCGGGCCGTGGGGTCGCCGGTGAGAGTGTCGACCGTGTCCAGGAAGGCGCGGCCCATCCGGGCGCGGGCCTGGACCGCCGGGTGGGTGGCGCCGAAGTCGTCGGCGCCGGGCTGGCCGTCGGCGAACAGGGCGTACGTCAGGATCGGCGCGCCGGAACGGTCGAAGATGATGCCCGCCTCGTGCCGGGCCGAGTCGAACCAGCCCGCCTTCGTGGCGACCCGCAGGCGCTCGTCGGAGGACATCACCCGGCGGATGCCGTCGGTGAAGGCGATCGGCGCCCGCAGCTTGCCGAGCAGGGCCGCCGTCGACGCGGGGGAGAGCAGCGTGCCGGCCACCAGCGCCTGGAGCAGGTCGTGGGTTTCGCGTGGCGTCGACCGGCCCAGGAAGAAGCGGTTGGGGTTGGCGACCGGCTCGACCTGCGTGTTCGGGAAGCCTTTCGCGACCAGGATCTCGTTGATCTCCGCCGCCGGCGCGACCAGGCCGCAGAGGCGGACCGCCGTGTCGTCGGAGACCGTGAGCAGCGCGGCGAGGACGTGGCCGAGGGTGACCGAGCTCGGGTACGCGCCGTCGAGGCTGAAGATGCCGTCGCCGCCCGGTACGACGATCGCGGCCGTGACGTCGACGCGTTGGTCGAGGGTGAGCAGGCCGCGGTCGACCTTGTCGAGCACCGCCGTCGCGACCGCGATCTTGTTGACGCTGTAGGCCTCGAGGACCGTGTCGCTCTCGTCGGAGACCGCCACCTCGGCTGACCCGGCGACCGTGACGTAGGCCTGCCAGTTGCCACCGGCCTCCGTCGTCTCGCGCGCGTAGACCCGGCCAACCTTGCGGGCGGCCCGCAACGGCGTCGGTTCGGCGGAGGCTGTCGACGGCGCGGCCGAGGCGACGGCCGGGGCACCGATCACGGCCCCCGCCGTCGCCAGCGTGCCGAGTCCGAGTCCGAGTGCGGTGCGACGGTTGAGCGGCGAAGCCATGCGAAACCCTCCCTGTTGGACACAGATCGCTCTACCCAACCATGAAAGCGTTTCGCTCGCGGCCCCGGAAAACCGCTCAGACCCCCGCCAGCCCGCTCACCGCGTCGATGAACGCGCGCCCCATCCGGGCCCTGGCCCGCACCGCCGGATGGGTGGCGCCGAAGTTCCCGGCCCCCGCCTGACCGTTGGCGAAAATGGCGTACGTCAGCACCGGCCGACCCGACCGCCCGAAGATGACGCCGACCTCGTGCCGGCCGTCGCCCCACCAGCCGGCCTTGGTGGCGATGCGGCCCCGCTCCAGTGACGACATCTCCTTGCGGATCCCGTCGGTGAACGCGATCGGCGACCGCAGCCGCGACAGGATGGCCTGGGTCGACGACGGCGACAGCAGTTTCCCGGCGACGAGCCGGCGCAGCAGCGTGTGCGTCTCGCGCGGCGTCGTGCGGCCGAGGTAGAACCGGTTCGGGTTCCCGGTCGGCTGCAACCGGGTCTGCCGAAAGCCTTTAGCGGCCAGGATCCGGTTGACCTCCGCGGTCGGCACCAGGTCGCCGCACAGCCGCGCGGCCACGTCGTCGGAGACCGTCAGCAGCGCGGAGAGCACATGGCCCAGCGTGACCGCGCTCGGATAGGCGCCGTCGAGCCGGAAGATGCCGTCGCCGTCCCCGGCCGCGACCCCCGCCGACACGGTGACGCGCTGGCTGAGCGACAGTGCCCGCCGGTCGACCTTGTCCAGCACCGCGATGGCCAGTGCGATCTTGTTGACGCTGTAGGCCTCGACCACCGTGTCCGGTTGGTCGGCCACCGCCACGACCTCGTTGGTGCCGGCCACCGTGACCAGCGCCTGCCAGTTGCCGCCGGCCGCCCGGGTCTCCCTGACGTAGACCTGCCCCGCCAGCCGTGCGGCCTGCGCCGGGGTGGCCGGCGCGGCCCGTTCCAGCGCCGGCGCGGACGCGAAGGCGGCTGACGGTGAACCGAGCACGGCGCCCGCGGTGGCCAGGGCGCCCAGCCCCAGCGCGGAGCGACGAGTCGCTGGAATCATGCGAAAACCCCCGTAATCGACACTAGGGCCGATTCAAGCATGAACAGCGCGTTCGTCACCCTCACTTGTCTCACCAGTACGCTCTCCGGCGCGATCCAGCAACGACATGACCGGGGTCGCGGCGATCCCGTGCACCACCACCGACACGATCACCGCGAGCCCGACGGTGGCCCACAGCAGCGGCTCACCGGGGAAGTCGGCGTGCGACGTGGCGTACGCCAGGTAGTAGAACGAGCCGATGCCCCGGATGCCGAACGCGCCGATCACCCAGTGCTCGGCCGACCGCCCCGGCGCCCCGCGCAGCGACAGCCAGCCGGTCAGCGGCCGGACGAGGAACACCAGCGCCAGGGCGACCAGCGCGGCCGGCCAGGTCAGCGGCTCCAGCAGGCCCGAGACGACGGCGCCGCCGAAGAGGAGCAGCAGGAGTACGGTCAGCAGCCGCTCGACCTGCTCGGCGAAGTCGTGCAGCACCTGGTGGTACTCGTGCGAGCGTTCGGCCGCCCGGATCGCCCGCGCCGCCACGAACACCGCCAGGAACCCGTAGCCGCCGATCACCTCGACCAGGCCGTACGCGAGGAAAGTGGCGGCCAGGGCCAGGAAGCCCTCGGAATGGTGGGCCAGCCGCAGCTTCTCGGAGCGGGCCCGGAAGAACAGCTTGCCCAGCAGCTTGCCGACGAGCAACCCGCCGACCACGCCGACCGCTCCCTTGTAGAGCACGTCGACGCCGATCCACTCCGTCAGCCAGCCGCTCGGCGCCAGACCGTGCTGGGCGATGAGGATCGCGGCGTAGACGAAGGGAAAGGCCAGCCCGTCGTTGAGCCCGGCCTCCGAGGTGAGGGCGAACCGCACCTCGTCCTCGGAGTCCTCCTCGTCGGTCGGCTCGCCGACCTGGACGTCGGCGGCGAGCACCGGGTCGGTCGGGGCGAGCGCGGCGCCGAGCAGCAGCGCGGTGGCCGGCACCAGACCGGCCCACCACCAGCCGAACAGCGCGACCGCGGCGATGGTGACCGGCATCGCGATGGCCAGCAGCCGCCAGGTCGACGACCAGCGCCGCCAGCCCAGCGGCCGGTCGATCTTGAGTCCGGCGCCCATCAGCGCCACGATCACGCCGACCTCGGTGAGGTGGGTGGTCAGCACCGGGTGGGCGATGGGGTCCGGTGTGGGCAGTCCGAGCGGCAGGCCGAAGACCGCCATGCCGAGCAACAGAAAGGCGATCGGCATCGACAGTGGACGGCGCTCCAGCAGCCGGGGCAGCACCCCGGCCAGCAACGCGCCGACACCGAGGATCGCGAACGCGGTGTCGGCGGCGCTCACGCCGCCGTCAGCGGTGACTCGTCGAGGTGGGCGAGCAGGTCGGCCGGGTCCTCGTAGACGGCGACCGCGCCGGCGCCGGCCAGCTCACCGCGCGAGGTGCCGCCGCAGGTGAGGGCCACGCAGGGCACACCGAGCCGGGCGCAGGCGGCGACGTCCCAGATGGAGTCGCCCACGTAGACGACCTGGTCGGCGGCCAGGCCCGCCTGGTCGAGCGCCGCCTGGATGATGTCCGGGTCGGGCTTGCTGCGCTCGGCGTCACCCGAGGAGGTCGCGACGTCGACCACGTCGTCGACGTCGAGCGCCTTGCGCATCGCGGCCAGCTCCTCGGGCGTCGCCGACGACGCGAGAGCCACCCGCTGGCCACGCTCGTGCACGGCCCGCAGCAGGTTGGCCGCGCCGGGCAGGGGCCGCAGCTGGTCCAGGAAGGCGCCGTACCGCTCGCCGTGCACCGCCCGGATCACCTCGTCGCGGGACCGGTCGCGCTCGGCGCCCAACAGGTGGTCGAGCAGCCGGTCGGAGCCCATGCCGACGGCCCGGTGGATCTGGGCGACCGGCACGTCGTAGTCACCCGCCCGGAAGCCCTCCCACCACGTCACGGCATGCAGGTAGGTGGTGTCGACCAGGGTGCCGTCGACGTCGAAGAAGACGCCCGCGGGTGCAGTCATGGCACCCCGATACCCCGCTAGCCGCCGTTCGAAGCACGCAGCCCGATCTCGAACCAAACGGTCGAACCGCGCACCGCGGGGTCCGTGCCCCAGGCGTCACTCAGCTCCTCGATCAGCCCCAGGCCGCGGCCGCGGCTGCTCAGCGTCTCCGCGTGGGCCCGGGTGACCGAGCCGCGGGTGCCGCTGTCGGAGACCGCCACCAGCAGCCGCTCGGCGCTCAGGTCGACCTGGACCCGCGCGGCCGTGCCGGCGTGCAGCAACGCGTTGGTGGCCAGCTCGCTGGCGCACAGCACAGCCGCGCCGATCACCTGCTCCGGCACGTTCCAGGCGGTCAGCTGGGCCGACATCCAGTGGCGGACCCGGCCCGGCGCGGTCGGCTCCGCGGGGATCTCCATGCCGGCCGACCGGCTGGGCGCGGTCGCGTGCTCGACCGCGAGCACCGCGACGTCGTCGTCGGTGGTGCCGCCGACGGCGGACGTGGCGACGGCGCACAGCGTGCGCGGGTCGCCGCCGCTGGCCGCGGCCACGGTCGCCGCCACCTTCTCCAGCCCGGCGCCCACGTCGAGGCCGCGTCGCTCGACGACGCCGTCGCTGAACATCAGCAGCGTGTCGCCGGGCCGCAGCCGGGCCACCACGGAACGCCGGGCGCCGCCGAGGCCGAGCGGGGTGCCGGCCGGCACGTCGAGATAGTCGGCGCCGCCGGCCGCGTGCCGGACCAGCGGCGGCGGGTGGCCGGCGGTCGACACGGTCAGCGTGCCGTCGCGCTCGAGCACCGCGTAGGCCACCGTGACGAACAGCTCGTCGGTGCGGGCCTCGGCGCCCAGGCTCGCCACCAGCCGGTCGAGGCCGGTCAGCACGCTGGTCGGCGCGGAATCGGCCAGCGCCAGGGCGCGCAGCGCGGCCCGCACCTGACCCATCAGCGCCGCCGCCCGCACGTCGTGCCCGGCCACGTCGCCGAGCACCACCGCCAGCCGGTCGCCGGGCAGCGCGAACGCGTCGTAGAAGTCACCGCCGGCCGCGTTGCCGTCGACGCCGGGGTCGTAGCGGGCGGCCAGCCGGAAGCGTGGGTCGTCGGGCAGGTTCTCCGGCAGCATGCTGCGCTGGAGCAACTGGGCGGTGCCGTGCTGGTTCTCGAACCGGCGGGCCCGCTCGGCCGCCTGTGCGACCAGCTTGGCCGCCGCGGTGAGCAGCGCCCGCTCGGCCGGCGACCACGGGTGCTGGTCGTGCCGCCCGACGGTGAGGGCGCCCCGCAACGACGGCGTGCGCAGGGGGAGCGCGGCCAGTGCGCGCACCTTCTCGTCGTGCCGGTCCTGAGCGGCGTCGCGTAGCGGCTGGCCGTCGGCAGTGAACCGGGCGAGCCCCGCGCCGGCCGCCACCGCGAGCGGAGAGCCGGAGTCGGCCGCGATGCGGCGCCACACCGGCGGGAGCCGTTCGTCGGCGTCGTCGAGCACGTCGCCGCGAACCCGGCGGACCACCCGCCAGTCGTCGCCGTCGTCGACCCCGAACGCCACCTGGTGCACGTCGGTGAAGGAGAGCCCGTAGCGCAACGCCACCCGGGCCACCTCGTCCAGGGTGAGCGTGCCGGCCAGCGCCTCGGCGAGCTCGCTGAGCCCCTGGAGCCGGTGCGCGACGGGGACCGGCTCGGCCGCGACGACCAGCACGCCGGCGATCCGGCCCGTGCCGTCGCGCACTGCGGAGAGCCCGCGGGTCGGCAGCGCCGGGTCCGGCTCGGTGCCGTCGCCGGCCGGCCACTCCTGGTCACGGGGCACGTACCCGGTGTGCAGGGCCTCGCGGACGGCCGCCCCGGCGGGACCGTCCCAGGCGGCGCCGAACACCTCACCGGCCGGCGAGCCGTAGGCGTCGGGATGGCGGTCGCCGAGCAGCTGCCCGTACGCGTCGTTGTAGATCAGTCGCAGCCGGTCACCGTGCAGGAAGGCCATCGCCACGGGTGAGCCCAGCACGAGGTCGACCACTGCGAGCAGGCCCGGATCCCAGCCGTCGGTCGGCAGCGCGGGCGTGCCCGCCGGTGGCGGCGACGACGCACCGGAGCCTGGCATGCCAGCAGCGTAACCGCCGGTGGCCCGGGCGGCGCGGCGGCGGCTGCCGGGGATTGCCGCGAGGCCGGTTCGGGTATTGCCGTCCGCTGACATCCACCCCGACGGAAGGTCTGACATGGACATCGGCGCCGCCCTCACCGACATGTGGCGGTCTGTGCTGCTCTTCGTCCCGAAGGCGCTGGCCTTCCTGGCGATCCTGCTGGTCGGCTACCTGATCGCGCGCGTCGTCCGGAAGTTGGTCGACGCGCTGCTCACCAGGGTCGGCTTCGACCGGGCGGTGGAGCGGTCCGGCATCGGCCGGCGGCTGGAGCGATCGCGCTACGACGCCAGCGACATCCTGGCCCGGCTGGTCTACTACGCGATCCTGCTGTTCGCCCTCCAGCTCGCGTTCGGCGTCTGGGGTCCCAACCCGATCAGCGACCTGATCTCCGCGGTGGTCGGCTGGCTGCCGAAGGCGTTCGTCGCGATCGTCATCGTCGTGGTGGCCACCGCGATCGCCAGCGCGGTCCGCGACCTGATCTCCGGCGCGCTCGGCGGGCTCTCGTACGGCCGGCTGATCGCGACCGTGGTCTGGGTGTTCATCGTCGGCCTCGGCGTGATCGCGGCCCTGAACCAGGTCGGCATCGCCACCACCGTGACCACGCCGGTGCTGGTGGCCGTCCTCGCCACGATCGCCGGCATCCTGATCGTCGGCGTCGGCGGCGGGCTGATCCGGCCCATGCAGTCACGCTGGGAGCGCTGGCTCGACCGGGTGGCCGCCGAGTCGGCGGTGATCCGCGAGCGCGCGCAGGCGTTCCAGGCCGAGAAGGCGGCGGCGGAGCAGCGGCGCGTCGAGGAGGCGGCCGCGGCCGAGCGGGCCGCCGCCGAGGCGGCCGCGCGCCGGGAGGCGGACCGGGTCGCGGCCGAACGGGTCGAGGCGGAGCGGGCCGAGGCGGCCCGGCTGGAGGCGGCGCGGCTCGAGGAGGACCGCCGGCAGGCGGCCCAGGTCGACCGGGCCGACACCGCCGTGATCAGCTCCGAGGCCGAGCAGACGCAGGTGATCCCGCGGCCGGACGAGATGCACATCGTGCCCGGCATGGGTGCGGAGCGGCTCGACGAGCCCACGCCCGCCCAGGGCGCGCCGGCGGTGGCCGACCCGACGCCCACTCGCGAGACGCCGGTGACCGACACCGACACGGCGGAACAGACGCAGGTGATCCGGCCGCGCGACGGCAAGGACTCCTGAGCGGGAGCGGCGCCGGTCGGTCGCTACTCGACGCTGTCGGCGACCGGCTGGCGCCGCTGCGCGTCGTCGACCAGAATCAATGTCCCGATCATCATGCCGACGAGAATGCTGAGCAGCCAGGAGTCGTCTTGCAGGAGGTGGGCCGAGATCGGCGCTTGAACGGCGATCGCCAGGAAGGCGAGCCAGGCGAACCGGCGCTGGCTGACCGTAAGGATGCTTGGGGTCGTCTCGCGCATTTTCGCAAGTCTGCCTGGCGACCCCGGATGCACCAGTCGGCCGTTCGGCCGAAGTTTGCCCGACTCGTGCGAGGAGGCCGCGGATGACCCGGTTGAGGCGGGCCGCCGTACCACTGATGGGTGCCCTCCTGCTCCTGGCGGCCTGCACCGCCCCCGGCCCGGCGCGGCCGCGACCGCACTGGGCGGCCGAGCCGGCCCGTGGCGCGGCGCCGCTCGACCACACCGTCACCGGTCCGCGGGCCGGCCTCGACGCGGCCACGTTCGAGCTGGCCAGCGGCGTCACGACGGTCACGGTCCGCGTGGCCGACCTGGGCGGCGACCTCTACCGCGTGCGCACGCCCGACGACGCCTCGGTCGCGCCCTGGATCGCCCGCGACGGCGCCGACCTGCGGCTGGTCACCCAGGGCACCGGCCTCGGGGGCCCGGCCGACGTCGAGGTCACCCTGCACCGGGCGGTCCGCTGGCACCTGCGGCTCGGTGGCGGCGCGCAGCAGGAGGAGATCGACCTGCGCGGCGGCGCGGTCTCCGGTGTCGAGTTCGTGGCCGGCGCCGGGCGGATCGCGCTCACTTTGCCAGCACCGCGCGGCACCGTGCCGGTCCGGATGACCGGCGGCGCCGGCGAGTTCCGGATCCAGGTGACGGGCGACGCGCCGGCCCGGGTGCGGGTCGGCGGGGGAGCGGGCAGCGTGGTCGTCGACGGTGTCGCCCGCACGGGCATTCCGGGCAACACGGTGATCGAGGGTACGGGCTGGGCGTCGGCCGGCGACCGTTACGACGTCGACGTGGCGGCCGGGGTGTCGAGCCTGGTCCTCGCCCGGGCCTGACCGCGCACGGAAAGCGCTCTCATCTTTATCATCGCCCGGTGACGACCCCCTCGGCCCGGCCGATCCGCATGTCCCTGCTGCTGCTCGCGTACTTCGCGTTCATCAGCCTCGGCCTGCCCGACGGCCTGCTCGGCGTGGCCTGGCCGTCGATCGCCGGCG
The DNA here is from genome assembly GCF_029626225.1 of Asanoa sp. WMMD1127. Classification (NCBI taxonomy): domain Bacteria; kingdom Bacillati; phylum Actinomycetota; class Actinomycetes; order Micromonosporales; family Micromonosporaceae; genus Asanoa; species Asanoa sp. WMMD1127. The sequence goes on from NZ_JARUBP010000001.1 coordinate 4,373,027, forward strand.
ACTTCAAGGTCGCCACCGAGGCGGTCGGCCTCCTGCTGATCGCCTCGACGACCGGTTACTTCATCTCCAGCGTGGCCGCGGGCTTCACGATCGCACGGGTCGGCGTGGGCTGGCTGCTGGCGTTCAGCACCGCCGCCGCCAGCGCCGCCCTGGCCGGCTACGCGATCTCCCCGGCGTACGCCGTGATGGTGCCGTTCGCCCTCCTCGCCGGCTTCGGCGGTGGCGCCATCGACTCGGGGCTCAACGCCTACGCGGCCGCGGCGTTCGGCGCCAAGCACATGAACTGGCTGCACGCGTTCTTCGGCCTCGGCGTCGCGATCGGTCCGCTGATCATGACGGCGGTGATCAGCGGCGGCCTGAGCTGGCGCTGGGGGTACGGCATCGTCGCGTCCGCCCAGGCCGGCCTGGCGCTGGCGTTCTTCGTGACCGTGCGGCGCTGGGTCCGGCACGGCGAGGTGGGCCCTCCGCCGCCAGAGGTCTCCGTCCCGGTCGGCGACGCGGTGGCGACGGCGGTCGCGGTCAAACCGGCCACGAAGGTACGCACCCGCGAGACGCTGGCCATCCCCGCGGTCTGGCTGGGGGTGCTGGCGTTCGCCGTCTACGTCGCGGTCGAGGCGGGTGCGGGCCTGTGGGCGTTCCTGCTGCTGACCGAGGCCCGCGGGGTCAGCGCCGCGGTCGCCGGCGTCTGCGTCTCGCTCTACTGGGGCATGCTGTTCGTCGGCCGGGTCGTGCAGGGCGTCGCGTCCGAGCGGGTCAACCCCACGAAGATCCTGGTCGGCAGCCTGTTCGGGATGGCGGCCGGCGCGCTGCTGGTGGCCCTGCCCCTGCCGGCCTGGGTGACGGTCTGCGGCCTGGCCGTCATCGGGTTCGCCGCGGCCCCCGTCTTCCCGCTGCTCACGCTGACCACCGCCGAGCGGGTCGGCCCGGCCCACGCCGACCGCGCGATCGGCATGCAGATCGGCGCCGCGGGCCTGGGCGGCTCGCTCATCCCGTCGGGCATCGGCATCCTGATGGGCCGCTACGGCGCCGGCGTGCTCGGCACCTGTCTGCTGGTGCTGTCGGTCCTGCTGATCGTCTTCTACGGCGCCGCGACGTCGGCTAGAGCTCGCGCCGCATCACGGCCCGGCGTGGCGTCGGCCGGCTGACCTCGGTGAAGCCGGCTTCGGCGAACACGCTGACGGTGCCCACGAACAGCTCGCCGCCGCCGACCTGGCCGGGCTCCATCCGCACCGGGTAGCCCTCGACGGCCCGGGCGCCGCGCCCGCGGGCGAAGTCGACGGCCGCCTCGGCGAGGGCCCGGCTGACGCCCCGCCGCCGGTAGCCGGCCCGCGTGACGAAGCACGTCACCGCCCACACGTCGGGGTCGGCCTTGTCCTCGGCGCGCCCGGTCCACGGCACCCGGGCCCGGAGCAGCCGCTCGTACGCGATCCGGGGCTCGACCGCGCACCAGCCCACCGGCTCGCCGTCGAGGTAGGCGACGAGCCCGCTGGTCTCCTTGGCGTCCGCCTCGCCGCAGTGGGTCTGCGCCCGCAGGCGCGCGGTCCGTTCCGGCTTCGGGATCTTCCAGACGTCGCGGGCCTTGAACCACTGGCACTGGCAGTTGGCCGGGTCGCCGCGCTCGCCGAACACCGCCCGCAGGTCGGCCCAGCTGACCTCGTTGGCCGGGCGCACGGTCACCGTCATCCGCGCGACCTTACTCAGTCGCGGGCGGGTGTCCAGCCGGCCGCGCGGAAGCGGTGGGCGTCGCGGGGACGGCGGTCGTCGAAGATCGGGCCGCGCGGGCCGGTGACCCGGACCGCGTCGACGTAGACGCCGCGGCCGTGCGGGGCCGGACCGGTGGTCACCCGCCAGCGCAGGTGGGTGGTGCCGGCGGGGACGGTCGCGGCGGCGGTCACCCACTGGCGGCCCTGGAAACCGGCGAACGTGCCGTCGGTCGCCCACCGGTAGCCGGGCGCCCGCAACAGCAACGGCAGTGGCCGCCAGGTGCGCCCGCCGTCGGCCGACGCCTCGACCGCGCCGGCGTCGGTCTCGGCGGTGTCCCACCAGAGGTCGAAGGCGAGCCGGGCCCGGCCGTCGCGCGGCACGCGGGCCGGGATCGTCAGCGTCGCGGTCGTGCTGTCGGCCGTGCCGGCGAACCAGGCGGTCGGCCCCTGGCTCGGGCGGACCGGCACGGCCATCGCGAGGTCGGTGCCGACGGCGGCGCGGGACGGGTTGTTGCTGCCCCAGTCGCGGGTCGGGTGCACCCGGTTGGTCAGCAGGATGGCGAACGAGTGGGCCAGCGGGTCGAGGACGATCGACGTGCCGGTGAAACCCGTGTGCCCGGCGGTGACCGGCGAGCTGAGCGCGCCCATGTAGCGCCGCTGGTCGAGTTCGAAGCCGAGCCCGTGGTCGTGCGTCGGGAAGGCCTGGTTGTAGTTGGTGAACAGGCTGCGCGTCGACCGTTGGGAGAGGATCCGCGCATCCTGGTAGCGGCCGCCGTTGAGCAGGGCCTGTGCCAGCGTCGCCAGGTCGCGGGCCGGGGCGAAGACACCGGCATGCCCGGCGATGCCACCCAGGCAGTACGCGTTCTCGTCGTGCACGCTGCCCCAGACCAGGCCCCGGCCGGGCTGGTATTCCTCCGCGGCGATCCGCGGCCGGAGCCGGGCCGGCGGGTTGAACATCGTCTCCCGCATGCGCAGGGGCGTGGTGATGCGGGCCGCGATGACCCGGTCCAGCCGCTGCCGGGTGACCGTCTCGATCACCTTGCCGAGCACCATCATGTTCGTGTCCGCGTAAAGGAAATCCGTGTCGGGCGGGTTGAGCGGCTTGATGCCGAGGACGGCGGCCCAGCGCTGCGCGTCGGTCTGATAGGTGCACAGCGACGGCTCCGGGTCGGCCGGCAGCCCCGAGGTGTGGGTGAGCAGGTTGCGGATGGTGATGTCGGACTTGCCCTCGGCCGCGAAGGCGGGCAGGTAGCGGACGACCGGCGCGTCCAGCCCGATCCGGCCGGCCTCGACGAGCTGCACCGCGGCGATCGAGGTGAATAGCTTGGTCATCGAGGCGACGTCGAAGATGGTGTCGCGGCGCATCGGGATCCATTGATCGCGCGGCAGGTCGGCGCCGGCCGCGTCGGCGTAGCGCAGGGCGTGACCGACCGCGTCGTGCGCGACGATCACCCCGCGCCGCCCGGCCAGCGCGACCGCGCCCGGATACATCGGGTGGGTGGGTGAGGGCTGGAGGTACGCGGCGATGGTGTCCCGGATGTGGGCGATGTGCCGCGGTGTCAGACCGGCCTCCCGCGCGCTGCCGTAATGCAGGGTCAGCGGCGGGCGCGCGAACCGGATGTCAGCTGCCGTGACGGTCGGCGGCCGCGGCGCGTCGGGCGGCGCGACCACGGCCGAGGCCGGAGTGGCGGCCAGCGCCGCGACGGTGGCGATCGCCGCGAGGGCGCGCAGGTGACGTGCGAATCGCATGGGCCGGCTCCCCGAAGCAGCACACAGGATCGCCGTCAGCCTAATCGCTCCGAATCGGACAGTGGTGGCGGGAAACGCCGGGCGGTCACATCGGGTGCCCGTGGTGGGTGACGAGGGTGGTGAGCAGGCGGGTGAGCTGGTCGCGTTCCCGGGCGTTGAGCGGGGCCAGCAGCTCCTCCTCGACGGCGGCCAGGACCTTGTCGAGCCGGGTCAGCTGGCGGCGGCCCTTGGCGGTGAGCGTGATGACGTTCTGGCGGCGGTCGTCGGGGTTGGGGGAGCGGTCGACCTGGTCGCGGGCGGCCAGCTCGTTGACCACGGCGACCACGTCACTGCGGTAGATGCCCGTGCGCTCGCTGAGCTGCGCCTGGCTGGCGGGGCCGAGCTCGGCCAGCGTGGCGAGCACCGCGTAGTGCCACTTGCGGGCGTCGGCGCCGGCCAGCGCCTCGTTGACCAGGCGGTCGGACGTGATGGCGGCCATGGACAGCAGGCGGGTGCGCAGGTTGCGGAGGCGGTCGGTCACGCCGACGATCGTACCCCTTGCGTTAGTCGGACTAACGAACTAACTTCGTTGGTGTCACTAACGAATCGGGAGGACCACCGCCATGACCGAGTTCACCGCGCAACTGCTGGGCCGCACCGAGAAGGCCCTCAACGCCATCCTCGAGCGCGAGCTCGCCGGCATCGGGATCGACGAGCCGCAGTGGGTGGCGCTGACGCTGACCGTCACGGGCGGCCCGGCCGCCCCGGATGCCGCCGCGCGACGGGTGGCGGAGGCGCTCAAGGTTCCCGTCGCCGAGGGCCGGCGGCGGCTCGACGAGCTCGTGGCCGCCGGACTGGTGCGCCTCGACGAGACCGTTGCCGCCACGGACGAGGGCGTGGCCCGCTGGCATCGGGTCCGCGCCGCCATCGGGCCGATCCAGCAGCGGCTCTGGGGCGACCTGCCGGCGGCCGACCTCGACGCGGCCGGCCGAGTCCTCGACACCGTGCTGGGCCGGGCCAACACGCTCCTGGTTTAGGCCACCAGGCCGTCGAGCAGGCGGGCCAGGCCGAACGCGAACCACTGTTCCAGCTCGTGGTCCGCGTCGGAGCCCGCCTGCACGGCGGCCAGCCACCCGGCGCGCCGCACGCGGCTGAACGTCCGGGCGGACCAGGCGCCCCAGGGCATGCTGCCGGCGTCGCGCTCGGCCCGCTCGGCGACGTGCAGCAACGCCATGCCCTGCACGTAGCCGCTGAGCGCGAGATAGCCGGCCAGCGCGTTCCGTGGCTCGTGGCCGGCGTCGACGAGCGCGTCCACGGCCGCGTCGGCGACAGCCAGCACCGCCGGACCGATCGGCGGCCGGCTGCGGGCGAGCACGGCGAGCAGCCACGGATGCCGCCGGTACAGCGACCACTCGGCGCGGGCGAGCCCCTCGAGGCGCTCGCGCGGGGTCCCGCCCGCCGGACGGGTCCGCGCGCGGGCCAGCACGCGCTCGGCCATCGCGCCGAGCAGGTCGTCCCGGTTGCGCACCCAGCGGTAGGCCGCCTCCGCGGCGACCCCGGCCCGGTCCGCGACGCAACGGATCGACACGGCGTCCAGACCGTCCGCGTCGGCCAGCCGCACCGCGACCCGGATCAGCTCGTCGCGGGTGCGGGCGCCCTCGGCGTCGCGGACCCGCGCCGGACGCCGGGCCGGGCGCCGGGCCGGCGCGGTGCGGCCGTGGTCGCGGCGGCGCCGGTAGGCCCGGCCCTGACAACCGCGCGAGCAGTAGCGCCGTGGCCGGCCCCGTCCGGTGGACTGCGGGAGCCCGGCACCGCATTCGACGCATCCCATCCGGCAGCCACCTTTTTGTCACGCGCGACGGTGTGACGAAAAGTCTCCCGGCCCGGGTGGCCGGCCGGCAAACCTCGAGCCATGACCGACATCCACGTCCGGCCTGCCCGGTCCACCGATGCCCTGCTGCCCGCCTACCTCGCCGCGTTCGCCGACGAGGCCGTCCTCTCCTGGGTGTTCCCCGACCCGGGCGATGCCGCGCCCCTGCTGCGCGCCCTGCTGGCCGGGCTCGCCGACGACCAGATCGTGCTCGCCGAGCAGGCCGACGGCGCGATCGTCGGAGTCTCGGTGTGGCAACTCCGGCCAGGCCCCGACCCGGCGGTGCCGGTGGTCGACGCTCCGTGGGCGCGCCGGTTGGCGGCGATCTACGAGACCGTGGTCGTCGCCGACGAACCGCACGTCTATCTGGCGTCGATGGCCGTGCGGCCCGACGCCCGCGGTCGCGGCATCGGCGGCCGGCTGCTCGCGGAGGGTCTGCGCCGGGCGGATGCCGCGGGCCTGCCGACCCATCTCGAGGCGTCGACCGAGCGCAGCCGCCTGCTCTATCTGCGCCACGGTTTCACCGACCACGGCCGGCCGTTGCCGCTGCCCGAGGGCGGTCCGGTGCTCCGGCCGATGCGCCGGCCACCGGCCTGATCTCCCGGGATGTTCCGGAAGTTTCGCGGGCGCCTGATCGACTGGGCGAGCACCGATCCACGATGGACACAGGAGGAGCAACATCGAACTGCGCCACTGCATCTCATTGACGTACGCCGCTGTTAATCGTAGCGTGTGGGAAATCTTCCGGAAGAGTTTCGAGATGTATCGGGGCTCTTCTCGAACGAACCATGCCGGCGCCAGCCGGGGTCGTCGCGTGCGGCGGTCCGGGCCGATGGCGGCTGTCCGGATCACGTGGGAAGGGGACGACGGTGGGCCAACCGACGGGTGGCACGCCGGCCATGGTCGAGGATCCGGCACCACCGCCGCGGTCGGAAACGGCCGGCGCCACCCCGCCCGGCCGGCTGCGCCGCGACCGCTTCCTGCTGCTCGCGATGCTGCCCGGCCTCGGGCTGCTGCTGACGTTCCACTACCTGCCGCTGCTCGGCAACGTCATCGCGTTCAAGGACTTTCAGCCGTACCTCGGTCTGGTCGACAGCCCGTGGATCGGTTTCGCGAACTTCCGGGTGATCACCGAGGGCGACCCGCTCTTCCTGACCGCCCTCGGCAACACCTTGGTGATCATGCTGCTGCAGATCGGCATCGTGTTCACCCTGCCGATCGCCCTCGCCCTGCTGCTGGACAGCCTGCTCTCCGAGCGGCTCAAGCGGGTGGTGCAGACGATCCTCTACCTCCCGCACTTCCTGTCGTGGGTGATCGTCATCTCCATCTTCAACGAGCTGCTCGGCGGTAGCGGGCCGATCAACACGTTCCTGCGGCAGCACGACCTCGGCACGATCGACATCATCGGCAACGCCGCCGTGTTCAAGGAGCTGATCACCGGTCAGGTGCTCTGGAAAGAGGCCGGCTGGGCGATGATCCTGTTCCTGGCGGCGCTGTCCCGGATCGACCCGGAGCTCTACGAGGCGTCGGCGGTCGACGGCGCCGGACGCTTCCGGCAGATGTGGCACGTCACGCTGCCCGGGCTGCGCAGCGTCATCGTGCTGCTGCTGATCCTGCGGCTGGGCGACGCGCTGACCGTGGGCTTCGAGCAGATCATCCTGCAGCAGCAGGCGGTCGGCATCCAGGCCAGCGAGGTGCTCGACACCTACGTCTACAACAACGGCATCGTGCAGAGCGACTGGGGCGTCAGCGCCGCCGTCGGTCTGGTCAAGGGGCTCGTCGGCGTCGCCCTGGTGCTCGGCGCCAACCGGCTCGCGCACGCGTTCGGCGAGCCGGGCCTCTACCGCCGGGAGGTCCGATGAAGGGCTCGGCGACACCGGTGCCCGTACGGGCCCTCAAGGGCGTGTTCCTGACCGTCTGCTGTGCACTGATCATCGTGCCGTTCGTCGGCATCGTCTCGACCAGCCTCGCCACCCGCGAGCAGATCGTCCGCTCCGGCGGCTTCGTCATCATCCCCGACGAGGTCACCTTCGCTGCCTACCGCGCGCTGTTCACCGGCGGCGTGGTGCCCCGCGCGGTCGCGGTCAGCGTGTTCATCACGCTCGTCGGCACGGCGCTGAGCCTGGCCAGCACGACCCTCCTGGCGTACGGCCTGAGCCGGCCCGGATCGTTCGCGCACCGGCCCGTGCTGATGGTGGTGGTCGGCGCGCTGCTGTTCACCCCGGGCATCATCCCCGGCTATTTGACCATCGACCTGCTCGGCCTGATCGACTCGTACTGGGCGGTCATCCTGCCGGCCGTGGTCAGCGCGTTCAACGTCGTGATCCTGCGGGCCTTCTTCATGGAGATCCCGGCCGAGCTGGTGGAGAGCGCCCGCATCGACGGTGCGTCCGACGGCCAGATCTTCGCCCGCATCGTGCTGCCTCTCTCCAAGGCCGTGCTCTCCGTGGTCGGCCTGTTCTACGCGGTCGGCTACTGGAACGCGTTCTTCAGCGCCCTGCTCTATCTCAACGACGCCGCCAAGTGGCCGATCCAGCTCGTGCTCCGCACCTATGTGGTCAACCAGCAGCAGCTCGGTGTCGACCAGATCGGCACCGGCGACCTGCCGCCGCAGGAGGCGCTGCAGATGGCGATCCTGGTCGTCTCGATCGTGCCGATCCTGCTCGTCTATCCCTTCATCCAGCGCCATTTCACCAAGGGCGTGCTGGTCGGGGCCGTCAAAGGATGACAAGGAGATCCCGATGAGCTACCTGCACAGACCCGTCAACCGTCGCACCCTGCTCACCGGCGCCACCGCGCTGGCCGCCGGCTCCGTGCTCGGCGGCTGCGGTGGCGACGGCGGCGGCAACGACAACACCGCCACGGCCAACCAGAACGTCAAGCTCCCCGCGTACGTGCCGTCCACGGTCGTCAAGCCGGACCTCGCCGGCAGCGCCAACGGGCTGCTGAACGCGTTCCGCGCCTACCCGAACCCGCCCGTCCAACAGTTCAGCGCCCCACCGCTGGAGGGCGGCACGGTCTCCGCTTTCGTGCTGACCGGCTCGCCCGTGCCGCCGCCCAAGGGCAACAACCCGTTCTGGCAGGAGCTCGACCGCCGGCTCGGCACCGACCTGCAGCTGACCATCACCCCCAGCGCGGAGATGGCCACCAAGTTCTCCACGCTGATCACCGGCGACGACCTGCCGGACCTGATCGTGCCGGCGCTGTTCCTGCCCAACGGCGTGCCGGCCGGCATCGGCAACCTGCCACAGTGGATGGCCGCCAAGTGCACGGACCTCACGCCGTACCTAGGTGGCGACGCGGTCAAGGAGTTCCCCAACCTGGCCAACATCCCGAGCGCGGCCTGGAAGCAGTGCGTCTACAACGGCGGCATCTACGGCGTGCCGGTGCACCGCGGCGTGGCCGGGACGCTGATGTTCCGCCGCGACGACATCGTCGCCAAGCTCGGCATCGACCCCGACCCCACGAGCTTCGCGGAGTTCCGGGACTTCTGCCGGCAGGCCACCGACGCCAAGGCCAACCGGTGGGCGATCGTCAACGCCGGCGGCCTCATGCACCTCGTCCAGCAGATGCTGGGGGCGCCCAACGGCTGGCGCTGGGACGGCGGCAAGCTGACCAACGTCGTCGAGACCGAGGAGTTCCGCAAGGCGCTGTCCGATGTGGTCGCCCTCTACAAGGACGGCGTGGTGCACCCCGACAGCTTCGCCAACAACGCCCCGGTGAAGCGCTGGTTCAACGCCGGCGAGGCGGTGCTGACCGCCGACCGCTACACCGCCTGGCCGCAGTTCTACGCGGAGAACATCGCCGGACCGGAGTTCGCCATCAGCGGCATGCGGCCGCCGAAGTACGACGGTGGCGGCTGGGCGCCGACCTGGCAGTCCAGCGCCGGCTCGATCAACAACTTCACCGTGTTCAAGAAGGCCGACGAGGGCCGGATCCGCGACCTGCTCAAGCTCTGCGACTACCTCGCCGCGCCGTTCGGCACCGCGGAGTGGCTGTTCCGGCGCTACGGGCAGGAGGGCCCGCACTACACCATGCAGAACGGCGGTCCCGTCTACACCCAGGCCGGCGTCAGCCAGACCGCGCTGGGCATCCGCTACATCGTCGACGCGCCGGACACGATCTTCATCCCCGGCCGGCCGGAGGCCACGCAGGCGTCGTACGACTACCAGAAGACCATCATCGACACCTCGGTGGCGGACCCGGTGGTGGCCAACAACCTGTTCTCCGACGAGTGGTCGCGCAAGCAGCCGACGCTGGGCCAGCTCGTGCTCAACGGCCAGAACGACATCATCGCGGGCCGGCAGCCGCTGAGCCACCTCGACGAGGTGATCGCCAACTGGCGCTCGCAGGGCGGCGACAAGGTCCGCGGGGAGTTCACCGAGCAGCTGCAGAAGTCCGGCATCCGATGAAGGTCGCGCTGGTCGGCACCGGCACCATCGCCCGGATCCACGCCGAGGCCCTCCGGGGTCTCGGCGACCGGGTCGAGATCGTGGCCGGCGTCGACGTCGACGGGTCGCTGGCCCGCGCGTTCTGCGCCACGCACGGGATACCCCACTCCGGGACGGACCTGGCCCGGGTGCTCGAGCGGACCCGGCCCGACCTGGTGCACGTCTGCACGCCGCCCGGCGCGCACCTCGAGGCGGCCCGCACCGCCCTGGCGTACGGCGCGCACGTGCTCGTCGAGAAGCCGCCCACCCTGACGCTGCGCCAGTTCGCCGAGCTCGAGGCGGCGGCCGGCCACAGTGGACGGCACGTGGCGACGGTGTTCCAGCACCGGTTCGGCTCGGGCGCGCGCCGGCTGCGGGCGCTGCACGAGTCGGGCGTGCTCGGCCGGCCGCTGCTGGCCGTCTGCCACACCACGTGGTTCCGCTCGCAGGAGTACTTCGACGTCCCGTGGCGTGGCCGCTGGGACACCGAGGGCGGCGGACCCACGATGGGCCACGGCATCCACCAGATGGACCTGCTGCTGGCCATCCTCGGCGAGTGGACCCAGGTCAGCGCGCTGGCCCGGCGGCAGGCCCGCGACGTCGACACCGAGGACCTGTCGCTGGCCCACGTGAGTTTCGCCGACGGCTCGGTGGCCAGCGTGGTCAACAGCGTGCTGTCGCCCCGCGAGCAGAGCTACCTGCGGTTCGACTTCGCGCGGGCCACGGTCGAGCTGACCCACCTCTACGGGTACGGCGAGGACGCCTGGCGGGTCACCCCGGTCGCCGGCCACGAGGAGGCGGTGCTCAGCGCCTGGCACGGCGGGGAGCGCGGCGTGCCGAGCGGGCACCGGGCCCAGTTCGCCGCGGTGCTCGACGCGCTGGCGGCGGGGGAGCGGCCACCGGTCACGCTGGCCGAGGCGCGGCGGACGATGCGGCTCGTCGCGGCTATCTACGCGTCGGCGTTCACCGGCCACCCGGTCGGCCCGGGCGACCTCGGCCCGGGTTCGCCGTTCCACGAACGGATGCAGGGCGGCGGACCGCCCTGGCGGATCGTCGCGCGGCAGGAGGTGGCATGACAACCGAGCCGGGGCACGCCGGGCTGGCCCTGACCCACGAGCACGACCGGGCGCTGCGGGTCAGCTGGCGCGACCGCGAGCTGTTCCGCTACGTCTACCGACCCTGGGACGACCAGCGCGAGTCACCCCGGCCCTACCTCCATCCGATGTGGACCCTCGACGGGCGGCCGGTCAGCCTCTACCGGCCGCACGACCACGTCTGGCACAAAGGCCTGTCGCTGGCCCTCTCCAACGTCGGCGCCGACAACTTCTGGGGCGGCCCGAGCTACCTGCGGTCCTACGGCGGCTACGCCCAACTGCCCAACAACGGCACGCAGCGGCACGACGGCTTCTCCCGGCTGGTCGCGGACGCGTCCTGCGTGGGGGTCACGGAGGAGCTGACCTGGCTGGCCGAGGACGGCCGCGCGGTGTTCGCCGAGGAGCGCACGCTGGACGTCGTGGCGCTGCCGGACGACAACGCGTGGCGGCTCGACCTGACCACCGCGCTGCGCAACACCTCCGGCGCCGAGCTGGTCATCGGCAGCCCCGAGACCGAGGGTCGCGCGGGCGCGGCGTACAGCGGCCTGTTCTGGCGCGGCCCACGCAGCTTCAGCGGCGGCACGGTCCGCATCCCCGACGCGGAGGGCACCGACGAGCTCAACGGCGCGCGGGCGCCGTGGATGGCGTTCACGGGCCGGCACGACGGCGACGGCGAGCACGCGACCCTGCTGATGGCCGACCAGGACGGGCCCACCGCCTGGTTCGCCCGCAGCGAGGTCTACGCGGTGCTCTGCCCGGCCGCGTTCGCGGAGGTGCGCCGGGTGGGCCCGGACGAGACGCTGCGCCTGGCCTACCGGGTCGTCGTCGCCGACGGCGACCTCGACCACAAGACCTGCGCGAGGCTGGCCGGATGAGCCTGTTCCCCGGCGGCACCGGCGTCACCCACCTCTCGGTGTACGACTGGACGGGCCCCGACGGCCTGCCCGGCGGCTCGGCCCACGTGCACCTGGTCTGCACGGAGGGTTATGTGGTCCTGGAGGGCCGCGGCCGCCTGCAGACCCTGGGCGCCGACGGCTACGCCGAGACCCCGCTGACCCCGCTGACGGTGGCCTGGTTCGCTCCGGGAGTGGTGCACCGCCTGATCAACGACGGCGGCCTGCGCATCCTGGTGGTGATGCAGAACGCCGGCCTGCCCGAGGCGGGCGACGCGGTGCTCACGTTCCCACCGGACCACCTGACCGACGCGCCCACCTACCAGGCCGCCGCGGCCCTCCCACCCGACGACCCGGCCGCCGGCGCCCGGCGCCGCAAGGACCTGGCGGTCGACGGCTTCCTGGCCCTGCGCGCGGCCGTGGAACGCGACGGCCCGGAGGCGCTGGCGGCCTTCTACCAACGCGCGGCGGCCCTGGTCCACGACGAACTGCCGGCCTGGCGGGACCGCTGGCAGAACGGCCCGTTCGCGGCCGCGAACGCCACGGGCCACCAACTGGCCCGCCTGGCCGAGGGCGGCTTCCACCACCTCCACGACGGCCGTCTCACCGTCCTGGGCCCACCCCCGACCCCCACCTACGGCATGTGTGGGCGGTTGCTCACCTATCCGACCTGAGCCGGTGTGCGCGCGGGCTGTGACGGCGCGCCTATAGTCGGCCGGGTGCGGCACGAGACGGTCTTCGACCAGCACCGCTCCAGGCTCACCGCGGTCGCCTACCGCGTGCTGGGCCGGTGGAGCGACGCCGAGGACGTCGTCCAGGACGCCTGGTTGCGGTGGAGCGGCGTCGACGTCGACGAGATCGACAATCCTGAGGGCTATCTCGTGCGGGTGACCACCCGGCTGGCCATCGACCGCCTGCGCAGCGCCGCGGCGCGCCGGGAGACCTACGTCGGGCCGTGGCTGCCCGAGCCCATCCTGACCTCGCCGGACGTGGCCGACGACGTCGCCCGCGAGGAGTCCGTGTCGCTGGCGATGCTGCTGGTGCTCGAGTCGCTCTCGCCGCTGGAGCGCGCCGTCTTCGTGCTGCACGAGGCGTTCGGCTACAGCCACACCGAGATCGCCGACATCGTGGAGCGCAGCCCGGAGGCGGTGCGCCAGACCGCGGCCCGGGCCCGGGAGCACGTGCGGGCGCGGCGGCAGCGCTACGACACCGACCGGGCGACCCGGCGGCGGGTGACCGAGTCGTTCCTGTCGGCCAGCGCCGGCGGCGACCTCGCCTCGCTGATGGCGGTGCTCGCGCCGGACGTACGCCTGGTCTCCGACGGTGGCGGCCTGGCGCCGGCGCCGCGCAAGGAGATCGTGGGCGTCGAGCTGGTGGCCCGGGCGTTGATCACCTTCGCGGGTCGCATGCCGCCGGAGCCCCGGATCGTCCTGACGGAGGTCAACGGCGGTCCGGGCGTCGTGGTCTACTCCGGCGACGAGCCGGCCGCGGCCGTCGTGCTCCATCTCGTGGACGGCCGGGCGCAGGAGATCCACCTGGTCAGCAACCCGGAGAAGCTCGGCGCGCTGCGCGGTCTGTGACCCGGGCCACAGCGGCTCACGGTTCGCGCGCGCCGCCCCGTCCGGGGGGCATGACCGACACGAAGCAGGTACTCGTCATCGGCGCCGGCTACACCGGCGTGCTCACCGCCCTCGGCGTGGCCAGGCGGACGAAGGCCCGGGTCACCCTGGTGAACCCGTGGGACACGTTCACCGAGCGGCTGCGGATGCACCAGACCGCGACCGGCCAGCGGCTCGCCGCCCACCGCATCGCCGACCTCGTGCGCGACACCCGGGTGACCTTCGTCCAGGGCTGGGTGACCGGCATCGACACCGCCGCCCGGACCGCCACGGTGTCCACCATGGACAGCCCCATCCCGTACGACATCCTGGTGTACGCCGTCGGCAGCACCACCGACACCAGCCGCGTGCCCGGCGCGACCGAGCACGCCTTCACGCTCAACGATCCGGACACGGCGCGGCGGATGGCCGACCACCTGACGGCCAGCCGCAGCTTCCTGGTCTGCGGGGCCGGCCTCACCGGCATCGAAGCAGCGACCGAGATCGCCGAGTCCCACCCCGACGTCCGGGTCACGCTGCTGAGCCGGGGCGAGCCCGCGGAGATGATGGGCCCGAAGGCGCACGCGTACCTCATGGGCGCGTTGGAGCGGCTCGGCATCACCGTCCGGTCGGGCGTGACCGTGACCAAGGTGCTGCCCGACGGGGTGGAGCTCGACGACGGCGAGTTCGTGGCCGCCGACGGCTGCCTCTGGACCACCGGCGTGTCGGTGGCGCCCCTGGCCACGCGGGCCGGGATCGCCACCGACGCGACCGGGCGCATCGTCACCGACCCGACGCTGCGGTCGGTCTCGCACCCGGAGGTCTGGGCCGTCGGCGACGCCGCCGCGATCAGGCAGGCGTACGGCGTCATGCACGGCACCTGCCAGAGCGGCATCCCGAGCGCCGCCCACGCCGCCGCCAACATCGCGCGCGCCCTCCGGGGAAAGGCGGGCCGGCCGTTCCGGTTCGGCTACGTGCACCAGCCCGTCAGCCTGGGCCGCAAGGACGCCGTCATCCAGTTCACCTTCGGCGACGACACACCGCGGCGCTGGTTCATCACGGGCCGGCTGGCCGTCCGCTACAAGGAGACGGTCAGCAGCAGCCCCATCCCGACGTTCGGGCTGTCCCGGCGGCTGGCCCTGCCGCCCCGGATCCTGGCCACGACCGGGGGCCGCCGCAACCGCGGCACGTTAGCCGGCCCACCGGCCGGGTACTGACCGGACATGACGAGCCTGACGTACGACCGCGGCCGGCCCGCCCCGCACCGCTGGTGGGCCCTGCTGGGGTTCGCGTTCGCGGTCACCGTCGCGGCGGCGATCGGCGGTCTCGGTGTCTCCGGCACGACGGCGGAGTACCAGCAGCTGGAGCAGCCGGCCTGGGCGCCGCCGTCGGCCGTCTTCGGTCCCGTGTGGACGGTGCTCTACGCGACGATCGCGGTCGCCGCGTGGCTGGCCTGGCAGCGGGCGGGGTTCGGCCTGCCGCTGCGGTTCTGGGTCGGCCAACTCGTGCTCAACGCCGTCTGGACCCCGCTGTTCTTCGGCGCCGGCCGCTACGGGCTCGCCTTCCTCGACATCTGCCTGCTCTGGGTGGCGATCGGCGCCACGGTGGTCCTGTTCCACCGCGTGCACCGCGGCGCCGCCTGGCTGCTCGTCCCCTACTGGGCCTGGGTCACCTACGCCGCCGCCCTCAACCTCGCCATCTGGCGCCTCAACGCCTGACGTGGACGGCCCCGCGTCCGCCGCGTGAACAGCTGATTTCGTGTGATCCAACCGTCGGCGGCGCCAGTTGACCATGATCGCGAGCCCGTGGTGGACTGACCCCCGCCGGTCCTTGTTGCCAACACTATGCAATAGCCGGATCGGCGCAATATGCTACCGGCGACTTTGCCGCCACGACCCGTGACCACGGCGGACCTGGCGGCTCGTGCGCCTCGGGGAGGGGTCCATGAACGGTGTGGCGATGCACATCGCCAACGGCATCGTCAACGCCCAGGTGTCGGCGATCTTCGCCGCCATCGCGGCGGCGGCGCTGGCGATCTGCGTGTGGCGGGGACGGGCCGATCTCGACGACCGGCTGGCGCCCATGGCGGGCCTGGTCGCGGCGTTCATCTTCGCGGTCCAGATGCTCAACTTCCAGGTGCTGCCGGGCGTCTCCGGCCACCTGCTCGGCGGCGCGCTCGCCGTGGTGCTGGTCGGCCCCTGGGTCGGCGCGCTCTGCGTGGCGACCGTGCTGATCATCCAGTGCCTGCTGTTCGCCGACGGCGGCCTGACCGCGCTCGGCCTCAACATCACCAACATGGCGATCATCGGTACGGCGGCCGGCTACCTGCTCGTCGCCGGCCTGCTCCGGGTGCTGCCGAAGACGGCCCGGGGCGTGGCGATCACCGCGTTCGTCGCGTCGGTCGTCAGCGTCGTCGTCGCGTCGCAGGCCTTCGTGCTCGAGTACGCGCTCGGCGGCACCACCCAGCTCTCGCTCGCCACGATCGCCGGCTCGATGTTCGGCGCGCACCTGCTGATCGGCATCGGCGAGGGCATCATCGCGGCGGTCACGGTCGCCACCGTCGCCCGGGTCCGGCCCGACCTGGTCTACGCGCTGCGCCGGTTCCGCCGCTCCACCCAGCCGGCCGCCCGGCCGTCCGCGCCGGCCCCGGCCCAGACCGCCGGAGGTGCGGCATGAGGAAGCGACTCGGTTGGTTCATCGCCGGCGGCCTGCTGGTCGCCGCCCTGCTCGCGGGCGTCGTCTCCAGCTTCGCCTCGTCGAGCCCCGACGGCCTGGACGCCGCCGCCCGCGAGGGCTGCACGTTCGACGCCGACGACAACATCACCGGCGGCACCTGCATGGCCCAGCAGGAGCAGGACCACCAGCTCAAGGACAGCCCGCTGGCCGACTACGGCATCAGGGGCATCGACAACGAGTTCCTGTCGACCGGCCTGTCCGGCGTCCTCGGCGTGGCGGTCACCTTCGCGATCGGCGGTGGCGTCTTCTGGCTGGTCCGCCGCCGCGGCAACGACCAGGACAAGAGCGACGCGACCTCTGGAGTGACGGGCGCCTGATGGGTGCGGGGCACGCCCACCCGCTGCACCTCGACCACGACAGCCCGGTCCACCGGCTGCCGGCCGAGGTGAAGATCGTCGCGACCCTGCTGTTCACGATTGTCGTCGTGCTCACCCCTCGCGAGCGGTTCCTGGCCTTCGCCGGCTACCTGGTGCTGCTCGTGGGGGTGCTGGTCCTGGCCAAGGTCCCGCCGCTGTGGCTGGCCAAGCGGGCGACGATCGAGCTGCCGTTCGTGCTGCTCGCCGTCGCCCTGCCGTTCGCGGGGCACGGCGAGCGGGTGCACTGGCTGGGGATGTCACTGTCGATCGACGGGCTGCACGGCGCCTGGAACATCTTCGCCAAGGGCACCCTGGGCGTGCTGGCCTCGCTCCTGCTGGCCGCGACCACGACGGCCCGCGACCTGATCCTCGGGCTCGACCGGCTACGCTGCCCGCAGGTCTTCACCCAGATCGCGACGTTCATGCTCCGATACCTCGACATCCTCGCCGACGACGCCCGCCGGATGCGCGTAGCGCGCCTCTCCCGCGGCTATGACCCGCGCTTCCTGTGGCAGGTCAAGGCGTTCGCGGTGGGCGTGGGCGCCCTGTTCATCCGGTCCTACGAGCGCGGCGAGCGGGTCTACCTGGCCATGGTCGCCCGCGGCTACAGCGGCCGGCTCCCGCGCCCCGACGGCGCGGCCGCCACGACCGCCGACTGGGCCCGCTCGGCCACCCTCCCGATCGCCGCCGGCGCGATCGCCCTCGCGGCGGTGCTGTCATGACTGCGTCGTTGACCATCACGGACCTGCGCTTCGCCTATCCCGACGGGCGCGAGGTGCTGCACGGCGTCGACCTGACCGTCGGGGCGGGGGAGCGGGTGGCGCTGCTGGGGCCCAACGGCGCCGGCAAGACGACCCTGGTGCTGCACCTCAACGGAATCCTGCACCCGGGCTCCGGCTCCGGCGGCGGCACCGTCGACGTGGCCGGGCTCACCGTCGACCCGACCGACCGGGCCGGCATCGCCGAGATCCGGCGCCGGGTCGGCATCGTCTTCCAGGACCCGGACGACCAGCTGTTCATGCCGACCGTGGCGGAGGACGTCGGCTTCGGCCCGGCCAACCTCGGGCTCAAGGGCGACGCGCTGCGCGAGCGGGTCGACGAGGCGCTGGCCGCCGTCGGCATGAGCGCGCACCGCGACCAGGTGCCGCACCACCTCTCGTTCGGCCAGCGCCGGCGGGTCGCCGTGGCGACCGTGCTCGCGATGCGCCCGGAGATCCTGGTCCTCGACGAGCCGTCGTCCAACCTGGACCCGGCGAGCCGGCGGGAGCTGGCCGAGATCCTGCGGTCGCTGCCGGTCACCGTGCTGATGGTGACGCACGACCTGCCGTACGCGCTGGAGCTGTGCCCCCGCTCGGTGATCCTCGACGGCGGCCGGATCGCCGCCGACGGGCGGACGGCCGACCTGCTGAGCGACGCGGAGCTGATGCGCGGCCACCGCCTCGAGCTGCCGTTCGGTTTCGACCCGGCGCACACGGCCGCCAGAGCATGAGAATGGGGAGCCTGCGCGCGCAGGCTCCCCATCCGAATCAGGCCGGTCTACGGCACCGGGCGGTCCACTTCACCCCGCCAGCCACCGGTCTCCGTGCCACGGCTCTCGATGAACTCCTTGAACCGCTTGAGGTCACCCTCGACCCGGCGGTCGACCACGTGGAGCTTCTCGCCGGCCTTCTCGAGCATGCCGTCCGGCTCGAACTCCATCTGCGCGGTGACGCGGGTGTGCTCGGCGTCGAGCCGGTGGAAGGTCACGACGCCGGACTGCTTCGTGCCGCCGATCGACGTCCACGCGACCCGCTCGTCCGGCAGTTGCTCGGTGATCTGGGCGTCGAACTCCCGTTTCACCCCGGCGATCTCGGTCTTCCAGTGCGTGGTGCGGTCGTCGATCTGACGGATCTCCTGGACCCCCTCCATGAAGCGGGGGAACTCTTCGAACTGGGTCCATTGGTTGTACGCGGTCCGAACCGGCACCGCGACGTCGACGGACTTGGTCACGCCACCCATGTGGCTTGATACCTCCTCTGTCAGCCGGATCTCGCGCCTGGGCGCGCGGTCACCAGCGTTGCGTCTCGTTGTGGTGTCCGAGCGCGGCCCAGGCCTCGGACACCGTCTGGAACTGGACTCCGGACGGGAGCCGGTCGATCTCGGCGAGCACGTCGTCGGGCGCCTCGTTCTGCTCGGCGTCGCGGCGGAGCCGGTCGCGGTCGCCCGGCAGCGCGGATCGGTTGATGAACCGACCGAACCGGCTGCGCAGCTCGACCTCTTCCGGCGTCATGCCCTGCGGCACGCCACCGCGGTCGTCGCCTTCCGGAACCACGCTGGCCTCCGGTTGGTCCTCACCGGCCGGCTCGGGTTCGCGGAACTCCTCGACCCGGCCACCGGCGGTGCCCTTGACGATGCCGTCGACCTCGTGTGCGAGCTCGTCGTCGACACGTGGACTGTGTTTTGCGTTGCCCCGTTCCATGCGTTTTGTGCTACCCCTGGGCTAGGTGCCTAAACCGGCCCAGCCGAACCAACCGTCGCAGTGGTCTCAGTCGGCCGGCTCGCGCGGCGGCAGCACCGGGTCGTCGACGTGGTCGGCCCCGGCCTGTAGCTCCCGGCCGCGCTGCACCTCGGCGTTGACCTCCACGCCGAACATGACCGCGGAGTTGACCAGGTAGACCCAGACCAGGAACGCGATCACGGCGCCGAGGCTGCCGTACGTCTTGTCGTAGGAGCCGAAGTTGGCCACGTAGAGGCCGAAGCCGAACGACGCGAGCCCCACCGCCAGCAGGGTGATGAAGCCGCCGACGGTGAGCCAGCGGAACCGGGGCTGCCGCACGTTGGGCGCGATCCAGAACAGCAGCGCGAGCAGCAGCATGGCGATCAGCACGAGCACCGGCCACTTGGCCACGGTCCAGGCCAGCCGCGGGGCCTCGCCGAGGCCCAGCCGCTCCCCGAGCACGGTGGTGACCGGGCCGCTGACGATCAGCATGAGGGCGACGAGCGCCAGCAGGACGAGGGCGGCCATGGTGAGCAGGATCTGCAGCGGGCGCAGCTTCCAGATCGGCCGGCCCTCCTCGACCCCGTAGATCGCGTTGGAGGCCCGGGTGAAGCCGCCCACGTAGCCGGAGGCCGACCAGATCGCGGTCAGCAGGCCGAAGCTCAGCAGCACGCCGGCCGCGCTCTTCTGGCTGACCACGCCCTCGATCGCGTCGACCACGCCCTGGTTGTCGACCAGCGAGGACGCGCCCATGTCGCGTAGCAGGCCGACCACGGTGTTGACCGTCTGGTCGCCCTTGGAGACCAGGTTGACCAGGGCCACCACCACGATGGCGGACGGGAACAGCGCCAGCACCGTGTAGTAGGTGAGGCTGGCCGCCCAGTCCGAGCAGTTGTCCTTGACGAAGCCCTTGCCGGCGCGGACCAGCACGCCGCGCCAGGTGCGCCAGTTGAGCTGCCGGATCCGGCGCGGCAGGGCCGCGCGATCGAAGTCGACACCGGCCGTGGTCGCCATGCGTCCGCCCCTTCACGCCGGCCCCCGGCACCTGGCCCGATGGGGCGTCACTACGAGCGGGCACCTCCGTACCCAGGGCTATTGCCCGACAAACCCGGGACCGGTGTGCTCTGGGACATACGGGACAGGTGAGGTTTAGCACGGCGCTGACCGGGAAGCTCTCAGCCCTGGCGAGGTCCGAATCACGAGTTGAATCGCCGGGAACGCCAGACTTAGACGGGTTCGCCGGTTCGGCGCGGGAGGATGAACGCATGCGCATCGCGATGATCTCCGAGAACGCGGACCCGTCCGACGGGGCGTGGGCCGGCGGTCGTGGCGCGTACGTGGGCGACCTGTCCGCGGCGCTCGCGGCCGCGGGTCACGAGGTACGCGTCTACACGCGCCGGATCGGCGAGGGTGGCGGCGACGTCACCGAGGCGGGCGTGCCGGTGGTCCGGGTGCCGGCCGGCCCCGCCAAGCCACTCCCGGACGCGGAGCTGCTTCCGTACACCAAGGATTTCTCGCGATGGCTCGTCGACCGGTGGCGCGGTGACGGCTGGACCCCGACGGTGGCCCACGCGCACTTCTGGACCAGCGGGCTCGCCGCGGTCACGGCCGGGCGGCAGACCGGGGTGCCGGTCGTGCAGTCCTACCACGAGCTCGGGTCCGCGGCCCGGCGCAACAACGTCTTCGCGGGCCCGCCGCAGCGGCCCGGCTACGAGCGGGTGCTCGGTCGCGCGGTCGACCGGGTCGTCGCGCAGAGCCAGGACGAGCTGCGCGAGCTGGTCCGGATGGGCGTGCCCCGGTCCCGTCTGGTGCTGATCCCCGGCGGGGTCGACGACGACCTGTTCCACCCCGAGGGGCCGGCCAAGGAGCGCGGTCCCCGCCGCCGGGTGCTCTCGGTGGGCGCGCTGACCGAGCGCAAGGGCCACCAGGACGTGATCTCCGCCCTGCGCCTCGTCCCCGACGCCGAGGCCGTCGTCGTCGGCGGGCCGCCGGCGGACGCCCTCGACGGCGACCCGGGCGCGCGCGAGCTGCGCGAGCTGGCCGACCGCTTCGACGTCGGCGACCGGGTCCACCTGGTCGGCGGCGTGCCGCGCCGGGAGATGCCGCTCTGGTACCGGTCGGCCGACCTGCTGGTCGCGGCGCCCTGGTACGAGCCGTTCGGCCTGAGCCCGCTGGAGGCCATGGCCTGCGGCGTCCCGGTGATCGGCACGGCCGTCGGCGGCATCGCGGAAACCGTGGTCGAGGGCCTGACCGGCGACCTGGTCCCGCCCCGCGACCCCCGCGCCCTGGGCACCGCCATCCGCCGCCTGCTCGGCGACCCGGTCCGCCACCTGGCCTACGCCACCGCGGCGATCGACCGGGCCCGCCAGGTCTACTCCTGGAAGCGCGTGGCCGGCCAGCTCTCGGGCGTCTACACGGCCCTGTCCGGCCTGCGCACCCGGCCCAGCGGCGCCGTCGCCTGACCATCCGCGGCACGGACGGTACGCGCATCCGCGTATCGCGCCGGCGCCCGCCCGCTCCGCACAGTTATCCCCGCCGATCCCGCTGTGGGTTCGGCGTACGAGGGGGGATTGTGCGTGAAGCGCATGCGCAGACGGGTGCGGTCGCTGCTGGCGGTCGCGCTCGCCACGGTGGTCGCGGCGGCGGTGGGGGCCGCCGTGCCGGCCGCTCCGGCGGCCGCGAGCTACGGATCCACGGTCACGGTGGTGGCCGACGAGATGCACACCACCGAGTGCCTCGACCGGGTCTGGTTGGTCTTCTGCGACCCGGTGGAGCTGTTCGGGGTCGCGATCATCACGCAGGACAACGGGCAGCAGCAGCGGTGTGAGATGGCGTTGCCGGCGCCCCCCGGCGCGGACATCACGACGCCCAACACGATCTGTTCGGCTCGCACGGTGACGGGCGACTTCCGGGTCTCCTTCGAGCTCTGGGAGGACGACTCGACAGAGGGCGGCAGCCGCGAGCAGGCCGATCTGAACCCGGGCCCGGCCAAGGACTGGGCGACCACCAGCCTGGTCGGCGGCGCGGGCGGCTCGTCGACGTGGACCACGAGCGGCGGGCCGTCGCGCGCCGTCTTCACGGTCAGCGTCACCGCGCGGCCGACCACCATCGGCATCTCGTCGCCGCCGCCGACCGGGGCGCCACGCGAGTTCGACCCGCGCCTGGGCGAGACGCTGACGATCGGCGGGACGCTGTCGGTGCCGTCGGCGTTGCGGTTCACCATCACGTCGCAGGCGACCGGCGCGGGCTTCGTCTACTACCAGGCGCCGTTCCAGGGGAGCAACTTCACCATCACCTGGGACGGCCGGTGGTCGGACGGCACCTACGCGCCCGTCGGCGCCTACACGATCACCGTCGTCGACCCGACCAACGCGGCCTCGGCGAAGACCACCCAGGCCCGGGTGATCCAGCGGGTCGGTCTGGTCTTCACCAACATGGCCAGCCAGCCGGCGTCCGGCTGGCAGTACCGCAGCGGTCCGATCACGGTGAACGCCGTCGCCTCGGCCGCCGGCACCTTCCGGATGGTGGTGCAGCGGGCCGGCACGGAGGTGTTCCGCACCGCGGACCAGCGCCGGGCCGCGGGCGCGCTCGGCTTCTCCTGGAACGGCCGGCACGCCGACGGCACCTGGGCCATCCCCGGCTCGTACACCTATGTCCTGCAGGGCAACGCCGACGACGGCCGGGCCTTCACGCCGGTCTCGCTGGTCACCAGCGCGGTCAACCCGCAGACCGGCCTCGAGGTGTACGCGCTGGCCGAGCCGGGCGTGCCCGCGGTCAACCCGCAGGCGGTGCCCGGCACCTCGATCCGGGCCAAGGTCGTCGCGGCCGACCACGGCGCCCGGCCGGCGGCGCGGATCACGGTGGAGATGAGCCCGGCCGGCTGGGTGGGTCGTCCGGTGCCACTGGCGGCGCGGGTCGTCAAGACCTGCGTGCAGGCCAGCGAGTGCCAGGCGGTGATTCCGGCGGACATCCTGGCCGGCGAGGCGGTGGCCTACCGGATCACCGCGAGTGAGGCCGACGGCGTGCCCGACCAGCGCACGGCGACCGCGGACTGGCGGATCACCGACCTGAACCCGCCCGAGCCGTCGGAGGGTCCGGAGGTGACGCTGGTGCCGTTGTGGCGGGCGAGCGTGCCGGCCGAGGTCGACAAGGACGGGCGGGTCGACACGCGGCCGCTCAACCGGACGCTGGACGTGGCCTACGCGCCCGGCACCGGTTACGACACCTCGACGCTGACCGGCGCGCGGCAGTTCGGCAACGCCGTCGACGACAACGCGTGGCAGTTGCTCGGCCTACGCGGACGCGTCTTCCCGAGCTCCATCGCGACGCACTGGTCGGAGGTCGGGATCTGGGTGCAGAACGTGCCCGTCGAGATCACCGTCAGCGCCGACAGCGACGCGCTGTGCCGGCGCGGCCCGTTCGGCCCGGTCAGCTTCGCCGAGGCGAACGGCATCCTGCACACCGTCAACTGTCGCGACAACGCGTCCGGCAACATCTTCACCGCCGACTCGCCGACCGTGGGCTGGCACGAGTTCCACCACGACGCCTACCACGAGGGCGACGAGTACTGCTGCGACGGCGGCTACTGGTACGGCGCCGGGATCAACACCTACAGCTCCCTTTCGGACTGTCAGCGCGACGGCTCCGACGCGAGCACCTGCAACGAGATCACCGACGGCACCACGCGTACGGGCTGGTGGCGCAGCGACACCACCGGCATGGACGTGATGATCGACAACACCGTCGAACGGGCGGACGACCTGCGGGCGGCCGAGGCGGCCTTCGCGAAGTGCGGGAGGGCACAATGCTGAGCCGACGTCTCCGGCTGCTCGTGGCGGCGGTGCTGGCGGTGCCGGCGCTGGCGGGCGGCGCCATCGCGGCCTCGGCCGCGCCGGTTCAGCCGGCCCCGACGGTCGATTGGACCGACCCGACGCAGGGCAGCCACCTGCGGCTCGGGCTGCGCCTCGACAAGGGCGGCGTGACGCCCACGCTGATGGAGATCGACCGCGGCTTCACCTCGTCGTTGCGCGGCTCCGACGGGCCGTTCGTGCTGCGGCTGCGCGACAGCGCCGGCGCCGTGCTCGACGTGCTGGCCCTGGACGATCCGCTGGCGCTGCGCACGTACAACGTCAAGCAGAAGGCGCACGGCACGCTGCGGCTCGAGGCGGCCGACGTGGTGGTCGACCTGCCCGTGGTGGACACGGCCACCACGCTGGAGGTGATCCTCGACCGGCGTCGCATAGGGACGGTCGACGTGGGCTCGCTGATCCAGGCGTGCCAGGGCAAGCGGCTGCCCTGCGCGTTCAGTTAGCCGCCCGCTGGCTGGGCACCTCCACGATGCCGAGCTCCACCGCCCGCATGACGGTGGCGACCGGCCCGGAGGTGCCCAGCTTGCGGTGCACGTTCTCCAGGTGCTTGCGCACGGTGCCTTCGGCCAGCCCCAGTCGACGCGCGGCGGCCGGCACCGTCAGCCCGTCGGCGATGGCGCGGACCACCTCGGCCTCCCGTCCGGTCAACGGGTTGCCGCCCGGCAGCGAGGTCCGGCGGTGCACGGCGATCAGCGCCGGCTGCAGCCGCTCGAGCAGGTCCATCTCGCGCCCGTCGAAGGCCCGGTCGCGGTTGAACTGATAGAACCGCAGCACCGGCGGCGAACCGACCACCAGGGCGACGGTGTGCAGGCCGATGCCCTGCGGCGCCAGGATCTCGCGGTAAAGGGCGTGCTGCCGCCACCGGCGCTCCGGCAACACGTCGGTGACCTGCAACGGTGGGCCGGGGAAGGGATGCGACCCGCGCACGGTGGCCGCGAAGAGCGGGTGGGCGGTGAGCTGGTCGTGCATCTGCCGCACCAGCGCGCGGTCGACCGGGCGGTCGGCGGCGAGGTCCGGCAGGCGCAAAGTTCCCAGGTCGAGCTCGGCATAGGTGGCGAGGTCGGTGTGCAGGCGCGCACCGATCGCGGCAATGGCGGCGTCGGCCAGCGGCCGGCCGCGCAGCGCGCCCACCTCGGCCGCCACGGCCCGCACCCATGCCCGATCGTCCGCCGTCCGCAGAATGGTCACGGCCGGACGATAGGAACCGGCCCGGCGATCACCGGTCGCCGATTGGACAGCGGTCGGCTTTACGTCAGCAGCCGCTCCATCGCCGCGGCGGACGCGGATCCCGGCTCGGTGCCGTAGACGTAGAAGATCTGGTCGTCGGTGCCGGAGACCGGGAACGCCTCGTAGGTCACGGTGATGTCGCCGACCTCCGGATGCCGGTAGCGCTTGTGTCCCCAGCGGTGCTGCACCACGTCGTGCGCCGACCACCAGCCCGCGAACTCGGGCGACGCGGCCGACAGCTCCTCGACCAGCGCGCACAGCTCCGGGTCGGTGGGGGAAGAGGCCGACCTGGCGGCGCAGTGACGCCACGTTGTCGCGGGCCACGGCGTCCCAGTCGAGGTAACGCTCGCGGGCCAGCGGGTCGAGGAAAACCCAGCGGGCGTGGTTGCGGTCGCGGGGGGCCGCGCGTCGAAGTCGACCAGCAGCCGGCGCGCCGCCGCGTTGGTGCCCACGATGGACAGGCAGCGGCCCAGCACGAACGCCGGGGTAGGGATCGCGTCGAGGATCCAGCGCAGCTGCGGGCGCAGTTCATAGGGATCGGCCCCGCCCTGGCCGGGCGTGCCGCGGACCAGGGTCACCAGGTGGGCCTGTTCGTCCGCGGTGAGCCGCAGCGCGTGACCGACCCGCACCAGGATGTCGTCGGACGGCGCGACACGGCCCTGTTCCAGCCGCGTGTAGTAGTCGACGCTGACGTCGACGAGCTGGGCGACCTCCTCGCGCCGCAGCCCGGTGACGCGCCGCGGCTTGTGCCCGTTGGGAATCCCGACCTCGTCCGGCGTGAGACGGGCCCGCCGCGCGCGCAGGAACTCGCGCAATGCCTCGTTACCGGGCATTTCGCCAGTATACGACTCTCTCGGGTGGGTCAACCGGACCCCCGGTCACGCGGACCCCCGGTCACCGGCACCCTTCCGCGCCCGCCCGGCGCGTGCTGCCGTGGAGAGATCCCGGCAAGGTCCCGCACCCGCACAGAGAGGAGCCGGAGAGATGCAGGAGATGAAAGCAGCGGTCGTACCCGAGGTCGACGCCCCATGGGAGCTGCGCGACGTGCCGATGCCCGCGGCCGGGCCGCACCAGGTGCTCGTCCGGATCCATGCCTGCGGCCTCTGCTACACCGACGCGCTGATCGCGCGGGGTGTGCTCAGCTTCCGGCCGTTCCCCATGGTGCTCGGCCACGAGGGGGTCGGCGAGGTCGTCGCCGTGGGCGAAGGCGTGACGGCGCGCCGGGTCGGTGACCGGGTCGGCCTCCCGATCACGCAGAAGGCCTGTGGCCGGTGCGCGTTCTGCCGCGAGCGCCACCCCTACAGCTTCGTCACGGCCAACCACTGCGCGGCGCCGGTGCTCACCGGCGTCAACGTCGACGGCGGGCAGGCCGAGTACATCGCCGCCGACGAGGAGGGCACGATCCTGCTGCCCGACGACATTCCCTACGAGTACGCGGCCCCCACGGTCTGCGCCGGCTACACGGTCTGGGCGGCGCTGCGCCGGGCCGACCCCAAGCCGGACGCCCGGGTCGCCGTGCTGGGCATCGGCGGAGTCGGCCATCTCGGCATCCAGTTCGCCAAGGCGGCGGGCTACCACGTCACCGCACTGACCCACTCGCCCGCCAAGCACGACCTCGCCCGTGAGCTCGGCGCCGACGAGGTCGTGTCCGACGGTGCCGCGCTCGAGGCGGCAGGCGGCGCGGACGTGCTGCTGCACACGTCGCCGCGGCACGAGGTCGCGGTCGACGCCCTCGCGGGCCTGCGCCCGTGGGGCAAGCTGGTCCTGATGGGCATCTCGGCCGACGACGCCTTCCCGCTGCCGGCGCTGGCGGTGACGAGCCACAGCTTCCAGGTGATCGGCTCGGCCCACAACAGCCCCGAATACCTCGCGGAAGCGCTGGAAATCGTCGCCCGCGGCGACGTCACACCGATGGTCGACGTGTTCCCGAAGGAGAAGGTCGACGAGGCCTACCAGCGCCTGCTGGCCGGCCAGCTCCGCTTCCGCGGCGTCGTCACCTATTGATCCGGGGTCACTCGAACCGGGACGGGTCGCCGGCGCCGTGGCGGAGGATGACCGGCTCGTCGTCGCTCCAGTCGACCACCGTGGTCGGGACCGTGCCGCAGTCGCCGCCGTCGACGACCGCGTCCACGGTGTGGTCGAGGCGTTCCTTGATCTCCCAGCCCTGGGTCATCGGTTCCTCGTCGCCCGGCAGGAGCAGCGAGCTTGACACCAGCGGCTCGCCGAGCTCCGCGAGCAGCGCCTGCGCCACGACGTGGTCGGGGATGCGGACACCGACCGTGCGCTTGCGCGGGTGCTGCAGCCGGCGCGGCACCTCGCGGGTCGCCGGGAGGATGAACGTGTAGCTGCCCGGCGTCGCGGCCCGCACGGCCCGGAACCGCGCGTTGTTGATCTGCACGAACTGGCCGAGCTGGCTGAAGTCGCGGCAGACGAGCGTGAAGTGGTGGCGGTCGTCGAGCTGCCGGGCGCGGCGGATCCGCTCGACGCCCTCGACGTTGCCGAGCCGGCACCCGAACGCGTAGAGCGAGTCGGTGGGATAGACGATCAGCCCGCCGTCGCGGATCAGCCCGACCACCTGCCCGACCGCCCGCGCCGCCGGGTTCTCCGGATGCACGTCGAAGTACCTCGCCACGGCGGCAGCCTAGCCCCTCACCTGGGCGGGTGAAGAATCACATATACCGTCGTCCATGGATGTGTGGTAGAAATCTTCAACTCTTGTGTGAGGTGCGCAGGAAATCTTCGTGAGGAGCTTGCTGATGCGCAGGACCGTCGCGCGGGTGGTGGGGTTGGTGGTCGCCGCCGTCGGGTGGTTGGTGGTGCCGGCGGCGGGGCCGGCGGTGGCGGCCGTGGCGCCGCAACCCGGCACGTTCGTCGGGCGCGGGTTCGACACCTGCACCGCGCCGTCGCAGTCGGCGATGAACGCCTGGCGGGCCAGTTCGCCCTACCGCGCCGTCGGGATCTACATCAGCGGGGCCAGCCGGTCCTGCGCACAACCGAACCTCACCGCCACCTGGGTCGCCAACCAGGTCGCCAACGGGTGGCGGCTGATCCCGATCGAGCTGGGCTACCAGGCGCCGTGCGGCACGCGTACGCCGAAGATGTCCGCCAATCCCGCCACGGCCCGCACCCAGGGTGGCACCGCCGCCGACAGCGCCGTGAACGCCGCGCGCGCCCTGGGGATCGGGGCCGGCAGCACCATCTACAACGACATCGAGCACTACCCGACCAACGCGTCCTGCAAGGCGGCGGTGCTGTCGTTCCTGTCGGGCTGGACGCAGCGGCTGCACACCCGCGGCTACCTCTCCGGCATGTACTCCAGCGGCTCGTCCGGCATCCGCGACGTCTGCGACGCCTACCACGACCCGGCCTACACCCGGCTCGACCAGCTCTGGATCGCCTGGTGGAACGGGGTCGCGGACACCGACGCGGGCAACTACTGCCCGGACGACTACTACGCCAACCACCAGCGCCTCCACCAGTACGCCGGTGAGGTGACCGAGACCTGGGGCGGCGTGACCATCCACATCGACCGCAACTACCTCGACGTCAGCAACGCGGCGGGCCCGCCGCCGGGGGAGGAGTGGAGCGTCACGGTCGACAACACCGGGCCGGGCTTCACCGCCAGCGCCAACTGGGGCACGTCGGCGTTCTCGGCTCAGCGGTTCGGCGCCGACTACCGCTTCGCGAACCCGGTGTCGCAGAGCGACGTCGCCTGGTACGCGGCCACCACGCCCGCCACGGGCTCGTACGCCGTCGACGTCTGGTATCCGGCCGACGCCGGCTACAACAACCTGGCGCCGTACATCGTGGCCACCACGACCGGCAACCAGTCCGTCACCGTCAACCAGCGGGTGGGCGGCGGCCAGTGGGTGTCGCTGGGCGTCTTCACGCTCCCGGCCGGCGCCGGCAACAAGGTGGGTGTGAGCCGCTGGACGAGCGGCACCGGCTACGTCGTCGCCGACGCGGTGCGGCTCACCCGGCTGTGAAATGGGCGCGGAGCAGGCCGGTCACCCGGTCGGCCTGCTCCACATTGGCCAGATGTGCCGCGCCGGGCACCACGACGAGCGTCGCGTCGCCACCGACACCGTCCACAATGGTCGAGGCCAGCGCGGCCGGTGTGGCCGGGTCCGCGTCGCCGGCGACGACCAGGGTCGGCGCGCTGATCCGGCCGAGCACCGGCCGCAGGTCCATGCCGGCGATGGCCGCGCAGCAGCCGGCGTAGCCCTCCGGGTCGATCGCCACCAGGGCGCCGGTGAACGCGGCCACCACCTCGGGCGCGCAGGCGGGCGTGAACCAACGCGCCACCACCGCGTCGGCGACCGCTGCCATGCCACGGGCCCGCACGGTAGCCGCCCGCTCGTGCCAGCCGGACGCGGGCGGCAGGTGCGCCGCCGTGCACAGCAACGCCAGCCGGTCGACCCGCTCGGGCGCGTGGGCCGCGAGCCACATCCCGACCATGCCGCCCAGTGACAGCCCGGCGTAGTGGACCCGCGCGAGCCCGAGGTCGTCGAGCAGCGCGAGCACGTCGTGCCCCAACTCCTCCAGCGCGTACGGCCCGGGCGGCACCGGCGAGCCGCCGTGTCCGCGATGGTCGTAGGCCACGATCCGGAAGCTGTCCCGCAGCGCCGCCACCTGTGGCGCCCACATCGCGTGGGTCGTGCCGAGCGAGCTGCCCAGCACCAGAACGGGGCGCGTCCGGCGGCCCGGCCGTCTCGTATGCGAGCAACACCGACTCCTGAAAGTCGAGCGGGGCTCACGACGTTAGCAGGTCCAGGACGACGCGCCCCCGGGCCGAACCCCGCTCGAGCAGCTCGTGCGCCTCCGCGATGTCGGCCAGCGGCAGCCGGGCTTCGATCGGGTAGCGCAGGTCCCCGGCGACCAGGGCCGCGGTCAGGTCCGTCGCGGCGGCCTCGTTGGCCGCTTCCGGGAAGTCGTCGTTGCTGAGGAACCGGATGGTGATGTTCCGGAAACCCAGCTCCCAGTACGGGATCCGCGGCTGCGCGTCGCGGGTCGCGTAGGTGGCGACGACGCCGTTGTAGCGCAGGATCTCCAGGTTGGTGGCCAGGTTGGCGTCGAACGCGAGCTCGGCCACCCGGTCGACCGGCTCGCCGCCCGTGGCTTCCAGGATGCGGGCGGCCACGTCGCCGCCGGCGGTGTCGACGGCGTGGTGCGCCCCGGCCGCCAGCGCCTCGTCGATCTGGTCGGCGCTGCGCACGGTGGCGATCACCGTCGCACCGCCCCGGCGGGCCACGGCCATCGCGGCCCGGCCGACCGCGCCGAGACCGCCCGTGACGACGATCCGCTGCCCGGTGACCGGGCCGTCCGCGAAGATCGCCCGGTGGCCGGTGATGCCGGGGATGCCGAGCCCGGCGGCCTGCTCGTCCGGCACGGCGGCCGGCAACGGGACGGCGTGGTGGGCCGGGACGACCGTGTAGTCGGCGGCGGTGCCGAACGGCCGGTAGGACTGGGCGAGGTAGACCCAGACCCGCTCGCCGACGCGAGCCGGGTCGACGCCCGGCCCGACCGCGTCGATGGTGCCGGCGCCGTCGCCGTGCGGCACGACGCGGGGGAACGGCATGGTCGAGCCCCACCAACCCTGCCGTTTGCCGATGTCGCCGACGTGGATGCCGGAAACGGACACCCGCACCCGAACCTCGCCCTCGCCTGGCGTCGGGTCGGGCAGCTCGCCGACCTGGAGCACCTCGCGGGCCGGCCCCTGCCGGTCGTACCACGCGGCCCGCATCACGCCACCGCCTCGTCGGTGGTGCCTTCCTCACTGCTGACCAGCTCGTCGATCAGCGCGAAGAACGCCTGGATCCCGGGCCGGTCGGCGCCGCGGCGGCGGGACTCGGCGAAGTCCTCCGGCGCGCGCCAGACGACGATGTCGAGCCATTCGTCGCCGGGCAGCCGGACCAGCCGCGCGCCCAGGAAGCCGGCGCGATCGGACTGGAAGTCGCCCAGCATGGCCGGGCGGGCGGCCAGCAGCTCCTCGCCGCGGGCCGCCCGGAAGCGGGTGATCTCTACGGTGGTCATGCTCCCAACGTAGTCCAGGTTCGTGATAGTCACAAACTTGGACTACATCCGGAGCGTCAGTCGTTGAGCACGGCCGAGAGGCGGTCGCGGAAGATCCGCTCCGAGTCGGTGACCACGTCGCCACCGACGCCGAGGATGCCGCCGGACGGGGCGGCCGTGACCACCTGCTCGGCGATCGTCACGAGCCAGTGCTTGTAGGCGCCGGCCTCGCCCTCGCTGGCCTTGGCGGTCAGCAGCTGGGCCGCCGCCCGGGCCCGGGCCAGCACGTCGTCGGCGTACGCCTGCGGGTCGCTCGGCTCGATGGCCGGCAGCTCCTCGCCGGTCTCCGGGTCGCCGACGCGGGTGACCAGCTCCGCCGCGACGGCGGTGACCAGCGGGCTCGCCGACTCGCGGCCCTCGGCGATCGCCTCGAGGCCGGCGTGGTTCTC
Source organism: Asanoa sp. WMMD1127 (assembly GCF_029626225.1). Lineage (NCBI taxonomy): Bacteria > Bacillati > Actinomycetota > Actinomycetes > Micromonosporales > Micromonosporaceae > Asanoa > Asanoa sp. WMMD1127. Next base: position 4,404,467 of record NZ_JARUBP010000001.1, read on the forward strand.
GGCCAGGGTGCGGCGGGTGCCGTCGTGTTCGGCCGCGCTGGCGGCGGTCAGCACCGACTGGGGCAGGCCCACGAGCAGGCCCCACTCCGCGTCGGAGAAGCCGAACTCGGTGAACACCGGGAGGTCAGTCACGTCGCGCAACCTTTCAGTGGGATAACAGTGCTACAGCGTAGTCAGGAGGTCTCGGCGACCAGCAGGCCCTGCTCGGAGACGACCGGCACCGACAGGGTCTTGTAGCCCACCTCGTCGAACAGCACCGTCATCTTGTCGTCCTCGTAGCCCATCACCAGCCCGCTGCCCCACTCGGCATGGCGGACGGTGCTGTGGACCGGGAAGGGGCCGACGGCGCCGTTGTCCGGCTCGCCCCGGCCGGCCGCGCAGTTGTCGCAGTGCCCGCAGACGTGGTTCATCTTCTCGCCGAAGTACGCGAGCAGCGCCTGACCGCGGCAGCCGCGGGCCTCCGCGTAACCCCGCATCATGTCGGTGCGGGACTTCTGCAGGCTCTGCTGCCGCTCCGCCTCGGCCACGGCGAGCGCGGCGACCTCGGCCGGTTGTGGCGCGTACCGCGGGCTCGCGACCTTGCCGCCCGATCGGGTGACCGCGCCGCCGACCTGCTCCAGGAGGGCGACCAGCTGGCCGAGCTTGCGGGTGCCGAGGCCGGTGCGCTCGCCCAGCGCCTTCTTGGTCAACGGGCCGTCGGCGCGCAGCACGGCGGCCAGGTCACGCAGCTCCTCGGCCGCGGGCGGCGCCCCGGTGAAGTAGCGCTGCAGCCCTTCGTCCTCGGCCCGCCACAGCAGCAGCGTGCGGGCCGGCAGCCCGTCGCGCCCGGCGCGGCCGATCTCCTGCAGATAGCTGTCGGGCGAGTCGGGCAGCGCGACGTGCGCGACCCAGCGGATGTTGGGCTTGTCGATGCCCATCCCGAACGCCGACGTGGCCACCATGATCGGCACCTTGTCGGCGAGGAACTCCTCGTGCAGCTTCTCGCGCGCGCCGGCCGCCATCCCGCCGTGGTAGTGCGCGGCCGCGTGGCCGGCGGCGGTGAGCCGTTCCGCGAGCTCCTCGGCGGCGCGCCGGGTCGGCACGTAGACGATCCCCGGCGTCTCGCCCTCCGCCAGCAGCGCCAGCAGGCGGCGCCACCGGTAGTCCTCGGTGGCGCAGTTGGCGGCCTCGAGAAAGAGGTTGGGCCGGTCGAGGCCGGTGACGATCAGCTTCGGCCGCTCCAGGCCGAGCCGGTCCACGATGTCCTCGCGCACCGGCGGCGACGCGGTCGCGGTCAGCGCCACGACGGGCGGGCGACCGAGCTGCTTGATCACGTGGCCGAGCGCGAGGTAGTCCGGCCGGAAGTCGTGCCCCCACGCCGAGATGCAGTGCGCCTCGTCGACCGCGACCAGCGACGGCTTGAGCGCCTTGACGGCGGCCAGCCGGTCCGGGTCGGCGAGCTGCTCCGGGGTGATGAACAGGAACTCGGCCCGCCCGTCGCGCAGGGCCTCCAGGGCGGCCTCGCGCTGCTTGGGCGTCTCGGCCGACGAGATGCGCACGGCCTTGAGCGGGGCGGAGCCGCGCCGTTCCAGGCCGCCGATCTGGTCCTGTTGCAGGGCGAGCAAGGGGGAGATGACCAGGGTCGGCCCGGGCAGCTGGGTCGCCGGCACCTGGTAGAGCGCCGACTTGCCGGCACCGGTGGGCATGATGGCCAGCACGTCGTGGTGGCGCAGGATCGCGCGCATCGCGTCGAGCTGACCGGGGCGCAGGGTCTTCCAGCCGAAGAGGGTACGGGCGGCCCGGCGCAGGCGCAGGGAGGTGATGGTTGATTTCATCGCCGAGCCGGACTACCCGGGCCGCCGCACCGCGAAACGCTACCGGCGCAGCTTCGGCAGCACCGACGACTCGTAGAGGTCCATCAACCCCTGCCAGTGCGGGCCGGTATTGGCCACGTAGATCTCGTCGAAGCCCGCCTGCGCGTACCTGTCGATCATCTCGAGGTGCTCGCCCGCGTCGTTGCCGCACACGAACGCCTCGGCCACCTTCTCCTGGGTGGCCAGCTGCGACGCCTGCTCGAAGTGCTTCGGCGTCGGCAGGATCTGCGAGAGCTCGCCCGGCACGGCGGCGTTGGGCCACTTCTCGAACGCGATCCGCGCGCCCTCCTCCGCGCTGTCGGCGTAGGCCGCCTTGAAGCCCGCCTGGGCCGGCTTGTCGCCGCCGCCGTTCTCGCGGAACGCCTTGACGAGGTCGCCGTCGGGCATGGTGCTGACGTAGCCGTCGCCGATCCGCCCGGCGAGCTCGACGGCCTTGGGGCCGAACGCGCTCACGTACACCGGTGGCGGCTTGTCGGGCAGGGTGTAGAGGCGCGCGTTGCGGACCGTGTAGTGGGGGCCGCGGTGCGAGACCACGCCGCCCTGCCACAGCTCGCGCATCACGGCGACGGCCTCCTCGAGCATCTCCAGGCGCACGTCGGCCTCGGGCCAGTCGTCGCCGAGGATCTGCTCGTTGAGCGCCTCGCCGCTGCCGACGCCGAGGCGGAAGCGGCCCTCGTGCAGCACGGCGCTGGTCGCGGCGGCCTGCGCGACCACGGCGGGGTGGATCCGGATCGTCGGGCACGTCACGGCCGTGGTCACCGGCAGCGTGCAGACCTGGCTCAGCGCGCCGATCGTCGACCAGACGAACGGGCTCTGCCCCTGGGCGTCGACCCAGGGGTGGTAGTGGTCGGAGATCCACAGTGCCTGGAAGCCGGCCTTCTGCGCGGCCTTGGCCTGGGCGATCAGCTCCGCGGGGGTGTATTCCTCCGAGGACAGGAAGTATCCGATGCGCATGGCGGGTCGGTACCCCCGCGCGGTCGCGTCAACCCTGGCCGCTACTTGAAGATGCGCCGGATCGCATAGATCAGGATGAGCGTGCCGATGATGGCGCCGAAGATCTGGACACCGGGTACGTCGTACCAACTCACGTTCTCCGCCGCCACGCGCATGCGGGCAGCGTAGCGCCGTTAACAATTGGAAAGTTTGTTGACTATTTCCGGGGCGGGTGTGACCATTTCGGGGACCGGATGCCTGTCTACGGGGGGATACACAGATGACCGAGCCTGGCGGCGAACTGCTGCGGCTGGCCGCGACCGTTCTGCAGCCCGGGTTCGTGGGGACGGCGCCGCCCGACTGGGTGCGCCGGTGGCTGGGGGAGGGGCTCGGTGGTGTCGCGCTGTTCGCCCGCAACGTCCGCTCGCCGGAGCAGATCGCCGCGCTGACCGCGACGTTGCGGGCCGAGCGGGCCGACGTGCTCGTGGCGATCGACGAGGAGGCCGGCGACGTCACCCGCTTCGAGTCCCGCACGGGCAGCTCGCGTCCCGGCAACCTGGCCCTCGGCGCCGTCGACGACGTCGCGCTCACCCGGGAGGTCGCCTGCGATCTCGGCCGGGAGCTGGCCGCGGTGGGCGTCAACCTCGACTACGCGCCGGACGCCGACGTCAACAACAACCCCGACAACCCGGTCATCGGCGTACGCAGCTTCGGCGCCGACCCGGCCCTCGTCGCCCGCCACACCGGGGCGTGGGTGACCGGCCTCCAGGCCGCCGGCGTGGCCGCCTGCGCCAAGCACTTCCCGGGCCACGGCGACACGGCCGTCGACTCGCACCACGACCTGCCGCACATCCCGCGCGACCGCGCGGGCCTCGACGCGGTCGAACTGCTCCCGTTCCGCGCCGCGATCGCCGCCGGCGTGCAGGCGGTGATGACCGGCCACCTGCTCGTGCCGGCCATCGACCCGTCGGTCCCGGCGACCCTGAGCCGCAACGTCCTCACCGGACTGCTGCGCGACGAGCTCGGCTTCGAGGGCGCGGTGATCACCGACGCCATGGAGATGCGCGCGGTCGTCGACCGCTACGGCTTCGAGGGCGCGGTGGTGGCCGCGCTCGCGGCGGGCGCCGACGCGATCTGCGTGGGCGGCGAGAACGCCGACGAGGCCACCGCGGACCGCCTGCGCACGGCCATCGCCCGCGCGGTGGTCGACGGCCGCCTGGCCGAGGACCGCCTGGTCGAGGCGGCCAAGCGGGTGCAGCACCTGGCAGCCTGGGCCGCGACGGCGCGGGCCTCGTCCGCACCGGGCCCGTGGTACGGCGCGGCCGGCTCACCCGTCGGCCTGGCCGCCGCCCGCCGCGCCGTCAAGGTCGGCGGCTTTGCGCCGTCGTTGCCGCTGCCCGCGGCGCCGCACGTGGTCGAGCTGTCGCCACCGGCCAACATCGCGGTGGGCACCGACACCCCGTGGGGCGTCGCGGCCCCGCTGGCGGCGCTGCTCCCGGGCACGACCGCGGTCCGCCTGACGCCCGCGGACCAGCCGTCCCCGACGACGATCCTCGCCGCCTCGGCCGCCCGCCCACTGGTCGTCGTGGTCCGCGACCTCCACCGCCACGCGTGGATGTCCACTCTGGTGGACGCGTTACTCTCCGCCCGGCCGGATTCCGTGGTGGTCGAACTCGGTGTGCCGGCCGCGGTGATCGGCGCGACCCACCTCGCCACCCACGGCGCAACCCGCTCAGGCGCCCTCGCCGCCGCCGAACTCCTGGCGGGCAGGCGCCCCTGACGTCGGTGGGTCGGTTCTTGGGTCGGCCAGTGGTTTGTTGGCGGGTGGGTGCCGGTGATGTGGGTGGGTCGGTTCTTGGGTCGGCCAGTGGTTTGTTGGCGGGTGGGTGCCGGTGATGTGGGTGGGTCGGTTCTTGGGCCCGCCAGTGGCTTCTTGGCGGGCAGGTGCCGGTGATGTGGGTGGGTCGGTTCTTGGGCCCGCCAGTGGCTTCTTGGCGGGCAGGTGCCCGTGAGGTCGGTGGGTCGGTTCTTGGGCCCGCCAGTGGCTTCTTGGCAGGGAGGCGCCCCTGACGTCGGTGGGCCGGCCCTTGGGCTGGCCAGCCTCGACCGCGTGGCCGCTGAACGGCGGCAGGGACGAGACCGACCGCAGGCTTCTGGGTCGTCGACGCCGAGGCGGCGGGCGCGCACGCACGGGCTCTGTGGCGCCATCACCGCGCCGCGACAGCCCGGCTGCGGCCCATCGCCATCCTCGATCAGCGTTGGCGCCGCGGCGGTTGATCCAGCACCGGCTCGTGCGAAACGACAGCGGCGTCGTGTTGAACGCCGGCTTGACGATTGTGGCATTCCGGGTCGCGGGCGCGATCGGACAACTCGGCCGCGACGGATGATCACGTCGGGGCCACGGCATGTCTTGGTTGGTTTGTTCCTGGTAGGGCAGGACGCCGCGAATTGCTGTTAAACGCCCGAGGACCCGGCCTATGGCAGCAAGCTCGATGCCCGTGTTGAGCAAACCGGTTATGCATTCTGCAATGCGCCATGTTCCGGTCTGACCGACTCTACCTGTCGGTGTCGAAATGCGCGGGGCGCGGCCGTCGATGGACCCGCGCCCAATTTCGCTGATTCACCAGACCGACTGAATCCGCGGCGGCGCGGCCTTTGTCGGCGGCGCGGATTGGCCGGTGCCGTGGCAACGGCCGCCTTTTTGGACTCGGTCGACCTCGCGTTCCTGATCGAGGTCATTGCCTTGGTTGGGCGTGGGTCGTGGGCCGGGGTTTTGGTGAATGTCGTCGCTTTGGTTGGGCTTGGGTCGTGGGCCGGGCATGTGGGTTGGTCGGGTGTCGAGGGCTTGGTGGAGGTCATTGCTGTGAATTGGGCCGGCTGGGTGGGTTGGTCGGGTGTCGGGGCGTTGGTGGAGGTCACCGCTCTGGTGGCGCTCAGCGGGTTTTCCGGGCTTCCGTCTTCGGCCGAGCTCGCGTTGTCGACCGGCCCCGCTTTGGTCATTGCCTTGATCGGGCTCACGGCTTCGAGCGAAGTCGTGAGCCCGACCGGCTTCACGTCCGCGCCCGAAGTCGCCGCCTCGAGCCGGCCGGGCTCGTGGGCTTCGTCGTTGGCCGGAAGGCCGCGCGATGGACAGCAAGGAGGGGGGCTCGGCACTCCGGACGGGACTCGGTCGACGCGGGCCCGCTCGCTCGTAGGCCTGGGTGCCACCCGTTGTTCCGCGTCCTGTTCCGCGCGTATCCGGCGGAGCTTTTCGGCGTGGCGCTGCGCCAATCCCCACGTTCGCCGACATTGATGCGCGCGGCGGAATGCCTCGCGCTCCGGGGAATATCCGCGTGCCCTCGTCCGGTCACGCATGGCGGCCAACTCAGCCTTGGTAAACAACTGAAGCTGCCGCATGCTTCAATTATCCTGCGGCGAGTCGCTTCGCGCATCCCCGGCTCGGCAATCAAGCATGCCAATCTTTTGACCGTGCTGGAATCAATTCGCCGCGCCGATCCGCAGGGCACGCTCCCTCCGCACCAGCCCGGCGCGATGAGATAGGCGACATGCACACCCACAGCGACAGCGCGTGGCTGTGGATGCCGAATGCGGCTGTCGCGACGCGCGAGAAGTGGTGCAGCGTGACTCGAACAATTGCCGATTCGGCGCGTGAGCGAGCCGGCTCCGGTCCCGGCTTCGTGCGGCGCGAGGAGTGGTGCCGTGATTCCCGTCATCGGCGCAGCGCGCGTGCGGACCGGCCTCCGGTCCCTCCGAGCCGCTTTGTGCGGCGGACCGGACGGCTGCTGTGCGGCGGGCCGCATGTTGGGCGGCGGGCCGGAGGGCTGCTGTGCGGCGGGCCGGATGTTGGGCGGCGGGCCGGAGGGCTGCTGTGCGGCGGGCCGGATGTTGGGCGGCGGACCGGAGGGCTGCTGTGCGGCGCGCCCGTTCTTGCGCGGCGGGCAGGCCGGCTGCTGCGCGGCGGGTGCGTTGCTGTGCGGGCCGGCTGTTGCGCGGGCTCGTTGTCCGCGCGGGCCGGTTGTGGCGTGGGCTCGATGGGCGTTGGCCGGCTGTTGCGCGGGCTCGTTGGCCGGCTGTTGGGCGGCGGGCTGGACCGGTTGGGATGGCGGGCCCGTTCTTGCGCGGTGGGCAGGCCGGCTGCTGCGCGGCGGGTGCGTCCCTGCGCGGGCCGGCTTCTCCGCGGGCTCATTGGCTGCGCGGCCCGCTGTTGCACGGGCCCGCAGTTGCGCGGACTCGTTGGCCGCGCGGGTCCGTTGTGCTCTGGCCAGTTGGCGCACAGGCCGAGACCTGTGCGGGCGGCCGGCTTATTGCCCGGTCAGGCGGAGGATTTCGTCGACGACGTGGGTGATCGGGGCGGTGGTGTCGATTGCGGTGCCGGTTTGTGGAAGCATTTCTCGCGCACGGTGTCGCCGCGCGATTAATTCCCGCTCTTCGGGTCTGCCGCCCCAGTCCGACGGGTCGACGGCCACGCGCTCGTCGATCCGGCGCATCACCTCGGCGAGGTCGGGGACCTCGAGGATGAAGACGCCGTCGAACAGGTCGACGTACTTCGCGACGTTGCCGGAGCCTCCACAAAAGAACGTCACCGGCTCGCTCTCGTCCGCGATGATCGTGCGCACGCGGTCGAGGTTCCAGATTCGGGGTCTGGTCGGGGCGGGCGGTCTCGGCTCGCCGGTCTCCGGGTCGCCGGCATAGGACAACTCCCGGTCGCCGTGGATCACGTGGTGACCGCGGCGCTGCAACTCCGTGGCGACCGTGGTCTTGCCGGTCCCGGAGCCTCCGTCGATCAGGTAGTTCCGGACGCCCAATGCCTCACCCCCGATCATCACTGTGCGGCCTCGATCCGGCCAACGCCAGCCAAATAGCTGGCGGAGTGAGTGCTCACTCCGCTAGCCTCGGGCTTGACCTGACGTGGGGTAGAGGTTCGAGGGTGGGCACATGACCGAGAGCGAGACCCGGCGGCGCGCGCCGGGGATGAGTCCCGAGCAGCGGCGGGAGGCGGTGGTCCGGGCCGCGTTGCCGTTGGTGGCCGAGCACGGGGCCGCCGTCACCACCGCCCAGATCGCGCGGGCGGCGGGGATCGGCGAGGCGACGATCTTCCGCGTCTTCGAGGACAAGGCGGCGGTGCTCGACGCCTGCGTGAGCGCGGCGCTCGATCCGACGGTGGTGTTGCAGGAGCTGCGGTCGATCTCGCTCGAGCAGCCGCTCGCGGTGCGCCTGGTGGACGCCGCCGACGCGCTCGAGGCGCATTTCGCGCGGATCGGGTCCGTGCTCGGCGCCCTGCACGCCACCGGGCACGCCGGGCCGCGGCGTGGGCCCGCGCCGGAGGGTGGCCGGGAGCGGTCGGTCAGCGAGACCTTCGCGGCCGTCGCCGAACTCATCGAGCCCGACCAGGACCGGCTCCGGCTCCCGGTGGAGACCCTCACCAACGCCTTTCTCGGCCTGCTCTTCCCCGCCCGCGTGGGCGGACCGAGCACGCCGCGCGCGGTGCCGATCGAGGACCTGGTCGACGTCCTCCTCTACGGCGCCGTCAAGGCTTAGGGCCACCCCGCCGCTCAACGCGGCGCCTGCGACGGAGTCAGGCGCCGCCTCGCGGCTGATCGGCAGGCCCGGTCCTAGACCACCCGGACGCCGGCGCGGAAGACGGCCTCGACCGTGCGGAGCGCGGTGATGTCCGTCGTCGGGTCGCCGGCCACCGCCAGCAGGTCCGCGTCGTAGCCGGCGGCGACGCGACCCTTCGCCGAACCGACCCCGCAGGCCGCCGCCGCGTCGGCGGTCACCGCGCGCAGCGCCGCGGCCGGCTCGTCGCCGAAGAGCAGGAACATCTCGGCGGCGTACGGGAGGACGTCGTGCGGCTTGGACGGGTCGATGCCGGCGTCGCTGGTGACGATCATGCGGACGCCGGCCCGGCGTTGCTGGGTGAAGATCGCCGTCAGGGTGGCGGAGATGGCCGCCGTGCGCGGGTTGACCGGTTGGCCCGGCAGGTAGCCCAGCGTCGCCGAGACGATCGAGTCGCTCGCGGCCAGCTGCGCGATCACCGCCTCGTCGGCCGCCGCGCCGGCCTCGGTGAGGAACGAGCCGTGCTCGATCGTGTCGAAGCCCGCGTCCACCGCCGCGGCGATCGCGGCCGCGCTGTGGGCGTGGGCGGCCGCCGGCAGGCCGTGCCGGTGTGCCTCCTCCGCCGCGACCGCGAGCTCGGCGGGGGTGAACTGCGGGAGGTACGGCTTGGTGCCCGGAGTGATCTCGCCGCCGGTGGCCAGCACCTTGATCACGTCGACGCCCCGGGCCGCGTGGTCGGCGACCGCCGCCCGGATCTCGTCGGCGCCCGAGACCTCGCCGCCCAGCCACCAGCAGTGGCCGCGGGGGCTGGTCAGCGGCGGGCCGGCCGACAGGACCAGCGGGCCGGTGTGCGGCGCGGCGTCGAGCTCGGCCCGCAGGCGGCGCGCCACGTAGCCGCGGTCGCCCAGGTCGCGCACCGTGGTGATGCCGGCGTGCAGGGCCCGGGTGGCCGCCACCCGGGCGCCGCGGAGGAGCTCCTCGTCGTCGACCGTGCGCAGCCGCGACACCGGGTCCGGGCCGCTGTCGAAGACGAGGTGGGTGTGCGCGTCGACCAGGCCCGGCAGCAGGGTCGCCGCGCCGAGGTCCAGCACCGGCACGCCCGAGGGCGGCGGCGTGGAGGTCACGTCGACCACGGTGCCGCCCTCGACGTACACCGTCGGGTCGGAAACGATCGCCAGCCCGTCGAACAGCCGCGCCGCGCGGATGGCCAGCACGTCAGTCGGCGGCCAGCAGGTCCGCGTACTCCGGGTGCTTGTCGATGTAACCCGCGATGAACGGGCACTGGGCGTAGACGCGCAGCCCGCGGGCGCGGGACTCGTCGAGCGCGGCGCGGGCCAACTTGCTGCCGAGGCCCTGGCCCTCGAAGCTCGGGTCGATCTGCGTGTGGGTGAAGGTGATGGCGCCGTCGCGCAGGCGGTACGCCGAGAAGCCGGCATCCTGCCCGTCCACGACGATCTCGAAGCGGTTCCGGCCGGGGTTGTCCTTGACTACGGGTTCCACGCCTACAGTTCTACCCCGTGGGCCGCCCCTTGCGATCGCTCCCGGCACCCGCCGACGTCCAGGCGCTCGTGGTCGCCACCTACGACCTGCCGGCGTCCGGCGTCACCCTGCTGCGGACCCTGGTCAACGACGTCTACCGGATCGACTCCGCCGCCGGTCCGCGAGTGCTCAAGATCTATCGCCACGGTCGGGCCCACGCCGACGTGGCCTGGGAGGCCCGGCTCGCCAACCACCTCGCGGACGGCGGCGTCCCGGTCGTCCGCGCCCACCCCACGGCGGGCACGTTCGACGCGCCCGAGGGCGAACGCGCCTACCTGCTGTGGGAGTGGGCGCCGGGCGCGCTCCCGGGCGCCCGCATCGACGACGACGTGGCGGCGGAGTTCGGGCGAACCGTCGCCGCCCTCCACGCGACCGCCGACGCCGGCGGTCCACCACCGCCCAGCCGCGAGCGCGACCTTCCAATCGCCGCGCTGCACGGCGTCCTCGAGCCCGCCGACCGCCAGCTGCTCGACCTGCTCGCCGCCGCGCTGCCCGAGCGGATCGCCGGCGCCGCCCTCGACCGGGGGATCTGCCACGGCGACGTCTCGCTGGACAACGTCCACGTCGACGGCGGCCGGCTGGTGCTCTACGACCTCGACCGGGCCACTGTGGACTACCGGGCCGCCGACCTGACCGGCGTCGCCACCACCCCGTGGTGGCCGGCTTTCCTGGCCGGCTACCGCGCGACGCGCGAGCTGGCCGACGCCGACCTCGCCGCCCTGCCCTGGCTGCGGGTGCGGGAGCTGATCGCCAACCTGCACTTCCACCTGGTCGACAAGCCGACCTTCCGGGGCACCGACTCGATCGGCGAGGGGTGGGCGGAGCGGGAGCTGTCGGCGCTGCGGGCGGCGGCCGGCCGGCTGCTGGCGTGAGGTCCGTACCCTTGGGCGGGTGAATACGCGACGAACGACCGTGAGCCTTCTCGCGGCGCTCGCCCTCGGCGGCGCCCTCCTCGCCGGCTGCAGCTCCGAAGGAGCCTCCACCAACTGCGGCCTCGACCAGTGCACCGTCACCTTCGACCGGGGTGTCCAGGGCAACGCCAGCATCCTGGGCGTGGACGCCAAGTTCGTGCAGGCCGACGCCAACACCGTCACCCTCGAGGTGGCCGGTGAGCAGATCTCGCTGAGCACCGGCGGCCAGGCCGTCGACGTGGGTGGCCTGCAGGTCTCCCTGTCGTCCATCACCGACAGTGAAGTGTCCGTGCAGATCGCGCGTAACCCCGGCTAGCGCGTTTGAAAAGTTGGCGTGGCGGTCACATTGACCGCCATGTCAACAGCCAGTCGCGCACAGTCGACCGCGTCCCGGGCAGCCAACAGCTCGGCCCTCGAGGGCCTGACCCGGGCCGGCTTCATCGGATACGGCATCGTCCACCTGCTGTTCGCCTGGTTGGCGCTGCAGATCGCGTTCGGCAAGCCCGCCGCCGAGGGCGACCAGTCCGGCGCCCTCATGACCCTGGCGCAGCAGCCGCTCGGCAAGTTCCTCGTGGTCGCGATCGCGGTCGGCCTGCTGGCCATGGCGATCTGGCAGCTCTCCGAGGCGCTCATCGGGCACCAGGACGAGCAGGGCAAGCGGCGGGTGTTCGAGCGGATCGCGTCGGCGTTCCGCACGGTCGTCTACGCCTACTTCGCGTACACCGCGTGGAAGGTCTTCAAGGGCGCGCCCTCCTCGGCCGCCGACAGCCAGCAGAAGAAGACCGAGGACCTGCTGTCCAGCGGCGGCGGCCGGGCCGTGGTGATCATCGCCGGCCTCGCGCTGGCCGGGCTCGGCATCGGGCTCGTCGTCTACGGCGTCAAGAAGGTCTTCGAGCGGCACCTGAAGACCGGCCAGATGTCGCCCTCCACCCGCCAGTTGTCCCGGCGCCTCGGCATGGCCGGTTACAGCGCCAAGGGCGTGGCGTACGGCATCGCCGGTGTGCTGTTCGTCGTCGCGGCGGCCACCTACGACCCGCAGAAGGCGCGCGGCCTCGACGCCGCCCTCGAAACGCTCCGCGGGCAGGCGTACGGCGCTATCCTGCTGACCCTCATGGCCCTCGGGATCGCGGCTTTCGGCCTGTTCTGCTTCCTGCAGTCGAAGTACCGCAAGGTCTGACACACTGATCATGGGGATATGTCCGTTCCGGGAGGTATCCGCCACGCACCCGTGACTCGCTCCGGACACGAGGATTGACCGGAGCGGACACGGGGCATACGAAAGGCAGCAGTGAGAGGAGGCCCGATGGTCGACGCCCGCAACGCCGCCGCACCGCCCCGTGCCGACGCCGATCCGTCGACGGGTGAGCTGGTGCAGCGCGCCACCGAACAGGTTTCCCGCCTGGTCCGCGACGAGCTCGCGCTGGCCAAGGCCGAGCTGACGCAGAAGGCCAAGCACGCCGGCATCGGCGTCGGGCTCTTCGGCGGCGCCGGCGGCCTGGCCTTCTTCGGGATCTCCGTGCTGATCGCCACCGCGATCATCGCGATCGACATCGCGCTGCCGCTCTGGCTGTCGGCGCTGATCGTCGGCGCGTTCCTGATGATCCTCGCCGGCCTCTTCGCGCTGGTCGGGCGCGGCCAGGTCAAGCGGGCCACGCCGCCGGTGCCGCCGGACGTCACCGAGGGGCTCAAGGCCGACCTCCAGACCGTCAAGGACGGCTTCCGCCACAATGGCCACAAGAACGGCCGCGGCTCAGGGGGTACGGCGCGATGACGGCAGGCAACGGCAACGGCCACAGCAACGGCAGCACCTCGTCGGACCCGGCCGTCCTGCGCGCGGAGATACGGCGCACGCGGGCGGAGCTCGGCGAGACGGTCCAGCTGCTCGCGGCCAAGGCCGACGTCAAGTCCCGGATGAAGGTCTCGGCGAGCCACGCGGCCGACCGCTTCAAGGCCAAGGCGAGCACCGCCGCGGCCCGGGTGCGTGACACCAACGGCGGCCGGCCCGCGGGCCAGGCCGCCCTGCGGGCCAATCCGGTGCCGGTGGCGACGCTGATCGGCGTCGCGGCCAGCGCTGTCGCTGTCATCCTGATGGTGATGCGTAGACGTCGCCGTTAACCGGCGAGGTCCGGGGTTCTACGGGGGGAACCAGTGACCAAGCAGATCAGCAAGTCGAGCTACAAGCCGGTCGGCATCGTGCTGGGGCTCGCCGCCGGCACGCTGTCCGGGATGGTCTTCCAGCGGATCTGGGCGATGACCATGCGCGGCGACGCGCCGCACCCGATCGACGAGGAGCGGGGCTGGGGCGAGGTGCTGCTGGCGGCCGCCATGCAGGGCGCCATCGTGGCGGTCATCCGCGCGTCGATCGACCGCGCGGGCGCGACCGGCATCCGGAAGTTCACCGGCCACTGGCCGCACGACTAGACGGGCGGGGAGCGCCGGGATGAGTAGCATCCCGGTATGCGTCCTCCCCGCACATTCATCATCGCCGTCCTGCTGGCGGCGCTGGCCTCGGTCGGCGCCTGCGGCGACGGCGACAACGACGCCACCGCCGGCGACCCGAACCTGCCGGCGGCCGCCACGCTGCTCTCCGAAGCGGCCGCCAAGATGCGCACGGTGACCTCGGCCGCGTTCGACATCACGACCGAGGGGGAGACCGGCGCGCTGCCGATCCGGTCCGCCAACGGGTCGATCGACCAGACCGGCACCGCCCAGGGCACCGCGACGCTCGACCAGGTCGGCATGCCGATCGAGCTGTCGTTCGTGGCCAAGGACCAGTTCCTCTACGTCAAGGGCCTGACCGCCGGCTGGCAGAAGGTGCCGCTGGCGCAAGCGGCCGCCATCTACGACCCGACGGCGATCCTCGACCCGGAGAAGGGGATCGGGGCCGTGCTCGCGTCGGCCCAGGGCACCACCAAGAGCCGGGAGACGCTCGACGGGGTCGAGCACTACGTGGTGGACGCGACCTTCGACGGCGCAGCGATGGCGCGGCTGGTGCCGGGCGTCACCGGCGACGTGAACGGCACGGTCTGGATCGCCGGCGACACCAAGCTGGTCAACCAGCTGCGGTTCACCGTCCCGGGCGACAAGCAGGGCACCGTCACGATCAAGTTCGCCGACTTCGACAAGCCGGTCGATGTCGACGTCCCCACCGTCTAGTCGCGGCCGCCTCGCCCTCTCCGCGGGCGGGGTGGCGGTGCTGCTGGCGGCGCTCGACGCGTACGTCGTCGTGACCATCCTCGTCGAGATCATGAAGGACCTCGACGTGCCGGTGAACCGGCTGGAGCGGATCACTCCGGTGGTCACCGGCTACCTGCTGGGCTACGTGGCCGGGATGCCGCTGCTCGGCCGCCTGTCCGACCGCTACGGGCGGCGCCTGGTGATCCAGGTCTGCCTGGCGGGGTTCGCGGCCGGCTCGCTGGTGGCCGCGCTCGCGCCCGGCCTGACCGTGCTCACGGCCGGCCGGGCGCTCCAAGGGCTGGCCGGCGGCGCCCTGTTGCCGGTGACCATGGCCCTGGCGGCCGACCTGACCGTCGAGCGACGCCCCCTGGCCCTCGGCCTGGTCGGCGCGGCGCAGGAGCTGGGCAGCGTGCTCGGGCCGCTCTACGGGGCGCTGGTCGCCGCCGTGGCGGGCTGGCGTGGCGTCTTCTGGATCAACCTGCCGCTGGCGCTGCTGGTCGCCGTGGCGGTGCACCGGGGCCTGCCCGGGCGGGCCGAGGAGAGACGCGAGCGGCAACCGGTCGACGTGGTCGGCGGGCTGCTGCTGGCGGTGGCGCTGGGCCTGCTGGTGGTCGCCCTCTACAACCCGGATCCGGCCGAGGCGGTGCTGCCCAGCTGGGGCTGGCCGGCGCTGGGCGGCGCGGCCGCCGTGGTGCTCGCGTTCGTCGCCTGGGAGGCGAAGGCCCGGGTGCGCCTGCTCGACCCGGCGGGGGCGCGGCTCCGGCCGTTCTCCGCCGCGCTGGTGGCCAACCTGCTGGCCGGCGCCGCGCTGATGGTCACCCTGGTCGACGTGCAGCTGCTCGCGCAGACCGTGCTCGGGCGCGACGGGCTCGACGGCGCGCTGGTGCTGACCCGCTTCCTCATCGCGCTGCCGGTCGGCGCGGTGCTCGGCGGGCTGCTCACACGGCGGCTCGGCGAGCGTGCGCTGACCTTCGCCGGGCTCGGGCTCGCCGCGGCGGCGTACCTGCTGATCGCGAACTGGCCCGCCGATCTCGCGGCCGCCCGGCACGGTCCGCTGCCCCGGATGGACACCGACCTCGTGCTCGCCGGCCTCGGGCTCGGTCTGGTGATCGCCCCGCTGTCGGCGGCGGTGCTGCGCGCGGTGCCCAGTGCGCAACATGGAATCGCGTCGGCGGCCGCGGTGGTCGCCCGTACGGTGGGGATGCTCGTGGGTGTCGCGGCGTTGACCGCCTGGGGCCTGCACCGTTTCCAGGAGCTCACCCGCGACCTCGTGCCGCCGCTCGGGTTCGGTGTGGACGCACAGACGCAGGCGGAGCGGATGGCGGCCTACCAGGCGGCCGTCGCGGCGGCGCTGCGGCAGGAGTACCGGGAGATCTTCCTGGCCACGGCCGTGTTGTGCGCGCTGGGAGCGCTCGTCGGGCTCGCGCTGGCGGGGCGACACGTCGATGCCCGTACTCCGGATGTATCCATTCCGGTATCGAACTCCGACGCCGCAGATCACATGTCGGAGAAATTCGTCGGGTAGGCTATGCGGAGTTTTTCGGTACGTGGTTTGCTGGTCCCCGCTGTTGATGAGACATCGGGGTTGAGAGACCTCCTTCGTTGAGATGGAGGCCGACTCAGGCGCCGCTGCTCGAAAACGGCCAACCGGCCGCACGGCGTTCGGCCGCCAGTTTCGACAAGGAGATACACATGGCGCAGGGAACCGTGAAGTGGTTCAACGCAGACAAGGGCTTCGGCTTCATCACCGTCGACGGCGGGGGTGCTGACGTGTTCGTCCACTTCTCGGCCATCCAGACCAGCGGCTACCGCACGCTGGAGGAGAACCAGCGGGTGGAGTTCGAAATCGCCCAGGGCCAGAAGGGTCCGCAGGCCGAGCAGGTCCGCCCCATCTGACGTTTCACGAACCAGACGTATAGACCGGCACGCGCCGGTCGCGATTGAGTCGAGCTCCGCACCCTGCCCTGTGTGCGGGGCTCGATTCGTGTCCGGGCCCATGCTCACGGCTGCCGCTTCGCGCGGTTGCGGGCCCGCAGGCCGACGACGAGCAGCACGAGCCCGAGGACGACCACGATCGGGCCGACGATCGTCCACACGTCGTCGCCCGACATGAGGCTGCCCCGCAGGTAGCCGAGGCCCTGCAGGGTCCACACCAAACCGACGACGACGGCCAGCAGGCCGAGCGTCAGGCGGAACCAGCCCGTCATGTCGTCACCACCGGTCGTGGACCGCCGGCCGGATGAGCTCGTCGTAGGTGTCGCGCACGGTGCCCAGCGCGTCCGGCGTGAGTGGCGACAGGTCGGCCGCGACCAGGTTCGCGCGTGCCTGCTCGGGGTTGCGGGCGCCGGGGATCACCACGGTCACGCCAGGCTGGTCGATCACCCAGCGCAGCGCGAACTGGGCCATGGTGGCGCCGGCCGGCACGTGCGGGCGCAGCCGGTCGACCGCGCGCAGGCCCGTCTCGAAGTCGACACCCGAGAACGTCTCGCCGGCGTCGAACGCCTCGCCGTGGCGGTTGTAGGTGCGGTGGTCGTCGGCCGCGAACGTCGTGCCCGCGTCGTAGCGGCCGGAGAGCAGGCCGCTGGCCAGCGGGACGCGGGCGATGATGCCGACGCCGGCCGCCTGGGCCGCCGGGAGCACCTGGTCGAGCGGCTTGAGCCGGAACGCGTTCAGGATGATCTGGACACTGGCCACCTGCGGGCGGGCGATCGCGGTCAGCGCCTGGTCGACGGTTTCCACGCTGACGCCGTACGCCGCGATCGCGCCGTCGTCGACCAGCGCGTCGAGCGCGTCGAAGATCTGGTCGTCGTGGAACACGGCGGTCGGCGGGCAGTGCAGCTGCACCAGGTCGAGCCGGTCGACGCCCAGGTTGGCGCGGGACCGGTCGGTCCAGGCCTTGAAGTTGGCCGCGGTGTAGTTGGCGTGCTCCTGCGGCACCCGGCGGCCCATCTTGGTGGCCACCATGAGCTGTTCCGGTCGCCGGCGGAGGAACCGGCCGATGAGCTGCTCGCTGCGGCCGTCACCGTAGACGTCGGCGGTGTCGATGAACGTGGCGCCCGCGTCGACGGCGGCGTCGAGCGTGGCGAACGCGTCGTCGTCGCTCACCTCGCCCCAGTCGGCGCCGAGCTGCCAGGCGCCCAGACCCACCACGGACACGTCCCGGCCGATCCGGCCGAACCTGCGGTACTCCACGGTGGCACCCTATCTGGAACGTTTAAAGGGGCTTGCCGGCGGTCCCGCATGCTCCGTAGTCTCGCTAACAAGACGGACGTACGGTTTGGAGGATGCGATGTGGGACCCCGCGGTCTACGGGCGCTTCGGTGACGAGCGCTCCCGCCCCTTCCACGAGTTGGTCGCCCGGATCCCGGCCGAGCGCCCGCGCCAGGTGGTCGACCTCGGCTGCGGCCCCGGCACGCTGACTGCCACGCTGTCGGCGCGCTGGCCGGACGCCTTGGTCCGCGGCATCGACTCGTCCGCCGAGATGATCTCGTCGGCTCGCGCGCTGGACGCGCCCGTCGACTTCGCGGTCGGCGACCTGCGCGACTTCGTGCCCTCGCCCGGCGTCGACGTGGTCGTCTCCAACGCCGCGCTGCAGTGGGTGCCCGGCCACGAGGCGCTGCTGCGGCGCTGGGCGGGCACGCTGCCGGCCGGCGCCTGGCTGGCCTTCCAGGTGCCCGGCAACTTCTCCTCGCCGGCCCACGACGCGCTCTACGAGCTGGCCGCCGCGCCGCGCTGGAAGGCGACGCTGGGCGACGTGGCGCGGCGGATGCCGGTGCCGTCGGCGGCGGAGTACGCGGCCGAGCTGACCGCGGCGGGCTGCGCCGTGGACGCCTGGGAAACTACCTACGTGCACCTGCTCCCCGGCACCGCCGCCGACCACCCCGTCCTCGCCTGGCTCGAGGGCACGGCGCTGCGCCCGGTCCGGGCCGCGTTCGGCGCCGACGAGGCCGGCTGGGCCGCCTACCGGGCCGAGCTGGGTGAGCGGCTGGCGGCGGCCTACCCGATCCGCCACGACCGCGCGTTCTTCCCCTTCCGCCGCGTCTTCGTCGTGGCACAGATCCAAGGAGCGACCCCGTGACCGACCTCGCCGCGTTCATCGCCGGCCTGCCCAAGGTCGAGCTGCACGTCCACCACGTCGGCTCGGCCTCACCGCGGATCGTGGCCGAGCTGGCCGCCCGGCACGCCGGCAGCACGCCGGTGCCGACCGACATCGACGAGCTCGCGTCCTATTTCGAGTTCCGCGACTTCGGGCACTTCATCGAGGTCTACCTGTCGGTGGTCGACCTGATCCGCGAGCCGGAGGACGTGCGGATCCTGACCTACGAGGTGGCCCGGGAGCTGGCCCGGCAGCAGGTGCGCTACGCGGAGCTGACCGTCACGCCGTACTCGTCGGTCCGCCGCGGCATGCCGGCGCCCGAGTTCTGCGCGGCGATCGAGGACGCGCGACTGGCGGCCGAGAAGGAGCTCGGCGTCGTGCTGCGCTGGTGCTTCGACATCCCCGGCGAGGCGGGCCTGCCGTCGGCCGAGGAGACGCTGCGGATCGCGCTCGACGAGCGGCCCGACGGCCTGGTCTCGTTCGGGCTCGGCGGACCGGAGGTGGGCGTGCCGCGCCCGCAGTTCAAGCCCTACTTCGAGAAGGCGCGGGCGGCCGGCCTGCGCCTGGTGCCGCACGCCGGCGAGACGACCGGCCCGGAGACCGTCTGGGACGCCGTGCGTGAGCTCGGCGCCGAGCGGATCGGCCACGGCATCTCGGCGGCCCAGGACCCGGCGCTGATGGCGCATCTGGCCGCCGAGGGCATCCCGCTGGAGGTCTGCCCGACGTCCAACGTCCGGACCCGGGCCGTGGCGTCGCTGGCCGAGCACCCGCTGCCCACCCTGGTCGCGGCCGGCGTCCCGGTCACCATCAACTCCGACGACCCGCCGATGTTCGGCACGACCCTCAACGACGAGTACGCCGTGGCGGCCCGGCTGTTGGACCTCGACGCCTCGGGCCTGGCCCGGCTCGCGGTTGCGGCGGTGGACGCGTCGTTCCTGCCGGCGGGGGAGAAGGCGCGGATCACCGCGGAGATCAACGCCTACGCCGCCGCCGCGAGCTGAACCGAGGTCGAAGCGGCGGAAGGGACCCTTCCAATCGGTTTGCGCGCGACGGGCCGCGGACCTGGCAGCGAAGCGGTCCCCGGCGGGAGCGACGGTCGCGCCCACCGCGGGCCCGGGAACGCCGCCCTTATCTCTTGGCCGTCGCCTTGGATCGCGCCGGCTTGGCCGGCGGCGTCTCGGCCGCGCGGCGGTTGCGGAGCATGAGCGCGAGCACCGCGCAGCCGATGCCCCCCAGGGCCGCGATGCCGATCAGCAGCCAGGCGGTGCTGTTGCCGCCGCCGTCGCCCTCGCCGGCCGGGGCCGAGGCGGCCAGCGGGGTCGGCGCGTCGCAGTTGGACTGCTGCGTGTTGTTGCTCGTGCCGGCGTCGAACGCGGCCGTGCAGGTGCGGGCGATCGGCGGGCCGAACTCGACCGTGACGTCCCACTTGCCGGCCGGCAGCGTGCTCATGTAGACGAGGGTGCCGGGCGCCGACGACTGCACCATCTTGGCCGGCGCGACCGCGGTGCCGTCGGCCTCCTTCGCGGAGAACGTGGCGTCGACGTAGCCCTCCGCCGGATGCCCGTCCTCGTAGGTCACGTTGACCCAGACCGACCCGCGGCCGTCGGTGTTGACGGTGATCTTCGCTCCGCCGTGCGCGGCGGCCGGCGACGGCCAGGCCAGCAGGACCAGAACGGCGGCGAGCAACAGACCGGCGGCGCGGCGGGGGGTCAGCGTCACCGCGCCAGTATCGCCGCCGGTCGATCGTTCGCGAAAGGGCCTAATCTTTCTGGCGGCGCTTCTCGCGGCGGCGGGCGGCGGGTTCGCGGGCCAGGCGGCCGACCAGGCCGAACCGGCTGACCTGCTTCTCGGGGGTGTCGGGGTCGCGCAGCAGCATCACGACGCTGGCGCCGCCCAGCTGGGCCCGGTCGATGCTGACCGAGCCGTGTGCCTGCAGCGTGACCCGCTTGGCGATGTCGAGGCCGAGGCCCGTCGAGCCGCGGTCGCTGGCGCCGCGGCGCAGGGCTCGCTCGGGGTTGGCGATGCCGGGGCCCGCGTCGTCGACCCGGACCGCGACGTAGCCGTCGCGGCGGGAGATCGCGACCTCGAACGCCGTGCTCTGCGGCGTGTAGCGGAAGACGTTGCCGATGATCGCGTCGATCGCGGCGGCGAGCTCGGCCCGCGGGACCGGCACCTGGATGCGGGTGTGCGCGCCGACGACCCGGTGGGGGCGGTTCTGGTCGTCGGCGAGCTGCGACCAGAAGACCATCCGCTCGCGGACGACCTCGCTCGCGTCGCAGCTGCCCGGCCCGGCGTCCTGCGAGATGGTCTTGCGGGTGGTCTTGATCAGCACGTCGATCTCGCCCTCGAGCGTGACGATCGCCTGCCGGATCCGCCGGATCGTGCGCCGCCGGTCGAGCTCGGCCTCGCTGAACGAGCCGATGCTGGTGTCGTCGGAGTCCAGGGCGTCGGCGTCCAACCGCAGGACGGTCAGCGGCGTACGCAGCCGGTGCGACAGATCGGCCACCAGCTCGAACTCGTCGGTGCGGGTGACGCTGAGCCGCTCGGCCATCCGGTTGAAGGCCAGCCCGGCCAGGGCCAGCTCGTGCGGGCCGCTGGGCTGGACGCGGTAGGTCAGGTCGCCGTCGCCCAGCGCGACCGCGGCGTTGGCCAGGGTGCGGGCCGCGCCCACGGCCCGGCCGGCGATCCGGTCGACCACGATCACCGTGACGATCACCAGGGCCAGCGCGATGCCGAACAGGATCAGCCAGGTCTGCCCGGAACCGCCCGACAGCACCGGGTCGGCCACGAACACCTCGATCACCGCGATCTTGTTGCCGACCCGCACCGGCTCGAGCCGCAGCGCCCCGCCGTCGACGTCGACCACCACCGGCTCGGTGCCCGCCGAGGCGCGCTCGATGTCGACGCCGGCGGCCTTGGACTTGGCCCCGGCCTCGACGCCGTGCACGTGGATGTCACCGCCGGCGGCGGCGATGGCGGTGTCGAGCTGGCCCGGGTCGGACGTGACGGTCAGCGCGCCGGCCACGATGCCGCTGCGCCGGGCGGCGTTGGCCAGCGCGTCCTCCCGGTTGTCCCGCTGCACCGTGATGCCGAGCGGGATGAGGAACGCGAGCGCGACGATCGTCGTCATGCCGGCCGTCAACGCGGCCAGCGCCGGCCTCAGTCGGGGGCCACCAGCCGGAAGCCGACCCCCCGCACGGTGCGCAGGTAGCGCGGCTTCGCCGCGGACTCGCCCAGCTTGCGGCGTAGCCAGTAAAGATGGACGTCGATCGTCTGATCCTCGCCGACGGACGGCTGGCGCCATACCTCCTCCAACAACTCCCGGCGGGAGACTACCCGGCCCGGGCGTGCCGCGAGGTAGGCCAACAGGTCGAACTCTTTGCGGGTCAATGCCAGCGCCTCGCCGTCGAGGTGCGCGCTGCGTTCGCCGACGTCGACGCGCAGCCCGCCGACCTCGTGCACGGCGGGGGCGACGGTGCGGCTGGCCCGGCCGACCCGGCGCAGCACCGTGGTGATGCGGGCGTCGAGATGGGCACCGGTGAACGGTTTGACCATGTAGTCGTCGGCGCCCGCCCGCAGCAGGCGCACGATGCCCTGCTCGTCGTCGCGCGCCGTGGCGATGATGATCGGGACGTCGGTGATGCCGCGCAGCATGCGCAGCGCGTCGGCGCCGTCGAGGTCGGGCAGGCCGAGGTCGAGCACGACCAGGTCGGGCGTCTCGGCGGCGACCCGGCGCAGGGCGTCGAGCGCGGTGCCGACCGCGTGGACCGCGTGCCCGCGATCAGCGAGGGACCGCAGCATGGCGCCGCGTACGACATGGTCGTCTTCGACCAGGAGGACCGTGGCCACGTGAAGAACCTACTGCCCTTGGCAAGTCGGCGAACGCCCGCACTGTCCGTCAAGCGACACACTGCGCCCGAAAAGCCGGGATTGCACCGTCTTATTCGGACATTCCCGCCCGATCGCCCGGTGCATACGGCCATTCCTCGAATTCCCGACACCTGCCGTCGTCGGCGAACCGCATGACCCACAGGTCGCGGTACTCGTGCGGCTGCGGCTCGGCGTAGCGGACCTCGACCCGCGCAACCGCCGTGTCCCCGTCGACCGCCACGATCCCGGTCGTCATGGTGAACGGCTCTTCGGCGCCGTCCCTGGTCTTCTCCCACATGGCGCCGATGGCGGGCAACCCGTGCACGGGCTCCTCGTAGGGCCCCTGCGAGTAACGCGCGTCCTCGGTGAAGATCTCCGCCAGCGCCGCGGTGCCCGGCGTGCGCCACACCTGCTCGTACGCCTCGAGCCAGTCGGTCACCCGGTCCCGGTCAGTCCCTGCTGCGTCCATGCCCACCTATTGCCCAAGGAACGGGCCCTTATTAACGCTTTACGCATAGGAACGGTCCGTTGCTAACGCTGGGCGTTAACAACGGACCGTTCCTTTCTTCGTTACGCCGGTTCGACGACGACGGGCGGCTCCGGCTGGCGGGTCGGTGGGCGGATCGAGCGGAAGCCGAGGGCTACCGCGACCAGGCCGGCCGCGATCACCACGGACACCACGTTGGCCGCGTTCATGCCGTGCACGAAGCTCGCCGCGTCCGTCGTGCCCGCCGCGCCGGCCGGACCGACCGCGGCGCCGAACACCGCGATCAGCACCGCGAGCCCCAGCGTCGCGCCGATCTGCTGCATCGTCTGCAGCACGCCACTGGCGGCGCCGGCCTCACGCGGTTGCACGGAACCCATGATCACGGGCGTCAGCGGTACGAACGTCAGGCCACCGCCGAGGCCGAGCAGGATCATGGGGCCGAGCAGCGCGCCGGCGTACCCGCTGGTGGTGGAGAGCTGGGTCAGCCAGGCCAGGCCGGCGATCATCAGCGGCGCGCCGGTCAGCGCGAGCGGGCGTGGCCCGATCCGCGGTAGGAGCCGGGGGACGACCCGGGTCATCGCGAACATCGAGGCGGCCATGGGCAGGAAGGCGAGGCCGGTGGTCAGCGGTCCGAAGCCCAGCACGATCTGGATGAACTGGGTCAGGAAGTAGAACGCCGACATCATCGCGGCGGGGCCCAGCAGGAACCCGACGTAGCCGACCGCGCGGTTGCGGTCCTTGAACAGCGACAGCGGCACGAGCGGCTGGGCCGACCGCAGCTGGATGGCCAGGAACGTGATCAGCAGCAGCACGCCGAGGCCGAGCGCCGCCAGCGTCTCGCCCGCGGTCCAGCCGTGCGTCGAGGCGTGGATGAAGCCGTAGACCAGCGCGCCGATGCCCAGCGTCGCGGTCAGCGCGCCCGGCCACTCGAGCCGGCCGGGGTGCCGCTCCGGCTCCCGCACGTGGCGGGGCGCCAGCAGCACCGCGGCGACGCCGAACGGCACGTTGATGAACAGCACCCAGCGCCAGGACAGCGCGTCAGTGAGCACGCCGCCGATGATCAGGCCGATCGCGAAGCCGGCGCTGGCCATGGCCGAGAGCAGGGCGAGCGCGCGGATCCGCTGGCGCGGCTCGGTGAACGTCGTCGAGATCAGGGCGATGGTGTTGGGTCCCGCGAGCGCGGCGCCGACACCCTGCGCGACCCGGGCCGCCAGCAGCCAGGTGGCCGAGGTGGCCAGCCCGCCGACCAGGGAGGCGAGGGTGAACAGCGCGATGCCGATGATGAACAGGCGGCGCCGGCCCAGGATGTCGCCGGCCCGCCCGCCGAGCAGGAGCAGGCCACCGAAGGTCAGCGTGTACGCGTTGATCACCCAGGACAGGCCGGCGGTGGAGAAGCCCAGGCCGGCCTGGATGTGGGGCAGCGCGACGTTCATGACGGTGCCGTCGACGATCAGCATGAGCTGGGCGCTCACGATGATCAGCAGCGCGAGGCGGCCCGGGGCGCGGGCCTCGGTGCCGGCGCTCGTCGAGACGGCCGGCACGGTGGTTTGGGTTGACAAGGTTTCTCTTCCCCCGGAGAGGCATGGAAGCGGAGATTTCCTCCGCTTAGCTCTGAGCTAGCATATGGAGGACGTCTCCGATTTCGCAACACTATCCGGAGACAGTCTCCGGAAATAGTGTGCTGTCCCACAGTGACCTGGAGGTGCGGGAGCGGTGAACACCGAACGTCCGCTGCGCGCCGACGCGCGGCGCAACCGGGAGAAGGTCATGACCGCGGCCCGCGCGGCCTTCACCGAGCACGGCGAGAAGGCGACGCTCGACGACATCGCCCGCCGGGCCGGCGTCGGGCCGGGCACGCTCTACCGCCACTTCGCCGACCGGGAGACGCTGCTCGCGACGGTCTACCGGCACGACATCGAGGCCCTGGCCGAGCGCGGCCGGGCTCTCTCCGCGCAGCACCCGCCGGGCGAGGCGTTCGCCGAGTGGCTGCGGCTGGAGTTCGAATACATCAAGGCCAAGCGGGGCCTGGGCACGGCGGTCAAGCAGATGCTCGGCACCGACTCCCCGACCATGGTCGAGTGCAAGAGCCTGATGCGCGGCGCGATCGGCGACCTGCTGGTGCGGGCGCAGGAGACCGGCGACATCCGCAAGGACGTCGAGCCCGACGACGTGCTGCGCCTGGTGCACGGCGTGGTCATGGCGACGCAGACGGCACCCGAGCAGGCCGACCGCCTGCTCGGGTTCGTGCTGGACGGGCTCAGGGCCTAGGCCGGCGACGCTTCGGGCATCTTGAGCACCCAGCGGTAGGCCTGCACCAGGCCCGTGTCGAAGCCGGCCGCCGAGCCCCACAGGAACAGCCGGAACCGCCGGTAGAGCGGCTCACCCCAGCGGGCGACGATCTCGTCGCGCCGCTCGTCGAGCCGCTTCGCCCACTCGCGGCACGTCAGGTAGTAGTTGTGCCGGTCGTCGTCGATGCTGATCAGCTCGAACGGCGAGCGGGCGACCTGCTTGAGGTACTGGTGCAGCAGCAGCGGCGCCGAGTTGCCCGGGTAGATGTAGCGCTTCATGAACGTCGAGATGCCGTGCTTGCGGCGCATCGCCAGCGCGTCCAGGTAGACCCGGCCGCCGGGCTTGAGCAGCTCGGCGTACTTCGCCAGCGTGGTCTTGTAGTCGGGCAGGTGCTCGGTGACGCCCATGTTGACGATCGCGTCGAACTTCTGGTCGCTGCGGTAGCCGAAGATGTGCTGGCGCACCACGTTGACCGGCAGCTTCTCGCGCGCGAACAGGTCCTTGAGGTAGCGCTCCGACTCGACCGCCAGCGTGGTCGTCGTCACGTCGATGCCGCGCTTGGCGGCGTGCTCGGAGAACGCGCCCCAGCCGCCGCCGACCTCCAGCACCCGGTCGCCGGGCTTGACCTCGATCGCCTCGAGCGCGAGGTCCATCTTGCGGGTCATCGCGTCTTCCAGCGGCTCGTCGTCGCTGGCGAACACGCCCTCCGTGTAGCAGCGGTGCCGGGTGTCGAGGAAGGTCAGGAAGAACTCGCTGTCCTCGTCGTAGTGCTGGGAGATGTTCTTCCGGTCGTTCTCCTTGCGCCCCTCGAACAGGGCGGTCGGGGTGAAGCGGGACAGGAAGGCGATCGGGTGGAAGTCGTTGAAGAACCTGCGCATCCGCAGTGCGGCGGCCAGGTCGCCGTCGACGTCGAGCCAGCCCTGGAGGTAGGCGACGGCGACACCGAACTGGTCGAGGGCGGCGAGGGCCTTGGCGCCCCGCCGGTCCTTGACGGTGATCGTGAAGAGCGGGTCACCGTTGCCGAACACGTGCGCCGGCGCGCCGGCGGGTGCGACGGCGAACGGGACCGCCGGCTCGTTGGCGAAGAACGTCTGGTAGCGGCGCTGCAGCGCGGCGATCATGTCCGACGGGCTCACGAGCTGAATGTAACGCCCGGGTCCGGCTGGCCGCAGCGTCGCCAGGCGTGATGACTAGCATTTACCCAAACGTCCCACCGACCGAGGAGCTCCGCGTGTCCGCATCCCGCACCCCCGCCGTGGCCGACCCCGTCGTCGTCGCCGCGGGGACGACGGCGGCCGACGCGGTGGCCGCGGCCGGCCTGCCCATGACCGGCCCGAAGGCGATCGTCGTGGTGCGCGACGGCCAGGGACGCCTGCGCGACCTCGACTGGGCCCCGGCGGCAGAGGCCACGGTGACGCCCGTGGCGATCGACGAGCCCGACGGGCTCAACGTGCTGCGGCACTCGACCGCGCACGTGCTCGCTCAGGCCGTGCAGGACGTGTTCCCCGACGCCAAGCTCGGCATCGGCCCGCCGATCGACAACGGCTTCTACTACGACTTCGACGTGGCCAAGCCGTTCCAGCCCGACGATCTCGCCAAGCTCGAGAAGCGCATGCAGGAGATCGTCAAGTCCGGGCAGCGGTTCCGCCGGCGCCGGTTCGGCTCCGTCGAGGAGGCCCGGGCCGAGCTGGCCGACGAGCCCTACAAGCTGCAGCTGGTCGACCTCAAGAGCGACGGCGAGCTCGACTCCGAGGAAACCGTCGAGGTCGGCGGCGGCGAGCTGACGATCTACGACAACATCGAGGCCGACAGCGGCAAGACCTGCTGGTCCGACCTCTGCCGCGGCCCGCACCTGCCCAACACCCGGCTGATCGGCGCGTTCAAGCTGATGCGCTCCGCCGCGGCCTACTGGCGCGGTTCCGAGAAGAACCCCCAACTGCAGCGGGTGTACGGCACGGCGTGGCCGACCCGGGACGCGCTGAAGGCGTACCTGAAGCTGCTCGAAGAGGCCGCCCGACGGGACCACCGCAAGCTCGGCGCGGACCTCGACCTGTTCTCGTTCCCGGACGAGATCGGCTCGGGGCTCGCGGTGTTCCACCCCAAGGGCGGCATCATCCGGCGCGAGCTGGAGGGCTACTCGCGGCTGCGGCACGAGGTCTCGGGCTACGAGTTCGTCAACAGCCCGCACATCACCAAGGGCCACCTCTTCGAGACCTCGGGCCACCTGCCGTACTACAAGGACACGATGTTCCCGCCCATGCAGCTCGAGGGCGCGGAATACTTCCTGAAGCCGATGAACTGCCCGATGCACAACCTCATCTTCTCCTCGCGCGGGCGGTCCTACCGGGAGCTGCCGCTGCGGCTCTTCGAGTTCGGGACGGTCTACCGCTACGAGAAGTCGGGCGTCGTGCACGGGCTGACCCGGGTCCGCGGCCTGACCATGGACGACTCGCACATCTACTGCACCCGCGAGCAGATGCCGGGCGAGCTGCGGTCGTTGCTGGCCTTCGTGCTCGACCTGCTGCGCGACTACGGCATCTCCGACTTCTACCTCGAACTGTCCACTCGCGACGATTCGCCGAAGTTCATCGGCGACGAGGCCGACTGGGCCGAGGCCACCGCCCACCTGGAGGCGGCGGCCCGCGAGTCCGGGCTGGAGCTCGT
This sequence comes from Asanoa sp. WMMD1127, assembly GCF_029626225.1. Classification (NCBI taxonomy): domain Bacteria; kingdom Bacillati; phylum Actinomycetota; class Actinomycetes; order Micromonosporales; family Micromonosporaceae; genus Asanoa; species Asanoa sp. WMMD1127. The sequence continues at coordinate 4,431,842 of NZ_JARUBP010000001.1, forward strand.
GCCCGACCCGGGTGGCGCGGCGTTCTACGGTCCGAAGATCTCCGTGCAGGCGCGCGACGCGATCGGCCGCACCTGGCAGATGTCGACGATCCAGGTCGACTTCAACCAGCCGAAGCGGTTCGGGCTCGAATACCAGGCGGCCGACGGCACCCGGCAACAGCCGGTGATGATCCACCGGGCGCTGTTCGGCTCGATCGAGCGGTTCTTCGGCATCCTGACCGAGCACTACGCGGGCGCGTTCCCGGCGTGGCTGTCGCCGGTGCAGGTGGTCGGCATCCCGATCCGCGACGACCACGCCCGTTATCTGCGGTCGTTCGTCGACGCGCTGCGGGCGGAGGGGATCCGGGCCGAGGTCGACACGTCCGACGACCGGATGCAGAAGAAGATCCGCACCGCGCAGCAGCAGAAGATCCCGTTCATGGCGATCGCCGGCGACGACGACGTCTCGGGTTCGACGGTGTCGTTCCGCTACCGCGACGGGTCGCAGCGCAACGGCGTGCCGCTGGCCGAGGCCGTGGCCCACGTGGTCGAGGTGGTCCGGTCGCGGACGAACGTCTCGCCGTCGGCGGCCTGATGCCGGGCGCTGGGTCGGGGGCGCCGGGCTCGCCGGACGGGCTCGACCGGCTGTGGACGCCGCACCGGATGGCCTACATCAAGGGCGGGTCGCCGGCGCAGGGTTGCCCGTTCGACCGGGCGCCCCACCTGCCCGACGAGGAGAGCCTCGTGGTGGCCCGGGGCAAGGTCGTCTACGCGGTGCTCAACCTCTACCCGTACAACCTGGGGCATCTGTTGATCTGCCCTTACCGGCACGTGGCGGACTACACCGATCTCACCGACGAGGAGACGGTCGAGGTCGCGTCGTTCACCCAGGAGGCGATGCGCACCGTCCGCCGGGTCAGCGGGGCCCACGGGTTCAACATCGGGCTCAACCAGGGCTCGGTGGCCGGGGCGGGGATCGCGGCGCACCTGCACCAGCACGTGGTGCCCCGGTTCGGCGGCGATGCGAACTTCATGCCGATCGTGGGCCAGACCAAGGTGCTGCCGCAGCTGCTCACGGACACCCGGGTGTTGCTGGCGGAGGCCTGGGGGGACTCCTAAGGTGAGGCGGTCTCTCGTACCCTCTCGCCATGAGACGAACTCGGGCGGCGTTGGTGCTGGTCGCGGCCGGTGCGCTGGTCGCCGGGTGTGGGGCTGAGGTCGAAGGGCCGCGCTGGCGGTCGGGTGGGCCCTCCCCGTCGGCGTCGCCCACGCCGTCTGCCACCGCGGCCGCTCCGGTCGAGCTGACGCTGGCGTTCGCGGGTGACGTGCACTTCACCGGGCGCACGCTGGGTCTGCTGGACGAGCCGTCGTCGGCGTTCGGCAAGATCAGCTCGACGCTGTCGGACGCGGACCTGACGGTCGTCAACCTGGAGACCGCGGTGACCTCCCGGGGCACGCCCGAGCCGAAGCGGTTCCACTTCCGGGCGCCGGAGACGGCGTTCGACGCGTTGCGGGCGGCCGGGATCGACGCGGCGTCGGTGGCCAACAACCACGCGCTCGACTACGGCCGGGTGGGGCTGCTCGACACGCTCACCGCGGCCACCGAGGCGGAATATCCGATCTTCGGGGCCGGTAGGAACACCGACGAGGCGTACGCCCCGTGGGTCACGACCGTCAAGGGAGTGCGGATCGCGCTGCTCGGGATGTCGCAGGTGGGCGAGCTGGCGGGGTCGTGGAAGCCGACCGCGTCACGGCCCGGGGTGGCGATGGCGTTCGACGGTGCGCGGGCCTCGGCGGCGGTCAAGGCGGCGCGGGCGCAGGCGGACCTCGTGATCGTGTTCATGCACTGGGGCGTCGAGGGCAGTTCGTGCCCGTCCGGGCAGATGAAGACGTTCGCGCAACGGATGGCCCGCGACGGCGCCGACATCGTGGTCGGCACCCACGCCCATACGCTGCTGACGGACGGCTGGCTCGACTCGACCTACGTCCACTATGGACTCGGAAACTTCCTGTGGTACGGCAACTCGCACAGCACCGACTCGGGCGTGCTCCGGCTGACGGTGCGCTCCGGCGCGGTGGTCGGCCGCAAGTTCCTGCCCGCGACGGTCTCCGGCACCGGCCAGCCGGTGCTGGTGTCCGGCACGGCCAAGAAGCGCATCGAGGACAAGCTGCGGGTGGCGGCGCGCTGCACGGGGCTGGGGACCGCGCCGTCCTGATGTCACCTCTCCACCCGTGTCGTGGGTCGTAGTGGGTGTGACGGTGGACGACGACCCCGACCTGCGGGCGATCTATCACGCCAGCGTGGCCCGGCTCACGGCGCAACTGTTCGGGCTGACCGGCGACCTGGCCGAGGCGCAGGACGCGGTGCAGGAGGCGTTCGCGCGGGCGCTGGCCAAGCCGGCCCTGCTGCGCGGCGTGCTCAACCCGGAAGCCTGGCTGCGCACGGTCGCGGTCAACGTGGCGCGGTCGCGGCACCGCCGACGGGCGCTGTTCGACCGGTTGGCCCGGTCCGGGCGCCTGCGGGCGGACACGGTCGTACCCGGGATGTCCCCGGACCACGTGATGCTGGTGGCGGCGCTGCACCGGCTGCCGCGGGCGATCCGCGAGGCGGTCGTCCTGCACTACCTCGCCGACCTGCCGGTCGCCGAGGTCGCCTCGACGCTCGGCTGCAGCGTCGAGGCGGTCAAGACGCGACTGGTGCGGGGCCGGCGGGCGCTCGCGGCTGAGCTCGGCGACAGGGAGGCGTTGACCGATGCGTGAACGGGACTACGCCGGACTGGTCGCGGTGGTCAGGGAGGCGGTCAAGCCGGACTGGGCGGACGTGGTGGCCCGGGCCGGGCGGCGCCACCGTTTCCGGCGGGCGCTGGGAGCGATGGCGGTGGCGATCGCGGTGGCGGCGGGCGGCGGGGTCGTGGTCGCGACCGGCAGCGGTGATCCGTCACCGGCGCCCACACCGACCCCCTCGTTGGTGCCGGGCTCGATGGTGTCGCTGGCGCGCAGCCAGTTGGTCGTCGGCGACCTCGACCGGTACTACACGGTGGTCGACGCGTGCGTGGGCAAGGCGTGCCGGCCGGCGGTGGCGGTGAGCGAGGACCGCGGCCGCACGTGGACCCGGCGGCCCGCACCGGGCACCGGGATCAACATCAGCATCGCGGGCGCCGGCGGGCGGACGATCGTGGTCCGCGAGGTCGTGCCGAAGACGAACGACTTCGCCTGGTGGGCGAGCACGGACGCGGGCGAGACGTGGCATCGGTCGCGCGAGCACCGGCGGGCGTCGGTGCCCGACGACTGGCCCACCTACCGGGCGACGGTCTCGCGAATCGGGGCGTTCGACCCGCGTACCGGTGATCGGGTGGCATTCCCGGTCTCGGGGACGCCGGTCCGCTCGATCAGCCTGCGGGACGGCGGTCGGTGGCTGGTGACCGTGCGGGACGACGTGGTGACGTCGCTGGTGCGCCCTGGTTCGGATACGACGCGCCTTGACCTGGTCGGCGCCGCCTTCCGCGACGTGGCCACCGCCGACGGCCGGACCGTCTACCTGGCCAAGTGGGAGAAGGACCTTCGGGTGCGCCTCTTCGTCTCGACCGACGGCGGCCGTTCGTGGCGTCAGGGGGCGGCGATCCGTGACGAATATCCGGGGCTTCGCCTCCTGGTCGCCGACGACGGGACGCTGTTCGTCTCGGGCGCGACGGGTGTCTATCGCAGCACCGACCGAGGGCGGACGCTGGAGCCGCTGGGCGCGGACTCGCCGCGGGCGGGGTCGGCGATGGCCCGGTTCCCGGGCGGCTACGCGATGGTCACCGGCTTCATGGGTCCCGACCAGCGGATCTGGTGGTCGACGGACGGGAAGACCTGGACGGTGGCGCAGCTCCAGCTCTAGGTCGCGGTCGGCGGGCCGGGTCGCGTAACCGGTTGGGCGCGAGGTCGTTGCGGGGATCAGGAGGCTGGGTTCGCGGGGGACCGGCTCGGCCGGCTCGACGCGAGGAGGCCGTCATGTTCCCGGCAACCCAGATGCCCAACGACCCGTCGCCGTCGCAGCGGCGGGCCAGGCGGGCGGCGCTGATCATCGGTGGGGCGGCGGTGCTCGCGCTGGTGATGATCGGGCTCGTGGCGGTGACCGTGTCGCCGGCCGAGGAGCCCGAGAACGTCAACACGCTCGAGGTCGCGCAGTCCGTGTGCGACGCGGGCCGGCACGGCACGCGGCTCGAGGACAACGGCTCGACGCTGGTCGTCGACATGCGGGGCGGGGCGGACAAGGCGGGCGTCGACCTGGTCACCCTCGAGTGCATCCTGGAGAAGCTGCGGGTGCCCGAGGGCGTCAAGCAGAAGATGTTCTCGACCCGGCCGCGCGACGGTCGGCAGGACGGCACCTGGGCCGGCACGACCGCGTCGTGGACCTACGACCCGGACACCGGCCTGGACCTGACCGTCAGCCGGGCGGGCTGACCGCCCGGAAGTCGTCGGCGTGGTCGGCGGCCCAGCGCTCGAAGCTGCGCGCCGGCCGGCCGAGGATCTCCTCGACCGTTGCGGTGACCGGCTCGGGACGCTCGACCAGCTCGGCCCAGTAGGCCAGCGCCTGGTCCGCCCATGCCGCGTCCGCCCAGGCGGTCATCGCGGCACGCGCCTCGTCGGGTGGCTGCTCCACGTGGCGCACCGGTCGGCCGATGGCCGCCCCGATCGCGGCGACCTGGTCGGCCTGGGAGATCGCGGCCGGTCCGGTGAGCACATAGGACCGTCCGATGTGGTCGCCGGTGAGCGCGGCCGCGGCCACGGCGGCGATGTCCGCCTCGTGGATCAAGGATCGTTTCGCCAGCGGGTACGGGATCCGGACCGGCTCGCCCGCCCGGATCGCCGGCGCCCAGCCGAGTGTGTTGGTGGCGAACCCGCTGGCGCGCAGGAACGTCCACCCGAGCCCGGCGTCGACGATCGCCTGCTCGACCTCGCCCCAGACCCCGACGCTCCGGCGGTTGTCGTCGGTGACGTGCAGGGCGGAGACGTAGACGACCTGGCGCACGCCCGCTCCGGCCAGCGTGCCGACCACGTCGTCGATCCCGCCGGATTTCAGTGCCGGCCAGAGCAGGAACACCCGGTCGACGGTGGCGAGGGCCGGCCCGAGGCTGCCGGGATCGGTGAGGTCGCCGGGCGTCACCGCGGTCCCGGCGGGCAGCTCTTTGACGGCCGTGGCCGGCCGCCGGGCCAGCACCCGGAACGGCGCCCCGGCGGCGCGCAGGTGGTCGACGAGATGGCGGCCGATGTTTCCGGTGCCGCCGGTGACGAGGATGGTGTCGGTCATGCCCCCACCCTCAAACCTCAACATTTGTTCAAGTCAAGCTAGGGTGGCCGGGTGCCACCCGCGAAAGAGCTGACGATCGGCGAACTCGCCGACCGCAGCGGCGTCCCACAGTCGGCGCTGCGGTTCTACGAGCGCCAGGGCCTGATCTCGAGCCGGCGCACGAGCGGCAACCAGCGTCGCTACGACCGCACCACTCTGCGCCGGGTGGCGTTCATCAGGGCGTCGCAACGCGCCGGCATCCCGTTGGCCCAGGTGGGCGAGGTGCTCGGCTTCCTGCCGGACGGCCAGCCGCCGACCCGCGAGTTCTGGCTGCGGGCCTCGGAATGCTGGCGCGAGGCCCTCGACGACCGCATAGCCCAACTCCAACGCATGCGCGACCGCTTCACCACCTGCATCGGCTGCGGCTGCCTGTCCTTCGACGAATGCGCCCTGGTCAACCCCGACGACACCCTCGCCCGACGCGGCCCCGGCGCCCACCTTCTCAACGCCCGCACCCCGCGCGACTGACCCGGGCCGGCGGTGCGCCGATCCGTCGGCCTGATCCCGCGCCAAGCGGCGGACCGGCCGCCAGATCGCTCGCCGCACCGCGGAGCGGGCCGCCAAGGCGGACCGCCGGCGTAGTGCCGCCGACAGTCGCCGGGTGGGCGCCGGCGTCGTGCGGCTGACGGTGGCCGGGTGGGTGTCGGCGTCGTGCGGCTGACGGTCGCCGGGTGGGCGCTGGCGTCGTGCGGCCGACGGTGGTCGCCGGGTGGGTGTCGGCGTCGTGCGGCCGACGGTCGCCGGGTGGGCGCTGGCGTCGTGCGGCCGACGCTGGCCGGGTGGGCGCTGGCGTCGTGCGGCCGACGGTGGCCGCCGGGTGGGCGCCGGCGTCGTGCGGCCGACGGTGGCCGCCGGGTGGGTGTCGGCGTCGTGCGGCCGACGCTGGCCGGGTGGGCGCCGGCGTCGTGCGGCCGACGGTCGCCGGATGGGCGACGCCATGACCGTGGCGTCCGTCGACTCAGACGTAGGTGACGGTCACCGGTAGCCCTGTGAAGGCCGCATAGCGGTCGATCTCCGCGGCCAGAGCCTTGCGGTGCCGGGCGGTCGGCTCGATCAGCAGGTCGATCTCCAGGGCGATCCCTTTCGGCTTGACCTTGCGACGCCAGAAGGCGCCGACCTGGCCGTCGAAAGCGATCGGGTGGAACATCATGTTGTCGGTGTAGCGGCCCGGGTCCGGGGACGCGGACGCGACGTTGTAGACGAACTTGGTGTCGCTGTAGGCGACCACGTATTCGTCGTAGCCCTGCAGCAGCGACGCGGCCGGGGCGGGGGCCGGGGGAGGGGCGTCCGCGGCGAACCACAGCGTCCGGCCGTCGACCACCTCGTGCGCCAACGCGTCACCGCACAGGGCGATGCCCTGCTTGATCTCCGCGACCGTCAGGCTCGACCACCACGCGAAGTCCTTGACCGTGGCCGGGCCGTGGCTGGTGAAGTAGCGCCGCGTCAGCTCGGCCAAGGCCTCCGGGGCCGACAGGGTGACCGGGTCCGGCACGCGTTCCGAGACCAGCGCGTAGGTGTGCTGCTTCCCACGCATCACCCCGTTGGCGATCAACCCCTCGAGCTCGGCGAACATCACCACGTAGGCCAGCTTGTTGCCCGTCGCCTCGAAGCCGGCGGCGGCCAGCGCGGCGCCGAGCTCGTTGCGGGTCAGGTGGTTGCCGCCGCGCAGCGCCGAAGTGATCACCTCGTTGGTGCGGGCCGCGACCTCCGGGGTCAGCCCGTGACCGCGGTTGTAGTAGCCGTTGAACACGTGCACCCGGTGGGCCGTCGCCGCCTGGATCCAACCCAGCTCCGAACCCAGCACGAAATGCCACGTCGGACGCAGGATGTGCGTGCGCAGGATGACGCCCTCGTCGAGCAGCGACTGCACCGCGGCATCGGTGACACCACCGCCCGACCGCTGCCCCAGCGACCACTTGGCCACCGCGTATTCCTGTGCCTGCACGCACCCCAGGCGCCGCACCGCCTCGACCGGGTCCGCGGACGGCGGCCCGGCCAGATGCTGCTGGTGCAACCGCCGAGGCCCGATCTCCGTCGCGTCCATGGCCAAGAGTCTAAGAAGGACCACCGACAGGAAACGGCGCGGCGGCCCAAGGACGAGGGGCCGCCGCGCCACGCGCGACACCTAGGACGCGTGCTCCTTGCGCACCGCCTCGGCCAGGTGACTCGGCATCGGCTCGTACCGCGCGAACGACCGCCCGAACGTCCCCGAGCCGGAGGTCATCGACCGCAGCTCCACCGCGTACCGCACGAGCTCTGTTGCCGGCACCTCCGCCCGCACCAGCGTGCGCTCACCGCCCGCCGGATCCGGCTCAGTGCCCAGCACCCGCCCGCGCCGGCTCGACATGTCGGACATCACCGCGCCGACGTAGGCGTCCGGGATCCGGATGACGATCTCGTCGACCGGCTCCAGCAGCGTGACCAGACCCTTGTCGGCCGCGTCGCGCAGCGCCAGCTGGCCCGCCGTCTGGAACGCCGCGTCGGACGAGTCGACGCTGTGCGCCTTGCCGTCGAACAGGGTCACCCGCAGGTCGACGACCGGGTAGCCGGCCACTATCCCGCGCTCCATCTGGGCGCGCACGCCCTTCTCCACCGACGGGATGTAGTTGTGCGGCACCGCGCCGCCCACCACCTTGTCGGCGAACTCGAAGCCGGACCCGCGCTCCAGCGGCTCCACCTCGATGTCGCACACGGCGTATTGCCCGTGGCCGCCGGACTGCTTCACGTGCCGGCCATGGCCCTTGGCGCCGGTGACGAACGTCTCGCGCAGCGCCACGCGTACGGGCTCGGTGTCGATGTCGGCCCCTCCGCCGCGCAACCGGTCGAGCACGACGTCGGCGTGCGCCTCGCCCATGCACCACAGCACCATCTGGTGCGTCTCCGGGTTGCGCTCGAGGCGCATCGTCGGGTCGCCCGCCACCAGCCGCCCGAGGTTCTTGGCGAGCGTGTCCTCGTCGGAGCGGGTCTTGGCGACCACCGCGACCGGCAGCATCGGCTCGGGCATCTCCCAGGGCGCGATCAGCAGCGGGTCGTCCTTGGCCGAGATCGTGTCGCCGGTCTCCGCGGTGCCCGACTTGGTGATCGCGCAGATGTCGCCGGCGATGCACCGCGACACCTCGCGCAGCTGGGCGCCCAGCGGCGAGTAGATGTGCGCGATCCGCTCGTCGGAGTCGTGGTCGGGGTGGCCGCGTTCCTCCATGCCGTGGCCGGAGATGTGCACGGTCGCCTCCGGGGACAGCGTCCCCGAGAAGACCCGCACGAGTGACACGCGCCCGACGTGCCGGTCGATCGTGGTCTTGACCACCTCGGCCACCAGCGGGCCGTTGGGGTCGCACGTGAGTGGCGGCCGCGGCGAGCCGTCGACGCCGGTGACCACCGGCAGGTCGTGCTCGAGGGGCGACGGGAAGGCCGACGTCAGCACCTCGAGCAGCGCGTCGATGCCCACCTTGCTCTCGGCGCAGGTCGGGATCACCGGATAGAAGTGGCCGCGGGCCACCGCCGTCTCCAGGTCGTTGATCAGCACCTCGGTGTCGATCTCCTCGCCGGCGAGGTAACGCTCCATCAGCGTCTCGTCCTCGCTCTCGGCGATGATCCCCTCGATCAGCTCGTTGCGGGCCTCGGCGATCGCCGGCACGTGCTCGGGATCGGGGTCGCGCACCTCGGGCGGGTAGCCCTTGCTGTAGTCGAAGACCCGCTGCGTGATCAGCCCCATCAGGCCGACGGTCGAGACGCCGTCGTCGCCGAGCATGGGCAGATAGAGCGGGAGTACGTTGTCGCCGAACACGCGCTGGCAGAGCGCGACCGTCTCGTCGAAGTCGGCGCGCTGGTGGTCGAGCCGGGTGACCGCGACCGCGCGCGGCATGCCGACGCTGGCGCACTCCTCCCACAGCGTCGCGGTCGCCGCGTCCATCCCGTCGGCGGACGGCACCACGAACAGCGCCGCGTCGGCCGCGCGCAGGCCGGCGCGCAGCTCACCGACGAAGTCGGCGTAGCCCGGGCTGTCGAGCAGATTGACCTTGATGCCGTTGTGGACGAACGGCGCGGCGGCGAGGCTCACCGACCGCTGCTGTTTGACCGCGGCCGGGTCGTGATCACAGGTCGTGGTGCCCTCGGTGACCGAGCCGGCGCGGCTGATCGTGCCGGTGGCGGCCAACAGTGCTTCGACGAGGGTCGTCTTTCCCGACCCGGAATGTCCGACGAGCACCACGTTGCGTACCCTGCCGGGCTCATCCACCACCGGCGCGGGGCCGGTGACTCCCTTCTCCTGACCCTTCTGAGCCATCGGGACCTCCCTGGTGAGCTAGCTCACGTCATCTCTCGATCCCACACCCGCAACCCGCCGTACACAAGCCCGACGCCAAAGGTGAGCAAGTGACGGACGACCCGCCCGGGAACAGCGGGCACCGTATCGTCGCGGGCGTCGCACCGTTATCGTGGGTGCGCCATGGCGAAGATCTTCCAGGTGTCCGCGCGGGCCGCGATGGCCCACGTGATCGAACCCACCGCCCGGCGGCTCATCGCCTGGGGCGTCACGCCCAATCAGGTGACGGTCGCCGGGACCATCGGCGTGGTCGGCGCCTCGGTCGGTCTGGGCGCGACGGGCCATTTCATCGCCGGCGCGCTGGTTGTCACGGTCTTCGCCCTTGTCGACCTGGTCGACGGCACGATGGCCCGGCTGTCCGGGGGTTCCACCCGGTTCGGCGCGCTGCTCGACTCGACCATGGACCGCATCGCCGACGGCGCGATCGTCGGCACGGTGATCTACATCCTGGCCGGGCGGGGTGACCGCTGGGGCGTGGTGGGCGGCATCGTCTGCCTGGTCCTCGGCGCGGTCGTGTCCTACGTCAAGGCGCGGGCCGAGGGGCTGGGCATGACGGCCAACGTCGGCATCGCCGAGCGCGCGGAACGTCTGATCATCATCGGCGTCGGCGGGCTGCTGGCCGGCTTCGGCCTCGCGTGGGGTTTCGCGGCGGCCATCTGGTTCCTGGCCGCGCTCTCGACGATCACGGTCGGGCAGCGCCTGGCGTACGTCTACAAGCAGGCGAAGGCGGCCGACGAGGCCGACCGGGCCCGGGCCGCCGAGTCGCCGTCGTGAATCCCGTCGACCTCGGCTACGCGGCCGGGTGGAAGCTGGTCCGCGGCATGCCCGAGCCGGTCGCGCGCTCGGTGTTCCGGGCCGCCGCCGACTACGCGCACCGCAAGGGCGGCAAGGGCACGGCCCGCCTGCGCGGCAACCTGCGGCGGGTCGTCGGGCCGGACATGCCCGAGGCCGAGCTCGACGAGCTGACGCAGGCGGCCCTGCGGTCGTACGCCCGGTATTGGCGTGAGGCCTTCCGCCTGCCGTCGCGGACGCACGAGCAGCACCTGGAGGACTTCCGGGTCGCCAACTGGCACCTGCTGGCGAAGATAATGGAGGAAGACCCGGGCGTGATCATGGCGCTCAGCCACTCCGGCAACTGGGACATCGCCGGCGCCTGGGTCACCGCGATGGGCTGGAAGCTGACCACCGTCGCCGAGCGGCTCAAGCCGGAGTCGGTCTACGAGCGGTTCGTCGAGTTCCGCCGCAGCATCGGCATGGAGATCATCCCGCTGACCGGTGGCGAGCAACCGCCGTTCGACATCCTGGTGGACCGCCTGCAGGCCGGCGCGATCGTGCCGCTGCTGGCCGACCGCGACCTCTCGAAGCGCGGGGTCGAGGTCTCGTTCTTCGGCGGGCGCACGCGGATGCCGTCCGGTCCCGCGTTGCTGGCGATCCGCACGGGCAAGCCGTTGCTGGTGATCGACGTGTGGTACGACGACGAGTGCACCCGGGGGTACGTGAACCCGCCGGTCGAGATACCCGGGCCGGAAACGGGAACGTTGCGGGAACGGGTCGCGGTGGTGACCCAGCGTATGGCCACCATGTTCGAGGCCGCGATCGCCAGACATCCCCAGGACTGGCACATGCTCCAGCGGGTCTGGTTGGACAAGCCGCCGACCCCGGAGGTCTGAGGAGGTGGGCAGCATGCGGATCGGCATCGTGTGCCCCTACTCCTTCGACGTGCCGGGTGGCGTGCAGAACCACGTCCTCGACCTGGCGCGGGCCCTGATCGCGCTCGGTCACGAGGTCTCGGTGCTGGCGCCGGCGGACGACGAGGCGGAGCTGCCGCCGTTCGTGGTCTCGGCCGGCCGGGCGGTTCCCCTGCCCTACAACGGTTCCGTGGCGCGGATCGCGTTCGGGCCGATCTCCAGCGCGCGGGTACGGCGATGGCTGTCGCGCGGCGACTTCGACGTGCTGCACGTGCACGAGCCGTTGACGCTGAGCCTGTCGATGCTGGCGGTGCTCAACAGTCGGGGGCCGGTGGTGGCGACGTTCCACACGGCCATGACGCGCTCGCGGGCGCTGTCGGCGGCGCAGGGCGTGCTGCGGTTGGTGCTGGAGCGGATCACCGCGCGGATCGCCGTGAGCGCGTTGGCGCGCAAGGTGCAGGTGGAGCATCTCGACGGGGGAGCGGTCGAGATCCCGAACGGGGTGGATGTCGCCCGTTATGCCTCTGCGGTTCCGCTGCCTGGTTGGCCTGGGCCCGGCGGGGCGCTGGGCTTCCTTGGGCGCTTCACGGAGCCGCGTAAGGGCTTTCCGGTGTTGCGGGACGCGTTCGTGCGGCTGGCGCCGTCGCGGCCCGGGCTGCGGCTGCTGGTGGCCGGCCCCGGTTCGCGCGACGAGCTGCTGTCGGGTGTGCCGGCCGGGTTGCACGACCGGCTCACGTACCTGGGGCTGGTGTCCGAGGCCGAGAAGACGCGGATGTTGCGTAGCGTCGATCTCTATGTCGCGCCCAACACGGGCGGCGAGTCGTTCGGGATGATCCTGACCGAGGCCATGGCCGCCGGTACGGCGGTCGTGGCGAGCGACCTCGACGCGTTCCGCCGGGTGCTGGACGGTGGCCGCGCGGGGCAGTTGTTCCCGACGGGGGACGCGAGCGCTTTGTGCTCCTCGCTGTCGTCCCTGCTGGACTCGCCCGCGACGCGTTCGGAGCTGGTGTCGGTGGCCAGGTCGGTGGTGGCGGGCTACGACTGGCCGGTGGTCGCGCTGCGCGTGCTGGAGGTCTACGCGGCCGCGATCGAGGCGACCGACGGCCGTGTCATCGATGTCGAATGGTTGTGAATCTTCTTCACTCGCCGGTAGGACATGATCCCTGTTCCGGGTACTCGCACTACGATGCGCAACATGTGGTGGGTCGTAGTCGTGGTCGCCGTGGTCGCGGTGCTGGCCACGTACCTGACGTGGACGGCCCAACGGGTCGACCGCCTGCACGACCGCTCCGCCGCGGCCGCCCGCGCGCTGGACGCCCACCTCATGCGCCGCGCGGCCGCCGCCGCGGTCCTGGCGGAAGACCGCCAAACACCCGAGTTGTACGCCGCCGCCCGGATCGCGCTCGACGCGGTCCCTGAGGAACGTGAGGCCGCCGAGAACGACCTGACCCGGCAGCTCCGTGCGATGGACCTGTCGGCGGAGGAGCGGCGTGAGGACGCGGTGATCGCGGCCAGCCGGCGCCTGGTGCTGGCCCGGCAGGTGCACAACGACCTGGCCCGGGAGGCGCATGCAGCCCGGCGGCGGCGCCTGGTGCGGATCTTGCTGCTGACCCGGCGGCACGACCGGCCGCGCTTCTTCGACATCGACGACCCGACCTTGACGCCGGCCCGCGCGGCGGCGCCGGTCTCACCGGCCCCGGTGATCGCCCAGCCGCCGGCTGCGGGGGTGGCCGGCTAGGTCGAGCGGTGCAGGCAGCGTGTTCTCGGCGCCGGCGCGGAGGTGACACTGACGCTGCCGGCGTGTCGCGGCTGCGCGCGGTGACACCGGGCCGGACACGTGATCGTGTGCAGCACGTCGAGACCTCAAGCCGCTCTCCGCATGATCAGGTGCAGCCCATCGCGACGTTCAGCGGCGTGTCGCCCAGATCTGACGCACCTGATCGTGGACGCATCAGTCGATCCGCCAGGCAGGGCGCACACGATCAAGTCGACCGCCGCGGGCCGTGCCGGTCAGCATCTGGGCTGGCTCGCCTTCGGCACGCCAGCCGGCTCGATACTGACCCGATTCGTGATCGGCCAGCGCCGGTCTGTGCTGTTGGCGGCCCGATGCCGTTGAGTCTGATCATGGGATCGGCACCATCTCAATTCCGATCGGAGCGGCGCGTCCGCCCATAACCACTGACGCCTGCAACCCTTCCGCCGAGGCCACAGATATTCGCGCCAATTTCGTGTCGGTCGTGAACCATCGCCGGCCACTTCGGTACTCATCAGCATGAGACCAACGATCTGGCGACCGGCCCCGCAGGCACGGCGAATCCGCGGCGCGGCGCCACCTGTTGGCGGCGCAGATGAGCCCGCTGTCGATGGTCATCGACGGCTCACCCGCCGCCGGCAGGTAGACCCATGCGCCTGACGTTGAGTCCCGATCCGCCGACAGGCCCGCCCGGGGGAGACGGCGTCCGGCGTCGACGCCAACGCGTTCAGACGCACCTGCGACATCCCGAAGCGCCTCGAGATCAGCCCCGTCCGCGCGTGCGACGCCGAGCTGCTGGGCGTGCCGGGGCGGGCGTCGCCGCCAACCAGATCGGCCGTTCCCGGATGACCAAGGGGGAGGCGGTCGTTTGTGCGAATTGGTCCGACCGGCAGCGCGCGGCCGGCCACCGCGGCCTGGTCGGATCGGCGGCATTTCGGTTGCTGGTTGTTGGCCTTGTCCGCCGCGGATCTGGCAGGGACGGGCCCCCTCGGGCCCGGCCCGGTCTCCGGCGGGAGCGACGGTCGTGCCCACGGCGAACCCGGGACATGATTTTGATCGATTGGTGTTAGACAGGCCACCAGGGGGTCGATTGGATATCGGTTGAGAGCCAATTCCGCACTAACCTGGCTCTTCGACGGGGTCGGCGAGAGGAGTGTGGGCACGTGACCGAGACCACCGAGCAGGGCGGCGTGACTGGCACGTCGCGGGTCAAGCGCGGCATGGCGGAGATGCTCAAGGGCGGTGTGATCATGGATGTGGTCACGCCGGAGCAGGCCAAGATCGCTGAAGACGCTGGCGCGGTCGCGGTCATGGCGCTCGAGCGGGTGCCGGCCGACATCAGGGCGCAGGGTGGGGTGTCGCGGATGAGCGACCCCGACATGATCGACGGCATCATCAACGCCGTGTCCATCCCGGTGATGGCCAAGGCGCGGATCGGGCATTTCGTCGAGGCGCAGATCCTGCAGGCGCTCGGCGTCGACTACGTCGACGAGTCGGAGGTGCTCACGCCGGCCGACTACAGCAACCACATCGACAAGTGGGCGTTCAGCGTGCCGTTCGTGTGCGGCGCGACCAACCTCGGCGAGGCGCTGCGGCGGATCACCGAAGGCGCCGCGATGATCCGGTCCAAGGGCGAGGCCGGCACCGGCGACGTATCCAACGCGACCACTCACATGCGCAAGATCGGCGGCGAGATCCGCCGGCTGACGTCGCTGTCGCCCGACGAGCTCTACGTGGCGGCCAAGGAACTGCAGGCGCCCTACGAGCTGGTCGCCGAGGTCGCCAGCACCGGCAAGCTGCCGGTCGTCCTGTTCACCGCGGGCGGCATCGCCACCCCGGCCGACGCGGCGATGATGATGCAGCTCGGCGCTGAGGGCGTCTTCGTCGGCTCGGGCATCTTCAAGTCGGGCAACCCGGCGGAGCGCGCGGCCGCGATCGTCAAGGCCACCACGTTCCACGACGACCCCGACGTGCTCGCCAAGGTCTCCCGCGGCCTGGGCGAGGCCATGGTCGGCATCAACGTCGACGACATCCCGCAGCCGCACCGGCTCGCCGAGCGTGGCTGGTGACCCGACCAAGCGAGCGCGGCTCGCGGTCGCGCCTGTCGGGGCCGAGCGAGCTCGGCCTGCGGCGGCGACCGTTCGGGCTGAGTGAATGCGGCCCGCGGCGCCCGTCCGAACGGAGCGAGCGCAGCCATAGGCCGCGCTCGTCCCGGCCCAGCGAGCGCGGCCTATGGCGGCGCCCGTCCCGGCCCACCGAGCGCAGCCTGCGGCCGCGCTCGTCCCGGCCCACCGAGCGCAGCCTGCGGCCGCGCTCGTCCCGGCCCACCGAGCGCAGCCTGCGGCCGCGCTCGTTCGGGCGGAGTGAGTGCGGTCTGCGGTGGCGTCCGTCGGAGCCGAGCGAGCGCGGTCTGCGGTTGGACCCGTTCGAGCGGAGCGAGGTAGCGGAATGACGGCTCGTCCGGTTGTTGGCGTGTTCGCGTTGCAGGGCGACGTGCGTGAGCACGTACGCGCGTTGACGGCCTGCGGCGCCACCGCTGTCCCGGTGCGCCGGCCCGCGGAGCTCGACGAGGTCGACGGCCTGGTCATCCCCGGCGGCGAGTCCACCACGATGAGCAAGCTGTCGATCGATTTCGGCCTCTACGACCCCATCGCGAAGCGGCTCGCCGACGGCATGCCCGTCTACGGGTCCTGCGCGGGCATGATCATGCTGGCCACCACGGTCCTGGACGGTCGCGCGGACCAGCGCAGCTTCGGCGCGCTACCGATGACGGTGCGTCGCAACGCGTTCGGGCGCCAGGTGGACTCGTTCGAGGCCCCGGTCGCGGTGGCGGGCCTGGAAGGCGACCCGTTCCACGCGGTCTTCATCCGGGCGCCCTGGGTGGAGTCGGTGGGCGACGAGGTCACCGTCCTGGGCACGATCGACCGCGCCGGCGCCGACGGCGTCACCGCCCCGCACGTGGTGGCGGTGCGCCAGGGGTCGGCGCTCGCGACGTCGTTCCACCCGGAGCTGACCGGCGACCTCCGCCTGCACAACCTGTTCGTCGAGATGGTCCGCGAGGCGGCCTGAGCGTCGGCGCGAGCCGACTACCTCTCGAGGGCATCGAGTGGGCTGGGCGTCAGCCAGCGGAACTGAAGCTCGCCGTCGTCGTCACGATGGTCGAGTACGCCGGCCTGCGTGAGGTTGAACAGCATGTCGTGCAGCGCCTGCCCGAGTGGGTTGTCTGTCCAGAACACCCACTTCACGTCCCCGAACGATTGATCGGCGAACAGGCCGACCACTCGCCCGAGTTGATACTGGGCTCCGTCGATGTCGGTCCAGTCGGCCAATGCGTCCGCGAGCGCCACGAGCGGCATCGTCGCACACGGACGGGCCCGTCAACCGCCCGCGAACGTCGTGTGCGCCCGGCTTGGTCCCTGCCGCGGCTCGACGGGACGGTGGTTCGGAGTGAATCGGTTCGATCGTGGGAGCGGCGTCAATGGGACCGTTCGGGCGCCTTTGTTCGGTCTCGGTACAGCCCGGCCGGCTTGGGGTCTGACGACGGTCCGGGCGTGGGTCGGCGGGCGGTGACCGGCTTGGGGTCTGACGACGGTCCGGGCGTGGGTCGGCGGGCGGTGACCGGCTTGGGGTCTGACGACGGTCCGGGCGTGGGTCGGCGGGCGGTGACCGGCTTGGGGTCTGACGACGGTCCGGGCGTGGGTCGGCGGGCGGTGACCGGCTTGGGGTCTGACGACGGTCCGGGCGTGGGTTGGCGGGCGGTGACCGGCTTGGGGTCTGACGACGGTCCGGGCGTGGGTCGGCGGGCGGTGACCGGCTTGGGGTCTGACGACGGTCCGGGCGTGGGTTGGCGGGCGGTGACCGGCTTGGGGTCTGACGACGGTGCCGGCGTGGGTCGGCGGGCGGTGTCCGACGCGGAGGCGCGGCGGCCCAGTGCGGGCTGCCGGGTTCAGTCTTCTCCGACCGAGGGCCTGGCAGGGACGGCTCCCTGGGCTTGGCCCCCGCATCCGACCGCGGGCCTGGCAGGGACGGGCCCCCTGGGGCCCGGCCCGGTCTCCGGCGGGAGCGACGGTCGTGCCTACGACGGGCCCGGGACAGGCTCCCCGGTTTGATCTTGTTGATCTTCTGCCGTTGAGGCGGGTGGGGCCTGGGCCGCTCTGCTCGGTAGACTTGGTGGCTTGGGCAGCCCAGCCCGCCCGTTTCCGCTGCCCAACTGGGGTTATTTCGGAGGTCATCCATGTCCGGCCACTCAAAGTGGGCGACGACCAAGCACAAGAAAGCAGTCATCGACGCCAAGCGCGGCAAGATGTTCGCCAAGCTGATCAAGAACGTCGAGGTCGCGGCGCGGACCGGTGGTGGCGATCCGGCCGGTAACCCCACACTTTACGACGCCATTCAGAAGGCCAAGAAGAGTTCCGTGCCCAACGACAACATCGATCGCGCGGTCAAGCGTGGGTCGGGGCTCGAGGCCGGCGGTGCGGATTACCAGACGATCATGTACGAGGGGTACGGCCCGAACGGTGTCGCCCTGTTGATCGAGTGCCTGACCGACAACCGCAACCGGGCGGCGACCGAGGTGCGGACCGCGCTCACCCGCAACGGTGGGTCGTTCGCCGACGCCGGGTCGGTGTCCTACATGTTCACGCGCAAGGGTGTCGTGATCGTGCCCAAGGCCGGCCTGTCGGAGGACGATGTGCTTCTGGCCGTCCTCGACGCCGGCGCGGAAGAGGTCAACGACCTGGGCGAGGCCTACGAGGTGGTCTCCGAGCCGACCGACCTCGTCCCGGTGCGCACGGCACTGCAGGACGCGGGCATCGACTACGAGTCGGCCGAGTCGTCGCTGGTGCCGAGCGTCAACGTGCCGCTCGACGAAGAAGGCGCCCGCAAGATCTTCAAGCTGATCGACGTGCTGGAAGACTGCGACGACGTCCAGAACGTGTACGCGAACTTCGACGTCTCCGACGACGTGATGGCGCTGATCGACGCCTGACCGGCGGACGGGCTGGCGCTGGTACGACAAAGACCCCCAGAGCTTTCGGGGGTCTTTGTCGTCTCGCCCTGGATTGAAGATGTCTATCAGGCCCACCTGTATCCAGCGCGTCGTTGGATATCGTCCGCTCGGAGGTGTCTGAATGGCCAAGACTGATCGACGTTGACGAGGACCTTCTCGCGGAAGCAACGACGGCTCTGGGCACCGCGACCAAGAAAGACACCGTGAACGAAGCGCTGCGGCAAGCGGTCGAATCTTCGCGGGAGCGGCGACGTGATGCGCTCGAGAGCCTGCAACGCATCGCGGACGACGGCGGGTTCGACTTCGACCGGCTCGACGAGCTCGACAGGTGAGGTACCTCGTCGACACGAGCGCGCTGGTCCGGATCATTCGGCGTCAGGTCGACCCGGTCTGGTATGACACCGTCGATCGAGGGCTGGTCGCGATCTGCGATCCCGTGCTGGTCGAGACGCTCACGATCGCTGACGCCAAGAGCTACAGCCGGGTCGAGGAGGAGCTTCGCGCCGCGTACCCGTGCGTTCCCGTGCCGGACGACGTTTGGGCCGTGGTCACATACGCATATCCATGGAGGTGTGACCTCGCCTCGTCGGGCGCGCCCTGGCCCGTAATGGGGCGTTCGTCATTTCCAGCCGTCGGTGCGGGCTCGGACGAAGGCGCCGCCGATCGCGCCGACGATGGATCCGGCCGCGCCGATCATGAGGGCGACGCTGCCGGCCACTCCCGCCGCGCCGTCAGCGACGATGTTCAGCACGCCGCCAGCGATGATCAGGACCGCTGACGTGGCCATGGTCGCGATCACTTTGGGCCAGGTCCACATCGTCGCTCTGCCTCCGCTCCGCGAGATCGGCAACCGCGAATCTACCCGGGCCCCTAGACTGCGGCGGGTGACCGAGAGAAGGCCCGGGCTCATCGCCAGCATGTTGGGGACGGTCGTCGCGGCGGCGGGCGTGATCAGCATCTTCGCGCAGTACGGCCGGCCCCACGAACCCGACGGCATCCTCATCGGTGGCGTACTCGTCATCGCCGGTCTGTTGTTGCGCATCGAGGGTGCGATCCGCGCCGTCCGGTCCGCTGATGACGCCGAGCCGGATCCCGACCCCCGGTCGTGACGTCCGGTTCGCCGCCACGCCGCCGTGGGCGACGCACCGCTTGAGCGTGAAGTGTCCACAGTGGTCAGACGACAAATCTGTGGCGGGCGCCGGTAACGTGAAGGCGTGACCGAGCCGCGTAGCGCACCCGCATGGTTGTCCGACGCCGTCCTTTATCAGATCTATCCGCAGAGTTTCGCCGACTCCAACGGGGACGGCATCGGGGATCTGCCGGGCATTCTGGACCGGCTCGACTACCTGCAGTGGCTGGGTGTCGACACGGTGTGGTTCAGCCCGTGCTTCCGCTCGCCGTTCGCCGACGCGGGGTACGACGTCAGCGACTACCTCCAGATCGCGCCGCGCTACGGGACCAACGACGACCTCGTCGCGGTGACCGAGGCGGCGCGGTCCCGTGGCATCCGGATCATGCTCGACCTCGTCGCGGGGCACACGTCCGACCAGCATCCGTGGTTCCGGGCCTGGGCCGACGACGCCGACGACGACCGCTACATCTGGTCACCGCGCGTCGGTGCGCCGGCCGGGGCGTGGGCGCCGACGCCGGGGCAGCGGGGCGGCTACTTCATGCTCAACTTCTATCCGTGCCAGCCGGCGCTCAACTTCGGCTACGCCCGCGACGACGCGCGCGAGCCCTGGCGGCAGCCGGTCGACGCGCCCGGGCCACGGGCCAACCGCGAGGCGTTGCGCGAGATCATGGCCTACTGGTTCGACCGTGGCGTCAGCGGCTTCCGCGTCGACATGGCGTCGTCCCTTGTCAAGGACGATCCCGGGTACGTCGAGACCGGCAAGCTCTGGGGCGAGATGCGCGCCTGGATGGACCGCGCGTACCCCGACAACGTCCTGATTCCCGAATGGGGCGACCCGGCCGTGGCGGTGCCGGCCGGCTTTCACGCGGACTTCTTCCTGCACTTCCGCGGCAACGCGCTGCTCTCGCTGTGGCACATGGGCATCGGCACCGCCGACCCGTCGTGGCCGGCCGAGCCCGCCTACTTCGACGCCGAAGGGCTCGGGGCGATCACCGAGTTCGTGACGCAGTGGCAGCGCGCGGCGGAGGCCATCGGCGGCACGGGGCAGATCGCGCTGCCGACGTCCAACCACGACTACGCCCGGCTGGTCACCGGCACGCGGTCGCGCGAGCACGCCGGCGCCGCGTACGCCTTCCTGATGACCTGGCCGACCCTTCCCACGATCTACTACGGCGACGAGATCGGCATGCGGTACGTGCCCGACATGCCCGACAAAGAAGGCAGCATGCTGTCGCCGCTGAACAACCGGACCGGATCGCGTACGCCGATGCAGTGGGACGCCTCGCCCAACGCCGGCTTCTCGACGGCGCCGGCCGACCAGCTCTACCTGCCGATCGACCCGGACCCGGCCCGGCCGACGGTGGCGGCGCAGCGCGACGACGAGGGCTCGCTGCTCAACCTGGTCCGGCGGTTGATCGCGCTGCGGCGGGCGACGCCGGCACTCGGGAGCGGGTCGCCCGTCGAGGTGCTGCACTCCGGTTATCCGTTCGTCTATGTGCGCGGCGGGAGTCATCTGGTCGCGGTCAACCCGCGTCGTGCGCCGGCCGCGGCGCCGCTGCCGGCGGGGTTGGTCGGCGACAGCGTCCGTGCGCTCGAGGTGCACGGGGCCCGGCTCGCCGACACCGAGATCAAGATCGACGGCTTCGGGTACGGGATCTACGCGCTCTGACAGCGGACTCGGCTGGCGCGGGTGGGCTCGGTTCCCGCAGCGGCTCGGTTCGCGTGGCGGTCTCGGCTTGTGTGGCGGTCTCGGCTTGTGTGGCGGTCTCGGCTTGTGTGGCGGTCTCGGCTTGTGTGGCGGTCTCGGCTTGTGTGGCGGTCTCGGCTTGTGTGGCGGTCTCGGCTTGTGTGGCGGTCTCGGCTTGTGTGGCGGTCTCGGCTTGTGTGGCGGTCTCGGCTTGTATGGCGGTCTCGGCTTGTGTGGCGGTCTCGGCTTGTGTGGCGGTCTCGGCTTGTGTGGCGGTCTCGGCTTGTGTGGCGGTCTCGGCTTGTGTGGCGGTCTCGGCTTGTGTGGCGGTCTCGGCTTGTGTGGCGGTCTCGGCTTGTGTGGCGGTCTCGGCTTGCGCAGCGAGCGGGGCTCGCGGCGGGGCGGCTCGCGGGGCGAGCAGCCTTCGTGCCGCGAGCAAGGCGAGAACGACCCTCGGCGAGCACGACTCGGCGCGGGCAGACCTGCGAGCGGGCAATTCCGCAGGCGTGCGAGGCAGTCCGGGCCCTCGCGGCGGGCACGGTGGGCTTGGTCCGCACGGCGGCCACGGGTGGGCTTGGTCCGCACGGCGGCACGGTGCGGTTGCTCGGCACGGCGGTCACGGTGCGCTTGGTCCGCGCGGCGAGTCGGGCGCGTCTGCCGGACCAGGGTTCGCGGATTGGACCGTGTGGTGGGCGGCGGTGGCGGGATAGCGTCGGGATCATGGATCTTGTCGCTGCGCAGCAGCTCTGGGAGCCGGTTCCGGGTTGGCTCAACACGGCGAGCTATGGCCTGCCGCCGAAGCCCGCGTGGGACGCGCTGCAGGCCGCGCTCGACGACTGGCGGGTCGGGCGCACGTCGTGGGAGCCGTGGGACGAGGCGACGCAGCGCTGCCGGGCCGCGTACGCCCGGTTGATCAATGTGCATCTCGCCGACGTCGCGGTCGGGAGCGCCGTTTCGCAGCTTGTCGCACCGATCGCCGCGGCCATCCCCGCGGGCACCAGGGTCGTGCTGCCCGAGGTCGACTTCACCTCGATCGTCTTCCCGTGGGCGGCGCACGGCCTCGACGTGGTGGCGGTGCCGGTCGAGAAGCTGGCCGACGCCGTCGACGCGAACACCGGCGTGATCGCGTTCAGCCTGGTGCAGTCGGCGGACGGCACGATCGCGGCGTACGAGGACATCGTCGCCGCCGCCCGCGCCGCCGGCGCGCTGGTGATCGTCGACGCCACGCAGGCCTGCGGCTGGCTGCCCATCGACGGCTCGCTCGCCGACGCGGTGCTGACCGGCGGCTACAAGTGGCTGATGGGCCCGCGCGGGACGGCCTACGGCTACTACTCGCCGGCGTTGCGGGAGCGGATGACGCCGTCAGCGGCGGGCTGGTACGCGGCCGCCGACGTGCACAGCTCCTACTACGGCCTGCCGATGCGCCTCGCCGAGGACGCCCGCCGCTTCGACATCTCGCCGGCCTGGCACAGCTTCGTCGGCTCCGCGCCGGCGCTCGAGCTGATCGAAGAAGTCGGCGTGGCCGCGATCCGCGACCACAACGTGCGACTCGCCGACCGGTTCCTCGCGGGGCTCGGCAAGCCGCCGGCCGGCAGCGCGATCGTCACGGTCGACGTCCCGGACGCCAAGGACAAGCTCGCGCGCGCCGGAATCCGGGCCGCGGTCCGCGCCGGCCGCGTCCGCGCCAGCTTCCACGTCTACTCCACCGACCACGACGTCGATCTCGCCCTCGAGGCGTTGGGGTGAAGGGATAGGAGCTGGTTCCTGGCTCGGGACCGCGGTGGCCCGGACCGTTCCTCCCGCGAGGGACCGCTCCGCTTCGCTCCGCTGCCAGGCCCGCCGCTGGTTGCGGCCAGGGAATCAACCGCCCGACCTGCGGCGCCCGACCTGCGGCGCCCGACCTGCGGCGCCCGACCTGCGGCGCCCGACCTGCGGCGCCCGTCCCGCGGTGCCCGACCTGCGGCGCCCGTCCCGCGGCGCCCGTCCCGCGGCGCCCGTCCCGCGGCGCCCGACCCGCGGCGCCCGACCCGCGGCGCCCATCCCGCGGCGCCCGACCGACGCGCCCGACCGACCCGCGGCGGCCGTCCCGCGGTGCCCGACCGACGCGCCCGACCCGCGGCGCCCGACCCGCGGCGCCCGACCCGCGGCGCCCGACCCGCGGCGCCTGACCGACGCGCCTGACTGACGCGCCTGACCGACGCGCCCGCCGGGCGCGCCCGGCCGCCTCGCGATCGCACCGACGCGGCGTGAGCACCTCCGCGAGGTCGGCGGCCAAGCTTGGATGACTCGCCTGGCCACCATCCACCGCGACGGCGCGACCAGGATCAGCCGCCGGCGGCGGAACGGTGAGTGGATGGGCGCGGCGAGAACGAAGCAGGTGTTGGTCAGCCAAGAACGTGGTTGGTCGGCCAGCTCCCTGCGGCAACGCGGCGCGCAGGTGAAAGCCGCGCACGTGAGAAAACCGACCGGTCCACTACCGCCATGCGGCGTCGATAATCTCGTTGAGCGGCCAATCGTCCGAAGTGGACTTGACGCACGACGTGTGTTGGCGACTGATGCACCCGCCCTTGCCGCCCAACGCGGTGGTCATGCGCCGCAATCACCAGCGGCAGGGACGTGGGACGCGGCCGCCGGTCAGGCGTTCTGCTGCGGCGCCATCCCGGCCAGCAGCAGGTCGACGACCTGTTCCGGCATCTTGTCGGCGTCGAGGTCCGGGTGCCAGCGCATCACGCGCTGGACCAGGATCGGTCCGATGAGGACGGTCATCGTCAGCTCGATGTCGAGGTCCGCGCGGAGCTCGCCGTTCTCGACGCCGCGGCGCAGGACCTCGCGGATCCGGCGCCGACGCGGCTCGATGATCTCCTGGTAGGCCTGGTAGTTGGCCTCGCTCCGCGCCACCTGGGGCAGGATGCACGGCATGATCTTGGCGAACCGCGGGTCCTTGTTGGCCGGGCCGCCGACCTGCGACAGCATCGTGATCAGGTCGTCGCGGACGGAGGTGCCGGCCGGCTCGGGCCCGGGCTGCTTCAGCGTGGCCAGCGCGTCGACGAGTAGGGCATCCTTGCCCGGCCACCGGCGGTAGATCGTCGCCTTGCCGACCCCGGCGCGCGACGCGATGGACTCGATCGAGAGCACATCGATCGACGTGCCCTCGGCGAGCAGGTCGAGGGTGGCGGAGATGATGGCCTCGTCGACGCGGAGGCTCCGCGGGCGACCCGGCGCCCGCGGAGCTTCCTCGACGTCTGGCATGAAACCCATTCTCGCTTATCTCAGCCGGCCGTTGCCAGTTCCCCGGCTTCCACCTCGACCGGCTGCACGTGCTCGGCGCCCGCGCGGCGGCCCGGCATCCAGATCAGCGCGGCCAGGATGCCGAACGCCAGGATGATCGCGCCGGAGCCGGCCGCCCAGTGCATGGCGGTCATGAAGGCGTCGTTGGCCGCCGAGATCAGGCCGTTGCCGGCCGGGCCCGCCTGGGCCGCGACCCCGTACGCCCCCGAGATCGACTCGTTGGCCACCTCCCGGGCCGGGCCGGGCAGCGCGGTGGTGGTCGGCTCGATCTGGCTGCGGTAGACCGCCGCGAGGATCGAACCGAGGATCGCGATGCCGAGCGCGCTCGCCACCTGGCGGATCGTGTTGCTGACCGCCGAGCCGACGCCGGCCTTCTCGCGGGGGAGCGACGACATGATCGACTCGGTGGCCGGCGCCATGATGTTGGCCATGCCGACGCCCTGGATGAAGAAGATCAGCAGCAGGAGCCACACCGCCGTCTGGGCGTCGACGAAGACGAAGCCGACCAGCGAGAGCGCGACCAGCGACAGGCCGACCGCGGTGACCGCCTTCGCCCCGAACCGCTGCACCATGGCGTGGCTGCGCGGCGCGAAGATCAGCTGAGCGGTGGCGAACGGGAGGAAGAGGAGGCCGGTCTCCAGCGGCGAGTACCCGCGGACGAGCTGCAGGTAGAACGAGCTGAAGAAGAACACGCCCATCGACGCGAAGAACGTCAGGCCGATCGCGGCGATCGGGGCCGAGAACCGGGGGATCTTGAACAGGCGTACGTCCAGCGACGGGAACGCGATCCGCGACTCGTACCAGACGAATGCCGCCAGCACGACGAGCCCGCCGCCGCCGGTGATCAGCACCTCGGCGTTGCCGAAGCCGTTCTCGCCGCCCTTGATGATGCCGTAGGTCAGGCCGACCAGGCCGACCACCGACATGAGCACGCCGGCGATGTCGATGCGACCGGGGCGCGGGTTGCGTGACTCGGGCACCAGCAGCGCGACGGCTACCAGGCCGACGATCACCACCGGCACGTTGATCAGGAAGACCGAGCCCCACCAGAAGTGCTCGAGCAGCGCGCCGCCGAGAATCGGGCCGATCGCGATGGCCAGGCCGACCGCGCCGGACCAGACGCCGATCGCCTTGCCTCGCTCGCGCGGGTCGAACACGTTGGAAATGATCGACAGCGTCACCGGCATGATCGCCGCGCCGCCGAGGCCCATCAGCGCACGGGCGCCGATCAACTGCGCAGGACTCTGCGCGTACGCCGAGAGCAGCGACGCCAGGCCGAACAGCGCGAGGCCGATCATGAGGAACCGCTTGCGCCCGAAGCGGTCGCCGAGCACACCGAACGAGAACAGCAGGCCGGCGAACACCAGCGTGTACGAGTTGATGGCCCACTCGAGCTCGCTCTGCGTCGTGCCGAGCCCGTGCACCGGGTCGGCCAGCGTACGCAGGGCGACGTTGAGGACCGTGTTGTCCAGCACGACGACGAGCAGGCTCACCACCAGCACACCGAGGATCGCCCAGCGCCTCGGGTGCCCGGTGTTGGCGTGTTGCTCCACGTCCGTCTCCCCCCGATAGATCTACTTCTGCATTACGAAACGGCACAGGTTCGTATCGGCTCGGAACGCTACGCCGGTCGGAATGCGATACGGAACGGTCCCGTATCAAAATGTGAGGCCCGTCACCGCGGGGACTTGCGGGCCCGCCGCCGGCGGCGATGATGGTGGTGGATGCGCTTGTCGGGAGGAGGGCGCGGTGGTCGAGCTGCTGCCGAAGATGGCGCCCGAGGCGCCGGACGGCTACGTGTCCTTCGTCGACCGCCACCTCGCGGCCCTGCGGTCGGAGTCGGCCCAGCTCGCGGGGGACGCGTGGCGGGCGGAGGAGATCTATCCCGAGGTGCTCAGCGACGTCGCGGCCCGTTGGCAGTGGTTGGAGCTGCTGGCGACGCGGTTCGGGCGGCCGCGTGCGGCCGACGACTACCTGCGGCAGGTGCTGACCAGCCGGGCCAAGCGGTGGCGGGCCGAGCAGATCTACGAGGTCGAGATGGTCGTCCTGCGCGCCGATCCCGCAGCGCCGGCGATCGACGCGGGCCAGGCGCCGTCCGGGGTCGCGGTCCGGCCGATTCTCGGCGACACGGCGTCGGAGCGGGCGACGGCGGTCGCGGCACGCCCGACGGCGGCGCCCTTCGGGGGTGGCGCACCGGTGGTCGAGGGCCGCCCGGTGGCGCCCTTCGCGGGTGGCGGGCCGGTGGTCGAGGGCCGCCCGGTGGCGCCCTTCACGCGCGGCGGACCGGCAGTCGAGGGCCGCGGCCCGGCGGCGCCCTTCGCGGGTGGCGGACTGGCGGTCCAGGGTCGCCCGGCGGCGCCCTTCTCGCGCGGCGGGCCGGCGGTCCAGGGCCGTTCGCCGGCGCTGCCGGCGCCCTTCACCGGCGGCGCGGCGGTGGGCGGCAGCGCCGGCCTGGCCCGATACCGGCGCACGGGTCCGGGCCGGAGCAGCATGGGGTTGAAGCAGGCGAAGTTCCTCAGCCCGCTGCGCCACCAACCGGCACCGATCGCGGAAGCGGCGATCGCGTGGTGGCACGCCTACGTGGCCCAACGCCGCCGCAAGCGCGTGGCGGCCGTGATCGCCGTGATCCTGGTCCTGGCCGCCCTGTTCAACCTCCGCGCCACGAACCAGATCTGACTCATCCTAGGACGCTCTGGAGGTGGTGCCGCACCACCTACGAGCAGAAGGCATCGAGCGGGCGGTGCGGGTCAGGAGGTCGTGCCGGTGCGGAGGCGGTGCAGGCGGAGCGCCAGTTGAACCTCCAGCGCCCGTTCGGGCTGCTGCCAGTCCGTGCCGATCAGCTGGCCCACCCGCTCGAGCCGCTGCGTGACCGTGTTGACGTGCACGTGCAGCAGCTCGGCGGCCTTGGCCAGCCCACCACCAACGCCGAAATACGCCTCCAGCGTCCGGACCAGCGCCGTCCCGCGACGGACGTCGTAGTCCACCACCGGGCCGATCGCCGCCGCGATGAAGCGGGCCACCTCGCCGTCCCCGGCCGCGCCCGTGGTGCCCAGCAGCAGACCCACGAAGCCCAGCTCCGCCGCGCCCGCTCCTTCGCCCACCCGGCCCAGCGCCGTCAACGCCGACAGGCACCGATCCGCCTCGGCGAAAGCGGCGCCCAACGAATCAGGCCCCGACGTCGGGCCACCCGCACCGGCGGTCATCGGCCGACCCGCCACGCGAGCCGCGTCCTTCGCCACCAACCGCGCCGCCGCGCCAGGGTCCGAGCCCGGCAGCATCAACAGGACCCGGCCATCGCGCGCCGCGGCCAGCCCGCCCCGCGACAACGCAAAAGAGGTAGCCCACGACAACACCCGCTGCCGCCCCGCCGTGTCGTCGCCGACCGCGACCAGCACCTGCGGCGCGTCCAGGTCGACACCCAGCCGCCGCGCCCGGGCCCGCAGCGACTCCGCGTCGCGTACCGGGCGGGAGACCAGCTCGTCGAGCAGCTCACCGCGGACCCGCCCCTCGGCCTCAGCCACCGTCCGCCGAAAGAGCAGCAGCAACGCCGTGACCAGGGCCGCCCGTTCCAAAATCCGCTGGTCCGCGTCGACCAGCTCGGCGGTCGGCCGCAGCACCAGCGCGCCGAGGTCCTCGGTGCCCGCGACGACCGCCGCGTACCAGCTGTCGCCCCGCCGCACCGACCGCCGCTCCGCCCGCGACGCCGCGACCGCCTCGGCCAGGGTCGTCCGGTCCGGCTCGTCGATCGAGCCGACGCGGGCCAGCTCGCGGCCGTCGGCGTCCAAGGCCAGCAGTGCGCCGCCGAGCACGTCGGTCACCGCCGCCACGACGTCCTCGACCCCGCCGCCGCGCAGCACCAGGGCCGTCATCCGGTCGTGGGCCGACGCCGCCCGCTCGACCGACGCGCTGTGCGCCTGGATCGTCGAGTTCGCCAGCGACAGCTCGGCCAGCGCCACCCGCGTCTCGGTCAGCAGCCGCGCCGTGTCGAGCGCGACCGCCGCGTGCGCGGCCAGCGAACCGAGCAGCGCCACCTCCTCCCGCGCGAACGGGCGCGCCGACCGGTTGGCGGCATACAGCACACCCAGGGACGACGAACCCAGCCGCAGCGGTACGCCGAGGATCGCGACGAGCCCCTCCTCGCGTACGCCGGCGTCGATCTCGCCCGTGTGCCGGAACCGCTCGTCGACGTGGTAGTCGGCGGTGACGTAGGGCGTGCCCGTCTGCGCGACCAGCCCGCCGAGCCCGGCCCCCAGCGGGAGCCGCAGCCGCTGGAAGCGGGCCGACACGGAACCGTCCGTGACCCGCATGTAGATGTCGCCGCGGTCGTCGTCGTTGAGAGTCAGGTAGGCCACGTCGGCGCCGAGCAGCGTCCGGGCCCGGTGCACGATCGCCCGCAGCACGTCGTCGACGTCGCGCAGGCCCGCCAGGTCGGCCGCCGTGTCCACCAGGCCGGAGAGCTCCACCTCGCGCTGCCGGCGCCGTTCCAGCAGGGAGCGCACCCGCAGCGCGGCGACCTTGGCCCGTTCGAGGTCCGCGACCTGGTCCGGGGGCAGGCCGGCGGCCCGGGCGGCCAGCAGGGGGCCCTCGAACTCGACCGCCGCGGCCTCCCGCGCCAGCAGTTCGAGATACTCAGCCGCCGTCATGGCGTTCAGCTTGCCGTCCATCCCCCGTCCATCGCGATCGAGGCCCCGGTGATGAAGGATGCCGCGGGCGTGCACAGATAGGCCAGCAGCTCGGCGACCTCGGCCGGTTCGACCAGGCGCTTCATCGCCGACCGGGCCAGCATGATCGACGAGACGACCTCCTGCTCGGGGATGCCGTGGGTGCGGGCCTGGTCGGCGATCTGACCTTCGACCAGCGGCGTACGCACGTACCCGGGATTGATGCAGTTGGCGGTGACCCCGTGCGGCGCGCCCTCCAGGGCGATCACCTTCGACAGGCCCTCGACGCCATGCTTTGCCGTGACATATGCCGACTTGTACGCCGAAGCGCGCAGACCGTGCACCGACGAGACCGTGACGACGCGGCCCCAGCCCCGCTCGTACATGTGCGGCAGCGCCCGCCGGACCAGCCGGAACGGCGCCTCCACCATGACCCGCTGCAGGACCGCGAACGTGTCCGGCGGGAACTCCGGCAGCGGCGCGACATGCTGGAAGCCGGCATTGTTGACCAGCACGTCGACGTCGACGTCGATGCGGTCGACGGCCTCGGAGTCGGCGAGGTCGAGCTCGACGGCGACGCCACCGATCTCGGCCGCCACCTCCTGCGCGGCCGCCGCGTTGCGGTCGACGACCACCACCTTGGCGCCGGCCGCGGCGAGCCGGGCGGCGCAGGCCCGCCCGATGCCGCTGCCGCCGCCGGTGACCAGCGCGGTGCGCCCGGTGAGGTCCAGCCGTACGACGTGGTGGTCAGCCACCCGATCTGCCGCCATGGCGCATGAATGTACGAGCCCGGCGGGGTGCCGCCCATGGCGTGCCGCCACACACTGCCCCGGGGTGTTATGTGGCAGGGGCGTCGATGCGCGGGAAGACGGCGGCGGGCTTGTCGACCCGGGTGCCGGCCAGACCGTCGAGCCAGGTGCCCGGGTCGAGCCGCCACGAGGCCGGTGCGCCCAGCGCGCCCAGGATCTCCGCCGCCGCGTCCGGCAGCACCGGGCGGAGCAGCGCGGCCAGGGCGCGGACCGCTCCGGCGGCCTGGAGCAGGCAGGTGTCGAGCCGGTCGGCTTCGGCGGGCTGCTTGGCGAGGTGCCAGGGCGCGTGCTCGTCGACGTACGCGTTGGCCCGCCCGACCAGCGTCGTCAGGTGCTGGATCGCGACGCGGTGGTCGAAGCCCTGCCACGCGGCGGCGGAGTCGTGGAGGGCGGTGGCGACCGCCGGGCCGAGGCCGCCGGCCGGGTCGCCGGCGGGCACGACGCCGCCACGGTAACGGCCGATCATGCTGGTCACCCGGCTGACCAGGTTGCCGAGCCCGTTGGCCAGGTCGTTGTTGTAGACGGCGACGATCCGGTCCTCGGTCAGGTCGCCGTCACCGAACGGCGCGAACGTGGCCAGCAGTGCATATCGGACAGCCCGCGCGCCATGACGGGCGATCAGCTCGCCGGGGTCGACCGCGTTGCCGAGGCTCTTGCCGACCTTGCGGCCGCCGGCCGTGATGTAGCCGTGCACCACCAGGTCGGTCGGCAGCGGCAGGCCGGCGGAGAGCAGCATCGCCGGCCAGTAGACGGCGTGGAACCGGATCACGCCCTTGCCCAGCACGTGCACGCGCCGCGCGGCGTCGGCCCAGAACCGCTGGTAGCGGGGGTCGTCGCGGGTCCAGCCCAGCGCGTTGACGTAGTTGGTCAAGGCGTCGATCCAGACGTACATCACCTGGGTGTCGTCGCCGGGCACCGGGATGCCCCAGCCGCGCGCCCGATGCGCCGAGCGGGAGACGCTGATGTCCTGCAGGCCGGCGCGGACGAACGAGATGACCTCGTTGCGGCGGGTCTCGGGGTGGATGGCCAGCTCGCCGGATTCGAGGACTTTGAGCAGGTCGTCCTGGTAGCGCGACAGCCGGAAGAAGTAGTTCTCCTCCCGCACCCGCTCCGGCGCGACCAGGTGCTCGGGGCAGCGTCCGTCGACGAGCTCGTCCAGCTCCCAGAACTGCTCGCAGCCGACGCAGTAGAGCCCCTCGTAGGCCCGCGAGTAGATGTCGCCGCTCGCGGCCAGCCGCCGCCAGATCTCCACCGCGCCTTCGAGATGCAGCGGGTCGACGCTGGTGCGGACGAAATGGTCGGGCGCGCAACCGAGGTCGGTCTGCAGCCGCGCGAAGGCCTGCGCGTTGCCGGCGACGAGATCGGCGGTCGACATTCCCGCGGCCTCGGCGGCCAGCACGTTCTTCAGCGCGTTCTCGTCGGAACCCGTCAGGAAGAAGACGTCGTCGAGCTCGGTGCGCATGAATCGCGCATAGGCGTCGGTCTCGACGAACTCGAGCGCGTGACCGAGATGGGGGCGCGCATTGACGTAGGGAATCGTCGTGGAAATGAAGCCGGTGCCCGTCACAGTTCCCACGCTAGTGAGGCCCGCCACCGGTTATCGGGCGCCGGTGTGTCCGGGCCACCGCCGCGCCGGCCGACCCGTAAGGTGTCGAACACACGTACAGGGGGAGGACGGTTGTGCGGGTGCTCGGCGTCGACCCGGGGCTGACGCGCTGCGGCGTCGGCGTGGTCGAGGGTGTGCCGGGTCGACCGTGCACATTGGTCGCCTACTACGTGGTCTACACCGACCCCGGCGACGACCTGCCGCTGCGGCTGCTGCACCTCGACCGCACGCTGACGGACCTGGTCGCCGAGCACAAACCGCAGAGCGTCGCGGTGGAGCGGGTGTTCAGCCAACACAACGTGCGTACGGTGATGGGCACCGCCCAGGCCAGCGCCGTCGCCGTGCTGTCCGGGGCGCGGGCCGGGCTGCCGGTGTCGACCTACACGCCGAGCGAGGTCAAGGCCGCCGTCACCGGCTCCGGCCAGGCCGAGAAGGCGCAGGTGACGTCGATGGTGACCCGGCTCCTGCGGCTCGACGCGCCGCCGAAGCCGGCGGACGCCGCCGACGCGCTGGCGCTGGCGATCTGCCACATCTGGCGGGGCGGCACCAAGGCGAAGATCGAGGCGGCGGCGGCCGTCAGAAGGGCAGGTCGAAGGTGATCGCCAGCGTGAGCGGGGTCGTCGCCGCGGTGTCGCCGGACGGCGCGGTCATCGAGGTCGGCGGCGTCGGGCTGTCGGTGCACTGCGCCCCCGGCACGCTCGCCGGCCTGCGGCTGGGCCAGCCGGCCCGGCTCGCCACCAGCCTGGTGGTGCGCGAGGACTCGCTTACCCTCTACGGCTTCGCCGACGACGACGAGAAGCACCTCTTCGAGCTGCTCCAGACGGCCAGCGGCGTCGGGCCGCGGCTGGCCCAGGCGGTGCTCGCCGTGCACCACCCCGACGTGGTGCGCAAGGCGATCGCCAACGCCGACACGGCGACCCTGACCCGGGTGCCGGGCATCGGCAAGAAGGGCGCCGAGCGCCTGGTGCTGGAGCTACGCGACCGAATCGGCCCGATCGCGGTCGGCGGCGACGGCGCGACGGGCGTGGTCGGCGCGGTGTGGCACGAGCAGGTCCGCCAGGGCCTCGTCGGTCTGGGTTGGACGGCGTCGCAGGCCGACCAGGCCGTGGCCGCGGTGGCCGAGAAGGCGACCGGCACCGAGCCCGTGCCGATGCTGCTCAAGATGGCGATCCAACTGCTCGGCCGCACGCGATGAGCGAGGTCTCCGCCTACATCGCCGAGGGCGAGAGCGACGCCGAGGCCACGGTCCGCCCGAAACGCCTGGCGGAGTTCATCGCCCAGCACCGCGTACGCGACCAGCTGGACCTCCTGCTGCGCGGCGCCATGGGCCGCGGCACCCCACCGGACCACATCCTCCTCTCGGGGCCTCCTGGCCTGGGTAAGCCTGTGTCGGTCGACGCGCTGGTGCTGCTCGAGGACGGGACGCGGCGGCGGCTCGGCGACGTCGTGGTCGGTGACCGGGTCATCACCCGCACCGGCGAGGCGGCGCGGGTCGAAGCAGTGCACGAGCAGGGCGAGCTGGATAGCGTGCGGATCCGCACCACGACCGGCCGCGAGGTCGTCGCCGCCCCGGACCATCCGTTCTGGACCACCGACGGCTGGGTCAAGGCCGGTGACCTGACGGTCGGGGACAAGCTGGCCAACGTGCTGCGGCCGGAACTGGTCGCCGACGGCACCGAGCGGACCGAGGAGTTCGCGCTGGCCGGCTACCTGGTCGGCGACGGCTGTGTCACCAACCAGGTCACCTTCACCAGCGGCGACGACGACGTCCTGGCCGACTTCAAGGCGACCTGTGACCGCCTGGGCCACCGGCACCTCACCCGGCCGAACTCGGCCAACAGCTCACTCGTGCGGATCTCGGGCCTGCGCGGGTGGTTGGCCGAGCACGGCCTGCTCGACAAGAACGCCTGGCAGAAGCGCGTTCCGGAGTTCGTGTTCAAGGGCGACGAGTGGCAGGTCAGCGCCTTCCTGGGCGCCTACTTCGCCTGCGACGGCACGGTGAGCCGCCGCGGTCGCGACCGCTACGACGTGGTGATCGAGTTCTACAGCGTCTCCCGCGAGCTGTTGCAGGACGTGCAACACCTGTTGCTGCGCCTGGGAATCCAGTCGCGACTCAAGCTCAAGCGCGGGCTCTACCAAGGCCGTCGCCACGAGTCGTGGCGCTTGAGCGTCACGAGTCAGGACGACGCCGCTCGGTTCGTCGAGCGGATCACCGTGATCGGGCGGCGGGGCGAGCGACTGCGGGAGTGGCAGCCGCGCCGGGACCGGTTCGAGGAGTCGCTCGCGGTCGACGGCGTGGCGGCGGTCGAGCCGGCCGGCCTGCACGAATGCCGCTGCCTGACCGTCGCCGGCGATCACACGTTCACCGTCAACGACCTGGTCGTGCACAACACGACCCTGGCCAACATCGTGGCGGCGGAGTTGGGCAGTGGGATCAGGGTGACCAGTGGGCCGGCGATCGAGCGGTCCGGGGATCTCGCGGCCATTCTGACCAGTCTCGGCGCCGGTGATGTGCTGTTCATCGACGAGATCCATCGCATCGCGAAGCCGGCCGAGGAGCTGCTCTACTCCGCCATGGAGGACTTCCGGGTCGACGTCGTCGTCGGGAAGGGGCCCGGCGCCACCGCGATCCCGCTCGACGTCGAGCCGTTCACGCTGGTCGGGGCCACCACCCGGTCCGGGCTGCTGACCGGGCCCATGCGCGACCGGTTCGGGTTCGTCGCGCACCTCGACTTCTACGCCGCCGCCGATCTGGAGGCGCTGCTGCACCGGTCAGCGCGGATTCTCGGCGTCCCGATCACCGACGAGGGCGCCGTGGAGATCGCCGGGCGGTCGCGGGGGACGCCGCGCATCGCCAACCGGCTGCTGCGCCGGGTCCGCGACTACGCCGAGGTCCGTGGCGACGGCACGGTCACCCTGACCACGGCCCGCGAGGCCCTCCAGGTGTACGACGTGGACGCGCTCGGCCTCGACCGGCTCGACCGGGCCGTGCTGACCGCCCTGGTCGACTCGTTCAAGGGCGGCCCGGTGGGCCTGTCGACCCTGGCCGTGGCGGTGGGGGAGCAGCCGGACACCGTCGAGGAGGTGTGCGAGCCGTTCCTGGTCCGGGCGGGGCTGCTGGCCCGTACGCCCCGGGGACGAGTGGCCACCGACACCGCCTGGCGGCACCTCGGGCGGACGCCGCCGACGGCGAATGGCGCACCCGATCTGTTCTCCAGCGACCAGCGTTTTCCGTGATCCGAAAGTGACCCGCGCGGCATTCGGCGTTCCCAGCCAGACCGACTAGACTCGCCGCGGTCCGTAGGGGACGACATTTCTGCCTGCGCCGAGCGCCCCCCACGCCCGGCGAAGGCCAATGGGAAGGTTTTTCACCGTGCTCGCAGCACAAGCCTCAGGTGGCGGCGGTTTCCTGCCGCTCCTCATGATCGTTCTGCTCTTCGGCGTCATGTACTTCATGATGATCCGCCCCCAGCAGAAGCGCCGCCGCGAAGCCCAGCAGATGCAGTCCACCCTTGGCGCCGGCTCCGAGGTCGTGACGATCGGCGGCCTCCACGCCACGGTCGTCGACACCGACTCCGAGACCGTGACGCTCGAGGCCGCCCCCGGCGTGCACCTGCGCTACGCCCGGCAGGCCGTGGCCCGGGTCATCAGCAACAAGGCCGAGACCGTCCCGGAGCCGGCCGAGCCGCCCGCCGCGGAGACGATCAAGTCTCCGGTCGAGCCGGCCAAGGACTGAATCCCGGGCTGGGTGCCGGGGTCGACAGCTAACTCACAGCGACCCCGGCGTAGCCTTCTGCTCGACGACCGGCCCCCCGGCTCGATCGACTGTGATGGATAATCACGCTGGCTCCGTCCCCGGAGAGCCGGCGCCCCACGCCTGCCCGGCGTGACCGCTGCATCGACCCGCGCCGCCGCACCCGCGACGGCCCCCAGCACAGGGAGACCCGCTGCCGTGGCACCACCTCAGCGACAGATGCACCCGGGGCGGCAGCTAGCCGTCCTCGCGGGGCTCTTCGTCATCCTCTACGCCCTGGTGTTCTTCGCGGGCGCCAGCGGGAGCGTGCAGGACCGGCTGCATCCGAAGCTGGGGCTCGACCTGGTCGGCGGCACCCGGATGACGCTCCAGGCGACGACCGAGGGCAACCGCCCGCCGTCGGCGGAGTCGCTCGACCAGGCCCGCGACATCATCGAGCAGCGGGTCAACGCGCGCGGTGTCGCCGAGGCCGAGGTGGTCACCGAAGGAAACCGCAACATCGTCGTCTCCCTGCCGGGCGAGAACGCCGACCTGAGCGGCATCGCCCAGACCGCCGAGCTGCGGTTCCGCAAGGTCCTCAACGTCACCAACGGGACCGGGCCGGCGCCCGCCCCCTCGGCCAGCGCCACGCCGGCGCCCGGCGGCACCCCGAACCCGAGCGGCAGCCCGTCGGCGC
Source organism: Asanoa sp. WMMD1127 (assembly GCF_029626225.1). Taxonomy (NCBI): domain Bacteria; kingdom Bacillati; phylum Actinomycetota; class Actinomycetes; order Micromonosporales; family Micromonosporaceae; genus Asanoa; species Asanoa sp. WMMD1127. The sequence continues at coordinate 4,467,536 of NZ_JARUBP010000001.1, forward strand.
CGCCCGCTGCGACCGGCCAGCCGTCGGCGACGGCGACCCCGGGCACCGGCGGCACGGGCGGTGGAGCCGAAGCGCCCGCGACGCCCACTCCCACCCCGACCGCGACCGCCCCGGCGGCGAACCCGACTCCGGCGCCGTCCGGCTCCGCGGCCCCGGCCCCGGTGCCTGCCGACGTCGAGGCGGCCCGCAAGGCCGTCGAGGCCAAGGTCGGCCCCGCCGCGTGGGCGGCCGCCAGCGCGCTGCAGGCGCCCGACCCGGGCACCGACCCGACCGTGGCCGAGACGCTCAAGCCGTTCGGCCAGCTCAGCCCGACCGAGGTCGCGGTGCTGACGCCGCAGATGCAGTTCAACGTGCCGACCATCACGTGTGACCAGCTCGACAAGCGCCCGGCCGGCTCGATCAGCAAGACCGACCAGCAGGCGATCGCCTGCGAGGCCGGCGGCAAATACCTGCTCGACGTGGCCAAGGTGGCCGGCACCGACGTCGGCAACGCCACCGCGCAGCTCGACCAGCAGGGCCAATGGGTCGTCAGCCTCGACTTCAAGGGCGGCGGCCAGGAGAAGTGGACGGCGCTGACCCGCGAGGCGTACCAGAACAGCGGTCAGACCTGTGACCAGTCGACGCTCGAGAACGGCAACTGCCGCGTCGCCGTGGTGCTCGACAACAAGGTCATCTCGTCGCCCGAGATCCAGGGCGTGCTGACCGGCGACTCGCAGATCTCCGGCAGCTTCGACGCCAACAGCGCTGACGAGCTGGCCGGCCAGCTCCGCTACGGCGCCCTGCCGCTGACCTTCACCGCGGCCAACCAGGAGAACCTGTCGCCGACGCTGGGCGCCGAATACCTGCGGGCGGGCCTGATCGCCGCCGGCATCGGCCTGCTGCTCGTCGCGATCTACGCGTTCTTCTACTACCGCCTGCTGGGCACCGTGATCGTGCTGAGCCTCGTGCTCTCCGCCGGCCTGGTCTTCGGTGCGCTGGTCTTCCTCGGCCGCCAGATCGGCTTCACGCTCACGCTCGCCGGCATCGCGGGCTTCATCGTCTCGCTAGGTGTGGCGGCGGACTCGTTCGTCATCTACTTCGAACGATTGAAAGACGAGATCCGCGAAGGCCGGTCGCCGCGCAGCGCGGTGCCGCGCGCCTGGGCCCGCGCCCGCCGGACGATCATCTCCGCCAACGCGATCTCGATCATGGCGGCGGTGGTGCTCTACATCGTGTCCGTCGGCACGGTGAAGGGCTTCGCCTTCGCGCTGGGCCTGGCCACGATCCTCGACCTCGTCGTGGTGTTCCTCTTCCGACACCCGATCATGACGATGTTCGCCAACACCAAGGCGTTCCTCTCGCCGCGGGTCAGTGGCCTCGGCCGCATCCTGGAGCAGCACGAAGACGACGGCGACGAGCCGCGCAACCCGCGTACGCGTTCGCCGCGTCGCCCCAAGGAGGCCTGAGATGTCCAAGTCGGGTTTGGCCAACCGGCTCTACCGCGGTGAGGCCGGTCTCAACCTGATCGGCAAGCGGAAGATCTGGTTCGGCGTCGCCGGGGCGTTGATCCTGGTCGCGCTGTTGAGCTTCGGGATCAACCGGTTCTCGCTCGGCATCGAATTCGCCGGCGGCAACCAGTTCATCGTGCCGGCGAGCAACGGCGTCACGCTCAACGAGGCGCAGGACGCCGTCAACAAGGCGCTGGCCGACAAGGACCCGGAGGCCACCGCGCTGCCGGCCACGCAGGTCGGTCGCGGCGGCGACACCTGGTACGAGATCCGCACCTCGGCCCTCGACCCCGAGCAGACCAACGCGATCAAGGAGCAGGTCGCTCAGCAGCTGGGCGTCGCGCCGAACGACATCAACGACAGCGGCGTCAGCGCGGCCTGGGGCAAGCAGGTCACCGAGCGGGCGCTGCTCGGCCTCGTGATCTTCGTGGCGCTGGTGATGGTCTACCTGATCCTGCGGTTCGAGTGGCGCATGGCCGTCGCGGCGGTCTCCTCGCTGTTGCTCAACCTGGTGCTGACGGCGGGCCTCTACTCCTTAGCCAAGTTCGAGGTCACGCCGGCGACGATCATCGGCTTCCTCACGATCCTCGGTTTCGCGCTCTACGACGTCGTCGTGGTGTTCGACAAGGTGCAGGAAAACACCAGAGGCATCACGGCGAGCAGCACCCAGACGTACGGCGAGGCCGCCAACCTGGCGATCAACCAGACCCTGATGCGGTCGATCAACACCGGTCTGGTCGCGCTGCTCCCCGTCGGCGGTCTGCTGATCGCCGGCCTGTCGGGCGCGAGCACCCTGGCCGACCTCGGCCTCGTGCTGTTCGTCGGTATGGCCGTCGCGGTCTACTCGTCGATCTTCTTCGCGACGCCGGTGCTGGTGACGCTCAAGGAGTTCGAGCCCAAGATCCAGGCGCACACCAAGCGCGTGCTGGCCCGCCGGGCGGCGATCGCCCGCGGCGAGATCGCGCCGAAGAAGACCGAGGCCGGCGCCACCGCGCGCCAGCCGCGGCAGGCCGCTCCCGAAGGCTCCGAGGTCGGCGCCCTGGCCGGCTCGACGTCGACGCCGAAGGTGGGCGCCCGGCCGACCGGGGCCAAGCGCTCCGGCGGCGGGCGGGGTGGCCGTCCCGGTGGCAACCGCCCCGGTGGCAAGCGCCGCTAGTCGATGGATCGCAAGGAAATAGCCGATCTGGTGGTCGGGCACGTCGTCGACGTGCCCGACTTCCCGCATGCCGGCATCCTGTTCAAGGACATCACCCCGCTGTTCGCCGACGGCCCGGCGTTCCGGCAGGTCATCGACGCCCTGGTCGACCACCACGGCCGCGCCTCGTTCGACGTGGTCGCGGGCGTCGAGGCCCGCGGTTTCCTGCTCGCCGGGGCCATCGGGTACGCCACCGGCGCCGGCGTGCTGGCCGTCCGCAAGGCCGGCAAGCTGCCGCGCGAGGTGCTGACGGCGTCCTACGCGCTGGAGTACGGCGAGGCCACGCTCGAGGTGCACCAGGACGCCATCGAGCCCGGCCAGCGGGTCCTCGTGGTCGATGACGTGCTGGCCACCGGCGGCACCGCCGAGGCGACCCTGTCCCTGGTCGAGCGGGCCGGGGGAATCATCACCGGGTTCAGCGTGTTGATCGAGTTGGCGTTCCTCGAAGGTCGGGCCCGCCTGGCACCCCGCGACGTTCACGCCCTGCTGACTGTTTAGTGCCCGTCCCGGCGTTTCCGCCGCTCCGGGCGGGGATCGGCCGGACGGGTAGAATTGAGCGCGCCCGGTCCCGACCCGACCCGGATCGCCGCCACCTGGCTAGCGCAGGTGTGGCCGGCCCGATACGGTCGGTGGATCGCGAGGTGTTGAGGAGGCCGGTGTCCCACGACGTCGCCCCACCGGTGGCGGGTTCCGCCCGTCCGACCGGCGAGGCAGAGCAGACGACCGGGCGCACGACAGAGTCGGCCCCGGCGGCCAGTGAAGCACGCCCCGAGACGGCCCCCGAGGCCCCCAGCGGCAACGGGAGCGCCCCCGGCGCACCGATCGTCACCGCGGCCCGCCCCGGCGGCAACGTCGGCGCCGCCGCCACCGTGACCCCGGACGCCGCCGGCGCCAAGGCCCGCGCGGCCAGCAACGGCGCGAAGACGGCCGCCGAGCCGGCCGCGAGCGCGTCCGCCACGCCGACCGAGACCGCCACCGCCCACCGCACCGCCGCCGGCGTCCCCGACGCCGCGCCGACCACGACCGACGCGGACCCGTCCGATCCGGCCTCCGCCGACTCCACGACCGCTGCCACCGGCTCAGCCACGACCGGCGCCGCCGGCTCGACCGGGTCTGCCACGTCCGGCAGCGCGGGCCCGACTGGCTCCGCGGGCCCGACCGGCTCGCCGGGCACGACTGGCTCCGGCGGCACGACTGGCTCGGCGGGCACGAGTGGCTCCGCCGGCACGACTGGCTCCGCGGGCTCCGCCGGCGCGACTGGCTCGGCGGGCACGACTGGCTCCGCCGGTTCCACGGCCACGGCTGGCTCGGCCGGTTCTACGGCCACGGCTGGCTCGGCCGGTTCCACGGCCACGGCTGGCCCGGTGCCGACGGCCGACGCCACGACAGGCTCGGCTGCCTCCGGCGGCGGGTCGGGCGCGGCGGCGCCGGCCTCGAGTGCGACCGAGGCCGCCGGCTCAGCGGACCAGCGCGTATCTCCGAAGGTTGTTGATCCTGAAAGTCGGGTCGACGAGGACACGGTGGAGTGGCCGGCCAACGGGCGTTCGCCCTATGACGTCGACGACGAGCCCGAGGGTGTCGTCGTGCCGTTCCGGGAGCGGCAGGGCACCACGCGCGACGTGGCGGGGGAGACCGGCACCGGGTTCGGGCTGGCCGGCACGCCGACCGGGCGACGGGTGCGGGCGCGGCTGGCGCGGTTCAACGCACCCTGGCAGGCGCCGCAGGTCAGCGAGGTGCTCGAGCCGCTGATCGCGACCCACCGGGCGAGCCACCCCAAGGCCGACGCCCGGCTGCTGCAGCGCGCCTTCGACACGGCCGCGCGCTGGCACTCAGGGCAATATCGCAAGTCCGGCGACCCCTACATCACCCACCCGCTGGCCGTCGCGACCATCCTGGCCAACCTGGGGATGGACACGACCACGCTGGTCGCCGCGCTGCTGCACGACACGATCGAAGACACCGAATACACGCTCGACTCGATGCGCAACGACTTCGGCGGCGAGGTCGCGCTGCTGGTCGACGGCGTCACCAAGCTCGACAAGGTCAAGCTCGGCGACGCGGCCAAGGCCGAGACGATCCGCAAGATGGTCGTCGCGATGGCCAAGGACCCGCGCGTCCTGGTGATCAAGCTGGCCGACCGGCTGCACAACATGCGCACCCTGACCTTCCTCCCGCGGCCCAAGCAGGAGCAGAAGGCCAAGGAGACCCTGGAGATCCTCGCGCCGTTGGCCCACCGCCTCGGTATGAACACGATCAAGTGGGAGCTCGAGGACCTGGCGTTCGGCACGCTGTTCCCGAAGCGGTTCGAGGAGATCAACCGCCTGATCGGCGAGCACCAGCCGCAGCGCGAGGCGCTGTTGCGCCAGGTGACCCAGAAGGTGCACACCGACCTGCGGTCCGCGAAGATCAAGGCGGAGACGACCGGCCGGCCGAAGCACCTCTACTCGATCTACCAGAAGATGATCGTGCGGGGTCGCGACTTCAACGACATCTACGACCTCGTCGGCGTCCGCATCCTGGTCGAGACCGTCCGGGACTGCTACGCGGCGCTCGGTGTGATCCACGCGAACTGGCAGCCCGTGCCGGGCCGGTTCAAGGACTACATCGCGATGCCGAAGTTCAACATGTACCAGTCGCTGCACACGACCGTGATCGGCCCGACCGGCAAGCCCGTCGAGATGCAGATCCGGACGTACGCGATGCACCGCACCGCGGAGTTCGGCATCGCGGCGCACTGGAAGTACAAGGAGCAGAAGGGCGCGACGATCGTCGGCCCGCCGGCGCACATCGACGAGATGACGTGGCTGCGCCAGCTGCTCGACTGGCAGCGGGAGGCCAGCGACCCGAGCGAGTTCCTCGACGCGCTCCGGTTCGACCTCTCCAGCCAGGAGGTCTACGTCTTCACGCCCAAGGGCGACGTGATACCGCTGCCGACGGGCTCGACCCCGGTCGACTTCGCGTACGCGGTGCACACCGAGGTCGGCCACAAGTGCATCGGCGCCCGCGTCAACGGCAAGCTGGTGCCGCTCGAGTCGACGCTGTCCAACGGCGACGTGATCGAGATCTTCACGTCGAAGTCCGACACGGCCGGCCCGACCCAGGACTGGCTCGGCTTCGTCAAGTCGCCGCGGGCCCGCACCAAGATCCGCCAGTACTTCAACAAGGAACGCCGCGAAGAGGCGATCGAGGCCGGCAAGGACGCGATCGTCAAGGCGATGCGCAAGCAGGGCGTGCCCCTGCAGCGCATGCTGACGACCGACAACCTGATGACCATCGCCCGCGACCTGCACCTGGCCGACGTGGCGTCGCTCTACGCGGCGGTCGGCGACAACCAGGTGTCGGCCCAGTCGGTGGTCCAGCGCCTGATGGCGTCGTACGGCGGGGAAGAGGGCGCGGCCGAGGACCTGGCCGAGACCGCCGTCGCCACCCGCCCGCCGCGCAGCCGCACCGCCGGCCACGACCCCGGCGTCGTCGTCAAGGGCGTCAGCGACGTCTGGATCAAGCTGGCCCGGTGCTGCACCCCGGTGCCGCCGGACTCGGTGTTCGGCTTCGTCACCCGCTCCGGCGGCGTGTCGGTGCACCGCGAGGACTGCGCCAACGCCGAGGACCTTAAGGCCCAGCCCGAGCGGGTGCTCGAGGTGAGCTGGAAGCTGACCTCGGCGTCGACGTTCCTGGTCGCGATCCAGGTGGAGGCGCTCGACCGGCACAAGTTGCTGGCCGACGTCACGCGGGTGCTCTCCGACGAGCGGGTCAACATCCTGTCCGCGACGGTCACCACCACGCGCGACCGGGTGGCGGTGAGCCGGTTCAGCTTCGAGATGGCCGACCCCAAGCACCTGGGCCACCTGCTGGCCGCGGTCCGCAAGGTCGACGGCGTCTTCGACGCTTACCGCGTGACGTCTGGCGCTTAGTCCTCGGCCAGATTCACCTCGTAGGCGAGTTCGCGTACGTCGGGCTCGGCGTGGGTCACGCGCAGGGTCAGCAGGAGGTCGCGGCGCGGCGCTGTCCATTCCTGGCCCGAGCCCGCCAGGATCCGCACCGCGAACAGGCCTCCGGCGAGGTCGCCGCGGCCGGCCCAGCGCGTGGCGACCGCCAGGACGTCGGCGTCGGGCCAGGCCTGGTAGGCCACCTTGCCGATCTCCTCGGCCGTCCGGCCCGCGAGGGCGGGGCGGCCCGCGCACAGGTCCGCGAGGGCGTCCGCGTTGTCGAGCAGGGCGACGTCGGTCAGCGCGATCACCGCGGTGTGGGTGAAGCCCGGCTGCGCCGCGAGCCGGCGGAGCGCGGCGGCCATCGCGGGCACCTCGGGTGAGCGCCGCTGGCGGCGCCAGGTCGCGGCCGCCCCCGCGATGTCCTCGATCCGTCGCCGGGCCGGGCGGTCGCTGTCGGGGTCGCCGGGCCGGTCGTCCGCGGCGTCCCGCTCGACCAGGCGGGCGAACGTCGTCGTCGCCGCGTCCTCGTCCAGGAGACGCAGCAGCTCGGCGATCTCCCAGCGGTGTTGCCGTTCGCCGAGGTCGGTGAGCCGGTCGACGACGAGCCCGCTGGCGCCGTCGACCCAGCGGGCCCAGCGCGGCAGCCGCGCGAAGGCGGCCCGGCGCAGCTCGCGGTCGGCGGCGCGGCACTCGGCGACGACGAGCGCGGCATAGCGGGCGCGGTGCCGGTCGGCGACCTGGCGTGGTGCGGCGTCGAGGATCGCCCGCCGTTCCTCGCGGCTCCCGGTGCCGGCGTCGGCGAGGATCGCCCAGCTGTCGTCGACGCCGAGCCGCTCGGTGGCAGCGGCGACGATGGCGGCCCGGACGTCGCGGTGCGCCCCGTCGTACGCGGCCCGCAGCGTCGCCATCACCTCCGGCGGGCCGTAGCGGGCCAGCATCCGCGCGGCCGCCTTGCGACTGGTCACCTTGGCCGGGCCGCTGATCACCGGCGCGAGCAGTTCGGGCAGCCGGGCCGGCGCGACGTACCTGGCCGCCCGCTCGGCCGCGTAGAGCGCCACCCGCGCCCGGTCGTCGCCGGCATGCGCGAGCAGCACCTCCAATGCCTCGGCGGGCCGGTCGGTCCAGACCAGCGCGCCCAGGGCGGCCTCGGCGATCACCACCTCGGCGGCGTCGACGTGCCGGAGCACCAGCTCGCGGCCGGCGCCCGGAATCCGCGCCGCGCCCTTGATCGCCGCGGCCCGCTGCCACACCGCGACGTCGCTGTCGTCGACGACGAGTTCGAGCAGCCCGGCGAACGCGGCCTGCTGGCGTGGCACCCACCGCCGGGCGTACGTGGGCATCGGCACCCAGCGCACGCCGTGCTCGACGAACCGGCCGCGCGGGCGCCGCCGGAGCACCCGGTCGAGCAGGTCGGTGCGGGACCTGATGACCGTCTCCCACACCACGGGCAGCGCCACCGCGGTCGGATCGAGCGCGAGCACCTCTCCGACCCGCTCGTAGCGGGTGGCCGGGTCGTCGAGCCAGAGCCGGATCGCCTCGCCCGCGGTCCAGCTCGTGGTGTCCGGGATCGCCCGCCGCAGCATGTCCTGCAACGCGGGAACCCGCCGGGCGCGCCGGCCGAGCGCGTGGGTGAGCGCGAACAGCGGCCCGTACCAGCCGCGCGCCGCCGCGTTCGTCACCCAGCCGCTCAACCGGTCGACCACGAGCCGCTCCTGCCCGCGGCGCAGCACGAGGTCGAAGCGGCGCAGCATCGGCACCCGCGCCGCGGCGGTGGTGCGGTCGATCGTCGTGAGCGCCCACTCCCGCAGCTCCGGGACGTCGACGTGGTCCCGCAGGACGTCGGCCGCGAGCGAGCTCAGCGCGCCGGTGGTGGCGGCGGAGGTGTCGCGGGCCTCGACCGCGTCGGTTGCCAGCCGGGTCAACGCGGCGACGCTAGCGGGGCCGAGCAGCCGGGACACCTTGGCCAGCGCGGTGAGGGCCGCCGCCCGCACCGGGTCCTGCTCGTTGCGGAGCCGGTCGAGCCGGGTCAGCAGGTCGGCGACCGCGGCGGGATCGCGGCTGCGCCGGGCGGCGTCGACCAGCAGCCGGTACGCGTGTGCCCGCTCGTCGGCGTCCCCGGACCGCGACGCGCCGGCCAGCGCCGCCACCGCCGCGGGCCAGGGCAGGAAGGCGCTCCACTCGCGGACCAGGGCCTCCCGCTCGCGGATCGCGGGCAGACCCAGCGCCCTCCGCGCCTCACGCTCCCGCAGCACGGCGGGCAGCACGTCCACGACCTCGTATCCCGGCACGCGCTGCCCGCGGCCCGGCTCCGCCAACGCGTCGCGGCCGCTGACGACCCGCCGCTCGTCGCCCGGCTCGGCGGGCGCGTCGGGGACCTGTGGTCCGTCGCCCGGCTCGGCGGGCGCGTCGGGGGCCTGTCGCCCGTCGCCCGGCTCGGCCAGGGCGCCGTCGTAGAGCGCGGCCCGCCGGCCCGGCGACACCGCCCGCAGCACGGCGGCCGTCGCGGAGAAGTTGTGCCGTCGCGCGCGCAGTAGCGGCAGCAGGTCGCCATCCGGCAGGCCGGCCAGGCGGCGCAGCAGGCCGCGCGGCAACCTGACGTCCCGCAACCACACGGTGCGTCCCGGCGCGGCCAGCAACCGGGCCACCCGCCCGGCGTCGTGGGCGGCGAGCACCCCGTAGGCCGCCGGCCGGCCCGGCAGGCGATCCTCCGGCGCGTACCGCTCCAGCAGGTCGAGCACGCCGGCGGGAGCGCAGCGCAGCACCGCCGTGACGGTCTCGGCCCAGACCTCGTCGCGATCGACCGCCTCGGCCAGCCGGGTCCCCACCCGGTCGAGGACCACGGCGGCATGCCGCCGGACCAGGGCCGTCAGCTTGACCGCGTGTTCGAGCTCGGGCAGCAGCGCGCGCACGGTGTCGGACCCGCAGGCCGGCAGCAGCGCGGCCGCCTCGGTGTCGTCGTAACGCGTCCGAACCTCGTGGATCAGCCCGTCAGCGAGCGACTGAGGCAGCCGGCGCAGCGTGCGATAGATCAGCCGCCGCTCGGCCGCGGACGGGTCGATCGCCGACCAGTCGAGCGTGCCCGACCGGAGGGCGGCCCGGATCGCGACGGCCCGCACCACGGGGTCCGGGTCACCGGCCGCCGCCGCGATCCCCGCCGCGTCCCGCGCGACCATCGCCGCCACCAGCGCGAGATGCCGCTCATATGTTCCGCCGGCACGCAGGTCGGCGCAGACCTCGGCGCGATCGGAGGCGGCGGCGGCCCACGAAGCCAGCTGCCCCATCCGGCGCGGATGGGGCAAGGGGTCGAGCGCGGCGAGCAGGTCCCGCGTGGCGTCCAGCACGGCGATCATTGTGCCGGTCCGCACACGACAGCGCCGCCCCGCGAAGACTCGCGAGGCGGCGCTGCGGCGATCAGCGGACCACGGGATCAGGCCGCCGGCGCGCTCACCGTCAGCGTCTTGATCTCGATGTCGTTCTTCGGGTGGCCGCCACCGGGCGACGGGTCGAACGCGCCGTCGTGGCCGGGCTCGGTGGCCTTCTTGATGTTCTCCAGGCCCTTGGTGACCTTGCCGAGCACCGTGTAGTCCGGCGACAGCTCGACGTCCTGGTAGATGAAGAAGAACTGCGAGCCGTTGGTGTCGGGGCCGCTGTTGGCCAGCGCCACCACGCCCTCCGGGTACGCCGGCCGCTGGTCGACGGGCAGGTTCTCGTTGGCGTAGCGGTAGCTCGGACCGCCCGTACCGTCGGTGTCACGGTAGCCCTTGCCCTTGGCCGACGGGTCGCCGCACTGCAGCATGCCGGGGAACATCCGGTGGCACTTGGTGCCGTCCCAGAAGTTCTTGCTCGCGAGGAAGCTGAAGCTCTCCGACGAGCACGGCGTCTTCGACAGGTCCATCGTGACCTCGACCGGGCCGTAGCTCGTGTCGACCGTCATCACCTTGGTGCCGGTGCTCGGCGGGGTGGTGGTCGGCGGGACACCGACGTCCTTGGTGGTGGGCGAGCGCTGGTCGGCCGGGACCTCGGACCAGACGCAGGCGACCGGCGCGGCGGACGGATCGCCCGCGGCGGTCGTCTTGTCGTCGCCGCCCAGGCTGCTGACCAGCCAGATCACGCCGCCCGCGACGATCAGCAGGGCCACGCCGGCGCCGATGAAGGCCTGCCGCTGGCGACGCTTGTGCGCTGCGGACTGCCGGTCGGCCATCTCCTGGGCGAGCCGCGCCCGCGCCGCCGCGCGCTGCCGCTCTCTCGTGGACGTCACGGGACTCTCCTCCTGCTTCCGCTCTCGCGTTTCCGGGGTGACCTTAGCTCGCGTTCGTGGGCGTCCCCGACGGCGCGCCGGACGGCGTCGCGGTCGCGGACGGGGTGGCCGACGGATCGGGCGTCGCGCCGCTGTCGGCCGGGTTGCTCTGCACCGCCCCGACGGTCAGGGCCTGGATCGTCACGTCGGTCTTGGGCTTGACCTTGGCGCCGTTGCCGTTGTCGACGGTCTCGATCTTGCTGATCTTGTCGACCACGTCGAGGCCGGCGCTGACCTTGCCGATGATCGGGTACGCCGGTTCGGCGGCGGGCGTGAAGTCCTTGAAGAAGATCAGGAACTGGCTGCCGTTGGCGCCCGGCGGGTTCGGGTAGAGGGCGACCGTGCCGGCCGGGTAGGTGGCCGGCGTGCCCGGTGCGGGCGAGGCCGACGGCGACGGCGTCGGGGCCGCGGCCGGCACGTTCTCGTTGGCGAACGTGTAGGTCGGGCCGCCCAGGTTGGTGCCGCTCGGGTCGCCGCAGTGCAGCGCGCCCTCGGTGGTGATCTCGTGGCAGGTGGTGTTGTCGAAGAAGCTCTTGCCGGCCAGGTAGGTCAGGCTCGCGCCGGCGCAGGGCGCGCTGGTCAGGTCGAGCTGGACCGTGACGTTGCCCTGGTTGGTGGTGATCGCCATGTCGCGGGTGCCGAACGTCGGCACGTCGGTGGTCGACGGCAGGCCCACGTCCTTGGCGTTGACGTTGACGCCCGGCTCCTGCGGGGTCCACACGCACACGTCGGTCGCCGTGTTGACCGGCTCCTTGTCGAACCCGCCGAGCGCCCAGAAGGCACCCAGGCCGATCAGCACCAGCGCCAGCGCCCCGCCCAGGCCGGCCTGGATGCGGCGCTTGCGGCGCAGGGTGGCGGCCCGCCGAGCCATCTGCCGATCGAGCTTGGCCCGCGCCAGCTTGCGCTGCCGATCCCTGCTGGATGCCACCGGTGCTCCTCTTTCGGGTGTGCCACTCGCCACAAACGTCCGGGAGAGCATACGGGCATTCGCTGGGAGCATGGTGAGAGGTCCTGCGCTTTCAGCGATCAAAGATCGTGATTGCCGGTGGCGTGTGGCGGCCGGTAATCGGATCGCGCCGCCCGCTAGGCTGGCCACAACGACCGGAAGGGGACGACTGTGCTGATCACGGGTTTCCCGTCCGACGTCTTCGGCACCAACTGTTACGTGGTGGCCGCGGCGCCGGGGGAGCAGTGCGTGATCGTCGACCCCGGCATCGGGGTGGAGAAGCGGCTCGACGCTCTCCTCGCCGAGCACCGGCTGCAGCCGGCCGCGGTGCTGCTGACCCACGGCCACCTCGACCACACGTTCTCCGTCGCGCCGGTCTGCGGCGCCAAGGGCATCCCGGCCTACGTGCACCCGGCCGACCGTGAGCTGCTGGCCGACCCCGGCAAGGCGCTCTCCATCGACCCGGCCCAGCTCTTCGGCGGCCGCTTCCCCTACACCGAGCCCGACGACGTCGCGCCGCTCGTCGACGGCGAGGCCCTCACGATCGCGGGCCTCGAGATCACCGTCGACCACGCCCCGGGCCATACCGGCGGGTCGGTGCTGTTCCGGCTGCCGGCCGGCGCCGCACGGGGCTGGGAGGCCGACGAGATCTGCCTCTCCGGTGACGTGCTGTTCGCCGGCTCGATCGGGCGCACCGACCTGCCGGGGGGAAGCATGACGGCGATGACAGCCAGCCTTCGTGACCGGATCCTCCCGCTCGCCGACGACACCATCGTCCTGCCGGGCCACGGCCAGGCGACCACGATCGGCCGGGAACGCGCGACCAACCCGTTTCTGCAGGAAGTCATGCGACCGGCCCCGACCAGAGGGCTATGACCACCATGAGCAAGCCACGGCCGATCTCCGGCTTCCCGGAGTGGCTGCCGCCGCAACGCATGATCGAGCAGCGGTTCATCGACAAGATCAAGAGCGTCTTCGAGCTCTACGGGTACGCCCCGCTGGAGACGCGCGCCGTCGAGCCGCTGGACCAACTGCTGCGCAAGGGCGAGACCTCCAAAGAGGTCTACGTGCTGCGCCGCCTGCAGGAGGAGGCCGCGTCGTCCGGGGACGACTCCCTGGGGCTGCACTTCGACCTGACCGTGCCGTTCGCCCGCTACGTGCTGGAAAACTCGGGCAAGCTGCAGTTCCCGTTCCGCCGCTACCAGATCCAGAAGGTGTGGCGGGGTGAACGGCCGCAGGAGGGCCGCTACCGCGAGTTCGTCCAGTGCGACATCGACGTGGTCGACCGCGACACGCTGCCGGCCCACTACGAGGCCGAGATGCCGCTGGTGATCGGCGACGCGCTCGGCTCGCTCCCGATCCCGCCGGTGACCATCCAGGTCAACAACCGCAAGGTCTGCGAGGGCTACTACCGCGGTCTGGGCGTCGGCGACCCGGAGGCGGCGCTGCGGGCCGTCGACAAGCTCGACAAGATCGGTCCGGCCCGCGTCGCGGAGCTGCTGGTGGAGACGGCCGGGGCCACCGAGTCGCAGGCCAAGGCCGTGCTGGCGCTGGCCGAGATCTCGTCGCCGGACGCCTCGTTCGCCGACTCGGTTCGCGCGCTCGGGGTCAGCGACCCGCTGCTCGACGAGGGCCTGGCCGAGCTCGTCGACGTGGTCGAGACGGCTGCGGCGTACGCCCCGGGGTTGTGCGTGGCTGATCTGAAGATCGCGCGCGGCCTCGACTACTACACGGGCACGGTCTACGAGACCCAGCTCGCCGGGTTCGAGCGGTTCGGGTCGATCTGCTCGGGCGGGCGCTACGACAACCTCGCGACGTCGGGCAACGACCGGTTCCCGGGCGTGGGCATCTCGATCGGGCTCACCCGCGTGCTCGGGCTGCTGTTCGGCGCCGACAAGCTGGCGATCTCCCGCGACGTGCCGACCTGTGTGTTGGTGGCACTGGCCGACGAGGAGCACCGCCGGTCGGCCGACGGGATCGCGGCCGCGCTGCGCCGGCGCGGCATCCCGACCGAGGTGTCGCCGACGGCGGCCAAATACGGCAAGCAGATCCGGTACGCGGAGCGCCGGGGCATCCCGTTCGTCTGGTTCCCGGGCGAGCCGGGCTCGGTGAAGGACATCCGCTCCGGCGACCAGGTGGAGGCCGACCCGGCGACCTGGGCGCCGCCGGCGGCCGACCTCCACCCGACGATCAACTAGCGGGGATCTCGAAGAGCAGGCAGGTCGACGTCGCGTGGGCCACGAGGCGCCCCGCGGCGTCGGTCAGCCGCGCCTCGCCCAGCGCGGTGCGCCGGCCGCGCTGGATGACCGTGCCCACGCAGGTGAGCAGCTCGGAGCCGACGGTGACGGGCCGCAGATATTTCACCGACAGGTCGACCGAGGTGTAGCCCATGCCGGCCGGCAGTGTCGTGTGCACCGCGCAGCCGGCGGCGGTGTCGAGCAGCGTGGCGAGCACGCCGCCGTGCACCGAGCCCAGCGGGTTGTAGTGGAACTCCCGCGGCGGCATCTCGACGGTGACCCGGCCCTCCTCGGCGGTCAGCCGGGTCATGCCGAGCAGCTCCATCACCGGTGGCGGCGGCAGCTCTCCGGCGATCATGGACTTGAGCAGGCTCAGCCCGCTGCTCCGGCCGATCTGGGCGGCGTTGGTCGCGGGGTCGGACCACGTGAAGGTACGGCTGCGCTCGACCTGCGTCTGAGTCATGGATCCAGCCTCCCAGCCGCTTGCTGGGTCTGTCAACGAGACTTAGGCTGATCGGATGAGCGAGCGAAGCGAGCCCGGTCAGCTCAGTCGCCCGCGACCCGCTGCCCTGGAGTGGTCCGTCGACAACTGCACGGTGGGCCGGGCGATGGAGATCCTCGGGGAGCGCTGGACCTTTGTCGTGCTGCGGGAGATCGCCAACGGCATCCGGCGCTTCGACGACATGCGGGTGCGCACCAACATCCCGCGCCAGGTGCTGACCAACCGGCTCGCGCTGCTGGTCGAGAGCGGTGTGCTGCGCAAGGAGCCCTATCAGGACCCGGGCGCGCGGGTCCGCCACGAGTACCGGCTGACCGAGATGGGCTTCGACCTCTGGCCCGTGATCGTCGCGGTGCTGCAGTGGGGCGACCGCTACCTCGCCGACCCGGAAGGCTCGCCGCTGGCCACCGTGCACCGCGGCTGCGGCGCGCCCGTGCGCTCAGTGCTGCGCTGCGACGCCGGCCACGAGGTCGCCAATCCGCGCGAGGTGGCCGCCCGCCCCGGCCCCGGCGCGAAGCGCCGGGTCTGACTCGCCCCCGGGGCCTCGGCGGGGACGCGAATCGGTCCCGTCGCCGGGTGTGTTCCCGCGCGGAGCTGGCTCGACGCGCCAGCGAGTTTGTCCGGCGGGAGCGACGGTCCGGACCACCGCGGACCCGGGCAAGAATGCTCGGATTAGGTGCCATCGATCCGGGTAGCGTGATCGACGTGCCGCCGGAGCCGCGTCCGCGCAGCGCGTCCGCGTGGGCGCCGCTGGGTGTGACGACGTTCCGGTGGCTGTGGCTGGCGCTGCTGGCGTCCAACATCGGCACCTGGATGCAGACCGTCGGGGCGCAGTGGTTGCTGGTCGACGCGCCCGGCGCCGACGCTCTGGTGTCGCTCGTGCAGACGGCCAGCATGCTGCCGATCGTGCTGCTCGCGCTGCCGTCCGGGGCGCTGGCCGACACGTTCGACCGGCGGCGCCTGCTGCTCGTCGTGCAGTCGGCGATGTGCGCGGTCGCGGTGCTGCTCGCGGTGCTGACCTGGCTCGACCGGATGCCGCCGGCGCTGCTGCTGACGCTGACGTTCGCGCTCGGGGCCGGCCAGGCGCTGACCGTGCCGGCCTGGCAGGCGGTGATCCCCGAGCTCGTGCCCCGGTCGCAGCTGGCCTCCGCGTCGGCGCTCGGCGCGATCAGCATGAACGTCGCCCGCGCGGTCGGCCCCGCGGTGGCCGGCGTCCTGATCGCCTCCACCGGCGTCGCGTCGGTGTTCCTGCTCAACGCGCTGTCCTTCGTGGTCTTCGCCGCCGTGCTGGTGTGGTGGCGCCGCCCGGACGACGACGACCTCGGCCCGCCCGAGCGGTTCACGGCGGCGGTCAAGGCGGGCGGGCGCTATGTGACGCATTCGGTCGTCGTACGCCGCATCCTGTTGCGGGCCGGCCTCTTCCTGCTGCCGGGCAGCGCGATCTGGGCCCTGCTTCCCCTGGTGGCGAGCCGCCGGCTCGGTCTCGGGTCCGGCGGCTACGGTGTGCTGCTCGCGGCCCTCGGCGTCGGGGCGGTGGCCGGGGCGGCCCTGCTCCCGCGGATCCGGCAACGGCTGTCGCCGAACCGGATGATGATCTTTTCGGGGCTGCTGTTCGGTGCGGTGATGATCGTCGTCGGCCTGGTCCCCGTCGAGGCGGTGGTCGCGCTCGTGCTGGTCCCGGCCGGCCTGGCCTGGGTGACGGTGCTGTCCAGCGTCAACGCCAATCTGCAGCTCTTCCTGCCCAACTGGGTACGCGCCCGCGGCCTGAGCATCTACCAAATGATCTTCGCGGGCGCCCAGGGCGTCGGCGCGCTGCTGTGGGGCCTGCTGGCCGGGGCGACCAGCGTGCCGGTCGCGCTGCTGGCGGCCGGCGCGCTGATGCTGGCCGGGGCGGCCACCACCGTGCGCTGGCCGATGCCCTCGATCGCGGGCCTGGACCGCGAGCCGACCTCGTACTGGCCGGAGCCCCACCTCGACGTCGAGCCCGAACCCTATGGCGGGCCGGTGCTGGTGACGCTGCGCTACCAGGTGCCGGCGGCGAACGAGGCCGAGTTCCGGACCGCGATGGACCGGGTGCGGCTGTCGCGGCGGCGCAGCGGGGCGGTGCGGTGGGGTTTGTTCCGGGAGGGCGAGCACGGTGACCGGTTCGTCGAGGTCTATCAGGTGGCGTCCTGGGACGAGCACCGGCGGCAGCACGAGCATCGGCTCACCGGGACCGACCGGGAGATCGAGGCGGCGGCGCAGGCGTTGGCCGACGGTCCGCCGGAGGTGACCCACCTGCTGCCCGCGGAGTCGGCGCCCGCGGAGTCGGAGCCCGGGCCTGGGGAGTCACGGCCTGCGGGATCGGAGCCTGCCGGGTCGGGGTCCGCTGGGTCGGTGCCTGCTGGGTCGCGGTCCGGTGGCTCGGCGCCTGCGGGGTCGGCGCCTGCGGGATCCGCGCCCGCCGGCTGAAGGCCGGTCGGGCACCTGGGTTTCTCGGCCGTTCGCCCGCCGCCTGCTCGGCCTGCCCAGCGTTGTCGGCGAGGGCGGTCGCGGCTCCCGGAATGACATAGCGGGTCGAGCGCCCCCACGCGCCCGACCCGCATGTCCGCCGGGTCCCGGTGTGCCCGCCGGGACCGGAAGCTGTTACCGGTTGTTGTTGCTCCGGTTGTTGCTGTTGCTGCGGTTGTTGTTGCGGTTCTGCGCGCGGTCGCCGGCCTTGCGCGCGGCGTTCTGGGCGCGGTCCACCTTCTCGGCGACCTTGCCCTGGGTCTTGGCGTCGACGGCGTCGCCGGCCTGGTCGATGCGCTGGTCGCGCTCGTCCTTGTCGTTGATCTGGTCCTTGGCCTTGTCCATGGCGTCGCCAAACCTGTCGCTGATGGCCATTGCGGCTCTCCCTCCGGTGTACGACCGCCCCACGCGGCCGTCCACACCCACCGAACGTAGACGGGAGCCTCAGCTTTCGCGGCAAATGTCGAGTTCCGCATCCGGATCATCGGCCCATGTGGTAGCCGTGAGCGCCGTCCGTAGCGCCCGGGCGTCCTGGGCGGCGGCCGTGATCAGGGCGGCTGGGCCGCGGGCGAGCGGCATCAGGGCGGCGGTGCCGCTGACTGCCGGTTTCGTCGGAGCTCCGGGGCCGACCAGCAGCAGCGTGCCGACGGCCCGGGCGGCGCCGGCTATGGCGGGGCCGTCCCAGCCTTGCGCGTGCGGGCCGATGCCGAGGTCGTGGCGGAGGATGGTGCGTCCGGCACAGCGGACGGCGGTGCTGGTGCGCAGGTCGCCCGCCGGCTCGGCGTGCCGGCCGGCGACGATCTCCTCGCGCCACGTGAGCCGGGCCCCGTCCGCGAGGTCCACGATGGACCGCTGGTGGTGGTCACAGCCGATGGCGGCGATGGTGGGTTCCGGCAGCCAGTCGAGAGCGGCTCCCGCTTCCACCGTTGCTACGACGTCGAGTCGGCTCGGCATCCGTGGGTCGCTGGGCTGGGCCAGAGCCGCGGCGATGGTACGGACGACGAGGTGGGCGCCGGTTCGCACGGTGATGGCGACGCGGAGGTCGTCGCCGCCGAGGGGACCGGCCGCGCCGCCGACGAAGTGCACCTCGGCGGCGCGGTGGTGCGGGTTGGTGCGGCGGGGGAGCAGGGGCGGCTCTCCGTACACCGTGGACAGCCGGGTGCCGCCGCGGCCGTCGGGCTCGGCGACCAGACGGGCCTCAGCCCGCACCGGCGGTGCTCGTCCGGGCGTCAGCGGTCGTGCCGGGCGCGGTGGCCGGGTGGCTGTGGGTGGGCGCCTCGGGTCGGTGGCTCGCGGTCTCGGGGCCGGCGGCGACCCGTTCGCGTACCCACGCGGCCACCGGCGTGGCCGCCGGGTCGCCGACCAGGGTGAGGAAGACGGTCGGCAGGTCGCCGCGCCGGGCGGCGGCGTCGCGGGCCATCACACCGAGGTCGGCGCCGACCAGCGGGGCCAGGTCGGTCTTGTTGACGACGAGCAGGTCGGCGGTGGTGACGCCCGGCCCGCCCTTGCGCGGCACCTTGTCGCCGCCGGCGACGTCGACGACGAAGATCTGGTGGTCGACCAGCCCTCTGCTGAAGGTCGCGGTGAGGTTGTCGCCACCGCTTTCGACGAGTACGAGGTCCAGCGGCTGTTGCGCCTCCAGCGCTTCGACGGCGTCGAGGTTGGCGCTGATGTCGTCGCGGATGGCGGTGTGCGGGCAACACCCGGTCTCGACCGCGCGGATCCGCTCGTCGGGCAGCACACCCGCCCGACGGAGGAAGTCGGCGTCCTCGGTCGTGTAGATGTCGTTGGTGACCACGGCGAGCCGGAGCTCGGTCGCCAGGGTGCGGCACAGGGCGGCGACGAGCGCGGTCTTGCCGGACCCGACCGGCCCACCGATCCCGATCCGCACCGCGCGGCCGTGTTCGATCTCAGGACGCAAAGAGACGCACCTCCCAGGTGGCATGCCGCTCGGCGTCGACGTCGAGCAGGATCGCGGAACCGGCGGGCAGGTCGTCCACCGGGTCGTCTGTGCGGGTGGCCGCCTCGGCGGCGATCCGGTCGCACGTGGGGGCGAGGCGGGCGACCAGCGCGTGGACCGCGTAGGGGTCGAGGCCGAGCAGCCGCACCCCCGCGGAGGCGGCACCGGTCACTCCACCGTAGACGGCGACCACGGCCGCCTCCTGCGGGCCGAGCCCGGCCGCCGCGGCGGCGATGCCGATGGCCACGGGGTGATGCGGGCCGGCCGCGGGCGCCGTTCCCCCCGGGGCGGGTCTTCCCGCCATGGCGGGCGTTCTGGCCGTGGCCGTCGTTCCCGCCCTGGCGGGAGCTTCGGCCGCGGGCCAGATCCGGCTGGTGGCGCGAAGCAGGGCCCGCCCCTGTGCGCGAGACGCCGCCCGCAAGGCCGGCGACGCCGTCCGCGCGTCCAGACCGTCATCCAGCGCCGCCACCCGCTCACGCGCGCCGTCGTCCGGCGCCGCCACCCGCTCACGCGCGCCGTCGTCCGGCGCCGCCACCCGCTCACGCGCGCCGTCGTCCGGCGCCGCCACCCGCTCACGCGCGCCGTCGTCCGGCGCCGCCACCCGCTCACGCCCGTCGTCCTCCAGCACCGCCACCGGCGCACGCATGCCGTCCTCCAGCACCGCCACCGGCGCACGCGTGCCGTCGTCAAGCGCCGCCACCCGCTCACGAGTCCCGCTGTCCGGCGCCGCCACCCGCTCGCCGGCTCGGCGCAACGGGTCATCACCGCAGAGCTGGCTCGGGCGGCGGGCGGGCGTCGCGGTCAGGGCGTGGCAGGTGGCGGCCGCGAAGGTGGCCGCGACCACGCCGGCGGTCGCCGTCCGGCCGACCAGGAAGGACTCGAGCGTGGCGAGGTCGCGGATCCGTCCCGCGGCCACGGCCGCCTCGACGCCGCCGGAGTGGGCGTGGCCGCCGGCGGGGAGCCGGCCGTCGGCCAGGACAAGGAGTGTGGACAGCGACATCAGAACAGGAAGTAGCGCTGGGCCATCGGCAGCTCCAGCGCCGGCTGGGGCGGGACCACCTCGCCGTCGATGCGGACCGTGAACGTGTCGGGGTCGACCTCGATGCGGGGGAGCGCGTCGTTGAGCGGCAGGTCGGCCTTGGTCAGCGAGCGGGTGTCGGCGACGGGCACCATCCGCCGGCTCACCGGCAGCCGGTCGCTGAGCAGCGCGTCGATGGCGGCCGGGGCGACGAAGGCGACGCTGGTCTGGGCGGGCACGACGCCGTACGCGCCGAACATGGGTCTGGGCAGCACCGGCTGCGGCGTGGGGATCGACGCGTTCGCGTCACCCATTTGCGCCCACGCGATCATGCCGCCCTTGATGACGAGCTGCGGGCGTACGCCGAAGAAGGCCGGATCCCACAGCACCAGGTCGGCGAGCTTGCCGGGCTCGACCGAGCCGACCTCGTCGCTGATGCCGTGGGCGACCGCCGGGCAGATGGTGTATTTCGCGACGTAGCGTCGGGCCCGCAGGTTGTCGTCCGGCCCGCCGCGGCGCTCCTTCATCACGTGCGCGGTCTGCCAGGTGCGCAGCACGACCTCGCCGGCCCGGCCCATCGCCTGCGAGTCGGAGCCGATGATCGAGATGGCGCCGATGTCGTGCAGGACGTCTTCGGCCGCCATCGTGCTCGGCCGGATGCGGCTCTCCGCGAACGCCAGGTCCTCGGGCACCGCCGGGTTGAGGTGGTGGCAGACCATCAGCATGTCGAGGTGCTCGTCGAGCGTGTTCCGCGAGTAGGGCCGAGTCGGATTGGTCGAGCTCGGCAGCACGTTGGGCTGTCCGGCCACCGTGATGATGTCGGGCGCGTGGCCGCCGCCGGCCCCCTCGGTGTGGTAGGCGTGGATCGACCGCCCGCCGATCGCGCGCAGGGTGTCCTCGACGAACCCGGCCTCGTTCAACGTGTCGGTGTGGATGGCGACCTGCACGCCACTCGCGTCCGCGACGCGCAGGCAGGCGTCGATGGCGGCGGGCGTCGTACCCCAGTCCTCGTGCAGTTTGAACCCGCCCGCGCCGCCGCGCAGCTGCTCCCACATCGCTTCCTGGCTGGTGGTGTTGCCCTTGCCGAGCAGCAGCACGTTGACCGGCCAGGGGTCGACGGCCTCGAGCAAGCGTGCGAGGTACCAGGCGTTCGGCGTCACCGTCGTCGCCTTCGTGCCCTCGGCCGGGCCGGTCCCGCCGCCGATCACCGTCGTCACGCCGCTGGCCAGCGCGGTCGAGAGCACCTGCGGACAGATCAGGTGTACGTGGCTGTCGACCGCCCCGGCCGTCAGGATCCTCCCGTTGCCGGCGATCACCTCCGTGCCCGGGCCGATCACCAGGTCCGGATGCACCCCGTCCATCGTGTCCGGGTTGCCGGCCTTGCCGAGCGCGACGATCCGCCCGTCCCGAATCCCGACGTCGGCCTTGACGATGCCCCAGTGGTCGAGCACGACGGCGCCCGTGATGACGGTGTCGACGGTGCCGTTGCCGCGGCTGACCGCCGACTGGCCCATCGACTCGCGGATCACCTTGCCCCCGCCGAAGACGGCCTCGTCGCCGTGGGAGCAGCGGTCCTCCTCGACCTCGATGAGGAGGTTTGTGTCGGCGAGCCGGATCCGGTCGCCGGTGGTGGGGCCGTAGAGGGCGGCGTAGCGCGGGCGGTCGAGGTGGCTCATCCGCGGCCGTCGCCGTCGAGCGGGTCGGCGGCTCGGCCGCCGGGCGGGGCGGTCCCCGTGGGCGAGCCGGCTCCGGTGAGCCGGTCGCCGGGCCGGGTGGGTTCGCCGTCGAGGGGGCCGGCGCATTCGCCGCGTAGGCCCGGGACGATGCGCCTGCCGCCGAGGGGGACGAGGTCGACGTCGCGGTCGATGCCGGGTTCGAAGCGGATCGCGGTGCCGGCGGGGACGGCCAGCCGGTGGCCCCACGCGGCGCGGCGGTCGAAGTCGAGCGCCGGGTTGGCCTCGGCGAAGTGGTAGTGCGAGCCCACCTGCACCGGCCGGTCGCCGGTGTTGTTGACGGTCACCGTGCGCACCGGCCGGCCCGCGTTGATCTCGATCGGGCCGGCGCCGAAGACGATCTCGCCCGGGATCATGGGATCGGTTCGTGCACGGTGACGAGCTTCGTGCCGTCGGGGAAGGTCGCCTCGACCTGGACCTCGGCCAGCATCTCCGGCACGCCGGCCATGACGTCGTCGCGGCCGAGCACCTCGCGCCCCGCCGACATCAGCTCGGCGACCGTGCGCCCGTCGCGGGCGCCTTCGAGCAGGAAGGCGGTGATGACGGCCGTCGCCTCCGGATAGTTGAGCCGCAACCCGCGCTCGCGCCGCTTGCGGGCCACGTCGGCGGCGACGTGGACGAGCAGGCGTTCCTGCTCGTGCTGGCTGAGGAACAAGGCTCACCTCCGGGGTGCTCGTCACTGCGGGCCGCGATCCTTTCACCAGCACGTTACGCATCCATTACGCCCCTTGTTGGTAGGGCACGCGGCGATGGTCGTACGCTTCGAGAAATGGACCGCCACCACCCCATCTGCCGCACCTGCGGCGTTCAGCGCGCCCGCGACGCCGACCGCACCATCTGCCCGATCTGCGCCGACGAGCGGCAGTATGTCGGCTGGGGCGGCCAGCGGTGGGTGTCGATCACCGAGCTGCACGCCGACGGCCATCGTGGCGTCGTCCGCGAGGAGGTGCCGGGCCTGTGGGGCGTCGGCGTCGAGCCCGCCATCGGCATCGGCCAGCGCGCGCTGGTGGTCCCCGGCCCCGGCGGCAACGTGCTGTTCGACTGTGTGCCCTATGTGGACGACCAAACCGTCGAGGCGGTCGAGGCCGTCGGTGGCCTGGCCGCGATCGCCCTGTCCCATCCCCATTTCTACGGGTCCATGGTGGAGTGGAGCAGGGCGTTCGGCGACATCCCGATCTACGTGCACGCCGCCGACGCGGCCTGGGTGCCGCGCTCGGGCAACGTCGTGCTCTGGGAGGGTGACCGCGAGGAGATCCTGCCCGGCCGCACGCTGGTCAACTGCGGCATCCACTTCCCGGGCGGCACGGTCCTGCACTGGCCGGGCCTCGACGGCAAGGGCGCCCTCTGCACCGGCGACATCTTCACGGTCGTCATGGACCGGCGATGGGTGAGCTTCATGCACAGCTACCCCAACCTGATCCCGGAGCACCCGGACACCATCGTCCGCGCGGTGTCGCTTGTGGACTCGATGCCCTACGACACGGTGTACGGCGGTTGGTGGGGCCGCGTCGTCTCCGGCGGAGCGAAGGAGCGCGTCCGCCGCTCGGCCGACCGGTATCTCGCCCACATCGGCCGCTAGCCTGCCGCCGGCCGGATGCGCCGCCGCCGTAGGGTCGCGTCGATCGGCCGGTGGCGGCGCCGATCGGCCGGTGGCGGCGCCGATCGGCCGGTGGCGGCGTCGATCGGCTGGTGGTCGCGTCGATCGGCCGGTGGCGGCGTCGATCGGCTGGTGGTCGCGTCGATCGGCCGGTGGCGGCGTCGATCGGCTGGTGGTCGCGTCGATCGGCCGGTGGCGGCGTCGATCGGCCGGTGGCGGCGTCGATCGGCCGGTGGTCGCGTCGATCGGCTGGTGGTCGCGCCGCGCACGCCGTCGCCGCGCGCTCCGCCATGGCCGCGGCTCGGTGAGCCGCACTCCTGGGCCCGCTCCCGCGTGCGTTCGTCTGCGGTGCGGTCAGCGCGATCGGCGGCGGCGTTTCAGGTCGCGGAGCCGCCACACGACGAAGAAGCCCGCGCCGGCGGTTACGCCGAGCAGGGCGCCGACGACGAGGACCCACGGCTCGAAGATCTCGGCCGCCCCGAACGCGATGATGAAGACCAGGAACATCGCGGTCGCGATGGCGATCGAGGCGACCACCGCGGCGAGGGTGGGCAGTCGGGTGCGGACGCGGCGGGCGGCCATGCGGTCCGGCTCGGGCCCGCGCTCATCGGCTGAGCCGCAGCAAGTCTTGATCTCGTCTACGTCGGCGTGGAAGCCGTCCTGCGCCGGGGTCAGCTCCGCCGCTCGTCGTCGGGGTTCGGCGGCGGGTTCTCGTAGCTCTCGACCAGCGAGCGGATGTCGAGGCGCGGGCCGGTCAGCCGCTGCACCCGGTCGGCCATGAGCATGGCGGCCTGCGCGGTCGCGGTCATCACGGTCGTGTGCACGATCCCGGCCAGGGTTGCCGGCTCGTGCCGGAACTGGTCGGCGCCGATGTGCACGGCCAGCAGTTCCCCGCCGGCCCGGACCTGCGCTTTCACGCCGCCGTCGGCGGAGCGGGCGGTCGCCGTCAGCTCGGCCAGTGCGGCGCGCAGCTTCGCGTAGCCGGCCAGCTGCCGTCGCGACTCGTCGCTGAGGCGGCGCAGCACCTCGTCGGCCTGCTGCCCCTCGCCGTCGACCGGACCGTCGGCCCCCAGGTCGTCGTGTCTCGGCGGCGCCGGGCGCGGCACCTCGGGCAGCTCGCCGCCGAGCATGCCGGGCAGCTCGGTGCGGCCGCGGCCGACGCTGCGGACGGTCTCGGTGACCGCGCCGATCGCCTCCACCGTGGCCTGCCGGACCGTCTCGACCACCAGCACGCCGAGCCGCTCCGGGCTGTAGCGGTAGGCGGCCCGCCCGAAGCCCAGCCCGACGATCGCGTTGCCGGGACCCGCGGTGACCTCGACGGCGCCGTCCGGTGTGGAGACCGTGGCCGTCGCCGCGGTCACGGCGTGCCGGAGAGCGTCGACGGTCTCCTTGAGCTCCGCCGGTGGCATGGGCTGCGGTATCGCGTCGAAGGCGCTCATCAGACCCCCAATTCCGAGCGCGCCGGTCGGGCGGGCAAACCCTAGCATCGATCGCGACGCCTGTTCATGTTCCGTGTGCCCGCTGTGCCCCCTCCCGTTCCGCGAAAGCCCGCAGGTCGTGCCGCTGGATCGCGGCGGCCATCAGATCCGGGAAAACGTCGGGAGTGCACGCGAACGCCGGCACGCCGAGCGCCCCGAGCGCGGCCGCGTTGTCGTGGTCGTAGCTGGGCGCCCCGTCGTCGGAGAGCGCCAGCAGCGCCACGACCTGCACGCCGGCCCCCACCAGATCGGCGACCCGGCGCAACATCTCGTCACGTACGCCGCCTTCGTAAAGGTCGCTGACCAGCACGAAGATGGTGTCGCGGGGCCGCGTGACCAATCGCTGGCTGTAGGCGATCGCCCGGTTGATGTCGGTGCCCCCGCCGAGTTGGGTGCCGAACAGCACCTCGACCGGGTCGCTGAGGTGGTCGGTCAGGTCGACCACGGAGGTGTCGAAGACGACCAACGAGGTGCGCAGCGTACGCAGTGAGGCCAGCACCGACGCGAACACTCCCGAGTAGACGACCGACGAGGCCATCGACCCGGACTGGTCGACACAGAGGATCACGTCACGCTGCACGGCGTTCCCGCGGCGGCCGTAGCCGATCAGCCGCTCCGGCACGACGGTGCGATATTCGGCCTGGTAATGCCGCAGGTTCGCGTGAATCGTGCGGTTCCAGTCGATGTCGCCGTGCCGGGGACGCTCGATCCGGCTGGCCCGGTTGAGCGCGCCGGTGACGGCCGCGCGTGCCTTCTGCGCGATCCGTTTCTCCAGGTCGTCGACCACCTTGCGGACCACCTGGCGAGCCAGGTCGCGGGTCTTGTCGGGCATGACCGAGTTGAGCGACAGCAACGTGCCGACGAGGTGCACGTCCGGCTCGACGGCGGACAGCATCTCGGGTTCGAGCAGCAGCCGGGTGAGGTTGAGCCGCTCGATGGCGTCGGTCTGCATGACCCGGACAACGCTCTGCGGGAAGTACTCGCGGATGTCGCCCAGCCAGCGCGCCACCCGCGGGGCGGACGCGCCCAGCCCGCCGGTGCGGCGTTTGCCCTCGGCCTCGCCCTGGCCCTCGCCGTTGGGGCCGCGGTCGTAGAGGGCAGCCATCGCCGCATCCATCGCGGCGTCACGCCCGCCGGGTTGCCCGAGCGACTCGTCGGCGGGTTCGCCGAGCGCCAACCGCCACCGCCGGCGCCGTTCCTCCTCAGCGCTCATCGCCTCTCCCGTCCACCGTGTGCGCCGCGGCGTCGCCCCACGGACCGCGGCGCCGCAGCCGCCGTGCGCGCCGCGCTGACCGCGTCCTGTTCGCTGTGCCCGGCACAACGTGGCCCCGCGAGTCGCGGCACCGCAGCCACCGGGCGCGCCGCGCTCTCCGCCTCCTGTTCGCTGTGCCCGGCACAGCGACGCCCCGCGAGTCGCGGCGTCGCGGCCACCGGGCGCGCGGCGTTCATCGCCTTCTTGCCCGCGGCGCGTGGCGTCGCGGACACCGGATGCGCTGCGTTCATGGCCTTTCCCGTCCGCGGTGGGCGGCGAAGCGGCGCCCCGTGAGCGGGCGCCTCGCGGCATCCGCGCGCGCGACGGTCGCGGCTCCGGTCGTGGCGCACCAGCGTCGTCATTCGATCCTCCTGCCCAAGAGAGTGCTCAGCGTGGGTAGGGCGAGTGCTGCCGTGTCGTGGTCGAGGACCGCGGTGGTGGTGCGGGCGTTGGCGCCGCCGCCGGCTACGCGTTCGCCGATGCCGCGGCGTTCGCCGGTTGCGAAGGTGCCGAAGGTGCGGCGGAGCAGGGGGAGCACCTCGGCGAAGGCGTCCGCCGGGATGGCGGCCAGCCACTCGTCGACGAGGGCGAGCAGGTCGTCGTCGTGCATCAGGAGCAGGCCGCCGCCGGCCAGGAAGCCCTCGACCCAGGCGGCGCCGGTGGCGGCGGGCACGCCGGCGGTCAGCGCGCGGCTCAGGCGCAGGCCCGCGTCCTTCGTGGACAGTCGGCCGGCGTCGTGGAGGAGCCGGGTGAGCCGGCCCGCGAGCAGGCCGTGCAGGTCGTCGCGGGTGGTCATGGCGGTGAGGGTGTCGAGCCACCGGGTGCGTTCGGCTTCGTCGCCGAGCAGGGACACCGCCGAGTGCACCGCGTCGATCCGGTCGCGTAGCTCGGCCGCCGCCTCGTCCGACAGGCTCGATGCGGCCGGCGGCAGCGCGGCGTAGATGCGGGCCAGCAGGCCACGGACGACCGCGGCCACGGACGCGACGTCGGAGCGGCGTACGTCGCCGTAGCGGACCGTGCGGGCCAGCGCGGGGATCGCGGCCATCAGGTGGGTCACGTCGGCGTCTTCGGCGGCGCGGGCGTCGAGGGCGCGGAGCACCGCGGGCCGCGCCCCGGGCAGGTCGGCGAGCAGGCAGGTCTCCAGCAACGCCGTGACCTCGGCCAGGGTGGTCGCCTTCGCGGCCGCGGTGGTGACCTGGGCGGTCGCCGCGCCGACCACGGTCGTGCCGTAGCCGCTCGCCTCCACCAGCCGGATCGAGAACTCGGGCTGCCAGCGCAGGGCCCACTCCTCGCGGAACGTACCGGTGCTGCCGCGCCGCTCTTCCGGCTCGCCCCACGGCACGTCGAGGCAGCGAAGCTGGTGCAGCAGGTGGCTGCGGGCGAGGTCGGTGTCCTTGCGCAGGTCGAGGTCGAGCGCCCGATCGAGGGCCGACGGCTTCAGGCGCGCGGCGCGCTGGCGGGCTTCGAGGTCGCGGGCGAGCGGCACGGTGGGTACGCCCTCCGGCACCTCGCCCAGCCGTTCGCCGACGACCAGCCGGCGGCCGATCAGCTGGAGCCGCAGGTCGTCGCCCTCGCAGAGCACGGCGCCGGCGGCGTCGGTGACCTCGGCCAGCCCGGCGAGCGGCCGGCCGCGCATCGTGGCCAGCGCCTCCGCGAGCCGCGTCGCCTCGATCACGTGGGCCGGCGACGTGTCGACACCCTCCTCGCGGAGCACCCCGGCGGCGCCGACGAGCCAGCGGGGCACCACCTCGTCGCTGGTCGTGAACAGGTGGTGGTACCACCCCGGCGAGTCGACCCCCGCTCCGTAGCCCTGCCACGACGCCAGCCGCCCATAGGTCCACGGCACCCAGGTGAACCGCACCTTCCCGCGCCGCCGGCCCCCCTTGAGCAACGCCGCGTCGTGGGCGGCGGTGACCTTGGCGCTCAACGCCGGCACGTGCCACGCGCCGCAGACCACCGCGATCTGGTCGTGCTCCTTGCGCACCTGGCGCAGCACGGTCCGCATGTGCGCCTCGCGCACGAGGTCGTACGGGTCCTCCAGCGCACCGGACCGGACCGCGGTCATGGCCTCTTCGATCGCCTCGAACGCCGGCGCCTGCCGGTGCTCGACGACGTCCTCCCACCAGCGCTCCGGGTCGTCATAGCCCGCGGCCGCCGCCAACTCACCGATGGGATCCACCGGCCGCAGCTCCGGCGCCGGCGGTCCCGGCATGGGCCCGTCGTCCTCTTCCGACTCGTCAGAGTCGCCCACCGCACCCTCTCCGGGACCGCCGCCCGCATCCGTGTCAGCCGCGTTCGCGATCGCCGCGCCCGCAACCGGCCCACCCGGCGTGTCCGATGTGGAGTCAGCTGGTTCGCCGTTCGACGGCGGCTCGTCAGTTGCCTGGTCGTCGGGATCGGGCTCGGGCCGGGCGGCTTTCGGGCGCGGGGTGGTGAGGCGGTGGGCGAAGGGCAGGTCGAAGAAGCGGACCGGGACGCCGTTGGTGACCGCCCATCGGATCGCCTGCCATTCCGGCGAGAAGACGGCGAACGGCCAGAAGGCCGCGCGGCGGGGGTTGTCGGCCGCGTAGCCGAGGAGGGCGACCGGTGGGCGCAGGCGGTCGTCGGCGACCCACTGGATCAGGTCGTCGGCCTCGGGCGGGCCCTCGACGAGCAGGATGTCGGGTCGTTGTTCTTCGAGGGCGCGTACGACCGCACGGGCCGAGCCTGGCCCGTGGTGGCGGATGCCGTAGTAGCGCTCAGGCATCGCGGGCGGCTCGGTAGAAGTCGGCCCAGCCGGGGCGTTCGCGGACGACGGTCTCCAGGTATTCGCGCCACACGACGCGGTCGGAGACCGGGTCCTTGACGACGGCGCCGACGATGCCCGAGGCGACGTCGCCGGCGCGCAGCACGCCGTCGCCGAAGTGGGCGGCCAGCGCGATGCCGTTGGTGACCACCGAGATGGCCTCGGCGGTCGACATCGTGCCGGTCGGCGACTTGAGCTTGGTGCGGCCGTCGTCGGTCTGCCCGTCGCGTAGCTCGCGGAACACCGTGACGACCCGGCGGATCTCGTCGAGCGCCGTCGTCGTCTCCGGCAGGTCGAGGGAACGCCCGAGTTGGGCCACCCGCCGGGTGACGATGTCGATCTCCTCGTCGACGGTGGCCGGGACCGGCAGGACGACGGTGTTGAACCGTCGCCGGAGCGCGCTCGACAGCTCGTTGACCCCGCGGTCGCGGTCGTTGGCGGTGGCGATCACGTTGAAGCCGCGTTGGGCCTGGACCTCGGTGTTGAGCTCCGGGATCGGCAGGGTCTTCTCGGACAGGATGGTGATCAGGGCGTCCTGGACGTCGGAGGGCACCCGGGTCAGCTCCTCGACCCGGGCGATCGTGCCGCCCTCCATCGCGCGCAGCACCGGGCTCGGCACCAGGGCGGCCTCGGACGGGCCTTCGGACAGGAGGCGCGCGTAGTTCCAGCCGTAGCGGATCGCCTCTTCGGGCGTGCCGGCGGTGCCTTGGACGAGCAATGTGGAGTCGCCCGAGATCGCTGCCGCCAGATGCTCGGAGACCCAGGTCTTGGCCGTGCCGGGCACGCCGAGCAGGAGCAGCGCCCGGTCGGTGGCGAGGGTGGCCACGGCCACCTCCATCAAGCGGCGCGAGCCGACGTATTTCGGTGTGATCTTGCCGCCGTCGCCCAGCAGGTAGGTGACCACCGCCTGCGGCGACAACCGCCAGCCCGGCGGGCGCGAGCGGTCGTCGTCGGCGGCCAGCGCGGCCAGCTCTTCGGCGTAGAACTGTTCCGCGTGCGGACGCAGGGCGGTCATGCGAACTCCTCGATCATGTCGTTGCGGAAGCCGAGCACGGCGGCGAGCTGGGCGAGGTAGCGGGCGGAACGGCGGCCTTCGGGCAGACCGTCCAGCGAGCGGACGAGCGCCTCGACCCGGCCGACGAACGAGGTGGGCATGGCCGGCATCGCCAGCCGGCACAGCTCGGACAGCTGCCAGGCGTTGTCGGGCGCCAGCACGGCCATGGCCCGCAGCGCGGCCGACGCGAGCTCGTCGGACCAGTCGTCGGCGCAGAAGTGCAGCAGCCGGATGCCGGCGGCGGTGTCGCGCCGCAGGGCCGCGGCGACCCGCCGCCCGCGGTCGGCGGCCGGGAGCACCTCGAGCAGCGGCCAGGTCAGCCGGTCGCCCAGGCCGTCGCCGTTGGGCGACGGGGGCGCCGTGTCGGCGAGGTCGAGCAGCGCGGCCGCCCAGCCGGCATCGCGCTGGGCCGCCGTGGCTCGGGCGAGCCCCCGCAACAGGACCGGCTGCCAGCCGTCGGCGACCGGCAGGGCCAGCACCTCGCGCGGGCCACGACCGGTCAATGTGGACCAGAACGACAGCGGCGTCGCCGAGACGACCTCTTCCAGCAGCCAGGCGCCGAGGCCGACGCCGCGCGGCGGTGACGGGTCGACGTCGTCGCGGAGCATCGGGCCGTCGATGGTGGTCGGCGCGGTGACGGTGAGCGAGCCGTCGGCGAAGTGGACGCTGGCCGCCGTGCGCGCCGCCATCCGCTCCCCGAGGGCGGAACCGGGCAGCTTGCGCAGCAGCTCCGCGGCCACCTGACGGATCTCGCGGCGCCGGTCGTCGAGCGCGTGCTCGATCAGCGCCTCGTCGCGGCGGTCCAGACCGGTCTCGAGCGCGCCGAGCAGCAGCACGCGGTCGTGCGGCGGTTCGGCGTCGAAGGTCTCGGCCAGCAGGTCGAGGCCCTTGGCCGGGTCGGTCGCGCGCAGCGCCACCAGGTAGGCCAGCCGTTCGCCGGGCGTGCCGGTCAACCAGTCCTGCGGGTCGGCGGTCTCCGCTTCGCCCCCCACGTCACGGAAGTAGCGCCACTCGCTCTGCCGCTGGGCGAGCCACGGCCCGCGCCGCCCGGCGACGACACCGAGCGCGGGCCGCAGCGCCGTGTCGCGCCGGCCGAGATCGAGCAGCAGCGGCAGCGTCTCCGGCGGCACGAGCAGCTGGCGCCTGCCGGCCTCCAGCAGCCACTGCCCGAGCACCGCCCGTTGCGCCGGACCGCCCCAGCCCGTCGCGCCGTCGGTGAGCAGGACGTCGAGCCGCTCGGCTGCGGCCGGCGGGACGATCGGTCGCGCCTCGTCGGGTGCGGGCGCGATCGTCGGGCGGCCCGCCAACGGTGTCTCGCCGGCCCGCCGGTAGGTCAGCGCCACCGCGGACGCCTCCAGCAGGGCGCGCGCCGAACCGCCCGAGCCGACCCAGGAACGATCGGCATCGTCGGGCACCAGATCCGTGGCGGGCGGCGCTACGCCGGCGGGCTCGTCGCCGCCGCCGAACGGCACCGGAGAGTGCAGGCCGCGGGGCACGGAGAGGGCCAGCCGATGGCCGCCGCCGACGTCGATGCGCTCCGCCGACCACGGGCGGCGGGCCGTGCCCACCAGCGCCGCCGACAGCAGGTCGGACGGCAGCTCGGGCGGCCCGCCCGGCGCGACCCGCGGCTCACCGGGCAGCGCGGGCACATGCCGCCCCTGCGGCCAGGCGGCGAGCGGCCGGAAGCCGCCGTGCCCGTATTCGCCGGCCACCACCACCGGCCGGGCTCCGGCGGCGGCGATCAGCCAGAACGGTCGCTCGTCGTCGGGATGCAGGGCCACCGCGTCACCGGCCGGATCGACCAGGCGGCCCTCGTCGGTCGGGACCACGTCGGCGAGCAGCATCGGGGTCGACTCGCGCCAGGGCTCGGCCGCCACCGCGCGGGCATGGTCGGCCACCGCGGCCCGCACGGGAACCGCTCCGACGGGCGCCAGGGCCGGCTCGGGCGGGCCGTAGCGCGCCTTGACCAACGCCCGCCGTGGAACGGCAGCGGGATAGAAGCAGAGGCCGGCGTCGACCACCGTGCCGGGCTCGAGGTCGGCGGGCAGCGTGCCGCCGGTCGGCGCGAACGCCAGGACCAGCGCGAACTGACCCGTCTGCCGGCCGCGTAGCCACGTGCGGCGGCTGGTCAGTCGGTCGTCGGCCGCGTCGAACCGGCCCAGCACCTCCCAGTGGTCGCGCACCTCGGGCTCGGCCAGCACGTCGTCGGTTGCGACCGGGTAGCCGACGCGGGTGCGGACGGTCGCCGCGAGGCCCGGCGGCAGCGACGGGAGCCGGCCGTGCGCGACGATCAACAGCCTGAGCAGCGCGAACTCGCCCAGCAGCCGGTCGGCCCAGTTGGCGCCGACGCCGACCACCCAACCGAGCCGGCGGACCGCCCCGGCGATGCCCGGGGCCTGCGCGTCGACCAGGCGGGCGGCCATGGTCTGGAACGGGCGGTAACCCGACTGCTCGGTGGCGGCCAGCCCCTGCTCGATCTGGTCGGCCAGCCAGCGGTCGAGCTCGGTCAGACCCGCCTCGACCCGCTCAGCCCGCTGCTGGACGCGGCGCGCCGCGGCGGCGGGGTCGGCCAGACCTTCGCCCGGCGCCCGCGGCGAGCGTGCCGGCCGCGTGGCCCGCGCCGCCCGGTCGGCCTGCCACTCGGTCGCCCAGTCGGGTGCCTCGGGATCGTCGGGAACACCGCCGTTGGCCCAGCGCAGCAGCAACCCGAGGGTGTGTTTGCAGGGGATCTTGCGGCTCGGGCAGGTGCACCGGTAGGCGGGGCCGGTCAGGTCGACGCTCACCTGGTAGGGCCGCGAACCGGACCCCCGGCACAAGCCCCACAACATGTCGTCGAACCGGCCCTGTCCCGCCCAGTGCGCGGCGGTGATCAGGCCGCGAGCGCTCTTGGCCGCGCCCTGGTCGGGCGCGAGCGAGAGCACCTTGTCGGGAGACCAGCGTTCGACGGACACGCGCAAACCTTAGAACTCATGTACGACGAAAATATGCGGCCTGTGGATAACTCGAGACACCAAACCTTATCCACAGGCCGGGGGTGCGGGCTTCCGCGGCGAACCAGCCCTGCGAGAATCGAGCACGCAACGCCGTACCCCATCGTCGAGGAGAGCGACCGCCGTGATCCGTACCCATGATGCCGGAAGCCTGCGTGCCACGGACGCCGGCAGCGCGGTGACCCTGGCCGGTTGGGTGGCCCGCCGCCGTGATCATGGTGGCGTCATCTTCGTCGACCTCCGCGACGGCTCGGGCCTGGTGCAGGTGGTGTTCCGTGAGGAAGACGCCCACCACCTCCGCAACGAATACTGCGTCAAGGTCGAGGGCCAGGTCGCGCCGCGGCCCGCCGGCAACGAGAACCCGGAGCTGCCGACCGGCGAGATCGAGGTCAACGCGACCGCGCTCGAGGTGTTGTCCGAGGCCGCGCCGCTGCCGCTGCCGGTCGACGACAACATCGACGCGGGTGACGACATCCGCCTGCGCCACCGCTACCTCGACCTGCGCCGCAGCGGGCCGTCCAACGCGCTCAAGCTGCGCAGCAAGGCCAACCAGATCGCCCGTCGGGTGCTGCACGCGCGCGACTTCAACGAGATCGAGACGCCGACCCTGACCCGGTCGACGCCCGAGGGCGCCCGCGACTTCCTGGTTCCGGTGCGGTTGCAACCCGGCAGTTGGTACGCGCTGCCGCAGTCGCCGCAGCTGTTCAAGCAACTGCTGATGGTGGCGGGCATGGAGCGCTACTACCAGATCGCTCGCTGCTACCGCGACGAGGACTTCCGCGCCGACCGGCAGCCCGAGTTCACGCAGCTCGACATCGAGATGTCGTTCATCACCCAGGACGACGTGATCGACCTCGGCGAGGAGATCGTCTCCGCGCTGTGGGAGGAGCTGGCCGGTCACCGCATCGAGCGGCCGATCCCGCGGATCACCTGGCACGACGCGATGGCGCGCTACGGCTCCGACAAGCCCGACCTGCGCTACGGGGTCGAGCTGACCGAGCTGACCGACTACCTGCGGGGCACCGAGTTCCGGGTGTTCGCGGGCGCGATCGCGGCCGGTGGCTACGTCGGCGCGGTCGTGATGCCCGGCGGCGCCGCCCAGAGCCGCAAGGAGCTCGACGGCTGGCAGGATTGGGCCAAGGCGCGCGGCGCCCGCGGCCTGGCCTACGTGGTGCTCGACGCCGAGACGGGCGAGGCCCGCGGCCCGGTCGCCAAGAACCTGAGCGAGGCCCACCTCGACGGGCTCGCCGACGCGGTCGGCGCCAAGCCCGGCGATGCCATCTTCTTCGCGGCGGCCAACGAGCGGCGCGAGGCGCAGGAGCTGCTCGGCGCCGCGCGTGTCGAGATCGCGCGGCGGGCCGGCCTGGCTGACCCCGACGCGTGGGCGTTCTGCTGGGTCACCGACGCGCCGATGTTCGAGAAGGACGACGAGGGCGGCTGGACGGCCGTCCACCACCCGTTCACCTCGCCCAACGCCGAGTGGATGGACAGCTTCGAGGAGGCGCCGGACCGGGCGCTGGCCTACGCCTACGACATCGTCTGCAACGGCAACGAGATCGGCGGCGGCTCCGTCCGTATCCACCGGGCCGACGTGCAGCGCCGCGTGTTCACGCTGCTCGGCATCAGCGACGAGGAGGCGGCCGACAAGTTCGGCTTCCTGCTGGAGGCGTTCAAATACGGCCCGCCCCCGCACGGCGGCATCGCGCTGGGCTGGGACCGGGTCTGCATGCTGCTCGCCGGCGCCGACTCGATCCGCGAGGTCATCGCGTTCCCCAAGACGCGCGGTGGCTACGACCCGCTGACCGGTGCGCCGACGCCGATCACGGGGCAGCAGCGGCAGGAGGCCGGGATCGACGCCAAGCCGAAGCCGTCACCGGCGGCGCACGTCGGCACGGCCGGTGTGGCGGCGCCGGTGGAGCACACGCCTTGACGCTGCTCGTCTTCGGCGGCAGCGGCTACCTCGGCGGTGAAACGTGCCGGCAGGCGCTGGCGGCGGGACAGACGGTCGTGGCGACCTACCATCGCGCGCCCGGCGATGTGCCGGGCGCCCGATGGCACCGGGTCGACCTGCGTGACCGGGCCGCGGTCGAGCGGCTGGTCGACGAGGTGCGGCCGCGCACGGTGGTCAACGCGGCCTACGCGCACGCCGACTGGGCGGTCACCGCGACCGGCGCCGCGCACGTGGCGGCCGCGGCCGCCCGGGTCGGGGCGCGGCTCGTGCACGTGTCCAGCGACGCCGTCCACGGTGGACGGCCGGAGCCCTACGGGGAGGACGCGGATCCGACGCCCGTCTACGCCTACGGCGCGGCCAAGGCGGCTGCCGAGACCGCGGTGGCACTGGTCGCGCCCGCGGCGGCGGTCGTGCGCTGCTCGCTGATCATCGGTCCCGACGCTCGGTCGAAACAGGTGGCGCTCTGCCTGGAGGCGCTGGCGCCGGGGTCGAGCGTGCGGCTGTTCCGCGACGAGATCCGCACGCCGGTGGCGCACGACGACCTGGCGGCCGCGGTGCTGGAACTGGCGGAGGACGACTACGCGGGCGTGCTCAACATCGGCGGGCCGGAGCCGATGAACCGGGTCGAACTTGGCGAGATCGTCGCCCGGGCCCACGGTCTCGACCCCGGCGCCCTGCGCAGCGCGACGATCGCCGAGTCGGGACTGCTCCGCCCCGCGACCGTCATCCTCGACTCCACCCGCGCCCGCGAGGTCCTGAAGACAAGGATCCGCCCGGTCGCGGACGTGCTCGCGGCAGGCTCGCGGACCTGAGCGCCCCACCCCGCGTCCATCGTGGACGAGGTCGGCTACGGCAGTCCGATCGTGGTCCGGGGAATGGAGGCGGTGTAGCCGAGGGCCGCGTACATCCCGTTGGCGACGGTGTTGTCGCTCATGACGCCGAGCGCCGCGATGCCGAACTCGGCCAGCAGTTGCCGGGTCAACGCCGCCGTCAGTGCGGCGCCGAGGCCGAGCCCACGGGCCCTCGGGTGCACCGCGATCGCGGAAAGGAACCCGACGCCGCCCCGGCTGCGGTCGGCCGCGCAGGCGACCACGTCGGAACCGTCGCGGATCGCCCACCAGGCGCGTACCCGGGCGTCGCCGGGGCGGGTCGTCGTG
Organism: Asanoa sp. WMMD1127; assembly: GCF_029626225.1. Classification (NCBI taxonomy): domain Bacteria; kingdom Bacillati; phylum Actinomycetota; class Actinomycetes; order Micromonosporales; family Micromonosporaceae; genus Asanoa; species Asanoa sp. WMMD1127. The sequence continues at coordinate 4,503,591 of NZ_JARUBP010000001.1, forward strand.
CTCGGGAAGGCGACCTCCAGCAGCGCCGAGATGCCGGCGTCGTCGTCGACCGGCGTGGCGCGATCCTCGCCCGGCCGCGTCGGGGGAGGCGACGACGTCCACCGGAAGTCCCACTCGTCGCGCACCCGCGGCGCGACCGGCAGCGGCGCCCGGGACAGGCGGGGCAGGTGCCACCAACGGGCGTCGGTCACCCGGCGCGCGGCCGCGGCGGCCACCGCGCCGTCACCGAGCGCGCAGACGGTCGTACCCGCTCGGGTGATCCAGACCACAGTGGACCCGTCGCGTACGCCGGTGATGTCGGTGTCCTCGCCCGTGGTGAGGCGGGCGTAGGGGTGGGCGCCCGTCGCCGCCACCACGGCGTCCCGGCCGACGAGGGGTTCAGCCATGCCGGCAAGTTAACCGATCGATCGTGGAGATTGCCCGCTGACCCGATTGGGTATTGAGCCGGCCACCCCGCTCGAACCCCTCGGGCGGAACCCTTTCAGGAGGATAGAGATGCTCGCCATCGCTGCGGCCATCGTCTTCGGTTTCGCCCTGCTGCTCGACCTCTTCGACACGAACCTGGGCGCGCCGGACCTGTTCCACCCGATCACCATGCTGCTGGCCGGCCTGTTGCTGCTCTCGCTCTACCTGGCCGGCATCGGCAGCGGCCCGCGCAACGGCACCGGCGCCGGTCGCCGCTTCTACGGCCGCCGCCCGGGGCGCGGCTGACGCCCGTCCGGCTGACCACGAAAGGCCCGCTTCGGCGGGCCTTTCGCGCGGCCGTACCTTCGCATTTCCGGCACCTGTCACCCGGCCGGTAGTGTCTTCCTGATGGAGCCCGACGCCCTTTTCTCGGTCGCCGACGGTGGCGGGGTGCGCACCGCACCCCAGCACGCCGCCGGCACCGACGGCTTCGCGGCGCCGGGTGAGGACGCGCCGCTGCCGGTGCGGATGCGGCCCCGGACGATCGACGAGCTGGTCGGCCAGGACCACCTGCTGGCGCCCGGCGCGCCGCTGCGCCAGCTGGTGACCAGCGCGACGCCGCTTTCGGTGATCCTGTGGGGGCCGCCGGGCACCGGGAAGACCACGATCGCGCACCTTGTCGCCCAGGCGAGTGACCGCCGGTTCGTGGCGATGTCGGCCCTCAACGCCGGCGTCAAGGACGTCCGCGCCGTGATCGAGACCGCCCGGCGGCAGCGGCGGGCCGGTGGGCCGCCGACGGTGCTGTTCATCGACGAGGTGCACCGCTTCTCCAAGACCCAACAGGATTCGCTGCTCGCGGCCGTCGAGGACCGCACTGTGACGCTGCTGGCGGCGACCACCGAAAACCCGTACTTCTCGGTGATTTCGCCGCTTCTGTCCCGCTGTGTGCTGTTGACCCTGCAGCCGCTCGACGAGGCGGCCGTGCGTGGCCTGGTCCGGCGCGCGGTCACCGACGAGCGCGGGCTCGGCGGGCAGGTCACGCTCAGTTCAGAGGCAGAGGACCATCTGGTACGCCTCGCGTCAGGTGACGTCCGCAAGGCGCTGACCGCGCTCGAGGCGGCCGCGGGGTCGGCGCTGGCCCGCGGCGCGAGCGAGATCGACCTCGAGACCGCCGAGCAGGCCGTCGACGTCGCGGCGGTGCGCTACGACCGGGACGGCGACGAGCACTACGACGTGATCAGCGCCTTCATCAAGAGCATGCGGGGCTCCGATGTGGACGCGTCGTTGCACTACCTGGCCCGGATGCTGGTCGCCGGCGAGGACGCGCGGTTCATCGCCCGGCGCATTGTGATCTTCGCCAGCGAGGACATCGGCATGGCCGACCCGACGGCGCTCTCGGTGGCGACCGCGACGGCGCACGCCGTGGAATACGTGGGGCTGCCCGAGGTGCAGCTCAACCTCGCCCAGGCCGTGATCCACATGGCCACCGCCCCGAAGTCCAACAGCGCGACGACCGCGATCTCGGCGGCCCTGACGGACGTACGCGCCGGCAAGGGCGGTGGTGTGCCCCGGCACCTGCGGGACGCGCACTACCAGGGTGCCAAGGGGCTCGGGCACGGCAAGGGCTACCGATATCCGCACGACGACCCGCGTGGGGTGGTCACCCAGCAGTACCCGCCGGACGGGCTGGTCGGGGTCGACTACTACCAGCCGGGCGATCACGGCGACGAGCGCGCCATCGGGATGCGGCTGCCGACCATCCGGCGGATCGTCCGCGGCGAACGGAGCAGGCGGAGCGAGGCTGCCGCCGCCAATTCTGCTTCTGGCTCGCCGGCGGCCGCCGGCGGCGGTGCGGATGGTGCGGATTCGGTTGGGCGGGCGAAGGCGCGTTCTGGCCACACAGGGGTCGCGGACGAGCGGCCGGTGGGTGACGCTGTTGCGACCGGACGCGATGGGGCTGTCCGCGATGGGGTTGTCCGCGACGAGGAAGGCGAGGTTGGGTGAACCGGGATTGCGGGCATGGTTGTCGCGATCTCGAAGCATCCACACCGCCGATGTCCCATTGGCGAGGAATGTGGCCAGGAATCGCGCCGTCCCCCGGCGCGACGACCAGTGAGGTGAGTGCGTGAGCGACGATCGGCGCGATCCGCCGGCGCGGGGCCGGCGATGGGGCCGGGGTCGCGACGACGGCGACGAGGCCGACGCCACGAGCGGCGAGGACCTCGGCTGGCTTGCTGACCTGCGTACGGCCAAGGAAGAGCGGGCCGACATCGGTCCCGGAGGTGAGGCGGGCGCGCCGCCGCCCGTGGCGCCCGGCCCCCCTGGTGGGCGGCCTGTCGACGGGCCGCCCGGCGCTGACGGGCCTGGCCGGGGGGCTCCGCCGCCCGGGGGCGGCGGTCGTGGCCGACCCGGCGGTGACGGTGGCCGCGGACCGGCCGGTGGTCCGCCGTCGGTGGACGAGCAGCAGCGTTTCGGTGGTGCGCCCGCAGGTGGGCCTGGCGGGCCCGGGAACGGGGCGCGGGGCGCTGGTGCGCCGCCGCCGGTGGGTCGGCCGCCGCGTGGGTCCGCGGGTTCGCGGCCCGAGGACGGCACGGGGCAGTTCGGGCCTGGCGGTCGGCCGGCGGGCGCTGAAGCCGGGCCGCATGGCCCGGCGGGGCGGGCTGGTGGGCCGCGGGGGCAGGAGCCGCCTGGTGCGGTGGGTCCGGCTGGGCGGGCTGGTGGGCCGCGGGGGCAGGAGTCGCCTGGTGCGGTGGGTCCGGCTGGGCGGGCTGGTGGGCCGCGGGGGCAGGAGTCGCCTGGTGCGGTGGGTCCGGCTGGGCGGGCTGGTGGGCCGCGGGGGCAGGAGTCGCCTGGTGCGGTGGGTCCGGCTGGGCGGGCTGGTGGGCCGCGGGGGCAGGAGCCGCCTGGTGCGGTGGGTCCGGCTGGGCGGGCTGGTGGGCCGCGGGGGCAGGAGCCGCCTGGTGCGGTCGGCCCGGCCGGGCGACCGGGCGGGCGCGATGCCTCGCAGTTCGGCCCGGGCGGCCGGCCTGGGGCGCCTCCGGCGCCGGAGGCCGGGCCGTTTCCGCCCGGTGGTCGGCCTGGTGGGCCGGCGGGTCCGGACACCGGGCGGCTTCGTGCCGGTGGTCGCGCCGGTGGGGCCGCGGGTCCGGAAGCTGGGCAGTTCGGCGCTGGAGGCCGGCCCGGTGGGCCGGCCGGTGGTGACGGTGGGCAGTTCGGTCCGGCCGGTCGGCCGGGTCGGCCGCGCGGGCCCGAGGGTGGCGCCGCTGGGCGTCCGGGTCCCGCGCACGGTCCCGATGCGAGGCCCGCTGGTGGGCCGGTAGGGCCCGAGACCGGGCAGGTCGGTCGGACCGGCGGTCCGGCCGGCCAGGACACCGGGCAGTGGGGTGCGCGCGAGGCGACCGGCGGCATGCCGGCGGCGCCCGTGTCCGGTCCGCGTGGTCGCGGTGGTTCGGCGCGCAGCCGGTTCTCGGCGCCGCCGGATCAGGCGCCCAACGTGCCGATGTCCGGCAACGCGCCGCCGGTGCCGCCGCAGGTGGCGGGCGAGCCCGCCGCCGAGCGTGGTTGGCGCGGTGGGCGGCCGGGTGCGCCGACGGGGGAGACCCCGGGGCGCCGGGCCGCCGGCTCCGACGACGCCGGCACCGGAGCGGTGCAGCCCCCGGCCGGCGGCGGCCGGCGGCGGGCGCCCGAGCCGGACGAGCCGCGCGGCGGCCAACCGCCCGGCGGGCAGGCATCCGACTGGGCGGCTCGTCGTGAGCAGCCTGGGCGACCCTCGATGCCCGGGGCGCCGACCTCGGGCGGCGGGGCGGCCAGGAGCCGCTTCGCGGGCGGCGCGGGTGCGCCGCCACAGGGCGAACGCGGCGACACCACCGGCGGCTGGAACGCGGCCGGGGCCGCGCCGGCCGGTCGCGGTGGGCCGGGTGGACCGGCGACCGGTGGCATGCCGCCGGTGATCGCGCCTCCGGTCGTGCCCGGTCGCGACACCGGGCCGATTCGCACCGGGCGCCGGGCTGCGCCGGATACGCCGGCTGAGCCCGGCGGTCGTCCCGGCGGTGCGGTGCACGAAGAGGGGCCGGCCGGGCGTCCGGACGGACTCGGTGGCCGCGGACGGCCGGGCCGCGGCCCAGCGGCGCCGGGCGTTGCCGGGCAGCCGTTCGGTGGCCGTGCGGTTCCCCCGGGCGCGGACCGTGGTGGCCCGAGCGCCGACGCGCCGAACGTTCCCGTCGACCCGCCCCGTGGCGGCGCGCGCAGCCGCTTCCGGGGCGATGGTGGCGCCGAAGGGCGGCGCGCCGCGCCCGACGACGCACCCGGGTCCGGTGGCGGTTCGGCGGGTCGGCACGCTACCGGTGACATAACCGGTGCCGCCTCGGGCGGTCTGCCGGGTGACGCCGGCGGACGCCATGGCGCTGCCGCAGACGGCTCGCTTACCGGCGACGTGAGTGGCGGCGGACGGCGCCGCCGGGCCAGTGACACCGACACCGGCGCGCTCGGCGGTCCGCGCGGCCGCTTCGGCGACGACGGTGAACCCACGGGCGCGCGCGGACGGTTCGGGGATCAGAGCGGCGCCGGCGCGCGTGGCCGCTTCGGCGACGCCGACCGCGGCGCCGACGGGCCGCGCGGGCGGCGAGCCGCGCCGGACGCGCCGCCGGATGCCGCGCCAGGACCGGCCGGCCCGGTTCGCCCGGGCCGGGCCGAGCGCCCCCCGATGCCACCGACCGGGCCTGGCTCGGCCGGCGGAACCGGCGTGCCCGGTGGCCGGAGACCCGACCGGCCGGCCGGCGGACGCGCGACCGGCGCGGTCCGACCGCCGGTCGGCCCCGACGGAACGGGCGCCATTCGCCCGCCGCTCGGCCCCGACGGAACCGGCGCGGTGCGGCCGCCCCAACGACCTGACGGAACAGGTGCCGTGCGGGCGCCGCTCGGCCCCGAGGGAACGGGTGCGGTTCGGCCGCCGCAACGGCCTGACGGAACGGGCGCCGTGCGGGCGCCGCTCGGCCCGGACGGAACGGGTGCGGTTCGGCCGCCCCAACGGCCCGACGGGACCGGTGCGGTGCGGCCGCCGCTGCGACCCGACGGCACGGGTGCGGTACGGCCGCCGCTACGACCCGACGGCACCGGCGCTGTTCGCCCGCCCATCGGCCCTGACCAGCCCAACCGCCCGGGCGGCCCCGACGCGACCGGCGTGGCACGCCCACCGGCCGCCGGCCCCGGCATGGCCGCCGGACCCGGCGTAGCCCCACCGCCGGGCGCCCCAGCCCGAGGCGCGAGCCGCCCCGGCGCCGTCGGCGCCGCGCGCCCACCCGGCGGCCCACCGGCTCAACCCGGCCCAGGCAGCCCGGCCGGCCCGCCGCCCGGCCCCCCGCTCGGCCCGGCCGGCCCGCCGTCCGGCCCGGCCGGACCCGGCATGCCCACGGGACCGAACGGCGCCCGGGCCCGCGCCGGCGTACCCGTCCCGACCGACGCACCGGGCCAGGACGGCCCGCCCCGCCCGCCGGCCGCCGCGGCCGCCGCGGTCCCACCGGTCCGGGCGGCCGCCGCCGCGCCGGCGCCGGCCCCACCCGGCGCCCGCCCACAAACCGGCCCGGCCACCGGCGCGGCCCGGCCACCGACGGGCCCGGCCACCGGCGCCGCCCGCCCACCGACCGGCCCGGCCACCGGTGCCGCCCGCCCACCGGGCGCACCTCCGGACCAGCCCGATCCGGCCGTCCGCCGCTCGGCGTCCGTCCCTGGCATCCCGTCGGAGACCAGCCAGCCGATCCCGCAACGCCCGAACGCGGCGGCCCGCAGAATGAGCGTGTCGCCCGCCCAGCTGCGCGAGCAGATCCGCGACCCGCGCAACGTCCGGCTCGGCGTACTCGTGCTCGGGATCCTGCTCGTGCTCGTGGCTCTTCCGGTCTATTCGTGGGCCCAGGCGGAGTCGCGCGACCCGGTGTTCGCCTCGCTCGACAGCCTCGGCGTGCCGGATTGGGCGAACACGAAGCCGCAGGACCAGATCGACGGCAACCGGTGGTGCCTGGAGGAGTGCCGGTTCCGGGAGCGGACCACCCACTCGACGCAAGGGCCAGAGGAGACGGCGAAGGCCTACCAGGACGCGCTCGTCGCCAACGGCTGGCAGAGCTGGAAGCCGGCCAAGTGTCCGGAGACCAAGGTCGACGGCAGCTACACGTGCTGGACGCGGGACGAGCTGACCATGGACCTGTGGGTACGGGCGCCCGCCTGCGGCAACGTCCCCATCGGTGTCGAGCCGGAGGGTGGCGCCTCGCAGGGACCGCCGGTCGGCCTGAACCCCGAGGACTGCAAGGGTTCCGACGTGTCCATCAAGGTCCGCAACGCGATCGCCGACGAGCGCACCGGGCCGCTGCCCGACGTCAACCCGGGAGAAGTGGGCGAGACGCCGTACGGGCTCGTGCCCACGGCCGCACCGTCGTGAGGCCGTGTGGCGTTACGGACGGTAGGGTCTGCACGTTGGCGCACCGGGTACGTCGTGGAGGAGGTTCGGGTGGACGGTGGAGAAGTCGCGTGGCTCGTCGTGGCCGGCGCGTTCCTGATGCTGGTGCTGGTGCTCGCGGTGCCGATCCTGCGGCTCCGTAAGACGATCGACGCGGCCACCAACGCGATCAACGATCTCAACGACCGCACCGGCCCGATCCTGGCCAACGCGAACACGACAATCGAGGGTGTCAACGTGGCGCTGAGCCAGGTGCACACCTCGCTCGACGGCGTCAACGTGCAGCTCGCCAAGATCGACACGATGACCGGGCACGCCCAGAACGTGACGGCCAACGTCGCCAACCTCGCCACGGTGGTCTCGGCCGCCGCGGCCAACCCGCTGGTCAAGGTCGCCGCCTTCGGTTACGGCGTGCGCCGGGCCACCTCCGCCCGCCGCCACGCGGAGGAGGAGCGCGAGGTCCGCACCACCCTCAAGCAGCAGCGCCGCGCCGCCAAGCGGGCCACCCAGCGCTGACCGGCTGTCCGCGAGGAAGGATGGAAGCATGAAGCGGTTGCTCTGGCTCGGCGTCGGCCTCGCGGTCGGTGCCCTGGTCGTGCGCAAGCTGACCCAGAAGGCCAACGAGTTCACCCCGAGCGGCATCGCCGGCTCCCTGAGCCACCAGGCCGGCGGCCTCGTCGAGTCGGTCCGCGCCTTCGTCGACGACGTGCGCGTCAACATGGCCGAGCGCGAGCAGCAGATCCACGAGGCGTTCGCGAACGGTGTCACCTTCGAGGACCAGTTCGAAGACCTGCGGGGTGACGACCTCGAGGTCGAGTTCGACGAGCCGATCAACGGTTCGCACCCACGGCAGCGCCATCACTGAGGAAGGCAACTGATGAAGACGGCGGAGATCAAGCGGCGGTTTCTCGCGCACTTCGAGGCCAACGGCCATGCCGTGGTCCCGAGCGCCCCGCTGCCCGCCATCGACGACCCGAACCTGCTGTTCATCAACGCCGGCATGGTGCAGTTCGTGCCCTACTTCCTGGGCCAGCGCACCCCGCCGTGGGAGCGGGCGACCAGCGTGCAGAAGTGCATCCGCACGCCCGACATCGACGAGGTCGGCAAGACCAGCCGGCACGGCACGTTCTTCCAGATGAACGGCAACTTCTCGTTCGGCGACTACTTCAAGGCCGGCGCGATCCCGCTGGCCTTCGACCTGGTCACCAAGCCGGTCAACGAGGGTGGGTTCGGGCTCGACCCGGAGCGCATCTGGGCGACGGTCTACCTCGACGACGACGAAGCGATCGAGATCTGGAAGCGGACCGGCATCCCGGCCGAGCGCCTGGTTCGCCGGGGCAAGAAGGACAACTACTGGTCGATGGGCATTCCGGGCCCGGCCGGCCCGTGCTCGGAGCTCTACTACGACCGCGGCCCGGCGTACGGCCCCGACGGCGGCCCCGAGGTCGACGAGGACCGGTTCCTGGAGTTCTGGAACCTCGTCTTCATGCAGTACGAGATCACCAACGTGAAGAGCAAAGAGGTCTTCGACACCGTCGGTGAGCTGCCCGCCAAGAACATCGACACCGGCATGGGCCTCGAGCGGATGGCCTCGTTGCTGCAGGGCGTCGACAACCTCTACGAGATCGACGAGGTCAAGCCGATCCTCGACCGCGCGGCCGAGCTGACCGGCAAGCGCTACGGCGCCGGCCACAGCCAGGTCGCCGCCGAGTCGCACCCCGACGACGTGCGCCTGCGGGTCATCGCCGACCACGTGCGCACCTCGCTGATGCTCATCGGCGACGGCGTGACCCCCTCCAACGAGGGCCGGGGCTACGTGCTGCGGCGGATCATGCGTCGCGCGATCCGGGCGATGCGGCTGCTCGGCTGGCAGGAGCGCTCGCTGCCCGAGCTGCTGCCGGTCGCCCGGGACTGCATGGCGCCGTCCTACCCCGAGTTGGCCGACGACTTCGGCCGGATCGCCGACTACGCGTACGCCGAGGAGGAGGCCTTCCTCTCCACCCTGCGCGCGGGCACGACGATCCTCGACACCGCGGTCACCGAGACCAAGCAGGCGGGCGGCACGACGCTCTCCGGCGACAAGGCGTTCCAGCTGCACGACACGTACGGCTTCCCGATCGACCTGACCCTGGAGATCGCGGCCGAGCAGGGGCTGCAGGTCGACGCCGAGGGCTTCCGCCGGCTGATGGCCGAGCAGCGCTCGCGGGCCAAGGCCGACGCCCAGGCCCGCAAGACCGGCCACGTCGACCTGTCGGCCTACCGGGCGGTGCTCGACGCGGGCGGGCCGGTCGAGTTCACCGGCTACGCCGAGGTGAGCCGCGAGTCGCGGGTCCGCGCGGTGCTCGACGGCGGCGGCACGGCGCTCGAGGTGGCCGGCGAGGGCGACACCATCGAGCTGGTCCTCGACGCGACGCCGTTCTACGCCGAGGGCGGTGGCCAGCAGCCCGACATGGGCCTGATCACCGTGGGCAGCGGGCAGGTCGAGGTCTTCGACGTGCAGTCGCCCGTGCCCGGCCTGGTCATCCACCGCGCCAAGGTCGTCCGCGGCGAGCTGCGGGTCGGTGAGGCCGGCTTCGCCGAGATCGACATCACGCGGCGCAAGGCGATCTCCCGCTCCCACACCGCGACGCACCTGGTGCACCAGACGATGCGCAACTTCCTCGGCGAGTCGGCGACCCAGGCGGGTTCGCTCAACGCGCCGGGCCGGCTGCGGTTCGACTTCAACACCCCGGCGGCCGTTCCGCCGAGCGTGCTCAACGACGTCGAGCAGCAGATCAACGAGGTGCTGCTGGGCGACCTCGAGGTGCACGCGTTCATCACGTCGCAGGCGGAGGCCCGGCGGCTCGGCGCGATGGCGCTGTTCGGCGAGAAGTACGGCGACGAGGTGCGGGTCGTCGAGGTCGGCGACTACGCCCGCGAGCTGTGCGGTGGCACCCACGTGGCCCGCTCCGGCCAGCTCGGCCTCGTGAAGATCCTTTCCGAGGCGTCGATCGGTTCCGGTGTACGCCGCGTCGAGGCGCTGGTCGGCATCGACGCGTTCCAGCACCTCGCCCGCGAGCACCTGCTCGTGGCCCGGCTCGCCGAGCTCTACCGGGTGCCGGGGGAGCAGGTCGCCGAGCGCGTCGCGCAGACGATCAGCCAGCTCCGCGACGCGGAGAAGGAGCTCGAGAAGCTCCGCGGCCAGCTGGTCCTGGGCGGGGCCGCGGCGCTGGCGGCCGGCGCCGTCGACATCCGCGGCGTCGCGTTCGTCGGCACCGAGGCGCCCGAGGGCGCGGCGGGCAACGACGTGCGTACCCTCGCGCAGGAAATCCGCGGCAAGATCGACGCCGCGCGGCCCGCCGTGGTCGCGGTGGCCGGCCGATCGGGCGGCAAGGCTTCGCTCGTGGTGGCGACCAACGCGGCCGCCAAGGGACGCGGGCTGTCGGCGGCCGATCTGGTCAAGGGCGCGCTCTCGGGTCGCGGCGGCGGCAACGCCGACCTCGCCCAGGGTGGCGGCGTACCGGCGGCCGAGGCGGCCAACCTTCTGGCCGCTGTGGAAAAGGCTATTGACGGAGCGTGACGGTCTGAGCGCTTTTCACCGGGGTGTACGTCTCGGTGTGGATGTAGGTAACGTGCGTGTCGGGGTCGCGATGTGCGACCCCGACGGCATTCTCGCCACGCCGTTGGTCACTTTGCGTCGTGACACGGATGCCGGGGAAGACGCTATACCTGCAGATATCGCCGAACTTGCGCGACTTGTCGAGGAGCACGCGATCATCGAAGTGGTGGTCGGTCTGCCAGTGACGCTGGGTGGCAAGGACGGACCTGCGGCGACCGGAGCGAGGGCCTATGCTCACCGGTTGGCGACGGTCATCGATCCGGTGCCCGTGCGGCTGGCAGACGAGCGGCTATCGACGGTCGTCGCAACCCGTAGGCTGGCCGAGCGCGGCGTCCGGGGACGGCGCCAACGCGCGGTGGTCGACCAGGCGGCCGCGGTGGAGATACTGCAGGGCTGGCTGGACGCGCAGCGGAGGCGAACGTGACGATCGACGACCTTGACCTCGCGTTCGAGGACCGGGCCGACAAGGGCCGACATCGACGCGGGTACCGCAAGGCGGCGGCGACCGGCAAGAAGAAGCGCAAAGGCGGCGGCGGGAAGACCGCCATAGCGTTCTTCATGGCATTGATCCTGCTGGGCGGCCTCGGCGCCGGCGCCTGGTACGGGTTCGACCGGATCCAGGGTTACTTCACCACCCCCGACTACGACGGCGCCGGCACCGGCGAAAAGGTCAACGTCGAGGTCAAGCAGCTGGAGACCGCGACCGACATCGCCAACACCCTCTTCCGGGCCGATGTCGTGAAGAGCGCGAAGGCATTCGTCGACGCCGCCGACGCGGACAGCCGCAGCAAGAACATCCAGCCCGGTGTCTACGGGCTCCAGAAGCAGATGAGTGGCAAGGCCGCGCTGGCCGTCCTGGTCGACCCGAAGAACAAGATCGTAAACGGCGTCACCGTGCCCGAGGGCCTGACGATGCTGGGCACGTTCAAGAAGCTCTCGGAACAGACCAAGATCCCGGTCAAGGACTTCCAGAACGCCGCCAAGAACGTCGACTCGTTCAAGATCCCGGACTACTGGTTCACGCGCAAGGACGGCAAGAAGGTCACCAAGTCACTCGAGGGCTTCCTCTTCCCGGACACCTACGAGATGCCGCCGAAGCCCAACGCCAAACAGGTCCTCGACATCATGGTCAATCGTTTCCTGACCGTGGTCGGCGAGATGAAGTTCACCGACAACGTGGAGAAGAACCGCGGCGGGATCGCGCCGTACGAGGCGTTGATCGTGGCGTCGCTGGCCCAGGCGGAGGCCGGCAACAAGGACGACCTGGGCAAGATCGCACGGGTCGCGTACAACCGGGTCTATGTCAAGGACATGCTGCTGCAGTTCGACGTGACCCTGAACTACGGGCTCGAGGTCGCCGGCAAGAAGACCAAGGCGTCCAAGGACATGGACCAGTCGGACTACGCCGACGAGACGAACAAGTACAACACCCACCTCTACAAGGGCCTGACCCCGACGCCGATCGACAACCCGGGCAAGCAGGCGCTGGAGGGCGCGATGAACCCGCCGGCCGGCAACTGGCTGTTCTTCGTCGCGATCGACAAGGAGGGCCACTCGGCCTTCGCGGAGACCGACGCGGAGCACGAGGCCAACAAGGTCAAGGCACGCGAGGCCGGGATCATCAATTGACCCGTGCGGCCGTCCTGGGCAAGCCGATCGCCCACTCGCTCTCCCCGGTGATCCACAACGCCGGCTACGCGGCGCTCGGCCTGACGGACTGGTCCTACACGGCGATCGAATGCGACGAGGCCGGCCTGCCCGGCTTCGTCGCCGGCCTGGGCCCGGAGTGGGCCGGCCTGTCGCTGACGATGCCGCTGAAGGAAGTCGCGCTGAAGGTCGCGACGGAGGTCGCGCCGCTGGCGGCCACGGTCGGCGCGGCCAACACCCTGGTCCGCCGTGATGCCGGTTGGTACGCCACCAACACCGACGTCGAAGGCATGGTCACCCTGCTGACCGAGGCGGGCGTGACGGGCGGCGCCCGCTTCACCGTCCTCGGCGCCGGCGGCACGGCCCGCGCGGCCGTGGCCGCCGCCGCCCACCTGGCCGCCGAGTCGGTCACGGTGGTCGCCCGCCGCCAGCTGGCGATCGAGGAACTGGCGGCCGCCGCCGCGGACCTCAACGTGCCGCTCCGCCCGGCCCTGTGGCCGGAGGCCCAACCGGCCCTGGCAGCGGACGTGGTCATCTCCACGGTTCCCAAAGGCGTAGCCGACCCGATCGCCATCAACGCCACCTGGCACCCGTCGACGATCGTCTTCGACGCCATCTACGACCCGTGGCCAACCCCCCTGGCCGACTCGGCCGCGAGCGCCGGCTGCCACATCCTCTCGGGCCTGGACCTCCTCCTGGCCCAAGCCCTGGGCCAGTTCCGCCTCTTCACGGGCGCCGAGCCACCCACCGCCGCGATGCGCGAAGCCTTGTTCCGCGCCCGCTCCTGAACACCCGACCAGCTCAACGGCGCCGGCGCAGCCGGCTTCCGTGACCACCGGCGCCACGCCCGAACGCACCTGAGCCCGCCAGAGGTCCATCCCCACCGGTCCCGGCATGCCGCGCCTTGCCGTGTGCCGCGCCTTGTCGTGCTGCCTCGTGCGGCGCTGCGGTGCGCGTTCGTGGGTCCTGGCCCGCTCGTTCCAGGCGTGTCGCTTGTCGGGCCGGGGTGTCTCCTGGGGCATACATGCCAAACCATGTGCGCACACGTTTTGGCATGTATGCCCAGGGAGACATGGCCCCCGCCGCCGCGACACGCCGAGGACGCGACGTGGCGAGAGGCGCGCCGGCGCAGCCTGGCGCAGCAGGCCTCGGCGCCGGTGGCGGCCGACTCGACGGCCATCATGCTGGCCATCGAACGCGTCGGCGGAGCGCACGGCAGAGGTGGCGGCATTCGTGCGAGCAGCGGTCGGGATGACGACGCGTGGGGTCTGTTCGACTCGATAGCCGTGGGCGCTCGGCTCACGCAAGCGGCGAGGTAGGGGAACGGGCGGGTCTCCGGCGCCGGCGGAGAAACGGTGTGGCGGGATGAGGCGCGGCAATCATGCGTGGGCCGCATCTGTGGGCGGCTGTGCCGACGATGCCTGGGCGTGTTTCGACGCGCTGGGGCCGGTCCGCGGCACCCGGGATTGAAGGTTGTCCGGGGAGTGGGATGGGGTGGCCGGATGGTGGGCGGCGGGTGGCGTCATGTCAAACTTGGGCCGTGTTGCGCTGGTTGACCGCAGGGGAATCGCATGGGCCCGCGTTGGTGGCTGTGCTCGAAGGGGTGCCGGCCGGCGTCGAGGTGACCAGCGCCGAAATCGGCCGGCAGCTCGCGCGGCGGCGGCTCGGCTACGGGCGGGGCGCTCGGATGTCGTTCGAGCAGGATGTCGTCGAGATCCTCGGTGGCGTGCGGCACGGGGTGACGCTCGGCAGCCCCGTCGCGGTGCGGGTGGGCAACTCCGAGTGGCCCAAGTGGGAGACCGTGATGGCGGCCGATCCCGTGGATCCCGACGTGCTCGCCAAGCAGGCCCGCAACGCGCCGCTGACCCGGCCGCGGCCGGGGCACGCTGATCTCGCGGGCATGCAGAAGTACGGGCACACCGACGCCCGGCCGATTCTGGAGCGGGCCAGTGCCCGGGAGACCGCCGCGCGGGTCGCGGTCGGCACCGTGGCGCGGGAGATGGTGCGGCAGGCGCTCGGGATCGAGATCGTGTCGCACGTCGTCGAGCTCGGGAGCGTCTCCGCCAAGCCCGGGCTGCACCCGCGGCCCGAGGACGCCGAGCGCGTCGACGCCGACCCGCTCCGCTGCCTCGACCCGGAGGCCAGCGCGCGGATGGTGGCCGAGGTCGACGCGGCCAAGCGCGACGCCGACACGTTGGGTGGCATCGTCGAGGTCCTGGCGTACGGCGTGCCGCCCGGCCTGGGCAGCCACGTCCAGTGGGACCGCAAGCTCGACGCACGGCTGGCCACCGCGCTCATGTCGATCCAGGCCATCAAGGGCGTGGAGATCGGCGACGCCTGGACGCAGGCCCGCTCCCGCGGCTCGCAGGCGCACGACGAGATCATCCCGACGGCCAACGGGGTCAAGCGGGTCACCGACCGGGCCGGCGGCCTGGAGGGCGGCATCACCACCGGCGAGCCGTTGCGGGTCAAGGCCGCGATGAAGCCGATCTCCTCCCTCAACCGGGCACTGTCCACCGTGGACGTGAGCACCGGCGAGCCGGCCACCGCGATCAACCAGCGGTCCGACGTGGCCGCCGTGCCGGCCGCCGCGATCGTCGCCGAGTCCATGGTGGCGCTCGTGCTGGCCGAGGCGGCCACGGAGAAGTTCGGTGGCGACTCGGTGGCCGAGATCCGCCGCAACCTGGCCGGCTACCTCGAGAACCTGGTGATCCGATGAGCCGCCGGCCGCGGGCGATCCTCGTCGGCGCGCCCGGCGCCGGTAAGACCAGCACCGGGCGGGCCCTGGCCAGCCGGCTCGGCGTCGAGTTCCGCGACACCGACACCGACATCGAGGCCGCCGCCGGCAAGCCGATCCCCGAGATCTTCCTCGACGACGGCGAGGAGCACTTCCGGGCCCTCGAACGCGCCGCCGTGGCCGGCGCGGTCAGCGACTTCGACGGTGTGCTCGCCCTCGGCGGCGGCGCCATCCTGGCCGAGGAGACCCGCGCCGCGCTGGCCCACCACCAGGTCGTGCACCTGGTGGTGAGCCTGGGCGAGGCGGTCAAGCGGGTCGGCCTCAACTCCGGCCGGCCGCTCCTCGAGATCAACCCGCGGGCCACCTTGAAATTCCTGCTGGACCAGCGCCTCCCGCTCTACGAGTCGGTCGCGACGATCACAGTCGAGACCGACGGGCGTACGCCGGACGAGGTGGCCGAGGAGATCCAGGCGTTGCTCAAGCCCTGAGCAGCGACGCCAGCCGCGACGGCTCCGACAGCATCGGCCAGTGGCCGGTCGGCAGCGCGCGGATCACCACGTCGTCACCCATGGCCGCGAAGAACGGGTGGCCGGCCGCCCGCATCTGCGCGATCTGCTCCAGGGAGAACGTGCTCGCGATCAGCGAGGCCGGCGGGTTCAATGCGCCCCCGCGGCGCAGGGGTTGCGCCACCGACGCGTACGGATGCGTGGTGGATCGCTTGCGCAGCAGTGAAAGCGCGTCGTCGTCGAGACCCGCCAGCAGCACCGGGTCGTCGGCCGGCTCCCACGGCCGCGGCGGCACCGGCCCCGTGGACTCCGGCGGCGGACCCATGTCGAGCTGGCGGGTGCCGTCCGGCAACGGCCCACTGTCCACATAGACCACACGCGACACCGGGATCCGCGCCGCCGCGGCCGTCACCGGCAGTCCGCCGTAGCTGTGTCCGACGAGGACCACGTTCGACGAGCCCTCGGCCGCCGCTACGATGTCCGCGACGTGCTGCTCCAGGTCGGCGTCACCCTCGTCGACCCGCTCGCCGACCCCGGCCAGCGTGACCGGGATCGCCCGGTCACCGGCCGCCCGCAGCCGCTGCGCCACGGCGTCCCACACCCAACCGCCGAGCCACATGCCCGGCACCAGAACGAACGTCTCAGTCATGCCGTGAGCGTAGGATGGCATCCGGACAGTTTCGGTCCGGATAAGGAGAGTGACGGGTGTCACATCCGGCCTCCCGCGTGCTGGGGATGCTCGAACTGCTGCAGTCGCACCACCACCTGACCGGCGCCGACCTCGGCGCCCGGCTCGGCGTCGACGAACGCACCGTCCGCCGCTACGCCGGCACGCTCGCCGACCTCGGCATCCCGGTCGCCGCCGCCCGCGGCCGCTACGGCGGCTACCGGCTGAGCCCCGGCTACAAGCTCCCGCCGCTGATGCTCACCGACGACGAGGCGGCCGCCGTCGTGCTCGGGCTGATCGCCGCCGAGCACCTCGGGCTCACCACCGAGGCGCCGGCGACCGGCCCGGCTCTGGCGAAGATCCGCCGGGTGCTGCCGAAGAACCTGTCCGAGCGGCTCGCGGGCGTCCAGGA
The DNA here is from genome assembly GCF_029626225.1 of Asanoa sp. WMMD1127. Lineage (NCBI taxonomy): Bacteria > Bacillati > Actinomycetota > Actinomycetes > Micromonosporales > Micromonosporaceae > Asanoa > Asanoa sp. WMMD1127. The sequence goes on from NZ_JARUBP010000001.1 coordinate 4,520,008, forward strand.
GAGTCTCGGGTTCACCGTCGACCGCAGCGCGCCCGCCGCGCGGCCGGCGACCACGACGTTGCTGGCGCTCGGCGCCGCCGCCCGGGCCACCCGGCGGGTCAGCATCACCTACCGCTCCTGGAAGGGCGCGGTCACCCTGCGCGAGGTGGACCCCTACGGGCTGGTCTTCCACGCCGGCCGCTGGTACCTCACCGGCTTCGACCACCGGCGCGGCGAGATCCGCACCTTCCGGCTCGACCGGATCAACGCGGTCGACACCGGCGAAGCCACGTTCACCGTCCCGGACGGCTTCGACGCGGTCGCGCACGTCACCCGCTCGCTGGCCGGCGTCCCGTACACCTGGGAGGTGGACGTGCTCTTCGAGGCGGAGCTGGCCCAGGTGCGGCGGCGCGTGCCGGCCAGTGTCGCGGAGATCACCGAGACCGAGGACGGCGTGCTCATGAAGACCCGGGCCCAGAGCCTGCCCGGAATGGCGCAAATGTTGGCCGGACTGGGCTGGCCGTTCCGGATCGTGGGTCCGCCGGAGCTGCGCGATGCCGTGCGCGAGCACGCGGAGCGACTGGCCGAGCACGCCGCGCGCTGAGCCTCCACTGAGGACACCCTTGAGTGGCTTGGGATAGAGCAAACGGGCGATCGGCGGCGCAGAAAGCTGGTGTTAGGATCGACGAGAGATTGGCGTAAAGCGGGTGGGTCCGACAAATCGGGCCAGCTACTTCGAGGATCGAGGCGCATGGGCAACCAGCGGTCCATCACCGTCAACGGTGACCTGGGCAGTGGCAAGAGCACCGTGTCGGTAGGGCTGTCGGAGCGGCTGCACGTGCGCCGGATCAGCGTCGGCGACCTCTATCGCGAGATGGCCCGTGAGCGGGGAATGACCGCGCTCCAGCTCAACCTCCACGCCGAGCTCGACGACGTGATCGACGGCACCGTCGACCAGATGCAGCGCGAGATCGCCGAATCCGGTCAACGGGTCATCATGGACAGCCGGCTGGCCTGGTTCTTCTTCACCGACGGCTTCAAGGTCCACCTGATCACGGACCCGACCGTGGCGGCCCGCCGGGTGCTGGGGCGGCCGGCCAACGAGGTGGAGAACTACGCCACGCTCGAAGAGGCCAAGGACCAGCTGCGCAGCCGCAGCGAGAGCGAGCGCCAGCGGTTCCTCACCCGCTACCACGCCGACAAGCACGCCCTGCGCAACTACGACCTGGTCCTCGACACGACGCGGGCCCGGCCCGACGAGGTGATCGACCTGGCGGTGGCCGCGATCGAGGGCCGCATCGGCGCGCGGATCCTCGCCGAGAGCCCGCCGCTGCTGCTGCTCGACCCGGCCCGGATCTACCCGACGGGTGACATCACGGCGCTGCGCGGGATGTCCGACGCGTCGGCCGCCGCGCTCCCCGGTCCCGAGGCGCTCGAACCGATCTCGATCGGCTACGCCGACTCGCGCTTCTTCGTGGTCGACGGCCACCGCCGGCTCAGCGCGGCGCTCCGGGCCGGTTTCCGCCTGGTCCCGGGCACCTTGCTGGCACAGGACAACGACCCGGTCGTGGGTGGACTGTCGGCCCGCGAGTTCTTCGCGTCGACGGTGACGATTAGCAAGGTGTACGACTGGCAGGAAGAGCACGGCACCGAGCTCGAGATGCCGGCGCACGCCCTCGGTGACCCGGTCCGCACCCCCTAAGCTGCGTGGCATGACTGAGCGTGCCGATCTGCTGGCTTCCCTCCAGCGTCACCGTGGGTTTCTGCTGTTCACCGTGGGCGGGCTGACCGACGAGCAGGCCCGGCTGACGCCGACCGCCAGCGCGCTCTGCCTGGGTGGCCTGCTGCGCCACGTCGCCACCATCGAGCGGAGCTGGTCCGCGTTCGCGGCCGGCGGCGCCGAGGGCATGGCGTCGGTCGAGGTCGACTGGGTGACCGGCTTCCAGATGCCGCCGGGCGCGACGCTGGCCGACCTCGTCGCCGACTTCGAGGCGGCAGCGGCCGAGACCGACGCGCTCGTCGAGAAGCTCGACCTCGACACCGCCCACCCGCTGCCCACCGCGCCGTGGTTCGAGCCGGGCGCCTCCTGGACGGTCCGGCGCGTGTTCCTGCACCTGATCGCCGAGATCTCGCAGCACTCCGGCCACGCCGACATCCTCCGCGAGACGATCGACGGCCAGAAGACGATGGGCTGACGGCTATGCTCGGCGCCGATGGATGAGATCACGCGGATTCCGGTCGGTGGCGAGCAGGCCTACGACGTGGTCGTCGGGCGTGGGCTGACCGACCAGATCGCCGCGCTGCTGCCGGGCGCCGACCGGGTCGCGGTGCTCGCCTCGGCGCCGCTGGCCGGGCGCGCCGGCGCGGTCGAGGCCGCCCTGCGCGCCGAGGGCCGGGCGGTCACCCGGATCGAGATACCGGACGCCGAGAGCGGAAAGACCATCGAGACCGCGGCCGCCTGCTGGGATCGGTTGGGCGCGGCCGGGTTCACCCGGTCCGACGCGGTGGTCGCGGTCGGCGGGGGCGCCGCGACCGACCTCGGCGGCTACGTCGCCGCCGCCTGGCTGCGCGGCGTGCGCTGGGTGCCCGTGTCGACATCGCTGCTCGGCATGGTCGACGCGGCCGTCGGCGGCAAGACCGGCGTCAACACGGCCGCCGGCAAGAACCTGGTCGGCGCGTTCCACCCGCCCGCCGGGGTGCTCTGCGACCTGGACTCGCTCGACTCGCTGCCGCCGGCCGACCTGACCGCCGGGCTGGCCGAGGTGGTCAAGTGCGGCTTCATCGCCGAGCCGGCGATCCTCGACCTCATCGAGCGTGACCCGGCCGCGGCCACCGACCCGGCGGGTCCGGCGGTCCGGCGCCTGATCGAGTACGCCGTGCGGGTGAAGGCCGACGTCGTCGGCGGCGACCTCAAGGAGTCCGGCCGGCGCGAGATCCTCAACTACGGTCACACGCTGGCCCACGCGATCGAGAAGGTCGAGCACTACACCTGGCGGCACGGCGACGCGGTCTCGGTCGGCCTGGTCTACGCCGCGCAGCTCAGCCACCTGGCCGGCCGACTCGACCGGCCGACCGCCGACCGCCACCGCGCGATCCTGACCGCGTTGGGCCTGCCCACGACCTATTCGGCGGCGGCCTGGCCGGACCTGCTGGCCGCCATGCGCGTCGACAAGAAGGCCCGCGGCTCGCGGCTGCGGTTCATCGTGCTGGACGCGCTCGCCGAGACCGACGTCCTCGACGGCCCGTCCGACGACCTGCTCGCGGAGGCGTTCGCCACCGTCAGCGACTGACCGGCCGGCTCGCGGATCGGCAGGAATGCCAGCAGTCCGAGCGCGATCCAGACGTACAGGTTGCTGCCGATCACCGCCGCGAGCGACCGCCCGCCGTCGGCCCACAGCCAGACCGCGCTGGTGCACAGCAGCACGTACGCCGCGACCACCAGCCAGCGCGCCCGTCCGCGCCGCCAGGCCAGGTAGAGGGCCGGCAGCAGCCAGACCAGGTGGTGCACCCAGGTCACGGGGCTGATCAGGCAGGTCGCCACGCCGGTCAGCGCGAAACCCGTGCGGTGGTCACCGGCCTGCGCGGCGGCCCGGCATCTGACCATCCACAGTGCACAGATCGCCAGCACGGCCATCGCCCACCAGAAGCCCGGCAGGCCCACGCGGGCCACGAGTCCCCGCAACGACTGGTTGGAGACGTAGGCCAGATCGCCGACGCGGCCGGTGTTCCAGAGCGCCTCGGTCCAGAACGTACGCGACGCGGTGGGCGCCACCGCCGCTGCGAGCAGGATCGCCCCCGCGACCGTGGCCACCGCGACGAGGAGCGCGCGCCAGCGGCGGGCCAGCGCCAGGTAGAGCACGAACAGCCCCGGCGTCAGCTTGACCGCGGTCGCCAACCCGATGCCGACACCGGCCCGGTCGCCTCGGCGCAGGTCCCACCAGACCAGCGCCAGCAGCACCAGATTGACCTGACCGAAGCTGACCGTGTCGCGGACCGGCGCCAGGAACACGCAGAGCAACGCCACCAGCAGCCAGGCCCGCATGCCCGGACCGACCAGCCAGCGGATCACCAGCCCGCCGGCCAGCACGTTGACCGCGATGCTGACCGCGATCGCGATGTGCCACGACAGCGGCGCGAGCGGCGTCATCACGAGCGCCGCGAACGGGGGATAGGTGAACCCGTAGACCGTGCCGGGCCGCAGGTAGTCGTAGAGCTCCCCGCCGCCGAGCCAGTGCCGCACCGCGCCGTAGTAGACGCCGACGTCGAAGAAGCCCCGCCGGCCGGGCACCACGATCACCCACACCACGGCGAGCACGGCCAGCGCCCACAACACGCGGCGCGACGCCGTCATCGGGCCAGTCCGGTCGCCAGGTCGTCGTCCGGCTGGGTCGCGAACGCGGCCATCACCAGCAGCGCCACCGCCAGGAAGCCACCGATGACGGCGAAGCCGAGGGTGTGCGCGGTGGGCGCGAAGCCGTCGGGCAGCACCACCAGGGCGAGCACCGCGCAGGCGGCGGCCGCGACCCGGCCCGCCCGGCCGTGCGGCGCCGCGGCGGCCAGCGGGACCACGGCCCAGAGCAGGTACCAGGGTCGCACCGCGGGCCCGAACACCACCACGCCGCCGAGCACCAGGCCGACGCCCCGCACCGGGCCGACGGTCCGGCGGCGATGCCAGACGAACAGCGCCGCGGCGACGGCCGCGCACATGCCGGCCAGCCGCCACACGGTCACCGGCGCCGTGCCCAGCGAGGCGTCCAGCGCCGCCAGCCAGGCCTCCGTGCCCCGGCCGAGCGCGCTGGTCAGCGACCAGCTGTCGGCGGTCACCGGCGTGCGCAGGGCGCCCACCCAGCCGAACCCGGTGCCGGCGACCCAGGTCACGAACACCGCCGTGCCGAGCGCGACCAACCCGGTGCCGCCGAAGGCCCGGACCCGGCGCCACCGGCCGGTGGCCCGGGCGGCCCAGATCAGCGCCACCCCGGCCAGCCCGACCGCGACCGGCACCTTGACCAGGGCGGCCAGCGTGACGGCGACCGCGCCGAGCACCGGCCGGCCGGCGAACGCCGCGGCCAGCCCGGCCGCCAGGAGGCCGACCATCAGGGCGTCGTTGTGCGCCCCGCCGACCAGGTGCAGCAGCACCAGCGGATTGAGCGCCGCGAGCCAGAGCGCGGCCGCGGGCGGGACACCGCAGCGCCGCGCCAGCGGCGGCAGCGACACGGCCAGCAGCGCCACGCCGGCCAGGGCGGCCAACCGCAGCACCAGCACGCCGACCGTGACGTGCCCGCCCACGACGGCCGCCGCCGCCGTGGCCAGGAGCAGGAAGGCCGGCCCGTACGGCGTGGGGGTGTGCTGCCAGATCGCCGGCACCTCGGCGCTGAACGGCCCGCCGAGGTCGGCCGGCCCGGAGGTGTAGACGTCGAGGCCCGCGCCGACCATGGCGCCCTGGGCGAGATAGCTGTAGACGTCGCGGCTGAACACCGGCGGCGCGATCAGCAGCGGCGCCGCCCACATGAGCAGCGTGGCGAGCATCTCCTCGACGGTGAGCGGGCGCTGCCGCACCAACCGGCCCAGCCGCCACCAGGCGACCACCAGGAGCACGAGCCCGAAGTACGCGACCGTCACGCCGGCGTTGAACAGGTCGACCGGGAGATCCGGGCGGGCCAGCGGCCCCGCTGCCGGCCCGGCGCCCGCCCCCAACCCACCCAGAGCGACGCAGAGGGTGCCGGCGACTCCCCAGGCCCGGCACCGTCCGAGCTGGCCGGCACCCTGGCTGGCGAGGACCGGCGCGGACACCCGAGGAAGATGGCATCCGTTGATGGCCGGTAGACTCGCATGGTCTGTCCGCCGAGTGAAGATCAAGGCAGGAAATGGCCACCACCAACGACCTGAAGAACGGTCTGGTTCTCAACCTCGACGGCGAGCTGTGGTCCGTCGTGGAGTTCCAGCACGTCAAGCCCGGCAAGGGTGGTGCATTCGTGCGCACCACGCTCAAGAACGTGCTGTCCGGGAAGGTCGTCGACAAGACCTTCAACGCGGGCACCAAGGTCGAAACCGCGACCGTCGACAAGCGCACCATGCAATACCTCTACGCGGACGGCGAAGACTTCGTCTTCATGGATCTCGACACCTACGACCAGATCCACGTCGCCGGCGGCACCGTCGGTGAGGCGTCCAACTACCTGCTGCCCGAGGCCGAGGCGATCGTCGCGACCCACGAGGGCGTGCCGCTCTACGTCGAGCTTCCGACCAGCGTGGTGCTGGAGGTCACCTACACCGAGCCGGGCCTGCAGGGCGACCGCTCCACGGGCGGCAACAAGCCCGCCACCGTCGAGACCGGCGCGACCGTCCAGGTCCCGCTGTTCATCACCACCGGTGAGAAGATCAAGGTCGACACCCGCGACGGCCGTTACCTCGGCCGCGCCTGATGGCCGAGGGCCCCAAGACCTCGATGCCCGCGCGCCGCAAGGCGCGCAAGAGGGCCCTCGACGTGCTGTTCGAAGCCGACCTGCGCGACCGGCCACCGGGTGACGTCCTCACGGACTACGTGGCCCGGCTGGAACGGCCGCTCCCGGGCCATCTGGACTACGCGGAGGGCCTGGTCAAGGGCGTCGCGACGCATCTCGACCGGATCGACGAGCTGATCGCGAGCTACGCCGAGGGCTGGACGATCGACCGCATGCCGGTGGTCGACCGCAACCTGGCCCGGATCGCGGTCTACGAGCTGCTCTACGTCGACGAGATCGACGACGCCGTCGCGATCACCGAGGCGGTCGAGCTCGCCCGGCAGATGTCGACGGACGACAGTCCCCGGTTCCTCAACGGCCTCATCGGTCGCATCGCGGAGTACGCACCGCGATAAAAACGACAGAAGGGCCCCCACCAACCGCTTGTGGCGGCGGTGGGGGCCCTTCGCCGTGTGGCTCGGAGCCCTGGCCAGCGCTCAGCTGGCGAAGAAGGCCCGCGGGTCGGCGACGAGAACGCCGTGCTCGTTGAGGCGCTCGATCAGGCCCGACGGCGACGAGTCGTAGACGATCGCCAGCGCGCGCAGGTCGTCGGCGCGGATCGAGAGGACCCGGCCGTTGTAGTCACCGCGCTGCTGCTGTATCGCCCGCGCGTAGCGCGCCACGTAGGCCAGCTCCTCGGACGCCTCGTCGTACAGCCGCTCGAGGTCCAGGACGATCTTGTTGGTGGGCTCGTGCCGGACACCGCTGCCGTCGGGCAGCAGCTCCGAGACGGGGACCCGGTAGAAGTCGGCGAGCTCGGCGAGGCGGGACACCGTCACGGCCCGGTCACCGCGCTCGTAGGAGCCGACGACGACCGCCTTCCAACGGCCGTTCGACTTCTCCTCCACACCTTGCAGGGAAAGGCCCTGCTGTTGGCGGATGGAGCGCAGACGCGCGCCCAACGACTTGGCGTACTCAGAAGCCATTGACGACTCTCCCAGTGCTGGTACCCGGGGTTCTCCCCAGCGATCGCTACGGAGCGTGACGGTACGGGGAATGAGAGAACTGGTCAAGTGCTCATTACCCATCACTTGGGATGACTGTGTTGTGTTGTCCGAATTTTCCTGCACCATGCATCAACGACTGGCGAGAGTGTTACGCACGGCACGCTGCGCATACCCACGCTGTCCCCGCTGGTAACGTGATCGACGGTTCGCCGAAGACATCCTTTAACGACCCGTCCCGTGAGGCGGGGAAGGAGGTCCGCCGTGGCCTATGCTCAGGCCGCCTCAAACTCGACGACGTCCGGTTCGCCACCGTCGGTGAAGGTCATCCTCACAGAGACGGATCTGCAGCGGGTCGTCGACCGCATCGCGCATCAGATCCTGGAAAAGACCGACGGCGCCGACGGCACCGTCCTGCTCGGCATCCCGACCCGCGGTGTCCCGTTGGCCCACCGCCTGGCCGCCCGCATCGCCGCCTTCGAGGGCGTCGACGTGCCCGTCGGTGTGCTGGACGTCACTCTCTACCGCGACGACCTGCGACTCAAGGCGACCCGCGCGCTCGGCCCCACCGACCTGCCGTCGGGTGGCATCGACGGCCGGCGGGTCATCCTCGTCGACGACGTGCTGTTCTCCGGCCGCACCGTGCGGGCCGCCCTCGACGCCCTGTCGGACCTCGGCCGGCCCAGCTCCGTGCAGCTCGCCGTGATCGTCGACCGCGGCCACCGGGAGCTGCCGATCCGGGCCGACTACGTCGGCAAGAACATCCCGACCGCGCGCAACGAGATCGTGAAGGTCGCGCTCGCCGAGATCGACGGCACCGACGAGGTCAAGCTCATCGGCGAGGAGACCAAATGATCAAGCATCTGCTGTCCGCCGCCGACCTCGACGCCGAGCACGCCACGCTGGTCCTGGACACCGCGGCCGAGCTGGCCAACCTGTCGAGCCGCGAGGTGAAGAAGCTGCCGACGCTGCGCGGCCGCACGGTGGTCAACCTCTTCTACGAGGACTCCACCCGCACCCGGATCTCCTTCGAGGCCGCCGCGAAGCGACTCTCCGCCGACGTCATCAACTTCTCCGCCAAGGGTTCCAGCGTCTCCAAGGGCGAGAGCCTCAAGGACACCGCGCTGACCCTGCAGGCGATGGGCGCCGACGCGGTCGTCGTCCGCCACCCGGCCTCCGGCGCGCCGCACCGGCTGGCCCAGTGGGTCGACGGCTCGGTGGTCAACGCCGGCGACGGAACCCACGAGCACCCGACCCAGGCGCTGCTCGACGCGTACACGATGCGCTCGCGCCTGGGCCGGCTGGCTGGCCTGCACGTCGCGATCGTCGGCGACGTGCTGCACAGCCGGGTCGCCCGGTCCAACGTGCTGCTGCTGACCACGCTCGGCGCGAAGGTCACGGTGGTCGGGCCGCCGACGCTGATCCCGGTCGACGTCGGCCCGGCCCTCTCGCCCGAGCTGAGCGTCTCCTACGACCTCGACGCCGTGCTGCCGCAGGTCGACGTCGTGATGATGCTGCGCGTCCAGCGCGAGCGGATGAACGATTCCTACTTCCCGTCGACCCGGGAATACAGCCGCCGCTACGGCCTCGACGCCGCCCGCATGCGCCGGCTGCCCGAGCACGCGATCGTCATGCACCCCGGCCCGATGGTCCGCGGCATGGAGATTACTCCGGAGGTGGCCGACTCGGCCCGCTCCACCATCGTCGAACAGGTCGCCAACGGCGTCTCCGTCCGGATGGCCGTCCTCTACCTGCTCCTGGGGGGCAAATGAGCAGCAGCACGTACCTGGTCAAGGGCGTCAGCGTCCTCGGCGCGGAGCCGACCGACCTGCTGGTCCGCGACGGCGTCATCGCGGAAGGGGGCGCGGCGGACCAGGTCGTCGACGCTGCCGGGCTCGTCGCGCTGCCCGGCCTGGTCGACCTGCACACCCACCTGCGCGAGCCCGGCCGCGAGGACGCCGAGACCGTCGAGTCCGGCTCGCGCGCGGCGGCGCTCGGTGGTTACACCGCGGTCTGCGCGATGGCCAACACCTCGCCGGTCGCCGACACCGCGGGCGTGGTCGAGCAGGTCTGGCGGCTCGGCCGGGAGGCCGGCCTCGTCGACGTGCAGCCGATCGGCGCCGTGACCGTCGGGTTGGCCGGCCAGCACCTCGCGGAGCTCGGCGCGATGGCCACCTCTGCCGCCAAGGTGCGGATCTTCTCCGACGACGGCCACTGCGTCTCCGATCCGCGCCTGATGCGCCGCGCCCTGGAATACGTCAAGGCGTTCGACGGCGTGATCGCGCAGCACGCCGAGGAGCCCCGGCTGACCGAGGGCGCGCAGATGCACGAGGGCGAGGTCTCCGCCCGGCTCGGGCTGACCGGCTGGCCGGCCGTGGCCGAGGAGGCGATCATCGCCCGCGACGCGCTGCTCGCCGGCCACGTCGGCGCCCGGCTGCACGTCTGCCACGTCTCCACCGCCGGCTCGGTCGACGTGATCCGGCAGGCCAAGGCGGCCGGCGTGCGGGTGACCGCCGAGGTGACGCCGCACCACCTGCTGCTCACCGACGAGCGGGCCAGCTCGTACGACCCGGTGTTCAAGGTGAACCCGCCGCTGCGCACCCAGGCCGACGTGCTCGCGCTGCGGGCCGCGCTGGCCGAGGGCCTGATCGACATCGTGGCCACCGACCACGCGCCGCACGCGGTGGAGGACAAGGAATGCGAGTGGGCGTACGCGCGCCCCGGCATGCTCGGCCTCGAGACGGCACTGTCCATCGTGCTCGACGTGCTCGGCCCCGACTGGGAGCTGATCGCGCAGCGGATGTCGCGCACGCCGGCCCGGATCGCCGGACTGGCCGAGCACGGCCACACCCCGGCCCCGGGCGCGCCGGCCACCTTCACGCTGGTGGACCCGGCGGCCCGCTGGGAGGTCGACCCGTCGGTGTCGGCGTCCCGCTCGCGCAACACCCCGTACGCGGGGATGACCCTGCCCGGCCGGATCGTCGCGACCTTCCTGCGCGGCGAACCGACGGTGCTGGACGGAAAGGCAGTGAAATGAGGCGCCCCGCGCTGCTCGTCCTGGAGGACGGGCGGACGTTCCACGGTGAGTCCTACGGCAGCGTGGGCGAGACCTTCGGCGAGGCGGTGTTCACCACCGCCATGACCGGTTACCAGGAGACGCTGACCGACCCGTCGTACCACCGGCAGGTCGTGGTGCAGACCGCGCCGCACATCGGCAACACCGGCGTCAACGACGAGGACGACGAGTCGGCGAAGATCTGGGTCGCCGGGTACGTGGTCCGCGACCCGGCCCGGCTCGCCTCCAACTGGCGGCGCACCGGCGACCTGGAGGACCGGCTCGCCGCCGAGGGCGTGGTCGGCATCTCCGGCGTCGACACCCGGGCGCTGACCCGGCACCTGCGCGATCGGGGCGCGATGCGGGTCGGCGTGTCCAGCGTGATCGAGGACCCGGCCGCGCTGCTGCGCAAGGTGCGGGAGGCGCCCGAGATGGTCGGCGCGGACCTGTCGGCCGAGGTGACCACGGCCAAGCCGTACACCGTGCAGGCGCAGGGGACGCACCGGTTCACCGTCGCGGCGGTCGACCTCGGCATCAAGCGCAACGTCGCCCGGCGCCTGGCCGCCCGCGGGGTGACCACCCACGTGATGCCGGCGTCGTCGAGCATCGACGACCTGCTGGCCACCGGCGCCGACGCGATCTTCTTCTCGCCCGGCCCCGGCGACCCGGCCACCGCCGACGGCCCGGTCGAGCTCGCCCGCGAGGTGATGCGCCGCCAGATCCCGCTGTTCGGCATCTGCTTCGGCTCGCAGATCCTGGGGCGGGCGCTCGGGTTCGGCACCTACAAGCTGGGCTTCGGGCACCGGGGCAGCAACCAGCCGGTGCTCGACCGGACGACCGGCAAGGTCGAGGTGACCGCGCACAACCACGGTTTCGCGGTCGACGCGCCGCTGGACAGCACGGTCAGCACCGACTTCGGCGACGTCGCGGTGTCGCACGTCTGCCTCAACGACAACGTGGTCGAGGGCCTGCGCGCGCACGACGTGCCGGCCTTCACCGTCCAGTACCACCCGGAAGCGGCCGCCGGCCCGCACGACGCCGACTATCTCTTCGACCGGTTCCGGGAATTGATCGCGGGGGAGAAGGCCAGTGCCTAAGCGGAGCGACCTGTCGCACGTGCTCGTCATCGGCTCCGGGCCGATCGTCATCGGGCAGGCGTGCGAGTTCGACTACTCCGGCACCCAGGCGTGCCGAGTGCTGCGGGCCGAGGGCCTGCGGGTCAGCCTGGTCAACTCGAACCCGGCGACCATCATGACCGACCCGGAGTTCGCCGACGCCACCTACGTCGAGCCGATCACCACCGAGTTCCTCGAACTGGTCATCGCCAAGGAGCGGCCGGACGCGATCCTGCCGACGCTGGGCGGCCAGACCGCGCTCAACGCCGCGGTCGCCCTGCACGAGTCCGGGATCCTCGACAAGTACGGCGTCGAGCTGATCGGCGCCGACATCGAGGCGATCCAGCGGGGCGAGGACCGGCAGAAGTTCAAGGAGATCGTGGCCAAGGCCGGCGCCGAGACGCCGCGCTCGCGGGTCTGCGACTCGATGTCCGCGGTGCGTTCGGCGGTGGCCGAGCTCGGCCTGCCGGTCGTGGTCCGGCCGTCCTTCACGATGGGTGGCCTGGGCTCCGGCATGGCGCACACCGAGGAGGACCTCGAGCGGATCGCCGGCGCGGGCCTGACCGAGTCGCCGGTGCACGAGGTGCTGATCGAGGAGAGCGTCCTCGGTTGGAAGGAGTACGAGCTCGAGCTGATGCGCGACAAGCACGACAACGTCGTGGTCGTCTGCTCGATCGAGAACCTCGACCCGATGGGCGTGCACACCGGCGACAGCGTGACCGTCGCGCCGGCGATGACGCTCACCGACCGGGAATACCAGCAGCTGCGCGACGTCGGCATCGCGGTGCTGCGCGAGGTCGGTGTGGACACCGGCGGCTGCAACATCCAGTTCGCGGTCAACCCGCGCGACGGCCGGCTCGTGGTCATCGAGATGAACCCGCGGGTGTCCCGCTCGTCGGCGCTGGCGTCCAAGGCGACCGGCTTCCCGATCGCGAAGATCGCCGCCAAGCTGGCCATCGGCTACACGCTCGACGAGATCCCCAACGACATCACGCTGGAGACGCCGGCCGCGTTCGAGCCCGCGCTCGACTACGTGGTGGTGAAGATCCCGCGGTTCGCGTTCGAGAAGTTCCCCGGCGCCGACCCCGAGCTGACCACCACGATGAAGTCGGTCGGCGAGGCGATGAGCCTGGGCCGCAACTTCACCGAGGCGCTCAACAAGGCGATGCGCTCGATGGAGACCGGCGCCGCCGGCTTCTGGACAGCGCCCGATCCCGACGGGGCGACGCTGCAGTCCACTCTGGAGGCCCTGGGCACGCCGCACGACGGCCGGCTCTACACCGTCGAGCGGGCGCTGCGGCTGGGCGCCTCGGTGGCCGAGGTGTCGGCCGCGTCCGGCGGAATCGACCCCTGGTTCCTCGACCAGATCGCCGCGCTGGTCGACCTGCGCGCCGAGATCATCGCGGCCCCGGTGCTCGACCTGCCGCTGCTGCGCCGGGCCAAGCGGGCCGGCCTGTCCGACCGCCAGCTCGCCGCCCTGCGGCCCGAGTTCGCGGGTGAGGACGGGGTGCGCCGGCTGCGGCACCGGCTCGGGCTGCGGCCGGTCTACAAGACGGTCGACACCTGCGCGGCCGAGTTCGAGGCGAAGACGCCCTACCACTACTCGTCGTACGACGAGGAGACCGAAGTGGCGCCCTCGGACCGGCCCAAGGTGCTGATCCTGGGCTCGGGTCCGAACCGGATCGGCCAGGGCATCGAGTTCGACTACTCGTGTGTGCACGCGGTGATGGCCTTGCGGGGCGCGGGCTACGAGACGGTGATGGTCAACTGCAACCCCGAGACCGTGTCCACCGACTACGACACCGCGGACCGGCTCTACTTCGAACCGTTGACGTTCGAGGACGTGCTCGAGGTGGTCAACGCCGAGGATGCGTCCGGCCGGGCGGCCGGCGGGCCCGGCGTCGTCGGCGTGGTGGTCCAGCTCGGCGGGCAGACCCCGCTCGGGCTGGCCCAGCGGCTCAAGGACGCCGGCGTGCCCATCGTCGGCACGTCGCCCGAGTCGATCAACCTGGCCGAGGACCGCGGCGCGTTCGGCGCGGTGCTGGCTCGCGCGGGACTGCGGGCGCCCGCCCACGGCACCGCGACGTCCTACGACGAAGCCAAGGCGATCGCCGACGAGATCGGCTACCCGGTGCTGGTGCGGCCGTCCTATGTGCTCGGTGGCCGCGGCATGGAGATCGTCTACGACGATCCGACGCTGTCCGCCTACATCGCCCGGGCCACCCAGATCTCGCCGGCCCACCCGGTGCTGGTCGACCGCTTCCTCGACGACGCGATCGAGATCGACGTGGACGCGCTCTGCGACGCCACCGGCGAGGTCTACCTCGGCGGCGTGATGGAGCACATCGAGGAGGCCGGCATCCACTCCGGCGACTCGGCCTGCGCGCTGCCGCCGATCACGCTGGCCGCGTCCAACCTGGCCGAGGTGCGCCGCTACACGGCGGAGATCGCCCGCGGCGTCGGGGTGCGGGGCCTGCTCAACGTGCAGTACGCACTCAAGGACGACGTGCTCTACGTGCTCGAGGCCAACCCGCGGGCGTCGCGTACGGTGCCGTTCGTCTCGAAGGCGACCGCGGTCCCGCTGGCCAAGGCGGCCGCCCGGATCATGCTCGGGGCGACCATCGCGGAGCTGCGGGCCGAGGGTCTGCTGCCGGCCACCGGCGACGGCGGCGACCTGCCGGCCGACGGTCCGACCGCGGTCAAGGAGGCGGTGCTGCCGTTCAAGCGGTTCCGCACGCCGGCCGGGCGGGGCGTCGACTCGCTGCTGGGCCCGGAGATGAAGTCGACCGGCGAGGTGATGGGCATCGACCCCGCCTTCGGCAACGCGTACGCCAAGTCGCAGGCCGCCGCGTACGGGTCGTTGCCGACGTCGGGGCGGATCTTCGTCTCGGTCGCCAACCGCGACAAGCGCAGCATGATCTTCCCGATCAAGCGGCTGGCCGACCTCGGCTTCCAGATCGTGGCGACCGTCGGCACCGGCGAGGTGCTGCGCCGGCACGGGATCTCCTGCGAGCTCATCCGCAAGCACTGGGAAGAGGAAGGCTCCGGGCCGGACGCGGTCACGCTCATCCGCAACGGCGAGGTGGCGCTGATCGTCAACACGCCGCAGGGCTCGGGCGCCTCGGCGCGGTCGGACGGCTACGAGATCCGCAGCGCGGCGGTCACCGCCGACATCCCGTGCATCACCACGGTGCCGGGCGCGGCGGCCGCGGTGATGGGGATCGAGGCGCTGATCCGCGGCGAGATGACGGTGCGCCCGCTGCAGGACCTGCACGCCGCCCTGCGGGCCGCCGAATGATCTTCGAGCGGGTCGTCCGGCCGGGTCTGTTCCGGCTCGGCGCCGGCGACGCGGAGACCGCGCACGAGTGGACGCTGTCGCGGCTGGCGGGCCTCCCGCCGGCCGTGCGGCGGCTTCTCGCCGTCCGCTATGCGGTCCGCGATCCTCGCACCGTGTTCGGGGTCGAGTTCCCGAACCCGGTCGGGTTGGCCGCGGGCGTCGACAAGAACGGCGTCGCGCTGGCGGCCTGGCCGGCGTTGGGTTTCGGGTTCGTCGAGGTGGGCACGGTGACGGCGCACCCGCAGCCCGGCAACCCGAAGCCGCGCCTGTTCCGCCTCCGCGACAGCGAGGCCATCGTCAACCGCATGGGCTTCAACAACGCCGGCGCCGCGGCCCTGGCCGCCCGCCTGACCGAGGGCCGTTCCCGGGCGATGGCCGATGGCGGACCCGGCGACGCCCCGCCGGCGGCTGGCGGCGGTGCCCGCGCGGTGGCCGGCAGCGGACCCGGCGGTCCGCGGGCCGTGCGGGACGGCGGTGGCCCGCGCACCCTGACCGAGCCGCGCGATGCGCGGCCGTTCGGCGTGCCGATCGGCATCTCGTTGGGGAAGTCGAAGGTGACCCCGCTGGACGAGGCCGTCGACGACTACCTCGCGTCCTACCGGCTGCTGAAGGACCACGGCGACTACTTTGCGGTCAACGTTTCATCGCCCAACACCCCGGGGCTGCGGTCGCTGCAGGATCGCGACTCGATCGACGCGCTGCTGGGCGCGTTGGTGGGGGAGAAGCCGATCCTCGTGAAGATCGCCCCTGATCTGACCGAGGCCGCGATCGCCGAGCTGTTGGAGGTCTGTCTGGCCCGCGGCGCGGCCGGGGTCATCGCGACCAACACCACGCTCGCCCGGGACGGTCTCGCGCCCGCCGATGTAGCGCTCGGTGACGAGGCCGGCGGGCTGTCCGGGCGGCCGCTGACCGGGCGCGCCCGGGACGTCGTGCGGTTCGTCCACGACGAGACCGGCGGCCGGCTGCCCGTGATCGGGGTCGGCGGCGTCATGTCGGCCGACGACGCGGCGCGGATGTTCGACGCCGGCGCGAGCCTGGTGCAGGTCTACACGGGGTTCATCTACCACGGGCCGGCGCTGGTCCGGCGGATCGCGTCTGTGAAGAAAGGACAATCGTGACTAAAGCCTTCGGGGCGCGGCTGCGCGCCGCTCTGGACACTCGCGGTCCGCTGTGTGTCGGCATCGATCCTCATCCAAGTCTGCTGATCGCCTGGGGGCTGTCCGACGATGCCGAGGGGCTGGCCCGATTCGCGGGAACCGTGATCGACGCCCTCGGCGACCGGGTCGCGATCTTCAAACCGCAGTCCGCGTTTTTCGAGCGACACGGCTCCCGAGGGGTCGCCGTGCTTGAGTCGGCTATCCGACAGTTGCGGGATGCCGGGGCACTCGTCCTCCTCGATGTGAAGCGCGGCGACATCGGTTCGACGGTCGCCGCGTACGCCGCCGCCTATCTCGACCCGGCGAGCCCGCTGTGTGCCGACGCGATCACGGCGAGCCCGTACCTCGGCGTCGGATCGCTGCGCCCGATGTTCGACGCGGCGCGCGCGCACGACGGCGGAGTGTTCGTGCTGGCCCTGACCTCGAACCCCGAGGGCGCCGAGGTCCAGCGGGCCGTCGGTCCCGGCGGCCGGACCGTCGCGCAGACCGTGATCGACGAGATTTCCCAGCTCAACGAGGGTGTGGCGCCACTCGGCAGCTTCGGCCTGGTGGTCGGCGCGACGATCGGCGACACGGGCCACGACCTCTCCCGCGTCAACGGCCCGATCCTCGCCCCGGGGCTGGGCGCGCAGGGCGCCAACGCTTCCGACCTGCGTACCGTCTTCGGCAATGATCTTGATTGGGTCGTTCCGTCCTACTCGCGGGAGATCCTCTCGCGCGGGCCCTCGGTGTCCGATTTGCGCAGCTCGGCGGCCGAGGCGCTGGCCCAGTGCCGGGCCGTTCTCGCCCCCCGAACGAGGTGACACGGCGGATCAAGATTTCGTGATCAAGGCGCGCCGACGTTGCCGAAAACCCATCGGGCCGCTAGTTTTCCCGGCGCTGGGAACCACATGCCCCTTTGGTTCACGGCCACCCCACGTTTCACGACCGCGGCGGAAATTCCCGATCGCGGTAGGACCTGAGGAGAACTGGTGCCGCTCCCGTCACTGAGCCCCGAACAGCGCGCGGCAGCGCTGGAAAAGGCAGCGGAGATCCGCAAAGCCCGCGCCGAGCTGAAGGAGCAGCTCAAGCAGGGCAAGACCACCCTCGCTTCCGTGCTCGACCGGGCCGAGTCCGATGACGTCGTCGGCAAGCTGAAGGTTTCGGCCGTGCTGCAGGCGATGCCGGGCATCGGCAAGATCCGGGCGACCCAGATCATGGAGAAGCTCAAGATCGCTGACAGCCGCCGGCTGCGCGGTCTCGGCGACCAGCAGCGCAAGGCGCTCCTTGGAGAGTTCGCCGGCAGCTGACCCGTCGCACGGGTAGAACAAAGCTGTGACCATGCGTGACGAGGCGCGCCCGGCGGCTCGGCTCACGGTCCTGACCGGTCCTTCGGAGGCCGGGAGGGCAGCCGTGATCCGGCTGGTCCGGGCGCGTTCGCCGTGGGTGCGGATGCCCGTCATGGTCACCACGCGCCGGCGTCGCGACCACGAGGTCGACGGCGTGCACTACACGTTCGTCGACGAGGCCGCGTTCGACCGGCTGGTCGAGGAGCGGGGCCTGCTCGAGGCCGCGGCGATCCGGCACCACCGGTACGGCACCCCCCGCCGTCCCGTGGAGGCCTGGCTCGCCGCCGGTGAGCCGGTCCTGCTCTCGATCGATCCGCGCGGCGCCGAGCTCGTCACCCTGGCCATGCCGGACGCCCGCGTGGTGCTCCTGCTGACCCCGGACGACCGGGTGTCGGCCGGCGACGGCATCAGCGGGGCGATCATCAACCACGCTGCCGGGCGGGCAGCCGACGAGCTGGTAGGATTGCTCGGTTCGTCATTCCTGACCCCGGCCCGACCGCCGCGCGGCGGTTGAGAACTTTGAGGTTTGTTTTCCGTGGGATCCATCGCCAATCCTGAAGGCATCACCAACCCGCCGATCGACGAGCTGCTCGAGAAGACCACGTCGAAGTACGCGCTGGTCATCTTCGCGGCCAAGCGCGCCCGCCAGGTCAACGCCTACTACAGCCAGCTCGGCGAGGGCCTGCTGGAATACGTGGGCCCGCTGGTGGAGACCACGCCGCAGGAGAAGCCCCTCTCCATCGCGATGCGCGAGATCAACGCCGGCCTGCTGACGGCCGAGCCGACCGACCAGCCCTGAGGTCATGACCACCCGGGTCGTCCTCGGCGTCGGTGGTGGCATCGCCGCCTACAAGGCCGCCGAGCTGCTGCGCCTCTTCACGGAGTCGGGGCACCAGGTCCGGGTGATCCCCACCGCGTCCGCGCTGCGCTTCGTCGGCGCGCCGACCTGGGCCGCGCTGTCCCGGGAACCGGTCGCCGACGACGTGTGGGCCGACGCCCACGAGGTGCCGCA
Source organism: Asanoa sp. WMMD1127 (assembly GCF_029626225.1). Classification (NCBI taxonomy): domain Bacteria; kingdom Bacillati; phylum Actinomycetota; class Actinomycetes; order Micromonosporales; family Micromonosporaceae; genus Asanoa; species Asanoa sp. WMMD1127. The sequence continues at coordinate 4,538,435 of NZ_JARUBP010000001.1, forward strand.
CGTGCGCCTCGGCAAGGAAGCTGATCTTGTCGTCGTCGCGCCGGCCACCGCCGACCTGATCGCCAAGGCGGCCCACGGGCTCGCCGACGACCTGCTCACCAACACGCTGCTGACCGCGCGCTGCCCGGTCGTCCTGGCGCCGGCGATGCACACCGAGATGTGGGAGCACCCGGCCACCCAGGCCAACGTGGCGCTGCTGCGGTCCCGCGGCGTGCTGGTCATCGAGCCGGCCAGCGGTCGCCTCACCGGCGCCGACACGGGCAAGGGCCGACTGCCGGACCCCACCGAGATCTTCGCGTACGCCCGCCGGGTGTTGGCTCGTGGCGCCCAGCCGGCCGATCTGGCCGGTCGGCACGTCGTGGTCACCGCCGGTGGCACGCGCGAGCCGCTCGACCCCGTGCGCTTCCTCGGCAACCGCTCGTCCGGCAAACAGGGCTACGCGTTCGCCCGCACCGCCGCCGCTCGCGGCGCACGGGTCACGCTGGTCAGCGCCAACCCCACGCTGCCCGCCCCGGCCGGTGTCGACGTGGTCGTCGTCGGCACCACCGAGGAGCTGCGCAAGGCGACCGTCGAGGCCGCCGCCGACGCCGACGCCGTGGTGATGGCCGCGGCGCCCGCCGACTTCCGCCCGGCGACCTACGCGGTTGACAAGATCAAGAAGCAGCCGGGCGCGGCGCCCGCGCCGATCGCGCTCGCGCTCAACCCCGACATCGCCGCTGAGCTGGGCGAGCGCAAGCCCGCCGGCCAGGTGCTGGTGGTGTTCGCGGCCGAGACCGTGGCCACCGCCGAGGCGCTGGCCAACGCCCGACAAAAACTTGTGGTTAAGAAGGCCGACCTGATCGTGGTCAACCAGGTCGGCACCGATAAAGTCTTCGGATCAGACGCCAACGCCGCGACGGTGCTGGGCGCGGACGGTTCGGAGACGGTTTTCCCGCAGCAACCCAAGGAAGACCTGGCCGACGCCGTCTGGGATCTGGTAACAACACGCTTGACGAGTACGTCTTAACCAGGGCGGGCGTCGCCGGAGGCTGGCGCGACGCGGCGCGCTCTGGGGCCGGACCCGAGAATTTGTGAGGAGCACCGTGGCACGTCGCCTGTTCACGTCCGAGTCGGTTACGGAGGGCCACCCGGACAAGATCGCTGACCAGATCAGCGATGGCATCCTCGACGCGCTGCTGGCGCAGGACCCGCGCAGCCGGGTCGCGGTCGAGACCTTGATCACGACCGGCCAGGTCCACGTCGCCGGCGAGGTGACCACGCAGGCGTACGCCGACATTGCCACGATCGTCCGCGAGACCATCCTGGGCATCGGCTACGACTCGTCGAAGAAGGGCTTCGACGGCGCGTCGTGTGGCGTCAACATCGCCATCGGCTCGCAGTCGCCCGACATCGCGCAGGGCGTCGACACCGCCATCGAGCTGCGCGACGGCGAGAGCGCCGGCGACGCCCTCGACCGCCAGGGCGCCGGCGACCAGGGCATGATGTTCGGTTTCGCCTGCTCCGAGACGCCCGAGCTCATGCCGCTGCCGATCGCGCTGGCCCACCGCCTCGCCCGCCGCCTGTCCGCGGTGCGCAAGGACGGCACGGTGCCCTACCTGCGTCCGGACGGCAAGACCCAGGTGACGATCGAATACGACGGCCTGCGCCCGATCCGCCTCGACACCGTGGTCGTCTCGTCGCAGCACGCCGCCGACATCTCGCTCGAGTCGCTGCTCACCCCCGACGTCCGCGAGCACGTGATCGCGCCCGAGCTCGAGAACCTCGGCCTCGACACCGAGGGCTACCGCCTCCTGGTCAACCCGACCGGCCGCTTCGAGATCGGCGGCCCGATGGGCGACGCGGGCCTGACCGGCCGCAAGATCATCGTCGACACCTACGGCGGCTACGCCCGCCACGGCGGCGGTGCGTTCTCCGGCAAGGACCCGTCCAAGGTGGACCGTTCGGCGGCGTACGCGATGCGCTGGGTCGCCAAGAACGTCGTCGCCGCGGGACTCGCCGAGCGCTGCGAGGCCCAGGTCGCCTACGCGATCGGCAAGGCCCACCCGGTGAGCCTGTTCGTCGAGACCTTCGGCACCGAGAACGTGCCGGTCGACCGCATCGAGAAGGCGATCGGCGAGGTCTTCGACCTGCGCCCCGCCGCCATCATCCGCGACCTCGACCTGCTCCGCCCGATCTACCAGCAGACCGCCGCCTACGGCCACTTCGGCCGCGAGCTGCCGGACCTGACCTGGGAGAACACCGACCGCGCGGCCGACCTGAAGAACGCCGCCGGCCTCTGAGGTCTCTTTCGTCGAAGCGGGCCCGTCGCTGACGGGCCCGCTTTCGCGTTTGTCGATCCGTCGCACGGGGGTATCTCCCGTGGCATGTGGCGTCAGGCAGCCGGCTATGCGCTCGTAGCGCTCGCCCTGCTGCTCGCCTACGCCGCGGTCGGCGTCGTCGTCTTCGACGACCCCTTCGGCGAGGCGCTCCTGTCCGGCTCCGGAATCGCGATCGCCGTGCTCGGCCCGCTGCTTCTCATGCGCTGGGCCGATCCCTTCGGTAAGCGGCGCCGTCGACGGACGGACCACGACCCCGCGTCCGAGCGCTGAGGCGGTGCCTCTCATGGACCCGCAGCCGAACCGGCCACGCGCCGGTACGCCGTCACCCCGGTGGGCCCGTCGCGTCTTCCTGGTTCTCGCGGTCCTGTTCACAATTGGTGCCCTCTCCGCGCTGACCCACCCGTGGTGGGCCGGCGAGGTGACGTGGTGGCGCTTCGCGCAGGGCGCCGGCTGGACGGTCATGGCGGCCGCATCCGTCTGGCACCTGCGCCGCACCCGCCGCGACGACGGTGGGTGACCGCGTGTCGGAACTGGATCGTCCGGCGGCGACGCGCGTGGTCGCCTTCGCCGCGGTTTCGCAGCTTCTCCTGGCGGCTGCGGCGGCGGTGGTCATCGGCTTCGCCGTCGAAGAACGCAGCGTCGTCGCGTTCCTGGTCTTCGGTGCGATCATCGCCGCTTCGGTCTGCCTCTTCGTAGCCGTCACCCGGCGCCTTCAACGCATCCGGTCCGAGGCGGCGGAGGGTCGCGGGCCGGTACGGGCAAATGTCGCACATGGGTTGAATGTCGAACGCTCCAGCCGCCTGATCTGGTCGTCCCGGATCTACACCGCGTCAGTCGCGGTGTTCCCGCTCGCCGCGGTCGTGCTGCTCAGCCATCCGCTCTGGCTCGGCGACTTCCGCTCGTCGCTGTTGATCTACGGCATCTTCACGGCCTACGTCGGCGCGTTCCAAGTCCTCCGCTACCGCGAGTGGCGGCGGGGCCGTGCGGCGCCGCCCGATGGCTGACCCGTCGGGGGTTTGTCGATCCGGTGACGGCGGGTATCGGGGTCCTATGCGGACAACGGGGCGGCCGGAGATGCGGCGTGACATCGCGCGCTATGTCCTCGCCGGGGTCGTGGCGTGGCTGGCGGCGACGCTTGTGGGCATGGTCCTCACCGACGACTCGTTCGGCGAGTCGCTCGGCTCGTCCCTTCCGGTGACGGTGGCGATGGTGATCGGGATGATCGCCTTGGAGCGGGCGAGGGCGCGGCGTGGGCGGTCCGATGACCCGGCGTGAGAAGTGGCGACTGGCGATCGGCCCGCTGCTGGCCTGGCCCGTCACCGCCCTCATTTGGCTCGCGGTCACCGACGACTCGGTTGTCGAGGCGGTCGCGTGGACCTTCGCGATCCTGGCGGTGACGTTCGTCCTGATGTTCTGGACAGGGAGCCGGGCGCGCGAGGACGGCGACGAAGCGTGACGGGGGTCGTGGGTCGGGCGGCCGCGGCGGCGGCGGTGGAAAGATGGTGCGGTGGCGAACCGGAGCAACCGTGCGGAGCGCGAGCCCGCGCCTGAGCTGCCGGTCGCCCGGGTCTGTGTCGACGTGCCGTTGCCGCACCTCGACCGGCTCTTCGACTACCTGGTGCCGGCCGACCTGCACGAGACCGCCCAGCCGGGCACCCGCGTCAAGGTCCGCTTCGCCGGTCAGCTGGTCGACGGCTGGCTGATCGAGCGGGCGGCGGAGTCGGCGGTGCCCAGGCTGGCGTACCTCGAGAAGGTCGTCTCGCCCGAGCCGGTGCTCACCCCCGAGATCGCCGGCCTGGCCCGGGCGGTCGCCGACCGCTACGCGGGCAGCCTCGCCGACGTCCTGCGGCTCGCGGTCCCACCCCGGCACGCCCGGGCGGAGCAGTCCGCGGCCGAGGCGGCCGTCGACGAGGAACCATCCCCGGAGCGCGCGGGCACCGGTTGGTCGGAATACCAGGCGGGGGAGGGGTTCCTGCGGGCGCTGCGCGAGCGCAAGAGCCCCCGCGCCGTCTGGTCCGCGCTGCCCGGTGCGGACTGGCCCGCCCGCCTCGCCGAGGCCGCCGCCGCGACGCTCGCCGCCGGTCAGGGTGTGGTGGCCGTCGTGCCGGACGCCCGGGACCTCGACCGGCTCGACGCGGCGCTCGTCCAGGCGCTCGGCAAAGACCGGCACGTCACCCTGGCCGCCGGGCTCGGGCCGGCCAAGCGCTACCGCGCCTTCCTCGCCGCCAGCCGCGGCCAGGTCAAGGTGGTCGCGGGGACGAGAGCGGCGGCCTTCGCCCCCGTCCACGACGTCGGCCTCGTGGTGATCTGGGACGACGGCGACGACCTGCACGCCGAGCCGCGGGCCCCGTACCCGCACGCCCGTGAGGTGCTCCTCACCCGCGCCCAGCGGGCCGGCGCCGCAGCCCTGGTCGCCGGGTACGCCCGCACCGCGGAGGCGCAGCTCCTGCTCGAGACCGGCTGGGCCCGCGAGATCGCCGCCGACCGGGCCACCACCAGACGCCACGCCCCGGCCATCACCCCGACCGGCGACGACCCGCAGCTGGCCCGCGACCCCGGCGCCGCCACCGCCCGGCTGCCGAGCCTGGCCTGGGACGCCGCCAGAGCGGCGCTGAAGGCCGACGCGCCCGTGCTGGTCCAGGTGCCGAGGCGCGGCTATCTCCCCTCGGTCTCGTGCGGCACGTGCCGCGCCCCGGCCCGCTGCGCGACCTGCCAGGGCCCGCTCGCCCTGCGCTCGTCCCACGCCGTACCCGCCTGCCGCTGGTGCGGCCGCGTCGCCGGCGACCACGTCTGCCCCCACTGCGGCGGCCGCGGCCTGCGGGCCGCCGTCACCGGGGCCCGCCGCACCGCCGAGGAGCTCGGCCGGGCCTTCCCCGAGACCCCGGTGCGCACCTCCGGCCGCGACGAGGTGCTCACCGAGGTGCCGGCCGCGGCCGCGGTGGTGGTCGCCACGCCGGGCGCGGAGCCGGTCGCGACCGGCGGCTACGGCGCCGTCCTGCTGCTCGACACCTGGGCCCTGCTCACCCGGGCCGACCTGCGCGCCGGCGAGGAGGCCCTGCGCCGCTGGATGACCGCCGCCGCGCTGGCGAAACCCCACACCGCCGGCGGCCGCGTCGTGGTCGTCGCCGACGGGGGCGTCCCGGTGGTGCAGGCGCTGCTGCGCTGGGACCCCGGCTGGTACGCCGAACGCGAGCTCGCCGAACGCCGCGAGCTGCGGTTCCCGCCCGCCGCCCGGATGACCAGCCTGACCGGCGCCCCGCCGGCCGTGGCCGACCTGCTGGCCGCCGTGCACCTGCCGCCCGACGCCGAACTGCTCGGCCCGGTCCCCGCCGACCAGGACCAGGAGCGCTATCTGGTGCGCGCCTCGCGCACGAAAGCAGCCGAGGTGGCCGCCGCCCTGCACGCCGCCGCGGGGGTCCGCAGCGCCCGCAAAGCCCCCGACCCCGTCCGCGTGCAGGTCGACGCCGCCGACCTCTTCTAGACTTGTCGGGATTCGACCTAGCGAGGAGTTCCACGTGACCGTCCAGCCCATCCGTCTCTTCGGCGACCCCGTGCTACGTACGCCCGCGGATCCGGTCGTCGACTTCGACGCTGAGCTGCGCAAGTTGGTCACCGACCTCGTCGAGACCATGCAGGAGCAGTCCGGGGCCGGGCTCGCGGCGCCGCAGCTCGGCGTGGGCCTGCGGGTGTTCGCCTTCGACGTCGACGACGTGGTGGGCCACATCATCAACCCGACCGTCAGCTTCCCCGACGACGAGGAGCAGGACGGGCCCGAGGGGTGCCTGTCGATCCCCGGGATCTACGTCGACACCAAGCGCCGGCAGAACGTGGTGGCCACCGGCTTCAACCAGTTCGGCGATCCGATCAAGCTGGTCGGCAGTGGCCTGATGGCGCGCTGCGTGCAGCACGAGACCGACCACCTCGACGGCGTGCTCTTCCTCGACCGGCTCGACGCGGCCGCGCGCAAGGAAGCGATGAAGGAGATCCGCCAGGCCGAGTGGTACGACGCCGGCGCGCCGCCGGTGATCAAGTCCAGCCCGCACGGCGGCGTCGCGTTCGGCCTGGGCGGGGTGCGCTGATGCGGCTGGTCTTCGCCGGCACGCCGGCGGTGACGCTGCCGGCCCTCGACGCCATCGCCGACTCGTCCCACGAGCTGCTCGCCGTGGTCACCCGGCCCGACGCGCCCGCCGGCCGGGGCCGCCGCCTGGTCCGCTCGCCCGCCGGCGCCTGGGCCGACGAGCACGGAGTCGAGGTGCTGACCCCGGCCAAGCCGCGGGAGCCCGAGTTCCTGGAGCGGCTGCGCGACCTGGCGCCGGACTGCGTGCCGGTGGTCGCCTACGGCGCCCTGGTGCCGCCGGCCGCCCTCGAGATTCCCCGGCACGGCTGGGTCAACCTGCACTTCTCGCTGCTGCCGGCCTGGCGCGGCGCGGCGCCCGTCCAGCACGCCGTGCTGCACGGCGACGAGATCACCGGCGCCAGCGTGTTCGAGCTGGAGGCGGGCCTCGACACCGGCCCGGTCTACGGCACGCTGACCGACGAGATCCGCCCGACCGACACCTCCGGCGACCTGCTCGACCGGCTGGCCACCTCCGGCGCGGGCCTGCTGGTCGCCGTGCTCGACGCGATCGAGGCCGGCACCGCGCGGGCCGAGCCGCAGCCGGCCGACGGCGTGAGCCTCGCGCCCAAGCTGACCGTCGAGGACGCGATGGTGCGCTGGGACGAGCCCGCGTTCGCCGTCGACCGCCGGATCCGGGCGTGCACCCCGGCGCCCGGCGCGTGGACCACGTTCCGCGAGGACCGGGTCAAGCTGGGCCCGGTCCGGCCGGTCGCCAACGCTCCCGCCCTCAAACCCGGCGACCTGCTGGTCGACCGCACCGGCGTGCTGGTCGGCACGGCCACCACGCCGGTCGCCCTCGGCGAGGTGCGGGCCGCGGGCAAGCGGGCCATGCCGGCCGCCGACTGGGCGCGCGGCGTCCGGGTCGAGTCCAGCGAGCGTTTCGCGTGACCGCCGACCTGCGCGGCCACGACGGCCGTGGAAGCCACGACGACCGCCGCAACGAGCCCGGACGTGGCCGCGGCGGCCAGGGCCGGGATCGCCGCGACGACCGCCGCTCCCAGGGCGGCCGACGCAACACCATCGACCCGGCCCGCTCCGCCGCCTACGCCGCGGTCGCCGCCGTGCACCGCGACGACGCGTACGCCAACCTGGTCCTGCCGGCCATCCTGCGCGAGCGCGACGTCGACGGACGGGACGCCGCGTTCGCGACCGAGCTCACCTACGGCGCACTGCGCTCGCGCGGCACCCTCGACGCGGTGCTGGCCGCGGCGGCCGGCCGCGAGGTCGACCGGATCGACCCGCCGGCCCGTGACGCGCTGCGCCTGGGCGCCTACCAGATCCTCTACATGCGTGTGCCGGCCCACGCCGCCGTCTCGTCCACGGTCGACCTGGTCAAGGCGGTCGCTCCCGGCGCCACCGGTTTCGCCAACGCCGTCCTCCGCGAGATCACCACACGCGACCTCGACGCCTGGGTCGAGCGGCTCGCGCCCGACTACGCCACCGACCCGATCGGCAACCTCGCCCTGACCAACAGCCATCCGCAGTGGATCGTCCGGGCGTTCCAGGAGGCTCTCGGCGGCGACCTCGACGAAACCAACCGGCTGCTGATCGAGGACAACCAACCGCCGGCCGTGCAGCTCTGCGCCCGTCCGGGCCGGGTCGACGCGGTCGCGCTGGCCGACGAGGTGGGCGGCGCGCCGGGCGCGTTCTCGCCGTACGCCGTCTATCTGTCCGGCGGCGCCCCGGGCGACCTCGCCGCCATCCGTGACGGCCGCGCCCACGTGCAGGACGAGGGCTCGCAGCTGGTCGCCACCGCGCTGGTCGACGCGCCGGTCGAGGGCACCGACGCGCGCTGGCTCGACCTGTGCGCCGGCCCCGGTGGCAAGGCCGGCCTGCTCGCCGCGATCGCCGCCCAGCGCGGCGCCCACCTGACCGCGGTCGAGGTGGCCGCGCACCGGGCCGAGCTCGTGTCGAAGGCGGTGGCGGGCTTCCCCGCGACCGTGCTGCACACCGACGGCCGGACCGTCGGCCGCGACTCCGACCTGCCGGAGCAGGGCTTCGACCGGGTGCTGGTCGACGCGCCGTGCACGGGCCTGGGCGCGCTGCGCCGGCGGCCCGAGGCGCGCTGGCGCCGCCAGCCCAGCGACCTGCCGCCGCTGACCCGCCTCCAGCGCGAGCTGCTCACCGCGGCGCTGCGGGCGGTCCGCCCGGGCGGCGTGGTCGGCTACGTGACCTGCTCGCCGCACACGGTCGAGACGCACGTCTCGGTCACCGAGGGCACCCGCCGCTCCGACATCGCGGTCGACTTCGTCGACGCCCGCCCGCTGCTCCCGGCCGGCATGCCGGGCCTGGGCACCGGCCCGACGGTGCAGCTCTGGCCACACCGGCACGGCACGGACGCGATGTTCCTGGCCGTCCTGCGCCGGACTAGTTGACCGGCAGCAGCGAGGTGCCGCCGTTCTTGATCGACCGGGTGTACGTGCGGCCACTGTCCCAGGAGAAGCACTTCACGCCGCGGTTGCCCTGGTCCCACTCGGCCGCGGTCGGGTAGTAGTAGATCGTCCCGGTGCGGAACGCCAGGTTGCCGTCCTTGGGCAGCTTGGCGTAGGTGGCGACGGCGTTGAGGCACGCCTTGTGGATGGTCTCGCTGTCGTCGATGAAGGTCTTGTAGGCCTTGTCCGGCGCGTTGTAGACACCGACGAACTCGCTGCGGTGCGTCTTGGTGCAGCCGACGGCCACCATCTCCTGCACGATGTCCTTGGAGATCTTCGGCGTGAAGCAGCCGTAGTGCAGCGACGACGGCTTGGCCAGCGCGCCCTTCAGCGAGCCGTCCCGGGACGCCATGCTGGTGTCGTCGAGCGACCGGGTCTCCGCGATGTCGCAGCGGAACCACCGGGAGCCGCCCTGCCACGCCTCCGGCGCCGGGAGCACGAGGGTCAGCGCGAGCCGGGCGCCGCGCCAGTCGCCACCGAGGAAGGCGTTGGCCTTCGCGCCGCATTCGCCGTACGCCGTCTTGTAAGGCTTCTGACCGGGGGCCGGCGGCTTGGCGCCCGCGTCGCCGACCTCTCCGACGTGGACCGTCTCGGTCATGTGGGTGGTGGCGCAGTCGACCGGCGCGTAAGCGGCCAGGTAACCGGACTCCACCGCCGTGCTGTGGCAGACCTCGGCGGCCGGCACGAACGGCTTGGGCTCGCTGATCGGCCGCCAGTCGTCGCTGAGGTCGCCGTCGACGCCGGCGGGGTTGCCGCCGCAGCCCGCGAGCGCGAGCGCAGCCACGAGGCCCGCCAGGCCCACCGTCCACCAGCGTCGCATCCGCTCATCCCTCCCCAGGGCCGGGTCGAGGGCAACCCTACGGGGATCGGCCAAGGCTTCGTACACTGGCCCGGTGACCCGACCGTCGCCGATCGTCGCCCCCAGCATCCTCGCCGCCGACTTCGCCCGGCTCGCCGACGAGGTCCACGTGGTCGAAGGGGAGGCCGACTGGTTGCACATCGACGTCATGGACAACCATTTCGTGCCCAACCTGACGATCGGCCTGCCCGTCGTGCAGAGCCTGCGCCCGGTCACCCAGCTGCCGTTCGACGTGCACCTGATGATCGACGAGCCGCGCCGGTGGGCGCCGGCCTACGCCGACGCGGGCGCCTACAACGTCACCTTCCACGTCGAGGCCAGTGAGAACCCGGTCGCGCTGGCCAAGGACCTGCGGGCCGCCGGCGCCAAGGCCGGCCTGGCGATCGACCGGGACACCCCGATCGAGCCCTACCTCGAGCTGCTGCCCAGCTTCGACACGCTGCTGGTGATGACCATCAAGGCCGGCTTCGGCGGCCAGCGCTTCCTGCCCGACCTGCTGGAGAAGGTGCGCAAGGTCCGCACGGCCCGGGAGAGCGGCCATCTGGAGCTGCGCATCGAGGTCGACGGCGGGATCGCCGCCGACACGATCGAGCAGGCGGCGGAGGCCGGCGCCGACGCGTTCGTCGCGGGCACCGCGGTCTACGGCGCCGACGACCCGGCCGCCGCGATCCGCCATCTGCGGTCGCTGGCCACCGGGGCCGGGGCACGGCCATGAGCGAGCGGAGCGAGCGAATCAGCCGGCTCAGCGCGCCGAGGGAATGGTCTGCCACGCGAAGCGGGGCACGGCCATGAGCGAGCGGGACCAGGTCGCCCTGGAGCCGGTCAACCGGCTCGGGCTGATCCTGATCGTCGACGACGACGAAGATATCGCCCGGTTCGTCGGGATCAGTCTCAAGCTGCACGGGTTCGACGTGATGCACGCCCGCGACGGTCAGGAGGCGCTGGAGCTGATCGAGCGGATCCGGCCGGACCTGTGCGTGGTCGACCTGATGATGCCCCGCATCGACGGCGTCGAGCTGACCCAACGGCTGCGCGCCGACCCGATGAACGCCGCTCTGCCGATCATCATGCTGACCGCCAAGGGGCTGACCGTCGACAAGGTGCACGGGCTGCGGGCGGGCGCCGACGACTACATGGTCAAGCCGTTCGACACGTCCGAGCTCGTCGCCCGGGTCGAGTCGACGCTGCGCCGCAACCGGGAATACCGCGAGGTCTCGCCGCTGACCGGCCTGCCCGGCAACACCCGGATCAGCCGCGAGATCACCGACCGGGTGCGCAACGGGGCCGACTACGCGGTCGCCTACATCGACATCGACCGGTTCAAGAGCGTCAACGACGTCTACGGCTTCGGCCGCGGCGACGAGTTCATCGGCGCGCTGGCCCGCAGCCTGCACCGGGCGGTCACCGTGGCCGGCCTGCCGCCCGCGTTCCTCGGCCACATCGGCGGCGACGACTTCGTGATCGTCTGCGCCCCGCCGCAGGTCCGGCCGCTGGCCGAGCAGGCCGTGCTCGACTTCGAGAAGACCACCGACGGGCTCTACGACGAGCGCGACGCCGCCCGTGGCTACGTCGAGGTGCGCGACCGGCGCAACAACATCCAGCGGGCGGCCCTGGTCACCCTCTCCATCGGGGTGGCCCTGTCCAGCGGCGACCGCCGGTTCAACGACCCGCGCGAGATCATCGCCCTGGCCAACGAGATGAAGAGCGTGGCGAAGAGCCAGCCCGGCTCGTACGTGGCCGTCGACCGCCGCCTCGCTCCGGGGTGACCGGTTTGTCCGGCGGTGTCCGTGGCCGGCGCCGCATGTGAGGTAGGTCGCCTGTCGATCGCCGTTCCGCCGATTGCGTGTAAGACTTAACCCCAACCCACCACGCGCTGGCGGGACTCGGTGAAATTCCGAACCGGCGGTGATCCGCGGGGCCTGGCCCCCGGTAAGCCCGCGACCCGGTCGAGGAACCTCTCGAACGGTGGACCTGGTGAGAATCCGGGGCCGACGGTTGGGCAGCCACTTCGGCCGCCCAGACAGTCCGGATGGGAGACAGCGCGAGGGCGGATGGCCGCGCCGTTCCCAGGCGCCGCCGTCGGGCGGCCTGACGCCGTCCCGAGCCGCGCTCCTGCCTGCCTCCACCTCGCCCGCGCTGACCACGGCGCACGGGAAGGGAACGGGCATGGCGAGCGGCGTCTCCGTCGACGAGGCGATGCGGCGCGCGATTGCGCTCGGGGCACGCGGCCTCGGCACCACGAGTCCCAACCCCGTCGTGGGTTGTGTGCTGCTCGACGCCGAGGGCGAGGTGGTCGGCGAGGGCTTCCACGCGTACGCCGGCGGCCCGCACGCCGAGATCGTCGCGCTCGCGCAGGCCGGCGACCGGGCCCGCGGCGGCACCGCGATCGTCACCCTGGAGCCCTGCAACCACACCGGCCGCACCGGCCCCTGCACCCGTGCCCTCATCAACGCGGGCGTGGCCAAGGTCGTCGTCGGCGTGGCGGACCCGGACCCGGTCGCCCGCGGCGGCGCCGAGACCCTGCGGGCCGCGGGCGTCGAGGTCCAGATGGGCGTACGCGAGGACGAGGCCGAGGCCGGCAACATCGCCTGGCTGACCAGCGTGCGCCGGGGCTGGCCCTACGTGACCTGGAAGTACGCCGCCACCCTCGACGGCCGGTCCGCAGCCGCCGACGGCACCAGCATGTGGATCACCTCCGAGGCCGCCCGCATGGACGTGCACGCGCTGCGCTGTGCGAGCGACGCCGTCATGGTCGGCATCGGCACCGTGCTCGCCGACGACCCCCGGCTGACCGCCCGCAACCTGCGCGACGGCTCGCTGGCGATCCGGCAGCCGCTGCGGGTCGTGGTGGACAGCGCCGGGCGTACGCCGGTCGACGCCAAGGTCCGCGACAGCGCCGCGCCGACCTGGGTCGCCACCGCCGCGGCGGTCGGCGCGGGTCCGGACGGGCACGTCGACCTGCAGGCGCTGCTCGCGGCCCTGCACACCCGCGGCGTCCGCTCGGTGCTGCTGGAGGGCGGCCCGCGACTGGCCGGCGCGTTCCTCGCCGCCGGGCTGGTCGACAAGGTGGTCGGCTACGTCGCGCCCAAGCTGCTCGGCGCCGGCACCTCCGCGCTCGCCGACGCGGGCGTCTCCACCATCGCCGAGGTCATCGACCTCGACCTCACCGATGTCACGCGGGTCGGCCCTGACCTGCGGTTCACCGCTGTGCCACGCAAGAAGGAGGGCTGACCCGCATGTTCACCGGCATCATCGAGGAGCTCGGCGAGATGGTCGGCTGGACCGCGACCGGCGACGACTCCGGCCTGATCGCGATCCGCGGCAAGACCGTCGTCGACGACCTGAAGCACGGCGACTCGATCTCGGTCAACGGTGTCTGCCTGACCGCGGTCGAGATCTCCGCCGACGGCTTCACCGCCGACGTGATGGGCGAGACGCTGCGCCGCTCGTCGCTCGGCGAGCTGCACCCCGGCGACCCCGTCAACCTGGAACGGGCCGCCCGGCTCGACAGCCGGCTCGGCGGCCACCTCGTGCAGGGGCACGTCGACGGCGTCGCCCGGATCGTCGGCCGTGAGCCCGCCGAGCAGTGGACCACCGTCCGGTTCGAGCTGCCGGCCGCCATTCGCCGTTACGTCGTGGAGAAGGGCTCGATCACGGTCGACGGCGTCTCGCTGACCGTGATGGAGGCGGGCGCCGACACGTTCTCGGTCGGCCTGATCCCGACCACGCTGTCGCTCACCACACTCGGTCACAAGCAGATCGGCGACCTGGTCAACCTCGAGGTCGACGTGATCGCGAAATATGTCGAACGGCTCCTGGGGGAGAGGTCATGACGCTGTCCACAGTGGAAGGGGCCGTCGCCGCGATCGCGGCGGGCCGGCCGGTCGTGGTCGTCGACGACGAGGACCGCGAGAACGAGGGCGACCTCATCTTCGCCGCCGAGCTGGCGACGCCGGAGCTGCTCGCGTTCACGGTCCGCTGGACGTCCGGCTACATCTGCGCGCCGATCACCGAGGAAGAGGCCGACCGCCTCGAGCTGCCGCCGATGTACCACACCAACCAGGACCGGCGCGGGACCGCGTACACGGTGACCGTCGACGCCCGCGAGGGTGTCTCCACCGGCATCTCGGCCGCGGACCGCGCGCACACGATCCGGCTGCTGGCCTCGCCGGAGACGACCGCGACCGACCTGTCCCGGCCCGGCCACGTGGTGCCGCTGCGCGCCAAGGCCGGCGGCGTGCTGCGCCGGCCCGGCCACACCGAGGCGGCGGTCGACCTCGCGGTGCTGGCCGGCCTGCGGCCGGCGGGCGTGCTGTGCGAGCTCGTCAACGACGACGGCACCATGATGCGCCTGCCCGACCTGGAGAAGTTCGCGGCCGAGCACGGCCTGCCGCTCATCTCCATCGCCGACCTGATCGCCTACCGGCGGCACCACGAGAAGCAGGTCGAGCGGGTCGTGGAGACGCGGATCCCGACCGAGCACGGCGTGTTCACCGCCTACGGCTACCGCTCCACCCACGACTCGGCCGAGCACGTGGCGATGGTCTACGGCGACCTCGACGACGGTGCCGACGTGCTGGTCCGGGTGCACTCTGAATGCCTCACCGGCGACGTGTTCGGCTCACTGCGCTGCGACTGCGGCCCGCAGCTCAACGCGGCGCTGGCCCGGGTCGCGGCCGAGGGCCGTGGCGTCGTGCTCTACATGCGGGGCCACGAGGGGCGGGGCATCGGCCTGCTGCACAAGCTGCAGGCCTACCAGCTGCAGGACCTGGGCCGCGACACCGTCGACGCCAACCTCGACCTGGGCCTGCCGGCCGACGCCCGCGACTACGGCACCGGCGCGCAGATCCTCTACGACCTCGGCGTGCGCTCGATGCGCCTGCTGACGAACAACCCGGCCAAGCGGGCGGGCCTGGAGGGCTACGGGCTGACGATCGTCGGCCGCGAGGGCCTGCCGGTGCGCCCGCACCCCGAGAACGTCCGCTACCTGCGGACCAAGCGCGACCGAATGGGACACCTGATCGACGCCCTCGACGACGTCGACACGGCGGAGGGATTCTGATGGCGGGTTTCGGCGAACCGGACGTGGCCACTGTGGACGCATCGGGCCTGACGGTGGGCATCGTGGCGGCCCGCTGGCACGCGGAGCTGACGGACCACATGGTCGACCGCGCGGTGGCCGCGGCCAAGGCCTCGGCCGTCGCGGACGTGGCGGTGGCCCGGGTCGCGGGCTCGGTCGAGATCCCGGTGGTGGCCCAGGCGCTGGCGAAGAAGTACGACGTCGTGGTCGCCCTCGGCGTCGTCATCCGCGGCGCGACGGCCCACTTCGACTACGTCTGCCGGTCGGTGACGGACGGCCTGACCCGGGTCGCCCTCGACACGGGCAAGCCGGTCGCGCACGGCGTGCTCACGGTGAACACCCTGGAGCAGGCGCAGGACCGGGCAGGCCTGCCGGGCTCGGCGGAGGACAAGGGCTGGGCGGCCACCATCGCCGCCCTCGACGCCGCCCTGGCCATCCGCGCTCTCTAGTGTCGTGAGTCGTTAATTCGAGTGCAGTAGCGGGCGATGGATTCGAGGATCTGGTCGGCGGTCTTGGTCCAGACGTAGGGCTTGGGGTTGTCGTTCCAGGTTCCGATCCATTCGCGGATGTCTTTGTTGAGGGCGCGGACCGAGCGGTGGGTTCCGCGTTGGAGTTTCTTGGTGGTCAGTTCGCCGAACCAGCGCTCGACGAGGTTGAGCCAGGATGAGCTGGTCGGGGTGAAGTGCAGGACGAAGCGAGGGTGGGCCGCCAGCCAGCGTTTGATCGCTGGTGTCTTGTGTGTGGAGGCGTTGTCCAGGACCAGGTGGACCTGTAGGTCCGCGGGGACTTCCCGGTCGAGGGTGGTCAGAAACTTGCGGAACTCGATCGCCCGGTGTCGGGCGTGCAACGAGCCGATCACCTTGCCGGTGGTCAGGTCCAGGGCGGCGTAGAGGCTGGAGGTGCCGGCGCGGATGTAGTCGTGACTGGCCCTGGCGGGTGTGCCGGGCAGCATTGGTAGGACCGGCGCGGTCCGGTCGAGGGCTTGGATCTGAGACTTTTCGTCGACGCAGAGCACGACCGCCCGTTCCGGCGGGTCCAAGTAGAGACCGACCACGTCGCGGACCTTGTCAATGAATTGCGGGTCTTTCGACAGCTTCCACGAGTCCTGCCGGTGCGGCTGCAGCCCGAACGCCCGCCAGATCCGCGATACCGCCGTCTGTGACAGGCCGACCTGCGCGGCCAGCGACCGGGTCGACCAGTGCGTGGCGTCCTTCGGCGTGGTCTCCAACGTCGTGGTGATGACGCGCTCGACGTCGGTGTCGGTGACCGTGCGCGGCCGGCCCGGCCGCGGCTCGTCCAACAACCCGTCGAGCCGGTCGACCGCGAACCGATTACGCCACTTCTTCACCGTGTTCCGCGAGATCCCCAGACGCTGCGCGATCTGGCCGTTCGACTCGCCGGGACCATCGGCACAGGCCAGCACGACCCGTGACCGCGCCGCCAAAGCCTGCGCACTGGTCGGCCTTCGTGACCAGGTAACCAACTGCTCACGCTCGTCATCAGTGAGCACGATCGACACTGCTATCGGAGACGGCATACGACCACCGTACCCACTGACAACGATTTAACGACTCAGGACACTAGAGGTCCAGCACCACTTCGCCGCGGGGGCGGGAGCAGCAGATCAGGGTGTTGCCCGGTCCCGCGGGTTCGAGGGGCTCCGGGTCGAAGGTGACGGCGCCCGAGAGCAGGCCGGTTTCGCAGGTGTGGCAGACGCCCGTGCGGCAGGACCAGCGGGTCGGGACGTCGCACGCCTCGGCCAGCTCCAGCAGTGAACGGCCGTCGTCGGGCATGGGCACGGTCAGGCCGCTGCGGGCGAACGTGACCGCCGGCCCGGTGCCGGGCTCGCCGGGCGGTGGGTGCGGAGAGCGGCGGTTCGCGTCGGTGATGCCGGGGTTGATGGCGGCGCGGGCCGCGAAGAACTCCGTCTTCACCCGGTCGGGCTTGAGACCCACGTCGACCAGCGCGGCCCGCACATCGTCCATGAAGGACTCCGGACCGCAGACGTACGCGTCGGCGTCCGTCGGCAACCCCATGGACTCCAGCACGCCGGCCGTCAGTCGGGTCTGCGTCGAGTAGTAGACGTGCTCCTGCGCGTTCGGCAGCTTCGCCAGCAGTCCTTGGATCTCCGGGCCGAACGCGTACTGGCGCTGGTCGTGGGTCGTGTGGATCCACCAAATCTGGCGGGTGTCGCCGTCGGCGGCCAGCCGGTGCAGCATCGCCAGCACCGGCGTCACGCCGATCCCGGCCGAGATCAGCAGGACCGGGTCGGTGCCGCCGGCCAGCGTGAACTCCCCGCGCGCCGCGGCGACGTCGAGCAGGGCGCCGGGCCGCAGGCGTTGCAGCGGGCCGCTGACCGCGCCGTGCTCCTCGCGCTTGACGCTGATGCGCCAGGCGGCCGGGTCGGAGAACGAGTACGAGCGCACGCCCGCGGCGACCTTCACCGTCAGGTACTGGCCGGCCTCGGCCGGCGGCAGCGGCCGGTCGTCGTCGGCGGCGAGGTAGATGGACGTGATCGAGTCGGTCTCGGCGACCATCCGGGCGACGCGCAGCTGGCGGAAGCCGGTCCACGGCGGCTCGTGGCCGACCGGGATCGGCGCGAGGCCACCGCCGCCGGCGAGCACCTCGCGGAACGAGGCCTGCCAGCCGGGGCTGAGCGCCGGGATGTCGAGGGCGGCGCGGATCCGGTCGTGGTCGGGATCCGGCAGGTAGAGCAGCGCGTCGACCTCCGCGACACTGACCTCGTGCGGGCCGACCCGGGTGCGGACGATCTCGTCGCCGGCGCCGACCGTACCCTCGGTGATCACCCGCAGGTAGAAGCCGGGCCGGTGGTGGCCGACGAGCAGCGCCGGCAGCCGCGGCTCGCCCAGCCGCATGCCGACCCGGAAGCAGGTCACCCGCGGCTGGCTGACCTCGAACTCGGCCTCGCCGATCCGGTAGCGGTCGCCGATGTGCACCTCGTCGTCGGACAGGCCGTCGACCGTGAAGTTCTCACCGAACGCGCCGTGGCCGCCCAGGTCCTTGGCGAAGAACCGCGACCAGTGCGCGTACGAGTCGGTCTGGTAGACCAGCACCGCCCGTTGCTCGCCGCCGTGCCCGTCGAGGTCGCCCTGGCCGTCGCCGTCGACGTTCAGTCGGCGCACCATCCGTCTCCCGCTCACCGGCGCCTTCCACACTCCGGTGTGGACGGTGCGGCCCTGCCACGCCACGTCCTTGGGCATCCCGACGTTGACCGACAACAGCGTCGCCATGTGCTTTCCCCCTGTCGCCAACGTAGATCGGTGGCAGCGGGCCGACAACGGGGGTCACCGCGGCCGGCCCACTCGCACGGTCGCACATGTCACACCAGCCGCTCGCCGCCGTCGAGACCCAGCGACACCCCGGTGAGGAACGTGTTCGTCAGCGCGAAGACGACCGCCTCGGCGACGTCGCCCGGCGTCCCGATCCGGCGGGCCGGGTTGGTCTTGCTGCGGCCCGCGTACAACTGCGCCTTCTTCTCGGGCCCCAGCGCGTCGTAGGCGCCCGAGTCGATCGTGCCCGGCGAGATCGCGTTGACCCGGATCGGCGCGAGCTCCACCGCGAGCGACCGGACGATCGCGTCCACGGCGCCGTTGGTCGCGGCCACGGCCAGCATGCCGGCGGCCGGCTTGACCGCGGTGGCGCCGGAGAACAGCAGGAACGAGCCGTCGGCCGGCATCTGGGTGGCGAAGTGCTTGGCGAGCAGGATCGCCCCGACCGCCTTGGTGCGCAACGAGAGCGCCACCACGTCGGGGTCGAGCTGGCCCACCGGCCCGCGGGCCCGGGCCGACGCGGTGCTCACCACGTGGTCGACGGCGCCGACCCGCTCGGCCAGGGCGGCCACGCTCGCCTCGTCGGTGACGTCGACGGTTTCGACCCGCACGTCCGGATAGGCGGCGGCGAGCGCTTCCGCGTCGCGGCCCGCGACCACCACGGACCCGCCCGCCTCGCGCACGGCGTCCGTCGCGGCCCGGGCGATGCCGCCACCGCGGCCGATCACCAGCACGGTCCGGTCCTTGAGTGTCATCGTGGTGCTCCCTCCTGGTGCAGGATCTCGTCGGGGTCGAGGCCGCGGTCGATGCCGTGCGGCACGACGGACTGGCCGGGCTCCAGCGCGAGCCGGCGGCCGTCCAGCCGCACCTCGATCAGATCGGGCTCGAACGAGACGAGATCGGCGACGGCCCGCACCTCCGGCCACGCCTCCCGGTAGGACCAGGCGGCCCGGCGGCGCCGGCCGATGTCGTAGTAGCTGGCCAACCCCTTGTAGGGGCAGAACGTCTGGCCGCCGACCTCGGTCAGCGCGGCGGGGTCGACGTCGGCACGCGGCACGTACCACCGGGGCGCGAAGCCCGACTCGTAGAGCACGAGCGGCCGGCTGGTGTCGGCGATCACCCGGTCGCCGTCGCGCACCTCGAGCCGGCGGGAGGTCCGCCGGACGTCGATCCGGTGGTACGGGTCGGCGGCGTGCCCGACGATCCGCTCGTCCTCCTCGTAGAACGCGTCCATCGGCCGCCAGGCGAACGCGACGCGGTCGGCCAGGTCCTTGGCGTGGTCGGGCAGCCCGACGAACTGCCAGGCCGCCCGGGGCGCGGTGCGGTCGCCGCCGCCGTGCACGGTGAACCAGGCCGTCGCGCCGAGGTCCGGATGGCTGGTGACCCGATCGGTCGGCTCGAGGGCGCCGGGCGTGACCGCCGCGGCGGGGAAGTAGGCCACCGGGTAGCGACCCGGCTCGTGCAGCAGCACGACGTCGTCGCTGTCGGCGATCCAGCTCCCGCCGAACCGCACCCGCATCCGCCGGCGCAGCCGTTCGGCGAAGAGCAACCGCTCCGGCAGGGGTTCGGGAACCAGGAACCGGCCCACCGGTCCGGCGGACAGCGGCCCCTGCTGCCAGGCAAGTCCCATGACGCACCTCCCTAATGCATAGTCCGACGCTAAAAGCATTAGTCTGGGTACGCAAGCCGTTCGGAGCTAATGGATAAGATTGCCCTGTGAGCATCAGTCTGGCCGACGTCCAGCGGGCCGGCTTCCCGATGGGAGGCGAGCCGCTGATCGCGCTCGACCTGGTGGACACCAAGATGCTGGTCACGGACCCGCCGCAGGACCTGATACCCGACGAGGCGACGGCGTCCGCCTGGTGGCGGGTGCAGTCGCCCCGCCTGCCCGCGGGTCCGCCGCCGGACCTGGCCGACACGCGCCGGTTGCGCACCGCGATCCGCGACCTGTTCGACGCGCACCTCGCGGGCCGTACGCCGGCGGCCGACTCGTTGGCCGCCGTCAACACGGCCGCGGCGGCGGTCCCGACCTCGCTAGGTCTGATCGCGGCGGGCGACGGCTACCGGGAGGAAACCCGCTGGCACACCGAGCACGGCGGCAACGCGGCCCTGGCCGCCACGGCCCGCGGCGCGATCGAACTGCTCGCCGACGAGACCCGCCTGACCCGCCTGCGCCGCTGCGCCAGCCCCACCTGCTCGATGCTCTTCCTGGCCGAGACCACCCGCCGCCAGTGGTGCACCCCCAACATATGCGGCAACCGGGCCCGGGTCGCCCGCCACTACCGGCGTGCGCACCAGCCGCCCTTCACAAACTGACAACGTCCCCGTTACATTGTCGTCTATCCATGGGAGCGCTCCCGGGACCTTGCCTCACCACCCTCCGACAGGAGTAACCGTCATGCACCACGTCAGACGCCTCCGGCGGGCGCGCCGTGTCCTCGCTGCCGGTGCGGCCCTGGTCACCGGGCTCACCCTCGGCGCCGTCCCCGGTCCCGCGTCCGCTGCCCCCGCCACGACCGGCGTGCAAGCCGCCGCGGCCGCCTTCAACTACGCCGAGGCGTTGCAGAAGTCCCTCCTCTTCTACGAGGCCCAGCAGTCCGGTCCCAAGCCCTCCTGGAACCGCGTCTCCTGGCGCGGGGACTCCGCGATGACCGACGGCGCCGACGTCGGGCTCGACCTGACCGGCGGCTGGTTCGACGCCGGCGACCACGTCAAGTTCGGCTTCCCGATGGCGTTCAGCGCCACCATGCTCGCCTGGGGCGCGGTCGAGTACCGGGACGGCTACGTGGCCTCCGGGCAGCTCCCGCACCTGCTCAACAACCTGCGCTTCGTCAACGACTACTTCGTCAAGGCGCACCCGGCACCGAACGTCCTCTACGGACAGATCGGCAACGGCGACGCCGACCACAAGTGGTGGGGTCCGGCCGAGGTGCTGCCGATGGCGCGTCCCTCGTACAAGATCGATGCGAGCTGTGGCGGCGCGGACCTGGCCGGGGAGACGGCGGCGGCGATGGCCGCGTCGTCCATGGTCTTCCGACCCACCGACGCCGCCTACGCGGACAAGCTGGTCGGCCACGCGAAGCAGCTCTACGCGTTCGCCGACACGGTGCGGAAGAGCTACCACGAGTGCATCACCGACGCGACCAGCTTCTACCGGTCGTGGAGCGGCTACCAGGACGAGCTGGTCTGGGGCGCGATCTGGCTGTACCGGGCCACCGGCGACGCCAGCTACCTCGCCAAGGCCGAGAGCGGGTACGACCTGCTCGGCAACGAGAACCAGACCACCACCAAGTCCTACAAGTGGACGATCGCCTGGGACAACAAGCAGTACGGCGCGTACGTGCTGCTGGCCCGCCTGACCGGTAAGCAGAAGTACCTGGACGACGCCAACCGGTGGCTCGACTTCTGGACCGTCGGCGTGAACGGGCAACGGGTGCCGTACTCGCCGGGCGGCATGGCGGTGCTCGACTCGTGGGGCGCGCTGCGCTACGCGGCGAACACCAGCTTCGTCGCCCTGCTGCACGGTGACCACCTCACCGACGCCACCCGCAAGGCCCGGTACCAGGACTTCGCGCTGCGGCAGATCAACTACGCGCTCGGCGACAACCCGCGCAGCTCCAGCTACGTCATCGGGTTCGGCGCCAACTCGCCGAAGAACCCGCACCACCGCACCGCGCACGGCTCGTGGTGGGACAGCCAGACCGTGCCCGAGGAGACCCGGCACGTGCTCTACGGCGCGCTGGTGGGCGGCCCCTCGTCGGCCAACGACGCCTACAGCGACACCCGGTCGGACTACGTGATGAACGAGGTCGCCACCGACTACAACGCCGGCTTCACCTCCGCGCTCGCCGCGCTGGTGACCAAGCACGGCGGCACCCCGCTGGCCAACTTCCCGGTCGCCGAGACCCCGGACCGTGACGAGTTGACCGTGGAGACCACGGTGATGCAGGCCGAGCCGCGGGCCACCGGGCTCAAGGCCATCATCTACAACCGCTCCGCGTACCCGGCCCGCGCCCTGACCGACGCGAAGTTCCGCTACTACTTCCGCGCCGAGGGCGCGACGCCCGTCGTGGTCACCCCGGGCTACACCCAGGGCTGCCCATCACCGTCCACGGCGCGCCAGGTCTCCGGCGACCTCTGGTACGTCGAGGTCGACTGCACCGGGCACACCATCGCCCCGGCCGGGCAGTCACAGCACCGGATGGAGGTGCAGTTCAAGGTCGGCGTGCCGGAGGGTGGCACCTGGGACCCGACCAACGACCCGTCGTACAGCACCGTCGCCGGGCCCAACCGCAACGTGCCGCTCTACGCCGGTGGCCGGCGGGTCTGGGGCGTCGAGCCCGGCGCGCCCACCCCGGACACCACCGCGCCGACGGCGCCCGGCCGGCCGACCGCGTCGGCGGTCACGGCGACCGGCGCGACCCTGAGCTGGACGGCGTCGACCGACAACGTGGGCGTCACCGGGTACGACGTCTACCGCGAAGCCGGCGCCACCGACGTCCTCGTCGGCTCGCCCACCGCCGCCACGTTCGCGGTGACCGGGCTGACCGCCGCCACCGCCTACGCGTTCTACGTGGTGGCCAAGGACGCCGCGGGCAACCGCTCCGCCGCGTCCGCACCGGTCTCCGTCACCACCACCGACCCGCCCGCGCCGGACGCGGTCGCGCCGACCGCGCCCGGCCAGCCGACCGCGTCGGCGGTCACGGCGACCGGCGCGACCCTGAGCTGGGCGGCGTCGACCGACAACGTCGGCGTGACCGGCTACCGGGTCTACCGGGAGAACGGCGCGACGGACCCGCTCGTCGGGTCGCCCACCGCCGCCACGCTCGCGCTGACCGGACTGACCGCCTCCACCGCGTACACCTTCTACGTGGTGGCCGTCGACGCGGCCGGCAACACCTCACCGGCGTCCGCGTCGGTCACCGTCACCACGTCGGCGCCGCCCGCCGCCGGTGCCTGCCGGGTGGCCTACGCGACGAACGACTGGGGCAGCGGGTTCACCGCGAACATCACGATCACCAACACCGGGACGACCGCGATCAACGGCTGGAGCCTCGGCTTCACCTTCCCGCACACCGGGCAGCGGGTCGGCCAGGGCTGGTCGGCGACGTTCACCCAGACCGGTGCGGCGGTCACCGCGACGAACCTGTCCTACAACGGTGCGCTGGCGCCGGGGGCGTCGACCGGCATCGGCTTCAACGGCACCCACACGGGCAGCAACCCGAGGCCGACCAGCTTCACCCTCAACGGCGTCGCCTGCACCGCCTGATCGTGTCGAGCGCTTGGACGGTTACCGTTCCGCAGGAGCGGTAACCGTCCAGGACAGAGGGGACCAGGGGAGTGCTGACGCAGGTCGCAGAGGGTGTGTGGGTCCACGAGAGCGAGTTCGTCCAGAGCAACGCCGTCGTCGTGCGCGGCCGCGACGGTGTGCTGCTGATCGACCCCGGCGTCCAGGACCACGAGCTGGCCTGCCTCGCGAACGACCTGGCGGGCCGCACCGTGGTGGCCGGCTTCTCGACGCACCCCGACTGGGATCACCTGCTCTGGCACGCCGGCTTCGGCACACCACCGCGGTACGCGACGGCCCGCTGCGCCGCCAGCGTCGAGGAGCAGCTGGCCGCCCCGAACGCCAAGGCCGAGATCACCGCCCATCTCGAGCCGACCGGCATCGCCGACAAGGTGCCGTTGGACCTGCTCGGCCTCGTCACCGCCCTGCCCGCCGGGGCCGCGGAGGTGCCGTGGGACGGCCCGCGGGCACGGATCATCGAGCACCGGGCGCACGCGCCGGGCCACGCGGCGCTGCTCGTCGAGGAACGCGGGGTCCTCGTCGCCGGCGACATGCTGTCCGATGTGCTGGTGCCGATGCTCGACCTGAACAGCAGCGCCGACCCGGTCGAGGAATACCTGGCCGCGCTGTCGCTGCTGGCGGCCGTGGCCGGCGACGTCGACGTGGTCGTCCCGGGCCACGGGTCGGTCGGCGGCGCCGACCAGGTGCGGGAGCGGATCGAGCGGGACCGGGCGTACGTGCTGGCCCTGCGGGACGGCGAGGCGCCCGACGACCCGCGGATCGGCCCGTCGGCCCGGCCCGGCTGGGAGTGGGTCAGCGACGTGCACGAGGGCCAGGCCCAGCGCCTCGCACAGCGCCGCTAGGGTCTATCGAGCAGGGCCGCGACGTCGGCGGCGAGGTCGGTGGTGGCCTCGATCTCCGCCCGGCGGATCGAGACGCTCTCGACGTTGAAGCCGTGCGGCATGCCGAGGTGGCGGCAGAAGTCGGCCAGGTCCCGGGCGATCGCCAGCGTCTGCCGGTAGGACTCGCTGAGCGGATCCGCGGCATGGTTGATCGAGTTGCGCAGCCAGCGCGGCACGTCGACACCGAGCCACCCGAGGAACTCCAGCGTGCGGGGCGACCCGCACAGCGACAGCGTGAAGATCACCGTGCGCGGCGCCACCCCGCGGTCCCGGCACGCGTAGAAGTAGTCCGAGACCAGGTCCTTGGTCTCGTCGACGTCGTAGACGACCTGCGAGACGAAGAACGAGCAGCCCCGCTCCTGCTTGGCCAGCATGCGCAGGTGCTCGTCGCCGCGGCGGGTGTGCCGCTCGCCGATCACCACGCCGCCGAGGTGCAGGTCCGGGCACACCTCCGCGCGCAGCTCCTGAGCCCGGCGCAGGTCGGTGCGGACCGGCTTGTCGCTCGACGACGGGCCGACGAACACGCCGAGCACCCGCCGCGGGTCGGCCGCGCCCAGCCAGTCGCGGAGGTCGGCCTCGGCGTACTTGCTGACGCAGCGGTAGATCACCGTCGGCCGGTCCCAGCCGTGCAGGTGCTCCGCGTGGTAGCGCGCGGGGTCCACTGTGGGCAGATAGGGGAACGGCCGCTCGCCCGGGTTGCGGTCGGACTCGTCGTCGATGTCGTAGAGGACCAGCCCGTCGAGGTCGAGCGGCGCGAGCCGGTCCAGCGTGACCGCCGCGATCTCCTTGACCCGTTCGGGTGACGCGCTGCTGCGCGGCGGCGTCACCGCGAACAACAACACGCCGTGCGCGGCGTCGGCCAGCAGGCGCTGCAACGGCGGGCGCGGCAGGTCGGGCACGAGCAGAGACTCTACGAGAGATCAGGCCCGCACGAAGCCGAGTTCGTTGCCGTCGGGGTCGCGGATGGTGAACTTCCGTGACCCGTACGGGGTGTCGGACAGCGGCTCCACGACGTCGGCGTCGGGTCCGAGCCGGGCCCACCACGCGTCGACGTCGTCCACCTCGAAGTTGAACCGGGCCCCGACCGCCGGCGCCGGCTCGTATGCCCCCAACGCGAACTGCGCCGCGCCGAGCGTGAAATGGGCGTACGTCGGCGCCGACGGCGGCCAGTGCCCCTCCGCCCGCACGCCGAACAGCCGCTCGTACCACGCGATGGCGGCAGCCAGATCGCGCACGTTGACCCGCACGTGGGTCAGCCGCGGAGGCGTCACTGGGCGGGCGCCAGGCGGCGGAGGAACTGCTGCGTCCGGGGCTCCGACGGGTGGTCCAGGATCCGGTCCGGCGGGCCCTGTTCGAGGATGCGGCCCCCGTCGAGGAAGCAGACCCGGTCCGCCACCTGGCGGGCGAAGGTCATCTCGTGGGTGGCCAGCACCATCGTCATGCCGTCGCGTTTGAGGTCGCGGATCAGGTCGAGGACCTCGCCGACGAGCTCCGGGTCGAGGGCCGACGTGACCTCGTCGAGCAGCAGCAGCCGCGGCGAGTTGACCAGGGCCCGGACGATCGCGACCCGCTGCTGCTGGCCGCCGGAGAGCCGGTCCGGATAGGCCGACGCCTTGTCCGCCAGCCCGATCCGCGTCAGCAGCGACAGCGCCTGCTCGCGGGCCTCGGCGACCGGCCGCTTGTGGACCCGCACCGGCGCCAGCGTGATGTTGTCCAGCACGGACAGGTGCGGGAACAGGTTGTAAGCCTGGAACACGATGCCGATCTTCCGGCGGACGAGATCGGGGTTTGCCCGCGGGTCCGTGATGTGGGCGCCGTCGAGGTGGATCGTGCCGTCGTCGACCTCCTCCAGCAGGTTGACGCAGCGCAGCAGGGTCGACTTGCCCGAGCCCGACGCACCGATCAGCGCGACCACCTCGTGCTCGGCCACGTCGAGGTCCAGCCCGTCGAGCACGACCGTCGGCCCGAACACCTTGCGTACCCCCTGGCACGACAACACGGCGCTCATCGGCCGGCCTGCCGGCGGGCGGCCCGCAGCGTCACCCAGTCGGTGACCGCGATCAGCGGGATGGCGAGCAGCACGAACAGCACCCCCGCGACGATGTACGGCGTGTAGTTGTAGTGCTCGGCCGTCGCGATCTGCGCCGCGCGCACGGCGTCAATCGGTCCGGCCAGCGACACGAGCCCGACGTCCTTCTGCAGGGCGACCGTGTCGTTGAGCAGCGGCGGCGCCACCCGCCGCACCGCCTGCGGCAGCACCACGTGCCGCATCGCCTGCCGGTAGGTCAACCCCAGCGACCGCGCGGCCGCGACCTGGGAGGGGTGCACCGACTCGATGCCGGCGCGGAACACCTCGGCGATGTAACCGGAGTAGGTCAGCACCAGCGCCGCCCCGCCGAGCACCAGCACCGACGGCATGCCCTGCAGCCGCAGCCCCGGCACGCCCAGGGTGAGCACGTAGATCACGATGATCAACGGCAACCCGCGGAAGGTGTACGTGTAGCTCGTCGCCAACGCCCGCACGGGGAAGAAGACCGGGCCCCGCAGCGTGCGCAGCAGCGCGATCAGCAGGCCCAGCCCGAGCGAGCCGAGCGCGCAGAAGAACAGCAGCCGGATGTTGAGCCAGAGCCCGCGCAGGATGTCCGGCAGCGCGTCGGCGGCGATGGCCGGGTCCAGGAACGACTGCCGGACCCGGTCCCAGCCGGGCGCGCCGGTGATCGCGACGACCAGCAGCACGCCGACCACCGCCGTCGACGCGGCCGCGACCAGGATCGACCGGACCGTCTGGCGGCGACGCCAGGCGATCCGGTCGAGTTGGACGGCCGAGGGCGGCGCGCCGTCGACCAGCTTGGTCACGAGAGTTCGGGGGCGCCCGCCGTGTCGGCGAGCCACTTCTGCTCCAGCTGCTGCAGCTGGCCGCCGTCGCGCAGCTTGTCGACCGCCTCGCTGACGCACTTCGTCAGCGGGGAGCCCTTGTCGAGCAGCAGGCCGAACGTCTCGGGGGTGCCGACCTGCGGCAGCTGGCCCACGATCTTGCCGTCGGTCAGCTCGGCCCCGGTGATGTAGAACGCCGTGGGCAGGTCGACGACCAGGCCGTCGATCTGGCCGTTCTCCAGCGCCTTCTTGGCGTCGTCGTTGGTGTTGTAGACCTGCGGCTGGCTGGCCGGCTTGATCAGCTCGTTGACCGCCTGGAAGCTCGTGGTGCCGACCTGCGCGCCGAGCTTGGCGCTCTTCAGCTCGGCCACGCTCTTCGCGTTGGCGATCTTCGACGACCTCAGCGCGATCACCGTCTGGCGCACCAGGTAGTACGGCGACGAGAAGTCGACCGCCTGCTGCCGCTCGGGCGTGACGGAGAACTGGTTGACGTCGAAGTCGAACGCCTTGGGGCCGGGCGCTATCGCGTTGTTGAACGTGACCCGGGTCCACGCGACGTCGGTCTTCGCGAAGCCGAGCTGCTCGGCCACGGCATAGGCGACCGCGGACTCGAAGCCCTCGCCGGACTCGGGCTTGTTGCCGACCACCCACGGCTCGTAGGCCGGGTCGTCGGTGGCGACGGTCAGCTTGCCGGCGGTCTTGGTCCGCAGTGAGTCCTTCGTGCAGGACGCGGCGGCGGAACCCGAGGGCGCGGCCTCCGGAGTCTCCTCGGGCGCGCAGGCCGCGAGAGTGGTGATGAGCGCGGCCGCCGCGACGACCGCGAGATGTGCTCGCCTGGACATGGGGGACAGCTTAGAGACGCCGCGGCGTACGTCCATCGAGTTCCCTATCACACTGGTCGGGAATTTGGACTAATCGCCCCCTGGCGCCGGGCATCCCCGAGGCGGTAAACCCATTGCGCGGGTGGCGCGTCAACCTCCCGTGCGAGTCGACACGGCGTTGCGTCCCGGGAGGGGCATGACCGACCGACCGTCCACGGAATGGGACGCCGACCAGGCGGTCACCCATCTCTTCGGCGCGCACTACCGCCCGATGGTGCGGCTGGCCAGCCTGCTGCTGCACGAGCGGGGGCAGGCCGAGGAGATCGTGCAGGACGCCTACGTCAAGCTGCACGCCCGCTGGCGCCGGCTCCGCGATCCCGACAAGGCGCTGGCCTACCTGCGGATGACCGTGGTCAACGGCTGCCGGTCGGCGCTGCGCCATCGGCGCGTGGTCGACGCGCACCTGGCGGCCAGCGCGCCGCCGCCCGACGCGCCCAGCGCCGAGGCCGGCGCGCTGGACCTGCTGACCCAGGCCGCGGTGGTGGCCGCGATCCGTGGCCTGCCGCCGCGCCAGCGGGAGGCGATCGTACTGCGCTACTACGCCGACCTGTCCGAGGCCGAGATCGCCGAGGCGATGGGCGTCAGCCGCGGTGCGGTCAAGAGCCACGCGTCGCGGGCGGTCGCCGCCCTGCGCCCGATCCTGGAGCGGCTGTGATGACCCCCGAGGAGACGATCCGCCGCGCGCTGGAGTCCGAGGCGTCCACTGTGGAGGTACGGCCGGACGCGCTGGCCGCGATCCGGGCGCGCACGGGGCGCCGGCGCACCGTGGTGCGCGTCTGGTTCGCCGCCGGCCTGGGTGTCGCCGCGGCGGCGGTCGCGGCCGTGTTCGCGGTGGCGTGGCCGGCCCCGCAGCCGACGCGGCCCGCGGCCCCGACAGTGGCGCCCACTGCGAGCCCGTCGGCCGGCGCCGCCGAGCGGCTGCTGGCCGTCTACTACGTCGGTCCGCGCCGGGGCGACCGGCTGGTTCGCGAGTTCCACCGGACCACCCCCGAGTCCGACACGGTGGCGGACCGGGTCCGGGCGGCGGTCACCCTGATGCTCGGCACGGCGCCCGCGGATCCGGACTACGCGTCGGCGTGGCCGGTCGGCACGGCGGTCCGCGGCGTCACCGTCGCGGGCGACGTGGTCACCGTCGACCTCGGCGGCGCCACGCCGCCGTCGGCGATCGCCACACAGCAGCTGGTCTGGACCGTCACCGCGGCCAGCGGCCGGCCGGAGGTCCGGATCGGCGCCGGCGCGCCGGTGCGCCGGGCGTCCGCCGTCGACACCCTGGCCCCCGTCTGGCTGATCAACCCGCAGCACGGCGACGTCCTCCGCGGCGGCGGCCCCGACATCCACGTCGCGGGCTTCGCGGCCACGGCCCACCTGGAGATCCGGTCCGCGGACGGTGAGGTGGTCCACGAGGAGGAGCTGGCTCTCGACGGCGGGAGCCCGGCGCAGCGTGAGGCGCACGTCACACTGGCCCTCGCGCCGGGCCGCTACACCCTGACGGCGACGGTCGACGGGGCCTCCGACGACCATGTCCTCATCGTGGAATGAGCGCGGCCCGGTTCGGCGACGGCGGCGCTGCCTGGTTGGATGGCGGCGTGAAGACGTTCGAGGAGCTCTTCGCCGAGCTGTCGGCGAAGGCCGAGGCCGGCACGCCGGGCTCGGGCACCGTCGCCGCGCTCGAGCGCGGGGTGCACGCGATCGGCAAGAAGGTCGTCGAGGAGGCGGCCGAGGCGTGGATGGCCGCCGAGCACGAGGGCCCGGAGCGGGCCGCCGAGGAGATCTCGCAGCTGCTCTACCAGGCCCAGGTGCTCATGCTGGCCAGCGGCCTGAAGCTGGAGGACGTGTACCGACATCTGTGAGCTCCGCTCACCGATCCGGCACGCCACTTCCCGCTAGGAGTCTTCCCGAAATGCTGCGCATCGCCGTGCCCAACAAA
This sequence comes from Asanoa sp. WMMD1127, assembly GCF_029626225.1. Taxonomy (NCBI): domain Bacteria; kingdom Bacillati; phylum Actinomycetota; class Actinomycetes; order Micromonosporales; family Micromonosporaceae; genus Asanoa; species Asanoa sp. WMMD1127. The sequence continues at coordinate 4,568,402 of NZ_JARUBP010000001.1, forward strand.
GGCACCCTGTCCCGTCCGGCCGCCGAGATGCTCCGCGAGGCGGGCTACCGCCAGCGGTCCGACGAGCGCGACCTGGTCTGCCGCGACGAGGCCAACGACGTCGAGTTCTTCTACCTGCGGCCGCGCGACATCGCCACCTACGTCGGCTCCGGCGACCTCGACCTCGGCATCACCGGCCGGGACCTGCTCGTCGACGCCGGCAGCCCGGCCGAGGAGCTGCTCGACCTCGACTTCGCCGGCGCCGAGTTCCGGTTCGCGGCCCACCCCGCGACGATCACGGCGGTCGACCAGATCGCCGGCCGCCGGGTGGCCACCTCGTTCCCGGGCGTCGTCGGCCGCTACCTGACCGACCGGGGCATCCCTGCCGAGGTGATCCGGCTCGACGGCGCGGTGGAGAACGCGATCCGTCTCGGCGTGGCCGACGTGGTCGCCGACGTCGTGCAGACCGGCGCGACGCTGCGCCAGGCCGGGCTGGCCGTCATCGGCGAGCCGATCCTCACCTCGTCGGCGCTGCTGATCGGCCGGGACTCGGTGGCCGCGCCGCCGGTCGCCCAGCTCGTCCGCCGCCTCCAGGGCGTGCTGGTCGCCCGCCGTTACGTGATGCTGGCGTACGACGTGCGGGCCGACCTGCTCGACCAGGCCACCACGCTGACCCCGGGCATCGAGTCGCCGACCGTGTCGCCGCTGCACCGCGAGGGCTGGGTGGCGGTGGAGGCCATGGTGCTGCGGTCGGACGTACACAAGATCATGGATGAGCTCTACGACCTCGGCGCCCGCGCGATCCTCGTGACCGGCATCCACAACTGCCGCCTGTAGTCTCAACTGCCGTGACGAGTGAAGCGGTGACGTTCCGTCCGCAGCGGGCGCGCAAGGTCGCGATCGGCGCGGCGATCGCGGTCGTGGTCGTCTTCACCGCCGTGAGCTTCGGGCTCTCCGGCTCGACCGGCTCCGGCGACGGCGTCTTCCAGCGCGGCGACCAGACGGCGATGATCGGCCTCGGCCTGGCGTTCGCGGCCGGCATCCTGCTGTTCCTGCGCCCCCGGGTCGACGCCGACGCCAAGGGGATCAGGATCCGCAACGTGATCGGCTCCTACGACCTGCCCTGGGAGCTGGTCCGGGCCATCCGGTTCGAGCGCGGCGTCTCGTTCGCGGGCGCCGAGCTGCTCGACGACGAGCTGGTCACGATCGTCGCGCTGCAGATCGTCGACAAGGACTACGCTCTGGCCGGCGTGCGCGCCCTCCGGGAGCTGCACGCCGCCCACCAGGCCGCCGCGCCGACCCCTTAAGGATTGACGGCGCGCCGCGAGTCGATGCCGGTGCCGTGGACCGGGTGGCCGCCCGGGATGTGCACGTCGACGGCGCCGGCCGTGGCCACGTAGAGCCGCAGCTCGGCGGCGCCGGACAGGTCCTCGGGTGTGAACCGGACGGCGCCGCGCGCGACGTCGGTGTAGGCCTGCGCGCAGCGGCGCGGCAGCTCGTCGTCGGGCACCACGGCGGCGGTGGCGTCCACGTACACCGCCCGCCCCTGGCCGATCGCCGCGGTGGAGTCGAAGATCACGATGGCGACGTCGGGCCGCTCGGCCACGTTGCGGGAGTGCCGGGCCGCCGGTGAGGAGACCCAGAAGAACTCGCGGTAACCCGCGTGGGTGAAATAGACCGGCGACACGCGGGGTCGGCCGTCGGGGCCGATCGTGCCGAGCGTCAGGTACCTGTTGCGGTCGATGACGGAGCGGGCCATCTCGTCGAGGTCGTCACTCATGCCCTGGGACTCTGCCGGGTTTTGCCGTTCCGGCAAAGAACTTTGTCAGCCGCTCCGGCCGTCGGTGATGGTGGCGGCATGCACACGGACCACTGGGACCAGATGTACCAAAGCCGCGAGCAGGTCTTCAGCGGCGAGCCCAACGGGGTATTGGTCACCGAGGCGACCGACCTGCCGCCCGGGCGGGCGCTCGACGTCGGCTGCGGCGAGGGCGGCGACGCGATCTGGCTCGCCGGCCGCGGCTGGCAGGTCACCGCGGTGGACGTCTCGCCCACGGCGTTGGCCCGGGCGGCCGCGGCGGGCGCGGCAGTCGCCGACCGGGTGACCTGGCAGCGCGCCGATCTGCTGAGCGCACCGCCGCCGGCCGCCGCGTTCGACCTCGTTTCGGCGCAGTACTTCCACCCCCCGCGGGCGGCGGGCGACGACGCAGTGCGGGGCCTCCTGGCGGCCGTCGCGCCCGGCGGCACGCTGCTGGTGGCCGGCCACGACCCGGGCGACCTGACGGAGCACGACCACCACGGCTTCGACCCGGCCGGCTACTACCAGCCCGCCGACATCGCCGCGCTCCTCGACGACGGCTGGACGGTCGAGATCGACGGGAGTCGGCCGCGCACCTCGCCCGCTCCGCCCGGTACCCGGCACACCCACGACCTGGTCCTGCGGGCCCGGCGCACCGGGTGAGGGCACGAAAAGGGGGCGGCACCGCTGCGGTGCGCCCCTTGCCCTTTCCAATATAACCACGGCGCACGCCCGGCGAATCGTCCCGGGTGTGGATTTTCGGGCCTTGACCTGCCCCTATGGTTGCCGGGACCCAATCCGCACGCTTTCCCGGGGGAGCATCGTGCCCGAAACCAGGACGCAGGAGATCGCCGCCGAGCAGCAGGTCGTCGACCGGGTCTACGCGCGTCTCGACGTGCTGCGCGGCCAGGCGAAGGCGCTCGAGGGCGAGGGACACGGGCGGGCCGCCGGCAACTCGGCCGCCGGGCTGGTGGAGCGGGACGCGCTCGTGCACCGGGCGGCCACCCGCATGCACGAGCTCGACTCCGAGGAGGAGGGGCTCGTCTTCGGCCGCCTCGACTTCGACGACGGCGACACCTACCACATCGGACGGTTGGGCGTACGCGACGGCATCGAACCGCTGCTCGTCGACTGGCGGGCGCCGGCCGCGGCGCCCTTCTACCGCGCCACCTCCGGCGACCCGCTCGGCGTGGTGCGCCGCCGGGTCATCTTCTGCCGCGGCCCCGAGGTGGTCGACCTCGACGACGACGTGCTCACCCCGGAGGCGGCCGCCGACCTGACCGTGCTGGGCGAGGGCGCGCTGCTGGCCGCGCTGCGCCGGTCCCGCGGCCCGCACATGCGCGACATCGTCACCACCATCCAGAAGGAGCAGGACGAGGCCATCCGGGCGCCGGCCCGCGGCGTCACCCTGATCACCGGCGGTCCCGGCACGGGCAAGACCCAGGTGGCCCTGCACCGCGCCGCGTACCTGCTCTACACCGACCGCGGCCGGTTCACCGGCGGCCGCATCCTGGTGGTCGGCCCGTCGACGGTGTTCACCGACTACATCGGACGCGTGCTGCCGTCGCTCGGCGAGGACAGCGTGCACCTGCGCGCGCTCGGCGAGCTGTTCGAGGGCGTCACCGCCACCCGGCGCGACCGCGCGGAGCTGGCCGCGGTCAAGGGCAGCGCCGACATGCTGGCGGTGCTGGCCGACCTCGTCTGGCAGACGCCGCCGACCGCCCCGGGCCAACTGCGCCTGGTGTACGCGGGCCAGGTGCTCACCCTCGACGCCGCGGCCCTGTCGGCGGTCCGTGCGACGGTGCGCGAACGCTGCGCGCTCGACGGCGTGCTGCCCAACGCCGCCCGCCCCGTCGCCGCCGTGGCGCTGGCCGACGCGCTGTGGTCCAAGGTGGACGGCGCGCACCTCGACCGGGAGCTGTTCACCGACGAGGTCCGCGACCGCCCGGAGTTCCGCCGTTTCCTGCACGGCTGGTGGCCGGCGCTGCTGCCGACCGGGGTGCTGGCGTGGCTCGCCGACCCCGCTCTTGTGCCCGGCCCGCACGCCGCCGCGCTCGCCGGCTCGTACCACGGGCGGTCCGACTGGTCCGTCGACGACGTGCCGCTGCTGGACGAGCTCGCCGAGCTGCTCGGCCCGCCGCCCCCGCCGCCGCGCGCGCCGCGTCCGGAGTGGCAGCTGCGCGAGCTGACCTCGGGCCCGCGCCTGGTGGAGACGTTCGTGCTCAGCTGCGGGCTGCGCGACGGGTGGGAGCTCTACGCTCCGAACCTCCCCACGCCGATGGCGCTGGCCGGGCCGTCGATCGACAACGACGCGGTCGGCCTGGCGCAGCGCTGGGCCGAGGCGATCATCCTGCGCGAGGGCCACAAGGTGGTGGGCTGGACGGACGGCTACGACCCGCACGGCGAGGAGGGTTACGTGCCGGAGCTCGAGGACCCGCTGCCGGTCGCCGAGCCCGACGACCCGGCCGAGGCCGAGGAGCACTATCTGCACGTGATCGTCGACGAGGCGCAGGACCTCTCGCCCATGGAGTGCCGGATGATCGCCCGCCGGGCGTCGTACGCGTCGATGACCGTCGTGGGCGACCTCGGCCAGGCGACGCACCCGCTGGCCGCCGACGCCTGGCCGGCCCTGGTGGCGCGGTTGGGCAAGCGGGAGGTGCGGACGCTCGACCTGCACACCGGCTACCGGGTGCCGCAGACGATCGCCGACTACGCCGCCCGGGCGCTGGCGCCGGGGATCGAGCCGACCCGTTCCTATCAGGAGGGCGGTTCGCTGTCGGTGCGCCGGGTTTCGGACGTCGCGGCGGCGGTGCACGCGGCGATCGCCGAGATCCCGGCCGGCGCGACGGCCGCGGTGATCGCCGCCGACGACACGGCCGCGACCCTCGGCGACCTGCCCGGCGTCGCGGTGGTCCCGGCCAGCGTGGTCAAGGGTCTGGAGTACGACCACGTCATCGTCCTCGAACCGGCCGACATCGTCGCCGCCGAACCACGGGGCCTGGCCCGCCTGTATGTCTGCCTCACCCGCGCGGTCGCGGGCCTCACCGTGCTGCACCACAAACCACTTCCGGAGCAACTCCGGTGAGGCGCGCCGTCTGCTAGCGTTCTGGCGATCGTGATTCGGCCGCAGGAGGTGAGACCCATGAACGCAGTGTCCGCAATGGGTGCTCCTCCTCCGTTCACGATCGTGCGGCTGAGCTAGTCGCCGCCGGGAGCGCCCGCCAGGCAGATCGCGAAAGGCGACTCCCATGAGCAACACATCTTCTTCGGCCAGCGCACGGGCGTTGGTCCTCGGCGGCGGCGGGTCGACCGGCAACGCGTGGCTGATCGGCGTCGTCGCCGGCCTGTTCGACGCCGGGCTCGACGTGACCGGGGCCGATCTGGTCATCGGCACCTCGGCCGGGTCGACGGCGGCGGCGCAACTGGCCGGCGCGACCCCGGCCGACCTCTACGCCGCCGTTCTGGCAGCGGCGAGCCCGGTGCCGACCGGCGGTGGCCGCGGGCCGGTCAGGTCGGCGACGGACCACCTCGAGCGGACGGGCCGGATCATCGCCGCGGCCGGGGACGCGGCCGACATGCGCCGCAGGATGGGCGCGGCGGCGATCGAGCTGGCCGCGGCGTCCGACGGCTCCGACCGGTGGCGGGCGACCGTCGCCGCCCGGCTGCCGAGTCCCCGCTGGCCGGAACGTCCGACCATGATCACGGCGGTCGATGCCCGTACCGGTGAACCGGTGGTCTTCGACCGGCACAGCGGGGTCGACCTGGTGGACGCCGTCGCGGCCAGCTGCGCGAGTGGCTTCGCCTACCGGATCGGCGACGGCCGCTACATCGACGGCGGCTACCGCCGCAACGAGAACGCCGATCTCGCGGCCGGTCACGCGCGGGTGCTGGTGCTGTCGCCGTTCGGCGGGCGGACCCGGACGCCGCTGGAGTGGGGCATGCAGCTCGCCGCCCAGGTCGACGAGTTGCGGGACGGCGGCAGCCGGGTCGAGACGATCGTGCCGGATCCCGACTCGGAGCGCCTGTTCGGTGCCAATGCGATGGACGTGTCGCTGCGTCCGGCCGCGGCTCGGGCCGGTCACCGGCAGGGCACCGCCCTGGCCGCGCGGCTCACCGACTTCTGGGAGTGACGCGCGGGAGGCGCCCACGACCGAGCCGGTTACGAAGCGTGGTGTCATGGACACTTGGCGGTGATGAGCGGGACGCGGCGACCGGCCGGACCCGCCGGCGGGCTGCTGGCGGAGCCGTGGTTGTGGGCGCTCTCGGCGATGTTCCTCGCGGCCGTCGTGGCGATCTCGGTCGGGCCCGAGCCGGCGGTGACGACGTGGGTCACCCAGTCCGTGTTCTACGGGGTCTTCGCCGGGCTCTCGTGGCGGCTCGCCACCCAGCCCAACCGGTCCCGTCGGTCACGGCGGTTCTGGCGCGCCGCGGCCCTCAGCGGCGTGGTCTTCACGGCCAGCGCGGTCCTGCGTACGGTCGACCTGATCGTCGAGCCCGGCCTGCACAGCACCGCCTCGACGGTCCCCGCGGCCCTGCTCACCGTGGGGTCGGCGTGGTTGCTGGGGTTCATGCTGACCCGGATACCGCGGCGGGGGAGCGCGGAGCGGCGCGGGCTGTGGCTCGACGCGGGCACCGTCATGGCGGCCGCGGCCGTCTTCATCTGGACGATCGCGCTGACCGGCGAGGCCGGCGCCGAGCGGTCGGAGCAGGCCGCCTGGACCGGGGTCGGCGCGATCATCCTGCTGGTCTCCGCCTTCGCGGTCACCCAGTTGCTGGTCACCGGGATGGCGCCGTTCACGGCCGCCACCGGGATCGTCGTCGGGTTCGGGGCCGCGCTGCACGGCCTCGAGCGGGCGCTGAACCCGCAGGTCGAGACGGCCGACGACGGCACGCTGGTGCTGATCGCCCGGCTGGTGCCGCCGCTGCTGCTGGCCGCCGCACCCTGCGTCGAGCGGTTCGGGCACGTCCTGGTGGCCGGGCCCCGCGGTCGGCTCCTCGCGCCGCTGCTCGCGCTGGCCACCACCCAGATCCTGCTGATCGCCCAGCTCTCCGACGAGGGGCTGACCGCGCGGAGCTGGGGCACCGCGATGGGCACGGTGGTCATCGCCGCGTTGATCATCGTGCGGCAGAACGTGCTGCTGGTCGAGAACTCCCGCCTCGTCAGCCAGCTCGACCGGACGGTCGGGGAGGTCAGCCGGCGGGAGCGCTGGTTCCGGTCGCTGGTCGAGCACGCCTCGGACGTCACCCTGGTCCTCGACGGCAACGGCGTGGTCACGTACGCGACGCCGGCGCTCGGCCCGATGCTCGGCCGGACCGCGTCGACGGCGGTGGGGCGGCCGATCGCCGAGATCCTGCGCCCGTACGAGAGCCGGCGGTTGCGCACCCTGCTCGCCCCGGCGCGCAACGGCTGGTCGGGCACCCGCTCGGCCGAGCTCAAGGTGCGGCGGGCGGACGGCGCCGGCCGCTGGCTCAACGTGATCGCCACCGGGCGCCTCGACGATCCGGCGGTCGGCGGGATCGTGCTCAACGTCCGCGACGTCTCCGACACCGTCGCGTTGCGCGACCGGCTGCGGCACGACGCGAGCCACGACGAGCTGACCGGGCTGCCCAACCGGGCGCTGTTCAACGAGCGGGCCGAGGAGCTGCGCGACGCGGTTGCCCGCGGCCAGGGCAGCGCGGTGCTCCTGCTCGACCTGGACCAGTTCAAGGACGTCAACGACCGGCTGGGTCACCAGGCGGGCGACGAGCTGCTGCGGGTCGCCGCGAAACGGATCAAGCGGAGCGTACGACCGGCCGACACGGTGGCCCGGCTCGGTGGCGACGAGTTCAGCGTCATCCTGGTCGACACGTCGGAGTCCGAGGCGGCGGCGACCGCCCGGCGGATCGTCGACGCGCTCGCCCGGCCGGTCTCGATCAGCGGCCACACCCTGCGACCGATGGCGAGCATCGGCGTCGCGGTCAGCGGCGACAAGCCCGTCGAGGCGCTGCTGCGGGACGCCGACACCGCCATGTACCGGGCGAAGCGCCGCCATTCCGGCACCGAGGTGTTCGAGGAGCGCTGAGCGTCAGCAGGCGGCCGTGATCGTGCGGCCGAGGCGTTCCAGGGTCACCCGGGTCTCGCCCAGCGAGGAGAGGATGGACGGGTCGCCGGCACGTTGGACGGCGGTGACGCCGGACTGCAGGGCCGTGCGGGCGGACGGGTCGATGTCCTGGCTCGCCAGCGTGGTGAGCTTGGCAGCCCACACGTCCAAGGTCTCGTCCAGCACCCGTTCCTTCTCGGCCGAGCGGGCGTCGATCGTCGCCTGGTCGAGGTCGGACTTGGCGAGCACGTACATCTCGTCGAGCGTCCGGGTGTAGGTCGTCGCGCCGGCCTCGCTGATCCGTGCCGCCTCGGCGCAGACGGCCGCGGTCGCGGGGCGGTGCGCGGCGGGCGGGGCCGGCGTGGCCGGGGGATCAGCCGGCGGGGTCGACTCGCAGGCGGCCGTTCCGGCGACCAGACCCAACACCGTCAGGGCGACGACAGCGCGGCGCATCGACACTCCTCGTCTCGAGGCGATCAACGCGACGATGCTAGCCCCACGTGGCTCGTGACGTCGGGGAAGGAGCCGTCGCCGAACAGCACCCGCGCGGCCGCGGCCCGCCCGGTCCTCGAGCGCAGCAGGGCCACGGCCGCCTCGGCGGCGGCCGGGGAGCGGATGCCGGCGAACGCCCGGCGCAGCGCCAGCCGGCCCCGGAAGCGGGCCCGCAGCGCGCCACCGTCGTAGCGGCGCAGCGCCCGCTCGTCGCCGCCGCGCAGGTAGGCCACCGTGACCGCGGCGGCCAGCTCCGACATCCGCAGGCACGGGTCCAGCCCGCCGGCCGTCAGCGGGGACACCGCGCCGGCCGCGTCGCCCACCAGCAGGCCGCCCGGGCCGGCCAGCCGGCGCAGCACACCGCCGACGGGGATCGCCCCGCCCCGGCGGTCGACCGGCCCGACCGGCGCCGCCCGGCCGGGCGCGTCGGCGGCGAACGCGTCGAGCAGGCGTCGCACCCCGGCCCGCATCGCCGCCGGGTAGCCGGCCACGCCGACGTGGGCATGCCCGCCGTCGTCGATCACCCAGCCGAGATAGCCGGGCGCGACCCGGGGATCCACCACGCAGTGGAACGCCGGCGCCGCGCCGCCCGGCGCGATCGGGTGCACGAGCTCCGCGCCGACCAGGAACCGCCGGTTGACGTCGAGCCCCAGGTCGAGCGCGACCCGGGACCGCGCGCCGTCGGCGCCGATCAGGAACCGGGCCCGGACCGGATCGGCGCCGGCGAGCCGCACCACGCCAGCGGTGACGCCGGCGTAGCGCACGGCCAGCCGGACCTGGGCGCCGGCCGCCTCCGCCGCGCGCTGGGCGTGGGCGTAGACCGCGGCCATGTCGGCGACCCGGTACTCGACGCGGTCGCTGGTCAACCGGACCGGCGAGCGCCGCGACGGCGGATAGAGCAGCACATCGCGTACGCCGGGTCCGAGCAGGTGGTCGGGCAGGTCGAAGTCGTCGAGGGTGCGCCGCACGAAGATCCCCGTCGTACGGATGCCGCTCGCCACCGTCGCCCGCCGGTCCACCACCAGCACGTCGAGCCCCCGCTCGGCGATCCGGCGGGCGGTGTGCAACCCGGCCAGCCCCGCGCCCACCACCAGCACGTCCACGCTCTCCACAGGTGGACCGTAGGATCGGACGCGCGCGCAGACGGCGATCTCCACCCGATCCGCCCCAGACCTTCACAGGGGTCACACGGGAGTGCCCGTTTCGCGGGTCCGCGTCCGGGCTGGTAGCCTTGGTGTCGTCGACCATGCCGTCCGCGTGCCCACCGCATGCGGGTGGCGGTGAAGCGGAGCGCCTGCTCCCACCCGAGCCTCGATTTCGGAGCGCCGGGTCCGGTCACCGGAAGGTGAGCCCTCGGGCTCCCGTCCGGAGCGTGCACGTGCGAGCGTGCCGACCGGTCGAGCGGGCCCTGGCATGCGCCGGGGCCTTCTGCTTCTCCTCGGTTGGCGCCCACAGGGGCTGCGGCCAGCAGCCGGACAGGCAACAGAGGAGGCCTCATCAGCGTCGAACCACGCGTCAACGAGCAGATCCGGGCACGAGAGGTCCGACTGGTCGGTCCTGAAGGCGAGCAGGTGGGCATCGTCCCGCTGGAGCGCGCGCTTCAACTGGCGGCGGATGTCGATCTGGACCTGGTCGAGGTTGCGCCCATGGCGCGCCCGCCGGTGTGCAAGCTCATGGACTTCGGCAAGTTCAAGTACGAGAGCGCACTGAAGGCTCGCGAAGCACGGCGTAACCAGCAACAGACGGTCATCAAGGAAATGAAGCTCCGTCCGAAGATCGACCCGCACGACTACGAGACCAAGAAGGGTCACGTGGTGCGGTTCCTCAAGGCCGGAGACAAGGTCAAAGTAACGATCATGTTCCGTGGTCGCGAGCAGAGCCGTCCGGAGCTGGGCTACCGCCTGCTGCGCCGGCTCGAGTCGGAGATCTCGGAGCTGGGATATGTCGAGGCCGCTCCCAAGCAGGACGGCCGCAACATGATCATGGTGTTGGCTCCGCACCGGGCGACCAAGGCCGCAGCCGTGGCTGCGAACACCAAGGGCGCGCCGCGCGAGCAACGTTCTGAGGACGCCGCCGAGGCGTCGCCGGCCACCACGGCCGGGCCCGCCGGAAATCCCGGCGAGTGACAGGGGAGAAGACGTAACAAGATGCCGAAGATGAAGAGCCACACCGGCACGGGCAAGCGCGTCCGCGTCACCGGCGGCGGCAAGATCGTGCACGAGCCCGCCGGCAAGCGGCACAAGCTCGAGGGCAAGTCCTCGACCCGTACCCGTCGGCTGTCCGGCACCGAAGAGATTTCGAAGGCCGACACCAAGCGCATCAAGAAGCTGCTCGGGCGCTGACGCGCGCCACCGACCGAAGGAGAACACTCGATGGCACGCGTCAAGCGGGCAGTGAACGCCCAGAAGAAGCGCCGCACATTGCTCGAGACCGCGAGCGGATACCGCGGTCAGCGCTCCCGCCTTTACCGCAAGGCCAAGGAGCAGGTGCTGCACTCGATGCAGTACTCGTACCGGGACCGCCGCGACCGCAAGGGTGACTTCCGCCAGCTGTGGATCACCCGTATCAACGCGGCCGCCCGCGCCAACGGCATGACCTACAACCGGCTGATCCAGGGTCTCAAGCTGTCCGGGATCGAGGTCGACCGCAAGATCCTGGCCGACCTGGCCGTGCACGACGAGGCCGCCTTCGCGGCGATCGTCGAGGTCGCCAAGGCCGCCGTCGCGGCCGAGGGCACGGGCGCGCAGAAGGCCGCCTGAGCCCGGCCTTGTCGCACGAACAGCGACCCGGGGTAGCTCCGTTCACCGAGCGGACGCCCCGGGTCATTGCTGCCGGCCGCCTGCACCGCCGCCGCGAGCGTGACGAGACCGGCCTGTTCCTGGCCGAGGGGCCGCAGGCGGTCCGCGAGGCGATCGACGCGCGGGCGGTCAAGGAGTTGTTCGCGACCCCGGACGCGGTCGCCCGGCACCCCGACCTGACCAAAGGCGCCACGGTGGTCACCGACGGCGCGATCGCCGCGCTGGCCGAGACCGTCGCCCCGCAGGGGTTGGTCGCGGTCTGCCACCAGCGGGGCGTGCGGCTGACCGACGCGCTGGCGCGCGAGCCGCGACTCGTTGCCGTGCTGGCCGAGATCCGCGACCCGGGCAACGCCGGCACCATCCTGCGCACCGCCGACGCGGCCGGCGCCGGGACGGTGGTGTTCGCCGGTGACGCGGTCGACCCGTACAACGGGAAGTGTGTCCGGGCCAGCGCGGGCAGCGTGTTCCACACGGACCTGGTCCGCGACGGTGACGCGGCGGCGACCGTCGAGGCCCTCAAGGCCGCCGGTCTGACCGTGCTGGCGGCGACCGGCTACGGCGACACGGACCTCGACGACCTCGCCGACGACGGTGGCCTCGCCCGGCCCACCGCCTGGCTGTTCGGCTCGGAGGCGCACGGCCTGTCGGCGCCGTTGCTGGCCGCCGCCGACCGCCGCGTGCGGGTGCCGCTGCACGGCCGCGCCGAGAGCCTCAACCTGGCCGCGGCGGCCGCCGTCTGCCTCTACGCGAGCGCCCGAGCCCTGCGCCGACCGGCCGCCGACCGCCCGTAGACTTGCGAGGTTGCCCCGCCGAGGGAGAGTCATGTCCTACCGCAACGACCCGTACGACCCGAAGCAGGTCGCCTACCTCGACCCCGCCGCGCTCGACGCCGCGGTGGCCGAGGCCGACAAGGCGTTCGCCGGCGCGGCCGACCCCGACGCGCTGACCCAGCTGCGGCATCTGCACCTCGGCGACAAGGCGCCGGTGTCGTTGGCCCGCCGGGAGATCGGCGCGCTGCCGCCGGCCGCGAAGTCCGACGCCGGCAAGCGGGTCAACGACGCCCGGCGGCGCATCCAGGACCTGTTCGACGCGCGTTCCGCGGCGCTCGCCGCCGAGCAGGAGCAGCGGGTGCTGGCCGAGGAGCGGGTCGACGTGACGCTGCCGTGGGCCCGCCGCCCGCGCGGCGCCCGGCATCCGTTGAGCACGCTGATGGAGCGCATCGGCGACCTGTTCGTCGGCATGGGCTACGAGATCGCCGAGGGTCCCGAGGCCGAGCTCGAGTGGACCAACTTCGACGCGCTCAACATCCCGCCGGACCACCCGGCGCGGGGGCTGATGGACACCTTCCACATCGCCCCCGAGGGCGGCGGCCTCGTGCTGCGCACCCACACCTCGCCGGTGCAGGCGCGGGCGATGCTGACCCGCACGCCGCCGATCTACGTGATCGCGCCCGGCCGGGTCTACCGCACCGACGAGCTCGACGCCACCCACACCCCGGTCTTCCACCAGGTCGAGGGCCTGGTCGTCGACCGCGGCATCACGATGGCCCACCTGCGCGGCACGCTCGACCACTTCGCCCGCGCGATGTTCGGTCCCGGCGCGCGCACCCGGTTCCGGCCGCACTACTTCCCGTTCACCGAGCCGTCGGCCGAGTTCGACATCTGGTTCCCGCAGCACCGCGACGGTCCACAGTGGGTCGAGTGGGGCGGCTGCGGCATGGTCAACCCGCGGGTGCTGCGGGCCTGCGGCATCGACCCCGAGGAGTTCAGCGGTTTCGCCTTCGGGATGGGCATCGAACGGTCGCTGATGTTCCGCCACGGGATCAGCGACATGCGCGACATGGTCGAGGGTGACGTGCGCTTCACCCGAGCGTTCGGGATGGAGCTCTAGATGCGGATCGCACTGTCCTGGCTGCGCGAGCACGTCGACCTGCCGGCCGAGCTGACCGCCGACGAGCTCGAGGCGGCCCTGGTCGGCCTCGGCATCGAGGTCGACTCCATCGTGGACCTGCGCGCCACGGTGACCGGCCCGCTGGTGGTCGGCCGCGTGCTGACCGTCGAGGAGCTGACCGGCTTCAAGAAGCCGATCCGGTTCTGCACGGTCGACGTCGGCCGGGCCAACGGCACCGGCGAGCCGCAGCAGATCGTCTGCGGCGCCACCAACTTCGCGCCGGGTGATCTGGTCGTGGTGATCCTGCCCGGCGGCGTGCTGCCGGGCGGCTTCGAGATCGGGGCCCGCAAGACCTACGGCCACCTGTCGGCCGGCATGATCACCTCGGCCCGTGAGCTCGGGCTCGGCGACGACCACGCCGGCATCGTCGTGCTGCCGCCCGACACCGCCGAGGCGCCCGGCGCCGACGCGCGACCCGTGGTCGGGCTCGACGACGTGGTGGTCGAGGTCGAGATCACCCCGGACCGGGGGTACGCGATGTCGGTCCGCGGCATCGCCCGCGAGCTGGCGCTGGCCCTGGACGCCCCGTTCCGCGACCCCGCGCTGGTGTCGGCGCCCGGCGCCACCGACACGCCGGCCTACCCCGTCGACGTGCGTGACCCGGTCGGCTGTGACCGGTTCGCCGCGCGGGCCGTCCGCGGCGTCGACCCGGCCGCGGCGACGCCCGCCTACATGGTCCGCCGGCTGACCCAGGCCGGGATCCGCACCATCTCGCTGCCGGTCGACATCACCAACTACCTGATGCTCGAGCTCGGCCAGCCGATGCACGCGTTCGACCTCGAGCGGCTGCGCGGCCCGCTGGTGGTCCGCCGGGCCACGGCGGGTGAGAAGCTGACCACTCTGGACGGTGTCGCCCGCACGCTCGACGTCGAGGACATGGTCATCTGCGACGACACCGGGCCGATCTCGCTCGCGGCCGTCATGGGCGGCGAGACCAGCGAGGTGCACCCGGGCACCGTCGACGTGCTGTTCGAGGCGGCCCACTGGGACCCGGTGATGGTCGGTCGCACCGCCCGCCGCCACAAGCTGTTCAGCGAGGCCGCCAAGCGCTGGGAGCGCGGCGTCGACCCGGCGCTGCCGCTGGTCGCGTTGCAGCGGGCGGTGCAGCTGATGACGGCGCACGGCGGCGGCACGGTCGGCGACGACATCCTCGACTTCGACGCGGTGCGCCCGCGGGTGCCCGTCGACATGGCGGTCGACCTGCCCACCCGGCGGGTCGGCGTGGTCTACGAGCCGGCCCGCGTGGTGGCGCTGCTCGAGGCCGTCGGTTGCACGGTCACCGTGGACGGTCAGCGGTGCAGCGCGGTCCCGCCGAGCTGGCGGCCCGACCTGACCGACCCGGCCGACCTCGTCGAAGAGGTGGTCCGGCTCGACGGCTACGACAAGGTGCCGGGGCGGCTGCCGCTGGCTCCGGCCGGCCGTGGGCTGACCGACGCCCAGCGTCGCCGCCGCTCGGTGGCCCGGGCGTTGGCCGAGACCGGCCACGTCGAGGTGCTGTCCTACCCGTTCGTCGGCAGCGAGGCGCTCGACGCGCTCGGCGTGCCCGACGACGACCCGCGGCGGGGGCTGGTCAGGCTGGCCAACCCGCTCTCCGACGAAGAGCCCTACCTGCGCACCACGCTGCTGCCGCCGCTGCTGGCGACGCTGCGCCGCAACGTCGGCCGGGGCGCCCGCGACCTCGCCCTCTACGAGGTGGGCGTGGTGTTCCGGGCGCGCGCCGGGGCCGGCGCGCCGCCCGCGATGGGCGTCGACGACCGGCCGTCCGAGTCGGTCTTCGCGGCCGCCGACGCGGTGGTCCCCGAGCAGCCCTGGCACGTCGCCGTGGTGCTGGCCGGCGAGGCCGAGCCGACCGGCTGGTGGGGCGGCGGACGCCCGGCCAGCTGGGCCGACGCGGTGCAGGCGGCGCGGACGGTGCTCGACACCGCGGGCATCCCCGACGAGCGGGTGACCGTGCGCTCGGCCGCGATGGCGCCATGGCATCCCGGCCGCTGCGCCGAGATCGCCGTCGACGGCGTCGTGGTGGGCTGGGCCGGCGAGCTGCACCCGGCCGCGCTGAGCGCGCTCGACCTGCCCAAGCGCACGGCCGCCGTCGAGCTCGACCTCGACGCGGTGCCGGCCGCGCCGGTGACCCCCGCGCCGCGGGTGTCCGGCTTCCCGCCGGCCCTGATCGACGTCGCGCTGGTGGTCGGCGACGCGGTGCCGGCGGCCGACGTGCAGCGGGCGATCGTCGACGGCGCGGGCGATCTGCTCGAGTCGGTGCGCCTCTTCGACGTCTACGCGTCCGACCAGCTCGGCGCCGGCCGCAAGTCGTTGGCCTACAAGCTCACCTTCCGTGCCCCCGACCGCACGCTGACCGTCGAAGAGGCGGTCGCGGCCCGGGACGCGGCGGTGGCCGAGGCCGCCAACCGCTTCGGCGCCGTCCTCCGCGGCGCCTAACCCGCTCGGGCCAACCTGGTCACCTGAGCGGTTGGAGTCGGACCGCCCGGGTACCTACCGCGGTTTTTCTTCGCGTATGGTCCCGTCTGGCAACGAACGGGTACGCCAACGGGGAGAACGCGCGCGGTGACGGTCGACGACCTGCCTCAAATCAGCGACTCGGCGCCGAACTACACCTACGTGCTGGGCGCCCTGGTGCTGCTCTGCAGCCTCCTGTTCGTGCTGGCCTACGCCCGCAACTGGGCGCCCCGCGTCGCCACCAGCGTCGGGGTCGCGCTGCTGGTCCGGGCGGTCGCCGTCTGGGTCGCGTTCGACCAGACGCCGCGGGACGTGGCGAGCTACTTCCGGACGGCCGGCGAGCTGCTGCTCAAGGGCGCCGATCCGATGACGCACATGCCGGAGTTCCGGTGGAACTTCCTCCCGTTCATGCCGGTCGTCTTCGGGGCCGAGCTCAAGACCGGCATCAACTGGGAGATCTCCGGCAAGATCGCGCCGGTCATCGCCGACCTCGTGCTGGTCGTGCTGCTGGCCAAGCTCGGCGGCCAGGAGCACGGGCGCAAGGTCGCCCTGCTCTACGCCCTGTGCCCGCTGGCGTTCCTGATCACGGCGGTGCACGGCCAGGTGGAGCCGATCGCGCTGGCCTTCGGCGTCGGGGGCTACCTCGCCGCCCGCCGCGGCCGCCCCGGCGTCGCCGGCACGCTGCTGGGCCTGGCCATCGCGGCCAAGACCTGGCCCGCCGTCCTGGTGCCCGGGCTGCTGCGGGAGATCCCGTGGCGCCGATGGTGGCGGGCGCTGGTCGGCATCGCGGCCGTCCCGCTGCTGTTCCTGCTGATGATCCCGTTCGTGCTCCACGACTCGCTGCGCGAGGCGATCCACACGCTCACCGGCTACCGGTCGTTCGTGGGCCGCTGGGGCTGGGCCGGGATGGCCTACGTCTGGGACGTCATCGGCCTCGGGTACGCCGGCCCCGGCGTCGACACCGTGCAGCGGGTGGGCACGCTGCTCACCGTGGTCGCGGTCCTCGCGGTGCTCGCGCTGCTGTGGAAGCGGGGCGACGGCGTCGTGCTGACCGCCGGCCTGATGCTGGTGTTCTTCGCGGTCACGGCGGGCTTCGGGCCGCAGTACCTGCTCTGGCCGGTGCCGTTCGTCCTGCTGCTGGGGCGGGTGACCGGCATCGTCTACGTGACGCTGGCCGGCGTCTACGCCGCGATGTTCTACATGATCTACGAAGCGCTGCCCGACGCCCGCGAGGACATGAACATCATCCTGCCGGTCGGCTCGCTGGTCGTGATCGTTGCCGGCCTGGTCGCGCTGCCGTGGCGCCCCCGCGCCACACCCGAGGCGCCGCCGGACCGGCCGGACGGTCCGGCCCAGCCGCGCGTGCCGGCTCAGGCGGGTGAGCCCGCGGCCGAGCGCACGAACGGCGACGCGGGACCGGTGCGGTCAAATTCGCCGGCCGTTGGGTCGTGATCGAGGGCGCTGCCCCCACGACCACGACACCAAGGCATAAACTTCGTTTATTCCACGAAACCACTCACGGGCGGTTCGGACATGACGACGTCGACCGCCGCACGTGACACCGCCCGCGACCCCGCCGGCGAGGCGCCGCCCCGGCCCCGGCGTGGCCGGCTGGTCGAGCGGGTGGCGCTGGGCGCCGTGCTGGCGTTCGCGCTGCTGGGCATCGGCACGCCGCTGCTCGGCCTGACCACCTTCGCCAACACCGACCTGCTGGTCAACAACAGCCCGTACGTCGGCGCCGGTCTGGCCCAGCCGCAGATCGAGAACAACATCGCCAACGACGTGGTGGCCTCGGTGCTCCCCGGCACGTCGCTGTTCGCCGACGAGTTGCGGCACGGCCGGCTGGCGGCGTGGAACCCGTACGTCGGCGGTGGCGGGACCCTCGGCGCGGTGCCCAACTTCGCGGTCCTCTCGCCGCTGACCGTGCCCTACTACGTGTTGCCGGCGTCGATGGCACCGGCCTTCGTCAAGCTGCTGGAGATCCTGGTCGCGGCCGGCGGGGCCTACCTGTTCCTGCGCCGGCTGCGGCTCGGCCGGGCGGCGGCGCTGCTCGGCGGCCTGGCCTTCACGTCCAGCGGGTTCATGATCGCGTGGACCAACTGGCCGCAGACCCGCGTGGCCGCGTTCATCCCGGCCGTCTTCTGGGCCACCGAGCGGCTGGCCGAGCACCGCCGGGTCCGCGACGGCGCACTGCTCGCGGTGGCGCTGGCCGCCATGCTGTTCGGTGGCTTCCCCGCGGTCACCGGCTACACGGTGCTGACCGCGGGCGGTTACCTGCTCGTCCGCGCCATCGCCCGCGGCCGCCCGCTCGCCCCGCTCCTGGCCGGCGCCGGCGCCCTGGTCGGCGCCGTGATGATCACCGCCATCCAGCTGCTGCCGTTCGTGGCGGCCATGCGGCACGCCCGGCTCAGCGGCCGGGGCCAGACCGGCGCCGACCACCTCGACCCGACCGCGCTGATCACCGCGTGGGCGCCGTGGTCGCTGGGCCGCGTCAACACCTTCCCGCTGCGGGACAACGCCGTCGAGTTACTCTCCTACGTGGGCGCCGCCGGGTTGGTGCTGTTCCTGCTGGCGGTGGCGCTGCCGGCCGCCGGGCGGGCGTTCCTGCCCCGCGGCGTCTGGGCCTTCTTCGTCGCGGCCACGGCCGGCTGGGCCGTGCTGATCTACCTGGGCGGCCTGCCGCTCGAGGCGGTGCAGCAGCTGCCGGTGCTGTTCGCCGACAACTTCGTCGGCCGCGCCCGCAGCGTCCTGGGCTTCCTGATCGCGGTGCTGATCGCGGTCGGCTTCGAGATCGCCCTGCGCTGGGTCGGCGCCGTGCTGGACGGTCCCGAGGCCCGGCCGGCCCCGGTGCGCGGGCGGAGCCGGGTGTGGGCGATCGGCGTCGCGGGCGCCGGCCTGGTCGGGCTCGCGGTGACGACCCTGCGCGGCTTCCTCGTGGTGGACGGGCCCGACAGCGTGGTCGGGCCGGGCTGGTTCGCGGTCCGGGTCGGTGCGGGGCTGGCGATCATCGCGCTCACCGTGCTGGCCGTGGCGGTGCTGTGGCGCTCCGGGGCCAAGACGGCCCGACCGAGGTTGGCTGTGGCGGCCGCGGCCGTGGTGCCCGCGCTGCTGCTGGTGCAGGCGCTGGCCACGGTCTACGCGTACTGGCCGCGGGTCGACCGCGACACCTGGTATCCGCGTACCGACGTGCACCAGTTCCTGAGCGCGAACCTCGGACACGACCGGTTCGCCGCGGCCGAGGGCGGCATGTATCCCGGCGCCGACAGCGCGGCCAGGCTCCGCTCGCTGACCGGCGAGGCGTTCTTCGACCTCCGCTTCGCGGAGACGATCCGCGGCCTGCCCGGCGAGAAGTTCTCCAGCACGCTGCTGCGCCTGCCGGCCACCGCCGACGTCGCGCGCAGCGCGCTGCTCGACCGCCTCTCGGTGCGCTACCTCGTGACCACGCCGTGGGAGAAGCCGTTCGGCCCGGAAACGGCCGAGGCGGGCGACGGCCGCACGGTCACCATCCGGCCCGGCGAGCCGCGCACTGTCCGACTGACCGCCCGCGGGCCCATCCGCGGCGTCGCGGTCACGCCGGCGGAGGCCGGGACGAAGACGACCCGGCTCTCGGTGAGCCTGCGCGACGCCGCCGGCGCCGAGGTGGCCAAGGGTGGTCGCCCGCTGCTGGAGAAGGCCGGGACACCGGCGTACGTGGCCGTGGCCGGCGACCGGGTCCCGGCGGGCGCCGCGCTGACCGCCATGATCACGGTCGAGGGCGGCCCGGTCAGGGTGGCCGCGGTCGGGGACCGGCCCGCCGTGTCGACGGTCGCGGCGGCCGACGACGGCCTGCGGATCGCCTATGCCGGGAACTCGACCGTCTGGGAGCGGACGACCGTGCTGCCCCGGATCCGGTGGGCGAGCGAGGTCCACGTGGGCGAGGGGCCGGGACCGCGGGTGCGGGCGATGCGCGACGGCGGGCTGCGGCCGGACCAGGTCGTGCTGGACGCGCCGCCGGCGAGCCCGGTCGACGGCCGGCCGGCCACCGTCACCGTGCTCGAGGACGGCACCGACGACATCGCCGCCCGGGTCGACGCGCAGGGCGCGGGCTACCTGGTCGTGGCCGACCCGCTGCAGCACGGCTGGGGCGTCACGGTCGACGGGAAGGCGGCGACGCTCATCCCGGCCGACAACGGCCTGGTGGCGGTCGCGGTGCCGGCGGGCAGCCACACGGTGCGCCTGGCCTATCGCATGCCCATGCACAACGCGGGCGCCTGGATCTCCGGCGCCGCGCTGATCGGGCTGCTCGGCATCGCCGCCGGGGTGGTGGTCCGCCGGCGTCGCCCGACCGCGTGATTGGTCATACACCGGACTGCATGATCTTGCGATCCGGAAGCGGATGCTGATACCGTTCTTCGCATAGACATGCGGAGGTGCACATGGGCATCCGGGTCGCGGTGGCCGGGGCGAGCGGATACGCGGGCGGCGAGCTCGTCCGCCTGATCGCCGGGCACCCCGAGCTCGACCTGCACGCCGTCACCGCGCACAGCCAGGCCGGCCAGCCGCTGGCGGCCGTGCATCCCCAGCTGGCGGGCCTCGACCTGACGCTGACCGCCACCGACCCCGGCGCGCTGGGCGACGCGGACCTGGTCTTCCTCGCCCTGCCACATGGCGAGTCGGCCGCGCTCGCCGCCCAGCTGCCCGAATCGGTCAAGGTCGTCGACCTCGGCGCCGACCACCGGCTCACCGATGCCGCGGCCTGGGCCGACTACTACGGCGGTCCGCACGCCGGCGCCTGGACCTACGGCCTGCCGGAGCTGCCCGGCCAGCGCGCGGCGATCGCCGCCAGCGACCGGGTCGCCAACACCGGCTGCTACGCCGCGACGATCACGCTGGCCCTGGCGCCGCTGATCGCGGCCGGCGCGGTCGAGCCCGACGACGTCGTGGTGGTGGCCGCGTCCGGCACGAGCGGCGCCGGCCGGGCGGCCAAGCCGCACCTGCTGGCCACCGAGGTGATGGGCGACCTGTCGACCTACCGGACCGGCGCGCACCAGCACGTCCCGGAGATCAAGCAGGCCACCGGCGCGCGGTCGTTGTCGATGACGCCGCTGCTGGCCCCCATGCCGCGCGGCATCCTGGCCACGGTGACCGCCCGGCCGACCGGCGCCGCCGACGCGGCCGCGGTGCTCGCGGAGGCGTACGCCGGTGAGCCGTTCGTGCGGGTGCTGCCGGCCGGGACCTTCCCGCGGACCGCGGCCACCCTGGGCTCCAACACCTGCCACCTGCAGGCCACCGTCGACCGTGACTCCGGCCGGGTGATCGTGGTCAGCGCGCTCGACAACCTCGGCAAGGGCGCCGCCGGCCAGGCCGTCCAGTGCGCCAACCTCATGCTCGGCCTGCCGGAGACCACCGGCCTGTCCGCCTTCGGAGTGACGCCATGAGCGTGACGGCTCCACAGGGGTTTCGGGCGGCGGGGGTGGCCGCGGGGCTCAAGTCCAGTGGTGAGCCCGATGTCGCGCTGGTTGTCAACGACGGGCCCGAGGCCATGGTGGCCGGGGTGTTCACCGCCAACCGGGTCAAGGCGGCGCCGGTGCTCTGGAGCGAGCAGGTCGTGCACGGGGGAGTCGTGCGCGCGGTCGTGCTCAACTCGGGGGGCGCCAACGCCTGCACCGGCCCGCTCGGCTTCCAGGACACCCACGCCACCGCCGAGCACGTGGCCGAAGCCCTCGGCGGGATCGGGGCCGGCGAGGTCGCGGTCTGCTCGACCGGCCTGATCGGCGAGCGGCTGCCGATGGACAAGCTGCTCCCCGGTGTCAGCGCGGCGGTGGCCGCCCTGGCGGGCGACGGCGGTGCCGCGGCGGCGCGGGCCATCATGACCACCGACACCAAGGCGAAGTCCACTGTGGTCGAGGGCGCCGGGTGGACCGTCGGCGGCATGGTTAAGGGCGCCGGCATGCTGGCGCCCGGGCTGGCCACGATGCTCTGCGTGCTGACCACCGACGCGGTCGCCGACGCGCAGACCCTCGACGTGGCGCTGCGGGCGGCGACCCGGGTCACCTTCGACCGCGTCGACTCCGACGGCGCGATGTCCACCAACGACACCGTGCTGCTGCTGGCCAGCGGCGCGTCCGGTGTCTCGCCGTCGACCGCGGACCTGGCCGCGGCCGTCACCGCCGCCTGCCGCGACCTCTGCGACCAGCTCGTCGACGACGCCGAGGGCGCCACCAAGAAGGTGGCCGTCGAGGTCACCGGGGCCGCTTCCGAGGACGACGCGGTCGAGGTCGGTCGGGCGGTCGCCCGCAACAACCTCGTCAAGACGGCGCTGTTCGGCAACGACCCCAACTGGGGCCGGATCCTGGCCGCGGTCGGCACCACGGCGGCGGCGTTCGAGCCGGACCTGCTCGACGTGGCCGTCAACGGCGTCTGGGTCTGCCGGTCCGGCGGTGCGGCCGAGGACCGCTCCAAAGTGGACCTGAGTGGCCGCGACGTGACGATCCGGATCGAGCTGCACGCCGGCCCGGCCCGCGCCACGATCTGGACCAACGACCTGTCGCACGGCTACGTCCACGAGAACTCGGCCTACTCCACATGACCGCATCCCTTTCCCGCGACCAGACCGACGCGCAAACGAAGGCCGCCACGCTGATCGAGGCGCTGCCGTGGCTGGCGCGGTTCCACGGCGCCACCGTCGTCGTCAAGTACGGCGGCAACGCGATGGTCGACCCGGAGCTCCAGCGGGCCTTCGCGGCCGACATGGTGTTCCTGCGCTACGCCGGGCTCAAGCCGGTCGTCGTGCACGGCGGCGGTCCGCAGATCTCGGCGATGCTGGGCAAGCTCGGCATCGTCTCCGAGTTCAAGGGCGGCCTGCGGGTCACCACGCCCGAGGCGATGGACGTCGTGCGGATGGTGCTGGTCGGCCAGGTCGGCCGGGAGCTGGTCGGTCTGATCAACGAGTACGGGCCGTTCGCGGTCGGGCTCTCCGGCGAGGACGCGCGGCTGTTCACCGCCGTGCGCCGTCCGGCGTTCGTCGACGGCGAGGCCGTGGACGTCGGGCAGGTCGGCGACGTGGCGGAGGTCGACACCTCGGCCGTCGACGATCTGATCGCGGCCGGCCGGATCCCGGTCATCTCGACCGTCGCGCCGGACGCCGACGGTGTGCTGCACAACCTCAACGCCGATACGGCCGCGGCCGCGCTGGCCATCGCCCTAGAGGCGCGCAAGCTGGTCGTGCTGACCGACGTGGCGGGCCTCTACGCCGACTGGCCCGACACCGACAGCCTGGTCTCCCAGATCACCGCCCCCGACCTCGAGACCCTGCTGCCGACGCTCGCCGCGGGCATGGTGCCGAAGATGGAGGCGTGCCTGCGCGCGGTGCGTGGCGGCGTGCCCGCCGCGCACGTGGTCGACGGTCGGGTCGCCCACTCCACGTTGCTCGAAGTGTTCACGTCGGAGGGTTTCGGAACCATGGTGGTGAACGCGTCATGACGCTGGTCGACCGCTGGCAGCGGTCCATGATGGACAACTACGGCACCCCGCCGCTGGCCCTCGTGCGCGGCGCGGGCGCGGTCGTCACCGACGAGGCCGGCCGGTCCTATGTCGACCTGCTGGGCGGCATCGCGGTCAACGCCCTCGGCCACGCCCACCCCGCGGTCGTCGAGGCCGTCACCCGCCAGGTCGGCACGCTCGGCCACGTCTCCAACCTCTACGTCGCCGAGCCGCCGGTCGCGCTGGCCGAGCTGCTGCTGGCGCTGGCCGGCCGCCCGGGCCGCGTGTTCTTCGCGAACTCCGGCGCCGAGGCCAACGAGGCCGCGTTCAAGCTCTCCCGGCTGACCGGGCGCGGTCACGTGGTGGCCACCGTGGGCGGTTTCCATGGCCGCACGATGGGCGCGCTCGCGCTGACCGGGCAACCGGCCAAGGTCGACCCGTTCCGCCCGCTGCCCGGCGAGGTCACCCACGTCCCCTACGGCGACAGCGCCGCGTTGGCCGACGCGGTCACCGGGGACACCGCGATGGTGATCCTGGAGCCGATCCAGGGCGAGAACGGCGTCGTCGTCCCGCCGCCGGGCTACCTGGCCGCGGCCCGGGAGATCACCGCGCGGCACGGCGCCCTGCTGGTGCTCGACGAGGTGCAGACCGGCATCGGTCGCACCGGCCACTGGTTCGCGCACCAGGCCGACGGCATCGAGCCCGACGTCATCACGCTGGCCAAGGGGCTCGGCGGCGGCCTGCCGATCGGCGCGTGCGTCGCCTTCGGCGCGGCCGGCGACCTGCTCGGCCCCGGCCTGCACGGCACGACGTTCGGCGGCAACCCCATCAGCTGCGCCGCCGCGCTCGCCGTGATCGGCACGATCGCCAACGAAGGCCTGCTCGACTCGGTCAAGCGGGTCGGCGAGCGGCTGCGCCGCGGCGTCGAGGCGCTCGGCCACCCCCTGGTCGGCGAGGTGCGCGGCGCGGGCCTGCTGCTCGGCATCGTGCTCACCGAGCCGGTCTCCGCCGACCTGGCCACCAAGCTGCGCGACGCCGGGTTCCTGGTCAACCCCATCCAGCCCGGCGTGCTCCGGCTGGCGCCACCCCTGATCCTGACCGCCGACCAGGCCGACGCGTTCGTCTCGGCCCTAGCCGAGGTGCTCCCATGACCCGCCCCCGCCATTTCCTGCGAGACGACGACCTGACGCCGGCCGAGCAGTCGGCGGTGCTGGACCTGGCCGCCGAGATGAAGGCCGACCGGTTCAAGTACCGGACGCTGGAGGGCCCGCGTTCGGTCGCGGTGCTCTTCGATAAGCAGAGCCTGCGCACCCGGGTGTCGTTCGCCGCCGGCATCGCGGAGCTCGGCGGCAACCCGATCGTGGTGGACTCCGGCGGCACCCACGCCGGCCGCGGCGAGACCGCGGCGGACACCGGGCGGGTGCTGTCCCGCTACGTCTCCGCCATCGTCATGCGGACGTTCGCCGACAGCCACCTCGCCGAGGTCGCGTCGGGGGCGAGCGTGCCGGTCGTCAACGCGCTCACCGACGGCTTCCACCCGTGCCAGCTGCTGGCCGACCTGCTGACGATCCGCGAGCGCTGCGGTGGCACGCAGGGCCGGGTGCTGGCTTACCTGGGCGACGCGGGCAACAACATGGCGCACTCCTACCTGCTCGCCGGCGCGACCGCCGGCATGCACGTGCGGATCTCCGGCCCGGAGGCGCACCTGCCCGACGCCGCGGTGCTGGAGAAGGCGACCCAGATCGCGGCCACGACCGGCGGATCGGTGCGCACCATAACGGACCCGTACGCCGCGGCCCGCGGCGCCGACGTCGTCGCCACCGACACCTGGACCTCGATGGGCCAGGAGGACGACGGCTTCGACCGGATGACGCCGTTCCTGCCGTACCGGATCGACGCCGACCTGATCGCCGAGGCCGCCGCGCACGCGGTCGTGCTGCACTGCCTGCCGGCGCACCGCGGCCACGAGATCACCGACGAGGTGCTCGACGGCCAGCAGAGCGCGGTGCTCGACCAGGCCGAGAATCGCCTGCACGCCCAGAAGGCCCTGCTCGCCTTCCTGGTCGAGGAGTCGGCATGACAGCCCCGGTGACGCGTGCGGCGCGGCATGCCCGGATCGTGGAGCTGATCCGGGCCAAGTCGATCCGGTCGCAGACCGAGCTCGCCGAACTGCTGGCGGGGGACGGCCTCGTGGTCACCCAGGCGACGCTCTCCCGCGACCTCGAGGAGCTGCGGGCGGTCAAGGTTCGCGGCGCCGACGGGCCGGCGGTCTACGTGATCCCGGAGGACGGGCACCGGCCGCTGCGCGACGCCGAGGCCGCCTCGGCCCGGCTGATCCGGCTGCTGCGCGAACTGCTCACCGGGGTCGACGCGAGCGGCAACATCGCCGTCCTGCGCACCCCACCGGGCGCCGCCCAGTATCTGGCCAGCGCGCTGGACCGGACCGGACTGCCCGAGGTCGTCGGCACCATCGCCGGCGACGACACCATCCTCGTCGTCTCGCGGGACGCCATGGGCGGCGCCGCCCTGGCCGACAAGCTTTCCGGCTGGGCCGGAGAACCACTCGAAGGGAGCACCACCACATGACCGAGCGCGTCGTCCTCGCATATTCCGGAGGTCTCGACACCTCCGTCGCCATTCCGTACCTCGCCGAGAAGACCGGCGCCGAGGTGATCGCGGTCGCGGTCGACGTCGGCCAGGGCGGCGAGGACATGAACGTCATCCGCCAGCGGGCGATCGACTGCGGCGCGGTCGAGTCCGAGGTGGTCGACGCGCGTGACGAGTTCGCGGCCGACTACTGCCTGCCGGCGATCAGCGCCAACGCGCTCTACATGGACCGCTACCCGCTGGTCTCCGCGCTGTCCCGGCCGCTGATCGTCAAGCACCTCGTCACCGCCGCCCGCCAGCACGGCGGCACGATCGTGTCGCACGGCTGCACGGGCAAGGGCAACGACCAGGTGCGGTTCGAGGTCGGCCTCGGCGCGCTCGCGCCCGACCTCAAGGTGGTCGCCCCGGCCCGGGACTTCGCGTGGACCCGGGACAAGGCCATCGCGTACGCGGAGGAGAAGGGCCTGCCGATCGACGTGACGGCGAAGTCGCCGTACTCGATCGACCAGAACCTGTGGGGTCGCGCCGTCGAGACGGGCTTCCTCGAGGACATCTGGAACGGGCCGATCGAGGACGTCTACTCGTACACCTCGAACCCGGCCGAGCCGCGCGACCCCGACGAGGTCGTGATCACCTTCGACGGTGGCGTGCCGGTCGCGATCGACGGCGAGACCGTGACCCCGTTCCAGGCGATCGCCGAGCTCAACCGGCGGGCCGGCGCCCAGGGCGTGGGCCGGCTCGACATGGTCGAGGACCGGCTGGTGGGCATCAAGAGCCGCGAGGTGTACGAGGCGCCCGGCGCGATCGCCCTGATCACGGCGCACCAGGAGCTCGAGGCCGTCACGGTCGAGCGGGACGTGGCCCGGTTCAAGAAGAGCGTCGACCAGCGCTGGGCCGAGCTCGCGTACGACGGGCTCTGGTTCTCGCCGCTCAAGCACGCGCTGGACGCGTTCATCGCCGACACGCAGAAGCACGTCTCCGGCGAGGTCCGGCTGACGCTGCACGGCGGCCGCGCGGTGGTCACGGGCCGGCGCTCGGAGTCGTCGCTGTACGACTTCGGCATGGCCACCTACGACACCGGCGACACGTTCGACCAGTCGCTGGCCAAGGGCTTCGTGCAGCTGTGGGGCCTGCCGTCGCGCATGGCGGCCGCCCGGGATGCCCGGTTGGGCGGCCCGTCGGCGTGACCGACAGAATGGTGGCCGTGACTGATCAGTCTGTTTCGCGCACGAGCCTGTGGGGCGGCCGGTTCGCCGGCGGCCCCGCGGAGGCCCTCGCCCGCCTGTCGGTGAGCGTCCAGTTCGACTGGCGGCTCGCCCCCTACGACCTGGCGGCGTCCCGGGCGCACGCCCGGGTGCTCGCGCACGCCGGGTTGCTCGACGCGGAGGAGCTGGGCCAGATGCTGGCCGCGCTCGACGACCTGGAGGCCGCCTGCGCCTCCGGGGCGTTCCGGCCGACGGTCGACGACGAGGACGTCCACACCGCGCTGGAGCGCGGCCTGCTGGAGCGGCTGGGCTCGCTCGGCGGCAAGCTGCGCGCCGGCCGGTCCCGCAACGACCAGGTCGCCACCGACCTGCGGCTCTATCTGCGCGATCACGCCCGCGGCGTGGCCGCCCGCCTGGTCGAGCTGGCTTCCGCGCTGACCGAGCAGGCCGCGCTGCACGTCGAGACGCCGGCGCCCGGCATGACCCACGTGCAGCACGCCCAGCCGGTCACCTTCGGGCACTGGCTGCTCGCGCACGTGCAGCCGCTGCTGCGCGACCTCGACCGGCTGCGCGACTGGGACAAGCGCACCGCGATCTCGCCGCTGGGCGCCGGCGCGTTGGCCGGCTCGTCGCTGCCGCTGGACCCGGTGGTCGTGGCCAAGGAGCTCGGTTTCACCACGTCGGCGGCCAACTCGATGGACGCCGTGGCCGACCGCGACTTCGCGGCCGAGTTCCTGTTCGTCACCGCGCTGGCCGGGGTGCACCTCTCCCGGCTCGGCGAGGAGGTGGTGATGTGGACGTCGCAGGAGTTCGGCTGGGTCGAGCTCGACGACGCGTTCGCCACCGGCTCGTCGATTATGCCGCAGAAGAAGAACGCGGACATCGCCGAGCTGGCCCGGGGCAAGTCCGGCCGGCTGGTCGGCGGCCTCGTCGCGGTGCTGACCATGCTCAAGGGCCTGCCGCTGACCTACGACCGCGACATGCAGGAGGACAAGGAGCCGGTCTTCGACGCGGTCGACACGCTGGAGCTGCTGCTGCCGGCACTGGCGGGGATGATCTCCACGATGACCGTGCGGACCGACCGGCTGACCGCCGCCGCGCCGGTCGGCTTCACGCTCGCCACCGAGGTCGCCGACTGGCTGGTCCGGCGGGGCGTGCCGTTCCGCGACGCGCACGAGGTGACCGGCAAGCTGGTGTCGCTGTGCGAGTCCCGCTCGTGCGCGCTGGACGAGCTCTCCGACGAGGACCTGGCCAAGGTCAGCCCGCTGCTGACGCCCGAGGTGCGGCAGGTGCTGTCGGTCGAGTCGGCGCTGGCGTCGCGCACGACGCCGGGCTCGACGGGCCCGGGCCCGGTGGCCGACCAGCTGGCGTCGGTGCAGGACAAGCTGGAGGGTTGGCGGGAGTGGGCCGCGCAGCGCGTCGTCCCGCGCTGAGGTCGGTGCTCGCCGGCCCGGTCGAGACCGCCGCGCGGGCCCTGCTCGGCTGCCAGCTGACGGCGGGTGGGGTCACCGTGCGGTTGACCGAGGTGGAGGCGTACGCGGGGACGGGTGAGGACCCGGCCTCGCACGCCCACCGCGGCCGGACGCAGCGCAACGCCATCATGTTCGGTCCGGCCGGGTTCGCCTACGTCTACTTCACCTACGGCATGCACTGGTGCATGAACGTGGTCACCGGAACCTCGGGCGTCGCCTCGGCGGTGCTGCTGCGGGCGGGCGAGGTGGTCTCCGGCCTGGACGCCGCCCGGGTCCGGCGCCCGGCGGTCCGGCGCGACGTGGACCTGGCCCGCGGGCCCGCCCGGCTCTGTGCGGCGCTGGGCATCGACCGCTCGGCGTACGGCCTGGACCTGCTCTCGGCGGCGAGCCCGGTGCGCCTGTCCTGGGGCCCGTCGTCGCCGCCGGACGAGGCGGTCGAAGTCGGGCCGCGGGTCGGCGTGACCGGCGCGCACGACCTGGAATGGCGGTTCTGGATCAGCGGCGACCCGACCGTGAGCGCCTACCGGCGACACGTACCCCGGACACGCATCTAAGAAGGTCTTGCTTTCGATCGCCGTTGCCGTGAAGATTTCCTTCAGTGTGACAATCCTGAGGGCAAAAATCTTCCCGGAGGTACGCACGCATGGCACGCAGACTCGGCGCGGCGTTGGGTGCCGCGGCGTTGACCCTTTCGTTGTTGGCCGTCGTGGCGCCCGCGCCGGCGGCGGCGACCGGCTCGTCGGGCGCGGCGGGCACGGCCACCTGCGTCACCGACCCGGCCGCGCCCAAGCGGCAGTTCCGGGCGATGTGGATCTCGTCGGTGGTCAACATCGACTGGCCGACCAAGGCGTCGCAGACCGCCCCTGACGTGATCGCGGCGCAGAAGGCCGAATACCTCGGCTGGCTCGACCTCGCCGAGCGGCTCAACCACACCGCCGTGATCGTGCAGGTCCGGCCGACCGCCGACGCGTTCTGGCCCTCACCGCACGAGCCGTGGTCGGAGTTCCTCACCGGCGTGCGGGGGCAGGACCCCGGCTGGGACCCGCTGGCCTTCGTGATCGACGAGGCGCACAAGCGCAACCTCGAGTTCCACGCCTGGATGAACCCCTACCGCGTCTCCATGCCGGACGGCGCCGGGGTCGACATCAACAAGCTCGCGCCCAACCACCCCGTGCGGCAGCACCCCGACTGGGTGGTGCCCTACCCGATCAATGCGGCCGGCGCGCGCCTCTACTACAACCCCGGCATCCCTGAGGTACGCGCGTTCGTGCAGACCGCGATGCTGGACGCGGTGAAGCGTTACGACGTCGACGGCGTGCACTTCGACGACTACTTCTACCCCTATCCGGCGGCCAACCAGGACTTCGCCGACGACGCGACGTTCGCCGCGTACAACCGGGGGTTCACCGACAAAGCCGACTGGCGGCGCGACAACATCAACCTGCTGGTCCAGGAGTTCGGCACGGCCGTGAAGGCGGCCAAGCCGTGGGTGAAGTTCGGCATCAGCCCGTTCGGCATCTGGCGCAACAAGACCGCCGACCCGCTCGGCTCCGACACGGCCGGCTCGCAGTCCTACGACATCATTTCCGCCGACACCCGCAAGTGGGTCAAGGAGGAGTGGATCGACTACATCGTGCCGCAGATCTACTGGAGCATGGGCTTCACGGTGGCCGACTACGCGAAGCTGGTCCCGTGGTGGTCCGATGTGGTCAGTGGCACCAACGTGCAGCTCTACATCGGTGAGGCCGACTACAAGATCGCGGCCAACGCCGACACCAACTGGAACGACCCGCGGGAGATGACCGACCACCTGGCGTTCGCCAAGGGCTACAACGTCTCCGGGCACGTGCACTTCAGCGCGGTCCAGGTGCGGGCCAACAAGCTGGGCGCGACCGACATCTACGCGGCCGAGCACTACGCCCACCCGGCGCTGGTGCCCACGATGAGCCACCTGCCGAGCAAGCCGCTGCTGTTCCCGGTCGTCACCTCCGCCAGCCGGGACTCCGCCGGCGTCGTCACGCTGCGCTGGAAGCAGCCGGCCAACGGGGCCGGGCCCTTCGGCAAGGCGACGTCGTACGCGGTCTACCGGTTCGACGGGATCCGGGTGCCGACCGCCTGTGACCGGGCCGACGCGACGCACCTGCTCGACACGGTCCGCGCCGAGTCCTTCGTGGACACGACAGCGC
This sequence comes from Asanoa sp. WMMD1127, assembly GCF_029626225.1. Classification (NCBI taxonomy): domain Bacteria; kingdom Bacillati; phylum Actinomycetota; class Actinomycetes; order Micromonosporales; family Micromonosporaceae; genus Asanoa; species Asanoa sp. WMMD1127. The sequence goes on from NZ_JARUBP010000001.1 coordinate 4,598,884, forward strand.
AGCCGGGTCAGCGCTACACCTACGTGGTGACCGCGCTCGACCGGCTGTGGAACGAGAGCCCGGGGTTGCCGACGCCGGTGTTCTAGCCCGTTTCGCCTGGGCGCCCACCCCGTGTGGTGGGCGCTCAGCCTTTCTCGTGCGGGTGTTCGAAGCCGCTGAGCATCTCGCGCATCCACGGCTCCTGGGGGACCGGGTCGGGGCCGATCACCCGCATCGACGCCAGCACGGTGAGCAGCATGCCCATGGCGATGAACTCGCGGCCCTCGGCCGCCGTCGCGCCGGTCAGCCGCTGCACGAGCTCGTAGATGTCGCCGTAGCAACGGCGGGCCACCCGGCCGATCTCGTCGTCGGCGTTGGCGGCGGCGAAGCCGTGCAGCAACACCGGCAGCATGTCCCGCTGGGCCAGCAACTGGTCGAAGCCGGCGCCCAGGTCGGACAACTGGGCGCCCTCGGCCGGCGCCGCGTCCCGGAAGGCCTGCTGGATCCGGTCGCTGACGTGCTTGATCACCGTGATGAACAGGGCCTGCTTGGAGCCGAACAGGCGGATCACGTAGGGCTGGGACACCCCGGCCAGGCGGGCGATGTCGTCGGTGCTCGTGCCGGCGTAGCCGCCCTTGGCGAACGCGACTATCGCGGCCTCGATCAGCTGTTCGCTGCGCTCGGCGGCGGTCAGGCGGGTGCGGGTCACTGTTCGGGTCCTCCTTGCAGGTTTTCTGTTGACAGGTTATCAGTCGATTACTACCTTAGTTGTTATCAGCGGATAACAACTAGGGGGAGCACCACCATGGCCACCACCGCCACACCAGTCGCAGCGGCGCCGCGGGGCGCGCCGGCGCGATCCCGGTCGCTGGCCGCGGTCCTGATCGCGGTCGGCGTGCCGATGTTCATGGTCACGCTGGACAACCTGGTCGTGACCACGGCGCTGCCGGTCATCCGGACCGAGCTCGGCGCGTCGCTCACCGACCTGTCCTGGTTCGTCAACGCCTACACGCTGCCGTTCGCGGCGCTGCTGCTCACGGCGGCCGCGATCGGCGACCGGATCGGCCGGCGGCGGCTCTTCGTCGCGGGCATCGCGCTGTTCACGCTCGCCTCGGCCGCCTGTGCGCTGGCCACCGAGCCGTGGATGCTCACCGCCGCCCGCGCGGTCCAGGGTGTCGGCGGCGCGATGGTGATGCCCCTGTCCCTGACCCTGCTCGCGGCGGCCGTGCCCGAGCGCATGCGCAACGCCGCGATCGGCATCTGGGGCGGCATCAGCGGGCTCGGGGTCGCGGTCGGCCCGGTGGTCGGCGGCGCGGTGGCCGAGGGCCTGCACTGGACCTGGATCTTCTGGCTCAACGTGCCGATCGGCGTGCTGGCCATCGTCGTGGCGCGGCTGGTGCTGACCGAGTCCCACGGCGGCTCCCGCCGGCTCGACCCGCTCGGCCTCGTCCTCGTCTCGCTCGGCATGTTCGGCCTGATCTGGGGCGTCGTGCACGGCGCGGACGACGGCTGGACCTCGTTCGGGGTGCTCGGCACGCTGCTCGGCGGCGCCGCCCTGCTGGTCGCGTTCGTGGCCTGGGAGCGGCGGGCGCCCGCGCCGATGCTGCCGCCGCGGCTGTTCCGCTCGCGCGGCTTCTCGGTCGTCAACGTGGTCGCGTTCCTGTTCTCGGTCGGCGTCTTCGGCTCGGTCTTCCTGCTCGCGCAGTTCTTCCAGGTGGTCCAGGGGCTCGGGCCGTTCGGCTCCGGTGTCCGCACGCTGCCCTGGACGGCGGCGCCGATGGTGGTCGCGCCGATCGCGGGCCTGCTGGTCGGCCGGGTCGGCAGCCGGGCGCTGATCGTGCTCGGCCAGGTGCTGCTCGGCGCCGGCCTGCTCTGGATCGCACTGCAGTCCGCGGTCGACGTCGGCTTCGGCTCGCTGGTCCCGGCGTTCGTCCTCGCCGGCATCGGCATGGGCCTGACCTTCGCGCCGTTGAGCACGGTCGCGCTGGCCAGCGTCGACACCGGCGCGCAGGGCGTCGCGTCCGGGACGCTCAACATGGTCCGCGAGTTCGGCGTCGCGGTCGGCGTCGCCGCGCTGGCGTCGGTCTTCGCGAGCCAGGGCAGCTACGGCACACCCATGTCGTACGTGGACGGCCTCGTGCCCGCCGTCCTCGTCGGCGCCGCGGTGGTCGGCGGGGCGGCGCTCACCGGCCTCCTGCTCCCCGGCCGTCGCCAGGAGACCACTGTTTGAAATCTCTCGCATGACACCGGTCGAGGGCGCCGAGCGGCAGACGCAACTGCTGCGCGGCGCCCTCGACAGGTGCATGCTGGCGCTGCTGGCCAAGGAGCCGGCGCACGGCTACGAGCTGGTCCGTCGGCTCGACGAGGCGGGCCTCGACGCCGGCGGCTACGGCACGGTCTATCCGCTGCTGACCCGCATGCGCCGGCTCGGTCTGGTCGTCGACGAGCTCCAGGCCAGCCCGAGCGGGCCGCGCCGCAAGGTCTACGCGGTCACCCCGGCCGGCCACCGCCGGCTGGCGGTCTGGCGGCAGCAGTGGCAGCGGTTCGTCACCACCGTCAACGCGACCCTCGCCGACCCGCCCGGAGGCGGCCATGACTGAGTTCCAGATCGACCAGTTGGTGACGACCGCCGAGCGCGAATGGCGCCGCCTCCATGTGGTCCCCGCCGACCTCGACCGGGCTGAGCCGCGACCTCCGCGACGACCTCACCGCCGCGGCCGCCGACGGCATCGACCTGCGCGGCTGGGGCACGCCATCGCCGCGCCAGGCCACCACCCCGCCCGCCACGGCCTGACGACCCGCGCCGGACGGTTCCGGAGATTCCCGCGGCGGGCGTAGCGTCGTCGGCGGGGGTGGCCGATGGCGAGGCGGGTGCGGCGGCACGACGGTGACGCGGGAGGGTCGGCCGGCCTGCTCGCGGCCAAGGCCGCACTGCGCGACGAGGTCTGGGCCGCCATGCGGGCGGCCAAAGTGGCCCGGTTTCCCGGCGCCGAGGGGCGCATCCCCAACTTCGTCGGCGCCGAGGCCGCCGCGGAGCGGTTGCGTGGGATGGCGCAGTGGCGCCGGGCCGGCACGGTCAAGTCCAATCCGGATAGTGCGCAGCTGCCCGTACGCCAGCGGGCGCTCGAAGACGGCAAGGTCGTCTACATGGCGGTGCCGCGGCTCACCGACGCCGACCCGTTCTTCCTGCTCGACCCCGACGACCTGGCCGAGCCGCCGCGCCGGGCCGCCTCGATCCGGGGTGCCGCCCGCTCGGCCCGGCGGGTCGCGGTGGCCGACCTCGCGCCCGTCGACCTCGTGGTGATGGGCTGCGTCGCGGCCGGTGCGGACGGTGCCCGGCTCGGCAAGGGCGGCGGGTTCGCCGACCTCGAGTTCGCCGTCGCCGCCGGGGCGGGGCTGATCGGGCGCCGCACGGTGGTCGTGACGACCGTGCACGAGATCCAGGTGAAACCCGCCGGCGCGATTCCGACCGGCGCGCACGACGTACCCCTGGATTTCGTCGTGACGCCCGACCGGGTCATCGCCTGCCGGCCCGACCGACCTGCCGCCGGCATCCGCTGGGACGAACTGACCGAGGCGAAGATCGCCGCGATCCCGCTGCTCGGCGCGCTCAGGGGACCGTGACGACGACCTTGCCCAGCGCGCGGCCCTCGCCCACGTGGCGCAGCGCCGCCGGCACCTCGTCGAGCGGGTAGCGCCGGTCGATGTGGGTGACCAGCGTGCCGGCCGTGCACAGGGCCGCCATCGTCAGCAGGTCCGCCGTGCTCGCCCGCACGACCAGCAGCCGCTGGCGGCCGACCAGCGGCCCGGCGATCAGCACCTGGAACAGTGTCCCGACCGAGCCGCCGACCCAGAGATAGCGTCCGCCCGGGGCCAGGGCGCGCCGGTGGGCCAGCACCGAGCGGTGGCCGGCAAGGTCGAGCACGAGGTCCCAGCGCTGCCCGGCCCGGGTGTAGTCGACGCGCGTGTAGTCGACGACGTGGTCCGCGCCGGCCGCGCGCATGAAGTCCTGCTTCGCCGTGTTGTCGACGCCGGTGACTTCGGCGCCCGCGCGCTTCGCGAGCTGGATGGCGTACGCGCCCGTCCCGCCGCCGGCCCCGTTGACCAGCACCCGCTGGCCGGCGGTGACCCGACCCCGGATGCCCTGCAGCGCGATGACGGCAGGCTGGGGGAGCGCGGCGGCGTCGGCGAACGACAGCTCCGGCGGCTTGACCGCGAGGACCTTCTCACGCGCGACGGCGTACTCCGCGAAGCCGCCCTTGCGCTCGAGGTTGTCGCCGAAGACCTCGTCGCCGACGGCGAGCCTGGTCACATCGGGGCCGACCGCCTCGACCCGGCCGGCGACGTCGGAGCCGAGCGTCGGGATCCGTGGGCGGCGCAGCCCGCCGACCCGGGAGTAGAGCGGCCGGCCGACCAGCGTTTCCCAGTCGGACGCGTTGACGCCGACCGCATGCAGCTTGACCAGCACCTCGTCGGCCCGGGGCTCGGGCCGGGGCACATCCGCCAGGCGGAGAACCTCGGGCGGCCCGTACTCGTCGTACACCCACGCCTTCATGGCACCGCAGTATCTCGTCCTTTCGGCGTTCCGGTGGCCCGCTACCGCGGGTAGCGTGTCCGGAGCGGTCCGGGCCGGCCGGGCGCACACCGTGAGGATGCGAACACTGTGAGCAACCGCGTCGTCGAGACGAAGAACGATCGCCGGGTCGCCGCCAAGGCCGCCCGCAAGGCCGCCGCCGAGCGTGCGGCCAGGGCCAAGCGCCGCCGCCAGCAGTTGGCGATCGTGCTGGCGGGGCTGGCCGTCGTCGCCATCGTGGTGGCGATCGTGCTGTTCGCCCGCGGCGGTGACGACGACTCGGGCCAGCAGGTCGCCTCGGCGCCCGGCGCGTCGGCCTCCGCGGCGCCGCCGGCGGGCGGGATCCCGGCCGACGCCGACCCCGCGCTGAAGACCAAGCCGGTCGTCCAGAAGGGCGAGGGCACGGTCACCGAGCTCAAGGTGACGCCGCTGATCGAGGGCACGGGGCCGGCGGCCCAGAACGGGCAGACCGTCACGGTCAACTACGTGGGCGTCACGTACGCCGACGGCAAGGAGTTCGACGCCTCCTGGAACGGCGGGAAGCCGTTCCCCGTGCAGCTCGGGTCCGGCGGCGTGATCGAAGGCTGGGACAAGGGCCTCGTCGGGGCCAAGCAGGGCAGCCGGCTGCAACTCGACATCCCGGCCACCATGGCGTACGGGGAGCAGCCGCCGGCCGGCTATCCCCCGGGCGCGCTGCGGTTCGTGGTCGACGTGCTGTCCGTGCAGTAAACCGGGTGCGGACCGCGCCGGGTGGTGGGAGACAATCCAGGCGTGAGCGAATTCATCGACGACCTGCTGTGGCGGGGCCTGCTGCAGGACTCCACCGACCTCGACGAGCTGCGCAAGCATCTGGACTCGGGGCAGGTGACGTTCTATGTCGGCTTCGACCCGACGGCCGCGAGCCTGCACCTCGGTCACCTGATGCAGGTGCTCACCGCCCGCCGGCTCCAGCTGGCCGGCCACCGGCCGCTGCTGCTCGTCGGCGGGGCGACCGGGCAGATCGGCGACCCGCGGGAGAGCAGCGAGCGCACGCTCAACTCGCCCGAGGTGGTGGCCAGCTGGGTCGACAAGATCCGCGAGCAGGTGCGGCCGTTCGTGACCTACGAGGGTGACAACGCCGCCACGCTGGTCAACAACCTCGACTGGACCGGCTCGATGTCGGCGATCAGCTTCCTGCGCGACGTCGGCAAGCACTTCCCGGTCAACAAGATGCTGGCCCGCGAGGTGGTGAAGGCCCGGCTCGAGACCGGCATCAGCTTCACCGAGTTCAGCTACCAGCTGCTCCAGTCGCACGACTACTACGAGCTGCACGAGCGGCACGGGTGCACGCTCCAGTTCGGCGGCTCCGACCAGTGGGGCAACATCACCGCGGGGGTCGACTACATCAGGCGGCGGGGGGCCGGGCCGGCGCACGCGTTCGTGACTCCGCTCGTGACCAAGGCCGACGGCACCAAGTTCGGCAAGACCGAGGGCGCCTCCGTCTGGCTCGACCCGCAGCTGACCAGTCCCTACGCGTTCTACCAGTTCTGGCTCAACACCGACGACCGCGACGTCATGCGCTACCTGCGCTACTTCAGCTTCCGGCCGCACGCCGAGATCGAGGAGCTCGAACGGGCGACGGTGGAGCGGCCGGGCGCCCGGGAGGGGCAGCGGGCCCTGGCGGCCGAGCTGACCACGCTCGTACACGGGGAGGCGGAGACCGCCCAGGTGCTCGCGGCGAGCCAGGCGCTGTTCGGGCGGGGGTCCCTCGAAGGGCTCGACCCGGGCACGCTGCGGGCCGCGTTGGCGGAGGCCGGTCTGGTCGAGGTACGCGGTGAGCTGCCCCCGGTCGCGGTCCTGTTCCGCGACGCCGGGTTGGTCGGCAGCCTCAACGAGGCCCGGCGGGCCATCACCGAGGGCGGTGCCTACGTCAACAACGAGCGGGTGTCCGATGTGGAGGCCGAGGTCGCGCCGGATGCCTTGCTACACGGGCGATTCCTGGTGCTGCGGCGTGGCAAGCGCACGTTCGCCGGCGTCGAGCTCGTCTCCTGACCGAGCTCTTTGATCATGTGACGCGGGACGCAGCCCCCCGATTTGACGATCAACTCGGGGGCTGCGTATCTTTCTTTCTGCACGGCGGGAGCAACACGGAACGATCCGGACAACGGGTCGATTTGGTGAGGCGAAACCGACGGGGTAAGCTTTGCGAGCCGGTAGGGAACCGGGCGAGCACGCGGCGAGAGCCGCGGCGGCCGGCCTACCAATCCCTTGAAGCGACGTTCAGCAGGTTGACTGCTGCGCGCCCGCGGACGGGGAACCCGCCCAAGGCGCGACAAACCGGGAAACACCGGGTTGACAACGCCGAAAGGACCGGGTAACGTAGTAAAAGTGCCCAGCGCGAGAGCGCCGGACACGGAGCACCAAAACAAAAGCCCCGACGATGGGCTCGGAAATCGAGCCGGTTGCTTGGTGTGTGTTTGTTCTTTGAGAACTCAACAGGGTGTTTGATAAGCCAGTGCCAATTGTGATTGTTTTTGGCATCCGTTAATAATGGTTGCCGGGACACTTTTTAACAAAGGTTTTTGTTGGAGAGTTTGATCCTGGCTCAGGACGAACGCTGGCGGCGTGCTTAACACATGCAAGTCGAGCGGAAAGGCCCTTCGGGGTACTCGAGCGGCGAACGGGTGAGTAACACGTGAGTAACCTGCCCTGGACTTTGGGATAACCCTCGGAAACGGGGGCTAATACCGGATACCTCCTTCTGGCCGCATGGTTGGTTGGGGAAAGTTTTTCGGTCTGGGATGGGCTCGCGGCCTATCAGCTTGTTGGTGGGGTGATGGCCTACCAAGGCGACGACGGGTAGCCGGCCTGAGAGGGCGACCGGCCACACTGGGACTGAGACACGGCCCAGACTCCTACGGGAGGCAGCAGTGGGGAATATTGCACAATGGGCGGAAGCCTGATGCAGCGACGCCGCGTGAGGGATGACGGCCTTCGGGTTGTAAACCTCTTTCAGCAGGGACGAAGCGTAAGTGACGGTACCTGCAGAAGAAGCGCCGGCCAACTACGTGCCAGCAGCCGCGGTAAGACGTAGGGCGCGAGCGTTGTCCGGATTTATTGGGCGTAAAGAGCTCGTAGGCGGCTTGTCGCGTCGGCTGTGAAATCCCGTGGCTCAACTGCGGGCTTGCAGCCGATACGGGCAGGCTAGAGTTCGGTAGGGGAGACTGGAATTCCTGGTGTAGCGGTGAAATGCGCAGATATCAGGAGGAACACCGGTGGCGAAGGCGGGTCTCTGGGCCGATACTGACGCTGAGGAGCGAAAGCGTGGGGAGCGAACAGGATTAGATACCCTGGTAGTCCACGCTGTAAACGTTGGGCGCTAGGTGTGGGGGGCCTCTCCGGTTCTCTGTGCCGCAGCTAACGCATTAAGCGCCCCGCCTGGGGAGTACGGCCGCAAGGCTAAAACTCAAAGGAATTGACGGGGGCCCGCACAAGCGGCGGAGCATGCGGATTAATTCGATGCAACGCGAAGAACCTTACCTGGGTTTGACATCACCGCAAAACTTCCAGAGATGGGAGGTCCTTCGGGGGCGGTGACAGGTGGTGCATGGCTGTCGTCAGCTCGTGTCGTGAGATGTTGGGTTAAGTCCCGCAACGAGCGCAACCCTCGTTCGATGTTGCCAGCGGGTTATGCCGGGGACTCATCGAAGACTGCCGGGGTCAACTCGGAGGAAGGTGGGGATGACGTCAAGTCATCATGCCCCTTATGTCCAGGGCTTCACGCATGCTACAATGGCCGGTACAATGGGCTGCGATACCGTGAGGTGGAGCGAATCCCAAAAAGCCGGTCTCAGTTCGGATCGGGGTCTGCAACTCGACCCCGTGAAGTCGGAGTCGCTAGTAATCGCAGATCAGCAACGCTGCGGTGAATACGTTCCCGGGCCTTGTACACACCGCCCGTCACGTCACGAAAGTCGGCAACACCCGAAGCCGGTGGCCCAACCCTTGTGGAGGGAGCCGTCGAAGGTGGGGCTGGCGATTGGGACGAAGTCGTAACAAGGTAGCCGTACCGGAAGGTGCGGCTGGATCACCTCCTTTCTAAGGAGCACCTCCCGGCGAAGGTCGGGTAGGAGCCCGCGGACCGCGAATGACGGTCCGGGGTGCTCGATGGCGGAGACACTGGCGAGTTTTGGTCGGCAACGGCCACCTTCTCTAGTACGGCCTCTTGAGGCATGGAACGAGTGTGGGGTGGTGCGGCCGGCCGGGATGATGAACACCCTGTTGGGTCCTGAAGGAACAAGCATTGTGCTTGTTTTTTCGGATCGGAGCTGCCAGGCATGGCCTGGCTCCACATACCGCTGGCGCCTGTGGGTGCTGGGTTTGGTGTGGGGTCTGGGGTTGTGGGTTGGTTGTTTGTTGAGAATTGCACAGTGGACGCGAGCATCTTTGTGGTCAAGTTGTCAAGGGCGAACGGTGGATGCCTTGGCACCAGGAGCCGATGAAGGACGTGGGAGGCCGCGATAGGCCTGGGGGAGCTGTCAACCAAGCTGTGATCCCAGGGTGTCCGAATGGGGTAACCCGGCACCAGTTATGTGGTGTCACCTGCACCTGAATTCATAGGGTGTGTGGAGGGAACGCGGGGAAGTGAAACATCTCAGTACCCGTAGGAAGAGAAAACAACAGTGATTCCGTGAGTAGTGGCGAGCGAAAGCGGATTGAGCCTAAACCGGTTGCGTGTGATACCTGTCAGGGGTTGCGTGGTCGGGGTTGTGGGACATCACGGACTGGGCTGACAACCAGTCAAGGAGTTACAAAGCCAGTTGCTAGTCGAATGGTCTGGAAAGGCCGACCGTAGACGGTGATAGTCCGGTAGGTGAAAGTGGCTGGTCTTCTGTGGTTGTTCCCGAGTAGCGGCGGACCCCTGTAATCTGCCGTGAATCTGCCAGGACCACCTGGTAAGGCTGAATACTTCCTGGTGACCGATAGCGGACGAGTACCGTGAGGGAATGGTGAAAAGTACCCCGGGAGGGGAGTGAAATAGTACCTGAAACCGTTCGCCTACAATCCGTCGGAGCCTTGAGGGGTGACGGCGTGCCTTTTGAAGAATGAGCCTGCGAGTTAGTGGCATGTGGCGAGGTTAACCCGTGTGGGGGAGCCGTAGCGAAAGCGAGTCCGAATAGGGCGTTTGAGTCGCATGTTCTAGACCCGAAGCGGAGTGATCTAGCCATGGGCAGGCTGAAGCGCGGGTAAGACCGCGTGGAGGGCCGAACCCACCAACGTTGAAAAGTTGGGGGATGACCTGTGGTTAGGGGTGAAAGGCCAATCAAACTCCGTGATAGCTGGTTCTCCCCGAAATGCATTTAGGTGCAGCGTCGCGTGTTTCTTGCCGGAGGTAGAGCACTGGATGGTCTAGGGGGCCTACAAGCTTACCGAAATCAGCCAAACTCCGAATGCCGGTAAGTGAGAGCGCGGCAGTGAGACTGCGGGGGATAAGCTTCGTAGTCGAGAGGGAAACAGCCCAGATCACCAGCTAAGGCCCCTAAGCGTGTGCTAAGTGGAAAAGGATGTGGGGTCGCTTAGACAACCAGGAGGTTGGCTTAGAAGCAGCCACCCTTTAAAGAGTGCGTAATAGCTCACTGGTCAAGTGGTTCCGCGCCGACAATGTAGCGGGGCTCAAGTACACCGCCGAAGCTGTGGCATTCACACATGAACCCCGCCCAAACTTTCGGGTTTGGGTGCAGGTGTGTGGATGGGTAGGGGAGCGTCGTGCCGCGGGTGAAGCAGCCGAGTGATCGAGTTGTGGACGCGGTGCGAGTGAGAATGCAGGCATGAGTAGCGCAAGAAGGGTGAGAAACCCTTCCGCCGGATGACCAAGGGTTCCAGGGCCAGGCTAATCCGCCCTGGGTGAGTCGGGACCTAAGGCGAGGCCGAGAGGCGTAGTCGATGGACAACGGGTTGATATTCCCGTACCCGCGAAAGAGCGACCCTGATGAACCTCACTGTGCTAACCACCCGAGCCTTGGAAGGTCTTCGGACTGACTGAGGGGAGCGTGGGAACCTGGTGGGTAGTAGTCAAGCGATGGGGTGACGCAGGAAGGTAGCTGATCCCGGCCGGTGGTTGTGCCGGGGTAAGCGTGTAGCCCGCGCCATAGGCAAATCCGTGGCGCATTGAGGGTGAGACGTGATGCCGAGCCGATTCAGGTGAAGTCAGTGATCCTATGCTGCCGAGAAAAGCCTCTAGCGAGTTCTTAGCGGCCCGTACCCCAAACCGACACAGGTGGTCAGGTAGAGAATACCGAGGCGACGGGCGAACTGTGGTTAAGGAACTCGGCAAATTGCCCCCGTAACTTAGGGAGAAGGGGGGCCGGACACGTGAAGCAACACGCTTGTGGAGCGTGGTATGGCCGCAGAGACCAGGGGGAAGCGACTGTTTACTAAAAACACAGGTCCATGCGAAGAAGTAATTCGATGTATATGGACTGACGCCTGCCCGGTGCTGGAACGTTAAGGGGACCTGTTAGCTCTTCGGGGCGAAGCGGAGAACTTAAGCGCCAGTAAACGGCGGTGGTAACTATAACCATCCTAAGGTAGCGAAATTCCTTGTCGGGTAAGTTCCGACCTGCACGAATGGCGTAACGACTTCCCTACTGTCTCAACCACAGGCCCGGCGAAATTGCATTACGAGTAAAGATGCTCGTTACGCGCGGCAGGACGGAAAGACCCCGGGACCTTTACTATAGCTTGACATTGGTATTTGAGTTAACTTGTGTAGGATAGGTGGGAGCCGGTGAAGCTCTAACGCCAGTTAGGGTGGAGGCAATCTTGAAATACCACTCTGGTTGATTCGGGTATCTAACTTCGGACCGTGATCCGGTTCAGGGACAGTGTCTGGTGGGTAGTTTAACTGGGGCGGTTGCCTCCTAAAGAGTAACGGAGGCGCCCAAAGGTTCCCTCAGCCTGGTTGGCAATCAGGTGTTGAGTGTAAGTGCACAAGGGAGCTTGACTGTGAGACTGACAGGTCGAGCAGGGACGAAAGTCGGGACTAGTGATCCGGCACCGGCATGTGGAAGCGGTGTCGCTCAACGGATAAAAGGTACCCCGGGGATAACAGGCTGATCTTCCCCAAGAGTCCATATCGACGGGATGGTTTGGCACCTCGATGTCGGCTCGTCGCATCCTGGGGCTGTAGCAGGTCCCAAGGGTTGGGCTGTTCGCCCATTAAAGCGGTACGCGAGCTGGGTTTAGAACGTCGTGAGACAGTTCGGTCCCTATCCGCCGTGCGCGTAGGATACTTGAGAAGGGCTGTCCCTAGTACGAGAGGACCGGGACGGACGAACCTCTGGTGTGCCAGTTGTCCCGCCAGGGGCACGGCTGGTTAGCTACGTTCGGAAGGGATAACCGCTGAAAGCATCTAAGCGGGAAGCTCGCTTCAAGATGAGGTATCCCACCCACGTTCGCGTGGGGTAAGGCCCCCAGCTAGACCACTGGGTTAATAGGCCGGAAATGTAAGCCCGGTAACGGGTTCAGTTGACCGGTACTAATAGGCCGAGGACTTGACCTACAAAGCTGCTACGCGTCCACTGTGCAACTCCCGACAAACAAACACCCGAGACCAGCACCTCTGGTCGGTTGTTTGATATGTCGATAGAGTTACGGCGGTCATGGCGGAGGGGAAACGCCCGGAAACATTCCGAACCCGGAAGCTAAGCCCTCCAGCGCCGATGGTACTGCACCCGGGAGGGTGTGGGAGAGTAGGACACCGCCGGACATTCATTCCAGTCGAGGGCCGACCCATAGGGGCGGCCCTTGACTGCGTGTGCCGGTAAATTCGGCATCAGGAAGGATGTGCCCCGTGAGTGCAGACCAGGGCGGCGACGGCCCGCGCGATCGTCGCGACGACGAACGCGGCGGCGAGGGCCGGCGCGACTCGGGCGACCGGGGTAACCGCGACGACCGCGGCTTCCGTCCCCGGCGCGACGACGACCGGGGCGGTTACCGGTCCGGTCCCCGTGACGGCGGCGCCGGCGGGCGCGACCGGGGCTATGGCGACCGTGGTGACCGTGGCGGCTTCCGCTCCGGTCCGCGCGACGGCGACCGGCCGTCCCGCGATCGGGGTGACCGGCCCGGCTACGGCGACCGCCCCAGCTATGGCGACCGGCGCGGCTCGGGCGACCGGCCCTATCGCGATCGCGACGACCGCGGCGGCTTCCGTTCCGGCCCGCGCGACGGCGACCGCGGTGGCTTCCGCCCTGGGCCGCGTGACGGCGACCGGGGTGGCTTCCGCTCGGGTCCGCGCGACGGCGACCGGGGTGGCTTCCGCTCGGGCCCGCGCGACGGCGACCGGGGTGGCTTCCGCTCCGGCCCGCGTGACGGCGACCGGGGGGGCTTCCGCTCGGGGCCGCGCGAGGGCGATCGGGGCAACTTCCGGTCCGGTCCGCGTGACGGCGATCGGGGTGGCTTCCGTTCGGGTCCTCGCGACGGCGGCCGGGACGACCGCGGCGGCTTCCGCGGCGGTCCGCGTGATGGCGACCGGCCTTACCGCGACCGTGAGGACCGTGGCGGCTTCCGCTCCGGCCCCCGCGATGGCGACCGCCCTTACCGCGACCGTGACGACCGGGGTGGTTTCCGCTCCGGCCCGCGTGACGGCGATCGGCCCTACCGCGACCGCGACGACCGGGGCGGCTTCCGCTCGGGTCCGCGCGACGGCGGCGGCCGCTCCTACGGCGACCGCGACAATCGTGGCTTCCGTTCCGGACCCCGCGACTTCGACCCGCGCTCCGGCTCGGGCCGGCCCGACGACCGCGGTGCCTCGGGCCCGCGTGGCGACCGGCCGTTCCGCGGGCGGGACGAGGGCTTCCGTCCCGGCCAGCGCGGCGACCGCCCATACCGGGACCGGGACGACCGTGGCTCCCGCGACAGCGGTGGCCGGGGCGACCGGCCCTTCCGGGGTCGCGACGAGGGCTTCCGCCCCGGCGACCGGGGCGACCGCCCGCAGCGCGACCGCGACGACCGGGGCGGGTTCCGCTCGGGTGGCCCGGGCCAGCGCGGCGACCGGCCGTTCCGTGACCGGGACGACCGCGGCGGTTTCCGGTCCGGTCCGCGCGACGGCGACCGCGGTGGCTTCCGCGGCGGCCCGCGCGACGGTGACCAGCGTGGTTTCCGCGGACCCCGCGACGGCGACGACCGTGGGTTCCGTTCCGGGCCACGCGAGAGCTTCCGCGGCCCGCGGGACGGCGACGACCGCGGCTACCGCGGCCCGCGCGACGGTGACCAGGGTGGCTATCGCGGACCCCGCGACAGCGACGACCGTGGCGCCCGGGGACCCCGCGACGGCGACGACCGTGGCTTCCGGTCCGGCCCGCGTGGTGGCGACGACCGTGGCTTCCGGTCCGGCCCGCGTGGCGACCGCGACCAAGGCTCCTACCGCGATCGCGACGACCGCGGCCGTGGGCCGGCCGAGGGTGGGCACGACGAGCGCTCGACGGTCACGGGTCCGCAGATCCCTGACGAGATCAGCGCGAACGACCTCGACAAGGACGTGCGGGCTGAGCTCCTCGGCCTCAATCGGCCCGTGGCCGACACCGTGGCGCGGCACCTCGTCGCGACCGGCCAGCTGATCGACGAGGACCCGGACGAGGCGCTGGCGCACGCGCTGGCCGCCCGCCGGCTCGCCTCGCGGATCGCGGCGGTGCGGGAGGCGGTCGGGCTGGCCGCATACCACGCCGGTGAGTGGCAGGTGGCGATCGGCGAGCTGCGCACGTACCACCGGATGACCGGGCGCCAGGACCACCTGGCCGTGCTCGCCGACTGCGAGCGCGCGCTCGGCCGGCCGGAGCGGGCGATCGACCTCTACCGGGGCGCCGACCGGGCCGCGATGCCGCCGGCCGAGGCCGTCGAGCTGCTGATCGTGGCCGCCGGCGCCCGTGGCGACCTCGGCCAGAAGGACGCGGCCGTGGCGATGCTCCAGGTCCGCGAGCTGACCAGCGGCAACGAGGAGCCGTGGGCGGGGCGGCTGCGCTATGCGTACGCCGACGCCCTGCTGGCCGCCGACCGGCGCGACGAGGCCCGCGAGTGGTTCGCCCGTGCGGCCGAGGTCGACGAGGACGGCGAGACCGACGCGGCCGAGCGGCTGCTGGAGCTCGACGGCGTCGCCATCGAGGGCGACGACGAGGACGAGTCGGACGACGCGGCCGGCACCTACGCCGCGCTGGGCGACGACCCCGAGGCGGACGACGAGATCCTGGCGGAGGCCGAGGAAGCCGACGACGCCGACGACGAGATTCTCGCGGAGGCCGCCGAGGCCGAGGAAGCCGACGATGCCGACGACGGGGACGACGACGTCCTGGCCGAGGCGGCCGAGGTCGAAGAGGCCGACGACGACGCCGACGACGAGGACGACGAGGCGGGCCTCGAGCTCGACTCCGAGGGCCTGATCGACGACGACGCCGCCGTGGACGCCGAGATCGACGAGGAGGCCGACGACAACGACCTCCCGGTCGAGGCCGTCGTGCCCGCGGACCGCCCCGCCGGGATGCCGGCGGAGGTCGGCGCCGACGACGTGCCGGTCACGGCCGCGACCGAGGCCGACGACCCGACCGTCGAGGTCGACGCCGAGGGGCAGCCGGACGAGGAGGTCCCCGTGGACGCGGAGATCGACGCGGACCCGGACGCCGACCTCGACGCCGACGACCGCAAGGTGCTCCCCGAGATCGACGACGACCGGCGATGACCACGTCGCCGCCGGCGTCGGGCCGGCTCGCTGACGCGTACGACCTCGTGATCTTCGATCTCGATGGCGTCATCTACCTGTCCGACAAGGCCGTGGCGGGCGCGGTCGACGCGGTCAAGCGGCTGCACGGCGAGGGGCGCTCGATCGCGTACGCGACCAACAACGCCAGCCGCCGCGCCGCCGAGGTGGCCGACCTGCTGGTGGGGCTCGGTGTGCCGGCCGTGGCCGACGAGGTGCTGACCTCGGCCGCGGCCGCCGCGCGTCGCCTGGCCGACCGGCTGGAGCCCGGCGCGCGGGTGCTCGTGGTCGGGGCCGACGCGCTCCGGGCCGAGGTCACCGAGCGTGGCCTCACGCCGGTGAGCAGCGCCGACGACCAGCCCGTGGCCGTCGTCCAGGGCTACGGCCGCGAGGTCGGCTGGGTCAGCCTGGCCGAGGCGGCGCTGGCCGTGCGGGCCGGCGCGCTCTGGGTCGCCACCAACACCGACCGCACGCTGCCGAGCCCGCGTGGCCCGCTGCCCGGCAACGGGTCGCTGGTGGCGGTGCTGCGGACCGCGCTCGACCGCGAGCCCGACGAGGTCATCGGCAAGCCGGAGGCCGTGCTGTTCGAGGAGGCGGTCAAGCGCGACGCCGCCACCCGTCCGGTGGTCGTCGGCGACCGGCTCGACACCGACATCGAGGGCGCGGTGCGGGCCGGGCTCGACAGCCTGCTGGTGCTGACCGGCGTGAGCCAGCCCCGCGACCTGGTCGCGGCGGCGCCGCACCAGCGCCCGACGTACGTGGCCCGGGACCTCAGCGGACTCTTCAAGGACGTGGAGACGCTGGCCATCGGCGCCGAGGGCACGGGCTGGCGGGTCGCCGACGGCCGGCTCGAGGGCAAGGGCGACCCGATCGCCGCCCTGCGCACCATCACCGCCGCCGCCTGGGCCGGCACGGACGTCAGCGAGCTGAAGGCCGCCGGCGACGACGCCCGCGCGGCGCTGGACGAGCTGAAGCTCTAAATCAGCTTGCGCAGCTTGAGCAGGTCGAACGGGTTGGCCTTGATCCGCATCTGACCGCCGGCCAGCGCGCGGGCGAGGTCGAGGTCGCCGCGGACCAGCGCGAGGAAGTCGTCGCTCTTGAGGGTGAGCGCGATCTTCGCCTTGGGGTCGTCGCCGTCGGTGATGTCGACCAGGTTGCCGTTGTGCAGGCGGCCGTGGAAGGCCGCGCCCAGGTCGGTCAGCCGGCAGGCCACGGTGCGCTCGAGATCGAGCCGGCTCTGCGCCTCGGCGTTGCTGGCGAGCCGCGCGGCAAGCTGGTGCATCGCGTCCCGGCACTCGTCGACGGTGGCCAAACCACTGCTCCCCTCGCGCCACGTGATCTCCCGGCACGGTACCGCACAAGCCCGACATTGGCGCCCGGTAGCGTGGAGCCGGAGCCGACGGATTCCGGTTCCCCCACGTGAGCGAGTGAATCCGGACCATTGGGAGAGGACGCAGACGATGCAGGACGCGTGGCGGGCATACCTCGAACTGGCGCTGGGCGCGACGGAGACGTCGCGCAAGAAGGCCCAGAAGGTCGCCCGCAAGCTCGTCGGCAAGAGCGGCGCCACGGCGGCCCAGCTGACCGCCATCGCCGAGGAGATGGTCACCACGAGCGCCGCCAACCGCGAAGCGCTCGTCAAGCTGATCCGGTTCGAGATCGACCGGACCCTCGGCCGGGTGGGCCTGGCCACCGCCGACGAGGTCGCCGAGCTGAACACCCGGGTGCGTGACCTCGAGGTCGAGCTGCGGGCCGAGCGGGCCCGCGCCGACGCGGCGGAAGCCGCCACGACCACGACCCCGTCCGCGGCCCTGGCCGAGAGCGCCGCGTCGGCGGCAGCGGCGGCGGCCCCGGCCAAGAAGGCGCCCGCGAAGAAGGCGCCGGCCAAGACGACCGGCACGACCACGGCCGCGCCGCCGGCCCCGGCCCCGGCCGCGGCGCCGGCGCCGGCGAAGAAGGTCGCCGGGAAGAAGACCGTCGCGAAGAAGACCGCGGTCAAGAAGACGGCGCCGCCGGCGGCCGAGTCGATCGCGGCCGACCTCGAACGCGACGAGCCGGTCGCCACCCCGGCGCCTCCGCCGGCCAAGAAGGCGGCCACCAAGGCGACCAAGGCCACCCCCGCGACCAAGGCCACCCCCGCGACCGCGACCCCGGCGACCAAGGCCGCCGAGGCGGCGAAGGCCACCAAGGCGGCCAAGAAGACGCCGGGCAAGAAGGCGGGTGGCACGTCATGACGGCGCCCGTCCCCAACCCCGGCATGTTCGCGCGACCGGCGCCGCCGGCCGCGCCGGTCGAGCTCACCCCGCCGGCCGACGGCCTCTCCGGGCACCCGGCCGTCGACGCCGCGATCCGCTCGATGACCAACGCGGCCGAGCTGTCTCCGGCCGACCAGATCGCGGAATACGAGGCGGCCTACCGCACCCTGCAGGAGACCCTCGCCACCATCGACCAGGGCTGACCCACCCCCATGGCTCGTCGAAACCGACTCGACACCGAGCTGGTCCGGCGCGGGCTGGCCCGGTCGCGCGAGCAGGCCGGGGAGCTGGTCGACGCCGGCCGGGTCAAGGTGCGCGGCGTGGTGGCCCGCAAGGCCGCCGCGATGGTCGACCCCGCCGACCCGGTGCTGGTCACCGGCGACGACCCGAGCTGGGTCTCCCGCGGCGCCCACAAGCTGCTCGGCGCGCTCGCCGGCTTCGGGCCGCGCGGGCTGACCGTCTCGGGTCGCCGCTGCCTCGACGCGGGCGCGTCCACGGGCGGGTTCACGGAGGTGCTGCTGCGCGCCGGCGCCGCCGAGGTGGTGGCGGTCGACGTCGGCTACGGCCAGCTCGCCTGGTCGTTGCGCACCGATCCCCGGGTACGCGTCCGCGAGCGCACGAACGTGCGTACCCTCGAGCCCGATCAGATCGGTGGCCCGGTCGCGTTGACCGTCGCCGACCTGTCGTTCATCTCGTTGCGCCTGGTCCTGCCGGCGCTGGCCGGCTGCACGGAGCCCGGGGGAGACCTGGCGCTGATGGTCAAGCCGCAGTTCGAGGTCGGCAAGGAGCGGGTCGGCGCCGGCGGCGTCGTCCGCGAGCCGGAGCTCCGGGCCGAGGCGGTGCTGGACGTCGCCGCCACCGCCGCCGACCTGGGCCTGGGCGTGGCCGGCGTGGTCGCCAGCCCGCTGCCCGGCCCGAGCGGCAACGTCGAGTTCTTCGTCTGGTTCCGGCGCGCCGCGCCACCCGTCGACCCCGACGAGGTGCGCGCCGTCGTCGCCGCCGGACCCGCCGCGGTCCGTGAGGAGGCCGTATGAGTCGCATCGCGCTGCTGGTGACGCACACGGGGCGGCGGCGGAGCACGGAGCATGCGCGTACGGTCGCGAATGACCTGATCCGGGCCGGGTTCGAGGTGCGGGTCGTCGCGGACGAGGTCGACGACCTCGAGGTGCCGGGCGTGGTGCCACGCAGCGACCTCGACGCCGCCGACGGTGCGGAGATCGTGTTCGCGCTCGGCGGCGACGGGACGTTCCTGCGCGCCGCGGAGCTGGCCCGCCCGGCCAAGGCCCCGCTGCTCGGCATCAACCTCGGGAAGGTCGGCTTCCTCGCCGAGGCCGAGATCGACGACATCGATCAGGCCGTCCGGGACGTGGTCAACCGGAACTACACAGTGGACGAGCGGCTCACCCTCGACGTGCGGGCCGAGCTGACACCGGGCGGCCGGGTGGTCGAGTCGTGGGCGCTCAACGAGGTGAGTGTCGAGAAGGGACAGCGGGCCCAGATGCTCGAGCTGCTGGTCGACGTCGACGGCCGGCCGCTGTCCCGCTACGGCTGCGACGGCGTGGTCTGCGCGACCCCGACCGGTTCGACGGCGTACGCCTTCTCCGGTGGTGGCCCGGTCGTCTGGCCCGAGGTCGAGGCGCTGCTGCTGGTGCCGATCAGTGCCCACGCGCTGTTCAGCCGGCCGCTGGTGACCGCGCCGACGTCGACGTTCACGCTCACCGTCGACCCGTTCACCACCCTCGCCGTGCTGTGCTGCGACGGCCGCCGCGTCTACGACCTGCCGCCCGGCGCCCGGGTGACGGTCAACCGGGGCACGCTCCCGGTGCGGATCGTCCGGCTCAGCGACCGCCCGTTCACCGACCGGCTCGTCGCCAAGTTCGGCCTGCCCGTCGACGGCTGGCGCGGGGGCCGAATCTAGGCCAACCCGTCCGGCGGGATGGCGGACCAGGTCGCCGAAGCGTTGCGCAGGAAGTACTCCTCGCCCGGATCCCAGGTGTGGCCGGTGGCCCGGCGGTGGTAGACGTAGCCGAGCGGGTGGGTGCGGTAGATCGTCCCGCCCGCGCGGGTGAGCCGCTGGATCAGGCCGAGGTCGACCGAGCGGGGCACCGGCCGCCAGCCGCCGACGGCCTCGACGTCGCCCTTGGCCAGCAGCATCGTGCCGCCGGAGACCATCTCGCCGAACTGCTCGGGCACGCCCGACCGGCGCCGCAGCACGGTGCCCTTGTCTTCCAGGAAGACCAGCTCGCTGCCCTTGCCGACCAGCGTCGCGCCGGAGTAGTGCCGGGCCAGCACGAGGTCCCAGACGTGTTCCGGTCCGTAGGTGTCGTCGTCGTCCACTTTGGTCACCAGGGTGCCGGACGCGCGCGCGGTGGCCAGCCCGAGCACCGTGCCGAAGCTGGCGTCGCCGGGCACCTCGACGATCTGGTGCGGCCGGTCGCCGAGCGCCGCCGCCAGCCCGGCCGGCGCGGCCACGCCGTGCAGGCAGAGCACGACCTCGAGCCGGGGGTACGTCTGCCCGGCGAGCATCGCCAGCGCCGGCCCGAGCAGTTCGGGGCGGCGGGTGGCGAGGATGGCCGTGACGGTCGGCGGCTCGCCGAGCGCGGCCGCGTGGTGGCGCAGGGCCTCCCGGCGCTGCCGCACGCTGCGGGCCTCGATGGCGAGCGGGTCGGCGGCCGGCGCCGGTTCGTCGAGCACGGCCACCAGTTCCGGCGCCAGCAGCGCGCGGGTCGGTGCGGGCAGGGCGGCGGCGTCGACCAGCACGCCGGTCGCGCAGAGCGCGGCGACGGATGCGGCCCCGGCCCGAGCGCCGACGGTCACGGTGCCGGTGTCCCGCAGCTTCGCCAGGGTGGCCGCGTCGAAGCGGGGCACGTCGAGCACCAGGCTCGCCGCGTCGGGGAGGTAGGCGACGGGGCGCCGACCGCGGGGGTTGACCCGGGTCGCATCGAACCTCGCGGCCGACTCTCGGTCGCGAGGGTTGATTCCGGTGTCACCGAAGCGGGCGGGAGCGGTGGAGACCGGCGCCCGAAGCGGTGCGGTGGGTGCCAGCGCGGTCAGGGCGCTGCGGACCGCGTCGCCGAGCGGCACCGGCCGGTCGTAGCGCAGCGACACCACGGCCGACCCCCGGCGCAGGTGTGGCCGGGCGACCCGGTGCCGCACCAGGTGGGGCGCGGGCGCGACCGGCGCCGACCACGGGGTGTGCCGCCAGTACGCGACGACGACCCGGACCCGGCGGGCCGGCTCACCGGCGTAGGGGCCCGTGGCCACGTCGCGGAGCTGGTCGGTGGAGCCGGCGACGACCAGCGCGGTCTCGCCCACCCGGACCACCCGGGCGCCGACCGCGCCGGCGAGCCGCTCGGGGCCCGTGGTCCGCAGAGCGGCGGGGATCAACCGGGGACCCGTTCCCGTGGCGGCGGCGCGACGGCCGGGGCGGCCGCGACGGGCGCCGGCCGGCGGTTGCCGGACAGGCGCTTCCCGGCGCTCCAGGCGGCCATCAGACCCTCGTAGAGGTTGTAGGCGCCGGCGGCGACCAGCCGCTGCTTGACGCCCTCGTTGCCGCCCGGCAGCGGGGCGCCGGCGGCCGGCTGGTGGCGGTGGTACTGCGCGCTCACCCGAAGAAAGTACGCCCGCCGGCGGCTGCGCGCGATCCGCTGCTCGTGCCCGAGGACCTGCAGGCAGTGCCAGATCATCCGGCGGAAGACGGCCGGGCGGACCGCGGCGTGCCGGCCGGGGTCGGCGTCCATGAACGCGAACACCCGGTCCCACTGCGTGAACACGTCGAAGTGCCGGTCGTCGACGGTACGGGTGATCTGCCGCTCGCGCTGCCGGTAGGCGTAGCAGTCGCGGTCGAGCAGGGCGATCCGCTCGGCGGCGAGCAGGGCGGGCAGGACGAAGGCCACGTCCTCGTACCAGCCGGTCGGGAAGGCCACCGGCAGGAACGCGCGGCGGAAGACCTTGGTGCAGGCCAGCCACAGGTGCTCGACCAGGCGGGGCGCGGTGGCCAGGGTGACGGCGCCGTCGGTGGCCACGCCGGCCTCCACGCCGGGCAGGTGCGTCTCGACCCGGCCGTCGGCGTAGACCCGCCCGTAGCCGAGGACCAGGACGTCGGGCTCCGTGGCCCGCAGCCGCCGCGTCACGGCCGCCACGCTGCCGGCCGGCAGCCAGTCGTCGCCGTCGACGAACCAGACGTAGTCGCCCGTCGCGGCCGCGACGCCGGCGTTGCGGGCCGCGCCGAGGCCGGCGTTGTGGGCCAGCGTGACCACGCGGACCCGGTCGTCGCGTGCGGCGTACCCGGCCAGGATCTCGGCGGACCCGTCGTCGGAGGCGTCGTCGACGGCGATCACCTCGACGTCGCCGGGCTGGCCGAGCACCGAGTCGAGGCAGTCCGCCAGGTAGGCCTCCACCCGGAAGACCGGGATGACGACGCTGATCAGAGCCATGACGACAGAGCATCCGCAACCCGCCCGGCAGGATCGTGAGCGACAGACGAACGGCGGGTGACGAGGCGGCTGCCATACGGTTTACCGGCAAAGCGTGCTACCACTTTCGGCTGACAACGGGCACGGCTGGTCAACTGTCGGACCCCGCCACTACTGTCGTGTCCTGTGCTGGAAGAGTTGCGGATAACCGGTCTCGGGGTCATCGACGACTCCACGCTGCCCCTGGCCGGCGGCATGAACGTGATCACCGGTGAGACCGGCGCCGGCAAGACCATGGTGGTCACCGGCCTCGGCCTGCTCTTCGGCGGCCGGGCCGACGCCGGCCGCGTGCGGGCCGACCCGGGTCGCGCCGTCGTCGAGGGCCGGCTGCGGCTCGCGGGCGCGGTGGCGACCACTGTGCACACCCGCGTCTCCGACGCCGGCGCCGAGCCCGACGACGACGGCTCGCTGCTGCTCAGCCGCACCGTGACCGCCGAGGGTCGGTCGCGGGCCCATGTCGGCGGCCGCTCGATGCCGGTGGCCACGCTCGGCGAGATCGGCGAGCAGGTCGTCGCCGTGCACGGCCAGTCCGACCAGCTCCGGCTGCTCCGCCCGGCCGAGCAGCGCGCCGCGCTCGACCGGTTCGCCGGTCCCGAGCACGAGAAGCTGCTGGGCGAGATGCGCGAGACCTACACCCGCTGGCGGGCGGTGGCCGACGACCTGGCCGACCGGCGGCGCAACGCCCGCGAGCGCAACCAGGAGGCCGACCTGCTCCGGCTCGGCCTCGACGAGATCACCCGGGTCGATCCCCAGCCGGGTGAGGACGACGACCTCAAGGCCGAGGCCCAGCGGCTCGAGCACGCCGAGGGGCTGCGGGTCGCCGCGATCGCGGCCTACCAGGCGGTGGCCGGCGACGGCGCCGACGAGGCGCCCAACGCCACCGGCCTGCTCGGCGCGGCCAAGCGGTCGCTCGAGGGCCAGTCGAGCGTCGACGCCAAGCTGGGCGACCTGGCCCTGCGGCTAGACGAGGCCGCCACCCTGATCGGCGACGTGACCGCCGAGCTCTCCTCCTACGTCGACAGCCTCGACGCCGACCCCGCCCGGCTCCAGACCATCTACGAGCGGCGGGCCGAGCTGCGGGCGCTGACCCGCAAATACGCCGACGACGTGGGCGGGGTGATCGCCTGGGCCGACCGCGCCCGCGGGCGGCTGGGGGAGCTCGACACCTCCGACGACCTGCTCGACGAGCTCGACCGCGAGCGACAGCGGCTCGAAGACGAGGTGACGGCGCTGGCCACCCGGGTCACCGCGGCCCGCAAGGAGGCCGCCGGCCGGTTCTCCGAGCAGGTCAGCGTCGAGCTGGCCGGCCTCGCCATGCCGCACTCCAGGGTGGAGGTGGCGGTCGTGCCGGCCACGGCGACCAGCGCCGAAGGCGCCGACGACGTCGAGCTGCGGCTGCTCGCCCACCCCGGCGCGCCCGCCCTCCCGTTGCAGAAGGGCGCCTCCGGCGGCGAGCTGTCCCGGGTCATGCTGGCGATCGAGGTGGTGTTCGCCGGCGCCGGCGGGCCGCCCACGCTGGTCTTCGACGAGGTCGACGCCGGTGTCGGCGGCCGGGCCGCGGTCGAGATCGGCCGCTGCCTGGCCCGCCTGGCCCGCACCCACCAGGTGCTGGTGGTGACGCACCTGCCCCAGGTCGCCGCGTTCGCCGACCGGCACCTGGTGGTGGCCAAGGACACGGGCGGCGCGGTGACCACCAGCGGCGTGCGGGTCGTCGAGGACACCGAGCGCGCCCGGGAGCTGGCCCGCATGCTCGCGGGTTTGCCCGACTCCGATCTGGGTATCGCGCACGCGGAAGAACTGCTCGCGGTGGCGGCCCGGGAACGCCGCGCTTGAGGGGCCGGATCGCACAGCGTGGGTGGGCGGACACGACCGCGAAAGGGCAAGGTGTGACGGGGGCCACCGCCGCGGGTGGCGTCCGCATGGTTCGCTAAAGAGCCGGCGCGCAGCCGCGACACCACGCGTGCCACAGCTAGCACCCCTGCTCAGGCATGTCGCGACCGCAATTGGCTCGCCGGACATGCCAGGATGGTCACGATGCGTCTACCCACCTTGCGCCGGACCCGGAGCGCCGAACCGGGCACAATCACCGGCACCGCGCGCCTCGACCGCCGGACCAAGCGTCTGGTCGGTCGCCTGCGCCCGGGCGACGTCGCCGTCATCGACCACGTCGACCTCGACCGGGTGGCCGCCGACTCGCTCGTGGCCGTCGGCGTCACCGCGGTGCTCAACGCGAAGCCCTCGATCTCCGGCCGCTACCCCAACCTCGGGCCCGAGGTGCTGGTCAAGGCCGGCATCCCGCTGATCGACGACCTCGGCGAGGGCGTCTTCCAACAGATCCGCGAGGGCGAGACGGTCCGGATCGACGGCAACACCGTGTTCGTCGGCGCGGAGCCGATCGCGCACGGCACGCGGCAGGACACGGAGACCGTCGTCAAGGCCATGGCGGACGCCCGCGAGGGGCTCTCCGTGCAGCTGGAGGCCTTCGCGGCCAACACGATGGAATACCTCAAGCAGGAGCGCGACCTCCTGCTCGACGGCGTCGGGGTGCCCGAGATCGAGACCAGCATCGCCGGGCGTCATTGCCTGATCGTGGTGCGGGGTTACGAATACAAGGACGACCTCGACGTGCTCCGCCCGTACATCCGGGAGTTCAAGCCGGTCCTGATCGGTGTGGACGGCGGCGCCGACGCGCTGGTCGAGGCGGGCTACACGCCCGACATGATCATCGGCGACATGGACTCGGTCACCGACGACGTGCTGCGCTGCGGCGCCGAGGTGATCGTCCACGCCTACCCCGACGGGCGCGCGCCGGGCCTGGCCCGGGTGCACCAGCTCGGGCTCTCCGCACTCACCTTCCCGGCCGCCGCGACCAGCGAAGACGTCGCGATGCTCCTGGCCGACGAGAAGGGCGCCACGCTCATCGTGGCGGTGGGCACCCACAACAACCTGGTCGAGTTCCTCGACAAGGGGCGCGGCGGAATGGCCTCCACGTTCCTCACCCGCCTCAAGGTCGGTGGCAAGGTGGTCGACGCCAAGGGCGTCAGCCGCCTCTACCGGCAGAGCATCTCCGGCTCGTCGCTGCTGTTGCTGGTGCTCAGCGCCGTTTCCGCCATGGCCTCCGCAGTGGCCGTCTCCACCGTGGGCAAGGCCTATCTCGGTGTGCTTTCGGAGTGGTGGAACAATTTGGTCTTCCAACTGGGACAGCTCTTCAGCTAAGGGCGGGGCCTCCCGACCGAATCAGAAGGCAAACAGCGTGATCAATTTCCGGTACCACGTGGTGTCACTCACCGCGGTGTTCCTGGCACTCGCCATCGGGCTGGTCGTCGGCACCGCGGCGCTCAACGGCCCGGTCGCCGACTCGCTCAACCAGCGCGTCTCCGAGCTGCGCAAGGACAACACCCAGCTACGGGACTCGGTCTCCAGCCTTCAGGAAGAGGTCAAGCGCGAGGAGGACTTCGCCACCGAGATGGCCCAGGTCGCCCTCCCGGGCCGGCTGACCGGCCGCAAGATCCTCATGGTCACCCTGCCGACCGGCCGTGACCAGGCCGACCAGGTCCGCACGATGCTGACCACGGCCGGCGCGACCATCACGGGCCGGATCGACATGCAGGACTCCTTCTTCGACCCCAACAACGCCGAGGAGCTGCTCTACCTGGCCGCCTCGGCCGCCCAGCCCAACATCCCGACCACGGGCCTGCCGAGCAACAGCGACGGCGTCGAGACCGCGAGCGCCCTGCTGGCCAGCGCCGTCCTCGACCGCACCCAGGGCGTCGCGCCGCCGGCCGCCGAGCTGACCGCGCTGCTCACCGCCTACGAGAAGGCCAAATACCTGGGCTACGCGGACGCGGGCAAGGACAAGGTGACCGAGCCGGCGCAGGCCGTCGTGATCGTCAGCGGGCTGCCCTACGTCGACAAGGACTCGGCGCAGAAGGACCAGGCCGTCGTCACGATGGTCAGCCAGTTCGACAAGCAGGGCGCCGTGGTCGTGGCCGGCAACGGCGCGAGCGACGGCAACGTGGTGGCCGCGATCCGCAGCGACGGCGCGCTGGTCAAGTCGATCAGCACGGTCGACAACGCCAACACGCCGCAGGGCCAGCTCGTCGCCGCGCTGGCCACCGCCGAGATGGTCAACCAGGGCAAGGCGGGTCAGTACGGCCTGGGCGCCGGCGCCGCGTCGATGATGCCCCAGCAGCCGCAGTGAGCGCCGTCCGTTCGCTGGCGCTGGCGACCGCCGGCGGGCTGGTCGCCCGGGCCGCCCTGCGCGTGCTGCGGGCCGTCCCGGGTGTCGACGCGCTCGACCGCACCAACTTCCGCGGCAACACGGTGACCTTGGCCGCCGGCCCGGCGCTCGCGATCGGCGCCGCGACCAGCGCGGCCGCCGGGGCGGGCAGCGTCCCCGCGGCCGGCGCGGCGCTCGTCGCCGGTCTCGGCTCCGGCGCCGTCGGCTTCTACGACGACGTCGTCGGCGGTCGGCCCGAGCACAAGGCCAAGGGCTTCAGGGGCCACCTCGGCGCCCTCCGTGAGGGGCGGGTCACCAGCGGCTTCGTCAAGATCGCCGGCGTCGGCGCGGCCGCTCTCGGCGCCAGCGCGCTGCTCGCCGCCGACCGGCCCGCCCGCGGTCGGCTCGGCACGGTCGTCGACGTGGCCCTGGGCGCGGGCGTGATCGCCGGCACCGCCAACCTGTTCAACCTGCTCGACCTGCGCCCCGGCCGGGCGATCAAGGCCGGCGCGCTGGTCGCGGCCCCCTTGGCCGGCGGACCGGCGGGCGGGCTGGTGGCCGGCCCGATGGGCGCCGCCGCCGGCATCCTCCCCGACGACCTCGACGAGCGGGCGATGCTCGGCGACGCCGGCGCCAACGCGTTCGGCGCGCTGCTCGGCGTGGCGCTGGCGGCCCGCACCGGCCCGGCCGGCCGGGCCGCGCTGCTCGCCGGGCTGGCCGGCCTCACCGCGGCCAGCGAGAAGGTCAGCTTCACCCAGGTGATCCAGCGGACCCCGGTGCTGCGCGAGGTCGACGCGCTCGGACGGCGCCCCTGACCGACGTGAGCGCGTCCACCCCTCCCAGCACCGCCGCACCCCCGCCGGTCCCTGGCCCGCGCCTCGCCCGCGCCGCCGGTCTGATCGGCGGGCTCACCGTGCTGAGCCGGATCGCCGGCTTCGGGCGGACCGCGGTGCTCGGCTGGTTCGTCGGCTCCACGGTGCTCGGCAGCGCGTACGTCACGGCCAACACCGTCCCCAACATCATCTTCGAGATCGTCGCCGGCGGCGCGCTCGCGGCGCTGGTCGTCCCGCTGCTGGCCGGCGCGGTCGCGGCCGGCGACCGGCGCACCGAGGCGGGCACCGTCGCCGCCCTGCTCACCTGGACGCTGACGGCGCTGATCCCGCTCGCGGTGGTGGTGGCCCTGCTGGCCGGCCCGATCATCGACGGCCTCGCCGGCGACCTGTCGACCCCGGCCCGCGACGCCGGCGTGCTGATGCTGCGGATTTTCGCGCCCCAGCTACCCCTGTACGGGATCGGCATCGTGCTGACCGGCGTCCTGCAGGCCCACCGCCGCTTCGCCTGGCCCGTCATCGCTCCCTTGCTGTCCAGCGTGGTCGTGGCGGCCACCTACGGGCTGTTCGCGGCCGTCGAAGGGGCCCGGGCCGACGTCCCCGCCGTCGGCGTGGGCGGCCAGCTCATCCTCGCCGTCGGCACCACCCTCGGCGTGGTGGTGCTCTCGCTCTCGCTGGTCATCCCGGCCCGGGGCCTCGGCCTGCGGCTGCGCCCGACGTGGCGGTTCCCGGGCGACGCGGGCCGGCACGCGGTCAAGCTGGCCGGCGCCGGCGTGGTCACCGTCGGCCTGCAGCAGGTCGCCGTCCTGGTCACGCTGAAGCTGGCCAACCTGGGCCCGCAGGGCACGGTCGTGGTCTTCACCGTGGCCCAGGCCGTCTACCTGCTGCCGTGGGCGATCCTCGCCGTCCCGGTCGCGACCGCCGTCTACCCGGCCCTGGCCACCGCGCACAGCACCGGCGACCACAGTGGCTACCGCGACCGGCTGGCCCCCGCCGCCCGCGGCGTGCTGCTGCTCAGCTGCCTGGGCGCCGCCGCCCTGGCCGCCGTGGCCGAGCCGGTCGCCGGCTTCTTCGCCCTGTCCGGCCTGGCCGCCGCCGTCGCCGGCTTCGCGCCGGGGCTGCTCGGCTACGGCCTGTTCGCGATCCTCACCCGCGCCCTGTACGCCCGCGGCCTGCCCCGCCCCGCCGCCACCGCCACCGCGATCGGCTGGGCCACCGTCTCCGTCGCGGCCGTGGTGCTCTCGCTCGCCCTGGCCGACCGCGACCGCCTGCTCGCCCTGACCCTGGCCAACTCGATCGGCATGCTCGTCCTCGGCGCCCTGCTGGCGCTGGCGGTGCACCGCCGGGCCGGCGCGGCCGCCCTGGCCGGCTTCCACCGGGCGCTGCTCGTCGGCCTCACCGCGGGCGCCGCGGCGGCCGCGGCCGGCTGGGCGGTGGCCGAGGCGCTGGGCAGCGGCGCCGCCGCGAGCAAGCCGGCCTCCCTCTGGCACGGCGCGGTGGCCGGCCTGGTGGTCCTGCTGGTCTTCGCCGCCGTCGCCTACCCGCTGGACCGGCACGACGTCCGGCCCGCGGTGGCCGCGGTCCTTCGCCGCCTGCGCGGCCGCCGCCGCCGCGCCACCGGTTAGATCCGTGCCTCGCCGGGCATGCCCGGCTGATCCGGCACCGCTGCTCCGCGTCCATCGGCGCAACGCCCGGGGACCGGACACGCCCGCCTCTGCTCTGCAGCCATATACGCAACACCTTCGCGCCAGGGTGTTGCGTATATGGCTGCAGAGCAAAGGCTGGCGAAACCGGGTCCGGGTACGGGCGGCCCAGCGCATCACCGACAATGAACGGCGGGCGGCGTACGAATGACCGAACACCGACAGCGATCGGCCCGGACCCGCCGCATCGGCGCCGTCAGCGGCCACGGTCCCGATAGCATCGCCGCACGCGGCAGGGCACGGGGGAGGGAGTTGGGGGCGTGACCGACGCCGAACGGGGGCAGCGCTGGACCGGCGCCATCTGCCTGGTGCTGGCCAGCAGCACCGGCGGTGTGGGCCAGCACGTCGTGTCGCTCGTCCGTGGGCTCACCGCGGCCGGCGCCACCGTCACCGTGGCCGGACCGGCCGCCACCGAGGCGCAGTTCCACTTCACCGCCGCCGGCGCCGCCCGGTTCGTGCCCGTCGAGATCCCGGCCAACCCGACCCTCAACGACCGCCGGGCCATCGGCGCCCTGCGCGCCGCTCTCAACGCCGACGGCGTCGACCTCGTGCACGCGCACGGCCTGCGCGCCGGGCTGGTCGCGGTGCTGGCCAAGCCGCACCAGCCGGTGGTGGTCACCTGGCACAACGCGGTGCTGGCCCGGCGGCTGCGCGGCTACGCGTCGCGGTTCGTGGAGCGGATGGTCGCCCGCAACGCCGACGTCTGCCTCGGCGCCTCCGAGGACCTGGTCGAGCGGGCCCGCGCCCTCGGCGCCCGCGACGCCCGGCTGGCCCCGGTCGCCGCCCCCGAGTTGCCGGAGCCGCGCCGCGGGCGGGCCGCCGTCCGGGCCGAGTTCGGCCTCGTCAAGAACCAGGCGATGGTGCTCTCGGTCGGCCGGCTGCACCCACAGAAGCGCTACGACGTGCTGGTCGAGGCGGCCGCCACCTGGCGCGACATCCGTCCCGCGCCGGCGGTGCTGGTAGCGGGCTCCGGCCCGGCCTACCTGCCGCTGGCCGCGCTGATCTCGCAGACCCATGCGCCGGTCACCCTGCTCGGCCACCGCGGCGACGTCGCCGACCTGCTCGAGGCGGCCGACGTGGCGTTGGTCACCAGCGACTGGGAGGCCCGCCAGCTGTTCGCCCAGGAGGCGCTGCGGGCCGGCGTGCCGCTGGTCGCCACCGCCGTCGGCGGGCTGCCGGACCTGGTCGGGGACGCCGCCGTGCTGGTCCCACCGGGTAACGTCGCGGCCGTGTCCGATGCGGTGCGTGACCTGCTGGGCGACGAGGCGAAGCGCGCCGAATACCGGGCGCGCGGGTTCCAGCGCGCCAAGACGTGGCCGTCCGAGGAAGCCATGCTGAGCCAGCTCGAGGGGATCTACGGAGAGCTCGTGCCGACATGATCCGCCGGCTCGCCCCGTACCTCCTCGTGGTCCTGTCCCTCGCCGGTGGCCTGGCCGCGCTGTCGATCCGGCCCGCCACGGCGGAGCCCAAGCGCTCCGCCGACTACGTGGTCGTCGTCGGCATCCCCGGCCTGCGCTGGGAGGACGTCACCGAGCAGGGCACGCCCAACCTGTGGCGGCTGGCCGGGCAGGGCTCGATCGGGTCGCTGTCGGTGCGCTCCGCCCTCAAGCCCACCTGCCCGGTCGACGGTTGGCTGACCCTGGGCGCCGGCAACTTCGCCGGCTGGCGGCGCGGCACCCCGGTCACCGGGGCCTGCCCGCCGCTGAGCGTCGACGTGCAGCGCCCCGACGGCATCGGCGCGTTCCTGCCCGACCTCGACAAGCAGGCCGTGCAATACAACCAGCAGTCGCTGACCTGGGGCGCCGTACCGGGCGCGCTGCCCGAGGCGGTCCGCTGCACGGTGGCCGTCGGTCCCGGCGCCGCCGTCGCCGCGGCCCGGCCCTACGGGCGCGTCGACAACTACGAGCCCCAGCTGCCCGCCGACGCCAAGAAGCTGCTCGAGCGGTGCACGCTCAGCATGGTCGATCTGGGCACGGTCAGCGGCGACGATCCGGCCGTACGCCAGACCGCCGCGGCCCGGGCCGACGCCGCGCTCGCCCGGGTGCTGGCCGCCCGCCCCGACAAGTCGCTGCTGCTGGTCGCCGGCCTCGCCGACACCGACCAGGCGAGCCGGCTGCACGTGGCGATCGCCGACGGCCCCGGCTGGCAGGGCGGCTGGCTCACCTCGCCGAGCACCGGCCGCGACGGCTACGTGCAGCTCGTCGACCTGGCGCCCACCGCGCTGACCGCGCTCAACAAGCCGCGACCCGGCCGGCTGTTCGTCGGCCAGCCCGCGACCTCGGTGCCGGGTCGCCCGGAGCAGCTGCCCGACGCCGTGACGTTCCCGGCCGACGCCGACCGCGAGGCCGGCGCCCAGGAGACCGTGGCGACCTGGTTCTTCGGCGTGCTGGCGGTGGTGCAGCTGGGGCTCGCGATCGCCGTGGTGCCGCTGTTGCGCAAGGCCCGCCGGCACGTCGGCGACGAGGAGCACGTCCACCGGCCGATCACCGGCATCGTGGAGATCCTGCTGGTCGCCTCGGCCCTGGCGATCCCGGCCGCCCTGGTCGCCGACCTGGTGCCCTGGTGGCGGGGCAGCCAGCCGGGCTGGCTGTTCGCCGCCGTCCTCGCGTTCCTCCTGGCGGCCGGCACGGCCGCGGTGCGGTTCGCGCCGGGCTTCCGGCGGACCCTCGGCCCGCTGGCGATGGTGGTCACCGTCGCCGCGGTGGTGGTCGGCCTCGACCTGTGCACCGGCGCGCGCCTGCAGCTCAACGGCGTGGCCGGCTACTCGGTCCTGGAGGGCAACCGGTACGCCGGCGTCGGCACCGTCGGTCTGGGCGTGTTCGTCACCGGCGTCCTGCTCGGCTCCGGCGCGCTGGCCCAACGGTTCGCCCGCCCGTGGCGCCCGCTGGTCATGGTCGCCGCCGGCGGGATCGGTGTCTTCCTCGTCGGCAGCCCGTTCCTGGGTGCGGACCCGATCGGCGCGGTCGCTCTGACCGCCGGCGTCTGCATCGCCACGGCGCTGAGCACCGGCGGCTGGCTGACGCTGGGCCGGCTGGCCGCGGCGACGGTGGCCGGGGTCGCGGTGACCTCGGTGTTCGCGTGGATCGAGATGCACCGCCCACCCGCCGAACGGGGCAGCCTGGGCCGGTTCGTCGAGGCCCTCGGCGGCGGCACCGGCGGCACCACGCTGCAGCGCACTAGCAAGTCGATCCTCGACGCGCTCGTCGGCAGCCCGTTGACGCTCCTCGCGCTGATCGGCGCCGGCCTGCTGTGGCTGGCCCTGCTGCGCACCTGGGGCGGGCTGCGCCGGGCCTACGGGCTCTATCCGTCCGTGCGGGCCGGCGCGATCGGCATCGGGGTCGCCGTCGTGCTCGGCGGGGTGCTCGGCGGCACCGGGCTCGACCTCGCGGGCGCGGCCGCCGCGGTGGCCGTGCCGATGGCGGCGCTCACCGCGCTGCGTGTTCTCGACCACGCGACCGACTTCACCAGGCCACCCGAGCCGGTGCCGGAGGTCGATGCCCAGGGTGTCGGCGCGGCATGACCGCGACGACGTGTTACCGTGGAATCCCGTGGATCGCATGATCTCGACTTTGACAAACGACCACGGGAGCAGGCCTTGGCCCCTTCAGGACGGCTGACCAAGCACATCTTCGTCACCGGGGGTGTCGCCTCCTCTCTCGGCAAGGGCCTCACCGCCTCCAGCCTCGGCAACCTGTTGAGCGCGCGCGGCCTCCGGGTGGTCATGCAGAAGCTGGACCCCTACCTCAACGTCGACCCCGGAACGATGAACCCGTTCCAGCACGGTGAGGTGTTCGTCACCGAAGACGGTGCGGAGACCGACCTCGACGTCGGCCACTACGAGCGCTTCCTGGACCGTGACCTGTCC
Organism: Asanoa sp. WMMD1127; assembly: GCF_029626225.1. Classification (NCBI taxonomy): domain Bacteria; kingdom Bacillati; phylum Actinomycetota; class Actinomycetes; order Micromonosporales; family Micromonosporaceae; genus Asanoa; species Asanoa sp. WMMD1127. The sequence goes on from NZ_JARUBP010000001.1 coordinate 4,631,509, forward strand.
GGGAAGGCCAACGTCACCACCGGCCAGATCTACTCGGCGGTGATCGCCAAGGAGCGGCGCGGCGAATATCTGGGCGACACCGTCCAGGTGATCCCGCACATCACCAATGAGATCAAGGCGCGGATCCGGGCGATGGGCGACCCCGACGACGAGGGCCGTACGCCGGACGTGGTGATCACCGAGGTGGGCGGCACCGTCGGCGACATCGAGTCCCTGCCGTTCCTCGAGGCGATCCGCCAGGTGCGCCACGAGGTGGGTCGTGACAACTGCTTCTACCTGCACGTGTCGCTGGTGCCCTACCTCGCGCCGTCGGGCGAGCTGAAGACCAAGCCGACCCAGCACTCGGTCGCGGCCCTGCGCAACATCGGTATCCAGCCCGACGCGCTGGTCTGCCGCTCCGACCGGGAGATCCCCGACAAGCTCAAGCACAAGCTGTCGCTCTACTGCGACGTCGACCGCGAGGCGGTCATCGCCGCCCCGGACGCGCCGAGCATCTACGACATCCCCAAGGTGCTGCACCGCGAGGGTCTCGACGCGTACGTGGTGCGCCGCCTCGGCCTGTCCTTCCGCGACGTCGACTGGTCGGCCTGGGACGACCTGCTGGAGCGGGTGCACCACCCGAAGCACACCGTCACCGTGGCGCTGGTCGGCAAGTACGTGGACCTGCCCGACGCCTACCTGTCGGTGAGCGAGGCGATCCGCGCCGCCGGCTTCCACCACACGGCCCGGGTGCAGATCCGCTGGGTGCCCAGCGACGACTGCAAGACCCCGCAGGCCGCGGCGGCCGCGCTGGCCGGCGTCGACGGCATCGTGATCCCCGGCGGCTTCGGCGTCCGCGGCATCGAGGGCAAGATCGGCGCCGCGCACTTCGCCCGCGAGAACGGCATCCCGACCCTGGGCCTGTGCCTCGGCCTGCAGTGCATGACGATCGACGTGGCCCGCAACCTGTCCGGTCTCGCCGACGCCAACTCGCTGGAGTTCGACGACACCGCCGGCCACCCGGTGATCGCCACGATGGCCGACCAGGAGCAGATCGTCGCAGGCAAGGGCGACATGGGCGGCACGATGCGGCTGGGCGCCTACCCGGCCAAGCTCACCCCGGGTTCGCTGGTCGCCGAGGCGTACGGGACGACCGAGGTGTCCGAGCGGCACCGGCACCGTTACGAGGTCAACAACGCGTACCGGGACGCGCTGACCAAGGCCGGCCTGCAGATCAGCGGCACCTCACCGGACGGCCGGCTGGTCGAGTTCGTCGAGCTCGACCGGGAGATCCACCCGTTCTTCGTGGCCACCCAGGCGCACCCGGAGCTCAAGAGCCGGCCCACCCGGCCGCACCCGCTGTTCGCGGCGTTCGTGAAGGCGGCGGTCGGCTACTCGCTGGCCGACCAGCTGCCCGTCGACCAGCTCACGGCCGAGCCGCAGCCGGAGTTGGCCGGCAACGGGCGGGCGGGCGCGTGACCTCGGCGCACGCGTACGCCGTGCTGGACCGGATCGAACGGTTCCAGGGCAAGATCTTCAGCGTGGTCACCGACCGGGTCACCATGCCCGGCGGTGGCCAGGCCGAGCGCGACTACGCGCGGCACGTCGGCGCGGTGGGCGTGGTCCCGCTCGCCGACGACGGCCGGGTGCTGCTGGTCCGCCAGTACCGGCACCCGGTCGGCAAGGTGCTCTGGGAGCTGCCGGCGGGCCTGGTCGACGTGGCGGGCGAGCCGCCGGCCGACACCGCCCGGCGCGAGCTGGCCGAGGAGGCCGACCTGCGCTGCGAGCGGCTGGACCTGCTGCTCGACCTGCACACCTCGCCGGGCTTCACGGACGAGCTGATCCGGATCTTCCTCGCCCGCGGGCTGTCCGCCGTGCCGGACGCCGACCGGTTCGCGCGCTCCGACGAGGAGGCCGAGCTGACGGTCGAGTGGGTGCCGCTGGACGACGCGGTCGCGATGGCGCTGCGCGGCGAGATCACCAACGCGGCGGCGGTGGGCGGCCTGCTCGCCGCGGCCCGGGTCCGCGACGAGGACTGGCACCCCCTGCGCGCGGCGGACACCCCGTTGGTCCGCTGACACCACGCGGATCACACCGGGCGCACGGCCCGTGTGCCGATCGGCGACGCCGGGCAATACTGAACGCGCGGAGGCGGTGCGGGCCCGTGACCCGGGCACCCTAGACTCGCCGCCGACGCGGCTGACGACCCTGTCAACGGTGACCGGGCGCACGCGGGAGAGAAGGTGTCGATGTGAAGGTCGGAATCCCACGCGAGGTGAAGAACCACGAGTACCGCGTGGCGATCACGCCGGCAGGCGTCCACGAGTTCGCCCGCGCGGGCCACGAGGTCTTCGTCGAGTCCGGCGCCGGTCTCGGCTCGTCCATCACCGACGACGAGTTCGCCGCCGCCGGCGCCACGATCCTGCCCGGGCCCGACGAGGTCTGGGGCACCGCCGACCTGATCCTCAAGGTCAAGGAGCCGATCGCCGAGGAGCACCACCGGATGCGCGCGGGCCAGGTGCTCTTCACCTACCTGCACCTCGCCGCGTCCAAGGAGTGCACCGACGCGCTGATCGACCGCAAGGTCACCGGCATCGCCTACGAGACCGTCGAGACCGCCGACCGCGCGCTCCCGCTGCTCGCCCCGATGTCGGAGGTCGCCGGTCGGCTGGCCCCGCAGGTCGGCGCGTACACCCTGATGCGCCAGGGCGGTGGGCGCGGCATCCTGATGGGCGGCGTCTCCGGCGTCTACGCGGCCAAGGTCGTCGTCATCGGCGCCGGCGTCTCCGGCATGAACGCCGCCGCCATAGCGCTCGGCATGCAGGCCGAGGTGCTGCTGCTCGACCGCAACATCAACAAGCTGCGCCAGGCCGACGCGATCTACCAGGGCCACCTGCAGACCGTCGCGTCCAACGCCTACGAGGTCGAGCGGGCCGTGCTCGACGCCGACATGGTGATCGGCGCAGTGCTGGTCCCCGGGGCCAAGGCGCCGACGCTGATCTCCAACGAGCTGGTCAGCCGGATGAAGCCCGGCAGCGTGCTGGTCGACATCTCGATCGACCAGGGCGGCTGCTTCGAGGACTCGCGCCCGACCACGCACGCCGACCCGACCTACAAGGTCCACGAGTCGATGTTCTACTGCGTGGCCAACATGCCGGGCGCGGTGCCGCACACCAGCACGTACGCGCTGACCAACGTCACGCTGCCGTACGCGCTGGAGCTCGCCAACCGCGGCTGGCGCGACGCGCTGCGCCGTGACCCCGCCCTCGCCCTGGGCCTCAACACCTACGACGGCCAGGTCACCTACGGCCCGGTCGCCGAGGCCCACGGCATGAAGCACCTCCCGCTCGCGGAGGCGCTGGCCTGACCTCCTCGACCGCGACGTCCGGCGCCGGTGACGGGCCCGAGCCCGCACCGGCGCTGCGGCGCGCGGTCCGCACCTACCTCGACCACCTCACCGTCGAGCGTGGACTCTCCGGCAACACGCTCGCGTCGTACCGCCGTGATCTGGATCGCTATCTCGTGACGCTGGCCGCGCGCGGGGTCGAGGACCTCGCGGCGACGACGCCGGCCGAAATCGCGGGGCACGTGGCGGCGCTGCGCGACGGCGACGAGGCGCACCCGCCGCTGTCGGCGGCCTCCGCGGCCCGGGCCACCTCCGCGGTCCGCGGCCTGCACCGGTTCGCGGTACGCGAGGGCCTGGTCGCCGACGACGCCAGCCGCGACGTGAAGCCGCCCAGCCTGCCCCGCCGGCTGCCCAAGGCCCTCGAGGTCGACGAGGTGCTGCGCCTGCTGGACTCGGTCGGCGGCGACGGGCCGCTGGAGCTGCGCGACCGGGCGTTGCTGGAGTTCCTCTACGGCACCGGCGCGCGGATCTCCGAGGCCGTCGGCGCGGCGGTCGACGACCTCGACCTGTCCGCGGGCGCCGTGACGTTGCACGGCAAGGGTGGGCGGACCCGGATCGTGCCGGTCGGCGGCTATGCGCGCGCGGCGCTCGACGCGTACCTCGTGCGGGCCCGGCCCGGGCTCGTCGCCGCCGGCCGCGGGACACCTTCCGTGTTCGTCAACGCGCGGGGCGGCCCGCTGTCCCGGCAGAGCGCGTGGGCGATCCTGCGCAAGGCGGCCGGCGTCGCGGGGCTGCCGGTCGACGGCGCCCGGGCGGTCTCGCCGCACACCCTGCGGCACTCGTACGCGACGCATCTGCTCGACGGCGGCGCCGACGTTCGGGTGGTCCAGGAACTGCTCGGGCACGCGTCCGTGACCACGACGCAGGTATACACGTTGGTCACGGTGGAACGGCTGCGCGAGGTCTACGCCACCGCTCATCCGCGGGCACATAGCTGACACGCGCTTCTTGGCGTGTCGACACGCCGATATGGTGCACCCGGGGCTCGTGGGACGTGGCGTACAGTCGGGGCTCCGGCGCGGGACGTTCGTCGGGAGGGGGTAGGCAGGGACATGGCTGGCAACGGTGACCGTGCCGAGGCATGGACCTCGCAGCTCCGCGAGCAGCAGTCTGCGCTCGATCTCGGCGCGGAGCTCGGCCCCGCCGACCCGGCGGCCTACACGATGCGCAAGCCGATCCCCGAGCCGATGCCGACCGACCGGCACGGCCCGGCGCGGATCATCGCGCTGGCCAACCAGAAGGGCGGCGTGGGCAAGACCACGTCGACCATCAACCTGGGCGCCGCGCTCGCCGAATACGGCCGCCGCGTGCTGCTCGTCGACTTCGACCCGCAGGGCGCCCTCTCGGTCGGCCTCGGCGTCAACCCGCACAACCTCGACCTGTCCGTCTACAACCTGCTCATGCAGGACGACGTGACCGCCGAGGACGTGCTGATCAAGACGGACGTCGCCGGCCTGCACCTGCTGCCGGCCAACATCGACCTGTCGGCCGCCGAGATCCAGCTCGTCAACGAGGTCGCGCGCGAGATGGCGCTGGCCCGCGTGCTGCGGTCCGTGCGCAAGGAATACGACTTCATCCTGATCGACTGCCAGCCGTCGCTCGGCCTGCTGGCGATCAACGCGCTGACCGTGGCCCACGGCGTGCTGATTCCGCTGGAGTGCGAGTTCTTCAGCCTGCGGGGCGTCGCGTTGCTGCTCGACACGATCGACAAGGTCCGCGAGCGGCTCAACTTCGACCTCGAGCTCGAGGGCATTCTGGCGACCATGTACGACAGCCGCACCACCCACTGCCGCCAGGTGCTGCAGCGTGTGGTCGAGGCGTTCGGCGACAAGGTCTACCAGACCGTGATCACCAAGACGGTGAAGTTCCCCGAGTCGACGGTGGCCGGCGCGCCGATCACCACCCTCGACCCGGCGTCGTCCGGTGCCCGCAACTACCGTCAGCTCGCTCGAGAGGTCATCGCCGCCCAGTCCGAGCGGTGATCTTCGGTCGTTGTCGCTGGTGCTGATGGTGTTCGTGAGGTGTGGGCGTGAACGTCGCCGTTCCGGCGGTGGACTACGGTCGAACGGTGAGTGAACCCGGCGCGGCTGACCTGTCGCCCGTCGTCGTCTCGGGGACGGTGCCGGCTGATGCCGTTGCCTCGGCCGACGCGCCGACCACCGGCTTCACCGTGCGGCTGGCCAACTTCACCGGCCCGTTCGACCTCCTGCTGCAGTTGATCGGCAAGCACAAGCTCGACGTCACCGAGGTGGCGCTGAGCCGGGTCACCGACGAGTTCATCGCCTACATCCGCGCGATGGGCGACGACTGGCCCCTCGACGAGGCCAGCGAGTTCCTGGTCGTGGCCGCGACGCTGCTCGACCTCAAGGCCGCCCGCCTGCTGCCCGCCGCGTCGGTCGAGAACGAAGAGGACCTGGCCCTGCTCGAGGCCCGCGACCTGCTGTTCGCGCGCCTCCTGCAATACAAGGCGTTCAAGGAGGCGGCGGCCCACATCGCGGTGCTCGAGCAGGAAGGCGCCCGCCGCTACCCGCGGGCGGTGACCCTGGAGCCGCGCTACGCGGAGGCGCTCCCCGAACTCGTCCTCGGCATCGGCCCCGACCGCCTGCTGAAACTGGCGATCAAAGCGATGACCCCGAAGTCGGCCGGCGCGCAGACGGTCTCGATCGCCCACATCCACGACGTGAAGGTCAGCGTCCGCGAGCACGCGATCATCCTGCGGGACCGCATCCGCCGCTCCGGCACGGCGACGTTCCAGGTGCTGACACTGGATTGTCAGAGCACGCTGGAGGTGGTCGCTCGGTTCCTGGCGTTGCTGGAACTCTATCGGGAGAACCTGATCGGGTTTGAGCAGGTGCAGGCGTTGGGGGAGCTGACGGTCCGCTGGATCGGCGGAGACAAAAACGTCGAAATCAAGGTCGACGAATACGCGGGTACGCCGGAGCAGCCGACCCAACCGGACCAGCCGCCTGGAGCGGGGGCGCCGTCTGACGCGGAGCAGCCGCGTGAAGCGGGGGAGCCGCTTGATGCGGAGCAAACGGCACAATCTGAGGAGCAGCCGAAATGACCGACCGCGGCGGCGCCGAGCCGAGCCGCGAGGCCTCCCTGGCGGAACAGGCCGCAGCCTGGGTTCCCCCGTGGGAACGAGCCCGCCCCGCCAAGCCGGAGGCGGACGAACCGGCTTCCAAGGGCACACCTCCTTCTCCGGCTGCATCCGACATTTCGGATTTGTCCGAAGGTGAGGATAGGCAGCCGGCCATTGCCGAGGGCGGGGATGGGCAGTCGGCCAGTGTCGAGGGCGGGGCTGGGCAATCGGGCACTACCGAAGTCGGCGACGCAGCTGAGCCGCAGCCGGCCGGGCTGTCCGAGCTAGCGGCTGAGGCCGAGACGATTGAGGCTGCCCAGGCGACGGAGCCAGAGCTGGCTACCGAAGAGAAGGCGGCGCAAGGTCTCCTCGCCACTCCTTCCTCTTCCAGCCACCCGAGCAAATCCGATTTGTCCGACTCGTCGGCAGATCGAGAAGAGCAAGTTTCCGCCGCCGAGTCCGACGGCACAGCGGATCCCGCGCCGACCGGCGAGCCGGATCTGGAGACCGAGGCCGAGACGGTCGAGGCGGCGCGCGCGGCTCAGCCGGCGGAGCCGGAGCTGGCGGCCGAGGCCGAGACGGTCGAGGCGGCCCAGGCCATCGGCTCGGTCGAAGACCTCACCCGGATCGAAGACCAGGACCCGCTGGCCGAGGCGCCATCGGACACCGCCGACCTCGCCCAGGCCGCGGCCGCCACGGACCGGAGTGCGGCCGAGGCCGCCGGTCCCGCGACGGCGCGCGTATCCGATGGGGATTCACCCGCCGCCGTGGCCATGATCGATGAGGATGAGCTGCGCGGCGCGTTGGAGGCGATCATGCTCGTCGTCGACGAGCCCGTGCAGGAGATCGTGCTGGCCCAGGTCCTCGAGCAGCCCACCGAACGCGTGGCCGCGGCCCTGGAGGCGATCTCGGCGGGCTACACCCGGGACGGGCACGGGTTCGAGCTGCGCCGCGCCGCCGGGGGGTGGCGGCTTTACACGCGCCCCCAGTACGCGGGCTATGTCGAGCGTTTCGTCCTCGACGGCCAGTCCGTGCGGCTGACCCAGGCCGCGCTGGAGACGTTGGCGGTGATCGCCTACAAGCAGCCCGTCACCCGCGGCCGGATCTCCGCGATCCGGGGTGTGAACTGCGACGGCGTTGTGCGCACGCTCACCTCGCGCGGTCTGATCGAGGAGGCCGGCACGGAGCCGGAGACGGGCGCGTACCTTTACCGGACGACGGCGTTGTTCCTGGAGAAGCTCGGCCTCGACTCGGTCGACCAGCTACCCGACCTGGCGCCGTTCCTTCCGGACGACGTCGACGAGGTGGCAGATGGCGAACGCTGAGCGCCTGCAGAAGGTGCTGGCCAGCGCCGGTGTGGGGTCCCGCCGGGCCTGTGAGGACCTGATCTTCCGTGGTCGGGTGACCGTGGACGGCAAGGTCGCCCAGCTGGGTGACAAGGTCGACGCGGACACGGCGGAGATCTACGTCGACGGGCAGCGGGTGATCGTCGACCAGAACCTGGTCTACCTGGCCTTCAACAAGCCGCGTGGCGTCGTGTCGACCATGGCCGACGAGAAGGGGCGCACCGCCCTGGCCGAGTTCCTCGATCGGGTCGACCAGCGGGTTTACCACGTCGGCCGCCTCGACACCGACTCCGAGGGGCTGCTGCTGCTGACCAACGACGGGTCACTGGCCCACAAGCTGATGCATCCGTCGTACGGAGTGCCGAAGACCTACGTGCTCGAAGTGCCGGGCCCGCTGCCCCGGTCGGTCGGCCGGCAGCTCCTGGCCGGCGTCGAGCTCGACGACGGGCCGGCCAAGGTCGACAAGTTCCGGCTCATCGACGCGTTCGGCCGGTCGGCGCAGATCGAGGTCGTGATCCACGAGGGGCGCAACCGGATCGTGCGGCGGCTGATGGACGCGGTCGGGCACCCGGTCAACCGGCTCGTGCGCACCGCGATCGGGCCGATCCGGCTCGGTGACCTCAAGCCGGGCCGCACCAGGCGCCTCACGAACGCCGAGGTCGGGGCACTGTTCAAGGCCGTCGGCGAGTGATTCTGCCCGACCAGGCAGAATAGGAGCCGACGGCGCGAGGAGGAACGGTGGCAGACGAGTTGGCGAACGGTCGGTGCGTGGTGGCCGTGGACGGACCGTCGGGTTCCGGCAAATCCACCGTTTCCCGGCGGCTGGCGACCGCCCTGGACGCGCAGTACCTCGATACCGGCGCCATGTACCGGGCGGTGACCTGGGCCGTGCTGCGCTACGGCGTCGACCTGACCGACACCGAGGGCATCGCCAAGGTGGCCGGGGCGCTCGACCTGGTGATCGGCACCGACCCGGCCGCGCCGCACGTGCGGGCCGACGGGGTCGACGTCGACGCCGACATCCGCGGCCCCGAGGTGACCGCCGCGGTGTCCGCGGTGGCGGCCGTTCCCGCCGTGCGCCAGCTCCTGGTCGCCGAGCAGCGCGCGTTGATCGACGCGGCCGGCCGGATCGTGGTCGAGGGCCGCGACATCGGCGCCGTGGTGGCGCCCGACGCCGACCTCAAGGTCTATCTGACCGCGTCGGCCGACGCCCGGGCCCGGCGCCGTTCGCTGGAGACCGCCGCGTCCGTCGACGACACCCACGCCGACCTGCTGCGCCGCGACACGCTCGACTCGACCCGGGCCACCGACCCGCTCCAGCAGGCGCCCGACGCGGTCGCGCTGGACACCACGACGATGGGCATCGACGAGGTCGTCGAGCGGTTGCGCGCCATGGTGACGGCATGACCTCCTCCTACCCGGAAGTGTCCGACGTGGACACTGCCGACGGCCCGGTGCCCGTGGTGGCCGTCGTCGGCCGCCCCAACGTCGGCAAGTCCACATTGGTCAACCGGATCATCGGCCGGCGCCAGGCCGTCGTCGAGGACACGCCGGGCGTGACCCGCGACCGGGTGCCCTACGACGCCCAGTGGAACGGCCGGCAGTTCACGGTCGTCGACACCGGCGGCTGGGAGCCCGACGCCCGCGACCGGGCCCGGGCCATCGCCACCCAGGCCGAGATCGCCGTGCAGACCGCCGACGTGGTGCTGTTCGTGGTCGACGCCACCGTCGGCGCCACCGACGTCGACGAGGCCGCGGTGCGGATGCTCCGGCGCAGCAACAAGCCGGTGATCCTGATCGCCAACAAGGCCGACAACCAGACGATCGAGATGGAGGCCGTCTCGCTCTGGTCGCTCGGCCTCGGCGAGCCGCACCCCATCTCCGCCCTGCACGGCCGGGGCAGCGGCGACCTGCTCGACCTGATCCTCGACGCGATGCCGGCCCCCGCGCCGCGCATCCAGGAGGAGGGGCCGCGCGGCCCGCGCCGGGTGGCCCTGGTCGGCCGCCCCAACGTCGGCAAGTCCTCGTTGCTCAACAAGCTGGCCAAGGAGGAGCGGGCGGTCGTCGACTCGGTCGCCGGCACCACCGTCGACCCGGTCGACTCGCTGGTGGGCATCGGCGGCGAGACCTGGCAGCTGGTCGACACCGCGGGCCTGCGCAAGCGGGTCAGTCACGCCAGCGGCACCGAATATTACGCGTCCCTGCGTACCGCCGGCGCGATCGAGGCCGCCGAGGTGGCCGTCGTGCTGCTCGACGCGTCCGAGCCGATCAGCGAGCAGGACCAGCGGATCCTGTCGATGGTCGTCGAGGCCGGGCGGGCCCTGGTCATCGCGTTCAACAAGTGGGACCTGGTCGACGACGACCGGCGCTACCAGCTCGAGCGCGAGATCGACCGCGAGCTCAAGCGCATCCCGTGGGCGATCCGGGTCAACATCTCGGCCAAGACCGGCCGGGCGGTCGACAAGCTGGCTCCGGCGCTGCGCAAGGCGCTCGCGTCGTGGGAGACCCGCGTGCCGACCGGCCAGCTCAACCAGTGGCTGGCCGCCCTCGTGCAGGAGACGCCGCACCCCGTCCGGGGCGGGCGGGCGCCGCGCGTGCTCTTCGCCACCCAGGCCGGCACCCGGCCGCCGCGCTTCGTGCTGTTCACCACCGGCCCGCTTGACGCCGGCTACCAGCGCTTCGTCGAGCGCCGCCTCCGCGAGGAGTTCGGCTTCGAGGGCAGCCCGGTGTCGGTGACGGTCAAGCCGCGCAAGAAGACCGGGCCGGGCGGCCGGGGTCGCGCGCACGGGTGACATGATCCAACGATGGGTTACCACGTTGAGGTCGAGCGCACCGACGACGGCGGCTACGTCGCCCGCAACGGGCGCGGCGCCGAGATCCGCTTCGGCACCAAGGACGGCGCCGACTTCACGCCGGTCGAGCTGCTGCTGGCGGCGCTCGGCGGCTGCAACATCGTCACGGTCGAGCCGCTGACCGCCCAGCGCGGGCACCGGCTGGCCCGGCTGGCCGCGGTGCTCGAGGCGGAGAAGGTCAAACCCAACCGGCTCGGATCGATCACCATGACGTACGACGTGACCCTGCCGCCCGACGACGCCGAGGCCGAGCCGGTGTTCCGCGCCGTCGCGGAGCGGGTGCACGAGCGGCACTGCACGGTCAGCACCGCGCTGCGCGAGCAGACCACAGTAGACGTCGAGATTCCGGGAACCCTGACGGCGTAACGCTTCCCGGCGGTAGCCTGCGGGCATGCCGGGATGGCGGGCGCCCACGCCGGGGCAGGCCCGGGTGGCGATCGTCGAGAGCACCGTGCTGGGCCTGGCCAGCGTGCTGACCTTCTGGCTGGCCAGCGACGTCTTCACCCAGGTCTACGTCGACAGCCGCGACAGCGACCTGCTCGGCGGGATGTGGGCCGCGCTCTCGACGATCTTCGTGAGCCGGGCCACCTTCCGCGACAGCCTGTCCGCCGGCCTGTCCCGCCTGTCGGCCACCTTGATCAGCTTCGTGATCTGCCTGGTCTACCTGGTCTTCCTGCCGTTCCACCTGTGGGCCTTCGGCCTGCTGATCGGCCTCTCGGCCCTGGTCGGCCTCCTCCTCGGCCGCCGCGGCGACGCCACCACAGCCGCCATCACCACGGCGGTGGTGCTGGTGGTGGCGGCGATCAGTCCGGCAGCCCCGTGGCAGCAGCCCATCCTCCGCCTCGCCGACACCGTGATCGGCGCCGTGGTCGGAGTGGCCACGGCCTGGCTCTCCCTCCGGTTGATCCACTCACACCTCCGCTGAACCTCGACCGCCCCTCATGCCCGCATTCGGCGCGCCGGCCGGCGCCCGGCTCGCATCCGCGCGCGGGCTGGCGCCCGGCTCGCATCCGCGCGCGGGCTGGCGCCCGGCTCGCATCCGCGCGCGGGCTGGCGCCCGGCTCGCATCCGCGCGCGGGCCGGCGCCCGGCTCGCATCCGCGCGCGGGCCGGCGCCCGGCTCGCATCCCCGCGCGGGCCAGCGCCCGGCCCGCATCCCCGCGTGGGCCAGCGCCCGGCCCGCATCCCCGCGCGGGCTCGCATCCGGCGTGCGCGGCCACGGCTGGCGGTCGCCAGACCCAGCCGGTGCGGCGACGGTGCGCTTGCGCGAGATCACATCTGGTCATCGTCCCTTTCGCGGCATTCTGGACTCGGGTCCAGCACGCGTGCGGGGGGAGAAGCGGTGTTGGAAGGGTTGTTGGTGGTCGTCACGCTGGCCGCGACGGTCATCGTCGGCACCACCATCGGGCGCCGTTACAGCGTGGCCCCGCCCGTACTCCTGATCGTCATGGGTGCGCTGCTGGCCCTCATTCCCCAGCTCTCCGACATCCGGTTGCCGGCCTCCGCGGTCCTGTTGATCTTCCTCCCGGGCATTCTCTACTGGGAGAGCCTCAACACCAGCCTGCGCGAGATCCGGGCCAATATCAGGGTCATCTTGCTGTCCGCCATCGGCCTGGTCATTGCAACCATGGTCATCCTGTCCTACTCGCTGCAGGCGATCGGCGTCGCCGCGGCCGCCGCCTGGATCCTCGGTGCGGTGCTGGCGCCGACGGACGCGGCCGCCGTGGCCGGCCTGGCCAAGCGGATGCCCCGGCGCAACCTCACCACCCTGCGGGCCGAGAGCCTGATCAACGACGGTACGGCCCTCGTGCTGTTCGCGGTCGCCGTCGGCATGCTGGTCGACGGCACCTCGCCCAGCCTCCTCGCGATCACCGGGGACCTGATCTGGTCGATCGTCGGCGGCCTGATCGCCGGCCTGGTCACCGGGGGCTTCCTGATCTGGATCCGCCGCCGCATCGACGACCCGCTGCGCGAGGGCGGCCTGTCGATCCTCACCCCGTTCGCGGCGTTCTTCGTGGGCGAGCTCATCCATGCCAGCGGGGTCGTCGCGGTCGTCGTGGTCGGGCTCGTCATCTCGTACGCCGGACCGCGGGTCATCCGGGCCCGGTCCCGGGTGCAGGCGTTCGCCTTCTGGAACCTCTCCACCTTCATCGTCAACGGCAGCCTCTTCGTGCTCGTCGGCCTCCAGATCCCCGCCGCCGCCCGGCGGATCGACGGCGATCAAATGAGTCGGGCGGTGGGCATCGCGTTCGCCGCCGCCGCGGTCGTCATCGTCACCAGGCTGGTCTGGATCCACCTGATGGCCGTGCTGATCCGCATCTTCGACCGGCGGGCGGTGCAGCGCACCCGGCGTCTCAACTGGAAGGTCCGCACGGCGTACGGCTGGGCCGGCTTCCGTGGCGCCGTATCGCTGGCCGCCGCCCTGGCGGTGCCCTCCGTGCTGAGCGACGGCACGCCGTACCCGGATCGGGATCTGATCGTCTTCGTCACCTCGATCGTGATCCTGGTGACGATCCTGCTGCAGGGCCTGACTCTGCCGATGGTGGCCCGCTGGGCCGGGCTGGCCGGCGACCGCGCCCGGATCGACGAGGCCCGGCACGCCCGGGTCCGCGCCGCCGAAGCCGGCCTGGCCGCGCTGCCGGCGGTGGCCCGCTCGTTGCACGCGCCCGCCTTCATGACCGACCGGGTGCGGGCCGACTACGAGGCGGCGGCCAACGAGGCGCGCGGCGGCGACGGGCGCGCCGAGCTCACCAACGCCGAGCAGCTCGAGCGGCGGCTGCGGCTCGGGGTGCTGGAGCACGAGCGGCTCGCGGTGACCGCGATGCGCGACCGGCGGGAGATCGACGACATCGTCATGCGCGAGTTGCAGGCGGGACTCGACGCGACGGAACTGGCGCTGCTGGGGCCGCCGCAGAACGACTGAGAAAGGAGCCAGCAGATGAGCACGAACCTAGCCGACAAGGTCGGCGGCACGGTGTACGAACGCGGCGACGACGGTTTCGCCGCCGCGGCGGCCGGTTTCAACCTGGCCCTCCAGCCCAGCCCGGACGTGGTGGTCGCGGCCGGCTCGGTCGCGGACGTCGTGGAGGCGGTGCGGTTCGCCCGCGCGGCCGGCCTGCGGGTGTCTGTGCAGAGCACCGGACACGGGTTGGAGAAGCCGATCGACTCGGGCCTCCTGCTGACCACCGCACGTCTCGACCACGTGCGCGTCGACCCCGAGACCCGGACGGTGGCGGTTGGCGCCGGCGTGCGCTGGACGGCCGTGGTCGAGGCCGCGGCCGCCTACGGGCTGGCCCCGGTCACGGGTTCCTCGCCGGTGGTGGGCGCGGTGGGCTACCTGCTCGGTGGTGGCGTCGGTCCGCTCGCCCGCAGCCACGGGTTCAGCTCCGACTACGCCATCGGCTTCACGGTCGTGACGGGCACCGGCGAGGTCGTCGAGGCGGACGAGCATCGCAACCCGGACCTGTTCTGGGCGCTGCGCGGCGGCAAGTTCGGCCTCGGCGTGGTGACCGAGATGCGGTTGCGACTCGTCGAGCTCACGTCTGTCTACGGTGGATCGTTCTTCGTGGACAGTCCTGACATCGAGCGGATGCTGCGGGCGTGGGTCGACTGGACCGACGGGGCCGACGACCGGGTGACCACGAGCGTCCAGGCGGCCGCGTACCCGCCGCTGCTCGAGGTGCCCGAGCCGATGCGGGGCCGGCGGCTGCTCAGCGTGCGGTTCGCGTTCCCCGGCGACCCGGTCGAGGGGGAGCGGCTCGTGGCGCCGTTGCGCGCGGCCGCGCCGGTTTACCTCGACATGCTGGGCGAGCTGCCGGCCACCCAGCTGGGCCGCATCCACAACGACCCGACCGACCCGATCCCGGCGTACCTGCACGGAACGATGGTCGACCGGGTCGACCAGGGCTTCGCGACCGTCTTCCTGTCGGCGCTGACGGGCGACTCGCCGTTCTTCGCCGGCGAGCTGCGCCACCTCGGGGCGGCCACCGCCCGCGACGTGCCGGGCGGCTCGGCAGTTGGCGGGCGCGAGTCGGAGTACGCGGCCGCGCTCGTCTGCGCCCAGCCCGAGCTGTTCGACACCGTGGCGCCCGCGGCGGCCGCGCACTGGGACAGCGTGGCGGCACCCTGGATCTCCGAGGTCAACAACGCCAACGTGGTGACCCAGCCGATCACCCCGGAGCGGGTCGCGGCCTGCTGGCCCGACGACATCCGCGAACGGCTCGGCCAGGTGCGCCGCCGCTACGACCCGGACGGCGTCACGCTCGGCTGGTGGTCACCGTGAAAGGAACGGCCCGTTCCTAACGTTGGGAGGGCGCGACCGGCGACGACCTTCGCCCAATCGCCGGAACGGTGGGCAGGGGCGTGACATGGTGGGGGAGACGGGCCCGCCCATCGCGCCCCGTCGACGTGATGCGGTCGGCCCGCCCCGAAACCCGATTCGAGAGGCGGTCGACGATGAGAGGCGTCGTGTTCCACGGCGTGGGCGACATCCGCGTGGACAACGTGGCCGATCCGAAGCTGGAGACACCGTCCGACGCGATCGTGCGGATCACCACCGCGGCCATCTGTGGCACGGACCTGCACTTCGTGCGCGGTACGGCCCCCGGCATGCGGCCCGGGACGATCCTCGGGCACGAGGGCGTCGGTGTGGTCGAGGAGGTCGGTCAGGGCGTGCGCAACCACGTGCCCGGCGAGCGGGTCCTGCTCTCCGCGGTGCTGGGCTGCGGCTCGTGCGTCTACTGCCGCGCCGGCTATTTCGCCCAGTGCGACGAGATCAACCCCGCCGGCCGGCGGTCGGGTACGGCGTCCTACGGCTCGCCGGCCGCGATGGGTCCGTTCGACGGCACGCAGGCCGAATACATCCGGGTGCCGTGCGCGCACACCAACATGTTCACGCTGCCGGACTCCGTCTCCGACGACCAGGCGATCCCGCTGTCCGACATCTACCCGACCGGCTACTTCGGCGCGGTGATCGCCAACGTCTCCGACGGCGACGTGGTCGCCGTCTTCGGCTGCGGCCCGGTCGGGCAGTTCGCGATCCTGTCGGCGTTCCAACGCGGCGCCAACCGCGTCATCGCGGTCGACCACCACCCGGACCGCCTCGAACGGGCCCGGGCGCTGGGCGCCGAGGTCGTGAACTTCGACGAGGAGGACCCGGTCGAGGCGCTGCTCGACCTGACCCTGGGAATCGGTCCGGACAGGGCGATCGACGCGGTGGGCGTGGACGCGCAGAGCGCCCAGGCGGGGCCGGCGGCGGCGCAGGCCCGGGCCCACGACGCCGTGCACCGCGACGAGCTGCGGGAGATCGCGCCGGTGACCAACGCGCACGACGGCCAGTGGCAACCGGGCGACGCGCCGTCGCAGGTCGGCGAGTGGGCGGTGGAGAGCCTCGCCAAGGCCGGCACGCTCGGCATCGTCGGGGTCTATCCGACGACCGACCGGTTCTTCCCGATCGGCGCCGCGATGAACCGCAACCTCAAGGTCAACATGGGCAACGCCAACCATCCGCGCTACATCCCGCGGTTGCTGTCCATGGTGGAGCAGGGCGCGGTCGACCCCGAGCGGATCCTCACCCAGCACGAGCCGCTGACCGACGCGCTGACCGCCTACCGCGAGTTCGACCGGCGCAGCCCCGGCTGGCTCAAGGTGGCCGTCACGCCGGCGGCCTGAGACAGTCGCCGCCCGCGGCGCCGGACGGCGACCGCGGGCGGCGGGAGTGCGGGTCTAGCCGACCGCGGGCTTGGCCGCCTTCGCGGTCTTCGCGGTCTTGGCCTTGGCGGCCTTGGCCGCCTTGGTCTTGGTGGCCTTCTTGGCCGGCGCCGCCTCGGCGTCGCTGTCGCGGCCCGCGGCGCTGGGCAGCCAGCTGATCGCGCCGGGCTCTTCGGTGCGGGTGGGCTCGATCACCTGGATCGGCTCGGCCGGGGCGGGCTCTTCGGCCGCCCCGGGCTCGGCCGGATCGACCGGCGCGGGCGCGACCTGCACCGGCTCGGCCGCGGCCGGCTCGTGCTGCGGTGCCGGCTCGTGTCGCGGTGGGTCGTCCGCATAGGACTGCTGCGGTACGTACTGCGGCTCGGCCTGCTGCGGCGCCGGCTCGTGCCAGGTCTGCGGCTCCTGGGTCTGCGGCGCCGGCTCGTGCCAGGTCTGCGGCTCCTGGGTCTGCGGCGCCTCGGACTGCGGCTCCTCGTAGTACTCCTCGGCTTGGTACTCCGGCTCGGCCAGGCCGAACTCCTCCAGCGCCGCCTGGTAGCCCGCGTCGTAGCCCTCGCTGTAGCCGTGGCCGTAGGGGTCGGTCCACATCTCCGCGTGCGGGTCGGTGTAGGGGTCGGCCGGCGGCTGGCAGGCGTCGCCCGTCGGCGCCTGGAACGAGTCGACGGACGGCGCGCCACCGGCCGCCGGGCCCTCACCGGCCCAGACGTGGCCGGTCGCCGGGTCCTGGCTCCAGCCGTTGTCGTCCGGCTGCGCCGACCAGCCCTGGGCCGGCGCGACGGGCGCGACGGCGTCCGGGCTCGCGTAGGGGTCGACCGGCGTGCCGAGGTCCGCGGCGGCGGCCGGCGGGGCGCTCGGGATCGGGCCCGACGGCTCGGGCGTGACGGTCACACCGTGGGCGGCGCCTGGCGCGACCGGGGCCAGGGCCGGATCGGTGGGCGCCGGAACGGCGTCGGCCAGCGGCGGCACCGGCTCGGGCGTGGCGGTGACCCCGTAGCCGGCACCGGGCGCGGCCGGGGCCAGGGCCGGGTCGGTGGGCACCGCAGCGGGGTCGGTCAGCGCCTGTGCCGGGTCGGGCGTCGCCGTGACTACGGGCAGCGGCTCAGGAGTGGCGGCGCCGGCGGCGAGCGGGTCGGGTGCCACGGCCATCGGGTCCGGCACCGCGGCGCCCGCGGCCAGCGGGTCGGGTGCCGCGGCCAGTGGGTCGGACACCCCGGCGCCCGCGGTCACCGGGTCGGGTGCGACGGCCAGTTGGTCCGGCGCCACGGCGCCCGCCGCCGGCGAGTCAGGTGCCACGGCCAGCGGGTCAGCCACCCCCGCGCCCGCGGCCAGCGGGTCAGGAGCGCCGGGCACGGCCGGCTGCGCGCCCGGAACGCGGACGCCGCCGCCTGTCCCGCCGGGCACCGCGCTCGGGTTCGGCACGGTCAGACCGGGCACAGTCGTGGCGCTCGGCAACGTCAGGCCCGGCAGCGCGGACGGATCCGCCAACCCGGACGGACCCGGCAGGGCAGACGGGTCCGCGGTCGCCTCGGGCGCGAGCGGGTCGACCGGCGTCGACGGCGCCACGGAGGCCTCGGGCGCCAGCGGGTCGACCGGCGCGGACGGCTCCGGAGTGGGTGAGGCATCGGGCGCGAGCAGCACCGGCGGGGCCGACGGGTCCGGGGTGACGGTCGGCGCGGGCGCCACGGCCGACGGCGCCACCGCGGGCGCCGCGGTCGCCGACGGGTCGACGGTGAGGCCCGGCACCGCGGGCGCCGCCGACGGGGTCGGCGCTGGAAGCTGGCCGCTCGGCGCGGGCGCCGGCACGGCCAGGCCAGGAGCGGGGGAGGCGGCGGCGGGCGGGGTCACGGCCAGCGGCGGCACCGGCACGTCGGTCGGCGCGGGATCGACGGGGACCTCGCCGTCGCCGGCCGGTTCGGCCTGGTCGGCGGCCGGCGCGTCCGTGGTCGCGCACTGGTCCGTGCCCGTGCCGCTCATGTGGGTCTGGACCCGCGCGAACGCCGGGACCTGGGCCAGCAGGCCCATGGCGCTCATCACTGCCACGGCACCGAGCCGCGCTCTTCTCTTCATCCTCATCCCCCGGTAGTCGGCCCGCGTCACTCGGGTCCCGAGCCGGACACTCCGCCCGCTCAGGCCCGTAGGCCCGATGTTGCCGGACCGAAGTCGCAAAAGATGAGAATCCGGAGAATCTGTCTCACATCCGGCGCAGGCTACAGAACGAGCATTCCCTGGCCGAGAGTGGCCAGCACGTCGGCCAGCCGCGGGCGGGGCACCTCGCGGCGCGGCTTCGCCAGCCGGCGCAGCGCCTGGGTCGCGTGGCTGGTCGGCAGCGGCAGCTGCGGATAGCGGCGCAGGGCGGCGTTGTCGACCAGCCCTTCGCGGCGGGCGAACCAGGTCAGCGCCCGCCACTGCGCGGCCGCCGCGAACGCCGGACACGTGGAGCCCGGCGGCGCGGGGAGCACCCGCAGCCGGTCGAAGCGGCGGCTGCCGGCCAGCCACCACTCGGCGCCGGCGACGGCCCGCCGCGACGCCGACTCGCACCAGTACGGGACGATCCCGTGGCGCAGCGCCAGCCAGGGATCCAGCAACCCGTCGCACTCCACCACACAGGCCGCCCCGCGATCACCCCCGAACCACTCGCGGTGCAGGTCGGCGACGTACCCGCTGAGCGTCTCGGGCCGTGGATAGATCACGCGGTGCACCCGCCGACCCGGCGTCTCCCGCAGGTGCTGCTCGAAGGCCGGCTCACCGGCCAGCTCGGCGTAGTGCCGGGGCAGCTCGGCGTCGGGATCGGCCCAGTCGAGGCAGCCCGCGTGGTGCAGCACGTGCCGGAACGCCGCGTGCTCGGCGCGGTAGTCGCCGGGCTGCCAGCCGGTGGTCGGGCTGCCCACCTGGAACGAGTGCCCGTCGGCGACGGTGGACACGGGCCAGGTCCGGGCGTCCCGGAACACCACGGCCGGGCCGCCGGCGCGTACCCGCTGGTCCAGGAACTCGCGATAGGCGGCGGGGACCCGGCGCCAGCGCACGTGGAAGGTCAGCGTCGTGGCGCACAGCCGGCCGCGCAGCACGGGATCGTGCACCTGCCGGACCGTCACCGACGGGTTGCTGGCGAGCAGCCGGCGCGCCACCTCCCGGCCCGCCTCGCGGGCGGCCCGCCAGTCCCGCCCGGCGCCCGCCGGCCAAGCCACGCTGAGCACGAAGCCGGTGGGCAGCCACGGCGCGCCGAGCGCGGCGGCGAGGTGCACGACGCCGCCGTGCGGCGAGCCGAACAGCACAGCGGGAAAGTCGTCGCCCGTGTAGCGCCCGCAGATCCACGACGCCACGGCCTCCGCGTCGACCGCGCCGGCGTCCTCCGGGCGGATCGCCTCCGCCAGCGCCTCCCGGTCGACGACCTCGGGCCGCAGCAGGCTCACGATGTGCGGGTTACGACCGCGGACCGGGACCCGGTCGAGCCCGGCGCAGTCCCGTTCGGCGACGGCCAGGACGGCGGCGTCCAGCAACCGCCGTTCGATGCTCTCCGGACTCATCACCCGGCTGACCGCGACCCGCGCCGCGGCGGTCGAGAGGCCATCCGCCATCCCGCACCTCCTTCGTGGTCCGGTGGCGTTCCCGGCGGCGGCCGCACGTAACACCGAGTCGCCGGTTTAGCCGGCCCCCTTCCTGGTATGCACCCCGAACCGACGGAGGGGAGTGGCGGATGAGATCGACGGCACGGCTCGTGCTGGTGACCGGCGCGGTCGGCGGCGCGCTGGTCGGCGTGGTGCGGGCGGCCCGCCGCACCGGCGCCGGAAACGGTTGGCGGTCGCCGGTCGGCACCCCGGACGTGCGGCCGCGCTGGCACGTCGCGACCGTGGCGCGGCCGGCCGATCAGGTCATGCCCGACGGTCGTCCGCCGGAGCCCCTGGCCGACCTCGGCGACAGCGTGGAGGTCCAGGTGCGGCCGGCGCCGGGTGACAAAGGCACGGAGCTGGCGGTACGCCTGCGCGACGGCGACCGCCCGGGCCCACTGGCCCGGCTGCGGGGCGAGGACCCGGACCAGCACCTGCGACGGGCGCTGCGGGAGGCCAAGGCCCTCCTGGAGGGCGGCGAGGTCGTGCTGCCGTCGCGGCCCGCGACCACGGAGCGGACCCTGCTCAACCGCCCACTGGAATGGGCCACCACGCACGGCCGCGAGGAGGGGCTGCGATGAAGGCGTTGCAGTGGCACGGGGTCAACGAGGTCGTGGTCGGCGACGTGCCCGAGCCGGAGCTCGTCAACGACCACGACGTGCTCCTCAAGGTGCGCCGGACCACCACCTGCGGCTCCGACCTGCACCTGCTCGGCGGCTACATCCCGTTCATGCGGCGCGGTGACGTGCTCGGCCACGAGTTCCTCGGCGAGGTCGTCGAGGTGGGCCCGGAGGTGCGCCGGCACCGGCTCGGCGACCGGGTCGTCGTCAGCTCGTTCATCTGCTGCGGCGGTTGCTGGTACTGCCGGCAGGGCCTCTTCTCCGCCTGCGACAACACCAACACCAACCCGGCGATCACCGAGGTCGCCTGGGGCCAGGCGCCCGGCGGCTGCTTCGGCTACTCGCACGCGATGGGTGGCTTCGCCGGCAGTCACGCCGAGTACGTCCGCGTGCCGTTCGCCGACGTGGGCGCCTTCCGGGTGCCCGACGGGGTCAGCGACGAGCGGGCGCTGTTCGCGTCCGACTCCGCCTCGACCGGGTGGATGGGCGCCGACCTCGCCGGTGTCGCCCCGGGCGACGTGGTCGCGGTGTGGGGCGCCGGCGCGGTCGGCCAGCTGGCGGCGCGGGCGGCGATGCTGCTCGGCGCCGAACGGGTCATCGTGATCGATCGCTACGACTACCGGCTGCGGATGGTCGAGCAGCACGTGGGGGCGGAGACGCTCAACTACGAGCGGGTCGACGTGCAGGGCGAGCTGCGTGAGGCGAGCGGCGGCCGCGGCCCCGACGTGTGCATCGAGGCGGTCGGCATGGAAGCGCACTCGCCCGGCCCGCAGTTCGCGTACGACCAGGTGAAACAGCAGCTGCGGTTGCAGACCGACCGGCCGACGGCGGTCCGGGAGGCGATCTACGCCTGCCGCAAGGGTGGCAGCGTGTTCGTGCTCGGTGTCTTCGGCGGCGTGGTCGACAAGTTCCCGCTCGGCGCGTTGATGAACAAGGGACTGACCGTCCGCGGCGCGCAGATGCACGGCCCGCGCTACATCCCGATGCTCCTCGACCGCATGGAACGCGGCGAGCTGGTCACCGAGCACCTCGCCACGCACGTGCTGCCGCTGTCCGACGGCGCGCGCGGTTATCAGATGTTCAAGGACAAGGAGGACGACTGCCTGCGGGCCGTCTTCACTCCGTGACCAGGTGGGGGCCCAGCCCCGTCAGCGCCAGCACGCGCCGGACGTAGGGCTGGGCGCCCAGCACCCGGATGCCCACCCCGGCCGTCCGGGCCGCGGCCATCCCGGCGACCAGGGCGTTGACGCCGGCGACATCGAGCAGCGGTACGCCGTGCAGGTCGACGTCGACGCGGCTGATGCCGGCGACCGCCGTCGCCCGGACCAGGCCCCGGCGGAGGCGGTCGGCGCAGTCGACGTCCACCTCGCCGCGCACCCGCAGGACGACCGTCGGGCCCTGTCGCTCCTGCTCGACGGAGAGCGAGTCCCACTCGTCGCGCGGCGGCCACGGTGGCGGGTTGTCGGTCAGCAGCGCATGCCGCAACCATCCCAGAGCCCGGCCCAGCAACCGGGAGACGTGCATCTGGGAGACGGCGAACTCCTCGGCGATCTCGGCCTGGGTGCGGTTGCCGTAGAACCGCATCACCAGCATCCGCCGCTCGCGGTCGGGGAGGCGGCGCAACAGCCGGGTCAACGCCACGTGGTCGTCGACCGCGTCGAGGTCGGCGTCCCGCTCGCCGACCAGCTCGCCGAGCTCCGCCGCGTCGGCACCGACCCGCGCGTTGAGTGAGCCAGGGTGGTAGGCCGCGGTGGAGGTGATCGCCTCGCGCACCTCGGCCACCGTGGTGCCCAGCTCCTCGGCGAGCTCGGCCTCTGTCGGGTGCCGGGCCAATGTGGACGTCAGCAGCGCCGTCGCCCGGCGGACCTCCACCGACCGGTCGCGCAGGCGGCGCGGGACGTGGAAGCTCCACGAGCAGTCGCGGAAGTACTTCTTGATCTCACCGTGGATCGTGGTGGCGGCGTAGGCCGTGAACGAGCCGCGTTCCGGGTCGTAGCCCTTGACCGCCTTGACCAGCGCGAGGCGGGCGACCTGCTCGAGGTCTTCGACCGGCTCGCCGCGGTCGCGATATTGCCGGGCCAGCCGGCCGGCGAACGGCAGCGCGAAGGTGGCCAGCTCGTCGCGGGCGGCCCGCAGGCGCGCCGGCGTCTCGGCGCCGTCCCACAGGCGGCGGGCGGCGCCGTCCAGGTCCTCCAGCCCGCGATCGGCGGCGCGCGCTCTCGCGTACGCCGCGGGTCTTTCGTCGCTGGTCACGAGCGTCTCCCTCGGTTCGCGGTGCCGTGGGCTACGGAGCACCGCCGGTCGACGGTGGACCAATCACTGTGGCGTTACCCCCGCGGCTCACGCTAAACCCTTCCAGGGCCATCGGCACCGGTGGTTCGCCCGCTGCTCAACCGCCGGTCGCCCGCACATCGGCGATTGGGCATCTCTCGACCGCTAACCTCCCGGTCATGAGCCTGCTCTCCGTCGCGCACCGCGCCGGCAACTCGCTGACCGACCTGCGGGCCGCGCTGGCGGCCGGGGTCGACCTCGTCGAGGCCGACGTGCACCTCTACCGCGGGGTGCTCGAGGTCCGGCACCGCAAGGCGATCGGCCCGCATCTTTACTGGGAGCAGTGGACGCAGGTCGACCGCCGGCGCGACCTCGTGGTGCCGACGCTGCCCGAGGTGCTGGCCACGGCCGCCGGCGACCCACGGCTCATGCTCGACCTCAAGGGCCCGTCACTCGCCGTCGCGCCCCAGGTCGCCGAGACCCTGCGGGCGTACGCGCCGGGCGTGCCGTTGGCGGTGTGCACCAAGCAGTGGGCGATGCTCGACGCGTTCGCCGGGCAGCCGCACGTGCGCCGCGTCCTGTCCGCCAGCGACCCGGTGCAGCTGGCCCGCCTGCGCGCCCGGCTGCGCCGCGGCCGCGTGGACGGCGTGTCGATCCGGCTGCGGCTGTTGACCGAGGCGGTGGTCGAGGAGCTGCGCCGGTCCACCGACACCGTGCTGGCCTGGCCGGTGGACACGCCGGCGGCGCTGGAGCAGGCGCGGCGGATCGGCGTGACCGGCGTGATCAGCAAGAGCCTGCCGCTGCTGGCGGAGCTGCGGCCGCGCCGCAACGTCGACCTGGCCGCCTGAGGTCAGCGGCGACCGCGCGAGCCCCCAGGCCCCGGCCAGCAGCAGCACGGCGGCGCCGGCCAGCGCGGCCCGCGGCGCGGTGCCGTGCGGGAGCGCCGCGTGGAACGCCACGACGCTGAGCAGATAGCTGGCCACCGGGTTGGTCACCGAGCCCGCGGTCACCGCCGCGGTCAGCGAGCCGGAGGCGAACGCCTGCTGGCCGAGCAGCAACGCGCCGAGGGTCGCGCCGAGGAGGGCGTACGGCGGCCAGCTCTGCGCCGTGGCCGCGACGCCGCGCTCCGTGACGCCTTCCGCGGTCACCTTGAGGAGGACCGCCGCCAGGGCCGAGCAGAGCGCACCGCCGATGGCGAGCAGGGTGGCGTACCCGAAGCGGGTGGTGGTGGCCACCGTGGCGAGGAGGACGGCGGCCGACAGGCCGAGCAGCACGACGAGAAGCATCCGCACCTCCTCGCCGCGAACGATCTCACAGCGGGTTCACTCGGCGCCCCATCGGTGCTGATCGGTCATCCGATGTTCATCCGGTGCCGCCGGGTCGGCGTAGTCGCCGCTCAGCCCGGTCGCCTCGTCGCCCTGCGGGTCGTAGACGACGAGCCCGTGCTTCTCGGCCAGCCGCAGCACGAGGTCGACGGCGTCGTCGCCGACGGGGGAGTGCGCGATCGACAACGCGACGTGGTCGACACCGACGACGACAGGCGTCACCCAGGGCGACTCGCCGTCGTCCGTCAGGTCGTCGGCGGCGCCGGCCCGCAGGTCGGCGTAGAACGCGGCGATCCGCGGGTCGGGTTCACCCTCGACCCGCGGTCGCCCGACCGATCGGTCCGCCATCGCCCGCACGTCGTCCAACGTCGCCGCGCCCGCGGTCGCCAGCACCACAAGATCGAAACTCACGACCCAATGATCCCTGACGGACCGCGGCGACGGTCACGGCGGGTGGTCAGAGGATCGGCTTGCCGCCGGTCACCGGCACGACCGCGCCGGAGATGTAGCTGCCCTCGTCGGAGGCGAGCAGGACGTACGCGGGCGCGACCTCCTTGGGCTGCCCGGGGCGGCCCAGCGGCGTGTTCTTGCCGAACTCCTCGACCTGCTCGGGCGGCATCGTCGAGGGGATCAGCGGTGTCCAAATAGGACCCGGCGCCACCGCGTTGACGCGGATGCCACGGTCGCCCAGCATCTGCGCCAGGCCGGCGGTGAAGTTCGCGATCGCGCCCTTCGTCGTCGCGTACGGCAGCAGGGTGGGCTTGGGCGTGTCGTAGTTGATGGAGCTGGTGTTGATGATCGACGCGCCCGACGTGAGGTGCGGGAGGGCGGCCTTGACCAGCCGGAACATCGCGGTGATGTTGATGTCGAAGGTGCGCGTCCACTCCTCGTCGCTGACCTCTTCGAGGGTCTCGTGGGTCATCTGGAAGGCGGCGTTGTTGACCAGCACGTCGATGCCGCCGAGCTCCGCGACGGCGCGGTCGACGACCTCGCGGCAGTGCGCGGGGTCGGCCAGGTCGCCGGAGACCAGCACGGCCTTGCGCCCGGCCTCCTCGACCAGCTTGGCGGTCGCCCGGGCGTCGTCGTCCTCGCTGAGGTAGGCGATCAGCACGTCGGCGCCCTCGCGGGCGAACGCGATCGCGACGGCCCGGCCGATGCCGCTGTCGCCGCCGGTGACGACGGCCCTCTTGCCCTCGAGCCGGCCGCTGCCGCGGTAGCTGTCCTCACCGTGGTCCGGCTTCTCGCGCATCGCGGTGAGCGTGCCGGGTGGCTGCTGCTGCGGTTCCATGGTCTCCCCCTGGTGGTTCCGGCTCAGAAGAATCGGCGGCGGCGCTGGCGGCGGCCCGCGTTGAGCAGGTCGGCGACCTGGCGCATGCCCTTGGTCACGCCGCTCGGTCCGCGACGGGCCTCGACGACCTGGCTGACCTTCCGGATGCCGGCGGCGGCCAACGGCAGCGCGACCGCGACGACGGCCCAACGCCGGACTACGGTGGCGAACATTTGCCTGTCTCCTTCCCGTCGAAGTGCTGACCCTTCCGCATACCCGCGCAGCGGGCGATTACGCGCGGGTGTGCGGGGTAGCCCGTAGGCATGAAGGTCGTGGTGGTGGGCGCGTCCGGAAACGTCGGCTCGGCGGTGCTGCGACGCCTGGCCCAGGAGCCGGACGTGACCGGCATCGTCGGTGTGGCCCGGCGGGTGCCCAAGGACGCGGCCGGGCCGCCGTACGCCGGTGTCGACTGGTGGTCAATCGACGTCGCCGGGCCCGGGGCCACCGGAGCGCTGACCGAGGCGGTGCGCGGCGCGGCCGTGGTGATCCACGTGGCCTGGCAGATCCAGCCGAGCCACGATGCGCAGCGGTTGCGGCGCACCAACGTGCAGGGGACCGCCAACGTCGCGGTGGCGGCGATCCGGGCCGGCGTGCCCGCGCTGGTCGTCGCGTCCTCGGTCGGCGCGTACGCCCCCGGTCCCAAGGACGAGCGGGTGGGCGAGTGGTGGCCGGTGACCGGGGTGCGCTGGTCGAGCTACAGCCGCGACAAGGCGCATGTGGAGCGTCTCCTCGACGAGGTGGAGCGCGGCTACCCGGCCCTGCGGGTGGTGCGGATGCGACCTGCGCTCACCTTCCAGCGGGCGGCGGCGTCCGAGATCGCCCGGCTGTTCATCGGACCGTTCGCGCCGCTCGGACTGCTGCGCTACGGGCGGCTGCCGGTGGTGCCCGGCGGGCCGCGGCTGCGGGTGCAGGGCGTGCACGCCGACGACGTCGCCGACGCCTACGTGCGGGCGGCGCTGGCCGACGTGCGCGGGGCGTTCAACCTGGCCGCGGACCCTGTGCTGGACGGGCCGGCGCTGGCCCGCCGCTACCACGGCCGGGTCGTCCCGCTGCCGGTGCCGCTGCTGCGGGCCGCGGCCGGCGCGACCTGGTGGGCCCGGCTGCAACCGATCGAGGCCGGCTGGATCGACCTCGCCACCGGCGTGCCGCTGCTGTCGTCGGACCGCGCGGCGGCCGAGCTGGGCTGGACGCCCCGGATCGACGCGCTGTCGGCGATCGACGAGCTGTTCACCGGGATGGCCGACCGGGCGGGCGCGCCGACGGCGGCCCTGCGGGAGCGGCTGCCGTTCCCGGCCCGGCTGGCCGCACTGGCCGCGGGCCGCCTGCCCGGCCACGGCGACCCGTACTGAGTTTCGCTTCCGCGGCGTGGGGTACGCCTCGGGCATGAAGGCTCTGGTGATCAACTGCACGCTCAAGCCCAGCCCCGCGCCGTCGAACACCCAGGCGCTGGCCGACGTCGTCATCGAGCAGCTGCGCAGGTCCGATGTGGAGGTCGAGGTCGTCCGCGCCGTCGACCACGACATCCGCCCCGGCGTCGAGGACGACATGGGCGACGGCGACGAGTGGCCGGCGATCCGGGCCAAGGTGCTCGCGGCGGAGATCCTGGTGATCGCGACACCGACCTGGGTCGGCAAGCCGTCGTCGATCGCCCAGCGGGTCATCGAGCGGATGGACGCGCTGATCAGCCAGACCGACGACGACGGCCGCCCGGTCGCCTACAACAAGGTCGCGGGCGTGGTCAACACGGGCAACGAGGACGGCGCCCACCACGTGATCACCGAGATCTGCGGCGCGCTGGTCGACATCGGCTACACGATCCCGGCGCAGGCGTGGACCTACTGGCACCTGGGCCCCGGCGCGGGCCCGAACTACCTCGACGACGAGCGCGGCCACGAGTGGTCCGACAAGACCGGCCGCGCGATGGCCGCCAACCTGGCCACCGTCGCCCGCGCCCTGCAGGCCAACCCGCTGGGCGCACCGCCGAGCTGAGCCGCGTTGCCGCAGGGGTGTTGGGGGCCCGCTGGTGCCGGTGAGGTCGCGGCTTCGCCTGCGCCGGCGCGGCGGTTCGGAGGACGCTGGAGATGAACCCGCGGCGCCGCGGGATAGCGCCGCGCCGAACCTCGTACGGGGGAGTCATGTTCGCGCGTTCTTCCACCATCAACGCCCAACCGTCCTCGATCGACCCCGGCATCACGTTCGTGGGTGACGAGTTGATGGACGAGATGCTCGCCATCGACGGCTGTGTCGGACTGTCCCTTCTGGTCGATCGCCGGTCGGGCCGGTGCATCGCCACGTCGTCGTGGGCGGACGAGGCGGCCATGCACGCCAGCGAGAGCCGGGTGCCGCCGCTGCGGCAGCGCCTCATGTCGGCCTTCGGCGCCACGGACATCACCAACGAGGAATGGGACGTCGTGGTCATGCACCGCGCCCACCGCGCCCCCGACGGCGCCCAGGCGCGGCTCGGCTTCATCCGCAGCGACCCGGCGCGGACCGAGGAGTCGATCGACATCTACAAGTCGGTCCTGCCGGACCTCGAGGCCTTCGACGGCTTCTGCAGCGCGAGCCTGCTGCTGAACCGCTCCTCGGGCCGGGCGGTCTCGAACGTGATCTACGACAGCGGCGCCGCCCTGGCCGCGTCCGCGGACCGGGCGCAGCAGCTACGCACCCGCGCCACCGGCCGGATGGGTGCCGACGTCACCGAGGTCGCGGAGTTCGAGCTCGCCTTCGCCCACCTCCGCGTGCCGGAACTCGTTTAGGGCCTATGCGGACGCGCGGTGGCCGGCTATGACGTCGGTGGTCGCGGCGGCCAGGGCGATGGCCATGAAGCCCATCGTCACGAAGACGCCCGTGCGGAACGCCACCTCATAGTCGCCGCCGCTGGCGGCCAGTTGGCTGAAGAAGACCGCGCCGATGGCGGCGATGCCGACCGCCGAGCCGATCCGTTGGCCGGTCTGCAGCACGCCGCCCGCGCTGCCCGCCTCGGCCACCGGCACCTGGCTCAGCGTCAGGTTCTGGTTGGGGCTGATCACCAGGCCGCTGCCGATGCCCGCCCACAGCAGCGGCAGCGCCGTCGCGAAGCCCGCCCCGCGGCCCGTGACGATGTGCAACGTGAGGAGCACCAGCGCCAGCCCGCTGAGCACCATGCACAGGCCGGTGACGACCAGGACCCGCCCGTAGCGGTTGACGATCCGGCCGCCCAGCATCGCGCCGGAGGCCGAGCCGAGCGCGAACGGCGTCACCGACAGGCCGGCCTCCAGCGGCGAGTAGCGCAGCCCGTTCTGCAGGAACAGCGTGAAGATGAAGAACGTCGTCGTGAAACCCGCGAAATAGGCCAGGGCCACGAGCGATCCGAGGGCGTACGAGCGCCGCCTGAACAACCGCAGGTCGACCAGCGGCGACCCGCCCCGCCGGAGCTGGCGCACCTCCCACGCGACGAAGAGCCCGAGCACCACCAGGCCGGCCAGGATCAGCAGCCAGACGATCGCGCCGTGCCACTGGCGTTCCTGCACCAGCGGGAGCAGCACGAGGGCGACCCCGCCGCCCAGGAGCACGACGCCGAGCGGGTCGACGCCGCGCCGCGGGCGCTCCTGCGCGGGATGGCCCGGGATCCACCGGGAGCCGAGCACGATCGCGACCACGCCGACCGGGATGTTGATGTAGAAGATCCACCGCCAGCCGTCCTCCACACCGGCGATCGCGATGACCGCGCCGCCGAGCAGCGGCCCCAGCGCCGTCGAGACACCGATCGTCGCGCCCAGCGCGCCGAACGGCTTGCCGCGTTCCCTCGGCGTGAACATTTGTTGGACGAGCCCGGACACCTGCGGGTTGACCACGCCGGCCGAGGCGCCCTGGACCAGCCGGGCGCCGACCAGCCACAGCTCGCTCTGCGCGAGGCCGGCGGCGGCGCTGGCCACCGTGAAACCGGCCAGCCCGAGCACGAACAGCCGCCGCCGGCCGTGCGCGTCGCCGAACCGGCCGGCCGGCACGAGCACGAGACCGAACGCGAGCGCGTACCCGGAGAGCACCCACTGCAGGCCCCCGGAGCTGAGCCCCAGGTCGTCCTGGATCGACGGCAGCGCCACGTTGACGATGCTCACGTCGAGCAGAGTCATGAAGGCCGCCATGAGCGCGACCGTCATCGCCCGCCAGCGTGCGTCCACCGCACCCCCCCGCCGTGTCCCGAATGGGACATTACCGGCGGGGCGGGGAGCTCAGCGGTATCCGCGCTTGAGGAGATACTTCGCTCCCGCGTCGAAGCCTTCCGGGCTCAGCACCTCGAAGCCGAACGCGTCGGCCAGCCGGTCGGTGATGTTGAACGCGGCGCAGACCGCCAGCGCGTCCTCGATCTGCCGCGGTGTCACGCCGGCCGCGAGCACGGCTCGCATGTCGTCGGCGCCGACCGTGCCGTCGCGGGTGAGCGTGCCGAGCATCCGCAGCGTGGCCCGCAACGGCTCGGCGATCGGCGCGGTGTCGAGGTCGGCCAGCACCGCCGCGACCCGCGGGCCGTCCCGCAGCGCCAGGCGGGAGGTCGCGGAGTGCGCGGCGACGCAGAACGCGCTGTCGTTCACTGTGGACACATAGGCCGCCATCAGCTCCCGGTCGCCCACGGACCACTCCGACGGGCCGCGCATCGCCTCGTGGGTGAACTCCTTCGCCCGGTCGCCGTAGAAGTCGGGGCGGTAGAAGACCAGCTTGGCGGCGTCCGGCACGGGTTGCCGGGTGACCAGCTTGATGACCGCGAACAGCGCCTTCGCGCGCCGGGTGTAGCCGCTGTTGAGAATCTCAAGCCGCATCGTCCGGCCCTCTCGTCGCCTCGGCCAGCGCCGCGAGCCCCGCCTCGTACTGCCGGGTCGCCTGGCCGACCGCCGCGCACACCACGAGCTCGAAGATCTGGTCCTCGGTGAGACCGGCGGCCCGGGCGGCCGCGAAGTCCGCCGCGGCCGGCCGGTCGGCGACCGTGTCGACCAGCGTGGCCAGCGGCGCCGGCAGGCCGTCGTTGGCGAACGCCCGGGCGCGTTGGTCGGGAGACGTCCGGCCGTCCCCGGTCAGGAGACGGTCGACCAGGGCGCGATGGGCCGCGCGTTTGTCATCCGGCACGACGGGGTTCCTTTCAGTGGCGGCGGGCGGTGACGAGCCAGGCGCGGGAGTCGAACCACACGCCGTCGTCGGTCAGGTGCGCCGAGAGCATCGCGCGCAGCCGGTCGACCGCTCGCGCGGCGGCCGCGGGGTCGAGGCGGTTCAACAGCTCGCTGGTGCAGGTGAAGCCGCGGACCCAGGCGAGCGCGGCGGCCACGTCAGCACCGTAGTAGACCGGCTCGTCGACGTCTGTGAAGCCGACGTCGGTGAAGCCCGCGCCGGCCAGCAGCCGCCGCACCGCGGTCGGGTCGGCGAGCGTGAACGGGTCGGGGCCCTCCGCGGCCGTGCCGCCGAGGACGTCGTGCAGCGCGACGTCCCACTCGTTGCGGTCGTGGGCCTGCCAGACCAGCATCACGAGGCGGCCGCCCGGGCGCAGGGCCCGGTGGATGTTGGCGAACGCGGCGGCGGGATCGGCGAAGAACATGGTGCCGAACCGGCTCATCGCCAGGTCGAAGCGCGCGGGTGGGAACGGGTGGACCTGCGCGTCGGCCGCCACGAAGGTGACGTTGTCCAGTCCGGCGGCGAGCTCGCGGGCCCGTTCGACGGCGCGCGCGGAGATGTCGACGCCCAGCGCGGCCCGGGCGGTGCGGGCAGCCTCCCGGGTCGTGTGCCCGGTCCCGCAGCCGATGTCGAGCACCTGCTCGTCGGGTGCCACGCCGCAGGCCGCGCGCAGCACCGCGTCGTGCCGCCGCAGCTCGGCGTCGTAGTCACACGCGGTCACCGTAAGATCGTGCAACCGGCGCGTTCCCGACCGCAAGCGAAGGAGCCAGATGAGGACCTTGCACTTCGGCCTGATGGTCGCCGACCTGGACCGCTCGCTCGCCTTCTACACCGCGGTCGGCTACCGGGTGCTGGGCACCGTGCCGGAGACCCCGTTCGGCAGCCTGACGATGATCAAGCTGCCCGGCGACGACTACGTCACCATCGAGCTCGTACACGACCCGGCCAAACCGCCGAGCGGCCGCAACATCAACCACTTCGTCATCCAGGTCGAGTCGATGGCCGACACGGCGGCCCGCCTCGCCGGCGAGGGCGTCGAGGTCGAGGGCCTGTCGTCACCGGACGGCTCCGCCGACTTCCTGACGGCCTGGATCACCGACCCCGACGGCAACCGCATCGAGCTGGTCCAGTGGCCGCCCGGCCACGCCGACGGCCTGACCGAGGCCGACATGAGGGCCTGACGCCGCTGGGAACCGGCTTGACGGCTGCCCCGACCCGCAAGTTAGCCTCTCCTAACTTGTCGTAGGTGGGGTGGGAATGGCAGCGGCGAAATCCCCGGCCCGCCGGCTGATCGGTGAGATGTTCCGGCGTCAGCGCCGTGGGGTCGCGCTGACCGCCGGCTTCTGGTCGATGCATCAGGTGTGCGAGGCGCTCGTGCCCGTGGCCATCGGTCTGGTCGTCGACCAGGCGGTCGGCACCGGCTCGGGCTGGGCCATGGTCGCCTCGGTGCTCGGCATCTTCGGTCTGTTCACGGCGCTCACCATGGGTTGGCGCACCGGGCTGTGGTTCGTCACCAGAGCCGAGCTCGACGAGGCCCACCTGCTGCGCATGCAGGTGGTCCGCCGGGTCGTGACCGGGCGCGGGATCAGCACCGACCGGCAGACCGGCGAGCTGCTGTCGATCGCGACCTCCGACACGGCCGCCTCGGCCGAGCTGCTGGAGCTGGGCAGCCGGGTGGTATCGGCCTCGCTCGGGCTCGTGGTGTCGACCGTGGTGCTGCTGCGCATCGACTGGTCGCTCGGGGTCGGCCTGGTGGTCGGCATCCCGATCCTGGTGCTGGCCCTCAACGCGCTCGGGCCGATCGTCGAGCGGCACGTCTCGGCGCAGCAGGAGGCCCTCGGCCAGGCCGCGGGCACCGCCTCGGACCTGCTCACCGGGTTGCGTCCGCTGCGCGGGTTCGGCGGGGTCGACGAGGCGGCCCGGCGCTACCGCGGCGCCAGCCGCACCTCGCTGCGGGCCAACATCGGCGCCATCAAGGCGGGGTCCGCGTTCGTCAGCGTCTCGACGTTCACCACCAGCCTGCTGATCGCGGTGGTGGCGGCCCTTTCCGGTTGGTACGCGCTGCGTGGCCGGATCACCATCGGCGAGCTGATCACGATCGTCGGCCTGGCCGCCTTCATCACCGACCCGGTGCTCAACCTCGCCGACTGCGTCTTCCGCCTCGCCACCGCGCGGGCCAGCGCGGCCCGGGTCGCCGAGGTCCTCGCCGCGCCCGAGCGGGCCGCGCCCGGGCACACCACCGCGGTCCCCGGCCCGCTGGTGCTCGACGAGGTGCACACGCCCGGCCTCGACGGGCTCAGCCTCACCGTCGCGCCCGGCGAGCTGCTCGGCGTGGTGACCGCCGACCT
This sequence comes from Asanoa sp. WMMD1127, assembly GCF_029626225.1. NCBI lineage: Bacteria > Bacillati > Actinomycetota > Actinomycetes > Micromonosporales > Micromonosporaceae > Asanoa > Asanoa sp. WMMD1127. Next base: position 4,664,514 of record NZ_JARUBP010000001.1, read on the forward strand.
GGCCGCCGCCGAAGCCGTGACCGACCTGCTCGCCGGCGCCCGGGCGCCCGATCGCGGCCGGGTGACGCTGGCCGGCACGCCACTGCCCGAGCTCGACATCGCCTCGCTGCGCCGGGCCGTGCTGGTCGAGCCGCACACCGTCGACCTGTTCGGCGAGACCGTCGGCGAGGCGTTGCGCACCGACGACGCCCAGACCGACGAGCACGCGATGGCGGCCGCGATGACGGCGGCGTCCGCCGGTGAGCTGCTGGCCGCCGACGGGCTCGACCACGCCCTGCTCGACCGCGGCGCCAACCTCTCCGGCGGCCAGCGGCAACGGGTCGCGGTGGCCCGGGCGCTGCTCGCCGACCGCCCGCTGACCGTCTTCCGCGACCCGACCACGGCCGTCGACGCCGTCACCGAGCACGCCATCGCCGAGGGCCTGCGCGCCCACCGGGCCGGCGACGGGCGGGCCACCGTGCTGGTCACCACCAGCGCGCCGTTGCTCGACCGCTGCGACCGGGTGGTCTTCGTCGACGCCGGCCGGGTCGCGGCCGGCGGGCGCCATCGCGAGTTGCTCGACCTCCCGGCGTACGCGGATGTGGTGCTGCGATGAAGGCCATCCTGCCGATCGCGAGCCGGCGCGCCACCGCGGCCGCGTTCGGCCGCAAGCTGCGCCGCTATCCGCTGCTCGGCCTGACCGCCGTGCTCGTGTCGGCGGCCGCCAGCGGGGCCGCGGTCTGCGTGCCGATCCTGCTCGGCCGCCTGGTCGACCTGGTCGCCGACCGGGGGAGCACCGGCGCCATGCTCGGCATCGCCGCCTGGATCCTGGCCGCCGGGCTGGGCGCCGCGATGCTCACCGGCGCCGCCCGGTGGCTGGTCGCCGAATGGGGCGCCCGGGCCAGCGCCGACCTCCGCGAGGAGGTGCTCGACCACGCGCTGCGGATGGACGCGGCCCGGCTCGAGGCGGCCGGCGCGGGCGACGTCGCCTCCCGGGTCACCGACGACGTCGAGAAGGTCACCGACGCCACCCAGCTGGCCGCCGACGTTTTCGGCGCACTGGTCACGGTGGCCATCACGTTCGCCGGCTTCGCCACCCTGGACTGGCGGATCGCGCTCGCGTTCCTCGCCGTCTTCCCGGTCTACGCGGTCAGCCTGCGCCGGTTCCTGCCGCAGGCCGAGACCCGCTACGCCGTCGAACGGCGGGCGGTCGCGGTGCAGACCCAGAGCCTACTGTCCACATTCCACGGTGCCCGCACGGTCCACGCGTACGGCATGGAGGACCGGCAGGGCGCCCGCGTCGAGCAGGCGTCGCGCGGCGCCGTCGATGCCCGCCTCAAGGCGGTCCGGGGTTTCCTCTGGTTCGCCAACTCGATGAACTACGCCGAGGCGACCGGGCTGACCGCGGTGCTGCTGGCCGGCTTCCTGCTGGTCCGCGCCGACGCCAGCACCGTGGGTGAGGTGACCGCCGCGGCCCTGCTGTTCCACCGCCTGTTCGGCCCGCTCGGCCTGCTGCTGTTCTCCTTCAACGACATCCAGTCCGCCGGCGCCGCGCTGGCCCGGCTGGTCGGCGTGGCCGACCTCGCGCTGCCCGCCTACGCCGGCGTCGACCGCTCGGCGCCGCGCCCGCCGACCGGCGTCGTGGCCACCGCGGTGCGGCACCACTACCTCGACGGCCCCACCGTGCTGCACGACGTGTCGCTGGAGGTGCCGCCGGGGCGGTCGCTGGCCGTCGTCGGCGAGAGCGGCGCGGGCAAGACCACGCTCGCCGCGATCCTCGGCGGCGTGTTCCCGGCCACCGGCGGCGAGGTGCGGCTGGGCGGCCGGCTGATCGGCGAGCTGGCCCCCGACGAGCTGCGCCGGCTGGTCGGCGTGGTCACCCAGGAGGTGCACGTCTTCGCCGGGACGCTCGCCGACGACCTGCGCCTGGCCGTGCCGGACGCCTCGGACGACGACCTGCGCGCGGCGCTGAAGCTGGCCGGGGCCGACGAGTGGGTGGCCGCGCTGCCGGACGGGCTCGACACCCGGGTCGGCGACGGTGAGCACAAGCTGACCGCCAGCCAGGCGCAGCAGCTGGCGCTGGCCCGGATCGCCCTGGTCGACCCGCCGGTGGTCATCCTCGACGAGGCCAGCGCCGAGGCCGGCAGCGCCGGCGCCCGCCAGCTCGAACAGGCGAGCGCGGCGCTCCTGCAGGACCGCACCGCGATCGTGGTGGCGCACCGGCTGACCCAGGCCCAGGCCTGCGACCGGATCGCCGTCATGGCCCAGGGCCGCATCGTCGAGATCGGCACACCGGCCGACCTCATCGCCGCCGGCGGCGCGTACGCCAAGCTATGGGCAGCCTGGCACAGCTAAGCGGGGACAATCATCGGGGTCCCCGCGACCGGGTCCGGGACTACCAGGCAGCTCAGGCCGAAGACGTCCTCGACCAGGTCCGCGGTGACCACCTCGGTCGGTGGGCCCTCGGCGACGATGCGGCCGCCGGACATGGCGATCAGGTGGTCGCAGAAGCGGCAGGCGAGGTTGAGGTCGTGCAGGACCACCACGATGGTCTTGCCGGACTCGGCGTTGAGCTCGCGCAGCAGCCGCAGCAGCTCCACCTGGTGGTTGATGTCCAGAAAGGTCGTCGGCTCGTCGAGCAGCAGCAGGTCGGTGTCCTGGGCCAGCGCCATCGCCACCCAGACCCGTTGCCGTTGCCCGCCGGAGAGCGAGTTGATCGGCCGGTCGATCAGCTCGGCCGTGCCGGTCGCCGCCAGCGCCTTGGTCACCGCCTCGTGGTCGGCGTCGGTCCACCGCCGGAACCAGCCCTGGTGCGGATAGCGGCCCCGGGACACCAGGTCTGCGACCGTGATTCCGTCCGGCGCGATCGGCGACTGGGGCAACAGGCCCAACACCTTGGCCACGTCCTGCGTACGCACGTCCGCGAGCGACCTGCCGTCGAGGTAGACCGCACCGCCGCGGGGCGTGAGCAGGCGGGCCAGGCCACGCAGCAAGGTGGACTTGCCGCAGGCGTTGGCGCCCACGATCGCGGTGACCCGGCCGTCCGGGATGGTGACGTCGAGGTCCCGCACGACGTCCCGGTTCTCGTAGCCCAGGGTCAGCTCGCTCGTGCGCAGTCGGCTCATCCGCCCGCTCCTTGCCGGTTCGTGGTGGCCAGTAGCCACAGCAGATAGGGTGCGCCGACGGCGCCGGTGACCACGCCGGTGGGCAGCGCGGTGGGCAGCAGGTGCACGGCGACCAGGTCGGCGGCCAGCAGCAGCGCGGCGCCGACCAGCCCCGCGGCGACGATCCCGCCGGTGGCCGGGCCGAGCAGGCGGTTGGCGATCGGGCCCGCGACCAGGGCGACGAACGCGATCGGGCCGGCGACCGAGACCGCGAGGGCGACCAGCACCAGCGCCACGCCGAGCAGGGCGGCGCGGTTGCACTCGGCCCGCGTGCCCAGCGTGCGCGCCGTGTCGTCGCCGAGCTCCAGGGCGCGCAGCGGGCGCTGCAGCAGGACGGCCAGTGGCAGCAGGACGACCAGGCCGCCGAAGAGGAGCTTGAGCTCGGTGTCGCTGGCCTGCCCGACCGAGCCGGTCAGCCAGTGCATCGCCTGCCGGGCCTCGAACAGCTGGGCCCGGGTGAGCACGAAGCCCACCAGGCCGTCGAAGAACGCGGCGATGCCGATGCCGATCAGGATGAACCGGTAGCCGCTGACGCCGTCGCGCCAGGCCAGCACGTACATCAGGGTGGCGGCGAGGATCGCGCCGCCGAGCGCGAGCCCGGTCACCACGAGGCCACCGGCCTGCAGCAGGACGATCCCGAACACCGCCGCGAGGCCGGCGCCGGAGGTGATGCCGACGAAGTCCGGCGAGGCGAGCGGGTTGCGCAACAGCTGCTGGAAGATGGTGCCCGACGCGCCCAGCGCGAGGCCGACGCCGACGGCGGAGGCGGCGGTCGGCAGGCGCAGCCCGCGGACCACGAAGTCGACGCCGGTGTTGTCCGACAGGTGCAGCACCGAGGCGATGACGTCCAGGGCGCCGATCCGGAAGCTGCCGACCATCATCGTGACGACGAAGAGGGCGAAGGTGAGCAGCGCGAGGGCGCTGAGCACGGTGGTGGATCGAGCGGCCCGGCGGCGCCGGTTGCGGCGCAGCGCGGCGCCGACGTCAGGTGTCGTCCTGGTGTCCTCTTTGGACATCGTCACGGTCATCGTCAGACCTCCGACAGGCGCGCGTAGCGGACGATCGCGACGAAGACCGGCGCGCAGACCACGCCGAGGACGACGCCCACCTGCAGCTCGTCGGGCGCGGCGACGACCCGGCCGAGCACGTCGGCCAGCAGCAGCACGACAGGACCGAGCACCATCGAGTACGGCAGGATCCAACGGTAGTCGGGCCCGCAGATGAACCGGGCCAGGTGCGGCACGACGAGCCCGATGAAGACGATCGGTCCGCAGGCGGCGGTGGCCGCGCCGGCGAGCACCGCGACGACGGCGAACGCGGCCATCCGGGTGCGGCCGACGTGCTGGCCGAGGCCGCGGGCGACGTCCTCGCCGAGCGCGAGGCCGTTGAGCGAGCGGCCGAACCCGAGCGCGGCGACCAACCCGAGGACGAGGAACGGCGCGACGCCGGTCAGGATCGGGGCGTAGCGGCCGGCCAGCGAGCCGACCTGCCAGAACCGCAGCTCGTTGAGCGCGTCCACATTGGTCATCAGGACGCCGGTGGTGACGGAGGCGAGCCCGGCCGTGACCGCGGCGCCGGCCAGGGCCAGCTTCACCGGGGTCGCTCCCTCGCGACCCAGCGAGGCGATCGCGTAGACCAGCACCAGCGCGACGATCGCGCCGGCGAAGGCGAACCAGACGTAGACGCCGACCCCGCGCAGGCCGAGCACGGTGATGGCGAGCACCACGAAGGCGGCGGCGCCGGAGTTGATGCCCATGATGCCGGCGTCCGCGAGCGGGTTGCGGGTGACGCCCTGCAGCATGGCGCCGGCCACGCCGAGCCCGGCGCCGACCAGGATGCCGAGCAGTGTGCGGGGCACCCGCAGCTCCAGCGTCACCGTGCTGTTGATGGAGCCGTCGTTGCTCAGGTCGCGCAGGGCGTGCAGCACCTCGGACAGGCCGATGTCCCGCGAACCCTGCGTGACGCTCAGGAACGCGACCGCGGCGAGCACGGCGCAGAGCGCGACGAGCCCCGGCCCGAGGGCGGAGGCTCGCCGCGCGCGGCGCGTGGTCGCCGGTCGGCTAACCACCGACATTCGGATCCGCGGCCTTGACGGCTTCGGTCAGCTTGTCGAGCTCGGTGGCGAAGTCGCCGTAGGTGTGGAGCCAGAACGCCGGCCACGCCACGGTCGCGCCGGCCTTGGCCGCCTTGATCTTGAACCAGGTCGGCTGCTTCTTGCCCCATTCGTCGTTCGCGGTCGGGGTGTACGAGCGGCCGTCCCACAGGATCAGGTCCGGCTGGTATTTGTCGGCGTTCTCCCAGCTGAGGTTCTCCCAGTAGGGGAAGGCGGGGTCGGGGCTCTTCGGGTTGAGCACGTCCATGCCCCAGCTCTGCAGGTCGAGCAGCTCGGGAGCGTACTCCGGGTTGGCGACGTAGACCTTGTCGTCGGCCGGCGACATCGCCGCGATGCTGAGGCCGGGCTTGGCCGCCACCGCCTCCTTGAACTTGGCGACCGACTCCTCGAAGCGCTTCTTGTTGGCCGCGATCTCCGGCTTGTCGACCTCGGCGCCCAGGCTCTCGGCCAGGTCCTCGTAGCCCTCGGCCAGCGCGACGATCGACTTGCCCTGCGAGACGCCGGTGATCGGGGCGAGCTCCTTGAGCTTCTTGCTCTTCTCGTCGACGCCTTCCTCGAGGCCGCTGTGCGCCTTCTCCGCCGGCCACCAGTCACCGACGATCAGGTCCGGCGCCAGCGAGGCGGCCTTCTCCACGTCGATCTTGCCCCACTCCTCGCCGAGGATCGTGATGCCGGAGAGGTCTAGGTTCTTCAGGTTGGGGTCGGTCTTGACCGACTCGTCCGCATAGATGCCGACCGGCTTGATGCCGAACGACATCAGCGCCGCCGCCTCACCGGCGTGCGCGATGATCCGGGTCGGAGTCTTGTCCGCCTTGACGACCTCGCCGGAGCCGCCGGTGAACGACCAGGGGCCTGCGGCTTTCGCGGATTCGTCGCCGCCGTTGCTGTCGGTGTTGCTGCCACAACCCGCGAGGGCGGCGCTCAGCACCGCCACCGCGAGGACCGGACGCCACGCACGCATGAGGGGTTTTCCGTTTCTCGATCCGACAGGCTCCAGCGGCCCGACGGTTAGGGTAGGCTAACCATCGCTTCCGCTGTTGGCTAGTCGGGGTGCGACGTCTCTCAGGACGGCACCTTGTAGGGATCGTGTTCGGACAGCAGCTTGTCGAGGCGGGCCTGGTCGACCCGGCTGACCACCTCCGATGTCTCCTGGTTGTCACGGATGCACTTGGCCAACGTGAACGCGGACGTCACGACGTAGAGCAGGCTGAGCGCCAGGAACGCGCGGATCCACGCGCCGGCCGGCAGGTAGGCGATGGCGGCCGCCGCCGCGAACAGCGAGAGGCCGAAGGACAGGGCCGCCTGCACGAAGAACGCGGTCGTGGGCTTGCGAACAGGAGTGCTCGTCATGCCCTCCGACTCTGGCCTCCCGCCCGCGCCCGCGCCTGAGCCGCCGTACTCAAGCCCTGTAACGTTTCCGCCCCTGTCGACGCTGGATGGGTGGGCGTCTGCGACGGGGAGGAAAGAGTGCGGAAGCTGTGGTGCGCGCTGGCCGCCGCGCTGGTGGCCGGTTTGCTGGTCGCGGGCCCGGCCGCGGCGCGACCGGTGAGTGCGGAGGCGGCGCGCGGCACTGTCCACATCAGCATGACCACGGCCCCGCCGGGCGGCACACCGGCGGCGGCGCCCGAGGTGACGATGGCCGATTCGGTGCGTGACGCGCGGCTCGCGGCGACCCTGCTGCGGGACGGCACCTTCGTGCGGCGGGCGCTGATCGCCGCGGGAATCCTGATGCTGGTCGGCGCCGTCGTCCTCTGCCTCGTGATCGCCGGCGTCCTCCGCCACGTCCGCCGCTGAGCGGGGAGACCCGCGTCACCCTCGCGGCGCCTCACAAATCGCCACCGCACTTCGTCAGAGGAGTGTTGTCGGTCTGTGTGGGGGTAAAGATCATGAGTTCTGAGCAGCTTCGCCGTGAGTTCGGTGGGGACGTCATCGAGCCGGGTGCGGCCGACTACGCGGCGGCCAGCCGGTCGTTGCTCGCGTCGGGCAGTCCGGCCGTCGTGCTGCGGCCCAAGACCGTCGAGGACGTACGGGCGGCGGTCAGGTTCGCGGCCGGGGCGGGGCTCGTGCTGTCCGTACGCGGTGGTGGTCATGGTTTTCCGGGTTTCGGCACCAACGACGGGGGCGTGGTCATCGATCTCGGCGCGCTCGCGGACGTCGCGGTCGTCGACCCGCAACGGCACGTCGTCCGCATCGGCGGCGGGGCCACGTGGGGTCAGGTCGCGGTCGCCCTGGCGCCGCACGGGCTGGCGATCTCGTCGGGCGACACCCGCAGCGTCGGCGTCGGCGGGCTCACGCTGACGGGCGGCATCGGTTGGAAGGTCAGGAAGTACGGGCTGGCGCTCGACAGCGTCGTCGGCGCGGAGGTGGTCACGGCCGACGGGGGTGTCGTGCACGCGTCCGCGACGGAGCACCCGGACCTGTTCTGGGCGATCCGCGGCGGCGGCGGCAACTTCGGCGTCGTGACGGCCTTCGAGTTCGTGGCGCACCCGACGACCGAGGTCTTCCACGGCCGGATCGCCTTCCCGGCCGCGGAGGTCGGCGCGGTGTTGCGGGGCTGGGCCGACTACCTGCGCACCGCGCCCGAGGCGCTCACCTCGATCGCGAGCTTCGCCAACCCGTTCGCCGGCGGGGCGCAGGCGCCGCTCGAGGTGTTCGTGGCCTTCGACGGCGACGACCTATCCGCGGCGGCGGCGGCCGTTGACCCGATCCGCCGACTCGGCACGGTGCTCGACGACGACGTGACCCGCAAGGCGTACGCCGACGTGCTCGTCGAGGGAATGGTCCCGCCGCCGGGAGTCCAGCTGGTGACCCGCAGCGGCTTCGTCGGCACGGAGTCGGTTCCGGAGGTGCTGCGCATCCTGACCGAGGCCGGCGCGTCGGGGCGGTCGCCCTACATCGCCGTCCGCAGCGTCGGCGGCGCGGTGGCCCGGGTCGCTCCGGAGGCGACGGCCTACGCCCATCGCCAGGCGGAGCTGATGGTCGCGACGACGACGGGCGGACCGCAGCCGGTGATCGACGCGGCCCGGCCGGGCCTGACGGCGCTGTGGGACCGGCTGGCGCCGCACCTGGACGGCCTCTACGCCAACTTCCTCTCGTCGGCCACGGAGGACGACGTCGCGGGCATCTATCCGGCGGAGACCTACGAACGGTTGGCGGCGGTCAAGCGCTCCTACGACCCGGAGAACCTGTTCTCCCGCAACCACAACGTCCGTCCTTAGTGGAATGCGCCTGCGGGCGGTAGGGTACGGCGCGTGTCCGATGCGCGTACCGTCGCGGTCGAGTTCGTCGACGCCGCGACCGGCCAGCCCTTCGCCCGCAGCGACATCCCGGTCGGGCAGCTACCCGAGACCTTCGCCGTGCACACGAACCTCGATCTGGCCGGCCAGTCGTGGACGGTGGTAACGGCGGAGCCGCCTACCGCGGCGGAGTTCCGCGCCAGCGGCCGGCTCGTGCTGACGCTGAGCCGCGCGATCCTCTACTCGTTGCCGACGCTGTGCGCCGAGTTGCCGCCGATCGGCCCGGCGGCGCCCGACGCGCTCGTCCTCCACGAGGACGACTGGCGGCAGGTGGAGCTGGTGACGGCCGGCCTGGCCGAGGTCGTGACGGCCGAGCTCGCCGAAGTCCGCCGGGTCTGGGAGGAGGAGGCGGTCGGCCACGGGTTCCGCAGCCTCCATGTGCGTGCGGCACCGGTGGCGCCGTTGGTTCCGCCGCTGCCGGAGGGTGAGCTTCTCGGCCTGCTGCCGCGCGGCCGCCGCCGGGCCGGCGTCGCCTTCGGCGGCGCGGACGGGATCGTGGTCGACTCGTTCGCCGTCGACTGCGGTCCGCTGCGCGTCTACGGACTGACCGCCGGCAGCCACGTCACCGTGCTTGGCCTGCAGATCGGCGGACCCGGCCCGGTGTCCGGCGACACCGCGGCCGCGCTGGCCGGTGTGCTGCGCCGGTTCGACCTGAACCTGGTCGACTGGTGCCGCTGCGCTGTGGTCGGCCCGGACTCGCTCGCCGCCTACCTGACCTAGAACTCGACCTCCTTGGTCGTGAGCGTGCCGGCCGTGCGGCCCGGGGCCCGGTGGGAGCCCCAGTAGAGGTTGGTGAAGGCGATCACCTGGTCCGGCGGGGGATGGCCCCACGCGCTGTTGTCCTCGGTCGTGTGCGCGTCGCTGACGAGGGTGGCGTCGTATCCGCGGACGACGGCGCCGTGCAGCGTGGCCCGGATGCACTCGTCGGTCGACGCGCCGACCACGACGAGCCGCCCGACGCCCAGGGCCGCCAGCGTCGTCTCGAGCGTGGTCTCCTCGAACGAGTCGGCGTAGCGCTTGCGGACCGTCGGCTCGGCCCCGGCCGGGGCCAGCTCCGGCACGATGCGCCAGTCGTCGCTCTCCTCGGCCAGGTGCTCGTCGGAGTGCTGCACCCAGACGACCGCCGTCCCGTGGTGACGGGCCTTGTCGACCAGGGCGCCGATGTTCGCGACCACGGCGTCGCGCTCGTGCGCCTGCGCGACGACGCCGTTCTGCACATCGACGACGAGCAGCGCGGTCTGCGGCCGGTTCGTCAGTGTGGTCATGCGCCCCACCCTAGCCGCGGGACGGGCCCGCACGCCGCCCGGACCGCAGCTCACCGGACGTCCCGGCGCAGCGGCAGCACCATCGCCACCAGCGACGCGAGCGCGGCATAGCCGAACAGCACGAGGCCGCCCTGCAGCGTGCCGAGGAGATCGGTCGCCGCGGCGCCGGTCTGGGCCGACACGCTCTCGGTGACGTAGTCGAACCGCAGCAGGGACGAGGTCGCCCCGCCGGGCAGGAACGGGTAGGCCAGGTTGACGCCGGGGATGAGAACGAGGAGGAGCTCGAGGAAATAGAAGTAGCCGACCACGACGGCCAGCGCGACGAGCTGGTGCCGCGCCAGCGCCCCGACGCCGACACCGATCAGGGTGTAGACGGCGCAGGCGGCGACGAGGCGCAGCGTGAAGCCTGCCACCTCCGAGGGCGGCAACCCGAGGGAGGTGCCGTGCGTCGCGGCGGCCAGGTAGAGCGTGGCCGTCGCCGTGCAGGCCAGCACCACGCCGTAGCCGATCCCGGCCGCGGTGTGCACCGCCAGCTTGGCCACGAGCACCTTCCACCGCACCGGCGAGAACAGAAACGTGGTGGTGATGGAGCGGTGCCGGTACTCACCGGTCACGGCCACCGTCCCGAACAGCGCGGGCAGGAAAAGGGTGACGCTGACGAGACCGAGCACCGCACGGGCGCCGTCCGGCGTGTCCAGCCCCGGCAACGGCGGATCGACGTGCTGCGGCCCGATCCCGGCCACGAGTCCGACGAGCCCGCCACCACCCAGCACCGCGGCGACCAGCGCACCGACCCACAGCCGCGTCGAGAACAGCCGGACGGTCTCCGCCCTGATCAGGTCGCGCATGCCGGCTCCACGGTCGAGGCGGTCAGGTCCAGGAATGCCTGTTCGAGGGTGCGGTCCGGGCCCGTCAGATCGCGCAGCGGGCCGGCGGCCAGCAGCCGTCCCGCGGCGATCAGGATGACGTCGTCGGCGGTCTGCTGGACCTCGCTGAGCACGTGGCTGGAGACCAGGACCGTGCGACCCTCGGCGGCCAGCGTGCGCAGGAAGCCGCGCAACCAGGCGAGTCCCTGCGGGTCGAGGCCGTTGGACGGTTCGTCGAGCAGGAGCACGCCCGGGTCGCCGAGCAGCGCGACGGCGAGGCTCAGCCGCTGGCGCATGCCGGTGGAGAAGCCGCGGGTGCGCCGGTCCGCGTACGTCCCGAGGTCCAGCAGGTCGATGACCTCCTCGATCCGGGACGCGCGGTGGCCGCCCATGGCCGCGTAGATGCGCAGGTGGTCACGCGCCGTGCAGGCCGGATGCGCGTCGGAGGAGTCGAGCACCGCCCCGACCACGCGCGACGGGCTGGCCAGAGCGGCGTAGCGGGAACCGCCGAACGTCGCCTCGCCACGGTCGGGGCGGATCAGTCCGAGCATCGCCCGCAGCGTGGTCGTCTTGCCGGCCCCGTTCGGCCCGAGGAACCCGGTCACCAGCCCCGGTCGCACCCGAAATGTGAGGTCCGAGACGGCGGTGACCGTCCCGAACCGCTTCGTCAGCCCGGCCACGCCGACCTCGACGCCGGTCATGGCACCCGGTGGGTGTTGAGCGCGTCGGCCGCCGACCGGGCGTCGGGCGTACCGATCAGAAGCTCGTCAAAGTGCCCACCGGACCGCCGCCGGTCGACGGTGACGCGCAGGATCGGCTCCCCGCGCCGGATGCAGACCAGCCGGGTGATGCCGGGTGACCGCCAGGTGCCGACCTTGAGCAGGCCGCTGACGACGAGGCCGGCCCGGACGCCCAGCGGTCGGTAGAGCCACCCCTCGACGACGTCGGCGCCCGACACCGCCGCGAGCGGCACCACCTCGATCGCGCGGCGCACGAACAGCTGCTCCCACCCGGAGAACCGCAGGGTCAACCCCTCGTTGTGGACAGATACAGCGCTCACGCCACACTTCCTTCCGTCGTCCCACTTCGCTCGTGAGACGAATGCTATCACTCACGATATTAATATCAAGCGCGATAACGATGGAGGCGGCATGGCCGATTCGCGTACTCCCTTGGCCGACCTGCTGCTCCACCCCGTCCGCTGGCGGATCCTGCACACGGTGATGGGCCGGGAGGTCACCACCACGCAGCTGAAGGAGGACCTGCCGGAGATCCCGCCGGCGACCCTCTACCGGCATGTGGCGGCCCTGATCGAGGGCGGCTACCTGGTGGTCGTCAGCGAGCGGCGGGTACGCGGCACCACTGAGCGGACCCTGGCGCTCAACGACACGGCGGCCCGCATCGGCGACGACGAGGCGCGCACGATGACCGAAACCCAGCACCGCCAGGCGTTCCTGATGCTGCTGGCCCGGCTCGCGGAGGAGTTCGACCGGTTCGTGGACCGCGGGGAGCTCCGCGACCGCATGCCCCAGTTCAACTACAACCAGGTGCCGCTGTACGTCGACGACGCCGACGTGGCCGCGATCGGCCAGGGCTTCCTCGAGGTGCTGCAGCCCTACCTGGAGGAGAACCCCGCGAAGTCCCGCGTCATCCTCTCCCTCATCTCCCTGCCAACGGCCTGATCACCCCCACGGGGGTACGCGTTCGGGCGCGCTAGCGGGTGAAGGTCAGGTGGGTGACCGCGCTCGGCGACGACGTGGCCTCCACGCGGTAGTCCTTCTCGACCCCCTCCAGGCCGTCCCAGAGGCGCACGCCCCGGCCGAGCACGATCGGGACCACCACCACGTGCAGGTGGTCGACGAGGCCGGCCGCGAGGAAGTCGCGGATCATCGTCGGGCCGCCGCCCAGGCGGATGTCGCGGTCGCCCGCGGCCTGGCGGGCCGTGGCGAGCGCTTCGGCCGGCGGCGCGTCGAGGAAGTGGAACGTCGTGCCGCCTTCCATCTCGATCGACTCGCGCGGGTGGTGGGTGAGCACGAAGACCGGCGTGTGGAACGGCGGGTTCGGGCCCCACGCGCCCTTCCAGTCCGGGTCCTCGTGCCAGCCCGGGTGGCCGAACTTGCCCGCGCCCATGATCTCGGCGCCGATCCCGTCGTCGAAGCGTCGGACGAACGCGTCGTCGACGCCGCCGCTCCCGCCGGCCGCCCAGTAGCGGGTCGCGAACATCCATTGGTGCAGCCGGTCGCCGGCGTGACCGAAGTGCGCGTCGGCGCTCTGGCCCGCGCCGGTGCCGTAGCCGTCGAGGGAGATGGAGAAGTTCTGGACGCGTACGAGTGACATGACCCGATGCTGGCAGGGCCGCGGTCATGACGTCCAATGCCAACTCACCGCAAGTCTCATAGATAAACTTGATCGATGCTGAACGTGACCCACCTCAGGGTGTTGGAGGCGGTCGCCCGGCTGGGCTCGGTGACCGAAGCCGCGAAGGAGCTTCGCTACTCCCAACCGTCGGTCAGTCACCACTTAGGACGGTTGGAGGCCGCCACCGGCGCCAAGCTGATCCAGCGCGTCGGCCGCGGCGTCCGGCTCACCCCGGAGGGCGAGCTGCTGGCGCGGCGGGCGGCCGAGATCCTCGGGCGCCTCGACGCCGCGTCGGTCGAGCTGGCCGCCCGCGTCGGTCTGCGCGCCGGCCGCGTGCGCCTCGCGGGTTTCCAGACGGTGCTCAGCACCCTGGTGCCGAAGGCGGCCGCCGTGCTCGCCCAGTGCCACCCCGGGATCGAGCTCAACATCGTCGACGCCCACCCGGCCGACGGCCTGCGGATGCTGCGGGCCGGCAAGGTCGACATCGCCCTGATCTTCCGCAACGCCGACACCCCGCCGGACGAGGCCGACGGCTTCCGCCTCACCCACCTGCTGGACGACCCGCTGTTCCTGGTCAGCGACCGGCCGCGGCAGCGGCTCGAGGACCACCGCGACTCGGCCTGGGTCGGCGGCTGCGAGCGCTGCCGGGCCGCCACGACCGCCGCCTGCGCGCGCGCCGGCTTCACGCCGCGCATCGCCTACTTCTGCGACGACACCGTCATCACCCAGGCGCTCGTCGCCGCGGGCATGGGCGTCGCGATCGTCAACGGCCTCGCCCTGCGCGCCCACCGATCGCCGGGCGTCCATGCCACGCCGCTCCCGGACACACCCCGAAAGATCTACGCCGCGGTGTACGGGGATCCGCCCGACCCACCCGCCACCACCGCGCTGATCGACATCCTGGCGGCGCTGCCCTGATCGTGGCCCCTCTTCAACATATAGCGGACCCCCGGCCTTGCCGCAAGACCGGGGTCGGGGCGCAGAATCGCTGCTCGAAGCCCACAACAGCAAGCAATCCGGGGGGATGCAGACATGCGTGTTGTCCTGTCCACGTTCGACTCGCGCGGGGGAGTCGAGCCCTACGCGGCGCTCGCGCGGAAGCTGCGGGAGCTCGGCGCCGAGGCGGTGGTGTGCGCACCGCCGGACTGCGCCGACCGGCTGGCCGAGGTGGGCGTGCCGTTCACCCCGATCGGTGACCCGGTCCGGACCCTCGTGCACACGACGCCGCCCCCGTCGGTCGCCGAGGTCGCGGCCAAGCTGATCGCCACCCAGTTCGACGCCCTGGCGAAGGCGGCCGAGGGCTGCGACGTCATCGTGGGCAGCGGGGTCCTGCCGGCCGCGGCCGGCGCCCGCTCGGTGGCCGACCTGCTCGGCGTGCCGTCCGTCCACGTGACCTACTGCCCGATCTTCCTGCCCTCGCCGCACCACCGCCCGCAGCCGCTGCCCGGCCTCCCGGTGTCGGCCGACGTGACCGACCCGGCGGCCCTGGAGCAGCTGAGCATCGACAACTACAACGCGTTCCTGCGCGAGCCGCTCAACGCGGCCCGGCTCGGCGCGGGCCTGCCGCCGGTCGACAACGTGCGCGACTACATCCACACCGCCCGTCCGTGGTTGGCGGCCGATCCGGTGCTGGCGCCGTGGCCGGGCGACGGGGTCGACGTGCTGCAGACCGGCGCCTGGGTCGCGCCCGACGAGCGGCCCCTGCCGGCCGACCTCGCGGCGTTCCTCGCGGACGGCCCACCGCCGGTCTACGTGAGCTTCGGCAGCATGGTCGCGCCCGACGGCATCGCGGGTCTGGCGATCGAGGCGATCCGGGCCCAGGGCCGGCGCGTGATCGTCGGTCGCGGGTGGGCCGAGCTGGACGGCGTCGACGACCGCCCTGATTGCCTCGTCGTCGGCGAGGTCAACCAGCAGCAGCTGTTCCGGCGCGTGGCCGCCGTCGTCCACCACGGCGGCGCGGGGACCACGACGACCGCCACGCTGGCCGGCGCGCCGCAGGTGGTCGTGGCGCAGTGGGCCGACCAGCCGTACTTCGCCGACCGGGTCGCCGCCCTGCGCATCGGCGCCGGCATCACCGTGGGGCACGGTCCGGGGCCGACCGCGGAGGCGTTCGCGGCCGCGCTGGCGACGGCGTTGGCGAGCCGGGAGCGGGCGACCGCCGTGGCCGCCACGATCCGCACCGACGGCACGACCGTCGCGGCGGAGAAACTGCTGGAGCTGGCTGCGTAGGGTTGGCACGGTGGCGCGACTCGTACACCTGAACGGCCCGCCCGGGATCGGCAAGTCCACCCTGTCCGGGCGCTACGCGGATCGGCATCCCGGCGTGCTCAACCTCGACGTCGACGCCGTGCACCGGCTGGTCGGCGGGTGGGCGGACGACGACAACCGGACGTGGGACGTGGTGTGGCCGCTCGTGCGGGCGATGGCGGCGGCCCACCTGGACGGCGGGCGGGACGTCGTGCTGGCGCAGTACTTCGGCCGTCTCGACGAGGTGACCGCGTTCGCGGAGCTGGCCCGTGCGCACGGGGCCGGCTTCGTCGAGGTCGTCCTGGTCGACGAGCGGGCGGCCGCGATCGAGCGGTTCGCGCGCCGGGCCCGCCGGGACGCCGACGATCCATGGGTACGCCACCACCACCGGCTCGTCGGCGCGCGCGGCGGGCCGGCACTGCTCGGGAGGATGTACGACGACCTGATGACGCTCGTGCGACCGGACACGGTGGTGGTGTCCAGTGTGGAGGGCGCCGTGGCGGAGACCTACGCCCGCCTGGTGGAGGCGCTGCGCGAGCCGGGCGCCTGAACGACGAACCGGGTGAACCCGCGGAGGATCGGGATGCCGGTGCGGAAGCGGTCCCGCTGCGCCGCACCGGCCCGGTCAAGGGCGGAGAACGGCGCGAACGGCATGTCGTAGATCTGGATCCGGCCACCGGGCCGCAGCGTCCGCGTCAGTTCGGGCGCCGCGGCCTCGGGGTGGTCCCAGTGGTGCAGGCTCAGCGACGACACGATCAGGTCGAACGACCCGTCAGGGAACGGCAGGTCGGTGACGTCGGCGGTGCGGACCCGCGCCCGGTCGCCGAACGGCGCCAGGTGACGGCCGGCCGTGGCGACCATGTCGGGCGACAGGTCGATGCCGGTCAGGTCGAGGTCCGGCCGCAGCCGGGCGAGCTCGAGCAGCAGGATCCCGGGCCCGGTGCCGACGTCCAGCACGCGGGCGCCACGGGGTGCCGTGGCGTCGACGTCGGCCGCGATCCGCCGGTACATGCGCCGGAACACCCGGCGGGCCATGAAGTCGTAGAACCGGCTGGGATGGCCCATGAAGAACGTGGGCAGGTTGCGGTGACCGGCCATGGAGACCCACTCCTAGATCAGTTGTAAGCTACAACTCTCCCGACCCACTGTAGGATGTCGAGTTGCAATGCGCAACTCTGAGTCCGACGCCCGCCGCCTGCATGAACTGATCATGGAGTTCATGCGGGTCGGTGGCGCGCTCCAGCCCGACTACCCGATCGCCGGATTCCAGGTCTCGATGACCCAGGCGTTCGCGGTGCACGTGCTCGACACCGACCCGCCGCTGTCGCAGCGTGACCTCGTCGACCTGCTCGGCCTGGAGAAGAGCACGGTGAGCCGGATGGCCGCCGAGCTCGAACGCAAGGGCCTGCTCGTCCGTGAACGCGACGCCCGCAACCGCAACTTCTACGTGCTGCGCCTGACCGACGAGGGCCGCCGCCTGCACGCCGCGATGGCGGAGGGCTTCCACCAGCAGTACGAGCGGTGGGTCGCCGCGATGACCACAGCGGAGGTCGACGCGGCCCTGGTCGGCCTGTCCGCCCTGGTCCGGGTGATGACCGGCGAGCGGTCGCCCTGACCCGGCCGCTAGGCTGCTGCACTGACGGGAGGTCGAGGTGGCCGGGACGACGGTTTCCGAGGTGATGGCCGAGCTCGCGGAGCTCGAGGACCCCAGGGCCTGCGAGGTCAACGAGCGCCACGGCGACGACCACGGCGTCAACCTCAGCAAGCTGCGGGCGGTCGCGAAGCGGCTCAAGACCCAGCAGGACCTGGCCCGCGAGCTCTGGCGCACGGGCGACAGCGCGGCCCGGCTGCTGGCCCTGCTGATCTGCCGCCCGAAGGCGTTCGACCGGGCGGAGCTCGACACCATGCTCCGCGAGGCCCGCACGCCCAAGGTGCACGACTGGCTCGTCAACTACGTCGTCAAGAAGAGCCCGCACGCCGAGGCGCTGCGGGTGGCCTGGTTCGCCGACCCGGACCCGGTGGTGGCCAGCGCCGGCTGGGCCCTGACCACCGAACGCGTCACCGCCGAGCCGGAGGTCCTCGACCTGACCGGCCTGCTCGACGTGATCGAGGCCGACATGAAGGGCGCCCCGGCCCGGCTGCAGTGGGCGATGAACCACTGCCTGGCGCAGATCGGCATCGACCACGCCGCCCACCGCGCCCGTGCGCTGGCGATCGGCGAACGCCTCGAGGTGCTCAAGGACTATCCGACCTCGCCGGGCTGCACGTCGCCGTACGCCCCGATCTGGATCACCGAGATGGTCCGGCGGCGACAGGACGCCTAACGCCGGAGCACCGGTGTGTCCAGCTGTGACCAGGAGCGGCCGTCGGTCGACAGCCACAGCCCGACCTCCGGCTTGAGACCGGTCGCCAGGTAGCCGCCGCCGGGCACGGGCAGGATCCGGGCGTACGGCCGAGGACCGTCGCGTACCTGGCCCAGCGACCGCGCATCGACGCGCCACAGCTTCTCGGACGCGGACAGGTAAGCCGTGCCGTCGGCCGTCCCGAACATCCGGGTCCGGCCGGAGGGCAGCGGCACGTCGGTGCCCTCGTCCCAGGTCCGGCCGCCGTCGGCGCTGCGGTACAACCGTTGCTCGTACGCCGCGTTCGTCTGCTAGATCGCGTATGCCCGCCGGCCGTCGGCGACCGCGACGTCGGCGAACACGTCGTCCTTGGGCAGCTTGCGCACGCTCCAGGTGCGCCCGCCGTCGCGCGTGACGGCGAGCGACTTGCCGACGTAGCGCAGCTTCCCGCGCCTGGCCGTCGGCTCCGTGCCCGTGTAGCCGAACACCCAGCGGTCCGTCGCCGTCCCCACCACGCGGGCCTCCAGGAGCGGCAGCGCGACGCCGGCGAGGTCACCGGTGCGCGGGTCGACCGCGATCAGCCGGTCGCCCCGCGCCTCGACCGACACCCAGTCGGCGGGCAGTGCGGCGACCTCCGCGACCGGCGCCGGGCGCCAGGTGCGGCCCGCGTCGGTGCTGGTGCGGTAGTCGTCCGGCCGGTCCGCTCGGCCCCGGA
This sequence comes from Asanoa sp. WMMD1127, assembly GCF_029626225.1. Classification (NCBI taxonomy): domain Bacteria; kingdom Bacillati; phylum Actinomycetota; class Actinomycetes; order Micromonosporales; family Micromonosporaceae; genus Asanoa; species Asanoa sp. WMMD1127. The sequence goes on from NZ_JARUBP010000001.1 coordinate 4,682,859, forward strand.
CGACGGCGACCACCGTGGCGCCCGCGGCCGCGACGACGAACCGGGACGAGTTGATCCCGCCACCCGGAAGCTCCGCCGCGCTCCAGGTGCGGCCCCGGTCGGCGGTGGCGGCGACCATGTCGACGCACCGGCCGCGGCAGTCACGAACCGGCACGTAGAGATGGTCGAGGTCGCCGGCGACGGCGTACGAGGTCACGGAGATCTGGGGGATGGGGCTGCCGCCGGGCTTCGGGTTCTCGGCCGCGTGCCGCAGCGCATAGGGGCTGCCCGCCGGGGTCGGCGTCGGCGTCGGGGCGCCGCCCAGGGTGCCGGTCGCCAGCCCGCCGCCGGCGGCGACCACCGCGGCCACCACGGCCGCCCCGAACGCCCGCAGGAGCCGGCGGCGGCGGGCGGCCTTGGCCACCACGTCGGCCCAGTCGGGCCGGAACGCCTGCCGGGCCGCCTCGGCCAGCCCGGCGAAGTCGGGTTCACGCACGGGTCGCCTCCTGGTCGGTGATGGCCGCGGCCAGGGCCCGCCGGCCCCGCGACAGCCTGGTCTTGACCGCCTCGACGCTGCAGCCGAGCGTCCCGGCCACCTCGGCCACCGGCTGGTCGGCGATGTAGTGCAGCACCACCGCCTCCCGGATCGGCCGCGGCAGGGTCTGCAACGCCGCGACCAACGCGACATGGTCCGGTGAAAGGGGCGCGACCACGTCGTCCCGGCGAAGCCGCCCCGTCCGGGCCAACCGCTCGAAGAGCACCCGCCGCCGGTGCCGGGACCGTGCCACGTTCAGCGCCACGGTCCGCAGCCACGCCTCCGGGTTGTCGACGCCCCGCAGCCGTCCCGGCCGGGCGAGCACGCGCGCGAACGCCTCGTGCACCGCGTCCTGCGCCTCCGCGTAGTCGCCGGTCACGCCGAACAGCTGCGCCGTGAGCCGGGCCGCCGCCACCCGGTAGAGCTCGTGCAGGTCGACATCGCCGTCCACCGTCACCTCCGTCTTCACCCCCTACGACCCACGGCCGGCGCCGGAGGTGACAGGTCGCGTCCGCTCCAGATGGCGAAAACTCCGTCCATTCAGGACGGGTTCCGGCGAACATGACAACCCGTGGTCGGGCGGTCACATGGTGGCCACGGTTGCCGCATACGCTCCCGTCGTTCGGTCGACAGATGGGAGTACGTGTATGCGAGCTCATGCTGGTCCACGACGAAGAAGCCTGGCCGCGGCGGTGGCGATCGCGGTCGTGGCGCAGTTGGCGATGTTCGCGGGCGAGGCGTCGGCGGAGGAGACGCCTCGTTGGCAGGACGGCGTCGCCGCGATTCCGACCACCGAATACACGCGCGACGCGCGCCAGTCGATCACCGATGCCATCGACGCCGTACGGCCGTACCTCGGTGACGGGTTGGGCGAGAGCCGCGTCGACGCGGTGGCGGCCGACGTGGCCAACCGCTACTTCGACGGCGCGCGCTTCAAGGGCGCCGGCGACGGCGGCGCTTCGTTCGACAACCTGAAGCACCTGGCGTCCTATCTCAAGAGCCGGCTCAGCGGCAACCAGGTGCCGGACGGGCCGGCCACGGAGGCGCACGCCACGGCGCTGGTCAACGTGCTGACCGCGATCCGGCTCCTGGCCGACGCGGCGATCCAGGACGCCGAGGCGACCATCGGGCCGTTCCGGCGCACCCCGCCGCCCGCGCCCGCGCCGCCCGGCCTCAGCGCGGCGTTCGGCGACCTCGACGCGGCGCGGTCCGGCCTCGACAAGGCCGACAAGATGCTGGAGAAGGCCAACCCCACGTCCGCCACGGTGCACGCGGAGAAGGCCTGGGCCGACGGCTTCCACGTGCTGACCCGCCTCGGCATCACCTACGACGGCGACCACGACGGCGACGGCGTGGTCGACGTGGTGGAGCTGCGGTTCGGCGCCAGCCCGCTGCTCGTCGACTCCGACGGTGACCAGCTGACCGACAAGTTCGAGATCACCGAGCTGGCCGGCCTGGCGATGCCCGGCCTGGCCGACACCGACCGCGACGGCGTCTCCGACGCGGCCGAAGACCCCGACAACGACGGCCTGACCAACCTGCAGGAGCAGGAGCTGGGCACCAGGCCGACCGATCCCGACACCGACGGTGACGGGGCCAGCGACGGCGCCGAGGTGGCTCAGGGCAGCAACCCGCTCGTGGCCGACCAACCGCGCGCCCCGCCGGCGCCCGGCGACGTGCCGCCGATCGTGGCCACGCCCAACGCGACGGACACCGACGGCGACGGGCTCATCGACGTCGCCGAGGAGGAAGCCCTCACCGACCTCAACAATGTGGACAGCGACGGCGACGGCCTGTCCGACGGCGACGAGGTCAACGAGCGGGGGATCAACCCGCTGGCGCAGGACACCGACGGCGACGGCCTGCGCGACGACTACGAGGTCCAGCACGCCGAAGACCAGGGACTCGACCCGGCCCAGCCGGACGAGCAGATCGACAAGTGGACGTACGTCAGCGACTTCCTCCTCGGCATGTTCGCGGGCGACTTCGCGCCGCGCGACTCGATCGCCTGGCTCGCCGGCAACCTCTGCTCGGGGGGCCTGAGCGCCATCCCGGTCGTGGGCTGGATCCTCGGCGGCCTGGCCGACCTGCGCGACACCATCGCCGGCCTGATCCACGGCGACTGGGTCGGCGCGGGGCTGAGCATCCTCGGCGTGGTGCCCTACGCGGGCGACGCGATCGCGATCCCGGGCAAGGCGGCCCGGTTCGTCATCCGCTTCGCGCACCGGCTCGAACAGGTCGTGCTGATCGTCGCGACCTACGACAGCATCCCGGACAGCATCAAGGAGTCGGCGCTCGAGCTCATCCTGGGCGACGACTGGACCGCGATCCAGGAGGCCGGCACCGCGGCGGCCCGCGCCGACGTCGGCATCATGGCGGTCCGGCCGGGCATGCTGCGGCTGGCCAAGGGAAAGCGGACGAGCTTCGCGCGACTGCGGGCGGCGTACCAGAACCCGTTGCACGTGCCGGGTCCGCGGGTGCGCTACATGTTCAACTGGCGCGACGGCGAGAACTTCGTCGCCGACAACCTGCTGACCGGCGTACGCCATCGGGACCTCCGGGTGTCCACACCGCAGGTGCCGACGCCTCGGTCGGTCGCCCGCAAGCCGGACATCGCGGTCGAGGATCCGCCGGGCGAGCTCACGCTGCACGAGGTGAAGACCGGCGTCCCCGACTACGGCGGCGAGGTCGCGGAGTGTGAGAAGGACGCCTGGATGATGAAGCAGGCGAGCATCGACGCGAAGGACGCGACCGGCACGACGAAGAAATACAAGGTCCGTGCGGTGCACTGGCACTTCCTGCCGCACAATGCCTACGACACCCTGGGCCCCACCCAGGACGTGCTCGACTGCCTGATCCGAAACGGCATTCCTTACACGTTGCACTTCCCCGAGTGATGCGCTGAGGAGGTGAGCGGGTCGGGCCGGCCGCGAGGCCGACCCGACCCGGCTCCTATGGGTGACCAACTGGTCGTCATGCGATTCGACGAGACCGGCAAGCCAGGCACCGACCTGCCGACCGACACGGTGGTACGCCACCTGCGCGAGCTGTTCGACGATGATCCAGAGCTGGACCTGCCGATGGCCGACGGCGACATCGTCGAACTGGAACGGACGGGCTCACGGGCGGGCCTCGACGGGTTCGTCTACGTGGGGTCGTCCGGCATCCAACGGGTGGTCATCGAGTTCAACGACACCTCGTGGGACGAGCCGGTGGAGGGCTTCCGCCAGGAGATCAGGCGGTGGCTCGAGGCGCTGGTCGCACTGGCGGCGGAGACCGACGCCCGCCTGTTCGACGTCGCGGACCCGGACACGACCAACCTGACCACGTCCCGCGCCCTCGACCTGCTGGCCCCGACCATCCCGCCCGACGCCTGAGGTCGCTCAGGCCAGCAGGGTCGCGTCGGGGAGGGTCAAAGGTGACCAGGTGGGGGCGCCGGTGCGGCCGTGTTTCGGGTCTATCGCGTGGAAGTGGCCCGTGCCGATGCGGGTGACCGTGTGGCGCGCTGCCCAGTCCACGGTGGAGCGTTGGCGGATGCGTTCGCCGCAGGTCCAGGTTCGGTGGCGGTAGTTGACGATCGTCGAGTGGCCGTGGATCTGCGAGAACGGCATCGGTTGCGAGGCGTGCAGCCAGCCGTCGTAGAGGTCCGGGCCGGCTTCCGCCCACAACGGGCCCCGGTCGTGCCAGAGGAGGTCCGCCGGCCGCGTGTTCAGCAGATCCGCCGCCGTCGTGGCGGTGACCGGCTCGCCCAGCTCCCGCCACGCCGCCGGGGTGAGGCCGGCGTGGGTGACCAGGAACTCCTCGCCGTCCGCCGTGCGCACCGCCGCGGCCACGCGCAGCTGTTCCGTGAGCCACCACTCGCCCAGCAGCCGCGCGTCGCCCTCCGCGAGCGGATGCGGCCAGAACGGCTCCGCGCCCACGTACGGCGCCTCGTGGTTGCCGATCAGTTGGATCCAGCGCCGCCCCGGCAGCTGGTCGCCGACGAAGGCCAGGACACCCGGACTGTCCGGACCGCGGTCGACGAGGTCGCCGACCTGGATGAAGACCGCGTCCGGATCGGCCAGCAGCGGCGCGACCACCCTGGTGAGCTCGGCCGCGCAGCCACCGACGTCGCCGATGAGCACGATCTTCGGCATGCTGCCTCCTGGAGTGCGGTCGTGTTGCTCGGCGGTGGCACGATGCTCGCCATGATTGTCTGGGTCAACGGCGCGTTCGGGGCGGGGAAGACGACGACCGCCGGTCTGGTGGTCAAGGGGCTGGACGGGGCGACGCTGTTCGATCCCGAGTACGTCGGTTTCATGCTGATGCCGTTCGTCAAGTCGCCGACCGGGGACTTCCAGGACCTTCCACTGTGGCGTCACCTCGTGGTCGAGACCATGGTCGGCCTGGCGCAGCAGTACCCGCATCCCTGGGTCGCGCCGATGAGCCTCATCAACGCCGGATACCGCGCCGAGATCCTGGGTGGCATCCGGCGGGCCGGGGTCGACGTGCGCGAGTTCGTGCTGGCCGTCCCGGAGGAGATCCTGCGCCCGCGGATCGACGCCGACCAGGTCGAGGCCAAGGCGCGGCAGTGGCGGCAGGACCATGTCGCGCAGGCCCTCACCACGTTCGCCGCGCTGACCGACGCCACCTTCGTCGACGCGACACGGCCGCCCGAGCGCGTCGCCGACGACATCCTGACGCGCCTGCGCTAGGCGCCCACCGCCCCGGTCCGGGCGCGCGGCGCACGCCGGCTGCGGGCCAGCGCGAGCCCGGCGCCCGCGGCGACGAGGGCGGCCAGCACTCCGAACCCGGAGGACAGGGAGAACGCCGAAGCGACCCCCGCGACCAGCAACGGCCCGCCGGCGTCGCCGAGCTCCCGACCGAGCTCCGCCGTGCCCATCGTCTGCCCCAACCGGGCGGCCGGTGTGCTGGCGGCCAGCGCCGCGAAGCCGACCGGGGTGATCAAGCCGGTGCCGACGCCGATCAACGCGGCCGCCGACAACACCCCGGCCAGGCCGGGCAGCATCGCGCACGCCAGGCCCGCCGCCGTGACGAACAGGCCCACGGTCAGCCCGCGCGCGGTCGAGATGCGCCCGGCGTCCAGCGCGCGGCCGGTCCACGGCTGGACGAGCGCCGCGCACGCCGCCAGCAGGGAGACGGCCGCGCCGGTGGCGATCGTGCCGAGGTCGGCGGCGCGGCCCGTGACCGGGAGGAACCCCACGCCGACCGAGAGGGCGGCCGTGGCCGCGGCCAGCGCGCCGGTCGGGGCCAGGAACGCCGGGTCCGCCAGGCGACGGGCGAGGTCGACCACGTTCTGGCGGCGCTTGGGCAGCGGCGGCACGACGGGCACCGCCACCGCCGCCCAGATCGCGACCGCGACGCCGAGCCCGGCCAGCACCGCGAACAGCAGCCGCAGGTCGCCGAGCCACACCAGCAGACCGCCGAGCAGCGGGCCGAGCGTGTAGCCGATCGACTTCCAGAAGCCGTACGAACCGTACGCCCGGCCGTGCGAACCCGCCGGATTCAGCCGGGCGACCAGCGCCGACGCGGCGGGGGAGAAGGCGGAGGCGGCGGCGCCCTGCGCGAAGCGGGCCACCCACAGCCAGGCCGGGCCGTCGGCGACCACGTACACAGTGGACGCCGCGGCGAACGCGACCAGGCCGCCGAGCAGCACCGGGCGGGCGCCGATCCGGTCGGCGAGCGTGCCGAAGAGCGGCTTGAGGAGCACCTCGGCGCCGTCGTAGAGGGCGAGGAGCCCACCGAGCACGAGCAGCGAGGTGACCGCGTCGTCGGAGAAGCCGCCGAGGTTGGCGGCGATGCCGTGGGCGCCGAAGGCGGTGACGAAGCCCGCCGCATAGAGCGGCCACATCACGGCCCGTCCTCCGGTGTGGCGTGCAGCGCGGCGAAAACCCGCTCGGCGTAGTCCTCGCAGGCCGCCGTCACCTCCTTGAGCCGCGCCGTGGCCGCCGCCGCCTCGGGCGCGCCGAACACGTCGCGGGCCGTCAGGTCGCGGTGCCAGCGCCGGAGCCGCTCCAGCGACTGCTCCTCCTCCTCGAGCTCGGCCAGGGTGAACTTGGCGATGCGGATCTCCTTGGCCAGCTCCTGCGCGTATTTCTCGCAGTCGGCGCGGAACTCGGTCCAGTCGGCCGTGCGGGCCGCGGTGAACAGGGCCTGGAACGCGGCGGCGTCGGAGGGGGAGCGGCCGGTCGCGTCGAGGGTCATGGCCCGGCCGCCGGCCTGCTCGGTCAGCGCGATCGCCCGCGCGACGCCGTCGGCGAAGACCGGCAGGTCGGGCACCGCCCAGACACCGGCGCCGAGGGTGATCGCCCCGAGCTTGCGCAGCTCACGCCACACCGCGACCCGATGCCGGGACGGCGTCGCGGGCACCTTGAGCACGAGCAGCAGCCAGCGCGTCGACACATCCGAGATTGTAGCGACGGTTACAAATACATCGACAGCGGCGACGGAAGCGTCCTACCGTACGACGATGATCTCCGGACCGCTCACCATCGTCCTGGACGCGCACGATCCGGCCCGGCTGGCGCGGTTCTGGGCGGACCTGCTCGGTCGGGAGGTCGTCGACGACGCGCTCGTGCCGGGTGACGAGACCCAGATCGGCCTGCGGTTCGTCGCGAGCGAGAGCGAAAGGGAAGGGCTCGACCGCCTCCATCTCCACCTGACCAGCGCGGTCGAGGCCGACCAGCAGCGCACGGTGGAGCGGGCGCTCGCGCTCGGCGCCCACCACCTCGACGTCGGCCAGCTGCCCGAGGAACCGCACATCGTGCTGGCCGATCCCGAGGGCAACGCGTTCTGCGTGATCCCGGCGGGCAACAAGTTCCTCGCCGGCTGCGGGTTCCTCGGCGAGGCGTCCTGCGACGGCACCCGGGCGGTCGGCCTCTTCTGGAGCGCGGCGCTGGGCTGGCCGCTGGTCTGGGACGACAACGAGGAGACCGCCGTCCAGTCGCCGGCCGGCGGCACGAAGGTCTCGTGGGGCGGCCCGCCCGTCGCCCCGAAGACCGGCCGCAACCGGCAGCGCCTCGAGTTCACGGTCGACGACCCGGCAGACCTCGACCGGCTGGTCGCGCTCGGCGCCACCCGGCTGGCGGACGACACCCTGGCCGACCCCGACGGCAACGAGTTCCACGTCCACGTCGCCGGCTAGCCGGCCAGCACGGTGCGCGTCAGCTCGGTGAGCGCCAGCGGCGGCGCGAGATGATAACCCTGCACATTGGACACACCCAGGCGCGCGAGCGCGGCCAGCTGCTCGGCGCTCTCGACGCCCTCGGCCGTGACGTGCAGGCGCAGGCTGTGCCCCAGGCTGGTGAGCAGCGTGACGATGGCGTGGTCGCGCGGGTTGTGCAGCATGCCGGCGACGAACTCCTTGTCAATCTTGATGCCGTGCACCGCGAGCCGCGACAGGTAGCGCAGGTCGGTCGCCCCGGTGCCCATGTCGTCGATCGCGACCGCGACGCCACGTTCGATCAGGCGGGAAAGGCGCGGTCCGGCCCGGGTCAGGGTGGCCAGGTCGGCGCCCTCCGACAGCTCCAGCTGCAGCCGCCGGGCGCACAGTCCATTGTGGTCGAGCGCCGCGGTGACGAGCTCGGTGAAGTCAGTGGCCAGCGTCTGCGCCGAGAGGTTGACGTTGACGTGCGCCGGCCGGTGCACGGCATCGCGCAGTGACGCCATGTCGCGGCAGGCCTGGTCGAGCACCCACCGGTCCAGCAGCGGCAGGTGTCCGGCCTCGTGGCCGGCCGGGAGGAACTGGTCCGGCGTGATCAACCCGCGGACCGGATGCTGCCAGCGCACCAGGGCCTCCACGGCGACGACGGCGCGGTCGGCTATCCGCACGATGGGTTGGTACAGCAGCCGCAGCTCGTCCTGCGCGACGGCTTCGGCGACGGTGGGATCCGTGGGCAACTGGCAGGTCATCACCTGAGGGCTCCTGGGGATCGGCTGTGGCGGGGTCGCCAACGACGGACCCCACTGTCGCCGCGCGCCCACCGCGTCGGGCCTGTCGTCGACCCGGGTGGCGGCAGGCCCCGGGTACCCGGGGATCGCGCCGGGGCCGTCCCGAAGGCGCCCAAATGTCCGGCGCCAGGGACTACCGGGGGGCGGCCGCGGTGACCAGGTCCGCGTCCCGCAGCTCCCGGCGCGACCCGATGGCGAGCTTCGCGAAGACCTTGCGCAGGTGCCACTCGACCGTCCGCGGGCTGATGAACAGCTCGGCCCCGATCTCCTGGTTGGTGCGGCCGTCCCGGGCCAGCGACGCGATCAGCGACTCCTGTGGCGTGAGGTCCAGGGCGGTGTCCGAGGTGCGCTTGCGGACGGTCTCGCCCGTGGCCTGCAGCTCGTTGCGCGCCCGTTCGTCGAACGCCTCCGCGCCCATGGTGGCCAGCAGGTCGTGCGCCCGGCGCAGCTGGTCGCGGGCGTCGGCGCGGCGGTCGCGGCGGCGCAGCCACTCACCGTAGACGAGGTGGGCCCGGGCGAGGTGGGCGTTCATGTGGCACTCGGTGAGCCGGTCGATCGCCATGCGATAGAGCCCGTCCGCCTCCGGTCCGTGGCTGAGCAGCGCCCGCGCGCGGGCCTGCGTGCCCAGCGCCCACGGCGTCCCGCTCGCCCGCGTCCGGTCCACCAGCTCGTCCAGCGCCGCCTCGCCGACGTCCCACCGCTCCAGCCGGGCGGCCGCCTCGACCAGCTCCCCGAGCGCCCAGGACTTGGCGACGAGCTGGTCCCCGCTGGTGGCCCGCTGGGCCGCGGCCAGCGCCGTCTCGTAGCGGCCGAGGCCGTTGTTGAGCAGCGCGGCCGCGTACTCCGTCAGCACCAGGGCGCTGCCCTCCCCGCGCGGGAACGCGTCCTGGACGCCGATCTCGGTCAGCCTCGCGGTTTCCGGCTGGTCGCCGCGCCAGGCCGCCAGCATGATCGGGGTGTACGGCGGCGGCACGACATGCAGAGCGGCGTTGAGCGCGGCGGCCTCCTCCGTCAACGCCGCGGCGGTGACGAAATCCCCGACCTGGAGGTGGAAGCTGCCGAGGTAGTCCAGTGCCATCGGCAGCAGGCTCAGCGTGCCGGTCTCGCGGGCGCCGCGGACGTTCCGCGTCAGCAGGTCGAGCCAGGCCGGCCCTTCCCACAGCTCGGCCGCGACCAGCGAGGCGATCAGGCAGATCAACGTGTTGCCGTCACGGGCCCGGATGACCTGCACCGCCTGGCGCAACGTGGGCGCGCCGGCCGCGTACCCCTGGGTGAACTGCGCCGACAGCCCGTCGAGCAGGAGGTCGACCGGGTCGCGCGAACCGGGGTGGCCGGGCGCCGCGCGAGCCGCCTCCGCGACGGTACGCACGCCGTGGTCGGGCTCCAACCGGCCGGCGCCCGCGAACACGGCCGCCAGCAACGCCTCCAGGTAGGTCTCCCGGGCCAGCGGCACGTCGAGCGGGGTCAGCCGGCGCGCCGCGTCGAGCAGCAGCACCGGAGCGTCGGTGCCCCGGCTGCGGGTGAAGACGAGCTGGGCGCGCAGCCGTTCCAGGCGGGCCTTCTGCAGGCCGTCGAGCTTGGCCAGCTCGGCCGTGGCGAGCAGCTCCTCGGCCCCGTCGGCGGCGCCGGCCGCCAGCGCGGCCTCGGCGGCGGCCAACGCGCGCTGCCCACGCCGGGCCGGATCGGGCGTGAGCTCCGTGGCCCGGCGCAGGAACGCCGCGGCGGCCGCCGCGCCACCCCGGGCCCGCGCGCGGTCGGCGGACCGCTGGAGCTCCCCGGCCAACTCCTCGTCCGGCGCCGTCGCCGCGGCGGCGAGGTGCCAGGCGCGCCGGTCGGGGTCTGTCGGCGGGCACACGTCGGCCAGCGCGCGGTGCGCCCGCTGGATGTCCGACCAGTCGGCGGCCCGGTGCACGGCGGACCGCATCAGCGGATGGCCGAACCGCACGCGGATCGCCACGGTGATCAGCCCGGCCGCCTCGGCGGGCGCCGCGACGTCGTCGCCGAGGCCCAGCTTGGCGGCGGCGCGCCACAGCACGGTCGGGTCGCCGACGGGCTCGACCGCGGCCAGCAGCAGGAACAGCTGGGTCTCCGGCGGCAGGGCGCGTACCCGCCGCACGTACGCCTGTTCGATGTGGACGGTCCGGCTTTCCGTCTGCCAGGTCCTCGACGAGCCGAACCAGCCGCCGAGCTCCGTGGCGGTGAGCTCGGCCGGCAGCTCCAGCAGGGCCAGCGGGTTGCCGCGGGCCTCGGCGAGGATCCGGTCCCGCAGACGCTCGTCGCGCAACGCGGGCGCCACCGAGTCCAGCAGGGCGCGCGCGTCGGCGTCGTCGAGCCCGGTCAGCACGAGTTCCGGCAGCCCGAACAGCTCGCGGTCGTCGCTGGGCTCGAGCTCCGCGAAGACGAGGCCGATGGGGTCGGCGCCCAACCGCCGCGCCACGAAGGCCAACGCCTGCACCGAGGCCCGGTCCAGCCACTGGACGTCGTCGACGAGGCAGATCAGCGGGCCGCTGCCCGCGGTCTCGGAGAGCAGCGTCAGCACGGCCAACCCGACCAGGAACCGATCGGGCGCGGGCCCGTCGACGAGCCCGAACGCGACCCGCAACGCCTCCCGCTGCGGCGCCGGCAGGTCGTCCAGGCGGTCGAGCATGCTGACGCAGAACTGGTGCAGACCGGCGTACGCCAGCTCCATCTCGGACTGCACGCCCGTCACCCGGATGAAGCGCCCGCCGGGGTCCTTGTCGCCCAGATAGTCGAGGAGAGCGGTCTTGCCCTCACCGGACTCACCGCGCAACACCAGCACCATGTGCCGGCCGGCCTGTACTTCTCCGAAGAGCTGATCGAGCACCCCACGCTCGGCGCGCCGACCATGAAGCCCATGCCCTGCCATGCGGACATCTCCCTGGAGCGGTTCGCGGTGGTTCGAGCCTAATCCGCCGAGCCCCGTCCCTCTCCCGTGCTGGCAGGATCGCACCGAGAGAGAGGACCGGCGCGGATGCTCACCGACGCACAGCGCACCGCGGTGTGGGACTTCCTGCTGGCCCGGACCTCCGAGGCCGAGTTCGTCGCGGCCGTCGGCGCGGACCCACGGACGGACGCGGACTTCCTGCCCGGTGTGCTGTCCGACGCCGTCCGGCGCGCGGACGGGGACCAACTCGAGGCCGCGCTGAGCCTGATGGTGTTCTTCGACCAGTTGGGCGCCGACCCGGTGCCGCTGCTGTGCCGGCTGCTGGTCGCCGATTGGCACCGTGACCACGAGAACATCGCGAGATTCCTGCAGGAGTACGCGGATCCGCGTGCCGTGCCGGCGCTGCGGCGCGCCGCCGACATGGAGTTCGCGTACCGCGACTTCGACGACTCTCGGGCGCTGTCGCGCAAATGCATGTGGGCGCTCAGCGACATCCGCACCGCCGAGGCCGTCGCCGCGCTCGAGTCGTTGACCGGCTCGGCCGACGAACGCGTCCGCGACCTGGCGGCCTACCACCTGGCCAAGGTGCGCGACGGCGAGCCGCCGTCACGCGTGAGCGGCCGTAGGCGGGCGCGTTGATCAAGCACCGGTAACGGTGTGGATCAAGGCGTCGACGGCGGGGCGGGTGGCGACGACGAGGAGTTCGTCTCCTGGCCGTGGGATCGGGTCCTGGACCGGGCGGCCCGACCGGATCACGACCAGCGCCGGCAGGTCGTGGGGGAGCGGGCGGCCGGTGTACGCGGCCGGGACGCGGATCCGGCAGACCGTCAGCTCCGGGGCCGGGGCGGTGAGGTGGTCGACGACGACCGCGCCGGTCAGCAGGTCGGCGACGTGGTGGGCCTCCCGCCCGTCCAGCGTGACCGTGGCCGCGGCCCGTGTCGGGTCGTCCGGGTCGTAGAGGACCACGTCCCGCCGGCCCGTGTGGTGCAGGACCACGCCGATGCGTTGATGTCGGGTTGTGGTGACGGCGTGGCAGACGCCGATGCCGGGCAGCGGGGTGCGTTCGACGATCATGGCGTCCTTTCCGCCGGGAGCTTCCCACCATCGCCCGCCGGGGGAGCGCGGCGCCATCCGTGTGGACACCCAATGGGTGCCAGCCCCGATGCACGGCGTCGCCCGCGCACCGCAGGCTTGCAGCGTGTCCTTGTTCTGGCGGATTTTCCTGCTCAACGCCGCCGTGCTCACCGTGGCGACGGCGCTGGTCCTCGCCGGGCCCGTGACCGTCTCCACACCCGTGCTGCTCACCGAGGCCGTGGTGCTCTCGGCCGGGCTCGGCGCCATGCTCGTCGCCAACGCCGTGCTGCTGCGGGTCGGGCTGGCGCCGCTGTCCCGGCTGACCCGCACGATGGCCACCGTCGACCTGCTCCGACCCGGGCACCGGCTGGCGGTCGGTGGGCGGGCCGGCGGGATCGCGGAGCTGATCCACACGTTCAACGCCATGCTCGACCGGCTCGAGGCCGAGCGGGCCGCCAGCACCGGGCTCGCCCTGCGGGCGCAGGAGGACGAGCGGCGGCGGATCGCCCAGGAGTTGCACGACGAGGTCGGGCAGACGCTGACCGCGGTGCTGCTGGAGCTGAAGCGCGTGGGTGGGCACGTTCCGCCGGACGTACGGGCGGAGTTGCGCGAGGTGCAGGAGACGACCCGCAACAGCCTCGACGAGATCCGCCGGATCGCCCGCCGGCTGCGGCCCGGCGTGCTGGCCGAGCTCGGGCTGGAGAGCGCGCTGCGGTCGCTGGCCACCGAGTTCTCCACCGGCGGGCTGCACGTGCGCCACCACATCGACACGGACCTGCCCGACCTGGGCGACGACCGGGAGCTGGTGCTCTACCGGGTGGCCCAGGAGGCGCTGACGAACGCGGCGCGGCACAGCGGCGCCCGTACCATCGAGGTGTGCCTGCGCCGGCACGGTGGCGAGGTGCGGTTGCGGATCAGCGACGACGGCCGGGGCTTCGGCCGTGCGCCCGAGGGCGCCGGGATCCGCGGCATGCGGGAGCGGGCGTTGCTGGTGGGCGCCGCCCTGAGTCTGGGTTCCGCCGTGGGCGGCGGCGCCGACGTGCGCCTGCGGGTGCCCTGCGACGCGGGAGGTCGCTGACGATGTCCGAGACCCGGATCCTGCTCGCCGACGACCACGCCCTGGTGCGGCGCGGTGTGCGGCTGATCCTCGACGGCGAGCCCGACCTGACGGTGGTGGCGGAGGCCGCCGACGGCGGGGAGGCGATCGACCTGGCGCTGGAGCACCGGCCCGACCTGGCGGTGCTCGACATCGCGATGCCGCGGCTGACCGGCCTCCAGGCCGCGCGGGAGCTGTCCCGCTCGTTGCCGGAGCTGCGGATCCTGATCCTGACGATGTACGACAACGAGCAGTACTTCTTCGAGGCGCTCAAGGTCGGCGCGTCCGGCTACGTGCTGAAGTCGGTCGCCGACCGCGACCTGCTCGCCGCGTGCCGGGCCGCGATGCGGGGTGAGCCGTTCCTCTATCCCGGTGCGGTCAACGCGTTGGTGCGCCACTACCTGGAGCGGGTACGCGACGGCGAGGGCGTGCCGGCCCGCGCGATCACCGATCGGGAGGAGGAGGTGCTGAAGCTGGTCGCCGAGGGCCACTCGTCGCGCCAGATCGCCGACCTGCTCTACATCAGCGTGAAGACGGTCGAGCGGCACCGGGCCAACCTGTTGCAGAAGCTGGGTTTGCGGGACCGGCTCGAGCTGACCCGCTACGCCATCAGGGTCGGACTCATCGAGCCATAGGGGTCGCCGCCCCGCCGATGTGGGTGTCCGCACCGATGTTCCGCGAGCGCCGCCGCGCGCGATCGTGTCGGGCATGGCCAACACCTCTTTCGAACAACACGGCAACGCGTCCGAGACCGGTCCGCCGGGGCGCCGCGCGTGAGCGGGCTCGCGCCCGTCGCGGCCATCGTCATCTTCTCCGTCGCGTTCTTCCTCATCGCCACCGAGCGGCTCCACCGGGTCGCGGTCGTGCTCGGGGCCGCCGGGTTGATGGCCGCCCTGGGGCTGGTGCCGGGCCACGACGTCTTCTACTCGGAGCACGCCGGCATCGACTGGGGTGTGATCTTCCTGCTGCTCGGCATGATGATCATCGTCGGCGTGATCAAGCAGACCGGCGTCTTCGAGTACCTGGGCATCTGGGCCGGAAAGCGGTCGCGCGGGCACCCGTACCGGCTGCTGGTGCTGTTGATGGTGATCACCGCGGTGGCGTCGCCCTTCCTCGACAACGTCACCACCGTCATGCTGGTCGCCCCGGTCACGATCGCCGTCTGCCAGAAGCTGCACCTGCCGGCCGCGCCCTATCTGATCGCCGAGGCGCTGGCGTCGAACATCGGCGGCGCCGCGACCCTGGTCGGTGACCCGCCCAACATGATCATCGGGACCCGGGCCGGGTTGACCTTCAACGACTTCATCGTCCACATGAGCCCGATCGTCGTCGTGCTGTTCGTGCTGTTCGTCGTCATGTCCCGCTTCATGTTCCGCAAGGCCTTCGTTCACTATCCAGATAGGATAGACGCGGTCATGCGGCTCGACGGCAACGCCGCCATCAAGGACAAGCCGCTGCTGTGGCGCTGTCTCGCCGTGCTGCTGCTCGTCACCGTCGGGTTCGCGCTGCACAGCGTGCTGCACCTGGAGCCCGCCATCATCGCGCTGCTCGGCGCCGGCCTGATGGTGCTGGTTTCCGGCGTCCGCGCCTCCGACTACCTGGCCGAGGTCGAGTGGACGACGCTCGTCTTCTTCATGGGCCTGTTCGTGATGGTCGGCGGCCTCGTCGAGACCGGCGTCATCCACGCGCTCGGCGGTTGGGCGGTCGACGCGATCGGCGACAACTACTTCGTCGCCGCCACGGGGCTCGTCTTCGGCTCGGCGATCCTGGGCGCGTTCTTCGACAACATCCCGTACGTGGCGACGATGGCGCCCGTGGTCGAGGACCTGGTGGCCCGCGCGCCGGATCCGCGGACCGGCGAGTCGCTGTGGTGGGCGTTCGCGCTCGGCGCGGACCTCGGCGGCAACGGCACCGCGGTCGCCGCGAGCGCCAACGTGGTGGTCATCGGCATCGCCGCCCAGCACGGCCATCCGATCTCGTTCTGGCAGTTCACCAAGTACGGCATCGTCACCACCGCGGTGACCGTCGTCGTCGCCTGGGGCTACGTATGGCTCCGCTATTTCTAACGCCGCTCGGGCAGCAGCCCCTCCTCGTGGTCGAGCTCGCGCTGCAGGACGCGCAGGCCCTCGTCGGGGAGGCGGCCGGCGTCGCGCCAGCGGATGACCTCCTCGCGCTGGGCGTCGATGGCCGAGCGCCGCACCCGCAGCGCGGCCTCGTAGCGCTCCGAGACCGGCAGCTCCGTCGAGTCCGCGTCCCGCAGCAGGTCCAGCCGGCCCTGGTAGCGGGCCAGCCGGGCGCTCAGCTGGGCCCGGGTGACCTCGACCGCGCGTACCTCCTCGGCATCGCCTTCCAGCGCGATCTCGTCGAGCCGCTCCAGGGCCGCCTCGACCGAGGCGGCCCGGGCCTCGTTGCGCAGCCGCGCCTGGTCGGCCCGGTTGGCCCGCAGGCCGAGCATCCGCACCAGCGGCGCGAAGGTCAGGCCCTGCCCGACGAGCGTGACGAGCACGACGATGAACGTGCAGAACAGCAGCAGGTCGCGGTCCGGGAACGGCGCGCCCGCGTCCGTGGTCAGCGGCAGCGCGAAGATGGCGGCCAGGCTGATCACGCCGCGGGTGCCGGCCCAGCTCAGCGCGACCACCTCCCGACCGGCCAGGCCCCGGCGCGGCTCGCAGTCCTCGGCCTCGTCGGCCTCGTCGCGGATCAGCCGGGTGTGCAGCGAACGGGGCAGCGACTGGGTCAGCAGCAGCCACAGCGGCCGCAGCAGCAGCACCACGCCGACGCTGATCGAGACGGCGATGACGATCGTGGAGAGCGCGTACTGCTCGAGGCCGCGGATCACCCGGGGCAGCTGCTGGCCGATCAGCAGGAAGACGAAACCCTCGAGCAGGAACTCGACCAGCCGCCAGACCGCCGTGGTCTGCAGCCGGCTCGCGCCCGACGACGCCGGCGCATGGTGGCCGAGGATCAGGCCGGCGATGACCACGGCCAGCACGCCGGACACGTGGATCTCCTCGGCCAGCAGGTACGCGCCGAACGGGGTGGCCAGCGAGATCGCGTTGGCCGTGAGCGGGTCGTCGCGGAGGCGGCGGAGGAACCGCACGAGGTACGCGACGGCGACGCCGACCAGCACGCCACCGACGGCCGCGAACACGAACTGGCTGACCGCCGAACCCCACGAGAACCCGTCGCCGACGGCCGCGGCGACCGCGACGCTGAGGATGGTCAGCGCGGTCGCGTCGTTGAGCAGCCCCTCGCCCTGGATGATCGTGAGCATCCGGGGCGGCAGCCCGACCTTGCGGCCCACGCCGAGGGCGGCGACCGGGTCGGGCGGCGCGATCGCGGCGCCGACGGCGATGCCGGCCGCCAGCGTGGCGCCCGCGACGAACCAGTGGAAGCCGACCCCGATCACCAGCGCCGTGATCAGCACCAGCACCACCGACAGGCTGACCACGATGCGCAGGTTGCGGCGGATGGCCAGCAGCGACGAGTCCAGGGCGGCGCTGTAGAGCAGCGGCGGGATGATGAACGTCAGGATGATCTCGGGGTCGAGGCTCAGGTTCGGCCCGGGGAGCACGGAATAGAGGATGCCGATGAGCGGCAGCAGCGCGGCCGCCGGCAGGCCGGTGCGCTCGGCCACCCACCGCACCGCGACGACCACCGCGACCGCGGCGAGGACGAAAATCAGGAT
The DNA here is from genome assembly GCF_029626225.1 of Asanoa sp. WMMD1127. Taxonomy (NCBI): domain Bacteria; kingdom Bacillati; phylum Actinomycetota; class Actinomycetes; order Micromonosporales; family Micromonosporaceae; genus Asanoa; species Asanoa sp. WMMD1127. Next base: position 4,700,086 of record NZ_JARUBP010000001.1, read on the forward strand.
CGTTTCCATGCTCACCGGTTGAATTCTCCAGACGGCGGCCGAACCGGCCGATGGGCGCGGGCCGCGCGACGGCCCGCGGACGTGGTGACGATCACGGCGACAACCGACGCGACCAGGGCGACGGACCCGGCGAGCAGCGCGAGCGGGTCAGGGTCCGGCCGGGCGGCCAGCAGGCCGATGGCGGCGGCGTCCGCGGCGGCAGCGGCGAGGACGGCGGACACGGCGGCGGCGCCGATGTGGATCCTGCGCACACCTGTCCCTTCGTCGCACCCATCAAACGTGATCAAGGGCGGCCGCCGCCATGGGTGCCACCACCCATTTCGTGGACGACGGGCCGGTCGGCCCCGCAAGCTCGTCGGGTGACCCTGTTCTGGCGGATCTTCCTGCTGAACGCGGCCGTGCTCACCGCGGCGACCGCGCTGCTGCTGTTCACCCCCGCGACCATCTCCACGCAGCCCAAGGCCGGCGAGGTCGCGGTGGTCTTCGCGGGGCTCGCGGCGATGCTGGTCACGAACGCCGCGTTGCTGCGGCTCGGCCTCGCCCCGCTGTCGCGGCTGACCCGCACGATGGCCACCGTAGACCTGCTGCGGCCGGGGCGCCGCCTGGCCGAGGCCGGCAACCCGGGCATCGGCGCGCTGGTCCGCACGTTCAACACGATGCTGGAACGGCTGGAGGCCGAGCGGGCGACGAGCGCGGGCCGGGCGCTGTCGGCGCAGGAGGCCGAGCGGCGGCGGATCGCGCAGGAGCTGCACGACGAGGTCGGCCAGAGCCTGACCGCGGTGCTGCTGGAGCTCAAGCGGGTCGGCGGCCACGCGCCGGCGGAGGTGCGGGCGGAGCTGCAGGAGGTGCAGGAGACCACCCGCATCAGCCTCGACGAGATCCGCCGGATCGCCCGCCGCCTGCGGCCCGGTGTGCTGCACGAGCTGGGCCTGACCAGCGCCGTGCGCTCGCTGGCGACCGAGTACTCGACGCGGGGCCTGAGCGTCCGCGCGCGGATCGGGTCGGACCTGCCGGCGCTGGGCGAGGAGGCGGAGCTGGTCGTCTATCGCGTGGCGCAGGAGGGGCTGACCAACACGGCCCGGCACGCGCGCGCAGAACTGGTCGAGCTGAGCCTCCGGCGTACGCCCGGCGCGGTGGAGCTGGTGGTCCGCGACGACGGCCGCGGCCTGCGTGGCGCGCCCGAAGGGGCCGGCCTGCGCGGGATGCGCGAGCGGGCCCTGCTCGCGGGCGCCGACCTCACCGTCGGCCCGGGGCCGGGCGGCGGCACGGAGGTGCGGCTGCGCGTACCCGTCGATATGGGTGTCGCCACCGATGCGGCGCCCGCCCATCGACCGGGAAGCTGAAGGTGCGTTCATCCCCTCGATCGGGAGGCCCACCATGACCGTGTCAGCGGAACCCCTGATCGGCCGCGACCTCCGCGACCGTGACAACCGTCCGTCGGGCAAGATCCGCGCGATCTACCGCTATCCGGCGGACCTCGGCATGCCCTGGGGCGTGGCGGCGGTGGCGAGCGGCTGGCTCATGCGCACGATGCACCTGGTCGACCTCAAGGACGCCGACATCGACCCGGACGGCGTACGCGTGCCGCATGCGCGCCAGACCATCACCAGCGCGCCGCACTTCAGCCCGCTGGTCGGCGACACCCTCTCGGAGGGCCACGCGGCCCAGGTCCGGGACCACTATCTCGGCTGATCCCCTCCCCAGCTCAGTCACTGAGCCGCGGCTGTCGCTGCCGCGGCTCAGTGACTGAGCCTAGTGGTAAGATGTCCACTTTGGACCTTCGTCGGTGGAGGTCGCGGTCTGCGCCCGGGCACTTAATTGATGCAGCCCAGTTTCGCCGTTACTGGTAGCGTGCCCCCGACATGACGATCATGGGGGAAGCATCAATGTTCAGGAACCGGCTCGTCCTGACCGGCGCGGCCGTCGTGGCGGTGCTCGCGATGTCGGCGTGCGACACGGAACCGGCGGCGGAGAGTGCCGCGACCTCGGCGCCAGCGGCGCCGACGAGCGCCGCGCCGACCACGGCCGCGGCCACCACGGCCCCGGCCGTCGACGGCGTCACGGCGAAGGCCTGTGCGGACATCAAGAAGGACATCGAGGACAACGCGGACAAGGTCGCCGAGGCCGAGAAGATCGGCCCGCCGGCCGGGCACATCGCGGTCAGCGCACAGTGGACCGCTGGTTCGGCCGCGGTCATCGCCCACGCGATCGGCGCCAACCCGACGGTCAGCGCCGCCGCCGACAAGGTGCAGCAGGAGATGATGGCGCTGGGGGACGCGTACAACAAGTCCGCGAAGGCCAAGCCCAGCAAGAAGAAGCTCGAAGCCGCCATCAAGGAGCTGAACATCGCCTGCTCGGCGGCATGACCCTTCGGGCCGGCGTCTGGATCGCAGGCCGTGTCCGCGCGTGAGCTCGGACCCAGGTCTACCTCGCCGGCGGCCCGGGCTCGACGTCGGCCTGCAGGCGGCCGACGTCGACGGGTGGCCCGGGTTGCTCGGTGAGGTGCTGGACGAGGCCGGCCGGGTCGGCGTCCTCGCGCCGTAGGGCTACTCCTCGGTCTCGGTCCCCGCTCGGCTGCGGGCCGTCTTCGCCGTCGGCGGCTCGGTCGCGAGCGCGGCCTCCTCGCGGGGCTCGCCCTTGTCGCTGAGCTCCGCCGCGTCGCCCGGCCGACCCGCGTCGTGGGGTGCGGCGGCTTCGCTGGGCCGGGCCGCGTTGTGGGGTGCGGCGGCGTCGCTGGGCCGGGCCGCGTCGTGGGGTGCGGCGGCTTCGCTAAGCCGTTCTGCGTCGTTGGGCGCGGCGGCCTCGCTGGGCCGGGCCGGGGTGTCGCCGGCCGGGGCCGCGTCGTGGGGTGCGGCGGCGTCGCTGGGCCGGGCCGGGGTGTCGCCGGCCGGGGCCGCGTCGTGGGGTGCGCCGGCGTCGCTGGGCCGGGCCGTGGCGTCGCCGGCCGGGCCCGCGTCGTGGGGCGCGGCGGTGTCGTGGGACTTCTTGCGGTGGAAGGTCACGCTCATGATCGCGACGATCACCGCGCCCACGATCAGACCGAGGATCGCGCTGGCCACCGTGTTGACGATCCAGCCCACCAGGCCACCGAGCGGGCCCGTGGCGTCGTGGGCGGCTTCCTCCAGGTGGTGGACGGCCTCGTACAACGCGTGCAGGCCCAGCTCGTCCGCACCGACCAGCAGGATGTGGCCGCCGACCCACAGCATCGCGGCCGTGCCGACCACGGTGAGCACGCTCAGGACCCGCGGCATCGCCTTCACCAGGCCCCGCCCGAACCCGGCGGCGCCGCCCTCGCGCTGCGCCAGGCGCAGGCCGACGTCGTCCATCTTGACGATCAGGCCGACCGCCCCGTAGACCAGCACGGTCATCGCCAGCGCCACGATCACGAGGATCACCAGGCGGGACACGAACGACTCGTCGGCGACCTCGTTCAGCGAGATCACCATGATCTCGGCCGACAGGATCAGGTCGGTGCGGATCGCGCCGGACACCAGCGTCTTCTCGTCCGGCTGCCGCTCCTCGGCCGCGCTGTGGTCACCACGATGCGCGATCTTGTGCCAGACCTTCTCGGCGCCCTCGTAGCACAGGTAGGCGCCACCGATCATCAGCAGCGGGGTCAACAGCCAGGGGAGAAACTGGCTGAGCACGAGGATCACGGGCAGGATGATCAGGAACTTGTTGCGCAGCGAGCCCACCGCGATGCGCTTGACGATCGGCAGCTCGCGCTCGGCCGCCAGGCCACGCACGTACTGCGGGGTGACGGCCGCGTCGTCGATCACGACCCCGGCGGCCTTCGACCCGGCCTTGGCCGCAGCCAGACCCACATCGTCGATGGACGCGGCCGCGGCCCGCGCCAAGACCGCCACATCATCCAGCAGTGCTGCGAGTCCCGCGCTCACCGAAGCTCCTTTGCGATCGACACGTGCGTGTGCCGGCTATTCTCGCCCGCCACCGCAAGACACGCAGAACTCGCCCCACCGCACGCGTCGGTCAGCCGCGGGTCAGCCGCGCGGGATCACCGCCGTGGCGACGACGACGTTGTTGACGATCGTGGCGGTGACCGTGCGGGTGACCGCTTCCGCCGCGGCGCCGGCGCCCCAGTTGCCCCGTTCGAGCTCCTTGGCGCGGGTGATGACCGGAGTGGTCCATGGGATCTCCGGGTCGAACTGGGGGAGCGTGCCGCTCGCCGAGAGCAGCGCACCGAGCACCGCGACCCGGGGCTGCGGTTCCGCGCCGTTGACCAGTACGTCCCGGACGTCCGCGAGCAGGCCGGCCCGGCGCCCGCCGTCCTCCAGCACCGTCCGGTTGAACAGGCCCAGCGTGCGGCGGCGCGTCCGGCGGAGGTCGCCGCGGGCGACCAGCCGCTCGAGCAGCGGCCCACGCAGGCGCGGCCCGACCGCGGCGAGCACGGTCTGCACGTTCCTCGGCTTCTCGGCGACGTAGTCCCACGCGGAGCGCAGGATGTCGTCCGACGGGGCACGGTCGGCGACGGCGCTCACCTTGGCGCCGTTCGCGTCCACCCGCCCGTCCAGGGCCAGCTCGGCGACCACGGCGCCGCCGAGCACGTAGAACAGGGTGTTCTCCCCGGCGATCGTGCCGGAGCGCGGCTGGAAGAGAAGCAGCAGAAGATCTTCGGCGAGTGTCGGCGACTCAGTCATCGGTGGTGCCTTCCTCGGTCGTGCGCAGCTGCTCGTTGGCGAGCCCGCTGGCGCGGGCCAACACATCCAGCTGGGCGGGGTTGTAGAGCTCGACGATCGCCTTCACGAACGTCTCCTGCGCGACGCTTTCGCTCTTCGACAGGTGCTTTCCAGGATCGGTCAGCCACGGGTACGCGGCCAGGTTGCGCGCCAGCGTCGGCGCGAGCCGCTCGGCGAGGCGCTGCCGGGTCGCCTCGTCCGCGTCGGGTGGCATGGCGTCGATGTCCGCGCTGACGTCGTCGTCGGCCTCCACCATGCGCCGGAGGTCCGCCATGGCGTCCTCGTCGTAGAGCTGGGTGTAGATGTGGATGATCGAACTGTCCGCTTCGGACAGTCGTGATGCGACGGACTCGAACCCGGGCGGCGTGTCGGCCGGAGCGCCGTCGCGCAGGATGACCGCGATGGCGGCCCGGGCCTTCTGGAGGCGCTCGATGCCGGCCGCGAGCTCCGCGTCGAGGCGCCGCAGCGCGTCCGGGGCGCTGTCCGCGCCGTCGGCGACCGCGCCGATCTGCGACAGCGGCACGCCCAGCTCGGCGAGCCGCCGGATGCGGAGCAGGCGCACGAGGTGCCGCACGCCGTACTCCTTGTATCCGTTGGTCCTGCGTTCGGGCTCGTCGAGCAGGCCGAGCCGGTGGTAGTGCCGGATGGTGTTGACGGTGGTCCCGGCGAGGTCGGCCAGCTCGCGCGTGCTCCACCCGCCGTCGCTCATCGGCCCGGCTCCCAGCGGAACATGCGCGTGGCGAGCGCGACCGCCACGACTACCCAGGCGAACGTCGGCCCCAGCAGCGCCAGCGACTCCGTGACCGGGACCCCGCCGTTCCAGGTGTCCATGACCAGCTCGGTGGCCGCGCCGCCGGGCAGCAGCCGCTTGACCAGGGTGAGGCTCTCGGTGCCGGTGATGCCCACCCAGTTGGCCACGGCGATGGTGCCCAGGCTCAGCGGCAGGGTGGTCACCTGGGCGTGCTCGGGCGACCGGGTCAGGCCGGCCGTGGCCATCGCGAGCGCGAGCAGCATCGTGAACGACGCCACGATGGCCACCACGAGCAGGGCGGGGTTGGCCGGCCCACCGCCGACCGCGGCGAACACCGCGAGGATCACTCCGACCTGGACCAGCGCGATCGCGCTGACCGGCAGCACCAGGCCGGACAGGATGGCCTGGTCGCCGGCCGTGGTGGAGCGCAGGCGCTTGAGGAACAGGTCCTGCCGGCGCGCGGCCAGGGTGGTCACGGCCGTGGTGTAGAGGCTGAACGCGCCGATGGTGAAGACGATCACGGCGGCGACGTACCCGAGGCTGCCGAGCTGTGCGAACGCGTCGCGGTTGTAGATGAAGAACGCGCTCGCCAGGACCGGCATGACGAGGTTGGTGACCAGCACGGCCCGGTTGCGCAGGATCTGGACGAGCTCGCTGTGCGCGATGGCAAGCACGATGGCTCCTTTCGGCGTGGTCAGGCGACGGGTTCGGCGTCGATGGCCCGGAAGACGTCGTCCAGCCGGGTGGGCGCGGCGGACAGGCCGGCCAACTCGACTCCGTGCGCGTCCGCCCAGTCCAGCAGCCGCTTGAGGTCCGCCTGCAGGTCGAAGGTCTCGACGAGGTACGTCGGCCCGGGCAGTTCGGCGGCCCGCATCGGCAGCGCCGGCGCGGCCGCCGGCAGTCCGAAGTGGATGGACGCGGGCAGGGCGCCGGTCAGCTCCGACACCGTTCCCTGACGGTGGAAGGTGCCACGGTGCATCAGCCCGATGCGGTCGGCCCGCTGCTGCGCCTCCTCCAGGTAGTGCGTGGTCAGGACGATCGTGGAACCGTCCTCGCGCAGCTGCTCCACGGCGGCCCAGAGGGCGTCCCGGGACGCGATGTCCAGGCCGGTCGTCGGCTCGTCGAGGAAGAGCAGCTCCGGTCGCCCGTACACCGCGGTGGCGAAGTCGAGTCGGCGCTTCTCGCCGCCGGACAGCTGCGACACCCGGTTGGCGGACTTGCCGGTGAGGTCGACGAGGCCGAGCACCCGCTCGACCGAGTCGGTGCGCCCGCTGAGCCGGCCGATCAGCCGCACGGACTCGGCGACGGTGAGGTCAGGCGAGAACCCGCTCTCCTGGAGCATGATTCCCATCCTGGCCCGCACCGCCCGCCGGTCCGTCGGGCTCGTGCCGAAGACGCGCACCGTTCCCGACGTCGCCTTCCGGTGCCCCTCGATGATCTCCAACGCCGACGTCTTGCCGGCCCCGTTCGTGCCCAGCAGCGCGTAGAGCTCCCCCCGCTCGACCTGGAACGACAGGTCCTTGACGGCATGGAAATCGCCATATGTGAGGTTCAGCCGATCGACCTCGATGACGGGTGACTGACGCATCATCGTTCTCTCCCCGTGTGCGGAACTGCGGCGACTGAACACCCTGTTCCTGGAACAGGGTCAAGTCCCGTCAGCGATCGATGGCGGCCATGTTGCCCATGTCATAGCGCTCGCCCTTCGCCGCGGCCAGGTTGCTCAGCCGGGCGATCTGGTCCGCGCTGAGCGCGATGCCGTCGACGGCGGCGTTCTCCTCCACCCGGGCGACCCGCTTGGTGCCCGGAATGGGGGCGATGTCGCCGCCCTGGGCGAGCAGCCAGGCCAGGGCCACCTGTGCGGGCGTGGCCGCCACCTCGGCCGCGACGGCCCGTACCTCCTCGACGATATGCAGGTTGCGTTCGAGGTTGCCGTCGGCGAAGCGCGGGTTGGTGCGGCGCCAGTCGTCGGTGTCGAGGTCGGCCAGCGAACGCATGTGGCCGGTGAGAAAACCGCGACCCAGCGGGGAGTACGGCACGAAGCCGATGCCCAGTTCCCGCAGGACCGGCAGGATCTCGGCCTCGGGGTCGCGGGTCCACAGCGAGTACTCGGTCTGGACCGCGGCCACCGGGTGCACGGCGTGCGCGCGCCGGATCGTCGCCGGGCCCGCCTCCGACAGCCCGATGTGCCGCACCTTGCCCTCGGCGACGAGCTCGGCCAACGCCCCGACCGTGACCTCGATGGGCGTGTCGGGGTCGACCCGATGCTGGTAGTAGAGGTCGATATGGTCGGTGCCCAGCCGGCGCAGCGACCCTTCGACGGCCAGCCGGATGTTGGCCGGGCTGCTGTCGGCGCCCGGGCGGCCCAGGTGCGAGACGAGGCCGAACTTGGTGGCCAGCACGACCTGGTCCCGGCGCCCCTTGACGGCCCGGCCCACCAGCTCCTCGTTGACGTAGGGGCCGTAGAGCTCCGCGGTGTCGAGGTGCGTGACCCCGAGGTCGATGGCGCGGTGGATGGTCCGGATCGACTCGTCGTCGCCTTGGCCGGCGCCGGTGTAGTAAGCGGACATGCCCATCGCGCCGAGTCCGATGCGCGAGACGTCGAGTCCGCCGAGCGAGACGGTTCGCATGATGGTGGCTCCTTGCGGTCGCTGATTAAGTACCGATCGGTACACAACCGTAGCACCCTTCCCGACCGATCGGTACGGAAGTCGCTGACCTCGGCGTACGCTGATGCCATGGGTGATGTCCGTGGTGCCGTCGTCGGCCGGCCCAGAGGATTCGACGTCGACGAGGCGCTGGAACGCGCGATGCAGGTGTTCTGGGCGCGCGGCTACGAGGGCGCGAGCCTCACCGACCTCACCGGCGCCATGGGAATCACGAAGACCAGCATGTACGCGGCGTTCGGCAACAAGGAGCAGCTGTTCCGCAAGGCGCTGGCGCGATACGCGGAGGGGCCGGCGTCGTACGCGACCCGCGCGCTGGCCGAGCCGACGGCGCGCGCGGTGGCCGAGGCGTTCCTCCAGGGAGCGGTCCGGACGACGACCCGCCCCGGTGGCCCGGCCGGCTGCCTGACGGTGCAGGGCGCGCTGGCGGCGAGCGACGAGGGGCGATCGGCGCACGACGTGCTCGCGGACTGGCGCAACGAGGCCACCGCCCGGCTCGCGGAACGCTTCCAGCGGGCGGTGGACGAGGGCGACCTGCCGAGCGACACCGACCCGGCGCGGCTGGCCCGCTACATCATGACGGTGGGCAACGGCATCGCGGTCCAGGCCGCCGGCGGCGTCACCGCCGCGGAGCTGCTCGAGGTGGCCGACACGGCGATGCTCAGCTGGCCACTGTCGCCACGACCGCGGCGGCGATCCGGCCCGCGCTGAGCGCGGGTTCGGTCGTCAGCTCGGCAGTTCGACGGTGTACGAGGTGATGGCGACCAGCTGGTTCTCCGCGAAGCGGTAGATGTCGCAGGACGCCACGACGGATGGTGGTTCGTCGGCGGTCACGTATTCCGCTGTGGAGTCGACCACGACGAAGTCGGGCCCGGTCAGGACGTCGAACTTCGTGAAGGTCGTCCTGGCGTCGGCGAGCCAGGCGGCCGACGCCTCGCAGGTTTCGCGTACCGCCGCGCTGCCTTCGTGGGTCCGGTCGCCGACGACGTCCCAGCGGACGGTCGGCGCGAGATGGGCGTAGGTCCGGTGGAACTCGTGGCGGGAGAACGCCTCCGCCACCTCGGCATCGACCTGGGTCATGTGACCGAGCCTCTCATGGTGCGGCGCCCGGCCCTCGCTCCTCACTAGACTGGGCCGCCGCGGCACCCATAGGGGAGGGTTCACATGGTTACGCGTCAGCTGCGGAGCACGGCCGTCCTGGCGATCGTCCTGCTGTCGATGGTCATCGCGACGCCGGCCGCGCACGCCGACGACGACGTGCGCGGGCTCTCCTGGCACCTCGACGCGTTCAAGATCAGTCAGGTGCACCGGGTCAGCCAGGGCGAGGGTGTGGTCGTCGCCGTCGTCGACACCGGTGTCAACGCCAACCACCGCGACCTGCGGGGCCAGGTGTTGCCGGGCAGGGGATTCGGGCCGGCCGCGGGCACGGACGGCCGCACCGACGTCGACGCCGCGGGCAGTCACGGCACGTCGATGGCCAGCATCATCGCGGGCAAGGGCGGCGGGTCCGGCCACATGTTGGGCATCGCGCCCAAGGCCCGGATCCTCCCGGTCAACGCCGGCGCCGGCAGCAGCGGCGCGGGCTCGGAGGCGCTGGTCGAGGCCGTCCGGTGGGCCACCGCGCAGAAGCCCGACGTGCTCAACCTGTCCATCGGCACCGACGCCACCGGCACGCCGGACCCGGAGCTGCTCGCCGCCATCGCCGAGGCGGTGCGCCAGGACATCGTGGTGGTCGCGGGCGCCGGCAACAGCGGTGCCGACGTCGCCGACACGGCCAAGGTCCCCGGCGTCATCTCCGTCAACGCGGTCGACTCGCGCAACGAGGTGTCGCCGCTGACCAACCACGGTCCGTCGCTGGCCATCGCGGCGCCGGGCGCGAAGATCCCGGTCGCCGTCAACCGCGGCGCCACCAACTACGCCTACATCACGGACGCGGCGACCAGCCCCGCGACCGCGATGGTGTCCGGCGTCGCCGCACTGGTGCGCGCCCGCTACCCCGACCTGGACGCCGCGAACGTGGTCAACCGGCTCGTCGAGACGGCGACGGATCGAGGGCCGAAGGGACGCGACGAGTCGTACGGCTTCGGCGTGGTCAACCCCCTCGCGGCCCTGACGGCGGAGGTGCCCACGGTCGACGAGAACCCCCTCGGCACGCCGGCGGCGGCCACCACGGCACCCGCCACCGACCCGGCGGTGGCCGCCGACGAGGACGACACCGGCTTCCCCACGCTGCTCATCGCGATCGCGACAGCCGCCGTCGTGATCCTCGCCCTGCTCGTCCTCGGCGCCGTCCTCCTGCTGCGCCGCAGATCCGTCAGCGGGCGCTGAGGATCCCGTCAACCCTCGCCAGCAGTCGGGTGGTCTCGTCCGCCGTCAGTCCCGCTTCGACGTCCGCGAGCAGCTTCTCCAGCTCGCCCGGCTCGAGCGTCCGGTGTTCGGTGGGTTCGCCGGGCCGCCGGACGGTCACCGTCTCGTGCGTGATCGAGATGTGGCGGTCCGGCCGGTGGCGCGTCAGCATCAGTCCACTTCGGAAGTGCGAGCTCGGGTACGTGCTGGTGAAGTGATGCCCCACGCGCACGTCGACCTGGTGCACGGGAAGCTCGTCGACCGTGTGCATCGCCTCCCAGGTGCCGCCGCGGAACCGCTCCAGCCGCCACGCCCGCCCGGTGTCCGGCGTGTCGACGGCGGCGAGGCGGAACGGCCACCCGCGGTAGTCGTCCTGCGCGCCGTCGGCCAGCAGGATCGGGCGCAGCAGGCTGTGCCCGAACCCCGGATCCGCCAGCCATCGCGCTCCCTCCGCCGAGACGATGACGACGCAGTGCGTACGCGGGGCCGTGCGCACGTCCCCGACCCGCCCCAGCCGGCGCTCGACCTGGTAGCCCAGCGCTTCCAGCACGGCGGCGAAGAGCGTCGCGTGCTCGAAGCAGTAGCCGCCCCGCCCGCGCCCGACGAACTTGGCCTCGAGCGCCGGCAGCTCGACGCCCGGATGCTGGTCGAGCAGCACATCGATGTTGTCGAAGGTGAACGTACGCACATGCGCCTCGTGCAGGGCCCGCAGGAACGGCAGCGTCGGCGCCGACCGGTCCAGTCCGACCCGCTCGAGATATGCCTCGAGATCCACGATCGCCTCCTCGCTCATGGGTTGACGGCGGCCTCTGCCACGGCGATCCTCCACCGGGCCGGTTCGCCGCGTCCTCCCGGAGGTTAGACGGTCGACGTCACGCGTGGGCCCCGGCCGCGAAGGATGGCCCACGTGCGCGGTTCGTAGACTTCGATCCATGAGCATCGGGTGGTACGGCGGTCTGGTCGCGCTGGAGTTCGGGCTCGCCGTCGTGACCGTGGTCGCTCTCTTGTGGATCCGCGCGCCGTACGGCCGTTATCAACGCGGCGGTTGGGGTCCGACGGTTCCGGGCCGGGTCGGGTGGGTGGTGATGGAGTCGCCCGCGGTCCTGGTCTTCGTCGCCGTGTTCGCCGCCGGATCGCGTTGCGCGGACCTGGTCCCCCTGGTGCTCCTGGCGCTGTGGCTGTGCCACTACGTCTACCGGGCCTTCGTCTACCCGGCGTTGATGCGCCCGGGCGCCCGCATGCCGTTGCTGGTCGTGGCGCTCGCGATGGTGTTCAACGTGCTCAACGCGACCGTCAACGCCTGGTGGGTGGCCGACCTCGGCGGTTACGCCGACGGCTGGCTCACCGATCCGCGCTTCCTCGCCGGGGTGGTGCTCTTCTTCGCCGGGCTGGTCGTGCACGTGCGCTCGGACTCCACGTTGCGCCGGCTGCGTGGGCCGGGCGAGACCGGCTACCGCATCCCGTACGGGGGCGCGTTCCGCTGGGTCAGCAGCCCGAACTACGCCGGGGAGATCGTGCAGTGGTTCGGGTGGGCGTTGGCGACCTGGTCCCCGGCGGGACTGGCGTTCGCCGTCTACACGACCGCCAACCTGGCCCCGAGGGCGATCGACCACCACGCCTGGTACCGCGAGCGCTTCCCCGACTACCCGGCCGAGCGGCGGGCGCTCGTACCCCATCTGCTGTAGCGCAGCACGAGCAGGTCCAGGGCGTCGATCACCGGTCGCGGGCAAGGGACTCAGGCGGCGGCGTTCCAGACCGTCAGCGCGTGCCGGACCAGGTCGGCGTTGTCGCTGATCGGTTGGCCGGCGGGGCCCGTGAGGGTGTCCTCGAGTCCGATGCGTGTCGGCAGCCCGAGCCGACCGGCGTGGGCGACCATCGGCCAGCAGGTCTCGTCCTCGCCGTGCAGCAGCCGTGGCCCGCCGACGCGACCCTCGTCGAGGATGGCGAGGATCGCGTCGGCTGTCTCGGCGGTGCCGTCCATGATCTCCACCAGGACGCGGGTCCACGAGCGGCGGGCGGCGGTGGCCAGCGTCCGTGCGTCGGCGGTCGACCACACGCCGGCCTCGACGCCGATCCCGGCTCGGTCCAACGCCTCGACCAGGTCGTGGAAGCCTGGCTCGCTGACGTTGACCGACGCGAAGTCCGGTCGGGCTGCCGCGGGCAGGTCGGTCCACCTGGTCACGGTCGCCAACCGTCGGCCGGTGTCGCCGTCGCTGATCCACAGGCCGGTGGTCACCCCGACCGGCACGCCTGGACAGGCCCGGCGGACGGCGGCGACGGCCGCCGCCACGTCGTCGGGCTCCAGCGACTGCGCGCCGTCCCGGTCGCGCGGATGCAGGTGCACCGCCTCGGCGCCGGCGGCGACCGCTGCGGCCGCCGCCGTGGCCAGCTCGTCGGGCGCGGTCGGCACGGCCGGGTGCTCGTCGCGGCGCCGGCCGCCGTTGACGCACGCCTTGATGCGGGTGATCTCGGGCCGCACGAGGATCCTTTCGCAGGTGGCTAGAGATAGAGGCCGGTGGCGACCGGCTCCCGGCCCTCCGTGCCGCCGTAGCCCTCGCGCAGCGCGTAGAGCTCGGCCAGGGTCGCGCCGCCGGCGGGCACCCCGGCCGACGTGCCGAGCCAGGTCGTGGCCTCGCCGAACGGCAGCGCCGGCACCTCGACGCGGGCCAGGCACCGCCCGGGCCGCACGACGGCCGGGTGCAGGCGGGCGAGGTCCTCGTTGGTCGTGATCGCCACGAGCACCTTGCGTCCCTGGCCGAGCAGCCCGTCGGTGAGGTTGAGCAGCCGCGAGAGCGCCTGGCCGGTGTTGTGCTTGGCCTCGCCGCGGATCAGCTCGTCGCAGTCCTCGAGCAGCAGGAGCCGCCACTTGTCGTGCCGCTTGTCGGGGCACCGGCAGTCACCGGAGCTGCTGAGGGCCACTTCCATCAGGTAGGCCGGGCTGCTGAACAGCGACTCCGGGTCGAGCACGCAGTCGAACTGGCACCACTCGTGCCACTCGCGCGCGAGCGCCCGCAGCACCGTGGTCTTGCCGGTGCCGGGCGGGCCGTGCAGCAGCAACAGCCGGCCGTGGACGGACTCGCGGTCGACCTTCATGAGGCGGTCGAAGCTCGCCGCCGCGACACCGGCGTAGTTGGCCCGGATGTCGGCCCACGAGCCCGCCGTGATCGGTCGGGGGTGGCGCTGCGGGCCCTGCGTCCCGGCGTACCAGAAGCCCATCTGCACCGCTTCCTCGACCGGCGCGGGCTCCTCGGTCATGCCGTCGAGCGCACGCTCGAGGATCTCGGCGCCCAGCTCGGCCGTGACGGCGGTGACCGAGACCTGGGCGCTCTTGTTGCGTGGCCAGTGCACGGACCGCAGCGTCCAGCCGTCGCCGGAGGCCAGCCGGGCGTGCTCGGTCGCACTGACGCTCTCGCGCAGCGGGCTGACGCCGGCCGGCAGCAGCGTGGCGTCCGCGCGCACGTCGGTCAGGTCGCGCGTCGTCGCGTGCGGCTGGTGACCGGCGACGAACGCGGTCAGCGCCAGCGCGTCGATGACGTCCCGAGGGGAGTCGGTGTCGTCGACGGTGAGCACGACGGGCAGCACCGACTCCGGCGCGACGCCGGGGGCGCCGAGCTCGAACGGAAACTGCCGCGGGATACGCACCCCTCAATGATCACCGCTCAAAGCCCTTGTGGATAGCGGATTTCCCGCAGCGTCGCACGGACTTGACATTCATCCCGATGATGAGCCGGTGAAGCTGCGTCGTCGCCGGGCCGACCGGGCCTTCGTCGCCATCGTCGGTCTGCTCCTGGTGGCCGGCGTGACGGTGACCGCGCTGCTGTCCCTGCGGGCCGCGGGGTCGGACGGGGACTGGTTGGGCTGGGTCGCGCTCGCTGCCTGGCTGGTGCTGTTCTTCGTGCTCGGGCTCCGGTTGATCCGGCGCGCTGCGAGCCGGTTCGCCGTCGATGTCGACGCCGACGGCTGGTCGTTGCGCCTGCCGTCGCTCGAGCGCCGGCTGGGGTGGGGCCAGATCGCGGCGGTGGTCGTGGCCGACGTCCCGGACAGCGGCGGGCGGCACGGCGGCGCGCCGGACGCGCGGCTGCTCCTGGTGCCGGCCGACGCGGTCGGATTTCAGGACGCGGCCGCCGAACGCAGCCCACTCGACGGGCGGCCGGCGCTGAACCTGTGCCGGGTGGACGAGGTGACCGGGGACGCGGACCGTTTCGTCGAGGAACTGGCGGCGTTGGCGGGCGGTCGGCTGCACGACCTGCGCAGTGCCCGGCCGCCGGAGGGAGCGGTGCGCCTGAGCGAGTTTCCCGCCGGGTCCGACCTCGCGCGGTGGCACCTGCGGCTGGACCGGCGCAAGGCGGTGGTGTTCGCAGGGTGGTATCTCATCGTCCTCGTACCCGTCCTCGTTCTGGTGGTGCTGGCGACCCGGTGGCACCAGGCGGTGGGGTTCGTCGTCCTGTTGACCGGCGGGGTCGCGTTGATCCTCGGCTTCTTCGTGGCCATGGACCTGTACGGCGACGGGCGGTTCCTGACCGACCGGGCCGCGCTGGTCGACGGGTCGACGCTGCGCATCACGTCCGAAGGTTGGGGGACCTCGGTCGACCTGCATTCGGGGACGATGCTCGTGCTGCCGCCGGGGAGGCTGAAGGGAACCGGTCGGGCCTGGGTGCTCGCGCACCGAGGTCCGAAGGGCAACCCCATCCCGGATCTCCTGCTGACCGATCCGCGCACCGGCCGCCCCCGTCGGCGGGCCGATCTCACCGCGCTGACCGAGGCCCTGCGCGCCTCACCACACGAGCCGGACCGGGTCGCCGGCCGAGACCTGGCCGACCTGGCCACGCGGACCTCGTACACCGACGCGCCCACCCCACCGTGGGAGGCCGACTCGCGGACGCGGATCGCATGGGACCTGTGGCGGGCGGTCAAGGGCCTGATCCGGACAGTGCCGCTGGCCCTGGTGGTCGCCGCCGTGGCGATGGCCGGCGGCGCGGTGTTGGACGCCGCGCCGTTCACCGGGCCGGCGATCCTCATCACGGCGACGGTCCTGGGCAGCGTGTGGCTCGCCTACGCGCTCTACCGCGTGTACGCGTTCGTGACCCAGGTCATCTGGACGGTCGCCCAAGCGTTCCGCTGAGGGTGGCTGCAGCGCACTACCCACGGTCCGCGAGCTCGTCGATGACCAGGAGGTCGTCGCGGCGGAGGCCCGAACGGTAGGCCACCCGGCCGACCATGTGGGCCGCCACCGGCGCCGTGGTCAGTTGGAACGCGCCGATCAGCACGAGCGTCGTGATGTCGACCGTGTTGCGGAAGCGCAGCGCGCACCCGAGCAGCACCAGCAACAGGCCCAACACCTGGGGCTTCGTCGCGGCATGCATGCGGGACAGGATGTCCGGGAACCGGTTCAGGGCAACCCCGGCCGCCAAACTGAACAGCGCCCCTGCGATCAGGCACGCCGACGCGGCCGCGTCCAGGGCGCTCATTTCATGTTCCGCGCGACGCTGACCGACCCCACGAAGCCCAAAATGGACAGCACGACGAGCACCGGCAGGGCGGTGGCGTCCTGCGTGTAGGCGGCCTCCGCGGCGATGGCGGAGACGATGACGGCCAGCACCACGTCGGTGGCGACCACGCGGTCCAGGATGGACGGTCCGCGCACGATGCGGACCAGGGCGAGCAGCGCGGCGACCGCCAGGATGACGGTCACGGTGATGGCGACGATGGTCATGGGACAACTCCGTTGGAGACACGGGCGACCTCGGCCGGCGCGCCGATCGCCTCGACGATCCGGCGTTCCAGGGCGAGCACGTCGCGGTGGAAGTGTTCGGCGTCCACCCGGTCGCGGACGTCGAGGACATGGACGTAGAGCACCCCGGCCGCGCGGTCGACCTCGAGGATCAGGCTGCCGGGGAGCAGCGTGAGCGCCTCCGCCGTCAACGTCAGGTTGAGGTCCGTGTTGACGCGCAGGCGCACGCCGATGATGGCGCTGCGGGGCGGCTCGCCGGGCCGGAACGCCAGCGCGGCCACTTGGACGCTGGCCAGGACCAGGTCCCACAGGAACAGGGCCGCGAAGCGCAGCAACGGGATCGGGCGGAGGCGGCCGCCGAAGACGACGGGCGGCAGCGGGAAGGCAATCAGCACGACACCGGCGACGAGCAGGCCGCCGATCAGGTTCGCCCAGCTGAACGTGCCCCACAGCAGGATCCAGACGAGGGTCATGCCGAGCAGGGCACCGATGGTGTTGTTGCGCCGGGTCCGGTTCACCGCGCGGCCCCGCGGACGGCCTCGACGTAGGGCACCCGGTCGAGCAGGTCGCCGGCCGCGTCGGTGGTGACGTCGAACAGCGGACCGGCGACGACCGTCAGCCCGACGCCGAGCACGACGAGCACGACGGTCGAGCCGAGCATCAGCAGTGACATCGGCCCGCGGTCGGTCGGCGGCGTGGCGGGCGGGCGGCGCCAGAAGGCCAGGTTCCAGACGCGGGCGATGGCGTACAGCGTCAGCAGGCTCGTCGCCAGTGCGGCGGCGACCAACGCCCAGCGGAGCCCGCCCCCGGCCGCGCTGCCGGCCTCGATCAGGCCCAGCTTGCCGAGGAAGCCGGAGAACGGCGGGATGCCCGCGAGGTTGAGCGCCGGCACGAAGAACAGCACCGCCAGCATCGGCGACAGGGTCGCGAGGCCGCCGAGGCGTTCGAGGGCCGTGGTGCCGCCGTACCGCTCGACCAGGCCGACGACGAGGAACAGCGTGGTCTGGATGGTGATGTGGTGCACCACGTAGAAGATGGCGGAGGAGAGCCCGAGCTGGTTGGCCAGGCCGATGCCGAACAGCATGTAGCCGATGTGACTGACCAGGGTGAACGAGAGCAGCCGCTTGACGTCGGACTGCGCGATCGCGCCCAGGATGCCGACCAGCATCGTCAGCAGGGCCAGCACGAGCATCAGCTCGCGGGTCGGGCCGCCGGGGAAGAGCAGGGTCTCGACGCGGATGATGGCGTACAGGCCGACCTTGGTCAGCAGGCCGGCGAAGACGGCGGTGACCGGCGCGAGCGCGGTCGGGTAGCTGTCCGGCAACCAGAACGCGAGCGGGAAGACCGCCGCCTTGATGCCGAACGCCAGCAGCAGCACGCAGTTGAGCATCAGCCGCAACCCGTCGGGCAGCGCGTCGAGCCGGCCGGCGAGCTGGGCCATGTTGAGGGTGCCGGCCGCGGCATAGACCAGGCCGACCCCGGCCAGGAAGATCAGGGACGAGAGCAGACTGACCACGACGTACGTCGTGCCGGCGCGCACCCGGTCCTCGGTCGCGCCGACGGTGATCAGCACGTAGCTCGCGACGAGCAGGATCTCGAAGCCCACGTAGAGGTTGAACAGGTCGCCGGAGAGGAACGCGTTGGTGACGCCGGCCGTCAGCACCAGGTAGCTCGGGTGGTAGATCGACAGCGGCGTGTCCTCGCTGCCGTCGGCCATGCCCTGGCCGATCGAGTAGACGAGCACGCACAGCGTCACCGCGGCCGAGACGACCAGCATGAGCGCGGAGAACTGGTCGGCCACCAGCACGATGCCGGTCGGCACCGGCCACGCGCCGACGGCGACGACCAGCGGTCCGTCGGCCGAGACGATCGCGAGCAGCGCGATGGCCACGCCGAGCACGCCGGCCAGCGCGGCCAGGCTGACCAGCCGCTGCGCCTGCGGGAACCGGGTGAGCATGAGGGTGATCGCCGCGCCCAGCAGCGGGATGACGACCGGCAGCGGGACGAGCGCGGTCACGGCGCCACCTGCGGCTCGTCGTCGTCGAGGTCCTCGACCTCGGGGCCGGCGTCGCGCTCGGCGAGCTCGACGATCCGGCGGTCCTCGACGTCGTCCTGCACCTCGTCGTGGCCGACCAGCCGCCAGCTCCGGTAGGCCAGCGCCAGCAGGAACGCCGTCAGGCCCAGCGTGATGACGATCGCGGTGAGGATCATCGCCTGCGGCAGCGGGTCGGCCATCTCGCCGTCCGGTGTGGTGCCGACGATCGGCGGCCCGCCGAACCGCCCGCCCGCGAGGATCAGCACGTTGACGCCGTTGGCCAGCAGGACCACGCCCATCAGCACCCGGGTCAGGCTGCGCTCCAGCAGCAGGATCACGCCGGCGGCGACGAGCACCCCGACCACCGCGACGTACGTCAGGTTCGGCGTCATCCGGCGGCCACCCCCTGCCGGTCGATCTCGCCGCCGAGGCTGCGCAGCACGTCGAGCATGAGGCCGACCACGACCAGGTAGACGCCGATGTCGAAGAAGATCGAGGTGACCAGGTGCACGTCGCCGAGCACCGGGACGTGCCGGTCGACGATCGCCGACTGCAGCACCTGGCCGCCGGCCAGCATCGCCAGCACGCCGGTGCCGACCGCCACGACGAGCCCGGCGCCGAGCACCGCGCCCGCGTCGACCGGCGCGGCGGCGTGCAGCTCGGCCTGGCCGCCGGCGAGATAGCGGACCGCGAGCGCGAGCCCCGCCACCAGACCGCCGGCGAAGCCGCCGCCGGGGGCGTTGTGGCCCGAGAACAGCAGGAAGATCGAGAACAGCACGATCGTGTGGAAGACCAGGCGGGTGACGACCTGCAGGATGATCGACTCCCCGCTGGGACCGGCCCGCAGCCAGCCCGGCGGCGCCTCCGGCCCGGGCACGCCCCGGCGGCGGCGCAGCGCCTCACTGCGCCGGAAGATCAGGCTGGCCACACCGGTGGCCGCGACGACCAGCACCGCGATCTCGCCCATCGTGTCCCAGGCCCGGATGTCGACCAGGATCACGTTGACGATGTTGTCGCCGCCGCCGAACGAGGGGGCCAGCTCCGCGTACACCTCGGAGACGGGCGCCGCCTCGCGGGCGCCGACGGCCACGTAGGTCATGCCCGCCGCGACCGCGCCGACCCCGATGCCGACCGCGATCCGGCCGAGCCGGCTGGTGCGGATGGGCCGCTCCGAGAACTTAGCCGGCAGCCGGCGCAGCACCAGCACGACCATCGCGATCGTGGCGGTCTCGACCAGGAACTGGGTGAGCGCCAGGTCCGGCGCGCCCTGCAGGATGAACAGCACGGCCACGCCGTAGCCGGACACGCCGACGAGGATCATCGCGGTCAGCCGGCGCAGCGCGCGCACGGCGGCCACGGCCGCGACGACGATCCCGCCACCGACGATGACCTGCAGCGACGTGTCCCAGGCCCGGGCGTCGTCGGGCCACGGCGCGGCGCCGATCAGGATGCCGCCCAGCCCGGCGACCAGCGCGAGCAGGATGACGACGAGATAGAACGGGAGCGAGCCGCGCTGGGTGGCGCCGGTCAGCTCGACGGCGGTCCGGTCGAGACCGCCCATCACCTTCCAGTACGCGGTGTCGCCGTCGAACGGCAGCGCGGCGCGCGGGATCCGGTGGCGGACGGCGAACAGCGCGGCGCCGGCGACCAGCGCGAGGACGCTCAGCCCCAATGGGCCGTTGAAGCCGTGCCAGACCGCGAGGTGGTAGTCGCCGCCGTCCGGGAACAGGTCGGCGTAGGGCGCGAGGGTGCCGCCGAGCGGCGCGGCGGCCGCGCCGACACCGAGGCCGGCCACGGCGAGCACCGCCGGACCGGCCAGCCAGTCGGACGCGATGGGCCGCGGGGTGGTCGTGGCGACGCCGGGTTTGTCGGCGAAGGCGCCCCAGAGGAACCGCAGGGTGTAGGCGACGGTGAGCACCGAGCCGAGCACCAGCGCGGCCAGCACCACGAGGTCGCCGGCGCCGTTGCCGTGCAGGAAGGCGGCGTACGCGGCCTCCTTGCCGACGAACCCCGCGAACGGCGGCAGCCCCGCCATCGACGCTCCGGCCAGCACCGCCACGGCGGCCAGCCAGGGCGCCCGGCGGCCGAGACCGGAGAGCTCCCGCAGGTCGCGGGTGCCGGTGTTGACGTCGATGATGCCGACCACCAGGAACAGCGTCGACTTGAACAGCGCGTGGGCCAGCAGCTGGGCGGCGCCGGCCAGGCCCGCGTCGTGGGTCGCCCCGCCGAACACCGCCGTCAGCAGGCCCAGCTGGCTGACCGTGCCGTACGCCAGGAGCAGTTTGAGGTCGTGCTGGCGCAGCGCGGTCCAGCCGGCCAGCAGCATCGTGACCACGCCGGTGACCAGCAGCAACGGCCGCCAGGGCTGATCGGCGCCGAGCGCGGGACCCAGCAGCGCGACCAGGAAGACGCCGGCCTTGACCATGGCCGCGGCGTGCAGGTAGGCGCTGACCGGGGTGGGCGCGGCCATGGCACTCGGCAGCCAGAAGCTGAACGGGAAGATCGCCGACTTGCTGAGCGCGCCGATCACGATCAGCACGACCGCGGCCGCGATCAGGCCGCCGCCCGGCGGTGGGTTCCGCTCGATCTCGGACCAGCGGAAGGAGCCGGCGACCTGGCCGAGGATGACGAAGCCCGCCAGCATCGCCAGCCCACCGAGCGTGGTGACCAGCAGCGCCTGGGTCGCCGCCCGCCGGTTCTTGCGCCGGGTCGGGTCCTGGGCGATCAGCAGGTACGAGAAGATCGTGGTCAGCTCCCAGAACACGTACAGCAGGAGCAGGTTGTCGGACACCACCAGGCCGAACATGGCGCCGGCGAACGCGACGAAGACACCCGCGTACCGGCCGAGTCCTGGTGTCCCGGCCGGGAAGTAGCGGGCGCTGTAGATCAGCACGAGCGCGCCGATGCCGCCGACCAGGACCACCATCAGCCAGGACAGGGTGGCCATCCGCAGGTCGACCGCGAGGCCGAGGTCGGGCACCCAGGTGTAGGTCTCGACGACGGCGGCGCGGTTGGTCAGGGCCAGTGCCCAGCAGAGGGCGGCCAGGGGTGCGAGCGCGACCAGGTAGAGCGCCCTGCGGCCCAGCCAGCGGACCAGCGCCGGGGCAGCCACCGCCACGACGGCGTGGACCACCACGAGCGCGAGCACACGCCCAGGGTAGGCGCAATGCCGCATTTAGGACGTTAGGTCGGCTCATGACGCGTGTGTCGCGCTGGCGGGTGGTAGTAGGCTCGGCACGTACGAGACGTCCCCGTCATGGCGTCTGTCCATGGTGGAAGGAGTCTCGATGCCGCTCACTCCGGCCGACGTCCACAACATCGCCTTCAGCAAGCCCTCGATCGGCAAGCGCGGCTATGACGAGGAGGAGGTCGACGCGTTCCTGGACTCGCTCGAGCAGGAGCTCGTCCGCCTCATCGAGGAGAACCACCGGCTGCGGGCCCTGGCCGCTCGCGAGCCGGCGGGCGTCGATCCGCGGCTGGCCGAAGCCGTCGACGAGGCCGCTGCCGATCTTGGCCGTGCCCAGCGGGCGGCCCGGGCGATGGAGGCCGAGCTCCACGAGGCGCGTTCCGCGCGGCGGGGCCCGGACCGTCCCGCGGTGTCGCCGCAGGTGCTGACCATGGCCGAGCGCAGCGCCGACAGCCACGTCGGCGAGGCCCGCCGGGCCGCCGACGACCTGCTGTCCGAGGCCCGCGCGACGGCGCGGCACATCACGGACGAGGCGCTGGCCGCGGCCGCCACCTTGGACCTGGACGCCCGCCGCCGGCACCAGGAGGCCATCGACGCCGTCGACGCCGAGCGCGCCGCCACGCTCGCTCAGATCGAGGAGCTGGAGGCCCTGGGGGGTCAATATCGTGCCTTGCTCCGCGGGCACGTGGAGAGCGAGATGCGGCGCCTCGGCGGTCGCGAGGCGCCCTGAGCCGCCAGCGTCAGCCGGATCGGGTGACGCACAGCCGTTCGGGGACGGTCCACCACTGGTCCGGGCGGTCGATGACGGGGGCGGTCGGGCCGTCCTCCAGGACGCGGGCGAGACGCAGCAGGAACGCGGCGATGCCCGCCGCACCCTGCATCCACGCGGTCCCCGGCGGCAGCAGCGGCGGATCCTGCCGGTGCTCGACGAACCGCCAGCGCGCCCCGTCGCCGTCGCGCACGGCCCGCTCGACCAACGCGTCGGCCATCGTCTCGGCGCCGCGCAACAGCCGTGCCGCGTACGCTTCGTCGGTCGTGTCCTGGGCGGCGTCCAGCAGGATGTCGCCGACGCCCGCGGTGCCGCAGCAACGCCCGTCGTTGTCCCAGAAGCCCGGCCGGAGGCGCTGCGGCACGCCCGACGTCAGCACCGAGTGGAGGCAGCGCCGCCGCAGCTCGCCGACCTCGTGGCCGCCGACCTGCTCGACCCCGGCCCGGGCCAGCGCGGCGAACACCTGCGAGGTGCCGGCCGGGCCGTGGCACCAGTTCCAGGTCACCGGCTCCACCTCGCGCGTCGACCGGGGGATGGTGTGCTCCACGACGAACCCGCCGTCGTCGAGGGCCGCGATCCGCACCAGGTGCTCGGCGCCCCGGCGTGCGGCGGCCACGAAGTCGGCCCGGCCGAGGGCGTGCCCGGCCACCGCGAGCGCCGCGGCCACACCGGCGGTGCCGTGCGAGAAGTTGGGGTTGCTCGAGCGGTAGCCCGGCCACATCCGCCAGTCCAGGCCGCCGCCTTCGGTCGGCTCGGCCACCCGGAGCAGCGCCTCGCCCCCGGTCGTCATGATCTCGGTGGCCGTGTCGCCCCCGGCCCAGGCGGCGGTCAGGACCACCCCGGCGCTGCCGGAGACGACGTCCGTGACGGGGCCGTGCGACTGCTCCCGCATGGCGGGCGCCGGTTCCCAACCCGCGGGGGTACGCAGCTCCGCGAGCCGCGCCATGGCCGGCCGCTCCCGGCCCCGGTCCAGCAGGCGTAGGGCCGTCACGTCACCGCCGAGGCCGTCGTACAGGGAGGGGTCGACGCGGTCCGATCTCGCGAGCCGGTCGACGATGGCCGCCCGCAGGGCCTGCTCCCCGTCGTCGAGCGCGCGCGTGCGGGTGAGCTCGACGAGCACGGGCGCGAGCCCGGCGATGCCCGCGTAGAGGGAGTCGCGGTCCTCGGCGGGTCGCGCCGGTTCGCCGTCGACGACCTCGGGGAGCCACGGCCCGTCCTTGTCCCGGACCTGGCGACGGACCCAGGCCCAGCCGGCCTCACCCAGCTCGCGATACGTCTCACCAGACACGCCGCCAACCTAGCGGGGTGTCCCGAGGCGTCGCGTCAGGGTCGGGATCATCACCGCCGCGGCGACGAGGTGGAGCCCGAGGAGGGTCGCGACGGTGGCGGTGTCCGCTCCGGAGAGGAAGGGCGGGACCAGCGAGATCGCGGTCAGCGACGCCGCCGTCCAGGCGAACCGCTCGGCGGGGCGGGCGCTCCACCGGCGCAGGGCGACGGCGATGGCGACACCGACGAGCGAGAAGAAGCCGGTCACCACGGCGAACCCGGGCAGCGGGATGGTCTCACCGCCGTCGGGGATCTGGAAGTCGACCCCGGCGGCCCTGGCGATGGCGGCGGCGAGCGTGGTGGCCACCATCGCCGCGAGCGTGGCGACGATGCCGGTGGCGGCGAGCCTACGCATGCAGCCGCTCCGGCAGGTCGAGCCGCGCGAACTGGTCGGCGTCGAACGTGACGATCTCGGTGATCGCTCCGCCGGTGACGCGCAGGACGTCGAGCGTCAGCGGCAGGTAGGCGCCCTCCTGCGGCCGCCAGTGATAGAACGCGACGGCCGGCTGCCGGTTCACCGACGTGGGAATGGCGCGCAGGCCCGTCATGCCCGGGAAGCCGCTCTCGACCCAGTCGCCGATCACGGCGTCGCGGCCGATGTGCAGGCCCGGCGTGGGTGGCATCGAGCAACGGACGTCGTCCCGCAGGAGCGCGGTGAGCGCGTCGATGTCCGCGGCCACGCTGGCCTCGGTGAAGCGCCGCACGAGCTCGCGTGTCGCGGCGTCCTCCTCCTCGGCGCCGGTCCAGTCCTGCCGCTCGGCGGGCAGGTGCTCCCGCATTCCGGCGCGGGCCCGCTGCAGCGCGCTGTTGACGGAGTTGACGGAGTCACCGAGGAGCTCAGCGACCTCCTTCGCCGACCAGCCGAGCAGGTCCCGCAGGATCAGCACGGCCCGCGGGCGCGGTGCGAGGTGCTGGACCGCGACGACGTACGCCAACTCGATCGTCTCCCGCGCGACGGCCAGGGTCTCGGGCTCGTCCGCGTCGCGCGCGGGCAGCTCGTCGAGCAGCCGATCCGGATAGGGCTGCAACCACCGCACCTCGCCGCCGCTCGCGGGCTCGGGTCGGCACGTGGCGAGCAGGTCGAGGCAGGCGTTGGTGGCGATCCGATAGAGCCAGGCCCGGAACGTCGACCGCCCCTCGAACGTCTCCCGCCGCCGCCAGGCCCGGAGGAACGTCTCCTGCACGGTGTCCTCGGCGTCCTCGAACGAGCCCAGCATCCGGTAGCAGTGCACGTGCAACTCCCGCCGGTGCCGCTCCGCCAGCCCGACGAACGCCGGCTCGTCGATCTCGCGCAGCCGCGTGTCCGTACCCATCACGTCATCCTTCCGCCTCGTCGTCTCCCGTCTTAGGTGTGACGGGTGCGAGCACGAAAACTCATCACCGCCGCCGCCCCGGTTGGCCTTTACGATCTTCTCGCCGACTAGGAGGGCGTGTTGAGCGGTCAGTTGACGAAGCGCCTCGCGCTGATGGCGGCGTTGCTCGTGGTGGGTTCGGCGATAACCGTCTCCACGATGTTCGGGCCGAACGACGTCGCTCGGCGGGGGAGCGCGATCCGGGAGACGGACCCGGGCACCATCTCGGTGCGGAACCCGCGCGTCGGCGACGTCGTGATGTTCCACATGGACATGCCAGACATCAAAGACGGCAAGGCCATCCGTGTCACCGAGGTCGCCGCGCCCGACAACGACTTGAAGCTTCTCGGCGCACGCGTCTATCACCGGCGGGACTTCGGCGGCGCCGCTCTGCTCGGCTGGCAGACCAGCAACGGCGGCGACCAGGATCCCCACCAACAGCCCTCGACTGACCTGGTGGGCGCCACCCTCAGCGGCAAGCGGAATCCGGAGCGCTTCGTGCTGTTCGAATTCACCGTCGGCGCTGCCGGCAACCATGCGATCGAAAGGATCGACATCCGGTACGAGTCGGCGTCCACCACGTACCAGCAGAGCCTCAAGGTTTCCTTCGAGGTTCGCGACGCGTTGCCTGACAGCTAAGCGCGGTTGGCGTACGCCGCCTTTCGGGCTTCGGTGAAGGCCTTGACCGGGTCGCCGAGGTATCGCCAGGTCCACCCGCCGACCTGGTCCCCGAGCAGGTCGAAGACCCGCGCGGCGGCGTCGAGCTCGCCGGCCATCCGCAGCCCCATCGCGAAGGCGTTCGTGCGGGGCACCCAGCCGAAGTCGGGCGTGAAGGCCGGATGGAGGACCGACCTTTGCGCCGCGGCCAGGATCTCGGCGCGCACCTCGGGCGAGCGGAGGTAGGCGTCGTCCTCGCCCCGCGGCAGCGACAGCCACTTCTCGAGGTGGGCGATCACGACTAGCTCCGGCAACAGGCTGCCGTCGGGCGCCTGCGCGGTGGCCTCCCGGGCCAACGCGAACATCTGCTCGTGGCTGCCGAACCACTTGGCGCACAGGTACTGCAACCGGTGCTCGTGCGCGACCACGTGGCCGGGGTGTCGCTTCACCACCTCGTCGAACCGGGCCTGGGCCTCCTCCGCGGCGACCTGGCGCCCCCGCGACGACATGACCAGCCAGGTCCAGCCGGCCACCTCGTCCGGATCGCGCGCGACCACCTCGTCCAGCAGGTCCTCCGCGATGCGCAGCCGGCGGAAGAACGCGCGGAACTGCTCGTCCTTGGTGCGATCGGCGCCCTGGGCGCCCCGGGCCGCCCAGGCCCAGTAGACCGCGTGGCTGCCCCGCACCAGCAGCGGAAGCGTCGACCCGGGCTCGGCCTGCGCCCATTCGCCGATCCAGTCCTGCACACCGTCGACGTCGCCCGCGATCTCCAGCAGGTAGGCCCGCGTATCCGGATCCGTCGCGGCGGCGAGGATGTCGCGGGTCGCCTGCCAGTCCCGGGCGCCGAGCGCGTCGATGAGCGCCCGCGCCCGCGGATCACCCTGCGCCGGATCGATGACGAGCCCGGCCTGCTGCCGACGCTTGCCGAACGGCCACATCTGGACCACCCTCCCCGTTTCAGGCGCGTGAGTCTACGGCTGCGCCCGAGCCCTTGGGGGGCACGGTCAAAGGGTCAGCCGGGCGGGTCCACGTCGCTGGCGGGCCGCATGGCCGGTGACGGGTAGACGGTGAAGACACGCTGGCCGTCCAGCCAGGCGGTGAGACGCCGGGCTTCGGCAAGCAGCGCCTCGTGGGCTGTGGCGGGGACGTCCTCGAGCAGGCGCAGCCGCACCGCGCCGGTCGGGTCCTGGACCCATGCGCCGACCACGCGGCCGTTCACCCAGGCCGTGGTTCCGGCGTTGCCGGCGCTGTCGAAGAGGTGGGGTGCGTGTGGGCCCAGGTAGAACGCGCGTGCCTGCCAGCCCATGACGGTCGGGTCGAGCAGCGGTAGGAGCGCGACCCATGGCTCGGGCGCGGCGACCGGCTCGAGATCGTCGGCGCGCAGCCAACCGACCGCACCGTCGGCGAGGGACACCGGCGAAGCGCCGACGTCGTCGAGGGCCGTCCGCACCACGGACTTGGTGGCGCCGAGCCACCAGGCGATGTCCTCGACCGTGCCCGGTCCGTAGGACCACAGCCACCGGCCCACCAGCTCCGCGTAGCCCTCGCGCGACGTGAGCGCGCCGGGCACCCGCTGACCCCACCACGCCTGCGTCGTCGTCCAGGTCGGGCGGCTCGTGTGCCAGGCGCCGGCGTTGCCTGCCCGGGCCACCGCGCCGTCGAGGCTCAGCTGGGTGAGGATTTTGGGAGCGATCGCCACCCGTCCGCCCCAGGTCCTGCCCGGCGCCTGTTCCAGGACGCCGCCGGCCTCGGGCACCGACTCGCGGATCTGCTTCGACGACCGCGGCTCGCCGTCGGCGAGCCGGGCCAGCACCGCCTTCTCCACGGTCGCGAGCCAGGCGGCCCCGTGGGAGGCGCCGTTCGCCGCCCATCGTTCGAGGTCCTTGAGGAGTCGTTTGCGATGGACCGCGGCCACCCGGGCCGCCGCGCTTCCCCACACCGCCGGCACCAGGTCGCGCGGGAAGACGAACAGCGTCTCGCGCATCGACTGCTGCCTGACGAGGGTGCGGGTCTCATACAACGCCCGCTCGACGTCGTCGACGGTGACGCCGTCGACCCGCGCCCAGCACGACAGGTGCACGCTCGGCGGCTCGGTCGCGTGCAGGCACACCACCGCGCGGGCCGCCTCCTCGGGCGAGCTCACCCTGGCCGACCCCGCGAGTGCGTGCCGCACACCCAGCCGGGCGCGGCGCTCCTCATCCGTCACGGTGCGCACGAGCCCCATTCTGGCCGACGCGGCAGACTAACCCGCGACGAAGGAGCGGCCGGAGTGGACGTCAGGACGGACGACGGGTGTCGGTTGTGGGTCGAGCGGACCGGTGTCGGGCCGCCGCTGGTGTTCTGTCACGGCGGGCCAGGATTGTGGGACTACTTCGAGCCCGTCGTCGCGCAGCTCGGCGACGTCGCCACCTGCGTGCGCTGGGACCAGCGCGGCTGTGGCCGGTCGCAGCGCCGCGGCCCCTACACCGTCGCGCGGTCCGTCGCCGACCTCGACGCCGTGCGTCAGACGCTCGACGAAGACCGGATCGACCTCCTCGGCCATTCCTGGGGCGCCATGCTCGCCCTGCGGTACGCCCTCGCGCATCCCGATCGCGTACGCCGGCTCGTCTACGTCTCCGGCACCGGCGTCGACCCGGGGGAGACCTGGCGGCCCGCGTTCGCCCGCGCCTTCGCGCAACGCATCGGCGCCGACGGGCCCCGCTGGCGCGAGCTGCTCGACCGCGACCCGAGGACACCCACCGAAGATCGGGAGTACGCGGTCCTGCAGTGGTCCACCGACTTCGTCGACCCGACCACCGCCCACCAGCACGCCAGGGAGCTCGGCTGGCTCGGCATCGGCTGGGAGTGCGCGACAGCCATCAACGCCGAGATGCGCCGCTACCTGGACCAGACTGATGTCCTGACCCTGTGCCGCGGCCTGCGGACACCCACCCTGATCGTCGACGGCGATCACGACCTGCGCCCACGCGCCGCGGTCGACTCGCTGGAGCAGGCCCTCCCCGACGTGCGCCGGGTTCACCTCGCCGACGCCGGCCACATCCCCTGGGTCGAGGATCCGGACGGCTTCCGCAGAGCCGTCGCCGGCTTCCTGACGGACCACACCACATCGAACATCTCAACTTGAAAACGAATGAGTGCAATCGTATGCAGTAGCGGGTAGCGTTCCGAGCCATCCGGACCCCCTCGGCATGGAGGAGGCGTGATGGTGACCCGTTCCTGGCGGCCCGTCCTGGCCGCCGTGGCGACAGTCGCTCTGGTCGGAGCCTGCGGCTCCGGCGACGAACGCTCCGAAGAGGAAGTCGTCCAACCCGCCACGACGTCGTGCGCGAGCAGCGGCGAGCTGACCATGTGGGAGCGATCGGGCGGCAACAAGCAGATGGTCGACCTGCTGGTCGAGGCCTGGAACACGAAGAACCCCGACTGCAGGATCAACCTCACCTACATCCCGCACACGGAGATGGTCGGCAAGATCGCCCAGGGCATCGCCTCCGGCGAGGTGCCGGACCTGATGGGGATGGACCTGATCTACGCACCGCAGTTCGAGAAGGCGCAGCAGCTCGTCGACCTGACCGACCGGATCAGGAGCTGGCCGGAGCTGGCCACCGCGAGCAAGGGCCACATGACCGTGGCGACCTTCGAGGACCGGCTCTACGGCGTGCCGCTCTACGCCGACGTCTCCGCGCTGTTCTACAACAAGGACCTGTTCGCCCGGGCCGGGCTCGACCCGGAGAAGCCGCCGACCAGCCTCGCCGAGCTGCGGGCGTACGCGGACAAGATCACCGCGCTCGGTGGCGACGTCAAGGGCTACTACCTGCCCGGCAACTGCGCCGGCTGCAACATCTTCACCGTCGGACCGCTGATGTGGGCCTCCGGCGCGAAGATCGAGGCGACCGACGCCGGTGACGAGCCGCTCACCGGCGACGGCGTCAAGCAGGTGCTGCAGTTCGCCCGCGACATGGTCCAGGCCGGCAACGTCCACGATGGAGACCGGGCGGAGAACGGGGAGACCTTCCACCTCCAGTTCGGCACCGGCAAGGTCGGCATGATGGGCACCGGCAACTTCAACATCACGCTGGCCCGCCAGCAGAACCCCGGCATGAAGTTCGGCATCGGGCTGCTGCCTGGTGTCGCGCCGGGCTCGTCGGCCTCGTTCATCGGCGGCGACCTCGTCGTCGTGCCGCGGGGCAGCGAGCGGGTCGCCGACGCGGTCAACTTCATGAAGTTCCTGCTCTCCGACGAGGTGCAGGTCGAGGTCTACGCGAAGGCGCTCAACCTGACGACGCGTACGGACATGGTGCGGAACAGGTACTTCGAGGCGGAACCGCTGGTGCAGGACGTGGCGAAGGCGCTCGACGTCGGTCGCACGCCCTACACCCTCACGTTCTTCGAGCAGATCAACTCCCCGCAGGGGCCGTGGCTGCAGATGCTGCAGAAGGCCTACTACTCCGACGAGAACCTCGACACCGTGATCGCCGACGCCAAGACGGCCATGAAGGCCGTCGCGAAACAGGGATGAGGCGGCGCGACAGCCTGGTCGGGCTGGCGTGGGTCAGCCCGGCCCTGCTGTTCGTGCTGGTGTTCACGGTCTATCCGCTGCTGCGGATGGCGTGGATGTCGCTGCACAACTGGTCGCTGATCACACCGCCGAGGTGGGTCGGCCTCGACAACTACACGCGCGCGTTCGACGACCGGCAGTTCTGGGTGTCGTTCGGCTTCACGCTCGAGTACACGCTGATCATCACGCCGATCCTGATCGTCGGCGGCTACCTGCTCGCCCTGCTGACCGCCACCAACACGCCGGTACGGCGGCTGACCCGCACCGTGGTCTTCACCCCGGTGGTGATCGGCCTGGGCGTGTCCAGCCTGCTGTGGTACTGGCTGTTCAGCACCGACTTCGGCTTCGTCAACCGGCTGCTGCTGGACGTCGGCGTGATCGACGCTCCGGTGGTCTGGCTCGGCGTCGACGCGGACCGGTCCAACATGGCCATCATCGCCTCGGTGGTGTGGAAGGTGATCGGCTTCGGCATGGTGCTGTTCGTCGGCGCCATCCAGGCCATCCCGCACGAGATCACCGAGGCCAGCCTCGTCGACGGGGCCGGCTGGCGGCACCGCGTCACCCGGATCGTCCTGCCGCTGACCCTGCGCACCGTGCTGCTGGTGACCCTGCTGAGCGTCATCGGCTCGCTGCTGGCCTTCGACCAGTTCTACATCATGACCGCCGGCCAGCCGCAGAACGAGACGGCGACCTCGGTCTTCTTCGTCTACCTCAACTCGTTCCCCTATCTCAGGCTGGGCTACGGCGCGGCCCTGTCGATGGTGCTCGCCCTGACGATCCTCGCGTTCACGGTCGTCCAGCTGCTGCTGACCCGGCGGAGCCACGCATGACCCGGCGACGCGGCGCCTATCTGGTCGGCGCGGTGTGCCTGGCGATCTGCGCCGTGATGCTCGCGCCGCTGCTGCTGTCGGTGCTCGCCTCGCTGAAGCCGACCGCCGAGGCGGCCGCGTCGCCGCCGACCTACTGGCCCGACGCGTTCAGCCTCGACAGCTACCGGCGGCTCTGGGACTACCAGCAGGGGCTCCCGGTCTACTTCTTCAACAGCCTCGGCACCGCCGCGCTGACCATCGCGTTCACGCTGCTGCTGACCGTGCCGGCGGCGTACGGCCTGGCCCGTTTCCCCGTGCCCGCCAAGGAGTTCATCTTCGTCGTGCTGCTGCTGGCGCTGATCGTGCCCTACCAGGCGCTGCTGACACCGATGTTCCTGATGTTCGCCGATCTCGGCCTGACCAACTCGCTGGTCGGCCTGGCCATCGTGCACACCGCGATCCAACTGCCGTTCAGCCTGTACGTGCTGCGCAACAGCTTCGCGGCCGTCCCACGCGAGCTGGCCGAAGCGGCCATTGTG
Source organism: Asanoa sp. WMMD1127 (assembly GCF_029626225.1). Classification (NCBI taxonomy): domain Bacteria; kingdom Bacillati; phylum Actinomycetota; class Actinomycetes; order Micromonosporales; family Micromonosporaceae; genus Asanoa; species Asanoa sp. WMMD1127. The sequence goes on from NZ_JARUBP010000001.1 coordinate 4,731,506, forward strand.
GACGGAGCGTCGTCCGGGCAGGCGCTGCGCCGGGTGTTCCTCCCGGCCTCCGTCCCGGCCGTGGTCACGGTCGCCCTGTTCGCGTTCATCATGAGCTGGAACGAGTTCCTCGGCGCGCTCGTGATGATGAGCAAGAGCTCGAAGTTCACGCTGCCGGTGGTGCTCGCCGCGGCCCGCACCGAGACGAGTTTGGGCGGCACCGACTGGGGCATGCTGCAGGCCGGGATCACCATCTCGATCATCCCGTGCGTCGGGGTCTACCTGCTGCTGCAGCGCTACTACGTGTCCGGCCTGATGAGCGGAGCTGTCAAATGACCGAAAGCGCGGTGTGGCCGGCGCGGTCGCGGATGCGTCCGTTGGGCGGCGACCAGACCACCATCCACGATGGATTCTGGGCGGAGCGGCTGCGCGTCAACCGGGAACGCACGATCCCGCACGGGCTCGGTCAGTTGCGCCGGGCCGGCACGCTCGACAACCTGCGGCTGGCCGCCGGCGCGGCGGCGGGGGACTACCGCGCCGACGCCGACTCCGGCGGCGCCGTCCTGCCGTTCCTCGACTCCGACGTCTACAAGTGGCTCGAGGCGGTCGGCTGGGCCGGCGACGACGGCCTGCGCGCCGCGGCCGACGAGGTGATCGCGGTGGTCGCCGCGGCCCAGCGGCCCGACGGCTACGTCAACAGCTTCGTGCAGGTCGTCCGCGACGGGCGGCCCTACCAGGACCTGGCCTGGGGGCACGAGCTCTACTGCCTCGGCCACCTGGTGCAGGCCGGCATCGCCTGGCACCGGGCCCTGGGCGACGACCGGCTGTTGGACATCGCGACGCGGGCCGTGGACCACGCCTACGACGCGCTTGGCGAGGAGGGGATCGACGGTCACCCGGAGATCGAGATGGCGCTGGTGGAGCTGGCCCGGGTGCGGGGCGAGCCGCGCTACACGGAGTTCGCGGCGCGGATGCTCGACCGGCGCGGCCACGGCCGGCTCGGCGAGGGGCGGTTCGGGCCGGCGTACTGGCAGGACCACGCACCGGTGCGCACGGCGACCGAGGTGGCCGGGCACGCGGTGCGGCAGCTCTATCTCGACTGCGGGGCCGTGGACGTGGCCGTCGAGCGCGGCGACACCGAGCTGCTCGACGCGGTGCGGCGACGGTGGGACGACATGGTGCGGACCCGGCGCTACCTGACGGGCGCGTTGGGCAGCCGGCACCGCGACGAGGCGTTCGGCGACCCCTACGAGCTGCCACCCGACCGGGCGTACGCCGAGACGTGTGCGGCGATCGCGAGCGTGATGCTGGCCTGGCGGCTGCTGCTGGCCACCGGCGAGCCGGCCTACGCCGACGACATCGAGCGCGCGATGTTCAACGGGGTGCTCTCCGGCCTGTCGCGCTCGGGCACCGAGTTCTTCTATACCAACCCGTTGCACCGCCGGACCCACCGGACCTACGAGCCGGCCGGGCACGGGCAGCGGGCGCCCTGGCAGGCCTGCGCGTGCTGCCCGCCCAACCTGATGCGGCTGCTCAGCTCCTGGCCGCACTATCTCGCCACCGGCGACGAGACGGGCCTGCAGATCCATCAGTACGCGACCTCGACCATCCGGGTGGGCGAGGCCGAGATCGCGGTGCGGACCCACTATCCCTGGGACGGGCGGGTGGACGTGTCGGTGATGCGGTCGCCGCAACGGCCGTGGACGCTGGCGCTGCGGGTGCCGGGCTGGTGCGCCGGCGCCACGCTCGCGGTCGCCGGGCAGGAACCGCTGCCGGTGGCGGCCGGCTACGCGGAGCGGACCCGGGTGTGGGCGCCCGGCGACCGGGTCACGCTCGACCTGCCGCTGCCGGCGCGGTGCACCGAGCCGGATCCGCGGGTCGACGCCGTGCGCGGCTGCGTGGCCTTCGAACGCGGCCCGATCGTCTACTGTGTCGAGTCGGCCGACCTGCCGGAGACGGTCGACGTCGACGACCTGCGCTGGGATCCGGCGCGCGAGGTCGTCGCGGTGCCCCGGCCCGAGCTGGGCGAGGAGTGGGTGGGCCTGGACGTGCCGGTCACCGGCGGCGGGGTCGCGTCCGCGATCCCCTACCACGCCTGGGCCAACCGGGGCCCCGGCGGCATGCGCGTCTGGCTACCCCGCTGAGCCGGCGGGCGGGGCGGTCGAGTCGCGGACGACCAGCTCCGGCGTGAAGATCTCCAGGCCCGGCTCGCGGGTGGCGGCCGGGTCGCGGGCCAGCGCCACCGCGAGGTTGATCGCGTGGCTCACGATCCTGGCCGTCGGCATCCGCGACGTGGTCAGGGCCGGCACCGTGTGACTGGAGATCTGGATGTCGTCGAAGCCGACCACGGACAGCCGGTCGGGCACGGTCGCGCCCAGGCTGTGCGCGGCGTGCAGCACCCCGACCGCGATCAGGTCCGTGGACGTCGCGATCGCGGTGGGCGGCTCCGGCAGCGCCAGGAGCCGGCGCAGGGCCGCGTCGCCGCCGGCCATCGTGTTGGGGCACCGCTCGACATAGCCCGCCGGGACACCGCCGAGCCTTGACCGCATGAAGTCGGCGTACGCCGCCTCGCGGACCCAGAAATCGCCGGGCAGTTCCGCGCTGACGAAGGCGATCCGGCGGTGCCCGAGCGCGACGAGGTGGTCGAGGCCGGCCTGGATGCCCGCCCGGTCGTCGGTGTCGGCGCTCGGGAACTCCAGCGGGCTCGTGCCCTGCCAGAGCGCCACCACCGGCACGCGCGACCCGCGCAGGTCGTCCAGCAGCTGCGGGTGCACGCGCACGTCGCCGAGCAGCACGATCGCGTCGGTGTGCCGGGTCTCCAGCACGGAGGTGAGCGGGATGGCCTCCTCGAGGCCCGGGTGCACGTGGCCGAGCACGACGTTGTAGCCGTGCGCCATCGACTCCTTGACCAGCGCCTCGATCGCCTCGGCGAAGAACGGGTCGCTGAAGTCGCGCACGACGACGCCGATCAGGTTGGTCGACGCGCCGCGCAGGCCGCGGGCGAGCGGGTTCGGCCGGTAGCCCAGCCGGCGGGCCGTCGCCAGCACCCGCTCCCGGGTCGCGGCCGCGATCGGCACCCGGGTCTCGACGCCGCTGAGCACCCGCGAGACCGTGCTCTGCGAGACCGCGGCCGCGTCGGCGATGTCCTGCATCGTCGGCACGGCGCCATGCGTGGTCGCCGGACGGCGGGGACGCGGCGGCGGCATGGGAGAACCGTACCGCGCCGTGTTGCGGTCATACGATTGCGCGCACGCGCCCGAACCGGAAGGTCACGTCCGGCATGCGGCGCAGGGAGCGGATGCCCCAGGCCGCGCAGACGGCGACCATCACCGCGGTCAGGATGCCGCTGAACACGCCGCGCGACAGCAGGGCGAAGTCGACGCCCATGTGCAGGAACCCGATGCTCATCCCGGCGTCGATCAGCCGGCCGAGGCCCCACAGCGCCGCGGTCTGGGTGAACACGCGCTGCAGGCCGCGGTGGTCGCGCAGGCCGGCCGGCAGGGCCACGAAGTCGCGGGCCAGCCGCATGGTGATCGGGCGGCCGAGCAGGGCGCTGCCGAGGAACAGGACCGCCATGAACAGCGAGCCGATCACCGGCTGGACGAGGTAGACCAGGGCGCTGGACAGGGCCAGGGCCACGGTCGCGCGGGCGCACAGCGAGCCGGCGCAGACCAGCAGCGTGCCGGGCAGGTGCCGGCCGGCGATCCAGCGGATCGTCACCGTGATCGCGCACCAGCCGAGCACGGCGATCAGCGCGGGGAACAGCCCGGCCGTGTGCAGCAGGATGTAGAGCAGGCCGGTGGGCACGAGCACGGTCTCCGCGAAGAGCCGGGCCGCCCGCACGAGGGCCGGCTTGAGCTCGCCGACCTCGATGACGTGAGGCGCCGCTATGACAGGGGTGGCTTCATCACTGACAGTCATTTTTCCCGGGGGGATCGGGGGCGGGAGCCTCACCGTAACCCAGCTACCTGAGCCGCGCGAGTGGGGAAGGGGCATCTTGACGGAGCTCTGACCAGCGCCGGGAGGGTCTCGACCCGTCTGGGTAGTTCAGCACTCTGTGCACGACGACGATTCGCCGATGCGCACGGAGAGTGCGACTCAGCCGACGGGCGTCAACGGTTCCGTGGTCCATCGCGACCGCAGGGCGGCCAGCTGCGCGCGATAGCGGGCGGCCGCCTCGACCTTGATCTCCTCGTAGCCGCGGACCTGCTCCGGCAGCCCGGCGATCTCCACGGCCAGCGGATGGTTTGCGGCGGTGAGCCCGGCGAGCAGCTCGCCGACGACGGCCACGTACTCGGCGACCAGCGACCGTTCGAGCCGCCGGACCCGGGCGTAGCCGAACACGTCGAACGGCGTGCCGCGCACCGACCGCATGGCCCGCAGCGCCCCGAACGCCGGCCGGAACCAGCGACCGAGGGTCAGCTTCCGCCGCAGGCCCAGCGCCCGGAACACCGGGGGATGCAGCCGGTACGCGTAGCGGGCCCCGGGACCGAACTCGGCCGCCACCGCCGCGTCCACCGCCGGGTCGAGGCTGAGCCGGGCCACCTCGTACTCGTCCTTGTAGGCCATCAGCCGGTGCAGCTGCCGGGCCACCGCCCGGGCCAGCTCGCCGTCGCCGCCGACCGCCTGCTCGCGCTCGCGTACCCGGGTGACGAGGTCGAGGTAGCGACGGGCGTAGCCGGCGTTCTGATAGGCCGCCAGGTCCGCGACCCGGACCTCCAGCAGCCGATCGAGCGAAGGCTCGACCTCGACAGCGCCCGGCGACACCGCCGCCCGCACGGCGGCCGGGTCGGCGACCACCGCCCGACCCCAGCGGAACGCGGCCAGCGACGGCTCCGGATCGCGGACGCTCTCCTTGATCGCCCGCTCCAGCGACTCCCGTGACACCGGCAGCAGGCCGCGCTGCCAGGCGGCGCCCAGCACGATCAGGTTGGCCGGCAGGCCGTCGCCGAAGAGCCGCTCGGCCAGCGACTCGGCGTCGAGATAGACGTTGCGGTCGGCGTCGGTGCGCTGGTCGACGGCGCCGACCAGGGCGTCCAGCTCCGGGAACCGCTCGGCCGGCGAGATGACCATGGCGCCCGTCGGCACGGCGCTGGTCGAGACGATCGCGACCGAGCGTTCCGGTGACAGCACGGCCAGGTTGTCGGCGGCCGTCGCGCCGAGCAGGTCCAGCGCCAGGTAGACGTCGGCGCCACCGGCCGCGGCCCGGTTGGACCGCGGTGCGCCATCGGCGTGGATCCGCACGTCGGACACCACCGGCCCGCCCTTCTGGGCCAGCCCGGTCTGGTCGAGGCCGCGCACGTGGTGGCCGTCGAGGTGTGCCGCGGTGCTGAGCAGCCGGGCGGCGGTGACGACGCCGGTGCCGCCGATGCCCACGAACCGGACCGTCGCGTCGGCCTCCGCCGGCAGGTCGGGATCGGCGACCGACGGCGGCGCCACGGCCATGGGCTCCCGGGCGCCCGGCGTGACGGTCACGTCCAGGAAGGCCGGGCAGTCGCCGTGCACGCACGAGTAGTCGGTGTTGCACGACGACTGGTGGATCTGGGTCTTGCGGCCGAACTCGGTCTCCACCGGGCGCACCGACAGGCACTGCGACTTGTGCCCGCAGTCGCCGCAGCCCTCGCAGACCCGCTCATTGATCATGACGCGCCGGGTCGGCGCCGGGAGGTCGCCACGGCGGCGCAGCCGGCGCTTCTCGGCGGCGCACTGCTGGTCGTGCACGAGCACCGTCACGCCGGGCGTGGCGGCCAGGTCCTCCTGGGCCCGCATCAACTCGGCCCGGTCGCGCACCTCGGCGATGCGGGCGAGTCGCACGCCGCGATAGCGGCCGGGTTCGTCGGTCGTCACGATCACCCGGCGTACGCCCTCCGCCTCCAGCCACCGGGTCAGGTCCGGCACCGACAGCGCGGGCCGGACCTCCTGGCCGCCGGTCATCGCGACCGCGGCGTTGTAGAGCAGCTTGTAGGTGATGTTGGTGCCGGCCGCCACGGACGCCCGCACGGCCAGCGAGCCCGAGTGGTGGAACGTGCCGTCACCCATGTTCTGGAAGATGTGCCCCGTCCCGACGAACGGCGCCTGCCCGATCCACTGCGCGCCCTCGCCACCCATCTGGGTCGCGCTGACCACCTGGTCGCGCCGCTCCGGGTGCAGCAGCACCATCGTGTGGCAGCCGATGCCGGCGCCGACCAGGGCGCCGTCGGGCGCGGCGGTCGACAGGTTGTGCGGGCAGCCCGAGCAGTAGAACGGCGACCGGGCAGCGCCGGCCGCGACCAGCGGCAGCGCGACCCGCCGGCGCACCGGGGTGGCCGCGGGCAGCAGGCCGCGCCGGCGCAGCCGGGTGGCCACGGCCCGGGCGATGGTGTCGCTGTCGAGCCCACCGCCGGCCGGCAGCAGCGGCGTGCCGTCCTCGTCCCGCTTGCCGCGGACGACCGGTCGGCGTTCCAGGTCGTACAACAGGTCCCGGATCGCGGTCTCGACGAACGGGCCCTTCTCCTCGACGACCAGGATCTCGTCGAGGCCGTCGGCGAACGCGCGGATCGCCTGCGGCTCCAGCGGCCAGACGACGTCGAGCTTGAGCACCCGAACGGGCGCCGGCACGTCGAGCCGGCGCAACGCGTCCCGCAGCTCCAGGTAGGCCGCGCCCGACGCCACGATGCCGAACCGGTCGGCGGGCGAGCCCAGCACGGTCCGGTTGAGCCCGTTCTCGCGCAGATAGGCCAGGAGCACCGCCAGGCGCGGGCCGACCAGCGTCGCCTCCTTGTCCAGCGACGCCTTGCCGAGGACGTCGGCGCTGGGGCGATGGACGTACGGGCGGCCGTCGTGCAGCACGGTCGGCCGCACCGGCCGGACGCGGTCGGGGCCGGCCAGCACCGACTCGACGCCGTCGGCGACCTGGGTGGTGACCTTCAGCGCGGTCCACAGCCCGCTGGCCCGGGACGCGGCGATCGCGTGCCGGCCGAGGTCGAGGATCTCCTGCACGTCGGCCGGCTGGAAGACGGGCATGCCGAGCGCGGCCAGGATGCCCTCACTGGCCGACGGCAGCGTCGAGGACTTGTTGGTCGGGTCGTCGCCGCAGAGCGCGAGCAGGCCGCCGAGCGGGTGGGCGCCGGTGAAGTTGCCGTGCCGCAGGGCGTCCGCCGCGCGGTCGACGCCGGGCGCCTTGCCGTACCAGACGCCGAGCACGCCCTGCCGGCGCGGGTTCGGCAGCAGCGGGGCGAGCTGGCTGCCCCAGACCGCCGTCGCGCCGAGCTCCTCGTTCTGCGCCGGCTCGTGCACGACGTCGAGGTCGGTCCAGCCGCGCCGGGCGCGGGCGATCTCGAGGTCGAAGCCGCCGATCGGCGACCCCGGATATCCGGAAACCAGCGCGGCCGTGTCCAGGCCGGCGGCGGCGTCCGCGCGAAGCTGGTCGGCGACGAGGCGGACCATCGCCTGGGTGCCGCTGAGCACCGTGCTGCCCTCGGGTGTCACGAGACAATTCCTAACCCATAGCGGCCCTACCAGGCTATTTGAGTAAACGTTAACTTCAGCCGGGCTACCGTCGGTGGCGTGACACTCTCCTACGAGGTCGTCGGTTCGGGCGCGGGCCTGGTGCTCGTGCACGGCACCGGCAGCACGGGCCGGAAGAGCTGGGGGACGGTCCTCGACGGCCTCGCGGCGGGGCAGACGGTCGTGCTGCCCGACCTCCCGGGCTCGGGCGCCAGCCCGCTGCCGGACGACCCGCTCGACGTCGCCGCGCTGGCGGACGAGATCGTGGCGACGGCGGACGCGGCCGGCCTGGACACCTTCGCCGTCGTCGGCGCCTCGCTCGGCGCCCCGATCGCGGTCACGGTCGCGGTCCGCCACCCCCAACGGGTGACCCGCCTGGCCACCGTGGTCGGCTTCGCCCGGGCGCGACCGACGTTGCGCCTCAACCTCGAGGTGTACGCCGCGATGTTCGCGCGCCAGGCGCCGGAGCTGAGCAAGCTGTTGGTCAACCTGTCGTTCGCCGAGCACTTCCTGGCGGCGCTCTCCGCCGAACAGGTGGAGCAGTACGGCGCGCTGCTGACCAACGACCCGGCGCCGGGCACGCTGGCGCAGATCGACCTCGGCCTGCGCCTCGACGTGCGTGCCGACCTGGCCGCGGTGCGGGCGCCCACGCTGGTGCTGGCGGCCACGGGGGACCGGTTCGTGGCGCCGGCCCACTCGCGGGAGATCGCGGAGGGAATCCCCAACGCCCGCCTCGTCGAGGTGCCCGGCGGCCACGCGGCCCGCTTCGAGGACCCGGGCCCCACGCTGACGGCCCTGCTGTCACACCTCGCCGGTTAGCTCCGTCAGCCTGGTGTAAGGGTTTCCCAAGCGAAGGAGTTCACCGTGTCGATCGCGGTTACCACGATCATGCTCGGCGTGCAGGACCTCGACCGGGCGAAGAAGTTCTACACCTCGGGCCTCGGCGCGACGGTCAAGCAGGACTACCCAGGGTTCGTCCATCTCGACCTCGGCGCGGGGTCGTCGTCGCTCGCGCTCTACGACCGGGCGGCGGCGGCCGCGGAGGTCGGGATGTCGCCCGAGGGCACCGGCTTCCGGGCGGTCTCGTTCCACCACATCGTGTCCTCCCGGGCCGAGGTCGACGAGGTCATGGCGGCGGCGGAGGCGGCCGGCGCCGAGGTCGTCAAGGCCGCGGTCGCGGCCGAGTGGGGCGGCTACGACGCCTGGTTCGCCGACCCCGACGGTCACCTGTGGAAGGTCGCCACGGCGTCCTGACGCCGGCCCTCGCGGGGTGGACCGGGCCACGGACCGTGAGCGCGGTTCACCCCGCCGTGATCTTGGCGTAATCGATCCGAGATGGACGGATCGGAGATTGGCTTGCACCTGTCCTTCGGTGCAAGGAGAGCCAATGGCGCCCACCCCGCCCACCGACGCCGAGCTGGATGTGTTCATCCGGGCCCGGCTCGCCTCCCTCGGAATCGACCTGGACCAGCTGCCGCCCGGCACCGCCGACGACCCGGAGACCGGCGCGCCGGGCCGTGACTCCGTGCTCGCCTCGCTGCGCTCGTTCGTGCGCTCCACGATCGGCACGCTCGCCGCCTACCAGCTGCCCACGCCGGCCGGCACCGACCCGGCCGTCGCGCGGGCGCTGTCGCAACAGCCGGCGCCGCTGCTGTACCCGTCGATCAGCACCGCCTGGCGGCAGTCATGAGCCTGGCGCCGACCGACCGCACCGTCGACCGCCGCGCGTTCCTGGCGCGGGTGGGGACCCTGGCCGCCGTCACCACCGCCGGCGGGGTCGCCCGGCCGGCCGTCGCCTCGGCGGCCGCGAGGCACCGCCCCGGCGACGGGCTCGACAACCCGAACGCGTACGTCCGGCCCCGGCCCGAGGCGCTCGCCGACCCGACCGAGCTGACCATCGCCGAGGCGGCCTGGCTGATCCGGGAGCGTCGGCTGCGGCCCGAGGAGCTGTTGGCCGCCTACCTGGCCCGGATCGCCGCCTTCGACGACACGTACCAGGCGTTCAACCTGGTCGTCGCGACCACCGCCGCCCGGGCCGCCGGCGGGCGGGGCGCGCTGCGGGGCATCCCACTGGCCATCAAGGACAACTACTGGACCCAGGGCGTACGCACGACCGCGAACTCGTGGCTGTTCCGGGAGTTCGTGCCGCCGCAGGACGCGACCGCGGTGGCCCGGCTGAAGGCGGCCGGCGCGATCGTGCTCGGCAAGACGCAGATGGGCCCGCTGGCGACGACGCGAGCGACCACACCGGACGGTGTCGTCACCACGGTCAACGCGTGGACCCCGACCAACCCCGACACCGACCCCGGCGGCTCGTCGACGGGCACCGCGACCGCGGTCGCCGGCCGGATGGCCACCTCGGGCATCGGCACGCAGACCGGCGGCTCGATCACCGCGCCGTCCAACGCGCAGAACCTGACCGGCCTCAAGCCGACCATGGGCCGGGTGTCGCTGCACGGCATCATCCCGCTCAGCTACACGCGGGACCACCCCGGCCCGCTGGCGCGGGACGCCAAGGACGCGGCGATCATGCTGACCGCGATGGCGGGGGAGGACCCGGCGGACCCGCGTACGCAAGGGTTGCCGGACGTGCCGAACCTGATCGACGCGGCCACCCCGGTCCGCCGCCGGGGCGCGGTGCGGCTGCGCTGGGAAACCCGGATCGGTGTGCCGCCCGGGTTCGCCACCGGCACGTCGGCGACCGCGCTGGCCCGGCAGGCCTTCCTCACGGCGCTGGATGCGATCCCCGGCGCGACGCTGGTCGAGGTGCCGCTGCCCGACGACTGGGCGCTGCTCACCGGGAACGCGTTCAACAACGTGCGGTTGCCGGAGCGCAGCGAGCCGTTCATGCCCTACCTGCGGGACGACCTGCGTGGCTTCGGCGTCTCGCTGACCGGCTGGCTGCAGGGCGCGCTGTTCGGCGCCAACGAGTTCCTGACCGGCCAACGGGCCAAGGTGCTGCTGCTGGAGCGGGTGCTCGACCAGATCTTCGGCCAGTGCGACGTGGTGCTGCAGACCGGCCCGGTGCCGTTCGACATCGTCGGGCTGCCGGAGATCGCCTTCCCGATCGGCTTCACCGCCGCCGGGGTGCCGATCGGCACGATCCTGGGCGGCCTGCCCTACGCGGAGGACCGGCTGCTCTCGGTCGTCGCGGCCTACCAGGCGGTGTCCGACTGGCACACCCGCCGCCCGGCCGACCCGCCGGCCTCGGCGGCCCGCATGGCCCGCCCCCGCCTGACCGCCGACCAGGTCGCCGACCTGTCCCAGTGACCACGATGGACCGGGCCGCGCGCGCGGCCCGGTCCTATACTCGTTGGCCGTGGACGCCTTGGATCCGAAGGCGATCGCCGCGAAGCTGCTCGGCGAGCCGATCGCCGCTGACGACGACGCCCGCGCGGCCGACGCCCGCCGGCGCTTCGACCGCCACCAGCGCGAGCGCGAGAACCTGCGCCGGCAGGCCGAGAAACCCGCTCCCCACGACAGCGTGTAGTAGAGTAAGCTCCGCCACGACAGCGTGTAGTAGACGGTCTGCGGACGGAGTCAGCGATGCGACGTCGGGCGAAGTCTCTTGCGTCCCTGCCGGCCAAGGCGGGCAACGAGGTCGAGGACCGGCTGGGTGTCGCGACGCCGCTGCGGGGGATTCTCAACAAGGTCTTCCCCGACCACTGGTCGTTCCTGCTGGGCGAGATCGCGCTGTTCTCGTTCATCGTCCTGCTGTTGACGGGCACGTTCCTGACGCTGTTCTTCGACCCGTCGATGCGGGAGGTCGTCTACGACGGCAGCTACACGCCGTTGCGGGGCGTGCACATGTCCGCCGCGTACGCCTCGTCGCTGGACCTGTCGTTCGACGTGCGCGGCGGCCTGGTGATGCGGCAGATGCACCACTGGTCGGCGCTGCTGTTCATGGCGTCGATCGTCGTGCACATGCTGCGGGTCTTCTTCACCGGCGCGTTCCGCAAGCCGCGCGAGATCAATTGGATCATCGGCTCGCTGCTGTTCTGGATCGGTTTCCTCGCCGGCTTCACGGGCTACTCGCTGCCGGACGACGCGCTGTCCGGCACCGGCCTGCGCATCGCCTCGGGCATCCTGCTGTCGATCCCGGTGATCGGCACCTGGGTGACGTCGTCGCTGTTCGGCGGCGAGTTTCCCAGCGACATGATCATCGGCCGGTTCTTCATCCTGCACGTGCTGCTGATTCCGGCCCTGCTGGTGGCGCTGATCTCGGTCCACGTCGGCCTGGTGTTCAAGCAGAAGCACACCCAATGGCCGGGACCCGGACGCACGAACTCCAATGTGGTCGGTGAGCGGATGTTCCCCCGCTACGCCATCAAACAGGCCGGTTTCTTCGTCACGGTCGCCGGCGTGATCGCCCTCCTGGCCGGGCTGCTCCAGATCAACCCCATCTGGCTCTTCGGCCCGTACGAGTCGGCGGTGGTGTCCGCGGCGACCCAGCCGGACTGGTACGTGATGCTGCTCGACGGCGCCATCCGCCTGATGCCGGCCTGGGAGATCGTGCTGCCCATCGGGGACGGTTACGTCATCCCGCCGATGTTCTGGCCCGCCATCGTGCTGCCCGGCCTGTTCACCACGCTGCCGATGGCGTACCCGTTCATCGAGGCCCGGCTGCGCGGGGACACCCTGCGGCACAACCTGTTGCAGCGCCCGCGTGACGTGCCCGCCCGCACGGCGCTGGGCGCGATGGCCGTGACCTTCTTCCTGGTGCTGACCCTCTCCGGCGGCAACGACGTGATCGCCGACAAGTTCCAGATCAGCCTCAACGCGCTCACCTGGGCCGGCCGGATCGGCATGCTGGTCCTCCCGCCGATCGCCTACTGGGCCACCTACCGGCTCTGCCTGGGCCTCCAGCAGCACGACCGTGAGGTGCTGGCCCACGGGGTCGAGACCGGCATCATCCGCCGGGCCCCCGACGGCCGCTTCTACGAGGTGCACCAAACCTTGGACTCCGAGGAGCTGGAGTACGTCGGCTGGGTCGTACCGAAGAAGATGAACCGGCTCGGCGCCCTCGGGCCGGCCCTCAAGGGCTTCTTCCGCCCACTGGAGCGGCCGGTGGAGGCACCCGTCTCACCGGGCCACCCGCCGGTCGAGCCGCGCGACGCACGGCGCGAGATCTCCCACCGTCCCTGAGATGCCGAGGACTCAGACGATGACAGAAGCGGCGGTCACGGGCGCGCGGCCGACGGCGTCGATCCGGCACAGGAGAACACCGGCGGCGCCGGGCGCCTCGCGGTTCACCGTCATGGACCCGTCCGGCAACTCCATCGTGTTCATCCAGCGCGACGAGCCGGCAGAGCTGGACTACGGCGGCGACTTGGCGATGGCGCTGGCCATGCTGGTCGAGCTGGCGGTGGCCCTGGGCGAGCCGGACGCGGACTGGCGCGCCCGGTTGGCCGGGTTGACCCTCACCGCCGAGGAGCGCGATCAGGTCAGGGCCGTCGTGGCCGATCCGGCGCTGCTCGACCGGGCGGTGTAGACGACCGTCAGCCGGGGGTCGTCGACCTGGCCGCCGGGTTCGTCGGCGACGAGCGCCGCGAGGCGGCTCAGGAACTCCTCCCGGGCCGGCGGCGCCAGCTCGCGGATGTTCGGGAAGGTCGACCAGAGCGCCCGCGCGCCCTCGGGCGTCAGGGTCTGCGACCACCTGATGACGTCGACGGTCACGTCGGCGAACCAGCCGCCGGCGGTCAGCACACCGGTCCACCGGTCGGTGTCGAGCATGTGGGAACGGCTCTCCCGGTAGCCGGGCTCACCTGGCAGCCGGTCGTGATAGACCACGTCGAGCCGGTCCCGGAACCGCGACGGTCGCTCGACGTCGCCGAAGTCCGTCCACCACGCGGCCAACCACCCGCCTGGGCGCACGAGCGTGCCGAGCTTGGGGATCGTGACCGCCGGGTCGAGCCAGTGCAGCGACGTCGCCGCCACCGCGAGGTCGAACGGGCCGTCGACCTCGGCCGTCTCGAAGTCGGCGACCCGCACCTCGAGGCGGTCGCCGGCGTGCTCGGCGGTCAGGATCTCGGCGAGGTCCGCGCCGGGCTCCACCGCGAGCACCCGCGCGCCGGCAGCCAGGAGCGGCCCGGTCGCCAGGCCGCTGCCGGCACCGATCTCCAGCACCCGCGCGCCGGGCCCGAGCCCGCAGCGGCGCTCGAGCAGCGTGAACACCGCGTCCGGATAGGGCGGCCGACCGCGCCGGTAAACCTGGGCGGCGGCGTTGAACGACATCCGGCGGTGGGCAAACGTCACGGCCGCCAGCCTGCCGCCGCGGCCGCCGCCCGGCAACGCGTTTACGGCTTGCGGGCCACTCCGCAGAACCCGTCGAGAGTGGGCGCGTCGGTCTCGCCGGTCGGCCGCCAGCGGGTCGTCGGCACCAGGCCGGGCTCCTCGAGGTCGAGACCCGTGAAGTAGCGCGCGAACTCGTCGGTCGTGCGCAACGCGTAGGCGTGGCCGCCCTGGCTGGAGACCTGGGCGCCCGCGGCGATCTCCGCACTGGCCGCGGTGCCGTCGTTGACGACGAGGTAGCTGCCCGACGGGATCGCGTCGACGAACGCCCGCACCACCGCGCACGCCTCGTCGTAGTCGGGGATGTTGCCGAGGATCCCCAACATGACGACCGCGACGGGCCGGTCGAGGTCGAGCACCTTCCCGGCCTCGCGCAGGATCGTCTCGGGATCGCGCACGTCGGCGTCGACGTAGTCGGTGACACCCTCGGGGCTGCTGGCCAGCAGCGCGCGGGCATGCACCAGCACCAGCGGGTCGTTGTCGACGTAGACCACCCGGGACTCCGGCGCCACGGACTGCGCGATCTCGTGGGTGTTGTCGGCCGTGGGCAGCCCGGTGCCGAGGTCGAGGAACTGCCGAACGCCGCGCTCGGCGGTCAGGTGGCGGACGGCCCGCCCGAGAAAGGCCCGCTGCGCGCGGGCGTTGTCGACGATCGCGGGGAACACCTCGCGCACCCGGTCGCCGGCCGCCCGGTCGGCGGCGAAGTTGTCCTTGCCGCCGAGCCAGTAGTTCCAGATCCGCGCGCTGTGCGGCACGCTGGTGTCCACCTCAGGCACCTGGTCCATGGCGGGCAGCATAGTCCTTCGTGGACGGCCCGCGATGCCCCGTCAGCGGCCGTCGTGGGCCGCGGCGACGCGCTTGGGGACGCGGTGCCGCCAGGCGTGCTCGATCAGCTCGCGCAGCCGCGGGCCGTCGACGCGGGCGAGGTCGACCCGCAGCCCGACGAAGATGCGGCCGTGCTCGCGCCACACCTCCTCGAAGACCTGCGGCTCGCCGGCGGCCGCCGCCTGAGCCTCGGCCTTGGGAACGCAGACGATCGCGTGCGCGTCGCCCTTCTCCAGGTGGACGATGAGCTTGTCGGCCGCCCGGAAGCCGGGGAGCCGGAAGTGCGTCTTCTCCTCGACCGCCGGAAGCGCCAGGGCGTACCGCCGGATCTCGGCCAGCTCGATCAGGGTGCCCCCAAGGGGTCAGTCGACGACCTTGACATCCTTCCAGAACGCCACGCGGTCGCGGACCATCTCGGCGTCGGGCTTGGGCTCCGGGTAGTACCAGACGGCGTCGGCGGAGCGCCGGCCCTCGTGCTCGAGCGTGTAGTAGGACGCCGTGCCCTTCCACGGGCAGACGGTGTGCGTGTCGGAGTCCTTGATCAGGTCGTCGCGGAGGGCCGCGCGGGGGAAGTAGTGGTTGCCCTCGACCATGACGGTGTCCGCGGACTCGGCGATGACGATCTCGTTCCAGACAGCTTTAGGCATGAACCCAACGTACGTTCACTTGCGCCGAGGTGCGACCGGGGCCGAGAGGCCGGCGCTGAACAGGCGGGTGTCGACCTCGTTGAGCGACAGCTTGAGGGCGCCCAGGGCGACCGAGTCCGCGCCCAGCGTCGAGGCCCGCACCTCCGGCATGCGCAGGCAGAGCCGCTCGAGCTCGGTGCGCAGCGGGTCGAGCACCAGGTCCGCGGAGCGGGAGAAGCCGCCGCCGAAGATGACCACCTGCGGGTCCAGCGTGAGGACCAGCGCGGCCGCGCCGACGGCCAGGTCCTTGACGTAGCGGTTGACGGCCGCCCGGGCGGCGCGGTCGCCCTCGCGCGCGGCGTTGAACACCCAGGCCGCGGCGTCGTCGGGGGAGACGGTGTCGGGCACGCCGCGGCAGTTCTGCAGGTGCTCGGGCGCGTTGAGCCAGCGGACCTGCTTGAGCGCCCCGATCTCGCCGGCCGCGCCGCCGTAGCCCCGGCGCAGCACGCCGTCGATGATCAGACCGGCGCCGTTGCGCATGCCGGCCAGCAGATAGACGATGTCGTCGGCGTCGCTGGCCGCGCCCTTCCAGCGTTCGGCCAGGGCGGCGAGCTTGCAGTCGTTCTCCACCACGATGGGGCAGGAGAACCGCTGGCCCAGGTGCGTGACCAGGTTCACGCTCTTCCAGCCGGGCAGCGGGGTGAAGAAGCTGGTCTGGCCGGCCGCGTCGACGGCGCCGGTGACCGCGACCGTGACGGCCCAGATGTCGGCGGGGGCCTTGCCCGCCTCGGCCACGCACGCGTCGATGACCTCGTCGACCTCCGCGAGCCGCTCGGCCGGGCCGGCGTCCGCGGCGACGGAGTGCCGGACGCTGTGCACGATGTTGCCGTCGAGGTCGGCCAGCAGCGCCAGGATCTTGTGGGCGCCCACGTCGACGCCGAGCACGTGGCCGGCGCCGGACCGGAACTGGTAGCGCCGGGCCGGCCGCCCGACCGCGCTGCTGGCGCCGGGCTCCAGCACGCTGGCCCACCCGTCGGTGACCAGACCCTGGGCGATCACGTCGACGGCGGGACGGGACAGCCCGGTGCGCTGGGAGAGCTCGGTGACGGTGGACGGCGGGTGGTCACGCAACGCCCGCACGATGGTCAACGAGTTGAGCTCGCGCAGGCGCGACAAGTCGGTGCCGGTCGTCGCCAGTTCTGTCACGTCTGTCCCTTTTCAAAATACACTTTGACCTTTACAAAATAGCCGAGCCTCAGCTGATCGGGTACGCCGCCGAGGTGGGCGAGATCGCCGGGGTGAAATCCGCCTCGCGTCCGTCGACCGTCCACACGTAACGGCCGCGCCGCCGGACCTCGGGCCGGGCCGCCAGGTAGGTGGTCATCGCGTCCAGCTCGGTCGGCGTAAGCCAGCTCGGCGGGTCCGACACGGCCCGGAAGCGGCAGACGTCGGCGAGGTCGCGCAGCCACGCCAGCTGTTGGTCGGTCAGCAGGTTGAGCCGGCTGCGGAAATAGACGACGTCCGGGTCGACCTCGGCCAGCGGCTGGTGCCACAGCCGGTGGAGGCTGTTGACGACGGCGTTGCGCGCCATCGCGTCCGACGGGTCGTCGCTCGCGTAGTTCTGCCACATCGGCGCGACGTCGGGCCCGCTGCGCAGCCCGTCGAGGATGCCCAGCGACGGCAGCAGCATGGCCCCGCTGCCGAGCAGGTAGACGTCGTCGCCCGCGACCCGCCGGATCAGCGTGAGGGCGTCGCGGTAGACCTGCTCCCGCTCCGCGCCGTCCGCCCGGGCGCCCGGCACCGCCCCGGCGTTGACGAAGTCCAGCTTGAGATAGCGGAACCCCCACTCGTGCACCATCCGGTGGGTCAGCTCCGCCACGTGGTCGAGCGTGGCCGGCCGCGACAGGTCGAGGGCGTGGTAGCCGGTGCCCCAGTTGTGGCCGGCGACCACGAGCTCGCCGCGGGCGTCGCGCAGCAGGAGGTCGGGCCGGCGGCGGGCGAACTCCGAGTCGGGCAAGGCGATGAACGGGGCCAGCCACAGCCCGGCGGTCATCCCGGCGTCCTCGATCCGGTCGACCAGCGACCGCATGCCCGACGGGAACTTGTGGTTGGGCTCCCAGTCGCCCACCATCCGCTCCCAGCCGTCGTCGATCTGCACGACGTCGAACGGCAGGCCGCGCAGGTCGGCGATGTCCTTGGTGAGCTGCTGCTCGGTGATGGTCTCGTAGTACGCGTACCAGGAGCACCAGACGTTGCCCGCCCGCCGGGAGCTGCTGCCCAGCCGCGTCGCCAACTCCCGGGTGTAGGCGGCGAACACCTCCTCCTCGGGCCCGTACGCCGCGAACCAGGGCTGCCCGCCGTGCTCGTACCAGCCGGCGAGGGTGTCGCGGTCGGCCGCGAGGCGGGGCGTGCCCAGCCCGAGCGCGCCGAGCAGAAGCACGTTGCCGTCGCCGGCGTCGAGGGCGGCCACGGCGGAGGAGTGGTGCCGGGCCGGGTCGTCCCAGACGTCGTCGTCGGCCGTGACGCGGCGCTGCGGGTTGGCGATGCGCAACGGCGGCTCGCTCAACCGGCGCCAGCCACACGGGCTCCACGAGTTGTGCCCGTGCCGGTAGAACAGGGCGTCGCCCAGTCCGTGCAGCAGCGCGACGCGTCCTGGGGGCAGGATCAACCCGCCGTCGGCTGGCTGCGGGCCGCCGGAGCCGTCGTGTTCGAGGGCGAAGGTGCGGCCGGCCAGCTCGATGAGCAGTGCCATTGTTCTCCTTGGCGGGTACGGGGGTGCGGCGGGCCAAGGCGGTCCCGCCGCACCGGATCGTGGGTCTGTCCTACTTGAACAGTGCGTTCACCTGTTCGTTGGCCTTCTTCAGCGCGGTCGCCGAGTCGGTCTGGCCCAGCACCGACGACTGGATCGCGTCCTCGACGATCTTGCTGACCTCGCTGCCGTGGTCGGTGATCGGCAGGAAGAACGTGCCGCCCTGCGCGGTGGCCTCGTCGATGAACGGCCGCACGTCCCGGCCCTTGGCCTCGTGCGCCGCCAACGCCTTCTCGCTCGCGGTCTTGATGGCCGGGAAGACGACGGCGTTCTTGGCGACGATGTCCTGGCACTCGCTGGACGCCAGGAACTTGACCCACTTCCAGGCCTCGTCCTTGTGCTCGGTGCCCGACCAGATCGCGTCCGAGAGGCCGTTGATGGCGGACTTGCGGCCCTGCGGGCCCGCCGGCAGCGGCGCGAACGCGAACTTCACCTTCGCCGTGTCACCGAGGTAGCTGTTGATCATCCAGGAGCCGGTGACGGTGATGGCGCCGGCGCCGGCGTTGAGCAGCGCGTCGCGGGCGAGCGTGGAGGACTTGTCGAGCGCGGGGCTGTAGCCCTTGGCGATCAGCGACTTCAACCAGTCGATGACCTGGGCCAGCCGCGGGTCGTCGTACTTGTACTGCGTGCCCCACGGGTTCTTGTCGAGATAGGTGAAGCCGAGCATCGCGGCCAGGTTGCCCCAGCCGTTCTGCCCCTGCGAGCCGTCCTTCCACTCCGGCAGGAAGCCGTACGTCTTGACCTTGCTCTTGTCGAACGCGGGGTCCAGGCCGTTCTTGCCGTTCTTGTCCACAGTGGCCTTGGCGATGACCTGTTCGAAGGTGCCGCCGTCGGTCGGGTTCCAGGTCAGGTCGGCGAGCGCCGCCGCGTCGATGCCCTGGGCCTTGAGCTGCTCGGTGTTGTAGACCAGGGCCATCGTGTCCCAGTCCTTGGGGAGCCCGTAGCGCTTGCCGTCCTTCTCGAACAGCTCGGCCAGCCCCGCCTGATATTGCGTGAGGTCGACCTTGTCGGCGTCGACGTAGGGCTGCAGGTCGAGGATCTGGCCGGCGGTCACGAACTGCGGGTAGTAGGAGCCCTGGTTGGTCCACACGTCCGGCGCCTCGCCGGCGGCCACCTGGGTGGTGAGGTTCTGCCAGTACTGGTCCCACGCGGACTGCGTGATCTTGATCGTGATGTTCGGGTTGGCGGCGTGGAACGAGTCGGCGCACGCCTGGTACGACGCCTTCTGGTTGTCGTCCCAGAGCCAGTAGTCCAGGGTGACGGCGTCGCCGCTGCCGGCGTCGTCACCCGATTTCGAGCAGGCGGCCAGGCCGGCCACGACGGCCAGTGACAGGAGTGCTGCCCCGGCACGTGATCTGCGGATCATCTCATCCTCTTCTCTGCGGGGTGGGTCACTTGCTACCGGTGAAGTTCAGCGACTGGACCAGCCGCTTGCCCATGAAGACGAGCAGGACCAGGACGGGCAGGACCGACAGCGTCGAGGCGGCCATCAGCCCGGTCCAGTCCGGTTGGGTGTTGGGCGACTGCTGGAGGAACACGCCGAGCGCGACCGTGACGAGCCGGTTGTCCTCGCTGCGCCCGACCAGCAGGGGCCAGAGGTAGTCCTTCCAGGCCCAGACGATGGTGGTGAGCCCGATGGTGATGAGCGGACCGCGGCTCATCGGCAGCGCGATGCGCCAGAAGATGCCCCACGGGCCGTTGCCGTCGAGGATCGCCGCCTCCTCCACGTCGCGCGGCAGCGAGAGGAAGAACTGGCGGAGGAAGAACACCGCGAACGGCGTCATCAGGATCGTGGGCGCGACCATGCCGGCCATCGTGTTGATCAGGTCGAGCTCCTTGACCAGCACGAAGTTCGGCAGCAACGTGAAGATCGGCGGCACCATCAGGGCACTGATCAGCACGCCGAACAGCACGTCGCGGCCGGGGAAGCGCAGCCGGGCGAAGGCGTAGCCGGCCATCGCGCAGAACAGCGTCTGGAACCCGGCGATCAGCGAGCAATAGATGATCGAGTTGAGCAGGTAGCGCGCGAAGTCGACGTGCGCGCCGGAGCCGCCGGCCGCGCGCGCCTCGGCCTCGCTGGTCAGGCCGAGCACCCGGGTGAAGTTGACGAACGTCGGGTGCTGCGGCAGCAGGCCGGTGTGGTCGGTGTACATGTCGGCGGCCGGGGTGAGCGCCGTGCGGACCATCCACCAGAACGGGAAGACCGTCGCGACGACGATGACGGCCAGCACGACCCACGCCACCAGGCGGCTGGGAGTGAGATTCCTCCGGCGCACGCGTCCGCCCTTCATGCCAGGTCCGACCGGGAGGCGCGCAGCAGCCGCATCTGCACCGCGGTGAGCACGCCGAGGATGAGCGCGAGGCAGATCGCCGCCGCGGCGGCGTAGCCCAGGTGGAAGAACCGGAACGCCTCTTCGTAGATGAAGTAGTAGATGGCCCGGGTCGCCGATACCGGGCCGCCCTTGGTGGTGACCGCGATGGTGTCGAAGATCTGGAACGACCCGATCAGCGAGACCACCAGCACGAGCGCGAGCACCGGCCGCAGCAGCGGCAGCGTGATGCGGCGGAACATCCGCCACTCGGTGGCGCCGTCGATCGCGGCGCTCTCGTAGAGGTAGTGCGGTATCTGCAGCATCCCGGCGTAGAGCAGCAGCGCGGTGTAGCCGGTGTAGGCCCAGGTGTTGATGGCCGCGATCGACGGCATCGCCCACGTCGCGTCGGTGAGGAAGCCGACAGGTCCCACGCCGACCACGCCGAGCAGGTGGTTGAGAAACCCGAGGTTGGTGTCCAGCAGCCACATCCAGAGCAGGCCGATGGTCACGTTGGGCACCAGCCACGGCAGCAGCAGCGTCGCCCGCAGCACGACCGAGCGGGTCAGCCGGTGCATCAGCGCGGCGATGCCGAGGCCCAGCAGGGTCTGCGAGCCGATGTTGAGCACCACGTACCAGGCGGTGACCAGCAGCGAGTGCCAGAACTCGCCGTCGCGCAGCAGCTCGGTGTAGTTCTCGGCGCCGACGATCGACGGGGTGTTCAGCATCGTGTAGTCGGTGACCGAGTACCACAGGCCGCGGACGGCCGGGTAGCCGTAGAAGACGGCGAACCCCACCAGCACGGGCAGCAGGAACCACCAGGCAGCGCGCCGGTCGTCGCGCCGTTTCGTCGTACTCATCGATCGCCTCTGATCTTTCTCCCGGGTTGGCTCTTGCCAGCCGGCCCGTTCCCGAATAATGATGTAGACCTTCGAAATTTTGTCAACACCTCTTCGTATTACGTGAGAAACCCGCCGGGGAGGACGACCTGTCATGATCCGCCGTGCCCTGCGCCTGTCAATCGCCCTGCTGGCGACGCTCGCCGTCGCCGCGGGAACGCCCGCCTCAGCCACGCCCGCACGCACTCCACAATGGACGCAGCTCGACTACGCGCCCGCGCCCGCCGACAACCCGCTCAAGGGCTTCCTGCCGTACGCCGGCAGCTACCAGACGTTCCCCTACAGCATGGAGTGGTTCTATCTCCCGCTCCGGGACGTGATGACCGGGCCGCGCCAGTTCCGCTGGGACGCGCTCGAGCGCCAGCTCAACGACATCGCGGCCCGCGGCCACCAGGCCGTGTTCCGCTTCTACCTCGACTATCCGGGCAAACCGACCGGCATCCCGCAGTACCTGCTGGACCAGGGTCTCGTCACCCGCCCCTACCCGGACTTCGGCAACAACGGCGTCAGCGTCTCGCCGGACTACAGCGACCCGCGGCTGGTCGCCGCGCTGGAGAACTTCATCACCGCGTTCGGCCGGCGCTACGACGGCGACCCGCGGATCGGCTTCGTCACGCTCGGCCTGATCGGCTTCTGGGGCGAGTGGCACACCTGGCCCTACGACGGCTGGACCCAGCCCGAGAACTGGATGCCGAGCAACGAGATCCTGACCCGCGTCCTGAGCCGTTACGACGCCGCCTTCGACGAGACCCGGCTGCTGGCCCGCTATCCCAGCCCGGAGAACAAGGAGCTCGGCATCGGCTACCACGACGACTCGTTCGCGTTCGAGACGCTGCCGCCCACGTCGTGGCACTTCGTGCAGCGCCTGATCGACCAGGGCGTGACCGAGAAGTGGCGTCAGGAGCCGATCGGCGGCGAGCTGCGCCCCGAGATCCAGTCGTGTTTGTGGGACGAGCCGGTCAGCTGCGGCCAGTACGAGGACTTCGCCGAGTCCGTGGCGCAGACCCACGCCTCGTGGCTCATCAACCACGCGGCGTTCGCCGGCGCCGGCTACACCGGGGACAACTACTTCCGCGCGCTGGCCGCGACCCGTTCGCTCGGCTACGAGCTGACGGTCACCGAGGCGGCGCTCGACCGTGACCGCGTCTCGGTGCGCATCGCCAACCGCGGCGTCGCCCCGTTCTACTACGACTGGCGGGCCGAGCTCGCCGCGGTCGACGGCCAGGGCCGCGTCGTGCGGCGCTGGCGCACGCCGTGGACCGTCGCCGGCATCCAGCCCGGCCAGGACCCCGCGCAGCTCTCGACCCGCATCGACACCCACGGACTGCGGGCCGGCAGCTACGACATCGTCATGCGCGTCCCCAACCCTCTGCCCAACGGCATCCCGTTGCGGTTCGCCAACACCAGCCAGGACAACCACTCCGGCTGGCTGCGCCTCGGCACCGTCTCCACCCGCTGACGGCGCCGGCTGTTGTTCCTGCACTCCGCCCAGAAGGGAACACGGTTCATGCCATCCGCACGCAAGCTGCTCGCCGCCCTCGCGGTGACAGCACTGACGCTCGTGCTGGCCCCGGCCGGCGCGGTCGCGGCGCCGGCCGGTCCGCCGCCGCGCCCGCCGGCCGGGCCCGGCCCCGACACGAGCCTGACGACCCGCACCTACGCGTACGCCGACGCACCGCTCGGCCAGCCGTTGAAGGGCTTCGCGCCCTACTACTTCCCCGGTGACAACCTGTCGACGAAGTACCCCGGCGGCCTGGTCTGGAGCTACTTCGCGCTCAACGAGGTGATGAAGGATCCCAGCAGCTGCGGCGTGTTCGACTGGAGCGTCTTCGAGAAGGCGCTCGACGAGGCCGCCGTCTGGGGCCGCCAGGTCGCCTTCCGCTTCTACGTCGAGTATCCCGGCGGCAGCGGCACCCACCCCGGCAACGGCATCCCGCCCTGCCTCAACGGCAAGATGGCGTTGCGCACCAACGGATTCTGGGGCACGGTCAGCCCCGACTACGACGACCCCGACGTCATCGCCGCGCTGACCAGCTTCATCAACGCCTTCGCGGCCCGCTACGACCACGCCGGCGCCGGCGGCACGGCCGATCCCCGCATCGGGTTCATGACGATGGGCCTGGTCGGGCTGTGGGGCGAGTGGCACACCTGGCCCTACGACCGGGACACCGCTGACGGCTACCCCAACCTGATGCCCACCGACGCCACCATCCGCACGCTGATGGGCGCGTTCGACAGCGCCTTCGACAACATCCAGCTCGAGGTCCGCTACCCGCTGGCCGGCACCGAGAACGCCAACATCGGCTTCCACGACGACTCCTGGCCCTACAAGGAGATCCGCGGCGGTCAGCTCAAGGGCATGACGCTGCCGATGTCGATGAACGGCTGGGACGACGCGTTCCTCCAGCTCCAGCTCAACACCGGCACCGAGAACCGGTGGGTCACCCAGTCGATCGGCGGCGAGGCCCGACCGGAGATCCAGGGCAGCCTCTACACGAACTGGCCCGGCGGCTCGGGACAGGTCGACGACGTGCTGGCCGCGACCGAGCTGACCCACATCAGCTGGATGATCAACCAGACCGGGGCCGGCGGCTACAGCACCGGCGACGCGAAGGTCGCCGCGGGCGTCCGCAAGATGGGCTACAACCTGCACATCCCGCAGGCCAACTTCAACGCCACCGCCGGCGGCTCGTCGTTCAAGGTCGGCGTCACCATGCAGAACAACGGCGTCGCGCCGTTCTACTACCCGTGGACGACCGTCGTCGGCCTGCGCAACTCGGCCGGCGCGATCGTCAAGACCTGGGACACCAACTGGGACCTGCGCCAGGTGCAGCCGCTGAAGATCCGGGCGTTCCCGGACTGGAACGTGGGCGCGGACCCGACGTACCTCGACTTCGGTCGTCCGGTGAACTTCTCGGCCACGCTCAGCACCGCGGGCGTCCCCGCCGGTTCCTACAGCCTCGTGCTGAAGGTCCGCAACCCGCTCGAGGCGGTCACACCCGAGGTGCTGCGGGCCCGGCCCGCCGCGAGCCGGCTGACCGACTGGATCATCGACCAGTGGCGCCCCGCCCTGCCGCTGTCGTTCGCCAACGCCAACCAGGGCACGGACGGCTGGGTCAACCTGGGCGCGCTGACCACCGGCGGCTGCACGGGCGACTGCACCGCGCCGTCGGCGCCCTCGGGTCTCGCGGTGTCGGGGGTGACGAACACGTCGGTGTCGCTGTCGTGGTCGCCGTCCACCGACAACGTGGGCGTGACCGGCTACCAGGTGTCGCGGGACGGCGCGCTCGCCGGCACCGTCACGGGCACGTCGTTCACGGACACCGGGCGCACGGCCGGCCGCACCTATCAGTACTCGGTGCGGGCGGTGGACGCGGCGGGCAACGTGTCGGGGCCGTCGGCGACGGTGTCGGCGACGACGACCGGGTGCTCCGGTGACTGCACGGCGCCGAGCGCGCCGACGCTGTCATCGCCGGCGAAGACCGACACGTCGGTGTCCTTGTCGTGGTCCGGCGCGACCGACAACGTCGGCGTGACGGGCTACGAGGTGTTCCGCGGCACGACGCTCGTGGGCAGTCCGATCGGAACGTCCTTCACGGACAGTGGGTTGACCGCGTCGACGGCCTACAGCTACACCGTCCGGGCCCGGGACGCGGCCGGGAACCGGTCGGCGGCCAGCAACACGGTCACCGTGACGACGAACGCCACCACTCCGCCACCGACGGGCCTGGTGCTGGACAACTTCGACGGCACGCCCGCCTATCCGTCCCAGAACGACCTGGGCAAGTGGACCGGCGGCAACTGCTTCCTCGACGGCGGCGGTTCGGGTGTGGTCACCGGTGGGGCGTTGAGCCTGCGCTACAACAACTGTGGCTGGTTCGGCTCGGATGTCGGGGTCGACCTGAGCAACCGCACGTACCTGGTGGTGCGGATCAAGGGTGCCGCCGGCGGCGAGCAGGCCCACTTCAACCTCGGCCTGGGTGGCGCCACCAAGGTGTTCGGCGACTTCACCTTGGACGGCGGCGCACGTCCGGTGATCACCACGTCCTATCAGGACATCAGGATCCCGATGGCCGCCAACGGCATCAACCGCAACTCGCCGTCCCAGCTGGCCATGGGCTTCTGGTACGGAGGCAGTTCGACCATCTCCATCGACCACATCTCCTTCCAGTAGGGGAAGGCCATCATGCTCGCTCGCACGCTGCGGCTGCTCGCCGTGACGACGCTGATCGCGGGCCTGGGTGTGGTGGCGGCCGGCGCTCCGGCGCAGGCCGCCACCGTCACCTACCAGGCCGATCTCGCCACCGCGTTCCCCAACCCGGAACGCGGCTACCACAACCGTTACGAGATCATCAACGACCCGGCGGTCAACGACTACGTCAACGCCGCCACGATCCCGGGCTTCAACCCGGACCTGCTGGACCGGACGTTCGCCCGCGCGCGGGCCAACGGCAACCGGCTGATCCACAGCTACGTGCACCTCGACAAGTACCGGACCGCCCCGTTGCCGCAGGCGCTGCTGGACAACCTGGCCTCCGGGCTGGCCGCGGTGCGGGCCGCCGGCATGAAGGCGGTGCTGCGGCCGGCGTACACCTGGGACGGTTATGTCAGTGTCGACGAGGCGCGGATCCTCGCGCACATCGAAGCGCTCAACGCCGTCATCGCCGCCAATGCCGACGTGGTGCTGCACCTGGAGGTCGGCTATCTCGGGGCGTGGGGTGAGTGGCACACCGGCGGGCTCACCAACCCGTCGGCGGTCGAGGAGGCGCCGGCCCGCTACCGCATCATGAAGCGGATCGCCGACACCACCCCGGCCACGGTCCCGCTGGCGATGCGCTATCCCATCTACATCAAGGAGGTCGTCGACCCGACGTCGTGCGTCGTGCCGACCGGCTGCACGCTGACCCAGGCGCAGCGGGACCGCATCGGGTTCCACAACGACTGCTTCCTGGCCGACTACAACGACATGGGCACCTACGACAACCCGTCCTGGATGGGTTGGTACACCATCGAGCAGAAGAAGCAGTGGATGTACGACCTGGCCACGTCGGCCGGGCACAACAAGATGGTCGGCGGGGAGACCTGCGGCGCCGACGGCTACAACGACGCCGCCTGTGTCAACGCGCAGACCGAGATGCAGAAGCTCAACTTCACCGAGATCAACGAGGACTACGCGGCCGTCAACACCGACAAGTGGAAGGCGACGACGCTGGCGGCCGGCGGCAACGACCCGGCCGAGACCTGCTTCGTGCGGATCAAGCGTAAGTTGGGCTATCGGTTGCGGTTGCTGGACGCCACGTTCCCGACGACCGTCGCGCCCGGTGGCGCCCTGAGCTTCACGGCGCGCCTCCACAACGACGGCTGGTCGGGGCTGGTCAAGACGCGACCCGTCTATCTCGTGCTCGACAACGGCACCAACCGCTACAACCTGCCGCTGTCGGGCGTCGACCCGCGCAGCTGGCTCGCCGGCCCGGCGACGGTGACCGCGAACGTCACCGTGCCGGGCGGCGCGGCGGCGGGCGCCTACAAGCTGGCGCTGTGGTTGCCGGATCCGGTGGCCGCGCTGCAGTCGCGGCCGGACTACTCGATCCGGCTGGCCAACACGGGCACCTGGGACGCGGCCAAGGGCTACAACGTGCTGGCCTCCTCGGTCACGGTCGGATCGTGCTCCGGCGACTGCGCCGCGCCGTCGGCGCCGACGGGTCTCGCGGTGTCGGGGGTGACGAACACGTCGGTGTCGCTGTCGTGGACGGGCGCCACCGACAACGTCGGGGTGACCGGCTACCAGGTCTGGCGCGGCGGCACCCAGGTCGGCACCGTCACCGGCACGTCCTTCACCGACACGGGCCGTTCGCCGGGACAGACCTACCAGTACTCGGTGCGGGCCGTCGACGCGGCCGGCAACGTGTCCGGACCCTCCGCCACCGTGTCGGCCACGACGACCGGGTGCTCCGGTGACTGCACGGCGCCGAGCGCGCCGACGCTGTCGTCGCCGGCCAGGACCGACACGTCGGTGTCGCTGTCGTGGACAGGCGCCACGGACAACGTCGGGGTGACCGGCTACGAGGTGTTCCGCGGCACGACCCTGGTCGGCAGCCCGACGGGCACCTCGTTCACGGACACCGGCCGCACCCCGTCCACCGCCTACAGCTACACGGTGCGGGCCCGCGACGCGGCGGGGAACCGGTCGGCGGCCAGCAACACGGTCACCGTCACCACCGATGCCACCCCGCCTCCGCCGACCGGGTTGGTGTTGGACAACTTCGACGGCACACCGGCCTACCCGTCACAGAATGACCTCGGCAAGTGGACGGGTGGCAACTGCTTCCTGGACGGCGGCGGTTCGGGTGTGGTCAGCGGTGGGGCGTTGAGCCTGCGCTACAACAACTGTGGCTGGTTCGGCTCGGACGTCGGCGTGGACCTCTCGTCCCGTACCTATCTGGTGGTGCGGGTCAAGGGCGCCGCCGGGGGAGAGCAGAGCCACTTCAACCTGAGTTTGGGTGGCGCGACCAAGGTGTTCGGGGACTTCACGTTGGACGGTGGTGCGCGCCCCGTCATCACCACGGCCTATCAGGACATCAGGATTCCCATGGCGGCGAACGGCATCAACCGCAACTCGCCGTCGCAGCTCGCGATGGGTTTCTGGTACGGCGGCAGCTCGACCATCACCATCGACCACATCACCTTCCAGTAAGCACGACCGCGACGCTGGCCGCGTCGGATCCACGGAGGACAGTTGACCACCATCGTCTTTCTCGGCGCGGGCAGCGTCGTCTTCACCCGCGAGCTGTTGACCGACATCTTCGCCTTCCCGGAGCTGGCCGACGCCCGCATCGTCCTGCACGACATCGACAACGAACGGCTGGAGACCGCGTCGGCCCTGGCCGCCCGGGTCGCCGAGGCCAGCGGCGCCCGCCCGGAGGTCCGAGCGACGACCGACCGCCGGGCCGCGCTCGACGGCGCCGACTTCGTGATCAACACCATCCAGGTCGGCATGTACGCGGCCACCCGCACCGACTTCGACGTGCCCGCCCGGTTCGGGCTGCGCCAGACGATCGGCGACACGATCGGCGTCGGCGGCATCTTCCGCGGGCTGCGCACGTTCCCGGTGCTGGCCGGCATCGCCGCCGACATGGCCGAGCTGTGTCCCGACGCCTGGCTGCTCAACTACACCAACCCGATGGCCATGAACGTCACCTACCTGGCCCGGGTGGCGCCGCGGCTGCGGGTGCTGGGCCTCTGCCACTCCGTCCACTGGACGGTGCACGGCCTCTGCGAGCTGATCGGCGTGCCGTTCGAGGAGGTGTCCTACGACAGCGCCGGCGTCAACCACCAGGCGTGGATCCTGCGCTGGGAGCGGGACGGCGCCGACCTCTACCCGGCCCTGGACGAGGCGATCGCGGCCGACCCCGAGCTGCGCCGCCGCGTCCGCGTCGACCTCTACCGGCGGCTCGGCTACTACCCGACCGAGACCAGCGAGCACTCCGCCGAGTACGTGCCGTGGTACCTGCGCCACGACGCGGAGATCGCACGGCTGCGCATCCCGGTCGGCGCCTACCTGGGCATCTCCGAGGACAACCTGCTTGTCTACGCCGCCACCCGCGCCGATCCGGGGCCGGTCGAGCTGCGCCGGGACGCGACGGAGTACGCGCCGCAGGTCATCCACAGCATGGTCACCGGCACGCCGCGGCGGATCGTGGCCAACGTGGCCAACCGCGGCCTGATCGGCAACCTGCCCGACGGCTTCGCGGTCGAGGTGCCGGCGGTCGTCGACGCGACGGGCGCCCGGCCGCAGCCGATGGGCGACCTCCCACCGCAGCTCGCCGCCGTCAACCGCCCCTACGCCAGCGTCGGCGAGCTCACCGTCGCCGCGGCGGTCACCGGTGACCCCCGGCTCGTCCGCCAGGCCGCGATGGTCGACCCGAACACCGCGGCGTCGCTGACCCTCGACGCGATCTGGGCGATGTGCGACGCGCTCACGGAGGCCCACGGCGACCTGCTGCCCGAGGCGCTGCGGGCATGACGGCCGACCTGCTCGTCGTCGGGGACGCGAACCCCGACGTCGTGCTCTCGGGGGCGCCGGCCGCGCTGCCCTACGGGCAGTTGGAGCGGCTGGTCGCCGGCGGCGCGCTGACGCTGGGCGGCTCCGCCGCGATCACTGCCTGCGGCGCGGCACGGCTCGGCCTGCGCACCGCCTTCGTGGGCCGGGTCGGCGCGGACCCGGCGGGCCGGTTCTGCCTGGACGCCCTGCGCGAGCGCGGCGTCGACGTCGCGGGCTGCGTCGTGGACCCGTCGGCGCCGACGGCGCTGACCGTGGTGCTCGCCTGCGGCGACGATCGCGCGATCCTCACCGCGCCCGGCTGCCTGCCGCTGCTGGACACGTCCGATGTGGACGCCGCCGGCGCCCGGCACGTCCACGTCGGCTCCTACTTCCTGCAGCCGCGGTTGGCCGCCGGCCTGCCGGCGTGGTTCGCCGCCCTGCGTGCCACCGGGACGACCACGTCGCTGGACACCAACGACGACCCGTCGGGTGGGTGGGACCGCGCCGGCGTCGCGGCCACGCTCGCGCACACGGACGTCTTCCTGCCTAACCAGGCGGAGGCGCTGGCCCTGACCGGCGCCACCGACGTGGCCGCGGCGGCCCGGTCCCTCGCCGCCCTGACGCCCGGCATCGTCGTGGTCAAGCGCGGCGCGGAGGGCGCGCTGGCCTGGACGGCTGACGGCCCGGCGCGCGTGCCCGGCCTGCCCGCGGCGCCGGTCGACACGGTCGGCGCGGGCGACAGCTTCAACGCCGGCTTCCTCGCGGCGCGCCTGGCCGGGCGGGACCTCGGGTCGAGCCTGCGCCTGGCCGCCGCCTGCGGCGCCCTCTCCACCCGGTCCGCCGGCGGCACCGCCGCCCAACCGACCCTCGACGAAGCCCGCGGAGCGCTGTGATGAGCCTGGCCGACCTGCGACTGCGGGACTACACGCCCGTGGCGGCCATCCGCCGCGAGCTGACCCACGTGCCGCGGGCCGCGGTGCCGGCCGTCGATGTGCACAACCACCTCGGACGGTGGCTGGGCGACGGGGACTGGCTGGCGCCCGACGTCCCGGCGCTGATCGACCTGATGGACGAGGTGGGCGTCCGCACGATCGTCAACCTCGACGGCCGCTGGGACGTCGAGCTCGACGCCAACCTCGCCCGCCTCGACCGGGCGTACCCCGATCGGTTCGTGACCTTCTGCCATCTCGACTGGTCGCTTCTGCACGGCCCCGACCCGACCGGCAAGCTGATCGCCGGCCTGCGCCGCGCCCGCGACGCCGGCGCCCGCGGCGTCAAGGTCTGGAAGGACCTCGGCCTCACGGTGACCGACGCGAGCGGCGCGAAGGTGCTGCCCGACGACCCGCGCCTGTCCGACGTGTTCGCGGCCGCGGGCGAGCTCGGCCTGCCGGTGCTGATCCACACGGCGGACCCGATCGCGTTCTTCGCCCCGCTCGACGCCCGCAACGAACGGCTCGAGGAGCTGGCCGCCAACCCCGACTGGTGGTTCGGCGCGCCGGGTTACCCGAGCTTCGACCGCCTGATGGCCGCGCTGGAGGCGGTGGTCGCCCGGGCGCCCGGCACGACCTTCGTCGGCGCGCACGCCGGCTGCGCCGCCGAGGACCTGGCCTGGGTCGACGGGATGCTGACCCGCCACGCGAACTTCCACATCGACCTCGGCGGCCGCCTCGCCGAGCTCGGCCGCCAGCCGCGCGCGACCCGCCGGCTGATCCTCGCGCACCCGGACCGGGTCCTCTTCGGCTCGGACGCCTTCCCGCCGACCCGCGCGGCCTACGAGCTGTGGTGGCGGTTCCTGGAGACCGAGGACGAGTGCTTCCCGTACGCCCCCGGCGAAGCCGTGCCACCCCAGGGGCGCTGGGACATCTCGGCGATCGGCCTGCCACCCGAGATCCTGCCGCGCGTCTACGCCACCAACGCGCTCCGGGTCATGTCACCCCAGTAGCTCCGGGCGTTGCCACTTCTCGCCTCGCACGTGGGTCGCCAGGAAGGCCAGCACGGTCTCGTACCAGATCCGGGCGTTGCCGGGTTTGAGGATCCAGTGGTTCTCGTCCGGGAAGTAGAGGAACTTGTGCGGGGTCGCGCCGTCGTCGTCGGCCGACCGCGACAGCAGGTCCCACCAGAGCCGCAGCGCCTCGCCGATCGGGACGCGGTAGTCCTTGTCGCCGTGGATGACCAGCATCGGCGTCGTGACGTTGTCGAGGAACCGGTGCGGCGAGTTGGCTTCGAGGCGCTCCGGGGTGAGCTCGCGCTCCCAGAAGAACGGCGCGTCGGTGGTCGTCATCATCTGGTCGAGCGCCCAGAGCGACGCGTGCGTGACGATCGCGGCGAAGCGGTCCGTGTGCCCGGCGATCCAGTTGGCCATGTAGCCGCCGAACGAGCCGCCCATCGCCGCGGTCCGGGTCCCGTCGACGGCGGCGTGCTCCTGCGCGGCGTCGGTGAGGGCCAGCAGATCGGTGTACGGCGCGTCGCCCCAGTCACCCCAGCCGCGCTCGATGAAGCCCTGCCCGTATCCCGTGGACAGCGCCGGGTCGGGCAACAGCACCGCGTAGCCGTGCGCCACCGCGATCCACGGGTTCCACCGCCACGTCCACGAGTTCCACGAGCCGACCGGGCCGCCGTGGATCCATAGCAGCAGCGGCGCCGCCGGGCCGTCGGCCGGCAGCGCGAGCCAGGCCCGCAGCGGTGTGCCGTCGACGGCGGTCGCGGTCACCTCGGTCAGCCGGCCGGGCACGGACAGCGTGGCGCCGGGCGGACCGGGCAGCGGCTCCGGGGCGCCGCCGGCCCCGTCCAGCGCGACCCGGACCGGCCCGGGCGGGCTGTTGATCGCGCTGCGCAGCGCGTAGACCCAGGCCCCGTCGGGCGAGATCCGGACGTCGGTGTAGGCGCCGTCGTCGTCGGTCAGCCGGGTCACGGCCCCGGTCGCGCCGTCGACCCGCCAGAGCGGCGCACGGCCCTGGTCGTCGGCCGCCACCACCAGCGCCGCGCCGTCCGGAGTCCACCGTGGACTGCCGGGCAGCCGGTCCCAGGCCCGGGTCAGGTCCCGCGCCGGTCCGCCGGCCACCGGCAGCACGGCGAGCCACGCGTCCTCCGGCACGTCCAGAGTGGACCGGCGGCGCACGACGACCGCCACCTCCTCGCCGGAGGGCGACACGCGCGGCGCGCCGTACTCGTGGTCGGCGTCGTCGGCCAGCACGCGCCGCTCGCCGGTGGCGACGTCGATCGCGACGAGCGTGACCCGTTCGGACCCGCCCCGCTCGGCCACCGTCCAGGTGGTGACCACGGTGCGGCCGTCCGGCGCGACGTCCCACTCGCCCTCGTCACCCAGCGCGCGGCCGGCGTAGCCGGTGAGGTCGCGCAGGGTGAGGTCCGCGTCGTCGGTGCCGAGGTCGGCGGCGAGGTCGGCGGCGAGCAGGCGCGGCCGGTCGGGACCGAGGTCGTGGTCCCAGAACCGGACCGGATATTCCTCGTGCAGGATCGCCGAGACGCCGGCCTCCTTGCGCCGGGTGCGGAGCTCCTTGTCGCCCGCCAGGTCGGCCGAGGGCAGGAGCGCGGCGCCGGCCACCACCGTTCCGCTCGCGCTGACCACCACGCCCTGGATGCCGCCGGGCGGCTTGGCGATCACCCGCGCGTCGCCGCCGCCGGCGGGCTGCAGCCACAGCGCCGGCCCCGCGTCGTCGTCGTCCTCGCCCTCGGCGCCGGGCCGGGTCGAGGTGAACAGCAGGTCGCCGGCAGGGGTGAAGGCGGCCGCCGCTTCGCCCTTGCCACTGCGGGTCAGGCGCCGAGCCGGCCGCTGACCGTTCGGGTCGACCTCCCACAGCGCCGTGCTGTAGCGGGCGTTCTTGGCGTCCGGGGTCGCCACGCCCACGACGAGCCGGCGGCCGTCGGGGGAGAGCCACAGCCCGGCCAGTCGCGGCAGCCGCACGTACGCGTCGAGGTCCAGAAAGGGGTTGGCGGTCATCGGGCCTTTCTACCACCGTGCCGCCGCGCGGGTTCAGATCCGCAGCCGGTGCCACCAACGACGGGGTCCGGTGTCCGGCGCCGGCGGCGGGGCGCCCGGGTCCCGGTCGCGGGCCGCGTCGAAGTAGTCGCCGCCCTTGGACCGGACGTTGTCGGTGCCCCAGTTGCGATCGCGGGGCACCTTGACCATGCGCGGGATGTGCTTGCGGCAATGGATGAAGGCCTCGTCGACGTCGAGCCGCACCCACCGCTCGGGCGCGCGCCCGGCGTCGTCCACCCAGGGGTACGCGTCGCGCATCTCGCCGTTCTCCACGATGGTCGCCCGGCCGTTGACGTGCAGGCCGATGAGCTCCTGGAAGTCGACGAAGAGGAGGCCGGCGTGCCGGTTGGTCGAGATGTTGCCGAGCCCGGCCATGACGCCGTTGCCCCGGTATTCCGGCCAGGCCAGCTGGCCCTCGTTGAGCACCACGACGAAGCCCGGCGGCCCCGCCCGGAACGTCGCGTCGCAGTTGCCGCCGCGGTCGGCGGTGGCCACGAACATCATCTCCTGGCGGCCGACGAACTCCCGCATCGCGTGGTTGAGGTGGTCGAGCAGCTGCGTGTCGTAGAAGCGCCGGGCCCGTTCCTCGGTGCCGTAGACGACCTGGAGCAGCCGCTCACCGACCAGGTCAGTGCTCACGTCCGTGGAACCCCGCACGCCGCCTCCCCGCCACCAGCTCCCTGACCAGCAGGTTCGCATCCGAGGCGGCCGGCGGTCGCACACCGTGTGCGATGCCGCCTGATCGGCGTCAGAGGTGCGCCACGACCAGGGTCGCCAGCTTCGTGGTGTCGGCCTGACTGCGCGCGTCCTGGGGTGCGTCCCGGACGCCCGTGGAGATCAGCAGCAGGTCGTCGCCGACCAGCACGAGGATCTGGCCGTTGGGGGTGTCCCAGTAGGCGTCGCTGCCGAGGCCCGGGATGGCC
Organism: Asanoa sp. WMMD1127; assembly: GCF_029626225.1. Lineage (NCBI taxonomy): Bacteria > Bacillati > Actinomycetota > Actinomycetes > Micromonosporales > Micromonosporaceae > Asanoa > Asanoa sp. WMMD1127. Next base: position 4,765,690 of record NZ_JARUBP010000001.1, read on the forward strand.
ACCGCGTCCGCGGTGCGCTGGCTGGCGAACTGCCCCTTGTTGTCGGCGGCCCCGGCCGGCGTCAGCGCCGCCCGGTGACCCACGTTGGCGTAGCGGGTGTCGTCGGCGGTCCAGTAGACGCACGAGAGGAACTCGGTGTCGGTGGCGTCCGGCTCGACCTCCTTCGTGCGCGGCGTGGGGTTCATCGGCGCGTTCAGCACCGCGGCCGCGTCCTCGAAGCGGTGGAAGCCGCAGCCGGCCGCCGGCGAGGCTGGGGTGGCGGGGGCGGCCGTGGTCGCGACCGCCGCGGTGGTGGCCGGAGCGGCGGTCGGGTCGGCCGCCTCGCCGGCGCAGGCGGTCAGGGCGACGAGCGCCACCACGGGCACCGCGAACCTGATCGATCGCATGGGTCCTCCGTCCGTTGGGGACCGCCACGGTAGAGAGCGCGGAGGCCGGCGCCACGGATCAGTCGGCAGCCCGACGGCGTACGCGATGAATGTTGCAATTTGTCCAAAACCCGGCGGCCCCGTCCGCGTCTGCTCTTAACTGCGAACGTGGCAGGGATGAAGCTCCAGCGGCACGGCACCGTGGTCTCCGTGGCGCTGACCGCGGCTCTCGCGCTCGCCGCGTGCGGCTCGGACGGCGGTGAGACCGACGCGACGGTGGGCGCCGGCGCGGCGCAGGCGATCAACTGCGCGACCGGCACCCTCAACGCCCAGGGCTCGTCCGCCCAGAAGAACGCGATGGACGAGTGGCGCAAGAACTACCAGCAGCAGTGCAGCGGCTCGACGATCAACTACGAGCCGTCCGGCTCGGGCGCGGGCGTCCAGGCGTTCATCTCCGGCACCGCCGACTTCGCGGGCTCGGACACGGCGCTCACGTCGGCCCAGCAGCCGCAGGCCAACGGCCGCTGCGGTGGCAACCCGGCGGTCAACCTGCCGATGGTCGTCGGGCCGATCGCGGTCGCGTACAACCTCTCCGGCGTCGACAACCTCCAGCTCGCGCCGGCCACGCTGGCCCGGATCTTCAGCGGCGACATCAAGCAGTGGGACGACGACGCGATCAAGGCCGACAACCCCGGCGCCTCGCTGCCCTCGTCCCAGATCCAGACCGTGCACCGGTCCGACGAGTCCGGCACGACCGGCAACTTCACCTCCTATCTGACGGCGGCCGCCGGGTCCGCGTGGACGTTCGGGTCGGGCCAGGCGTGGAAGGCGCCTGGCGGCACCGGATCCAAAGGCTCCGACGGCGTCGCGCAGTCCGTGAGCAGCACCGACAGCTCGATCGGCTACATGGAGCTGTCGTTCGCCGAGAACGCCGGGCTCACCATGGCCAGGATCCGGAACGGCGCCGGCCAGTTCCAGGAGCTGACGCCCGAGGCCGCCAGCAGGACCATCGAGGGCGCCCAGATCACCGGCACCGGCAACGACGTCACGCTCAGCATCGACTACGCCACCACGACGCAGGGCGCGTACCCGATCGTGCTCGTGACCTACGAGATCGTCTGCAGCAAGGGCGGGCCGGCCGACAGGACCGCGTTGATCAAGGGCTTCCTCGACTACACCGCCAGCGGCGACGGGCAGGGGCTGCTCAACGGCCTCGGCTACGCGCCGCTGCCGGGCAACGTCCAGAGCCGCGTGCAGTCCTCGGTCAACAACATCTCCTGATGAGCCGCCCGGTCGGTGGGTGGCTGCCCCGCCGCAGAGGTTTCGGCGCGGAGTCGGTCTTCGGCGCCCTCACCTTCGCGGCCGGCACGATGGTCCTGCTGATCATCGTCGCGATCACGGTCTTCCTGATCACGAAGGCGATCCCGGCGCTGCGGGCCGACGAAGCCAACTTCATCACCGCGACGGAGTGGTTCCCCAACGAGGTGCCGCCGATGTTCGGCATCGCGGCGATCGCCTGGGGCACGCTCGTCACCTCGGTGATCGCGCTCGTGGTGGCCGTGCCGGTCGCGCTGGGAATCGCCCTCTACCTGTCGCACTACGCGCCGCGGCGCATCGCGACCACCTTCGGCTTCCTCATCGACCTGCTGGCGGCCGTGCCGAGTGTCGTGTTCGGCCTGTGGGGGTTCACCGTCTTCATCCGGCCGGTCCGGGAGTTCTCGATCTGGCTCAACCAATTATTCGGCTGGCTGCCGTTCTTCGGCGGCGAGGGCCCGTTCGGCCGCTCGTTCCTGCTCGGCGGCCTGGTGCTGGCGATCATGGTGCTGCCGATCATCACGGCGCTGTCCCGCGAGGTGTTCCTGCAGACGCCGACCGCCAACGAGGAGGCGGCCCTGTCGCTCGGCGCGACCCGCTGGGAGATGATCCGGACCGCGGTGCTGCCGTACGGGCGACCGGGCGTCATCGCCGCGGTCATGCTCGGCCTCGGCCGCGCCCTCGGCGAGACCATCGCGCTCGCGTTGACGCTCGGCTTCATCAACGAGATCACATTCAACATCATCAAGAACGGCGGCAACTCGATCGCGGCCAACATCGCCAACGGGTTCGGCGAGGCCGGCGAGATCGGCCGTTCCGCGCTGATCGCCTCGGGCCTCGTGCTGTTCGCCATCACACTGCTGGTCAACGTGGCGGCGCGAGCGATCATCTATCGGCGCCGCGAGTTCACGGAGGCCGCTGCATGACGCCGGCGCAGGCCGCGGTCGATCGGGGCGGGGGCTGCGGCATGACGCCGGCGGGGGCCGCGGTCGATCGCGGCGGAGGCTGCGGCATGACGCCCGCTGAGGCGCTGCGCATCGGGGCGGAGGCCGCCGCATGACGCCGGCGCAGGCGCCGCCGACCGCGCCGATGCCGAGCCCGCCGCTGCGTGGCCGGCGGCTGTCGCCGCTCGTGCTCGTCGGCATCGCCGTCGTCGCGCTTGGGGTGGCGGCCGCGATCTGCTACGGCACGGGCATCGGCGGCTGGGTGCTCATGCTGGTCATGGGCCTGGCCCTCTACCTGGTCGGCGTCTACGTCGTCGTCCGCCGGTTCCAGGGCAGACGGGCCGCGCGCGACACCACCTGGAGCGCCCTGATCCACTCGGCGTTCGTACTCGCGCTGCTGCCGCTCGTCTCGGTGGTCTGGACGTTGATCTCCAAGGGCTACGAGCGGTTCGACCTCAACTTCTTCACGACCTCGCTCAACAACATCGGCGCCCGCGACCCGGACGGCGGTGCCGTGCACGCGATCATCGGCACGCTCGAGCAGGTCGCCATCGCCGCCGCGTTGACCATCCCGCTCGGCATCCTGGCGGCCATCTACATCGTCGAGTACGGCCGCGGCCGCTACACGTTCCTCATCCGGTTCTTCGTCGACGTGATGACCGGCATTCCGTCGATCATCGCCGGCCTGTTCATTCTCTCCTTCTGGGTCTTGATCATCACGCCGCTCTACAACGACGGCCAACCGGCGTTCTCCGGGTTCGCGGCGGCGCTGGCGCTCAGCGTGCTGATGCTGCCCACGATCGTCCGCTCGACCGAGGAGATGCTGCGCCTGGTGCCGGCGCCCCTGCGCGAGGGGGCGTACGCGCTGGGTGTGCCCAAGTGGAAGACCATCCTGCGGGTCGTCCTGCCCACCGCGTTACCAGGAATCGTCACCGGCATCATGTTGTCCATAGCACGTGCCGCGGGCGAGACCGCGCCGGTACTTTTAGTGGCAGGCGGCAGTTCCGCCGTCAATATCAACCCATTCCAAAACAACCAGTCGTCGCTGTCCCTTTTCGTGTTCCAGCAGGCCAGCGAGGCTTCGCGGTTCGCACCGGCACGCGCCTGGACGGCGGCGCTCACGCTGGTCGCACTGGTGCTGATCCTCACCATCACCGCCAAGCTCTTCGCCCGGCGCAACCGAATAGCTCGTTGACATCTGTCACGGAAAGTGCGCAAGCCATGGCCAAGCGCGTCGAAGCGAACGGGGTCTCCGCCTACTACGGCTCGTTCAAGGCGATCGACACCATCAACCTCACCGTCGAGCCGAAGACGATCACCGCGCTGATCGGCCCCTCCGGCTGCGGCAAGTCGACGTTCCTCCGCACGATCAACCGGATGCACGAGGTGCTCCCGGGCGCCCGGGTCGAGGGTTCCGTGACGGTCGACGACGAGAACATCTACGACAAGGACGTCGACGTCACGGCCGTACGCCGGATGATCGGCATGGTCTTCCAGCGGCCCAACCCGTTCCCCACCATGTCGATCTTCGACAACGTGGTGGCCGGACTCCGGCTCAACGGCGTCCGGCGCAAGCCGGTGCTGCAGGAGGCGGCGGAGAAGGCGCTGCGCTCGGCCAACCTGTGGGACGAGGTCAAGGACCGCCTCGGCAAGCCCGGCGCGGGCCTGTCCGGTGGCCAACAGCAGCGGCTCTGCATCGCCCGCACCATCGCCGTCGAGCCCCAGATCGTGCTCATGGACGAACCCTGCTCAGCGCTCGACCCGATCTCCACGCTGGCGATCGAGGACCTGATGATCAAGCTGAAAGACAGCTACACGATCATCATCGTCACGCACAACATGCAACAGGCGGCCCGCGTCAGCGACCGCACGGCATTCTTCTCGATCGACCGCACGGGCGACCCGGGACGCCTGATCGAGTACGACACGACCCAGAAGATCTTCAGCAAGCCGGGCCAGCGCAAAACCGAGGACTACATCACGGGCCGCTTCGGCTGATCACACCCGCCCGAACCACGCGCCTGCAGCGGGCGGTGCCGCGCGAGCGGGCGGTGCCGCGCGAGCGGGCGGTGCCGCGCGAGCGGGCTGCGCTGCCGCGCGGCACTGCCCTGCCGGCGGTTCCCTGCGGGCGGTGCCGTGCGGGCCTTGCGGGCGGTCCCGTGCGGGCCTTGCGGGCGGTGCCGTGCGGGCCCTGCGGGCGGTGCCCTGCGGGCGCGTTGCCCTGCGGGCGCAGCCTGCCCTTGCGGGCGCGGTGCCCCGCGGGCCCTTCGGGCGGTGCCGTGCACGCGGTGCCGTGCAGGCGCTGCTCTGCGGGCTCTTCGGGCGGTGCCGTGCGGGCGGTGGCGTGCGGGCGGTGCTCTGCGGGCCCTTCGTGCGGTGCCGTGCGGCGGTGCCGTGCGGGCGGTGGCGTGCGGGCGGTGCTCTGCGGGCCCTTCGTGCGGTGCCGTGCGGCGGTGCCGTGCGGGCGGTGGCGTGCGGGCGGTGCTCTGCGGGCCCTTCGGGCGGTGCCGTGTGGCGGTGGCGTGCGGGCGGTGCTCTGCGGGCGCTTCGGGCGGTGCCGTGTGGCGGTGCCGTGCGGGCGGTGGCGTGCGGGCGGTGCTCTGCGGGCCCTTCGGGCGGTGCCGTGTGGCGGTGGCGTGCGGGCGGTGCTCTGCGGGCGCTTCGGGCGGTGCCGTGTGGCGGTGCCGTGCGGGCGGTGGCGTGCGGGCTGAGCTTGACCCGCTTTCCCGGACACCTGATCTGAGGCGAGACTGTCGCCGAGGGAGGAGTTCGGATGCCTGCACCACACCCGCCGGAGTTCCGTGAGCGTGCGGTCGAGTTGGCCCGGTTGAGGGAGCAGCCGATCGCGCAGGTCGCGAAAGGCTTGGGGATCTCCGAGTCGTGCCTGCGTAACTGGTTGGCCCAGGCTGACCGGGACGCCGGCAGGCGTGAGGGGTTGACCAGCGAGGAACGCAAGGAGCTGGCCGCGCTGCGTAAGGAGAAGCGGCGTCTGGAGGTGGAGAACGAGATCCTGCGCCGGGCCGCGGCCTATTTCGCGCGGGAGAACGTCCTCCCAAAATGATCTACCCGGTCGTCGTAGAGCTCACCGCCGACGGCATACCGGTGGCGGTGTGCTGCCGGGTGCTGGGCGTGTCGAGGGCCGGGTTCCACCACTGGCGCCGGCGTGGGCCCAGCCGGCGGGCGATGGCCGATGAGGCGCTCACCCGCACGATCCGCGAGATCCATCAGATGTCCCGCGGTAGCTACGGCGCGCCGCGGGTCCATGCCGAGCTGCGCCTGGCGGCCGGGGTCCGATGCGGCCGTAAACGGGTCGCTCGGCTGATGCGCGCCGACGGCCTCGAAGGGGTGTATCGGCGGCGGCGAAGGGGTTGCACCGTCAGGGATCCGGCCGCCACACCCTCAGCGGATCTGGTCAACCGCCGGTTCGTCGCCAACCGTCCAGACGCGCTGTGGGTCACCGACATCACCCAACACCGCACCGGGCAGGGCTGGGTCTACTGCGCGGTCGTCCTGGACGTGTTCGCCCGCCGGGTCGTGGGCTGGTCGATCGCCGACCACCTACGCACGGAGCTGGTCGTCGACGCCCTGGACATGGCCCGCTGGCGCCGCCGACCGGTGGCCGGACAGACCGTGGTCCACTCCGACCACGGCACCCAATACACCAGTTGGGCGTTCGGGCACCGGCTACGCACGGCCGGGCTGCTCGGCTCGATGGGCTCGATCGGTGACTGCTACGACAACAGCCTGGTCGAATCGTTCTTCGGCTCCATGCAGCTCGAGCTCCTCGACCGCCAACCTTGGGGCAACCGTCAGGAGCTGGCCAACGCCATCTTCGAGTGGATCGAGGCCTGGTACAACCCACGCCGACGGCACTCGGCCCTTGGCAACCTGTCCCCGATCGACTACGAACGACACCACACCGATCTAGCCACCGCGGCGTGATCACCACACCAGAAGTGTCCGGGAAACCGGGTCAAGCTCAGGCGGTGCTCTGCGGGCCCTTCGGGCGGTGGCGTGCGGCGGTGCCGTGCGGGCGGTGCCGTGCGGGCCCTGTGGGCTGGCCGACGGGCGGCGCGGGCGAGGTCTTTCGAGCGCTCCACCCCGTTGTTGACGGCGCCGCTAGGGAGGTGCTCGGCTCGCGGCCCTTGCTGGCGGCGTCAGGCGGTGGCCTTCGAGCCGGGCGCGCGAGTGCGGGTCTTGCTGGCGGGGTTCGGGCGGTCGCCTCTGACGCGGCGCTCCGGCGGGGGTTCTTCCGATGATGTTCGAGCGGTGGCCTCCGCGCGGGCTTGCCAGCGGCGTTCGGGCGGCGCCTTTGGCGCGGGTTCGCTGGAAGTGTTCGGGTGGTCGACTCTGACGCGGCGCTCCCGCCCCGGTTTTTCCGGTGGTCTTCGGGCGCTGGCCTGTGACGGGCGGTCGGCCTCGGCGGGCGCGCGGGCGTGGCCTACATGGGCGGGGGCGCTCGGACCCGAGCATGCCATTGAGCCTGTGCGCGTCGCGAAGGGCGGAAACGCCACGCGGCGTCGGGACCGCGGCCGTTATCCGTATGCCTCTTCGCCGATCGCTGGGCCAGCCTCCGAATCGCCGCACCTCGAATGCAGATCTTCTGCCTGAGCGGTGCGGATGACATTCTTTGATCGGTTTGTGTTTGTTATCCTTCGGCATCTCGGTCGCGGTCGGCCTCGTCTTATGTGTTTCATCGCCGCCCGCCCGGGTCGTGCAACAGGGACGAGCGGCGGAGCACGCCCGAGAGCTACCGCAGCGCGGCGTAGCTCAAGCGACCGGACCCGGCGACGCCGCATCGGGTACGAGTCGGCACAGAGGATCTTCCGTGGGGACGAGGACTACGTGAACGGCCGCTATCGACCCCGCCACCGCCGCGCGAGCGATGCGCCGCGCGCCCGGACGCGGGCGACGCCCTCCTGGCTGTTGTACGCAGCGAACGGCGGCCACAGGAACACCAGCGTGGCGAGCTCCTCGGTCAGCACCGCGCGGCGCAGCCCCACGGGATCCGAGCTCGGATAGGCGTCGAGGAACGCGTCCGGCATGGTCACGCCGGCCGGGGTGGCGCGCACGCTGACGAACGCCAGATCGGTCGCCGGCCGGCCGAGGCCCGCCGACTGCCAGTCACAGAAGATCAGCGCGCCGTCGACCACGGTGATGTTCTCGGTGTGGCAGTCGCCGTGGATCAAGGCCGAGGGTCGCCCCGGTGCGGCGGCGCGCAGCCGTGCCACGAGATCGTCCAGCCCCGGCAACGATTCGGCCCAGAACGCGCGGATCGCCGCCAGGTCCGGCGCGGCCAGGGCAGCGCCCAACGGGTCCGGCGCGACCCAGCTCGGCGGGGCCGGGTTCGCGGCCGACGGGTCCGGGACTGCCCAGCTCGGCGGGGCCGGGTTCGCGGCCGACGGGTCCGGCGCGACCCATCCCGGAGAAGTTGGGTCCGCGGCCGACACGTCCGGCGTCGCCCAGCCCGGGTCGGCGGCCGACAGGTCTGGCGCGATCCAGCCCGGCGTGGACGGTGACGTGTGCAGAGCCGCCAGGTCGCGGCCCAGCGACGCCCACATGTCGATCGTCCAGGTGCGGACGTCGCGGGTCCGGCCGGCGTCCGCCAGTAGCAAGGCCACGCCGGCCGCGGTGTCGACGTGATCCAGCAGCGCCGGGGTGCGCACCGGCGCGGTCGGTGCCAGCTCGCGGTAGAAGCGCAGTTCGCGGCGGGCCGCGGCGAGTGCGTCCGGGCCGAGCGCGGCCGGCACGAGCTTGGCGTAGGCGGCCGCCCCCGCGGCGGTCGTGACCGGACGGACGCCCGCGCCCGATCGCGACTCGAGGAGCCCGTCCGCGCGGCGCGGCGTAACCCGCCAGGCCCGCAGCGTCTCGTCAGCGAAGCGGGGGTGAGGGGAGTCGATCATGCTGAAAACAGGATAGCGAGGGCAGTGGTCGACCGAGGATTCCGGCGATGTCCGCGAACCGTCCGGTGATCGACACATACGGTGACCATCATGAGCGTGACCACCGCCGAGGCGATCGTGGTGCTGGTGCTGCTGATCGCCCTCGCAGCCGTCGTCGCGCTGCTGTCCGTGCTGCTGCGTCGCCAGCGCCGCGCCGAGCGCACCTTGCGCCTGCTGATCGACACGGCCCGCGACCCGTTCATCAGCGCCGACGACAACGGTGTCCTGACCGAGTGGAACCGCAGCGCCGAGCGGACCTTCGGCTGGACCCGGTCCGAGATGGTCGGTCGGGACGCCGAGCTGCTCGCCGCGCCGGGCGAGGTCGACCGGCACCGCGAGATGGCCGAGGCCGCCCGCCGCGGCGAGGCTGACACCGTGGGGCCGCCGATGGAGGAGGAGGTGCGGCACCGCGACGGCCGGATGGTGCCCATCGAGGCGACGATCTGGTCGGTGCCGGGCGGCGGGCGGTTCGCGCACAACGCGTTCCTGCGCGACATCACGGTGCGTCGCCAGGTGGAGGAAGCCCTGCGCGCGGCCCGCGACGAGGCGGTCGCCGCCTCCCGGCTCAAGTCGGAGTTCCTGGCGACGGTCAGCCACGAGATCCGTACGCCCATGAACGGGGTCATCGGCCTCTCCGGGCTCCTGAAGGACACCACCCTCGACCAGACGCAGCGGCGCTACGTCGACGGGATCGCGCTGGCCGCCGAGGCCCTGCTGACCGTCATCAACGACATCCTCGACTTCTCCAAGCTGGAGTCCGGCGGCATCGAGTTCGAGGACGCCCGGTTCGACCTCGACGACCTGGTCGACAACGTCGTGGAGATCGTCGCCGGGCGGGCCGACGCCAAGCGGCTCGACCTGCTCAGCAACCGGGACCCGGCGCTGGCGCCCACGCGCCGGGGCGATGCCGGCCGGCTCCGGCAGGTGCTGGTCAACCTCGTCGGCAACGCGGTCAAGTTCACCGCCGAGGGCGAGGTCGTGCTCAGCGCGGAGCCGGCCGCGGACGGCTGGGTGCGCTTCGAGGTGCGGGACACCGGTGTGGGCATCGCCGAGGCCGACCAGGAACGCATGTTCGACGCGTTCACCCAGGCCGACTCGTCGACCACCCGGCGGTACGGCGGCACGGGGCTGGGCCTGGCCATCTCCCGCCAGCTCGTGGCCGGCATGGGCGGCCGGATCGGCGTCGACAGCACACCGGGGGTCGGCAGCGTCTTCTGGTGCGAGCTGCCGCTGCCGGAGGCGCCCCGCGCCGCGCCCGTCCGGGGCGACCTGGCGGGCACCAGGGTCCTCGTGGTCGACGACAACGCCACCAACCGGCTGGTGCTGGTCTCCGAGCTGACCATCTGGCGGACCAGCGCCGAGGCGGTGGACTCCGGCGAGCACGCGCTGGCCGAGCTGCGGGCCGCGGCCCGCGTCGGCACGCCGTACGACCTGGCGGTGGTCGACGGCGCGATGCCGGGCATGGACGGGCTGGAGCTGGTCCGCCGGATCCGCGCCGACGCCGACCTGCCCCAGCCGGCGGTGGTGCTCTGCACCTCGATGGCGGGCGTGGATGCCGAGGAGGCGGCGGCCGCCGGGATCGCCGCGTCGCTGACCAAGCCGGTGCGCCGGTCGGTCCTCTACGACGCGCTCGTGACGGCGCTGGGGGCGCGTCCCGCGCCGGCACCGGCGGCCCCCGCAGCCCGGGCAGCCGCGGTGGCGGCCGGCGAGCGTGGGCACGTCCTGCTGGCCGAGGACAACGAGATCAACCAGGAGGTGGCGGTGGCGATCCTCACCCGGCTCGGGTGGACCGTCGACGTGGCCGGGGACGGCGCGGCGGCGCTCGCCCGGGCCGCGCGGCGCCGCTACGACGCGATCCTGATGGACGGGCACATGCCGGAGCTCGACGGGTACGACGCGACGGTCGCGCTCCGCGGCCGGGACGGGCCCAACCGGGCAACGCCGGTGATCGCGCTGACCGCCAGCGCCGCGGCCGCGGACCGCGACCGGTGCCTCGCGGCCGGGATGGTCGACTACCTCACGAAGCCCGTGACGCCGGACGCGCTGCGGGCGGCACTGGACCGCTGGGCGCCGGCCGACCCGGTGCGGGCGGCGGTGCTGCGCCGGCTCGACCAGGTGACCGGGGGCGACCCCGACGCCGCCCCGCTCGTCACCGCGCTCGTCGGCTCGTTCCTCGCCCGTGGCCCCGGAGACCTGCTCGACGCGGTCGACCGGTGCAACCTGCCGGCGGTGGCGGCGTGCGCGCACAAGCTGCAGGGCGCGGCCGCCAACATCGGCGCCGACGAGCTGGCCGCGGCCTGTGCCGACCTGTGTGCGGCGGCCCGCGCCGGACGGCTCGACGAGGCGGCCGCCGGGCGGATCCGCGACGCGTACGCCCGGGTCGAGCCTGTGCTCCAAAGCCTGGTCAAAGGCCGGACCGACCTGAACGAAGCATGACAAACTGGTCCCGTGCGGGGGACTGACGGCGACGCGAAGCCGCTGCGGGCGCTGCTGATCGACGACGATCCGGACGCGTTGCTGTTCATGCGCGACGTCCTCGATCGGCGCGGCGGCATGGACGTCGCGACCGCGGGCGACGCCGAGACGGCGCTGCGGTCGCTCGACGGCGTCGACGTCGTGGTGACCGACGTCGAGATGCCCGGCATGACCGGGCTGGAACTGCTGACCCGCATCCGGGCCGCGCGGCCGGACCAGCCGGTCGTCGTGGTGACCGCCCACCCGAGCCTCGACTACGCCGTGGAGGCGCTGCGCGGTCAGGCCGCCGAGTTCCTGCGCAAGCCGCTGGACCCGGCCGAGCTCCTGCGGGTGGTGACCGACCTCGGCCGGACCGCCCGGGAGGCGGCGGCCGCCGCGCGGCACGTGGTCCTGGCCGTCGGCGCGCACCCGGACGACGTCGAGATCGGGGTCGGCGGGCTGCTGAGCGCCCACGCCGCCCGCGGCGACGAGATCGCCATCGTCACGCTGACCCGGGGTGCCCGCGGCGGCACCACCGCCACCCGCGAGGACGAGTCCCGGGCGGCCGCCCGGATGCTCGGCGCCCGGCTGTTCCTGGAGGACGGCGAGGACACCCGGCTGCCGGTCAACGACCCGACGCTGAGCGCGGTCCAGCGGGTCATCGAGGAGGTCCGTCCGCAGACGGTCTACGTGCACTCGTTCCACGACCTGCACCAGGACCACCGGGCGGTGCACCAGGCGACGATGGTCGCGGCCCGCAAGGTGCCGACGATCGCGTGCTACCAGAGCCCGTCGGCCACTGTGGACTTCAAGCCCAACCGGTTCGTGGGCATCGACGACTACGTCGAACGCAAGCTCGACCTGTTGGCCTGTTTCGGCTCACAGGTCAAGACCCGCGACTACCTCGAGTCCGAGGTGATCGTGGCGACCGCCCGCTACTGGTCCCGCTACGGCGGGGGTCGCTACACCGAGCCGCTCGAGGTGGTGCGGGACCGCACCGACGCGATGCCCGTGGTGGAGGAGCGATGACACCGACGAGGGTGCTGGTCACCGGGGCGGGCGGGCCGGCCGGCATCGCCGTGATCCGCTCGTTGAGCCGGGTGCCGGGCGTGACGCCGGTGGCGGCCGACATGGACCCCTACGCGGCCGGTCTCTATCTCGTCGACGACCGCGCGCTGGTGCCCGCCGGCGCCGCGCCGTCGTTCGTGCCCGAGCTGCTGGACCTGTGCCGGCGCGAGCGGGTCGACGTGGTGGTGCCCACCGTCGACGACGAGCTGCTGCCGCTGGCCGGCGCCCGCGGCATCTTCCGCGACATCGGCGTGCGGCTCGCACTGACCGGCACGCCGGCGCTGGAGTGCACGCTGGACAAGCTCGCGCTGGCCCGGCGGTGCGCCGCGACCGTCCACACGCCACGGACGGAGATGCTCTCGGCGGCGTTCGACCCGGCCGCCTGGGAGTTCCCGGTCATCCTCAAGCCCCGCCGGGGCAGCGGCTCCCGCGGCGTCCGGCTCGTCACCGAGCCCGACGCGCTCGGGCCGCCCGACGAGGCGCTGATCGTGCAGGAGCACCTGCCCGGCGACGAATATTCCTTGGACGTGCTGGCCGACGTCGAAGGCCGGGTGGTCTCCGTCGTGCCGCGCCGGCGCACCCGGGTCGACTCCGGCGTCTCCGTGGCCGGCGAGACGCTGCACGACCCGGAGCTCGACGCGCTGGCCCGCGGGGTGTTCGCGGCCGTCGGCCTGAGCCTGGTCGCCAACGTCCAGTGCCGCCGGGACCGGTCCGGCCGGGCGGCGCTCCTGGAGGTCAACCCGCGGTTCTCCGGAGCGATGCCATTGACCATCCACAGTGGCGTCGACATGCCACTGCTCTGCCTGGACGCGGTGCTCGGCGGCGAGCTGCCCGACGCGGTCCCGCACCGCCCCGTCACGATGGTGCGCTTCCTGGAGGAGCGGTTCCTGGGCGCGACGGAGCTGGTGACGGTGTGACGGCGCCGCTCGAGGACCATCACGTGCACTCGCGCTGGTCGGACGACGCGGTCGACACGGTCGACGACAACCTGGCCGCCGCGGCGGCGCGCGGGGTGCGGGTCGTCTGCATCTCCGACCACGTCCGCCGGGCCACGACCTGGGTGCCGGACTACGTGGCCGACGTCCGCCGGGCGGCCGCGACCAGCCCGGTCACCGTGCTGTGCGGGGTCGAGGCGAAGCTCCTCGACGCCACCGGCCGCCTGGACCTCCCGCCGAACCTGCCCCCGCTCGACCGGGTGCTGATCGCGGACCACCAGTTTCCGGGGCCGGACGGTCCGGTGCCGCCGGAGTCGGTCCGGCTGCCGCCGGCGGCGGCGATCGACGTGCTGGTGGGCGCCACGGTCGCGGCGATGCGGCGTACGCCCTGGGCGCAGTTGGCCCACCTGTTCAGCCTGCTGCCCAAGATGGGGATCGACGAGGACGAGGTCGGCGCGGACCACCTCGCGCTGCTCGCCGCGACCGCGCGCGACACCGGCACGGTCGTCGAGGTCAACGAGAAGTGGCGGTGCCCGGGCCCCGCGGCCGTGGCGGCGTTCCGGGCCGCCGGCGTGACGGTGGTGACCAGCACCGACAGCCACCGCGCGGCCGACGTGGGCGTCTACGGGCCGTGAGCGTCGTCCTCCTGGCGTTCGTGTTCGCGGGCCTGGTCCCGGTGGTGGCCGGCGCCTACCAGATCCTGCTGGCGGCGCTGCACGGCTGGCGGCACCACTACGACCGGTGGGGCCCGTTCCAGCCCAACATCGCGGTGCTCGTGCCCGCCTGGAACGAGGCGCCCGTGCTGCGCGCCTCCATCGACCGGCTGATGGCGCTGGACTACCCGCCCACCCGGCTGCGGGTCTACGTCGTCGACGACGCGAGCACCGACGACACGCCGGCGGTGCTGGCCGCGGCGGCGCGGGAGTACCCGGGCCGGGTCGTGCACCTGCGCCGCGAGAAGGGCGGTGAGGGCAAGTCGCACACGCTCAACCACGGCCTGGCCCACGTGCTCGCGGACTCGTGGATGGAGGCGCTGCTCATCATGGACGCCGACGTCATCTACGCGCCGGACTCCGTCACCCTGCTGGCCCGGCACCTCGCGGACCCGGCGGTCGGCGCGGTCACCGCGTACATCCGGGAGGGCAGCCATCCCGGCACGGCGGTCAACCGGTTCATCGGCTTCGAGTACATCGCGGCCCAGGCGGCCGCCCGCCGTGGCCAGAACGTGCTGGGCGTGCTGGCCTGCCTGGCCGGCGGCGCCCAGCTGCACACGCGGGCCAACCTGGAGGCCATCGGCGGCCGGATCGACACCACGTCGCTGGCCGAGGACACGTTCACCACGTTCGACACGCAGCTCGCCGGGCACCGGGTGCTCTTCGAGCCACACGCGACGGTGCTGGCCGAGGAGCCGGGCGGGATCCGCGCGCTGTGGAAACAGCGGCTGCGCTGGGCCCGCGGCAACCTGCAGGTCACCTGGCACTACCGCCGCGTCTGGTTCCGGCCTACGCGGGCCAACGGCGGCCTGGGCGGCATCGCGTTCGGCGTCATCTGGTGGGGCCTGCTGCTGCAGCCGGTGCTGATGGTGCTGGCGGCGGCCGGGCTGCTCACGCTCCACTACACCGACGCCGACCTGGCGGCCCGGGCGTTCGAGGTGCTCTGGGTCGGCACGGGCCTGGCGTTCGTGTTCACCACGACGTTCGTGCTGTCGGTCGACCCGTCGACGGCGCGCCGGGTGTGGCCGCAGGCGTTGCTGTTCCCGGGCCTGGTGGCGCTGGCCCAGATCGCCTACGCGCTGTTCACCGGCCCGCTGCGGTGGGCGGCGACCCAGGTGTGGGACGCCCTCGGCACCTCACCGGGGCGCGGGGTCGCGGAGGCGGTGATCGTCTTCACGTACGCCTGGGTGGCCGCCTCGATGCTCGTCTCCTATCTCGCCAAGGTGGTCGAGGGGCGGCGGTTCGTCGGCTGGCTCGCGCCGGTGCTCCTCTACCTCGGCGGCTACGGCTCGCTGCTGTGCGCGGTGACGGCGACGGCGTACCTCAATCAGCTGCGCGGCGCGGAGATGCGCTGGGACAAGACCGAGAAGAGCGGCAAGGTGCTGGTCCGATGAACTTCGTGGCGTACGAGCGGCGCCTGCTCTGGAAGGCGTTGCTCTGCCTGCTGTTCGTGGCGCTGCTAGCGGCCGGCCGGATCTGGCTATGGGGCTAGCGGGTTGACGCCGGCGGCGGCGAGCAGGTACCAGGCGGTGGCGCCGGTGTGCAGCGAGGCGTAGTGGTCGGTCGTCGCCTCGTCCCGGGACGCCGCCAGGACTCCGGGGCCGTGCGCCCGCTGGACCTTCTCGATGGTGTCGAGGAGCGCGGGATCCGGGTCGCCACGCAGTCGCCGGGCCAGCGCGAGGTGGGCGGTGCCCTCGAACCACACCTGGTCGTGCACGCCCTGCCGGGACGAGATGCCGCGGTAGGGTCCGTCCACCGCGGACATCTCGCGGGCGGCGTAGTCGAGGGACGCGGCGAAGCGGTCGTCGCGCAGGGCGAGATATGTCCAGGTCTGCGCGTCCGCGGGGACGAAGGCGCGGTTGGGCGTGACACCGTCGACGTCGGTGCCGGTGTGGAAGTGGTCACCGTCCCACATGGAGCTGACGAACCCGCGGGCGGCGTCGGCCCGCTCGCGCCATTTCCCGTCGCCGGCCGCCAGCCGTTCGAAGAGGGCCACCAGATCGGTGTTGTGCTCGGTCGCCTTCCACGTGAGCGGCGTGCCGTCGGCCCGGAGCCCGCCGGTGTAGCCGCCGGCGCCGCGGGTGTCCCGCGCGGTCCGCTCGACCCACTCGCCCATGGCGACGGCGGCGTCGAGATAGCCACCGCCGCCGAGCGTGGCGAGGGCATGCGCGGCCCACGCGACGGCCCCCACATCACTGGCGGCGTTGGTGGCGGTCGTGAACGGCGGATCGGGACTGTAGGCGGCCCGGACCCGCCCGTCGGCGGCGGGGTCGGCGGCCTGTGCGGCGACCAACCCGTCACCCAGCACCCGGGCCCGTCGCTCGTCACCGGCGGCCAGAAACGCGTGCAGCATCACCGCGTTGTCGTAGGTGGTCGCGTCGGTGAACCCCCGCGCCCCGAGCGCCCCGCCGAGATAACTCCGCGCGAGCCGCGGCGTGGACCCGGTGACACGCAGGTCCATCATCCGCCGCAGAAACCCGAGGGCCTCGTCCCGCGGCGTCCGCCCACCAACCCCGAGGACGGCCGCCACCACAGCCCCGACGGCCAACCCACCCACCGACCGCCGCGTCCACCCCACCACCCGAGCCTCGCACGCCCATCGACGGCGCGGGCGCTGATCGTCAGCTCGGGGCGCCGGGGCGGACGAGGCCGCTCTCGTAGGCGAAGACCGCTGCCTGCAGGCGGTCGCGGAGGCCCAGTTTCGTCAGGATGGCCGAGACGTGGGTCTTGACCGTGCCCAGGCTCAGGAAGAGCGTCTCGGCGATCTCCGTGTTCGAGCGGCCCCGGGCCACCAGCGTCAGCACCTCCTGCTCCCGCGCGCTCAGCTGGCCCAGCGCCCCCGCCAGCGCCGGCGGTGCCGCGGCCTGGCCCGCGAACCGGTCCAGCAGGCGGCGGGTGACCGGTGGCGCGAGCATCGCGTCGCCGCGGGCGACCGCGCGGATGCCGTCGGCTATCTCGGTCGGGCGCATGCTCTTGAGCATGAAGCCGCTCGCGCCCGCCTGGAGCGCGGCGTAGACGTGCTCGTCCAGGTCGAAGGTCGTCAGCATGACCACCTTCGCCGGGTTGCCGCTCGCGACGATGCGCCGCGTCGCCTCGATGCCGTCCATGCCGTCCATCCGGACGTCCATCAGCACCACGTCCGGCCGCTTCTCCTCGGCCACCGCGACCGCCGCGTGGCCGTCGGCGGCCTCGCCGACCACCGACAGGTCGTCGCGGGCGTCGACGATCAGCACGAGCCCTTCGCGGACGGCGTGCTGGTCGTCGACCACCACCACCCGGATCGTCATGCCGCCGCCCGCAGGGGCAGGCGGGCCGAGACCTGGAAGCCGCCGTCGGCCAGTGGCCCCGCGTCCAGCGTGCCGCCGAGCAGCCGCGCCCGCTCGCGCATCCCGGTCAGGCCGTGGCCGTCACCGCCGCCGCGGCGGGCGGTGACGCCGGCGCCCGGTCGGCCGTCGTCGACGATCTCGACCCGCAGCTCGGCGGCCGAGAACCGGAGCCGGACGTCGGCCCGCCGCGCCCCGCCGTGCCGCAGGCTGTTGGTCAACGACTCCTGCACGATCCGGTACGCGGACAGCTCCACGTCCGGCGGCACCGGCCGGGCCGGGGCGCCGCTCCGGTCGACCGCGACCCGCAGGCCGGTGGCGGTGAGCGTGCGGGCGAGCGAGTCGAGCTGGTCGAGCCCCGGCTGCGGCGCCCGGGAGGACTCAGTGTCGGAGGGGCGCATCGTGCGCAGCATGGCATGGAGCTCGTCGAGCGCCGTACGCCCGGCGTCCTGGATCGTGTCGAGCGCCGCGCGAGCCTTGTCGGGGCGGGTGTCGAAGACGTCGGCGGCGGCGCCGGCCTGCAGGAGCATCACCGACACCGTGTGGGCGACCACGTCGTGCAGCTCCCGCGCGATCCGGGCCCGCTCCGCGTCGATGATGCGCCGGCGTTCCTCGTTCCGCCGGATCACGCGGGTGCGGCCCAGCTCGCCCCACGCCCAGCCGAAGCCCGACGCGAAGACCGCCAGCATCAGGTCGCGCCAGCCCCCGGTGACCAGCGTCCACGGCGACAGCCCGACCAGCACCGCAAGCGCCCACAGCGACACCCGCGGCGGCCGCAGCCATGCGTAGTAGCTCAGCGGCGCCGCCGCCAGCCCGAGCCAGCCGACGTGCGGCGCGAGCGCCTGGAGCCCGGCGCCGGCCGTGAGCGCGGTGATCATCGCGATCTCCGGCGCGCGGCGCATCCACAGGACGGTGCTGGCCTGGGCCGCGGCCAGCGCGAGCGCGGCGGCGAGCGGAACCGTGGAGTCGGGGCCCACGACGACGATCAGCGCACCGAGCCCGCCGGCCATCGCGACCGCGACCACGACGTCGACCCAGCGCAGGAGGGGAGGACAGGACATGCCACGAACGTACGTGTCGGCCCGGCGCCCGGTCATCGGTCGCGAGACCGACCCCCGGGCCGCGGCGCACCGGTCGCGCGACCGAGCCACGGTCCGGTCCGTGGCCCGATGTGGGCCGACCCCGCGCCGGCGGAGGGTGGTCACCGACCGATCCGCTCGGAAGGAGCACTCCATGTCGACCATCGCCCGCCCCCGCACCGACTGGCGCGCCACGCGCCGCACCCGCGTCGTCGCCGTCTTCGGCACGGTCGCCGCCAACCTCGTCGTCTGGGCGGTCGCCGTGCCGGTGCTCGGCGTCGACCTCGCCGTCCGCAGCGGCGACGGCACCACCGAGATCTCGCCGGCCGCCGTGGCGGTGACCACGATGCTCGCCGGCCTGCTGGGCTGGACCCTCCTGGGCCTCCTGCAACGCCGCACCCGCCGCCCGGGGCTCGTCTGGACGTGGATCGCCTGCGCCGTCCTGGCCGTATCGCTGCTCGGCCCGCTCGGGGCCGCCTCGGCCGCCGCGGGAGCGACCCTGGCCGCCATGCACCTGGTCGCCGGCGCCGGCCTGGTCCCGGCCCTCGCCCGCACCGCGGCGCCAAGGGCCTAGGGTCTGTCCTGCCGATCAACGCGGCCTGCGCCGGGCCCAGCCGCCGCCTGGCGGCGCCCCGGAATCACCCGGATACAACACCGGTATCCGGCCAATTCCGGGCCACCACCAGACGACACCTGGACTCCGTCTCGGCTCACGTTGATCGGCACGACAGACCCTAGCCGTCGGTGAAGGACCAGTGGGCGGCCGTCTCGACCGGCAGCGGGGCGCTGAACAACGGGCCCTGGGCGTACGTGCAGCCGAGCTCGGCCAGCATCGCCCGGGCCGCGTCGTCCCGTACGCCTTGGGCCACCGGCTCGAGGCTCAGCGCGGCGGCCAGGTCGGTGACCGCCTGCACCAGCCGGCGGGAGCGCGGCGATGCCGTGTCGGCGATGAACGACGCGTCGAGCTTGATGACGTCGATCACGGGCTGGCGCAGGTGGCTGAGCGACGCGCTGCCGGTGCCGTAGTCGTCGATCGCCACCCGCACGCCGGTGTCCCGCAGGGCGCCGAGCTGGTTCCACGCGCGGTCGGCGTCCTCGCCGAGCTCGGCCTCCGTGATCTCGAGGACGAGCCGGCGCGGGTCGGCCCCGGACCGGTCGATGGCGTCCTGGACGCGGTCCGCGAAGTCGGGCAGCCGCAGGTGAAGGGCCGCGACGTTGACGGTGACGAACGGCCGGCGGCCGTTGGGAGCGTCCAGCCGGTGCAGGTCGGCCAGCGCGCGGGCCAGCACCCAGTCGCCCAGCTCCACCGTGAGCCCGCTGGCCTCGGCCGCCCGCGCGATCTCGGCCGCCGACATCGGCTCACCGCCGTCGTCGAGGCGGGGCAACCCTTCGAAGCCGGCCACGGTGGCCGAGGAGGTGGCGACGATCGGTTCGTAGTGGAGGCTCAGCCGGCGGGCCGCGAGGGCCGTGGCCAGCCGGCCCTGGATGCCGGGGCGCTGCCGGCTCGGGGTGGGCATGCCGGGCGCGAACTGCCGCCAGCGGCCCTTGCCGGCCGCCTTGGCCGCGTACAACGCGGTGTCCGCGTCGCGCAGCAGGGTGTCGGCGTCGGCACCGGCCGACGCGATCGCCAGCCCGATGCTGGCCTGGGTGCTGACCATGGCGTCGGCCAGGGCGGCGGGGCGGCCCAGCGTGTCGGAGATCCGCCGCGTGATGCCCGCGGCCCCCGCGGCGTCGACGTCCCGCAGCAGCACCGCGAACTCGTCGCCACCGATCCGGGCGGCCAGGTCGATGTCCCGGATCCCCGCCGCGATCCGCGCGGCCACGACGGTCAGCAGCTCGTCGCCGACCTGATGGCCGTACGTGTCGTTGACGAGCTTGAAGTCGTCGATGTCGATGATGAGCACGGCGCGGGCCCCGGCCGCCCGCAGCGACTCCCGGAACAGCGCCGCGTTGGCGAGCCCGGTGAGCGGGTCGTGGGTGGCCCGGTATTCCAGATCCCGGCGCAGCTCCCGTTCCGCCGTGACGTCCCGCAGCGTGGTGATGACGCCGCGGATGGTCTGGTCGTGGGTGAGGTCGCGCCGGTGGACCAGCGCCGTCGCCCGGGTCCCGTCGGGCCGCTCGACCACGGCCTCGTCGCCGTCCCCGGTGTCGGCCCAGTCGCGGCGGCTGCCGGTCGGCGTCCGCACGAGGTCGTCGAACCGGTCCCCGCGCACGTCACGCCCGAACATCCGGGTCGCCGACGGGCTCACGTAGACGATCCGGTCGTCGCGGCTGATCAGGATGACCTCCTCGCTCGACGCGACGATCCGCTGGAAGAACTGCTCGCGGTCCTTCTCGTTGAGGCGGTTGGCGAGGTCGATGCGGGCGAGGCTCGCGCCCGCCTGGTCGAGCAACGAGACCATCGACGCGTAGATGTCGTCGAGGTCCTTCGGGGGCGCCGTCACGTAGGCGATGCGGCGCGGCGCCGTTCCCGGCTCGGTCGAGCCCGTGTCGAGCGGGTAGACGAGCTCGCCCTGCTTGTCGCTGAGCACGTGCAGTTGACGTTCGACGCCGGGCTGGTCCGTGGGGGACAGGTGGATGCCGGACCGGGTCCCGGGCGGCAGCATCCCGTCCAGCGCGTCGCGCAGCGCGTCGAGGATCTGCTCCTCGGTGGCGGCGAACGCGAGGCGGCGCAGCCCCGACCGGGCGACGGCGATCCGCGCGGCTCTGCGCCGGCTTTCGGCGACGGCGATGGACAGCCGGGTGAGCACGAGCACCGCCTCGATGATGGCGATCGCCGCGATCGCGGTCGCGGTGTTCACCGATCCCGTGGTGGCCTCCACGAGCAGCACCGTCGGGGCGACCAGCAGCGCGGCGGCGATCGTGACGAGGCTGGCGGGGCGCAGCGTGCGCCGGGCCCGGGTGACCTGGACCGGCTCAGGTTCGGGGAGCAGGGCGGCGACGCCGGCCGCGACGACGCCGGCCAGGAGCAGGAACCCCGCGGCCACCGAGGCGCCCCACGAGTCGAGCACCCGAGCCCGGATGAACACCAGATTGGCGACGAGGAACGAGGCGACTCCGATGGCGATGACGAGCACCGGCAGCCGACCCCGCGCGGACGCCAGCGCGCCTATCGCGGCGGCCAGCACGGCGACGTAGCCGACGCACGAGGCGATCGCCACCGAGACCGAGAACGTGCTCTCGGCCTCGCTGGTCAGGGCCGGCCGCAGCACCGTGATCCAGATGAGCAGGGAGCCGGCCAGGCTGAGCAGGCAGACGTCGATGATCGTCGGCGCGGAGCGGTAGGCCGGTGGCCCGGCGAGGCGCAGCACGCCGATGGCGAGCGGGAAGTAGGCGAGCAGGAAGAACAGGTCGGTCCGGCCCGGGAAGTCGGCCGCCTCGACGGTGCCGGTGGTGGCGACGCCGAAGATCGCGTCACCGACCGTCATCAGCGTCGCCGCGACGGCGATCAGTATCCAGCCGGACCTGGCCCGCGGCGGCGCGCGCGTGATCCGGACGATGACGACCAGGACGCTGGAAACGCCTGCGAGCAGCACACCGGCCACCCGCGTCTCGGCGAAGAGATAGAGCACAGGGGCGACCAGGATGATGGCCACGAGGTACGACAACCGGGCCACGCCAAGAGTCAGCAACGGCACCCCACAGACCAAAACGTCCGCAATTGTCCGTGTTCAGGCTAGCACGGTCGGGGAGTGTGCGCCCAGGTCCAAGCATCGAGCACGGTGCCCCAACGACGCCCGCGCCGGCGGCGCCGACACTGGGCTCGGCGTCGATGTCTGGAGGCCCGCATGCTGACGGTGGTGTCCTGTCCGGAGCCGGGTTGTGGTGTCCCGGCTGAGGTCCTCGACCGGGTCGCGGTGCCGTCGACGGCCGGCCCGGTGGAACACGCGAAGGTCCAGTGCGTGCGCCGGCACGTCTTCTTCATGCCGACACCCGGCGCGGCTGTCGTTGACCGGACCACACCGGTGACACGCGCCGTGTCCTAGTGGTACGCAACCTCCATGGCGTCGGTGTGGCGCGCGGCCGGCCTGGCACCGTCCGAACGAACGGACTCGTTCGTCGATCTCGTCTGCCGGTCGATCGTCCCCTATGGAGACCCGGTCGGGATGGTGCTGGGCCCGCGCGACGAGGTGCGCACGGCCGAGGTCGGCGCCCTGCGGATCCTGACGCTGGCCTGGACCCGGGGTGCGGCGTCCCGGGCGGTCCGGGAGCTGCGCCGGTCGGACCCGGAGCTGTGCAAGATCGACGTTTCGCTCGCCGGGCGGTTCGCGCTGGAGCAGTCCGACCGGCAGGCCGTCCCGGGCGCCGGCTCGTTCACCTTCGTCGACCTGTCGCGGCCGCACCGCGTCGCGGCCCGCCGGTGCGAGCTGACCGTCGTGATGTTCCCCCGCTCGGCGCTGCCGCTGCGCGACCGGGACATCGGCGACCTGGCCGGGACCACCTTCGACCGGACGCAGCCCGGCGCCGCGCTGGTGAGCAGCGTCGTCCGGGAGATGACCGACAACCTCGACGCCTACGAGGGCCCGACCGGCGCCCGGCTCGGCGCGGTGCTGCTCGACCTGATCGGGGCGACGCTCGCGGGCCGGGTCGACCGGCCGCCGGCCGCGCCCTCCGAGTCGCGGCGCCGGGCGCTGGTGGTCGCGATCCGCGCCTACATCGAGGAGAACCTGTCGTGCCCGACCCTGGGTCCGGCGGCGATCTGCGCCCGGCACCACATCTCGCCGCGCTACCTGCACAAGCTCTTCGAGGACCAGGGCACGACGGTGGCGGCGCTGATCCGGTCGCGCCGCCTCGAACACTGCCGGCGGGACCTCCTCGACCCGGCCCTCGCGGCCACGCCGGTCAGCGCGATCGCCCACCGGTGGGGCTATCCCGACCCGGCCTATTTCAACCGGGTCTTCCGCGCCGAGCACGGGCTGCCGCCGGCGGAGTTCCGGCGGGTGACGGGTCAGCCGGCCGCGACCGCGTCGAGGTCACGCTGGGCGTAGCGGAGGTGCTCCCACTCCTCCTCCAGGATCACGTGCAGGCAGGAGAGCGTGGTCTCCGGCTCGTCCGGGGCCCAGGGGTTCCGGCGCTTCGCGGCCAGGTCGTCCGGCGTGACGGTGGCGAGGAAGTCGCGGACCATCGCCACCCGCCCCGCGCGGGCGTCGACCACCTCGGCGTACGACGGAGTGGTGGTCGTGAAGACCGACATGTCGAGCCCGTCCTCCGCGGCGTGGGGGCCGGCCAGGCCGACGGGGTGGAAGGGTTGCTCGACCTCCAGGATCCCGCGGCGCAGCCAGGTGTCGGTGGCGAGCACGAGATGCCGCAGCGTCTGTGCGAACGACCACTCGCCGTCGACGGACACGTCCACCGAGCCGGCCGGCATCGCCGCGGCCCGGTCCATTGTGGTCGCCCACGCGCGCTCGAGCGCCGCCCAGGCGGCGCGCAGGCCGTCGGGGTCCGTGGCGCGCCGGTCGGCCCGGCCGGGGAAGCGGCGGTTGAGCTCCGCCTCGACGAGGGGGATCACGTCGACACCGTTGACGCGCAGGAACGTCTCGCCGTTGGAGAGCCACGGCGCGTCGATCTCGGCGCCGCGGATCTCGACCCCGCGCATCACGACGCCGGACAGGTCGGCGCCGACGAACCGGGCGCCGCTCAGGTCGGTGTCGACGAACTCCTTGGTCATGGCTTCCTCCTTCATCGGTGGCGGAGGGCGCGCAGCAGCCCGTGCCGCTTCAGCAGCCACACCAGGCGGCGGGCGGGCCGGTGGCGGGCGAGCAGGGCGACCACGTCGCCGATCATCCGCAGGCGGCGGTCGCGGTACTGGTCGTCCACCGCCCGCCACACGGTAGCGCGCAACGGCTCGGACTCGAGGGCCGCGGCGAGCTCGGCCCGCACGGCCGGGTCGTCCAGAGCGGACGCGATCGCGCGGGCCAGCTCCGGACGGTCGGCGAGCGCGTCCGTGATGATGGGCAGCACGTCCTGGCGGACGTCGTCGGTGTCGACCAGCAGCAGCACCGCCCGCCGGATCTCGGCGGTGTCCAGGGCCGAGCGCAGCAGGCCGCGCACCCGCTGGTCGACCTCGTCGGCCCGGTCGTCGACGGCCAGCGCAGCGAGCAGGGCCGTCACCTCGTCGAGGTCGATGAGGTGCTGCAGGCCGTCCCGGAACGCCGGCCGATCCCAGACGGACAGCAGCGCCCGGACGATATTGCGATCCATCAGGGTTTGCGCGCGACGGCGCCGTACGCGTCGGTCTGCTCGGTGTCGCCGTCGGCGTGCCAGGCGGTGATCTGCGCGAGCCCCGGCTCGACCAGCTCCAGCCCGGTGAAGACCGAGGCCAGCTCGTCGCGGCTGCGCAGGTGGTATTCGGCGCCGCCGCTCTCGACCAGTCGTTGCGCCCCCTCGACCGCGGTCGGGGTGCTGTCGGTGCTGTCCCAGAACACCAGGTAGCTCCCGGACGCGGTCGCCGCGACGACGGTGTCCACGATGGACCGTACGACCGCGAGGTCCGGCTCGTAGCCCATCACGCCCATGAACATCACGGCGATCGGCTGCGTGAAGTCGAGCGTCTTCGCGGCCTCGGCGAGGATCGTCTCGGGCTCGTAGTAGTCCGCCTGCAGGTAGGTGACCCGCCCGTCGGAGCCGGCGTCACCCAGCAACGCCTTGGCGTGCACGAGCACGAGCGGATCCTTGTCGACGTAGACGATCCGCGTCTCGGGGGCGATCTCCTGCGCGATCTGGTGCGTGTTCTGCATGGTGGGCAGGCCGGTGCCGATGTCGAGGAACTGCCGGATCCCGCGCTCGGTGGCCAGGAACCGCACGGCCCGGTCCAGGAACCGCCGCGAGTGGCGGGCCATCAGCCGGATCTCCGGGTAGACCCCGGCCACGGCGTCGCCGGCCGCCCGGTCCGCCGGATAGTTGTCGGTGCCGCCCATCCAGTAGTTCCAGATGCGGGCCGCGTGCGGGATGTCGGTCCGCAACTGGGCCGCGAGCTCGGACTCGGAGGTTGTCATCCACGATCTCCTATGGCGAGGCAGAGCTCGATCGTACGGGTGCGGTGTCATCCCCGCGTTGGCGCTGCGGCCTCCAGGTCGTCGACCGTGCCGGACATGATCGTGCGCACGTGGGCGGTGATGTGCTCCGCCGGCCAGTCCCACCAGGCGACCGCGAGCAGGCGGGCGATCTCGTCGGCGTCGTACCGCAGGCGGATGAGCTTGGCGGGGTTGCCACCCACGATGCCGTAGTCGGGGACGTCGTCGACGACCACCGCGCCGGAGGCGACGATCGCGCCGTGGCCGATGCGCACGCCGGGCATCACCGTCGCGTGATAGCCGAGCCAGACGTCGTTGCCGACCACCGTGTCACCCCGGCCGGGCAGCCCGGTGATCAGGTCGAAGTGCTCCGCCCAGGCGCCACCCATGATCGGGAAAGGGAACGTGGACGGGCCGTCCATGCGGTGGTTGGCGCCGTTCATGATGAACCGCACGCCCTCGCCGATCGCGCAGAACCTGCCGATGACCAGCCGCTCGGGCCCGTAGTGGTAGAGCACGTTCCGGGTCTCGAAGGCGGTCGGATCGTCCGGGTCGTCGTAGTAGGAGAAGTCGCCCACTTCGATCAGCGGCGACGTCACCAGCGGCTTGAGCAACACCACCCGCGGCTGGCCGGGCATGGGATGCAGAACGTTCGGGTCGGCCATCGTCCTACCGTATAGATCATGCTCCAGTCATTTTCCCCGCACGCGGACCCCGCCGTCCTCGACGACCTGCGGGCCCGGCTGCGCGCGACGCGGTGGCCCGACGCGCCCGAGGACGCGGGCTGGTCGATGGGCGCCGACGTGGCCTACCTGCGTGAGCTCGTCGCGTACTGGGCCGACGGCTTCGACTGGCCGGCGCAGGAGGCGGCGCTCAACCGCCTGCCGCGCTTCCGGACCACGGTCGGCGGGCACCGCATCCACGTGGTCCACGCCCGCGCGCGCGGCGGGCCGGCGCTGCCGCTGATCCTCAGCCACGGTTGGCCCGACTCGTTCTGGCGCTACACCAAGGTCATCCCGCTGCTGACCGACCCGGGCGCCCACGGCGGCGACCCCGCCGACGCCTTCGACGTCGTCGTGCCGGACATGCCCGGCTACGGCTACTCCGACCGCCCC
Organism: Asanoa sp. WMMD1127; assembly: GCF_029626225.1. Taxonomy (NCBI): domain Bacteria; kingdom Bacillati; phylum Actinomycetota; class Actinomycetes; order Micromonosporales; family Micromonosporaceae; genus Asanoa; species Asanoa sp. WMMD1127. Next base: position 4,791,955 of record NZ_JARUBP010000001.1, read on the forward strand.
GTCGGCCCGCCCCTGGACACCGTCGCGGTCGCCGGCCTGTGGGCGGAGCTGATGAGCGGCCTGGGCTACGACCGGTTCGCCGCGGCCGGGGGCGACATCGGCAGCGGGGTGAGCCGCTACCTCGCCCTCGACCATCCCGCCCGGGTGGTCGCCGTGCACCGGATGGACGCGGGCCTGCCCGTCTACACCGGCGACCGTGCCGACCTCGCGCCGGAGGAGCGGGCGTTCCTGGACACCGCCGCGGGTTGGGGGGCGACCGAGGGCGCGTACGCCGCGATGCACCGCACCCGACCGCAGACGGCCGCCGTCGGGCTCACCGACTCACCGGCCGGCCTGGCCGCCTGGATCGTGGAGAAGCTGCGCGCCTGGAGCGACTGCGGCGGCGACGTCGAACGCGCCTTCACCCGCGACGAGATCCTCACCAACATCACCGTCTACTGGCTCACCGGCACGATCGGCTCGGCCATGCGCATGTACCACGCGAACGGCGCCATCCCGCCGGCCCAGCACGCGCGCCGGGTCGAGACCCCGTCGGGCTTCTCGCTGTTCCCCGCCGATCTCGTGCGCGCACCGCGGGCGTGGCTCGACCGCATCGCCAACACGGTCCGCGTCACCGAACACCCGCGCGGCGGCCACTTCGCCCCGATCGAACAACCCGAGGCGTACGCCGAGGAACTGCGCGCGTTCTTCCGCCCCTACCGAACCTGACGACCGAGCGTTCCGGCCGCCCACGTGGGGTGGGCGGCCGGACAGCTCTGTCAGTCGAGGAACGAGTTGATCCAGGCGAGCACCGGCGCGAGGTCGACGCGGGCCGCGTACGTTGACGGCCAGGACGGTGTCACCGAGCAGGATCGGGCCGCCCGAGTCGCCGAAGCAGGTGCCGCCGCTGCCGCCGCCCGGGTTGGCGCGGAGCTTGGGGAACTCGTCGCCGGTCTTCTGCTGTCCGCCGAAGACCTCGCTCGGCGCGTAGAGGCGGACCCGCGGGCCCGTCCACACCGGCTTGCCGCCGCCGCGCTGGTTGACCTGCACCCCGTAGCCGACGATGGCGACGCCGGTGCCGTTGGCGAGCGTGTCGACCAGGTCGACCGACGGCAGCTGGCCGTAGCGGCTCACCACCGACGTCGGGACCGGCTCGGAGAGCACGATCAGGCCGACGTCGAAGTGCGCGAAGTTGGGCAGGCCGTTGCCACACGGCGAGTCGCAGTAGCCGGGGTACGTGTACGGCGTGCCGTCGTACGACGTGGTCCCGCTGTTCGGGTACGCGGTGTTGCTCTGGACGTCCTCCGACAGCCACACGCGCGCCCGGACCGCGCCGTCGGTGCAGTGGCCGGCGACGAGGAACAGGGGTGTGGTCGAGGGATAGCCCTCGGCGTGCTCGAAAATGGTGGGGAAGACCCTGTCGGATCGGGGCGGCGGCGTTCGTAGCAGGGTCGAAGCGACGACAGGAGAGATGATCACGATGGCGCAGTACCTGATGTCCGTGCTCGACAACCGCACCCCGTCGGCCACCGACGAGGAGATGGCCGCGATCGACGCCTACAACGAGCGGCTCCGGGCCGACGGCAACTGGGTCTTCGGCGGTGGCCTCGGCGCGCCGAGCACGTGCGCGGTCGTCGACGGCCGCCCCGAGGAGCCGGTGTTCACGGACGGGCCCTACCTGGAGTCCAAGGAATACGTCGGCGGCTTCTGGATCATCGAGGCGCCCGACCTCGACACGGCGCGCCGGCTCGCCGCCGAGGGGTCGAAAGCCTGCAACCGGCGGGTCGAGCTGCGGCCGTTCCTGGGCTGATGACCGACGTCCACGAGGAGATCACGGCGGTCCACCGGGCGGAGTGGTGCCGGGTGGTCGCGACGCTGGCCCGGCGCTTCGGTGACCTCGACGTCGCCGAGGAGATGGCCGCCGAGGCGTTCGCGACGGCGGTCGAGCGCTGGCCGGTCGACGGCGTGCCGCCGAACCCAGGCGCGTGGCTGACCACCACCGCCAATCGCAAGGCCATCGACCGGCTCCGCCGTGAGGTCAAGCGCGAGGAGAAGCAGAAGGAGGCGCTGATGCTGGCCGACACCCCGGAGCCGCTCGGCGTCATCGACGACGACCGGCTCCGCCTGGTCTTCACCTGCTGCCATCCCGCGCTGGCCATGGAGGCGCGGGTCGCGCTCACGTTGCGGCTGGTCGGCGGGCTCACCGTGGCCGAGATCGCGCGGGCGTTCCTCGTGCAGGAGGCCGCGATGAGCCGGCGGATCACGCGGGCCAAGGAGAAGATCAAGGCGGCGCGGATCCCCTATCGCGTGCCGGCCCGGGCCGACCTGCCGGCCCGGCTCAGCGGCGTGCTCGCCGTCCTCTACCTGATCTTCAACGAGGGCTATCTGGCCTCCGACCCCGAGCGGGAGGCGATCCGCGGCGACCTGACCGCCGAGGCGATCCGGCTGACCCGGCTGGTCCGCGACCTGCTCCCGACGTCCGGCGAGGTCGCCGGCCTGCTGGCGCTGATGCTGCTGACCGAGGCGCGCCGTCCCGCGCGGCTGTCGGCCGGCGGTGAGCTCGTCACCATCGACGAGCAGGACCGCGGCGCCTGGGACCGGGAGCTGATCGCCGAGGGCCACGCTCTGGTCCGCGCGCGGCTGGTGTCGGGGGAGGCGCCCGGGCGCTACCAGATCCTCGCCGCGATCAACGCCGTGCACACCGACGCCCACGACGCCCGGGCCACCGACTGGTCGCAGGTCGTCGCGCTCTACGACCAGCTGGTCCGCGTCGACCCGTCGCCGATCGTGCGGCTCAACCGGGCCATCGCGGTCGCCGAGATCGACGGGCCGCAGGTCGGCCTGGCCGAGGTGGACGCGCTGCCGCTGGACGGCTACCACGCCTTCCACGCGACCCGGGCCGACCTGCTGCGCCGGCTGGGCCGCAGCGCCGACTCGCGGGCGGCCTACGACCGGGCGATCGCGCTGGCCGGCAACAGCGCGGAGACGGCCTATCTCACCCGGCGCCGCGACCAGCTCGGTCGCTGAGTCACCCCGCCAGGTGGCGGCCGAGGAACGCGGCGATCTGGGCCCGCGCCGCCTTGGCCTGCGCGGGCACCATGCCGGGCATGCTCAGGAACGCGTGCCCCGCGCCGGGGTGCACGTGAAGCGTCGCCGACGTGCCGGCCGCCCGCAGCGCCCGCGCGTACGCCCGTCCCTGGTCGGCCAACGGGTCGAGGGTCGGCACGACCACCAGCGCCGGGGCGAGCCGGCCCAGGTCGTCGGCGTGCAGTGGCGACACCGCGCCCGCGTCGGCGCCGTCGGGCACGGCCAACCGGCGGAGCAGCGTCAGCTGCGCCAGGGTCAGCGTGGGGCTGTCGCCGTGCGCGGCCATCGACGGGTAGTCGAGCGCCGTGGCGGTGAGATCGACGCAGGGGTTGACCAGCACCTGGGCCGCGACGTCCAGATCGGACTCGCGTGCCCGGATGGCGCTCACGGCGGCGACCGCCCCGCCGGCGCTCTCGCCGAAGAGCGCCACGCGGGAGGGGTCGACTCCCCAGCGCGCGGCGTCTCCCACCACGTGCCGCAGCGCGTCCCAGCCGTCGTCGACGGCGGCGGACATCGGCACCCCGGGCGCGACGAGCCGGTGCTCCACCGACACCACCACCGCGGGCAGCCGCCCGGCCAGGTGACTGTTGATCCAGTCGCTCTGCGCCGCGGTCCCGACGAAACCGCCGCCGTGCACGTGCAGCACCAGCGGCAGGGCGTCGGCGCCGACCCGGGCCGGGGACGGCCGGTAGACCCGGACCCGCAGCACCCGGTCGGGCAGCGGCAGGTCCTGCCAGGTGATCATGGTGCCGCGGTCCGGGAAGCCGGTGACGACGCGCATCAGCGGGGAGGAGCGCCGGCGGTTCTCGGCCTCGCGAAACGCGTCGAGCGTCGCGGCCGGCATGGTCAGCCAGTCCGGCTCCTTGCGCACGGCCTGGAGCAGTCGCACACCCAGTGGTGGTTGATGGGTTCCCATGACGCCTCCCTTTTCGATACCGGCAGTATCGAAACCGACGGTAGCATAATTGGTAGGGTGTGGCCATGCCGAAGTCCCCGGGCCGCCCGCGGTCGAGCGTCGACGACACGGTCTTCGCGGCGACGCTGCGCACGATCGACGAGCTGGGCTACACGCACGCCACGGTCGACCGGATCGCGGCCGCGGCCGGCGTCGCCAAGACGACGATCTATCGCCGCTGGCCGTCGAAGGGCGCGCTGATCGCCGCCTGCCTCCTGGACGCGTTCGGCCCGGTGCCGGTGCAGGGGCAGACCCGGGAGGAGCTGATGTCGTACGCCATCCGCTGGGCCGCGGCGAGGATCAGCGAACCGGGCGTCGGCGCGGCCTTCGCGGGCGTCTTCACGGACGCGATCAACGACCCGGGGCTCCGCGAGATCCTGTCGACGCAGTTCCAGGACCCCTACCGGGTGGCGCTGCAGGAGGCGCTGGACGAGCCGGAACAGCGGGTGCTGTTCTTCATCGACGTCATCGTGGGCACCCTGCTGCACCGCATGGGCATGACCGGCGAGCCGATGGCCGAGGCCGACGTCGACGCCCTGGTCGACCTGGTCCTGCCCGCGCTTGGTTAGCCGGCTCGAGGTGCGGGAGCCGCCGGGCACTCCGTACCCTGTGTCGGTGGCGGAAACCCGGCAGCGCATCCTGGCCGAGCTCGGTGTCAGGGCGACCATCGTGCCCAAGGTCGAGATCCGGCAGCGGGTCGAGTTCCTCAAGGACTACCTGCGGTCGACGCCGGCCGCGGGTTATGTGCTCGGGGTCAGCGGCGGCCAGGACAGCACGCTGGCCGGCCGGTTGTGCCAGGTGGCGGTCGAGGAGCTGCGGGCCGAGGGGCGCGAGGCCGTGTTCGTGGCGGTCCGGCTGCCCTACGGCGTGCAGGCCGACGAGGACGACGCGCAGGTCGCCCTGCGGTTCATCCGGCCCGACCGGTCCGTGGCCGTCAACGTCAAGCCAGGCGCGGACACCGTCGCCGCAGAGACGGCGTCCGGCCTGGGTGAGCTGCTGGGCGGCGAGCCGAAGCTGCGCGACTTCGTGCGGGGCAACATCAAGGCCCGCGAGCGCATGGTCATCCAGTACGCGATCGCCGGCCAGCTCAACCTGCTCGTCGTCGGCACCGACCACGCGGCCGAGGCGGTGACGGGCTTCTTCACCAAATACGGCGACGGCGGCGTCGACCTCACCCCGCTGACCGGCCTCACCAAGCGCCAGGGCGCCGCGTTGCTGCAGGAGCTGGGCGCGCCGCCGAGCGCCTGGCAGAAGGTGCCGACCGCCGACCTGGAGGACGACCGGCCCGCGCTGCCCGACGAGGTGGCGCTCGGCCTGACGTACGCCCAGATCGACGACTATCTCGAAGGTCTCGACGTGCCGCCCGAGCTGGCGGCGAAGGTCGAGGCGGTCTACCTCGCCTCGCGGCACAAGCGCGCCGTCCCCGTCTCACCGCTAGACGACTGGTGGCGACGCTAGTCGACCAAGGCCCCCGCTGACAGGTTGGCGATCGTCCCGGTCATGACGCCCGCGCGATCCGACGCCAGGAACGCGGCGGTCTCCGCGAGCTGGTCCAATGTGGGCAGTCGCTTCAGCAACGTCCCCTGCGCCAGCCCGCCCTCGAGGAACTGCTGGACCGACTGGTCGCCGGCCATGCGCGTGAAGAGCTCCCCGGTGTAGGAGCCGGCCGCGGGACCGTCGGCGAGGGCGTGTGGCCGGATGCCGATGACCCGGATGTCGCGCGGCGCCAGCTCGGCGGCCAGGACGCGGGCGAAGGCCTCCTTGGCGGCCGCGCTCGCGGCGTGCCCCGAGATGCCGGGCACCGCCAGCTTGGCGCCGGGCTCCGACAGCACGAGGATGACGCCCTTGGCGCCCATGTGTGCCGTCACCGCCTTGGTGGTGATGAACAGCGTCCGCATGAATCCGTCGATCGGCCGCATGAACTCGTCGAGGGTCAGGTCAGTGAGCAGTGTCCCCTGGTCGTGCATCACGCTCGCGGCGTTGAGGGCGATGTCGACGCGGCCGACCGCGGCGGCGTGCTTCTCGACCGCCGCCTGGTCGAAGACGTCCACCTGCGCGGTCTCCACGATGCCGCCCGCGGCCTCGATGTGCCGGGCCACGGCGTCGAGCTTGGCCTGCGTGCGCCCGGCGATGAAGACCCGTGCCCCCTCACGGGCGAACACCCGCGCGACAGCGCCGCCGACCGCGCCACCGCCCCCGTAGATCACAGCGTTCCTGTCCTGCAGCAGTCCAGTCATTCCTGAATGCTAACCACGATTGGTTGTTAAAAACAACCAAGTGGTACGGTGGTGCCCGTGCCGACGACCCGCAGCTACCGCGACGAGTGCGGGATCGCCCGCGCCCTCGACGTCGTCGGGGAGCGCTGGGCCCTGCTGGTCGTCCGCGAGCTTCTCCTGGCGCCGCAACGCTTCTCGGAGCTGCGGCGCGCGCTGCCGCACGTGAGCTCCAACCTGCTCGCGGACCGCCTGCGCGAGCTCGAACACAACGGGGTCGTCCACCGCGGCCCTTCGTCGGTCTACGAGCTCACCGACCGGGGCCGGCGGCTCGAACCGGTGCTGCTGGCGCTGGGCGAGTGGGGGATCGAGGTCCCGCAACCGCCGGCGCCGACGGCGCTGAGTGCGACCTCGGTGCTGATCTACCTGCGGCACGCCGCCCGCCCCGACCCGGCCGGGCCGCCTCTGGTGTGCCGCCTGGAGCTCGACGGTCGAGTGTGGACGGTGAGCGTGGCCTCGGGCCGGCTGTCGGTCTCGGCGGGCGAGCCGCCGGCGGCCGACGTGTCGCTGCGCACGGACGCCAAGACGTTCAGCGCTCTGCTGGCCGATCCGTCGTCGCTCGACACCGCCGGCGGCGTCACCGTCGTGGGCGACCGGTCGGTCCTCGACCGCCTGCTGCGCACGGTCTCCGGTCCCTGATGGCGGGTGCGCCATACTTGGCGCCGTGCGTTCGCCGCTGGAGACCTTCGCCGGACTGCTCGACCGGTCCGTTCACGAGATCGCCGCGATGGCCGCTGACGCTCGTGGCTTCGAGGTCGGCCGCGTCGGCCTGATCGCCGACATCTGGGACAACAACACCCTCCCGCTGGTCGGGGCGGCGGTTGCCCCGCGGCCCCTGCGCGCCCGCCGTGCCCGCGCGGCCTCGGGGCGGCAAGGCGGGCGCTGATGGTGGACCTGGACCCGACGCTGGACGCGATCGTGCCTCCTGTGGCGCCTGACCGCACCGTGCGTCGTGACTACCGCGGGCAGGTGCGCCCGGGGTGTTCCCGGTCACCGCGGAGGTCATCGCCGACCTGGTCTCCGACTACGACGTCACGGCCACGAGCGTGCACCATCTCGCCGTCCAGCGGACCCGATCCAATCTGCGGGTCGCCATGACGCTCGCCGCTCCGCGCCGTATCGTGCCGAGCACCGGTCGCGTGGCGGGGGACGGGTCCCGGAACCATGGCCGCCCGCGCCGCTGCGGTTCACCTTCGGCGGCGTTACGGATCTTCGGTTCGACGCGCACGACCGGCGCGGGATCGCCGTCAGCGTTGCCGAGCACGGCGTGACCGTGTCGCTCGGGCGGCGCGGCGGGATCCTGGTCGCCACGAGTGCCACTGTGTGGCCCGACGATCCGCTATGGCACGAGTCCGCCGCCGGCCGCGCCGCCGACGTGGTGACACCCCACATTCCGCGGCCGCCGCGGGACGATTCCGGCCCTCGCTTGGTCTCGAGCGGGCCGCCGCGCGAGCGCTGATGGACCTGATGCTCCACAGCAGACTCGCGTACTACTATCCCCAGCTGGCCGCCCGGACGCCCGTCCGCGAAATGTGCCGGATGGCGACGGGCGCCGGCACCGCGATCCTGTCCGCGGGCGCCAGCCTCGCACGCGACCGTGCATTCGCGGCACTCGAGCAGCGCTGGCAACCGGTTCCCGACGAGCGCCAGCCGGCACCGATCCCCACCGGCCCGGTCCAGCTGCGCTACGTCAGCTACACCGAGCCGCACGAGGACTACGACGTCCACCGCGAAGGCTCGGCCGTCGTGCTCGCGGCGGCGCCGGAAAGCGACCTGGCGGCACCATGGCGCCTCGCCGGTCAGGAGATCACGGACCCATCCCGGCTCGCCTTCAGGGCCACCGCCCTCCACGGTGTCCAGGAAGCCCGCCGAGCGGCCGGCAGCCTCTCGGTCGGGGATCTCCTGGCCGAAGCACGCTAGCCGGGCACGCGCATCAGAACTCGCGCTCGTCGTCTAACCAGCTCAGTGCGACGTTCTCGTCGATTCCCGCCCTGGCGGCGAGCTGAGCGACGGCTTCGCCGGCGTCTTCCCGTTCGATCGTCTCGATGCCCGGAAGGCCGTTGATCACCCGGGCGAAGGCACGGATTCCAGCTTCGGGGTCGGGGTTGGTTTCGGCGGCCCGGAATGCCGTGACCGCACGGCGTCCGTTCGCGGTGGACCACTCCCCGAATGGCAGTCCGGATTCGTTCTCGAACCAGTCAGCCGTCCGCAGGCGCGTCACCGACGCCTTCGGCAGCGGCTGGCTCTTCAACTGCGACCGCAGCGCGGTCCCCGCGCGCTGCTCGATGTTCGACGCGTGGAATTCGGTAAGGCGTGGCCAGTTCGTCAACGGCGGAAACTCGCGAAGGTCCGGACAGTCGCCGAGTTGTATGCGCTCCAACTGCGGAAGGTCGGCGATCGCGCGCAGGTTGGCGAGCTGACCGAAGAGCCGCAGGTCCGTCACGTGCGGGAACTGCAGCAGGCTCGCGCAGTCGAATGGCTGGCGCAACGGTTTGGCCCCAACGTACACCGACTCGGCCCCGCCCAGCGCGTCGAGATGCGGCAACACCAGCGGTGTCGAATCTCGGGATGGGAGGGTTGCCGGATAGAAGAAGAGCATGGGGACGGATGCGCCGCTCGCCAATGTGGCCCGGAGAGTCGACACGTTTCCGGATGCCGTGAACGACCTGGCCTCGGCCGGTAGTTCCATCCGCCATGACTGGCCGCCGAGCGTCACCGAGATATCACTGATGCGCGCATGTCCGGCGTCGACGGCCGTCGCAGCCGTGGGTATCCAGTGAAATCGCTCTATGGGGCGGCGTTCGGACCAGCGTAGGAATCCGGTGTCGTTGCCCCGATAGCGAAAGCCCCTGGGCCAGGGTGTGCCCGATGGAGTCGCGAATGCGTCGAAGGTGGACGAGTCGAGCACGTCATCGACCGCCACCACCACATCGGGGCGGGGGGCGCCGGCGACCACGGGTCCGATGCTGAGCCTGCCGTGGCCGGGCGAGCGCTCGATCTGGTGACTCGCGGCTCCTGTCAGCGACAGCACGACGGTTTGGGAGCTGGGCACCGACGAATCATGGCACCGGACGCGGGTACAGAAAACCACTTCGCGGGCGGTCGAACAGGACCATGACGCGATAGCGTCAACGGGCGCAGAGATACTGCTCTATCGCTCGGGAGGTCAAGTGACCATACGCAGGCGGACAACAGCCGCTGCCGGTGCGCTGATCATGGCTGTGACGCTCACCCTCAGTGGCACGGCGAACGCCGCCACCGCGGCGCCGGCCCAGACGGGGATCACCCACGACGAGAACCCCCGCGTCCCCGAGGGCGCGGTGTGGACGGAGGCCTACTTCCCGTCCGCCGACCACAGTGGCGTCGAGCTGCACGCCGACGTGCTCCGGCCGGCCAACCTGTCACCGCGCGCGAAAACGCCGGTGATTCTCGCCGTCGGGCCCTACTTCAGCCACGCCGGCCAGACCGGGCCGGAAGGGTGGACGCAGACCGGGCCGTCCAGTCGCTTCGCCGACTTCACCAGTGGCACCGACCTCTTCGCCCGCGGCTACACCTACGTCATGGTCGACCTGCGCGGCTTCGGCGGCAGCACCGGCTGCCTCGACTGGGTGGGTCCCGGCGAGCAGGCGGACGTGAAGGCCGCGATCCAGTGGGCGGCGAGCCAGCCGTGGTCGACGGGCAAGGTCGGCATGTACGGGAAGTCGTACGACGCCGTGACCGGTCTGGTCGGCAACAACCTGCGTCTGGGCGCCCTGAAGGCCGTCGTCGCCCAGGAGCCCGTGTGGAACATGTACAACTACCTGTTCAGCAACGGTGTCCCGCGACCCAACGTGACCGGCACGCCCAACGCGTACAACAGCATCGCGACCTTGGCGCCGTTGGCCGACGACACGGAGCGCTACCAGGCCAACGCGACTTACGAGGCGAGCCACCCGGAGTGTCTCGCCGACAACCTGACCAACAACAACAATCCTGACCTGGACTCGCGCTACTGGCGGGCGCGCAACCTGGCGGAGCGGGCGCGGGGCACGAACACTCCGCTGTTCGTCACGCAGGGTTTCATCGAGAACAACACGAAGCCCGAGGACATGCAGGAATACCTCGACAACCACCACGGCGTCGAGCGCGGGTGGCTCGGGCAGTGGGAGCACGTCCGCGGCAACGAGACCAACGAGCAGGGTCAGCTGCTGATGGGCCGCGCCGGGTTCTTCGACGAGGTCATGCGCTTCTACGATCGCTACCTCAAGGGCATCAAGCCCGCGATCGACGACCCGGCGTACGCCATCGAGGACAACACCGGCGCATGGCGCGCGCAGCGGACGTGGCCGACGCCCTCCGCGCGCACCGCGGCGAAGCTGGCGGACGGACAGTATGTCGACGACGGGATCGCCTCGACGCTGGCCGCGCCCGCCGGCCAGCGGTGGGACATGGAGCACTACACGGATCCGGCCCCGCCGGCCGCCCGCGGCCCGGCCCCGCCGGCCGCCCGCGGCCCGGCCCCGATGGCCGCCGGCGACACGCACAGCTACTTCAGCTGGTCCACGCCGGTCACGTCCCGGGTGCGGATCACCGGAACCCCGCGGGTCAGCCTGCACGCCGGCGCGCCCGGCAATGTCATGGTGCGCCTGTGGGACGTCGCACCGGACGGGACCGCGGTCATGTTCGACGAGAACGTGGCCCTGATCGAGCGGGCCGGCCGGGTCGCGTTCGACCTCAAGTCCACCGACTGGACGTTCGAGGTCGGCCACCAACTCGGCGTGCAGCTCGGCACGATCGGCAGCGGCAGCTGGCGCGACACCCCGAGCGGCAACACGATCCAGGTCACCCGGGCGCGACTGGACCTGGCGCTGCAGAACCCCCGGTTCGACGTGCCGACCCAGGGCGACCGGTCGCCGTTCCTCGACACCTACCTGCGGCAGTACACGCGCACCCTGACCGAGGTCGGCGAGGGCACCTTCCCGCTCGGCGTCCGCGGCCACCACTGACCGACCCGGACGGCCCGGCCCCGCGGCCGGGCCGCCCGGCCACTGCCTACCGCGGCCGAGCCCGCTCAGGTTCGCAGCGGCGGGAGGCGGCGCGCGAGGGTGGCAGCGGCCGAGAGGACCAGGTCGCGGTCCTCGGAGGTGACGACGTCGTAGGTGTCGGTGTCGCGTTCGCGGCCGAACACGCCGCCGGCGAAGCGGCTGCTGACCACGATGACCGTCCACTCGTCGCTCAGCGGGTCGCCGGCCGGGACGGCGCAGCCGCGTACCCGGCCCGCCGGACGCGGTGGCATGTCGCGCCCGAAGGCGGCGGTGACGACGCCTTCCGCGGCGATCTCCGCGTAGCGGCGGCGCGTGTGGCCGTCGAGCCTCCGCGCGTCCTGGAAGGACGTCAGGATCAGGGCCGGCTCGGTCGCGCCGACGCCACGGTCCTCCAACGTGCGGCTGAGCCGGAGCATGGCCACCCGGGACGCCTGCTCGACCCGGCGCTGGGCGGAAGCGACGCCGAACGGTGTCGTGCCGGCCGGCGCGTGCCGGGCCGGACGCCCCGGCGGCAGCGCCACCGGCGGCGGCGCGAGACGGGCCGGCAGCGCGCCCGGGCGGCCCAGCAGCCAGCCCTGCCCCAGTGCCGCCCCGACTGCCCGTACCGCGGTCAGTTGCTCTGGTGTCTCGATGCCTTCGGCGAGGATCAGCGCGCCGGTGTGGGCGGCCTCGGCACGGGCGGCGTCGACCACGCGCTGCGCGTGCGGCGTCGTCAGGTCGCGGGTCACGGTGCGGTCCAGCTTGATGATGTCGGGCCGCAACAGCGGCATCATGGCCTGGCTCTCCGCGTCGGCGCCGACGTCGTCGAGCGCCATCCGGTTGTCGTCCGACCGCCAGTCCTGCAGGGCGGCCAGCAGGCCGGCCGTATCGTGCGACACCGACCTCTCCGTCACCTCCGCGACCAGCCGCAACCGCTCCTCCGCCTGCGCGAGCACGGGGGCCAGGTCCGGCGGGCATTCGGCGCGGGCGGCCGCCGGCTCGATGTTGACGAACAGCGGCAGCGTCGGCGGGAGGCCGGCGGCGAAGGCGCCGCGGAAGGCGGCGGCGCGGCACACCCAGTCGAGCTCGTCGAGCCGGCCCACGGCCTGCGCCGCGTCGAGCATCGTCTGCGGACTGCTCCAGGGGGTGCCGTCAGGGCCACGGGCCAGCGCCTCGTACGCCACGACCTCGTCGCGGGCCAGGTCGACGATCGGCTGGTACACGCTGTGCACCGCGCGCTCGGCCAAGATCACGTCAAGGTCGGCCACCCGCGCGTGCGATGGCCGGTCGCCGGCAACAGACGCCATACCCCCCGCACCCCCGCAGCTGGTCCCGTCGCCGACGCTACCCGCATCCCCGCCGGCGACCGGGGCGCAAGGTGCCCTTGACATCGATGCGATCCGTGTCGTGCACTGTCGCGCATGGGCCGCAAAGGGACCGTCGTCCTGCTCGCCGTCGCGGCCGTCGCCGGGCTCGCCAGTCTCGCGTTGGGTCTGCTGGAGCCGGCCCGGGTCACGCCGTGGGCGATCGCCTTCGCCATGAGCTGCCTCGTCCTCGCCCAGCTCATGCGGCTGCGGGAGCTGCGGAAGCGCGACGGTTGACCGACGGTGCACCCGTTCGGGCAGACTTTCGGCGTTCGCTCGTCGGCGATCGGTGCGATGGGCTTACGGTTCGGCGGGTGGGGGATCTTCTTGCCGAATACCGCAGTGCGGCCGGCCCGCTGCCCGGGCAGCACCGGCTCTGGCGACTGACCGGCCCGGGACTGTCCGATCTGGATGCTCCGGTGACCGAGCCGCTGCCCGTGCCCGGCCGCTCCGAGCTGCTCGTGCGGCACGACGCCGTCGGCGTGTGCCATTCCGACGTCACGATCGCGCGGCTCGGCCTGGACCACCCGCGTATCCACCGCTTCCCGGTCGTCCCGGGCCACGAGGTGAGCCTCACGGTGGCCGCCGTCGGAACCGACCTGCGCGACGCGTACGCCCCGGGTGATCGCTTCGTCGTCCCGGCCACCATGGCCGAGCGCGCCTACGGCTGCGACATCCCCGGCGGTCTCGCCCAGTATGCCGTCCTGGGGCAGGAGCTGACACCCTGGCTCCTGCCGCTGCGCCCCACCACGGGGTACGCCGAGGCGGCGCTGGCCGAGCCGTGGGCCTGCGTCGAGGCGTCTTACGCCGCGTCCTATCGCACCACCTGGCGTCCCGGCGGCACGGTCTGGCTGACCGGTGACGGCGCCGGGGTCGCGCTCGGTGCGGCCGCCGCGTGGCGCCCCGGGCGGGTGCACCTCGACGTGCACGACGCCGCCTTCGCCGCGCAGGTGACCGACTGGGCGCGGGCGGCCGGCGTCGAGATCGTCGCGGGGCCGCCGGAGTCCGCGGACGACGCGGTGGTTCTGGGCCCGGAACCCGCGCTGGTCGAACGGGCGCTGGCCGTGCTGGCGCCGCACGGGACCTGCGCGCTGGTCACCACCCAGCCGCTGCCTCGCCCGGTCCAGGTCGACGTCGGGCGGCTGCACCACGACGGCCTGGCCCTGTTCGGCACGGCGGGCGGCGACCTCGCGGCGGCGTACGCCCCGATCCGCACGGAGCTCACCCCCGGCGGACGCCTGTGGGTGCTCGGCGCCGGCGGCCCGATGGGCCGGATGCACCTGCGGCGGGCCGTGCAGCGCCCCGGGGGACCGGCGCGGATCGTCGCGACCGACCGCAGTGGACGCGCGTCGAAATGGTTCGGCCGCGTCGCGCCCGGCGTCCTGACCTTCCTGTCCGAACGCGAATGCGGCGACGCCGAAACGCTGGCGAAGCGGCTCAACGACGAGACGGCCGGGCTCGGCTTCGACGACATCGTGGTGACGGCGCCGGCCGTCTCGGCTGCCGAGCAGGCGTTCGAGCACCTGGCCGACGGCGGCGTGATCAACCTGTTCGCCGCGCTCCCGCGGGGCACGATGTGCGCCTGGGACCTGACCGCCGTGGCGCACCGCGGCGTGCGCGCCGTCGGCACGAGCGGTTCGTCGGCCGACGACCTGCGCCGCGTACGCGACCGCATCGAGAACGGCATCATCCAGCCCAACCGCTCGGTGGCCGCGATCGGCGGGCTGGAAGCGGCCCCGGACGCCCTACGCGCGGTAGCCGAGGGCCGCTTCGGCGGCAAGGTGGTCATCTTCCCGAACCTGCGGGCGCCGCTGCCGCTGACGGCGCTGACAGATCTGGCGAGCGTGCTCCCGGAGGTCGCGAGCCGCCTCGAGTGGGGCCACTGGAGCCAGGCGGCCGAGGAGGAACTCCTCCGCACCCTGACCTGACGGGCTCCCGTCCGTCAGAGGGTGGCGGCCTCGGCTTCGCGTTTGTCGTAGGCCGCTCGCGCGGCCGCGATCTCGCGTTGGTTCGCGTCCGTCCAGGCGACCAGGGTCTGCACCGTCGCGTGCAGGGTGACGCCCAGCGGCGTCAACTCGTAGTCCACCCGCGGCGGCACCGTCGGGTGGACCGTGCGGCGGACCAGACCGTCGCGCTCCAGGTGGCGCAGCGTCACGGTCAGCATGCGCTGGCTGATGCCGTCGATCTCGCGGCGGAGCTCGGTGAAGCGCAGCTTCCGGTTGTCGAGCAGCGCCACCACGAGCAGCGACCACTTGTCGGCGATGCGGTCGAGGATCTGGCGTACGTCGCAGTCCTCCCGCGTGTCCCATTGAAAGGCGTCGTTGAAATCGCCGTCGGTATCGCAGCAGTAACCAGGTGACGTTGAAGTGCCTTCTTCCACAGTTCCCAATAGTGACCAACCATGGACTCAGTTACAAGAGGTAACTGAGGGGGGACCACGTGCCGACGAAGGCAAAAGCGCTGCTGCTCGTACTCTGCGGAGCGATCTTTCTCGAGGGCGTCGACATCTCGATGATGGGCGTCGCACTGCCCGCGATCCGCGCCGACCTCGGCCTGTCGACCGCCGCGCTGCAATGGGTGGTGAGCGGCTATGTGCTCGGGTACGGCGGGTTCGTGCTGCTCGGCGGTCGCGCGGCCGACCTGCTCGGGCGGCGGCGGATGTTCATCGGCTGGCTGGTCGTGTTCATCGCGTTCTCGGGCCTCGGCGGGCTCGCCACCGAGGGCTGGATGCTGATCCTGGCCCGGTTCGCGACGGGGGTCGCGGCCGCGTTCCTCGCCCCGGCCGGCCTGTCGATCATCACGACAACGTTCCCGGAGGGACGGGCCAGAGACCGGGCGGTCCTGGTGTATGCCGGTGCGGCCGCCGGCGGTTTCTCGCTCGGCATGGTGGTCGGCGGGCTGCTGACCAGCGTCGACTGGCGCTGGGTGTTCTTCGCGCCGGTCGTCATGGCCGCGTTGCTGCTGGCCGCGGCGGTCCCGCTGGTCCCACGGGACACGCCCGCCACCGGCCGGGCCCGCTTCGACGTGCCGGGCACGCTCGCGCTGACCGGGGCGATGCTGCTCCTCGTCGTGACCGTGGTGCACCTGCCCGAGGTGGCGCTGTCGGTCACGGTCGCGACGCTGGCCGGCAGCGTGGCGCTGTTCGCCGCGTTCGTGGCCGTCCAGCGCCGGTCGGCGGCGCCCCTGATGCGGCTGGGGATCCTGCGCTCGGCGCCGCTGCTTCGGGCCAACGTCGGCGCGTTCCTGCTCGTCGGCGGGTTCATGGGCTTCCAGTTCGTCGCGGTGCTCTACCTCCAGGAGCTGCGCGGCTGGTCCGAGATCGAGACCGGCCTGGCACTCGCGGTGATCGGCATCGACGCGGTCCTCGCCCCGACGCTGACGCCGCGCCTGGTCGCCCGCTACGGCAACCAGCGCGTGATCGCCGCCGGGCTGGTGCTGGTCGCGCTGGCGTTCGCCTGGTTCCTGCCGCTCGGCCTGACCTGGAGCTTCGTGACGCTGCTGCCCGGGCTGCTGGCGATCGGGTTCGGCTTCGCGCTGGCGTACGGTCCGCTCACCATCGCCGCCACCGACGACGTCGCCGCCGGCGAGCAGGGGCTGGCCAGCGGCATTCTGACCACGTCGTTCCAGTTCGGCTCGGCGCTGGGCCTGGCGGTCACGACCGCGGTGGTGGTCGCGAACGGCTCGTCCACGCTGGACAGCTATCGGGCTGGTCTCCTGGTGCCGGTGGTGGCGCTGGCCATCGCGAGCCTGGTCGCTCTTGCGGGCCTGCGGCGGGTGTCCACAAAGGTGGATCAGCCGGTCGCTGTCACCACGGCACCGGGCCGTCCGCACTGAGGAAGGCGGCGGTCGGCTCGTCACCGTCCACAGTGGCCGGCGTGCCTATTCGGGCGCCACGGCGTTGATCAGGAAAACGTCGTTGCGCAACTCGTTGGCGTACTGGACGGTCAGCGAGTTCAACGCAGCCTTGGACGGGGTGTAGGCCGCCGACGCCGGCAGCATCGTCGCCATGGGGTTGGCCGGGTCGCTGGCCAGCGCCAGCGAGGCGGCGCCACTGCTGACGTTGACGATGCGCGGCGCCGGCGACCGCCGCAGCAGGGGGAGCATGGCGTTGGTCACCGCGATGACGCCGAACCAGCACGATGGCGTACGCGTCACCGCCCGCGCCCCGTATCGCCGCAGCCGCCTCCGCTCCGCGCCGACCGTCCCGCGCGCCGACGAGGACCGTCATTCCCAGCCCGGCTTGCTGCTCGGCGACCGCGCTCGACATTTCGCGTTGCATCGGCTACACGGACAACGGGGTGAGCCTCACCGCGTCCGGGCGCGGCCTGGTCGAGGTGCGGCACATGCGGATGACCGCCGAGCAGTGGCAGGCGGCCGGACCCGGCGGCAAGGTGTCCGTCTCCGGGCTCCGGGCGTGCCTTCCCTGGTTCGGCCTTGAGGTTGACGGCTAGTCAGGCTCCTGTTGCTCGGCGGTGTGGGCGCGGTAAAGGGTGCCCGCGGCGAGTGCGGCGCTGCCGAGCAGACCTGAGGTCTCCCAGCTGATCCACCCGACCCACCAGGCGGCCAGGACGGCGACGGCGGCCGCCGGCGCGCCGTAGGTGGCGGCCAGGTAGGCGAACCGTCGCATGTGAAGAATGGTCGCACCGGCCGGCCCTTTCATGTTGCCTTGGCCACTCGGTGGGGATGAGCCGTCACGTGGACCGGGTGCGGGGCGGTCTTTGCGTCATGACCGATGACATCGCGACCGCCGGGGATCCGGCGCCCGACGAGGGCTTCCTCGTGACCCTGTTCATCACCGTCCGCGACGTGGCGCGGGCCCGGGACTTCTACTCACGTGTGCTCGGCGGCACTGTCGTCGTCGACGAGAACCCGTGCATCGTCAGGCTCGCCAACTCGTGGATCATCATGAATCCCGGTGGCGGGCCGACGCCTGACAAGCCGGGCGTCTCGGTGGTCGAGTACGAGCCCGGCGACACCACGTCGATCTTCCTCAACCCGCGGGTCGCGGACGTCCAGGCGCGGTACGCCGAGTGGAGCGCGAAGGGCGCCGAGTTCCTGACGCCGCCGATCGACCGTGGGGCGGAGATCCGCTGCTACCTGCGTGACCCGGACGGCTATCTCATCGAGGTCGGCCAGTCCACCGGGCTGCTGCGCGGCCGGCACGCGGCGACCTAGTCGTCGGTCAGCGCCTTCGTCACCGCGGGCGGCAGGTCGCGGTCGGCGTAGAGCAGGCGCACGGCGTGCGGGTCGGGGTTGCCGGCGTCAGGGCCGCGCCACACCAGGCGCAGGCCCGCCCGCTCCGTCGTGCGCTGGGAGCGGGTGTTGCCCTCGACCAGGTACGCGGTCAGCGGCAGGTCCGGGCGCACCTCGCCGGCCCGGTCGACCGCGGCCCGGATGAGCTCCTGCGCGTAGCCCTGCCCCCAGAAGGCCGGCACCAGGCGAAATCCCAGGTTCCACGCCACCCCGTGCCGGATGAAGCAGCCGCCGATGCCGACCAGCCGGCCCTCCGTCGCGGGCAACGCGCTGCGGGCCACCCACATGCCCAGGCCGTCGCGTTCCCACGCCGCGCGCCAGCGGTCGACCATCGCCTCCGTCTGCGCCCGGGTCTCGTGGCGGCTCACCGGGTCGTCGCGCCACACCCGCGGGTCCGCGTACAACTCGTGCAGCTCCGCCACATCGTCGGAATGCGGCACCCGCAAGGAGAGGCGGTCCATGCGGTAGATCCTCACGGCGACGCGGCCGGCGCGCCACCGCATTTGTTCGAACCCGCTCGAATGTCTTGCGGCGACGGCCGATCCCCACGACCGTGGTGGGGACAACGGCGACGGGGACCGGGAGGACAGCGGTGGGGACACCAGGCAAGGTGATCGTCAACCAGACGATATCGACCGACGGGTACGTGGCCGGGCTCAACCAGAGCGAGCAGCGGCCGTTCGGCGAGGACGGCGGCGACGGCTGGGGCGGCGGGCTGCACGCCTGGATGTTCGACACCGGCGACGAGAACAAGGCCGAGGTCGACCAGATCAACGCCGCCGCAGCGGTGATCATGGGACGCAACATGTTCGGTCCCGTACGCGGCCCGTGGGATCGCCCCTGGAACGGCTGGTGGGGCGACGACCCGCCGTTCCACGCACCGGTGTTCGTCTTGACCCACCACGCGCGCGACCCGGAGCCGATGCGGGGCGGCACGACCTACCACTTCGTGACCGACGGCATCGAGTCGGCGCTGGAGCAGGCCCGGGCCGCGGCGGGCGATGGCGACATCTCCATCCACGGCGGCGCGGAGACCATCAACCAGTACCTGACCGCCGGCCTTGTCGACGAGCTGCGGCTGCACATCGTCCCGCTCACCATCGGCGCTGGCCCCCGCCTGTTCGAGGGCGTCCCGCCGCTGAAGCTGGAGCAGGTGGCGGCCCGGGCCGCCAGCACGGTCGTCCACGTCACCTACCGCGTGCTGTCCTGAGCCCGATCCGGATCCGCACCGACGTCGCCACCCTGGCCCGGTCCCGGTTCGCCACGTCGCCCGCGTTCGAGGTCGCGGCGACGCTGCGCGGCCGGGCGACGGCCGGCGACCAGCACTGGCGGCACTGGTACCCGCGGGCCCGCGCGCGCCTCGACGCCGCGACCATGGATCTGCTGCACGCGCTCGTCCCGTTGGACCACCCGTACGTCCCCGACTTCCTCACCCCGCATCCGCAGCAGTCGCGCGAGACCCGCGACCGCATGGTCGAGGCCATCGCCGCCACGGCCGCCGACGAGCTGGCGCTCCAGCTCGACTTCGCCTTCGACGGCCGTCCGGTGCACGAGGAGTTCGCGGCGTCCTTCGGTGGCGAGGCCGCGTACCGCCGGTGGCGCCGGCGCCCACCGCCGTTGCTGCGGGGCCTGCTCGACGCCGGAGACGCGGTGCTGGCCGAGGAGGCCGCCGCCGCGTTCGGGCGGTTCTTCGACGCCGCGATCGCGGAGGACTGGCCGCGCGTGTCCGCCGTGCTGGACGCCGACGTCGCGTACCGCGCCGAGGTCATGGCCGCCCACGGCATCGCCGCCGTGCTCACCGACCTGGGCCCGGAGATCTGCTGGGACGGTCTCGACCTGACCCTGCCGCGGCCGTACGACGTGCTGGTGGACTGGGCCGACGACGGCGTCCTGCTGGTCCCCTGCACCGCGCACACCGGCCCCGTCCTGTTCGTCGCCGAACGACCCCGGACGCCCGTCCTCACCTACGCCGCCCGGGGCACGGCCGCCCTGGGCGTCCCACCGTCCCGGTCCTGCCATGAGGCGCCCGTCGGCGAGCTCATCGGCCCCACCCGGCTGAGCATCCTGCGGCACCTCGCGGAACCCCGCACGACCACCGCCCTGAGCCGGCTCGACGGGCATTCGACGGCGACCATCTCCTACCACCTGGGGGTGCTGAGCCGGGCGGGGCTCGTCACCGGCCGCCGGGGCAGCCGTGGCGTGCTCTACCGCCGGACGGCGCTCGGCGACGCGCTTCTGCACGGCGAGCTGCCGGCGTGATCTCGGGACAGTAGCCTGGCCGGATGTCGCTGACCCTCGACGAGGCCCGCGCGCGGGCGGCCATGCTGTCCGCCGTCTCCTACGACCTCGCACTCGACGTGACCTCCACCCAGACATTCCGTAGCCGGGTCGCCGTGCGGTTCGAGTGTGGCGGCGGCGACACGTTCCTGGAGCTGCATCGGGCCGAGGCGCTCGAGGTGACGATCGACGGCAACACCGTGGCACCGGCGTACGACGGTCGTCGGGTCCCGTTGGTGGGACTGGCGCCGGGCGCCCATGAGGTCGTCGTGGACGCGACGATGCGTTACGTCACCGACGGCGAGGGCATGCACACGTTCACCGATCCGGCGGACGGCGAGCGCTACGTCGGCGCGTACCTCGGTCTCGACATCACCCAGCGGTTGTTCGCCTGCTTCGACCAGCCCGACGTCAAGGGTCCGATCACCGTGACGGTGCAGGCCGATCCAACGTGGACGGTGCTGTCGAACGGGCGGCTCGTCAAGGCCGACGGTGGCACGTCCGTGTTCGCGGCCACCCCGCCGATCCCGTGCGCGCTGTTCGCCGTCGTGGCCGGTCCGTACCATTCGGTGCGGTGGGAGCACCGCGGTCTGCCGATGGGCTGGCACGCCCGCCGCTCGCTGGCCGCCGAGCTCGAGCGCGACGCCGCCGAGCTGCGGCAGCTGACCGAGGTCTGCTTCGACCACTTCGCCGAGATCTTCACGGAGCCCTTCCCGTTCGACTCGTACGACCAGGTCTTCGTGCCCGAGCTCAACTGGGGCGCGATGGAGTGCCCGGGCTGCGTCACGTTCGACGAGTCGGTGCTGCCGCGCGTGCGGATCACCGACGACCA
Source organism: Asanoa sp. WMMD1127 (assembly GCF_029626225.1). Lineage (NCBI taxonomy): Bacteria > Bacillati > Actinomycetota > Actinomycetes > Micromonosporales > Micromonosporaceae > Asanoa > Asanoa sp. WMMD1127. The sequence continues at coordinate 4,812,978 of NZ_JARUBP010000001.1, forward strand.
GCGCCGGCGGCGCGCGATGGTCATCGCGCACGAGATGTCGCACATGTGGTTCGGCGACCTGGTCACCCCGGTGTGGTGGGAGGACGCGTGGCTCAACGAGTCGTTCGCGGACTACATGGGGTTCGAGGTGGCCGAGACCGTCGCCGGGTACGCGGGCACGCGCGCGTCGTTCGAGGCCGCTTACAAGCCCAACGCGCTGCTCGCCGACCGTCGCCGTTCCACGCACCCGGTCGCGCCGGCCACCACCGACGTGCCCGATGTGGACACCGCTACGACCATTTTCGACCACATCTCGTACGGCAAGGGCAATGCGGTCCTGCGCCAGCTGGTGACGTGGCTCGGCCCGGACGACTTCCTGGCCGGGGTGAACGCGCACCTGACCCGGCACCGGTTCGCCAACGCCACCCTCGAGGACCTGCTGTCGGCCCTCGACGCCGCCTCGCCGCGTGACGTGCGGGGGTGGGCGCAGGTGTGGCTGCGCCGGTCGGGCCACGACACGATCCGGGTCGGCCGCGAGGGCGACGTGCCGGTGCTGACCCGCGACGGCGTGCGCCCGCACCGCTTCACCGTCGCCGCCTACTCGCCGTCGCTGGAGCTCGTCGGCACGCTGCTGGTCGACCTGGCGGACGAGCCGGTGGCGCTGCCGGACTGGGCGGGCCTGGTGGTGGTGCCCAACGCGTACGGCGAGACCTTCGCCCGCCTCCAGCTGGACCCGCTGTCCCACGAGGTCCTCACGCGCGACCTGGCGGCGCTGCCCGACCCGCTCGTGCGAGCCGTGCTGTGGGCGGCGCTGCTCGACCGGGTGCCGCCGCCCACGCACCTGGACCTGCTGGCCCGCCAGCTCCCCCGCGAGACGTCGGCCACCCTGGTCGGCGCGGCCCTGGCGCGGACCGCGAAGGACCTGGTCCGCCGTTTGGCGCCGGGCGAGGTGGCCGGCGCGCTGGAGGTCGTCGCGTCGGCCTGCGCGGTCGACGCCGACCAGGACGAGCAGCGCGCGGTGGCACTGGCCCGCGGGCTGGCCTGGTCCACAAGGGACGCCGGCCTGTTGCGCCGCTGGCTGGACGCGAACGCGACCGACAACGGTCTGACGCTCGACCCGGAGCTGCGCTGGGCGGTCGTGCACCGGCTGGCCGAGCTGGGCACGCTCGACGGCGACGAGATCGAGGCGGAGCGGCGCCGGGACGGCACCACCACGGGCGACCTCGGCGCCGCCACGGCCCTGGCGGCCCGCCCGACGGCCGACGCGAAGGCGGCCGCGTGGCGGGAAATGACCGAGGATCCGGAGGTGTCCGTGCGCCGGTTCCGGGCGCTGGCCACCGGACTCTGGTCACTGTCGCAGCGCGAGCTGGTCACGCCCTATGTCGCCGCCTATGTCGAGGCGGCGCCGGCCCTGGCCCGGCGGGGATCGGCGTTCGCGGCCGCGGTCGGCGCGGCCTTCCCGGCGGTGCCGCTGTCGGCCGAGGAACTGGACCTGGTCCGAGACCGCCTGGGCGGCGACGTCCCGACGGTCCTGCGCCGCTTCTGGGACGACGAGCTCGACGACCGCTCGGCCGGCTGAGCTCACCGGGCGTCACGCAACGCGAAGACGAGCAGGCCGAGCAGCAGGGCGCCCCCGGCGTACGCGGACAGCATGCCCAGGCCGGCCCACGGTCCGATGTGCTCCGCGGCGAAGTCGCGGGTGGCCTGGATCGACAGGCCGGCGTCCATCGGGGAGAACCGGAGCAACCGGTGCTCCCAGCGCGGATCGCTGACCAACGACGCCGCGACCGGGGTGCCGTAGAGTACGAGCAGGCCGGTGGTGATCGCGCCGGCCGTGTCGCGCAGCAGGAGCCCGAGACCGGCCGAGAAGGCCGCGATCAGTCCTAAGTAGAGGACCGTGCCGACGGCGGCCCGCTGGTCCAGGCGATCCGACCACGTGGGTACGTCAAAGCCGCTGCCGTCCAGTGCGAGGCCGGCCGCGGCGTAGGACGCGGCGACCCCGAGCGCCCCGGCGGCCAGTGTCAGCGTGACGAGGACCACGGCCTTCCCTAGCACCACCAGGGCGCGGCGGGGCACGGCCGCCAGCGTCGGTTGGATCGTGCGTGTGGCGTACTCGGCGGTCACCGCCAGCACCGCCAGGATCACCACCGCGACCTGGCCGAGGCGTACGCCCGCCAGGCTGAGCTTGACCGGGTCGGTCAGGCAGGGGGCGGCGCAGTGGCGCTGGTCCAGGGAGGCCGTGATGGCCAGGCCCAGGGCCACGGTCCCGACCACCACGCCGACCAGGAGCCACCCGGTGCTCGGCAAGGTGCGCAGCTTTGTCCACTCGCCCCGCACCGCCCGCAGCGCCGTCATGCGTCGGTCCGCCGCAGGCGCCACCAGGCCAGCCCGAGGGCGGCGCAGGTGTAGGCGGCGACGATGCCGATGCCGGCCCAGGGTCCGATCATGGCCCACGGCTCGGCCAGGGTGACGGTCGGCGGCTTGGCCCGTTGGGTGGCCATCCCGCCGGCCAGCGTGGTGTACATGAGCCAGCGGGGCGACGTCCCCGGCAGCACCATGCCGACGATCAGCGGCAGCAGGACCAGCACGATGGTGGTGGTGATCGCCGCAGCGCTGCGGCGCACGAGCATCCCCACCGCCATCGCGAACAATGCCACCAGGGTCATGAAGGCCGCGCTCAGCAGTAGGGCCCGCAGCACCGGGCCGTCCGAAAAGGATGGTGTGGGGAAGGCCGGCGGCGCGAAGCCGTGCTGCTTCATCGTCGGCAGCGCCAGCGCCAGCGCCGTGACGACGCCGACGAGGCTGACGGCGTACGCGGTCGCGCCGAGAACGACGGCCTTGGCGGCCAGGACCCGTCCCCGCCGCGGGGTGGCCGCGAAGGTCGTGCGGATCATGCCCCGGCGGTATTCCGACGTCGCGAACAGGGCGCCGACCGCGACCAGCGCCATGAGTCCGGCGATCACGCCGATGAGAGCGCCCTCGACGATGTCGTCGTCCGGCGCCTGGGGGCCGACCTTGCCGGTGCCGGTGACCGTGAAGCCGGCCCCGGACCCGGCCCCGGTGGCGGCGAACCGGCCGCCGGCGACACCGCCCTTGCCCATGCGGCCGTCCGCGTTCGCGTCGACGACCTGGGTGCCCCGCCACTGCCCCGACCCGGTCAGCGTCACGTTGTCGAAGGTCGCGTCCGTGCTCGTCGGGCGCTCGCCGACCGACGAGCTAGCGCCGCCGCGGGAGACGTAGACCGCCGGCGCGGACGACACGTAGAAGCCGATCTCCGCGGTGGCCGGCAGGTTGCGCGGCGTGACCGAGCCGACCGGCGTCCACGTGGCGCCGTCGGCCGACTCGTACCCGGTGATCGTGCTCCCCGCCCGGACCAGCCGCAGCCAGCGCGTGCCACTGCTCGCGCTGCCCTCGTGGTCCTGCGTGAAGTCCGACTGCACGCGTACGCCGCGATCCTTGGTCAGCAGCACCGAGGCGTACGACGAGCCGGACCGCGTGCCGTCCTTGATCATGATTCCGGCGGCGGGCGCGGCGTACGGGCTGGGGTCGTCGAGCAGCGTCGTCGGCTCCCCGTCCACGCGCCGCTCGTCCGGCTGCCGCGTCGGCGCCAGCGACGCGACCCGGACCGTCATCGTCGTGTCCCCGGTGACCGACTGGTGCACGAAATAGAACATGTCGGACACCGGGTCGTTGTGCGGGCCGACGACGAAGTTGCGGTGGACGTTGGCGTCGCTGCGGTTGGCCGAGGCCAGCAACGCGCTCAGGCCGATGGTCAGCGCCATGGCCGCGAGGAACGTGATGACCCACCGGGACACCGACCGCAGCTTGGTCCATTCGCTGAGCAGCAGGCGGGGAAACGACTCGCGGGCGTTCACCGGGCGCTCCCCTCGACGGCCTCGGGCGCGTACTCGATCGATCCCCGGGTCAGGTCCATGTAGGCCTCTTCCAGCGAGGCCCGGTGCCGGCGCAGCTCGGAGAAGGGGACACCGGCCTCGGTCAGCAGCGTCGAGACGCGGTCGCCGGGCAGGCCCTCGACGGTCATGGTTTCGCCGCCGATGACCGTCACGGTCGCGCCCGCGCGGGCCAGCACGGTGGTGGCCTCCTCGCGCCGCACGGTGACGACCTCGGTGCGCTCCTTGGACGCGGCGGCGAGCAGCTCGGCCACGCTGGTGTCGGCGACGAGCCGGCCGCGGCCGATGACGATCAGGTGGTCGGCGGTGCCTTCGAGCTCGCCCATGAGGTGGCTGGAGACCAGCACCGCCCGCCCCTCCGCCGCCAAACCCGCGAGCAGGCCGCGGATCCAGACGATGCCGTCGGGGTCGAGCCCGTTGACCGGCTCGTCGAAGATCAGCACCGGCGGGTCGCCGAGGAGGGCCGCCGCGATGCCCAGCCGCTGCTGCATGCCGAGCGAGAACCCACCCGCGCGACGCCGCGCCGCCGCGCCCAGACCGACCTCTTCGAGCACCTGGTGTACGCGACGCCTGGGGATGCCGTTGCTGTGGGCCAGCCAGAGCAGGTGGTCGCGAGCCCGGCGGCCGGGGTGCACCGCCGACGCGTCCAGCAGCGCGCCGACCTTCGTCAGCGGGGTGCGCAGCGATCGGTACGGCTTGCCGCCGACCAGGGCCGCGCCGCCGTCCGGTGAGTCGAGCCCGAGGATCAGCCGCATCGTCGTGGACTTGCCGGCCCCGTTGGGCCCGACGAACCCGGTCACTTCGCCCGGACGGACCGTGAACGACAACCCGTCCACGGCCACGGTGGTCCGGTAGCGCTTGTGCAGGTCGCGTACCTCGATGGTGGGTTCCATGGCACGCAGACTAGGCAGCGCGACCCGATCGGCGCGTCACGGCGGAGAGGGGTTCCGGTGGCCGCCCCGCCTCCCCAAAACGAGGGAGAGCCGCTCCCCGACGGGACGGACGACGGACGGCGGCGGGCCCGTCACAATGACTGGTGTGACAGGGCTGCGGGTACGGCCGGGCACGCTGGTCGGCGCGGCGACGGCGGTCCTCGGCGTGGGCGCGGCCATCGAGTCACTCGGGTCCACCGGCGGTCCGCTCGCGCCCGCCCTGCACGCGCTCGTCGCCTGCGCCGTGGTGGCGCCGCTGGCCCTCGCGCGACTCTGGCCCGTCATCGCCGCCGTCCTGTCGACCATCGCCTGCCTGTCGGGAGTGCTCCTGGCGACCCCGGCCACGGTCGCCGGGACGCTCGCGTTGATGGCCCTGTTCTGGACGGTCGGCCACGTACGGCCGTTGCCGTGCCCCGCCCTGTTGGTGCTCCCGTACGCGCTTCTCCTCTTTGTGGCCGATGGCGCCGGTGACCGGGTGAGCGCGGTCGTGTTGCTGGCGCTGGTTCTCGGCGCGGCGGCGGTCGGGGCGGCCATGCGGCTGCGGGCCGAGACGCGTCGCCGGCAGGTCTCGGCGCGATCGGCGGAGGCGTCGCTTCTGGAGTACGCGGCCCGGGGCGAACGGGCCCGCATCGCCCGCGAGCTGCACGACGTGGTGGCGCACCACATCACCATGATCGCGCTGCAGGCGGACGCGGCCCGGCTGGCGACGCCGGGCCTCCCGCCCGACGGCGCCCAGCGGCTGACCGCCATCGGCGACACCGCCCGGACGGCGCTGAGCGAGATGCGCCGGCTGCTGGGCGTACTCCGGGAGGATGTCGACGCGGAGGACGAGCTTCGGCGGCCGCAGCCGGGGTTGCGGCAGCTCTACGCGTTGCTCGACGAGGTGCGCGACGCCGGCTCGGTCAGTGTGCGGCTGATCGTGTCGGGGCCGGTGCAGCCGCTCGACCAGGGGCTGGAGCTGACCGCGTACCGCATCGTGCAGGAGGCCCTGACCAACGTGCGGCGGCATGCGCCGGGCGCGTCCGTCGACGTGGAGCTGCGCTACTGCGCCGACGAGTTGTGGGTGCGGGTGCACGACAACGGACCGGGCGCGCCGCCCTCCGGTGCGGCTGCCGGCCACGGGTTGACGGGAATGCGGGAGCGGGCCGCCATGGCCGGGGGAACGCTCGTTGCCGGGCCGGGGCCGACGAGCGGATTCCTGGTCGAAGCGGTCCTGCCCAGGAAGGGAGCGGCGGCGTGATCTCGATAGTCGTCGTCGACGACCAGGACGTCGTCCGGTCGGCCTTCGAGGTGTTGCTGGGCACACAGCCGGACTTCGCCGTGGTGGGATCGGCGGCGGACGGGGAGCGGGCGGTGCGGCTGTGCCGGGAGCTGCGTCCGGATGTGGTGCTGATGGACATCCGCATGCCCGGCATGGACGGCATCGAGGCGACGCGGCGCATCCTGGCGGCCCGGGTCGACGACCGGCCCCGCATCCTGATACTGACGACGTTCGACCTGGACGAGCACGTCTACGACGCGCTGGACGCGGGCGCCAGTGGCTTCCTGCTGAAGGACGCGACCGCGGAGCGGCTCTTCGACGCGGTCCGCGTGGTCGCGTCGGGGCAGGCGCTGCTCGCCCCCACGGTCACCCGGCGCCTGGTGTCGGAGTTCTCGCGCCTGCGCCGCCGCCGCCAACGACACGACGGCACCCTGCGTACGCTGACCGCGCGCGAGACAGAGGTGCTGCGCCTGCTGGCGGAGGGCCTGTCGAACACCGAAATAGCCGCGCGCCTGGTGGTCGGCGAGGAGACTGTCAAATCCCACGTGAGCCGCCTCCTGGCCAAACTGGGCCTACGCGACCGAACCCAGGCGGTCGTCGTCGCCTACGAATCAGGCCTGATCGTCCCGGGCGACCGCTGAGCCCGGTCGCTGCGGCGCCGACCAGAGTGCGGCCGGTGCGCGTCGACAAACGCTGCGGCAGCGTCGCGGACGTCTGTGCTGACGTGCTGCTCAGACAGTGGCGCCCTGCGGAGGGCCTCGGCCAGTTGGTGGCGTTGCTCGGCGGCATCACGCCAAGCCGACTCCGGAAGCCTTACGACGGCATGAAGCAGGTCACCGCAGTAGTGGTCGCCCTCCGCGATCGGATCGTCGACGAGAACCTTCACGGCCAGGGGAAGCAGAATGGACCCAAACTCCGTCGCCCTTCGAGGGGGAGAACGACACACGGCGACAGCTCAACCGCAGGCCGAACAGCGGCCACTCGAAATCAGCCGTAACTCGCCAGGAACTCCTCGACGGCGTGGGGGCTGCGGAGGATGTGGAGGTCGGCCTGGCCGGCGTAGCGGTCGACGGCCGCCAGCACCACCGGCAGGCTGTGGCGGCGATAGCCGACCAGCCACCGCCAGAACGCGACATTCTCCCGCGACCGCCGCAGCGCCCGCCAGGCGCACCGCCACAGCGGAAAGTCCAACACGACGACCAGGTCCGCGACCCGCAACCGCACGTCGAGGACGTCGTACGGCCCCAGATCGCCGTCGATGACCCACGCCGCACCGGCGACGAGGTCAGCCTGGACCCGCGCCCACCGCTCCGGCGGCAGCGGCCTCAGCGACGGCGACCAGAAATGCGCGTCGAGCTCGATCACCGGCAACCCGGACAGGGCACCGAGCCGCGCGGCGAGGGTGGACTTCCCCGCCGCCCCACGGCCAAGGACGACGATCCGCACCGCGACAGGCTAACCGTGTGACAAAGGCCCCACGGGGATGGCGCGGGCGGCGCGCGGCGTTGCAGACAGCGTGCCGGATACCGATGTCGTGGTGATCGGAGCGGGGCAGGCGGGGCTTTCCAGCGCCTACCACCTGCGCGGCTCCGGGCTGGACCACGTCGTGCTCGACGCCAACCGCGGTCCCGGCGGCGCCTGGCGCCATCGCTGGCCGACGCTGCGGATGGCCACCGTGCACGGCATCTTCGACCTGCCCGGCATGCGGTTCGAGCCGCCCGACCCCGACGAGCGGGCCGCCGACGCCGTCCCCGCTTACTTCGCCGAGTTCGAGCACCGGTACGACCTCCCCGTGCGCCGTCCGGTGAAGGTCGACGCCGTACGCGAGAACGGCGACGGCCGGCTCCTCGTCGAGTCCGACGCCGGGGCGTGGCGGACAAGGGCGCTGGTCAACGCCACCGGCACCTGGACCCGGCCGTTCCGGCCCTACTACCCGGACCAGGAGACGTTCGCCGGCTGGCAGCCGCACACCGCCGACTACCGTGGGCCGGCCGCGTTCGCCGGGAAGCGGGTCGTGGTGGTCGGCGGCGGCACGTCGGCCGTCCAGAGCCTGCTGGAGATCGCCGAGGTCGCCGCGGAGACCACCTGGGTCACGCGCCGCGAGCCGGTGTTCCGGGAGGGACCCTTCGACCACGAGTACGGCCGTGCGGTGATCGCGAAAGTCGAGGCCCGAGTGCGCCAAGGGCTGCCGCCGCGCAGCGTGGTCAGCGTCACCGACCTGCCGTGGACGCCCGAGACGGCGGCTCTCCAGGCGCGCCGGCGGCCGATGTTCGCGCGGATCGTGCCCGACGGCGTCGTCTGGGCCGACGGCGAGCACCGCGCGGCCGACATCATCCTGTGGGCCACCGGCTGGCGGGCGGCGCTGGACCACCTGGCCCCGTTGCGGCTGCGCGGACCCGGCGGCGGCATCGTCATGGCGGGCACGCGGGTGGCCGCGGACCCGCGGATCCACCTCGTCGGGTACGGCCCGTCGGCCAGCACGGTCGGCGCGAACCGGGCCGGTCGCGTGGCGGTGCGGGAGCTGCGGACGCTGCTAGGCGACCCGGGCGTGGCCGGCGGTGCGGAGCAGGAACTCGGCGTTGCTGCCGGTGCGGGCGAGCTGCTCGAGCAGCTGCGGTAGGGCCTGCACGGTCTCCCGGCCCGCGAGCGCGCGGCGCAGCAGGTGGGTGGCGGCCAGCTCGTCCGGCGGCAGCAGCAGGTGCTCGTTGCGGGTGCCGGAGGCGTTGAGGTCCACGGCGGGGAAGATGCGGCCGTCGGCGCTGGCGCGGTCGAGGGTCAGCTCGGCGTTGCCGGTCCCCTTGAACTCCTCGTAGATCAGGTTGTCGCCGCGCGAGCCGGTATCGATCAGCGCGCTGGCGATGATGGTCAGCGAGCCGCCGCCGTCGATCGCGCGGGCCGCGCCGAGCAGCCGCTTGGGCGGGCCGAGGGCGGAGGCGCCGACACCGCCGGAGAGCGTACGGCTGTTGCCCGAAGCGCTGTTGTTGTAGGCGCGGCCGAGCCGGGTCAGCGAGTCGAGCACGATGACGACGTCGCGGCCCATCTCGACGAGGCGCTTGGCCCGCTCGACGGCGAGCTCCGCGACCGCGGTGTGGTCCTGCGGCGGCCGGTCGAACGGCGACGCGATGACCTCGCCGCGGACCGAGCGGCGCATGTCGGTGACCTCTTCGGGCCGCTCGTCGACGAGCAGCATCATCACGTGGCACTCGGGGTTGTTGCGCAGGATCGACTGGGCGGCGGCCTTGAGCACGATGGTCTTGCCGGCCTTCGGCGGTGACACGATCAGCGCCCGCTGGCCCTTGCCGATCGGCATGACCAGGTCGATGACGCGGGTCGTGAGCAGCCGCGGGTCGGTCTCCAGGCGCAGGCGCTCGTGGGGGTGGACCGGCGTCAGGTCGTAGAAGTCGGGGCGGCGGCGGGCCCGCTCGGGGTCGAGCCCGTTGACGGTCTCGACGCTGTCGACGGGGCGGGGGCGGTCCTTGCCCGGTTGCTTGCGCTGGCCCTTGGCGGCGGCGTCGGCCTTGAGCGTGCCGGTGATCCGGTCGCCGGGACGCAGTCCGAGCCGGCGGACCAACGGCGGCGGCAGGTACGCGTCGCGCGGACCGGGCGCGTAGCCCTGCGTACGCACGAAGAACTGGTCGCCGCGCTGGTCGACGATCCCGTCGACGGCATCGTCTGTCTCTTGTGGATCGGTTGATGGGGTAGCGCGCACGCGCGTCTCCTCATGGGGATGAACTCGCCCCTGGCTCCGGGGCGGTGGGCGTCGATCGGCGGTGCGATCATGAATAGCCTCCCCGGGGGGCAGCAGACAGCTGCGCACATCCGCGGGTTGGAACGGCCTGGATCAGACGGTAGCGCGCTGTGACCAGCTACCGCAAGCACCCCGGGCTTTCCCCCTACGGGTGGGGCTGGCACCACCACGGATCCGGTTGGCCGCCGGATCGATCCTCCCGGGGTCGAAACCTAGCGTCGAGGCATGACCGTGACGGCTTCCCCCTCGCCGGTCGCCACCGCCGCTCCGGTACGCGAGCGCGCCATCGACGGCTTGCGGGCACTGGCGATCCTGGGTGTCGTGTGTGGACACTGGCTGGTCGGCGGGCTGAGCCCCGGTGCCGCCGGCGGCCTCGTCGTCGACAGCCCGCTGCGTACCGCGGAATGGCTCGCGCCCTTGACCTGGGTGCTGCAGATGCTCGGCGTGTTCTTCCTCGTCGGCGGCTACGCCGCGGGCCAGAGCCTGACCCGCTGGCGGGCCGGCGGTGGCGGCGACCTGGGGTGGCTGCGGCGGCGGTTCCTGCGGCTGGCCTGGCCGGTGGTCGCCGCTGTCGCGCTGGTCACCACCGCCCTGCCGCTGGCCGCGCTGGCCGGCGCGGCGCCGGCGACCCTGCGCACCTGGGCGGTGCTGCTGGTGCAGCCGTTCTGGTTCATCGGCATCTACGCGGTCGTGACGGCGCTCACGCCGGTGGCGATGTGGCTCGACCGGCGCTGGGGCTGGGCGGCCGCGCTGCCGATGGCGGGCGCCGTCGCGGTGGTCGACATCGCGCGGTACGGGCTGCACGTCGTGCCCGACTGGGCCGGCTACCTGACCGTCGTGCCGGCCTGGATGTTCACCTACCAGCTCGGCGTGGCGTGGGCCCGGGGCGGCGTCACCCGCACCACGGCGTGGCGGCTGCTGCTCGGCGGCGCCGCCCTGTTCGCGGCCCTGCTCGTGGTGGCGCGCTATCCGGCCAGCATGGTGACCGTGCCCGGCTCGGGCCGGTCCAACTCCAACCCGCCGTCGCTGCTCGTCCCGGCCCTGGCCGCGGTGCAGTCGGGCGCCGCCATCCTGCTTCGGGAGCGGTTCGACCGGCTGCTGCACCGCCGGGCCGGGCTGTGGACGGCGGTCGCCGTGCTCAACCTCTGCGCCATGTCGATCTTCTGCTGGCACCAGACCGCGCTCGTCGCCGTGTCGGCCGGGGCGGCCCGGCTGGGCAGCTTCGCCGGCCTGACCGACCCGCCGTTGACGGACTGGTGGGTGGCGCAGCGGCTCGGCTGGTTCCCGGTGCTGGCGCTCGCGCTCGGGCTGCTGGTCGCCCTGGTCCGGCGGTTCGAGCGGCCGGCCACGGTGGTCACCGCCCGGCACCGGGCGTTCGCGGTCGCGGCCACGGCGGCCTTCACGGCGTACCTCGTCCTGGTCTATTGACCCTGACCCTGCGGCGTGCCGCCCTCCGAAGAACTACGCTTCGTGTTCTTGTGAGCACGTAGCGTCGTTCTTCGTCTCGGGGGTCCGGATGACGCGGTGGTACGCGGCCCTGGTCGCGCTGATCGTCCTGATCGCGCCGCAGCCGGCGCTCGCCGACGAGCGGCCCGGCGGCGGGCCTCGGGCGGCCGACCTGGTGTGGATGCCGGCCGGCGACGGGATCTTCTCGCTCGACGCGTCGGCGCGGACGGTGCGCTTCCGGTCGTGCTCGGTCGACACGGGGCGCGTCTACAACCCGGGAATGCGGGTGGCCGGGGGAGTGGCGAGCGGGCGGATCTCGTACGAGGGCACGGTTTACCGCTTCCGGGTCCCGCTCGTGGGGCGGTCGACCGGGCTGCTGGAGATCGGCCGGCGGCGGCTGACCGGGCCGACGGTGACCAGCCCGCAGCCGCCGACGGATCCGGCCCGCGGGCGCCGGCTGCGGCCGCTGACCGACCGGCTGCGGGCGATCGTCGACGCGGCGCCGGTCACCGCCGGCGTGTCGGTCCGCGACCTGTCCGGCCGCTACGGCGACCAGCAGATCGGGGTGGCCGGGCGGCTGCGGCCCAAGGCGGCCAGCCTGATCAAACTGTGGGTGATCGCCGAGCTCATGCGGCGCGTCGACTGCGGCCAGGCCGCGTACACCGACACGGTTCTGGTCCTGCCCTCCGATGTCGTCGGGGGCACCGGCGAGCTGCAGCACGAGGAGTTCCCGCAGTACGTGACGCTGTTCCGGCTCGCGCAGTACACGATCAAGTACAGCGACAACACGGCGACCAACGTGCTGATCGACTACCTCGGCGGGTTCGCGCCGGTCAACGCGCTGATCGACTCGATGAACCAGCGCGAGACCGTGCTGGCCCGCAAGATGGTCACGCCGGGTCCGGAGAACTACACGAGCCCCGACGACGTGATCTCGCTGCTCGGCGCGGTCTGGGACGGCGACGTGCTGCGGCAGGTCAACCGCGACCTGCTGCTCAGCTTCATGCTCGAACAGACCCTCAACGGCAAGATCCCCGCGGCGCTGCCGTCCGGGGTGCCGGTCGCGCACAAGACGGGCGAGCTCACGGACGTGTCGCACGACGTGGGTTACTACCTCATCCCGGGTACGGAGATCGCGGTCGCCTTCCTGACCGCCGGCCCTGAGCCACTGGGGTCGGAGACGGTGCGCGAGCTGGCGCGGGCGGTCTACGACTACGTCGAGGAACCGCCGCCGGTGGGTTCGCTGCCGATCACCGGCGCGCCGTTGGCGCCGCTGTCCCTGGCCGGTTCGGCGCTGGTGTTGTGCGGGCTGCTGCTGGCCTTCAGCTGTAGAGGTCGCCGGTCAGGTACTTGAGTCCACTGTCGACCTGCACGGTGACGACCGTTCTTTCGTGCGCCAGCCGCAGGGCGGCGAACAGGTTGGCGCCGGTGGACGGGCCGCTGAAGATGCCGTGGACGCGGGCGGCGTGGCGAGCGGTGGCGAAGGCCTCCTGCTCCGGGACGGCGACGACCTCGTCGAAGTCGTCCGCCGTGAGCTGTGGCGGCCAGTAGCCGATGCCGCCGCCCTCGATGTGGTGGGTGCCGGCCGCGCGCCCGGACAACACGGCCGACTCGGCCGGCTCCACGGCGACCCGATGCGTGTGTGGAAGCCGTTCCCGGATGGCCCGGGTGACTCCGAGGAACGCGCCCGCCGTGCCCACGTACCCGGCGAAGGTGTCGAAGGTGTTGACCTGCTCGAGGATCTCCTGACCCATCCGCCGGTAGCCGTCGGTCATGTCGGTGTTGTGGAACTGGTCGGTCCAGTAGGCGCCGGTCTCGGCCGCGATCTGCCGCGCCCGCTCGACCATCGCGGGGATGAGCCCCGGCGTGATCCCACCCGGGCTGTGGATCAGCTCGACCTCGGCCCCGAACGCCCGCATGGTCCTGATCTTCTCGTCCGCGAAGGCATCGGACGACACGATCCTGAGCGGGTAGCCCTTGACGGCACACACGAACGCGAGCGACGACCCGGTCGACCCACCGGTGTATTCGACGACGGTCTGGCCGGGTCGCAAGCGCCCGTCGCGCTCGGCCGCCTCGATCATCGCGAGCGCCATGCGGTCCTTGTAGGAGCCGGTCGGGTTGGCGGCCTCGAGCTTGACCCAGATAGCCCCGTCCCGGTCGCCAAGGTCGAGCGCGACCAGTGGCGTGTTGCCGATCCCGTCCAAACCGCCCATGAGGCCCTCCCACCCCTCCACCCGCAGCCGACACTACGGACCGCGCCGCACGCCCGGCACCCCCGGTGCGCTACTCTGTATCGGCTGCCGCGCAACACGCGGCAACGGGACGTGGCGCAGCTTGGTAGCGCACTTGACTGGGGGTCAAGGGGTCGTGGGTTCAAATCCCGCCGTCCCGACAGCGTGAGGGTTTCCGCAGGTTGCGGGAGCCCTCTTCTCTTTAGCCCGCTCCTCAGGTCTGCTGGAGCGGTTCGTCGGTCGGGCCGGGTAGCGCGGCCGTGGCCTCGATCGATACGAGCAGGCCGTGGGGGAGTCGGACGTTGGCCGGCGCGGAGCGGGCCGGCGGCGGGTCCGGCATGTGCCGCGCGTAGACGGCGTTGAGCTTCGCGAAGTCGTCCACGTCGGCGTAGAAGATCGTGGTTTTGACGAGGTCGGCCATGGACGCGCCGGCGGCGGCGAGGACGGCGCTGAGGTTGACCAGCGCCTGCTCGGTCTGGGCTTCGATGCCCTCCGGGATCGTGCCGGTCTCGGGGTCGATCCCGGCCATGCCCGAGCAGAAGACGAATCCGCCGGCGACGATCGCCTGGCTGTACGGCCCGAGCGCGGCCGGCGCCTGCTCACTCGAGATCGCTTGTCGCGTCATGGTTTCCTCCTCGGTCGTGTCCGCACCGGTCACCTTGCTGCAGGAAGGTGGGCACCTACAAGTAGCCGTTCTCCTGAGCGCGCGTCCGGAACGAGGCCCTGCCGCCGCCGTTCTTGACCATTTCGTGATCGTCAGCTTGCAATCAACCGCAGCCTTTCCGACGTGTACGGGGCACAGTTCGCCTTTCGATGGGGGAAGCACGATGCCTCGCACCCGACTGTTCGTCCTCGGAGCGGTCGCGTTCCTCACGGCCGCGCTCGCGGCCTGCGGCGCCGACCCGCAGCCCCGGGTGCCCGCCGCAGCACCGACGCCTGTCTCGCCCGCCGGCGGAACCGGCGCAGCGGCCGCGGACCCCGTCGCGTCGGCCACCCCGGCGCGGCGCGCGCCGGCAAGGGGAACCTCCGACCTCGCCGCGCTCGAGCGGGCCGGAATCGACCTCGGCGTCACGGTTCTCATCGACGTCGCCGACGACGGCGTCGACAAGTTCCTCGAGGTCGGGACCGATCGTGTCGTCGACTTCACCGGTCACGCCCGGACGCCGTCGACGATGATGTCGCTCTGGGCCGCCCCCGTCCTGGCGGAGAACCATGTCGTGATCAAGCCCTCCTACTGGAACACGAAGCCCGGCGACGACAACTGCGTCGCGGACACGCTCGCGAAGCCCCTGGTGCTGGAAACGTGCGAGCCGGGCAAGGCGTCGCAGATCTGGCGGGTCTCGCTCGCCGGCGACTCAGGCCAGTTCGAGCTACACGGCGCGTACGGGGTCATCCGAGTCCAGGACGGCGCGATCAACTCGGCGGACGGCGGTCGTACCGGTCTGCAGACCGTTCCTTTCAGAAAATGACGAGCGGCTAGTGTCGCGCTCGATGCACGACGAAGACTTCGACGCGTTCTACGCGGCGTCCGCCAGCCGGGTGGTCGCCCACGTCTCCGCGATGGTCGGCAGCCAGGGCGAGGCGGAGGATGCGGTCGCGGAGGCCTACATGCGGGCCTGGAACAGATGGAAGAAGATCCGGGAGTACGACGATCCGGAGGCCTGGGTACGCCAGGTCGCCTACCGGCACGCGGTCAGCACCTGGCGCAAGGCCGTCAACAGCCTGCACGCCCACCGCCGCAACGTCACCGACCGGCCCGTCGAGGCGCTCAACCCGGACCACGTGGCGATCGTCGGCGCCCTCCGCAAGCTCCCGGCCGGCCAACGCAGGGTCATCGTCCTGCACCACCTGGTCGGGCTGACCGTCGCGGAGATCCACGACGAGACCGGCATCGCGCCCGGGACCATCAGCAGCTGGCTCGCCCGGGGGCGCCGCGCGATGGCCGAGCACCTGACCGACAGGGACGACTACGCCATGGGCGGGGAGCGCCGGGATGTCTGACGAACGCATCGAGGAGGACCTGCAGGCGTACGCCGGGCACGTGCGGCGCACCGCCGTCATCCCGCCGGCCGAGCGGATCCGCCGCCAGGCCGGGCTGCGCCGCCGTCGCCGCGCCACCGCCCTCGCCTTCACCGGCGTCCTGGCCGCCGCGGGCGTCGTCGGCATTCCGCTGGCGCTTGTCCCGGCCAGCCCGTCGGTTCCGGCCGGGCCGATGGCGAGCGCGTCGCCGACGGTCAGCGCCGCGCCCTCGCCCAGCGCCACACCGCCACCCTCGAGCACCGTCGAGTCCGACCTCACCCAGTTGACCGCGATCGGAATCGACCTCGGGACCGGCGTGCTGCTCGACGTCGCCGACGACGGCTTGGACCTGTTCCTCGAGGCCCGCGACGACGGCTCCGTCGACTTCACCGGCACGCCGAGATCCCGATCCACGACGATGGAGTTGCGCCCGGCCCAGGTCACCGCGCGGAACCGGGTCGTGATCATGCCGCCGTCGCACATCGGCTCCTGCGTCACCGACACGCCGGGCTCAGCGCTGACGCTGGCCCCGTGCGTGCCCGGCGACGAATCCCAGACCTGGCGCATCGTTCCGGCAGGGGACTCCGGCCAGTTCGAGCTCGAGGGCCGCTACGGCATCATCCACGTCGGCGACAGGGGCATCACCGCTGACGGGTCCGGCCGCACGGGCCTGCAGACCATCATCGCCGACCGATAAGGCGTCGAGGCAGTCAGTGGGACTGCCCGCCGCTGTGACGCCGGGGCTCCGCATATGATCCCGCGATGGCTCAGAAGGCGTTGGTCGCGCGCGGCGGACTTACCTATCTCGATCGCCGCGACTACGACCGTGGCGAGTCGACCGTCGTCAAGCGGATGCGCTGGCCGTCGGTGAGCCTCTGGGTCGCGGCCAGCACGCTGACCTTCTCGTCGCGGGCCGGATCCGACGCCCTGCACCACCACGAGGTCACCGCGGTGCCGCACGGGCCGGTCATCGCCCGCTGGCTGCCCAGCCCTGCCTTCGCCGTCGAGTTCTCCACCGACGAGCGTGATCAGGTCCTGCTCTTCTGGACACATCGGGCGCGCGCGGTCGTCCGGGAGCTGGCTCGGCTCGGATGGGACGCCGACCCCCGCGCCGACGACTTCGTGAGCTAGCCAGGTCAGCGCGGTGGGCGAAGCGTGTCCACCCGCGCCACCGCCTGGTCGATCTGGGCCTGCGTGATGCGTCCGTCGCGGACCAGGTTGACGACGTTGTCCAGGGTTTCCTCGACGATGTTCGGGTTGTAGACCTGCTGGTTCGCGAACACGAGCAGATCGAGCCCGGCCGCCAGCCCCAGCGCTACCGCTTCGTTCTGGCCGTACCGGTTCAGGATCGCCGCCGCCTGCATGTCGTCGCTGACCGTCGGGCCCGTGAAGCCCAGCTGGCCGCGGAGCAGGTCCGTGACGACCGCGCGGGACAGCGACGCCGGGAGGGTCGGGTCGAGTTGTCTGTTGAGCAGGTGGGCGACCAGCACGGAGTCGGCCATGCCGGTGCGGATCAGTTGTTGGAACGGTTCGAGCTCTCGGCGCTGCCACGTGTTGCTGACGTCGACGACGGCGAAGTCGGTGTTGCCGGTCGCGGTGCCGAAGCCGGGGAAGTGCTTGATCGACGTCTTGACGGCGGCGGCCCGGTGGACCTGGATCTCCTCGGTCGCGTTCGTGACGACGACGCCGACGTTGTCGGAGAAGCTGCGGCCGAGTTGGCCGATCGCCGGGTTGTTCGGGTTGATGTCGAGGTCGACGACCGGCGCGTAGTTGAGGTTGGCGCCGATCGACGTCAGGCTGCCGACGATCTGCTGGGCCCAGGCCCGGGTGGCGGCGGGGGAGTTCCGCGCCCCGATCTCGGCCTCCGACTGCGTCGCGGGGAAGCCGTTGGCCGGGTTGAGGCGGGCGACCTGGCCGCCTTCCTGGTCGATCGAGACGATGAGCCGGCCGGGCGAGGCCTGGCGCAGGCTCCGCACGAGCGCGGTGACCTGCGCCGGCGAGACGATGTTGCGCGGGGCGTTCGTCGGCAGGTCGCGGTCGAAGAGGATGACGCCGCCGAGGCCGTCCCGGATCGCCCGCACGATCCAGTCGTTGTCGTCGACCGTCTCGCCGCGGAAGCCGACCACGAGCAGGCTGGCGATCTTGCGTCGGAGCGCGGCCTCGTCGAACGTGGGCGATGCGGTCGGGCTCGCCGGCTGCCGCGGCGGAGTCTCGGCCGTGCTGGCGCCGCAGCCCGCGAGCCCCGCCACCACGGCCGAGCCGACGCCCGTGAGCAGCCGCCGCCGGGTCACGGATACATCCTTCACCCGATCAACGCTACGGCCGATCTTTGTGCCCAGCGGGCAATATCGATGGACTCCAGCCCTGTCGTCAGCCGTTGTTCTCGCGGGTGGCCTCGGTGGAGCAGAATCCGGCGCAGACGTACCACCGCAGCCGGCTGCCGTGGCCGCCGAACTCGTTCTCGTTCGAGCTCTCCCAGTAGTCCATGTTGCACACGCCCCACCGGCCGCGCGCCAATTCCGAGCCCTCGCAGGTGCCACGCCGGTGCTCGCGGTAGGTGCCGTTGTAGTCCCGCAGTTCGTTGACCCAGGTGATCGTCGCCGGCCAGTTGCTGTCGCTCTTGAGCCACCACTGGTCGCCGTACCACTTGAAGCACGACTGCGCGTCGGGACTGTCGTTGCACGTCCACCCGCCGGACGGCGGGGTGCCCGGCGTCGCCGTGGTCGGCACGCTCGCCGCCGCCTGCGCCGGCCCGGCGACTCCGGCGACCCCGGCGACCGCGCCCAACGTCGCCAACACCGCGGCCGCGGCCATTCGTCGTAGCGCCCGCATCGCTGCCCTCCGATCGTCATGAGGCAGGCCGTCCCACCCCGTGGTCGCAGCATGACGGCGTGCCGTTCCAGGATCCGGGCGGCCTGGACGGTTCTGGATGCTTCTGGACGGCACATGCGAGGCTGACATCCATGGTCGCGAATCGACCCGACCCGCGGGCCGCGGCCGATCTCCGGGATCTCCTGGCCGCGCTCGACCGGCTGCGGATCGCGGCGGCGCGTCGGCGCGGCAAGGTCCGGCTCTCGCTGGTCGACCTGCAGGCGTTGACGGGCATTCCCAAGAGCAGCCTCGCCAACTACCTCGCTGGCCGCACGGCGATGCCGGCGGACGTGCTCGACCGCCTGGTGCTCGCCCTCGGCGTCCCACCGGCGGAGGCCGGCGCCTGGGCGGCCGCGTGGGAGCGGCTGACCGTGCCACCGGCCGGTCCGGTGCCGCGCCAACTGCCGCCCCCGCCCGGGCTCCTGGTCGGCCGGGACGAGACCGTCGCCGAACTGCGCGCCGCCTTGGCCGAGCCGTGGGCGCTGTGCCTGCTGGAAGGCTCCGGCGGCATCGGCAAGTCGGCGCTCGCGCTGCATGTCGCGCATCTGGAGGCGGGACGCTTCGACGGCGGTTGCCTCTACGCCGACCTGGCCGGGGCCGGCGACGAGCACGACATCGGCGTGGTGCAGGGCCGGTTCCTGCGCGCGCTGGGAGTGACCTCGGCGCCGGCCGCGCCGGAGGAGCGGACCGCGCTGCTGCGCACCGTGACCGCCGACCGGCGAGTGCTGGTGGTGCTCGACAACGCCGCCGCGGCAGCCCAGGTGCGGCCGCTGCTGCCGGCCGGACGGGCCTGCGCGACGGTGGTGGCCAGCCGCCGCGCCCTCGTCGACCTCGACCGGACCGCGGCGGTCGCCGTCGCGTTGCTTTCGGACGATGCGGCACGGGAACTGCTGACGCGGCTGGTCGGCGCCGGACGGGTCGCGGCCGACGAGTCCGCCGCCACCGGCATCGTCGCCGCATGTGGCGGGCTGGCCCTCGCGCTGCGGATCGTCGGCGCCCGGATCGCCGCGCGTCCGGCCGTGCCGCTGCGGGAGTTCGCCCAGCGGCTGGCCGACCAGCGCCGCCGGCTCGACGAACTCGAGGTAGGCGAGCTGTCGGTGCGTAGCAGCTTGCGCGTCTCCTACCGCGGCCTCACCACGGACTCGGCCTCGGCCGCGCGGGTCTTGCGACTGGCGGCGGAGCCCGACTGGGAGGACTTCACGGCCCGCTCCTGCGCCGCCCTGATGGCGGTCACGCCGCGCGAGGCGGGGCGGGCGCTGGACCAGCTTGTCGACGCGCACCTGCTGGAGGCCGGTGGTGAGGGCAGGTACCGCTTCCACGACATGGTGCGGCTGTTCGCGCGTGAGGTCGCCGCCGAGGCCGGTCCGGATGACGCCGCCGCGCCCGACCGGCTCGTCGCCGCCCTCGTCAGCACCGCCGCGACCGCCCACGGACAGCTGTTCCCGCACGACCCTCCGGTGTACGACGGCGACGCGCCGCACGGGCCGGCGGCGTGGCCGGCCGACGATGTGACCGCGTGGCGCTGGTTCGATCAGGAGTTGCCGAACCTCGTCGCCGTGGCCCGCCAACACCTTGCCGCGCGGCGCTCGCTCGCGGAGGTGCGTGACCTCGCCACCGCGGTCGTGCGGTTCACCCAGTCCGCCGGCTACGTGGCGGAGCAGGAGGAGTTCGGCCGGCTCGCGGTCGAGGCGGCGGAGCTGCTCGGCGACAAGCCGGGCGTGGCCCGATCTCTCATGATCCTGGCGGTGGCGATGCTGCGCTGCGACCGCACCGCCGCGGGCATCGACCTGTTGCGGCAGGCCCTCGCGGTGCAGATCGAGCTCGACCACCTGCCTGGCCAGGCGGCCTGCCTCAACAATCTCGGCAACGCGCTGCGCGACGCCGGCGACCTCGACGGCGCGGTGGAGTCCCTGAGCGAAAGCCTCGCCCTGCGCCGCCGGCTCGGTGACCGGCACAAGGTCGCGTCCACACTGGACAACATCGCCCTGGTGCGGCGGCGCATGGGCGCGTTCGAGGCGGCGCTCGTTTACCACCGCCAGGCGTTGGCGATCAACCGCGAGCTCGGCGACCGGCGACGGGAGGCCCTCATGCTCACCAACTTCGCCGAGACCCTCGTGCACGCCGGGCGCCCCGAGGAGGCGGCTGAGCGGGCGCGGGAGGCGGTGGCGCTGGCCGGCTTCGTCGGCAACACCTACGGCGAAGGGCTCGCGCTGGCCGTCCTCGGCCATGCCAGCGCCGCACTGGACCGTCCGAGGGAGGCCGCCGCCCATTGGCGCCGCGCACTGCCGCTGCTGGCCGGTCGGGACCCGTCCGCCCACGCCGCCGTGGCTGAGACGCTGTCCCGGCGCGACTGAGCGGCGAAGGCCCTCAGCGGGGAAGCGGGGCTCCGAGCAGCGCCAGTTCCCGGGCCAGGTCCGCCTCCGCGGACACCGGGCAGGCGAACGGCAGGCGTACGTCCTGGTGCTCGCCGCTGGTCTCGGCCCGCACCGTCAGCCCGTCGCGGTCGATTGCGACCGCCACGAGCCGGGCGTTCGGGGAGGAGATCGGGATCGCCAACCGCTCGATGCCCGGGCGCCGGGCGAGCTGATGCAGATGGGTGGCCTCGACGGCGGCCACGGGGTCGGGCCGGGCGGCCCGGTACGCGGTGAGCGCCACGTCGCCGGCGGTCGAGTGGCGGCGGAGGTGCACGGTGATCGGCTCGACCGCCCACAGCGCGACCGGGGGCAGCTGGAGCAGGGACTCGATGGTGCCGGCGTCGCAGCCGTCCAAGGCGGCCGGGTCCAGCGCCCGGACGGTTCCGGTGATGGTGACCCGGGCCCGCACCCGGCACCGCACCGGCACGGGCACGACCGAGGTCACGTCGAGGCGCACGCCGCCGGGCCGGCCGCGGGCGGCGACGAGGTGGCCGCCGGCC
This sequence comes from Asanoa sp. WMMD1127, assembly GCF_029626225.1. Lineage (NCBI taxonomy): Bacteria > Bacillati > Actinomycetota > Actinomycetes > Micromonosporales > Micromonosporaceae > Asanoa > Asanoa sp. WMMD1127. The sequence goes on from NZ_JARUBP010000001.1 coordinate 4,834,293, forward strand.
GGCGTCATCGGGTCGACGGCGACCGCCACCGAGCCGTCGGGCAGCACCGCGTGCGCGGCCAAGAGGTCGCAGGACGTGTCGCCGATCGTCATGCGCAACGAGTCGGCGACCGCCAGGACGGAACGCGTCGCGACCGCGTCGCACACGGGCATGCCGTCGGCCGTCCGACAGGCGTCCGACGCCATGCGGCCTCCTTCGAGGGAACAGGTAGAGGCATCTAGGGTAGCCTTACCTAATTCCCCCTGTGAAGGAGGCCGGCGCGCTGGTCAGGCGGGCTGGTATGTCAGGCAGTCGCTCGTCGTGGCGCCGGGGCCGACGCGGACCGACTCCGCGGTGCAGGCCAGCTTCTTGTTGTGGACACAGTCAGTGCGCGCGCACGCACCGACGGTGCCGGTGACGTCGGCGATGCCGCCGCGCACCGACGACTCGACGAATGTCGCGCACGACGCCGCGTCGCCGGCGGAGGCGACGGTCACGGCCGGCGCGTGACACCCTCCGTCGTTGAAGCTGCACGCCGTGGCGGCGCATTCACGGACGGCGGGCATCTGCAGAAGAGTTCTCATGGCGTCCTCCGTATTGCTTTATGTCGATGGATTCGCCTTTCGTCAAGCGTAGCAATAAATGGCCGGCCGCTCCCGCCCAACGATGCCGGTGCCGGTGTGTCGCATGGGATATCCGCAGGTCAGAGCCCGATTCAAAGGAATTCGGAAAAGCCTTCTGCGGGGACTAAAGGTTAGCCTGCACTAATTCGCAATAGGTTAGCCTAGGCTAATGGCACCTACCGAATCAGCTGCCGAGGGCGAAAGCGGGCGTCCGACGGTTTCCGCAGCTGCCCGCGGGCGTCGTCGAGCGGCAGGAGGCCGCGCAGCGCGGCGCCGAGGAACACGCCGGCCACGCAGTCGGTGACCCAGTGGTAGCCGAGATAGGTCACCGCGGCGAAGACGATCAGCACCGGGCCCAGCAGCACGGCCCGCCGGATCCCCGCGGGCAGCGTGCGGCGCAGGGTCAGCTCGACGAGCAGCAGCAGGACCGGGTACCAGATCAGCGTGTTGACGACGTGCCCGGACGGGTAGGACCAGCCCGCGTCGTGGGCGAACAGGTCGACCGCCCGTGGCCACGGCGCGTGCGGCGCGGACCGGTCGGTCCAGATCTTCAGGGGTACGACCACCGCGTAGCTGACGGCCGCGGTGCCCACGACCAGCAGGGCGGGCCGCACCGTGCGGTCCCGAAGACCCAGCAGCACCGCCGCCACCAGCAGGATCGCGGCGATGAGGTTGGCCGAGCCCAGGAAGTAGAGGGCCTTGGCGACGTGGAACGCCGACTCGGGCCGGTGCGCGTCGCTCCAGTCGCGGACGGCGACGTCGAGGTCGAGGAACGCGCCGCCCGCCAGCAGTGTGGTGAACACCGCGAAAGCGGCGAACCAGGCCGCCGCCGACCGCCACCGCCGCTCGCGCATCCGCACTCCCCGGTGTGCCCGCGCCCGTCATCGGATCAGCAGCCCGTAGCGTACCAATCGACGGTGGTCCACATTGTCCCTTCGAGAGACGGGCCTCGGCCGGCGCGCGCCGCCGCACTAGGCTGCTGCCCATGGCACCCAGCGGCGCCGGCTCGACGCGGGTCGACCAGGAGGAGATCACCTCGGTCGTCCGCGAGCTGCTGGCCGCCGTACCCCCGGGGTGTTCGTGGCTTCTGCCCGTGACGAACGCCGACGGCGACGTGGCCGACTTCGTCGTGGCGGCGGTCAGCGACGACGGCGCGGACCTGCACCGCCGCGGTTCGAGCCGGGTCGGCCAGCCGTTGAGCCAGCTCTACCCGAGCATGGTCGACGGGCCGCTGTGGGACCTCTACCGGCGCGTCCTTTCCACCGGCAGACCGATGGACGGCGTGGACTTCCGCTACGCGGAGCGGCGGGCCGGTGTCGTCGCCGACGCGGCGTTCGAGGTCAGCGTCTATCGCGTGCTGGGCGGGCTGCTGGTCCGGTGGCAGCGGGTCGACGAGGCCCGGCAGCGGCTCGAGCGCACGGAGCTGCTGGGGCGGCTCGGCTGGGCCGAGTACGACCTGGCCACCGGGCGCAGCGACTGGTCACCGGGCATGTTCCGGATCTTCGAGCGCGACCCGTCGGCCGGTCCGCTGTCGCGGGCGGAGCAGGGCGCCGCGATGCTGGCGGAGGACCGCGGCGTCGCCGAGACCGCCTGGCAGACGCTCGACAGCGGCACGGCGTCCGACGTGACGGTCCGGTTCCGGGTCGGCGCCGCGATCAAGCACCTGCGGATCCTCTCCGACGTCGTCCGCGACGGCGAGGGGACGCCGCTGAAGATCAACGCGGTCGTGCAGGACGTCACCGCCCGCGAGAACACCCGCTCGGCGATCGAGCTGCTGACCGACCAGCTGCGCCGGCGCGAGACGACCGCCGTGGCCGAGCACCGACTCGCCGCCCAGTTGCAGAACCTCATCCAACCGGTGCCACGCCAGCCGTTGCGGATCGGCAATTTGCGGGCGATGGTGACCTACCTGCCGGCGGAGAGCGCGATGAACGTCGGCGGCGACTGGTACCACGCCGCCGCGCTCGCCGACGGTCCCGTGGTGCTCGCCGTCGGCGACGTCGCCGGCCACGGCCTGCAGGCGGCCAACGGCATGGCCCACCTGCGGTTCTCGTTGATCGCCTGGCTCTCGATCGGGATCCACGATCCGGGCAGGCTGCTCGGCCACCTCAACCGGCTCTGCGCCCAACTCAAGATCACCGCCACGGCGCTGGTCGCGGTGTACGACCCCGCGGGCTCGACCCTGACCTGGTCGCGGGCCGGGCACATGCCGCCGATGCTCGGCCGGGCCGGCACGGCGCACGACCTCGGTGGGCCGGCCCAGCTCCTCCTGGGCGCCGAGGACACCACGCTCTATTCGAGCGCCTCGGTGCCGCTGCGGGCCGACGACCTGGTGCTGCTCTACACCGACGGGCTGGTCGAACGGCGCGACGGTGGCACGGCCGGCCGGGTCGAGGAGCTGCGGCAGGCGCTGTCGGACGTGTCCGGTCGCGCCGAGGCCACGCGGCTCGACGGGCTGCGCGAGGTGCTCCAGGTCGCGAGCCCCGACGACGACACCTGCGCGCTCACGGTGGAGATCCTCCCGCCCGACGTCACAGGGTGAGGCCGAGCCGCACCACGGTCCCGTGCGCCCCGGTCGTCGACGACACGTCGTCGCACACCCGCTCCACGATCGCCAGCCCGCGCCCCCGAACGGCGTCGGCCGGCGGCATCGCGCGGCCGAAGTCCCGCGCCGGGCCCTGGTCGAGGACCTCGCACACGAGCTGCCCGTCGCGCGCCCACACCGTGACCCGGCCGCCACCGGTGCCGTGCTGCAACGTGTTGGTCGCGAGCTCGCTGACCGCCAGCACCAGGAGATCCGCCCGGTCCGGCGCGAGCCCGTGCGCCTCCGCCCGGGTCCGTACGAACGCCCGCACCGCCGCCAGATCGCCGGCCTCGGAATAGTCGACCTCGGCGGTGTGCCCGCCGGGCCGGCGCACGTCAGACATCCTCCACCCCGACGCGGCCGTCGAGCGGCGGCCGCAGCAGGTCGGCGAGCCCCGTCAGCGCCAGCACGCGGGCCACCTCGCCCGCCGCGTTGACGACATAGAGTCGGCGCCCTTTGTCACGGGCGGCGTGATGCCCGACCACCAGGCCGTGTACGCCGCTGGAGTCCATGAACCGCAGGTCGGCCAGGTCGACGACCACGACGGCGGCCTGGTCGACGGCGCCCACGAGCACCGACGTGAACTGGTCACGAACGGTCAGGTCGCACTCGCCGGAGACCGCCACGACCGTCCGGCCGGGTTCGGCGAACGTCCGCGTCTCGAACTGCATCGCCCTCCGTTCGCGCGCCGCCGGGCAGCGGTCGTCATCATCGCATCCAAGCCGCCCGAACTGTAGATCACCGCTCGACTGCCACCCGGACAGCGTCGTCGTCGCCCACCTCGGCCGGGCCGGCGGCTGCGGTGCGCCCGTCCTGCTCGGCGGTGATCACCTTGCGCAGCGAGGCCGCCAGCACCGCCGCCGTCAGACAGCCGGCCACCGTGAGGGCCAGCCAGATCGAGCTGTGGCCGCCGCCGATCAGCGGCGCCGCGGTGATCGGGCCGACGATGCCGCTGGCGCCCCAGACCATCGAGCCGAGCGCATTGAACCGGCCGCGTAGCTCGTCGTTGGCCAGCGCGTTGAGCAGGGTCGGGTTGATCGGCGACAGCAGCGTCTCGCCGACCGCGAACACCGCGGCGCAGGCGATCACCGCCACGGCCGACGCGGCCGCGTGCCGGCCGTCGATCGCGCCGGCCACGCCGAGGATCAGCCACGACGCGGCCATGATGACGCCGACCACGGACAGCAGGATCGTGCGGCTGCGGCCCTGGATCACCCGCACGACGAACAACTGGGCCAGCACGATGACGAGCGTGTTGGCGGTGAACGCGTAGGCCACCGTTTGTGGGCCGACCTGCGCCACGTCGATCGCGAAAGCGGTGAAGCCGACCTCGATCTGGGCGTAGCCGCTGATCGTGAGCACGATGCTGAAGGCCAGCAGCCGGCGAAAACCACGGTGGGCGAACACCTCGCGGTAGCCGGGCTGGCGTAGTCGCGTCGCCTGGTCGTCGGTCGTGGCCGGGGCGAGCCGCCGCCCGACGCCGGGCATCGTCAGGAGGTTGACGAACGGCACCAGGTAGAGCGCCGCGTCGATCAGGTAGATGACCTGGAACGTGCCGGGCCGGTCGAGGTCGACGATCGCGCCCGCGATCACCGTGCCGGTGCCGATGCCGAGGTTGAGCAGCGCGAAGTTGAGGCCGAACGTCTTCTGCCGTTCGAGGCCGTCGGTCACCGACGACAGGATCGTCGTGTTGGCCGCCCAGATCACGCCGCCGCCGGCGCCGATCAGCGTGACGGACAGGAGCGCCTGCCAGTGCGTGTGGGCGAAGCCGACGCTGCCCACGCCGACGGCCTCGACGAGCAGCATCGGCAGGACGATCCGGCGTGCGCCGAACCGGTCGACCGCCCAGCCGCCCACCGGCCCGATCACCAGCGCGCACACGGCCATCCAGGCGATGATCAGGCCCGCCGTGCTGGCCGGCACGTCCCTGACCTTCGTCAGGTAGATGAACATGAACGGCAACGTCAGGCCGCGTCCGGTGGCCGAGAACAGGGTCGCCGCCAGCAGCCGGCGCGCCTCGGGCCGACGGGGAAGAGCATCACCGAACATGGGGCCCATCCTGACGTCCGGGTACGACAATCCGCCTCGCATTTACCGGCGGCGGGTAGCGTCTGGATCATGACTGCCGGTTGGTCCGCCGACGACCTGCGCCTGATCGACGCGAGCGCCGAGTTGCGGATCGCCGTGCGCGGCGTCGACGGCAGCCTGCGGCGGGCGGTCCCGATCTGGGTCGTGACGACCGGGGGACGGGTGTACGTGCGGAGCTGGCACCGCCGCGACACCGGCTGGTTCGGTCGGGCGGTGCGGTCCGGCCGGGCCCGGATCAGCGTGCCGGGTCTGGCGGCCGACGTCACGGTGACGGACCTCGGCGACACGTCGGCCGACGTGACGGCGGCCGTCGACGCCGCCTACCGCACCAAGTACGGCGGCGGCGCCGACTCCATGGTCACCCCCACGGCCGCGACGACCACCCTCCGCCTCGACCGCGCCTAGCTAGACGTACCAGACGCGCGGGCTGGTGTAGAGGCCGTGCGGACTTCTGCTCTGCGTGTAGACCTGCACCTTCCCGACCGCCGACCCCTGGCTCGGCAGGCCCTTGCTGGTGATCGAGCAGTAGTGGCGCCCGCTGCTGCCGACGTGGCGCTGGATAGATCGGTGACAGGTCTTCGGCGGTGGTGTCGAAAGGCGGTGGGCGGCTCCGACGTAGCCGTGACCGCACAGAGGGAGGCAGGCAATGGGCAAGATCATCTACTGGGTGCACACGTCGGTGGACGGGTTCGTCGACGGGCCAAACGGGGAGTTCGACTGGCCGACGATGGGGCCGGAGCTGTCCGCGTACTCCGACGGTTTGGATCGTCGGGTCGACACGCTGCTGTTCGGGCGGCCGGTCTGGGAGATGATGGTCGGCTTCTGGCCCAATGCCGAGTCGATGTCGGACGACCCGCACGTCACCGCGTTCGCGCCGTTCTGGCGGGCGACGCCGAAGATCGTCTTCTCCCGCAGCTACGAGGGCGACGAGTGGACCAGCCGGGTGATCAGCGGCGACCTGGCCACGGAGGTGGCGGCGCTCAAGGCCCGACCCGGCCGCGACCTGCTGCTCACCGGCGGCACCGCGCTGGCGGCCGCGCTGACCGAGCGCAGGCTGATCGACGAGTACCACGTGGCCGTGCATCCGGTGGTGCTCGGCGGCGGCCGGCCGCTGTTCGGCGCGCCCGAGCAGCGCAGGAACCTCCGGCTGGTGGAGACGCAGACTGTGGACGGCCAGGTCGTGGTGTCGCACTACCAGCTCGGCTGAGCGTCGTCAGCCGAAGTGGAGGCGCACGGTGTCGGGGTCGATCGTCGCCGTCCCGCCGCTCGTGCGCACCTCCAGGACGCACCCGTCCGGCTCGCCGCGGTCGCTCGGCCACCACACGCCCCAGATGCCGCCGCGCAGGGAGGCGGTGACCCGGAGGCCGTTGGCGAGGACGAGGTCGACGCCGGTCACGTCCGGTCCGCTCAGGCCGTACAGCTGGAAGACCTCGAGGCTGTCGACCCCGGGCTCCCGAGGTGGGTTCGCCAGGCTCGCGCCCAGCACGAGCACGTCGGCGGCGCCGGGTCGGGTGAACGGTTTGTCGTAGACGGTGGCCGCCGCCGCGCTGAGACCGCCGCGCGCCTTGATCCCGGAGAGGGCGATCAGCGGGTCCCGGGCGGTGCCGCGGCCGAGCGACACGTCGACGCAGTAGGTGAGGTCGCCGCGCCGGTCGACGAGCACCTGGCGGCGGTCCGCCTCCGCCCGGCGGGCCGGCACGCCCTCGATCGCCACGCCGCCCACGCCGAGGTCGGTGCACTGCGACGCCCACTCCTCGATGTCGTCCGACGAGCTTTCCGGCGGTGGGGCGGCCTGCGGCACGGCGGTCCAGCCGGCGTAGCTCGGCGGCGGATCCTGGGCATCGGCGAGGACGACGGACCCGGCGACGACGACCGCCGCCGCGGCGACCGTGGCCAGTCCGGCCCGCCGGTTCCGCTGCCACGCCGACACGGGTGGGGCCGATGCGGTGGTCACCAGCAGCTGCCGGATGTCGGCCTGGCGCACGGGGTCCATCCCGGACCGCAACGACGTCATGGCGTCTCCTCTCGTGGTGCCGGGCTGATCAGGTTGGGGGTTCCGCCGGCGAGCGCGTCGAGCCGGGCCCGCGCCCGCGACAGCCGCGACCGCACGGTCCCGACGGGCACGCCGAGCGCGACCGCGGCGGCCGCGTAGCTCAGGCCCTCCCAGACGCACAGCAGGAGCACGTCGCGGTCGGCGGGCGTAAGCCGTGCGATGGCGGCGCGGAGCTGCTCCAGCCGCCGCTCGTCGTCGAGGCGGGCGGCCACGTCGTCGGCGTGGTCCGGCACGGCCGGCGCCGCGGGCAGTCGGGACAGCGCCCGCCGATGCCGCAGGGCGGTGCGCCAGCGGTGGTGGATGGTGTGGCGGGCGATGCCGTAGAGCCACGGCAGCGCGGCCCCGTCGACGAGCTCGACGTCGGCCCGCCGCCGCCAGGCCTCGAGGAACACGATCGAGACCAGGTCGTCGGCGGCGTCCAGGGAGCCGGTGCGGCGGGCGCAGAAGGCGCGTACCGCCGCGCAGTGCCGGTCGAAGAGCACGCCGAAGCACTCGGCCTCGCCCTGGACGGCCCGCCGCCACAGCTCGCCGTCGCTCGTCTCGCTCGTGTCCGCCACACCCTCCTATGCCCGCAGCGGCGGTCGAGTTCCCTCGCTAGATCCGGGCCTGGCGGCGCAGGACGAGGGTCCCGCTGACGACCAGGGCCAGCGCGCCGACGACCAGGGTCCAGAAATATCGGCTGGGGGAGCTGTCCGGCTGGTCCCAGGCGCCCAGGGCGTGGAGCCCCAGCAGGGCCAGCATGATCGGGACCAGCAGCACCCCGGCGGCGATGGTCGCGCGGGCGTCGACGGCGACCCACAGCAGGAACCCGGCCATCACGACGGCGGTGGCGGCGGGTTGCAGGCCGATCGTCACGTCGTAGTCGGTCGGCAGCAGGACCACCGCGACCGGGACGGCGAGCAGCCACGCCCCGGGGCGGCGGGCGCCGGACGCGGGCCAGCGCAGCAGTGGCATGAGCAGCAGCGCGGCCAGCGGCAACGGCCAGATCGTCGGCTCGGTCATCACGAAGGCGCGGGTGGACGCGAACTCCGGGTAATAGCGGGCGCCGGTGACGACGTCGATGCCGACGAGGCTCAGGTGCGTGACGATCAGTGTGGCGGCGAGCGCGGCCACGGTCGCCAGCAGCCCGAGCACGTAGCGGCCTCCGGCGACCAGGACGACCGCGGCGGCGGCCAGCACTGTCGCGAGTGGATGGATGAGGTCGCTGGGGTAGGCCACGGTGCGGTCGGCGACGATGGGCACGAGGATCCTGCCGGTCTCGGCGAGGCTGCCGGCCGCGGCGTAGGCCACCAGCATCAGCACCGCCAGCCGCAGCGCCCCGCGGAAGCCCCGGCCGTCGGCGGGCAGGTCGTGTGTCCCGGCGCGGGCCTGGAGCCCACGCAGGACGAGAGCGGTCGCCTCCCGGACCGTCGGGCGTCGCTGACCGTCGCCGGCGGCCTCCATCAGCGTGCCGATCATCTCGGCGCCGCGCTCGCGCCGGTAGCGCTTCGGATAGGCTCGCAGCAGCCGCCGGTAGCGCGCCTCCAACATGTCCGCGGTCATGCCGGCTTCACCGCCCGCAACCGCCGCGCCGGCCGCTCCGTCACGACGCGGGCCGCCTCGACCATCCGGTCGGCCTCGGCACGCAGCGCGGTCACCCCCGCGTCGGTGAGGTCGTAGTAGCGTCGCGCCCGCCCGTTGACCACCTCTTCGTCGACCACGCCGACGAGTCCCTCGGTGCTGAGCCGGTCGAGCGCCGCGTAAAGAGTGCCGGCCGCCATCCGCACCCGACCGCCCGACAGCTCCTCGGCCCGCCTGATGATCGCGTAGCCATGCAGCGGACCGTCCATCAACGAAGCCAGCGCGTAGTAGCTCTGCTCGCGCATAGTCATGTCAACAGAGTATGCAGCCAGGCTCCCTATGGCAACGGCCCCACGCCGTGCTCCTTAAGATCCAGATCATGGCCAGCGTGTACGACAGCGAGCGGCTGGCGGCCGCCTATGCGTTCGATCGGCCTCCGTTGCATCCGCGGATCCTAGGGTCCGCCGGGCTCGCCGGCGGCGCGCGGCGGGCGTTGGACGTCGGCTGCGGCGCCGGGCTGTCGACCGCTGCCCTGGCGCCGTACGCCCGTGACGTCGTCGGTGTCGAACCCGTGCCGGCGATGCTCACCCACGCCCGGACGGTCGCGCCGCACGCCCGGTTCGTCGTCGCCGCCGCCGAGTGCCTGCCGTTCGCGTCGGGCTCGTTCGACCTGGTCACCGCGGCCGGTTCCCTCAACTACGCCGACCTTCCCGTCGCGTTCGGTGAGGCCGGCCGGGTCCTCACCCCGGATGGGCGACTCGTCGTCTACGACTTCTTCGACGCCCGCCGCACCGGCACGGGCGACGCCCTCGCCAACTGGTTCGCCGCCTTCGAGGCCCGGTTCCCGTTCCCGCCGGGTTGGCGACCGCTGGACGTCCGCGAGCTGCCCCTGACCGACTGGGGCTGGCGGCTGGTCGGCCACACGCGGGTCGAGGCCCGACTGCCGATGACGTACGACGCGTACCTGCGCTACACCTTCAGCGGGGTCAACGTCGACGACGCCATCGCCCGTGGCGTGTGCACCGCGCGGGAAGCGCACGAATGGTGCCGCGACACACTCGAACCGGTGTTCGCGCGCGGGGCGTTGACCGTGCTCGTCCCCGGCTACGTGGCCAGTGCCGTTAAGCTGGGCGGCGACCCGTCACCGCGAACCATCTCGGGAGAGCTCATGTCCGCCGACGACGAAGCCGCCACGCCGGACGAGACCGCTACGCCCGAAGAGGGCGCCGAGGAGGAGACGCCGGTCTTCGCCAACCGGGCCGAGCGCCGCGCCAAGGGCAAGAGCAAGGGCAGCAACCCGCGCGGCCAGGGCTCGGGCGGGTTCGTCGGCAAGGGCGGCACGTTCCAGCCGCCCCGCAACTACGGCAACCGCCGCAGCGGCTGAGCGCGCTGCGCCGGCTGCTGGGCCGGCACCTGCCCGACCTTGACGTCCGCGCGGTCCGGCCGCTGGGGGCGGGCTACGACCACGCCGCCTACGAGGTGAACGCCGAGCTGGTCGTCCGCCTCGCCCGGACGCCGGACCCGGCACAGGTGGACCGCGAGGCCGCGATCCTGGCCGCCGTGCGTGCGGCGACCGACGTGCCGGTCCCGGAGCCGATCGTGGTGGACCCGGATGCCGGGCTGCTCGTCTACCGGAAGCTCCAGGGCGTTCCGGCGGCGACCCTGCCCGACCCGAGCCGCGTGCCGCCGACCCTGATCGCGGCGCTCCGCCGGCTCATGCGCGACATCGAAGCCATCACCGGCGCGAAGGACGACGACGCGCCGCCGAGCGAGTGGCTCGACGAGGCCCGCACCCACTACGGCGACATCCGGCACGCGATCCCGGCGACCCACCACCGCGCCGTCGAACTGTTCCTGAGCCAGGCGCCGCCACCGCCGTACGCCGGTGAGCCGGTCTTCTGCCACAACGACCTCGGCATCGAGCACGTCCTCGTCGACCCGGCGACCCGGACGCTCACCGGCGTCATCGACTGGGCGGACGCCGCCCGCACCGAGCCGGCCCACGACCTCGGCCGCCTCTTCCGGGACCTCGGCCCGCGACTCGGCACCGTCGACGACCGGGCGCTCTTCTTCGCCCGCTGCACGACCCTGGAGGACCTGCACTACGGGCTGAGCGAGAACCAGGAGACGTACGCTAGGAACGCCCTGGCGGCGCTGGGCCGGGTCTTTCCGTAGAGCGCCACGTTACGGTGGTGTCGTCCGCGCGCGTCGTCCGTGCAGCAAGGGGGCAACAGAATGCAGCAGGTCCGGGGTGTGATCGCCCGCGAGAAGGGCGCGCCGGTCGAGATCGTGACGGTCAACGTGCCCGACCCCGGCCCCGGCGAGGCCGTCGTCAAGGTGCTCTCCTGCGGCGTCTGCCACACCGACCTGCACTATCGCGAGGGCGGCATCAACGACGACTTCCCGTTCCTGCTCGGCCACGAGGCCGCCGGCATCGTCGAGTCGGTCGGTCCGGACGTCTCCGGCGTCGCGCCCGGCGACTTCGTGGTGCTCAACTGGCGGGCCGTCTGCGGTGAGTGTCGCGCCTGCAAGCGCGGCGACCTGCACTACTGCTTCGCCACCCACAACGCGAAGCAGAAGATGACGCTGGAGGACGGCACCGTGCTCTCGCCGGCCCTCGGCATCGGCGCGCTGGCGGAGAAGACGCTCGTCGCGGCCGGGCAGTGCACCAAGGTCGACCCGGAGGCGCGACCCGCGGCCGTCGGGCTGCTCGGCTGCGGCGTGATGGCCGGCATCGGCGCCGCGATCAACACCGGCGGGATCACCCGCGGCCGGAGCATCGCCGTCATCGGCTGCGGTGGCGTCGGGGTGGCCGCGGTCGCTGGCGCGGCGTTGGCCGGCGCGAGTCCCATCATCGCGGTCGACATCGACGCCCGGAAGCTGGAAACCGCCACGAAGCTCGGCGCGACGCACACCGTCGACTCCTCCCGGGTCGACCCGGTCGCCGAGATCAAGCGGATCTGCGCGGAGACGTTCGAGGGCGCGGACGGCGCCGACGTCGTGGTCGAGGCGGTGGGCCGCCCGGAGACCTGGCAGCAGGCGTTCTACGCCCGCGACCTCGCCGGCACGCTGGTCCTCGTCGGCGTGCCGACACCCGACATGAAGGTGCCCGACCTGCCGCTGATCGACGTCTTCGGGCGCGGCGGGGCGTTGAAGTCCAGCTGGTACGGCGACTGCCTGCCGAGCCGCGACTTCCCGATGCTGGTCGACCTCTACCGGCAGGGCCGCCTGGACCTCGACGCGTTCGTCACCGAGGAGATCGGCCTGGCCGACGTCGAAGCCGCGATCGACACCATGCACCACGGCAACGCGCTGCGGTCCGTCGTCATCTTTTAGAGCCGCTCCGCGCAGACGTACGTGTAGTCGCTCGTCGACGACGGCAGCAGCGGGCTGATCGTGAACGTGATGTGCCGGTCGTCGTCGGGGCACTCGGCCCGATCGCCGAGGTTGACCACCTTCCACGCGTTGGGCCGGTCGGCCATCGCCTCGCGGCACGACCGTTCGCCGTAGTTGATCCGCTCCAGCACGCCGCTCGTCGACCGGGACGTCTCGATCACGCAGTCGCCGAACACCAGCGGCGGCGTGCCGTCGCCCGGCTCCGCGCGGGGCACCGTGGTCCGGCTCGGTGTCGGGCGGCTCAGGATGCTCACACCCGGTCCCGGGGTCAGGCCGATCTCCGGGGCCGTGGCCGGCGGGTCATCGGTGGCGGAACAGGCCAGCAGCGCGCCGAGCGCCAGCGTGCCGGCGACGACCGTCGATGCGATTCGCCTCACCCGCGGCACCGTACCAAGCGGTGTCAAAGGTCTCGGGCCGGCGGCGTAACGGTCTCGGCGGCGACTCGCCGCGATCACGAAAGGACACGCCCCGGTCACGGTTGTCGCGCTTGCGCAACGGCTCGGCCACAACGGGAGCGCCCGCCGCGCCTCGTTTGTCCAATGGCGAGAGTGACCACGACATGCGGGGAGGAACGATGAGGCGCAGGACGATAGCGGTCGCGCTGGCGGCGTTGCTGGCACTGGCCGGCTGCACGGCCGGCGGCGGTGACGCGACGGGCCGGGAGGCCTCGGCACCGAACCACTCGACCGCCGAGCGCGACAACCAGGGCGGCGACCGCAACCCGCTCGAGGATCCACAGTCGACATTTGCGGTCGACGTCGACACCGCCTCCTACGGCTATGCCCGCCGGGTCATCACCGAGGGCAGCCTGCCCGACCCGACGATGGTCCGGCCGGAGGAGTTCGTCAACGCCTTCGACCAGGACTATCCGGAGCCGCGCGGCGACGGCTTCGCGATCCACGCCGACGGCGCGCGTCCACCCGCCGCGCACGAAACGGGCGACGACGTGCGCATCATGCGCGTGGGCCTGCAGACCCGCGGCGAGGAGGCGGCCAGCCGCCCGGACGCGTCCCTGACGTTCGTCGTCGACGTCTCCGGCTCGATGGCCGAGCCCGGCCGCCTCGACCTGGTCCGGGACGCCCTGCACACGTTGGTCGACCAGCTGCGGCCGACCGACTCCGTCGCGATCGTGGCGTTCAGCAGCGAGGCGGACGTGCTGCGGGAGATGACCCGCGTGTCCGAGAAGGACGACCTGCACGCCGCGATCCGCCGGCTGCGGCCCGATGCCAGCACCAACCTCGCCGCCGGCCTGACGCTCGGCTACCGGGTGGCCCGCGACGGCTTCCGCGAGGGCACGTCCAACCGGGTGATCGTCCTGTCCGACGGCCTGGCCAACACCGGCTCCACCGACGCCGACACGATCCTGCGGCGCGTACGCGACGAGGCGGCCAAGGAGATCGCCCTGCTCGGTGTGGGCGTCGGCAGCGACTACGGCGACGCGCTGATGGAACGGCTCGCCGACGGCGGTGACGGGTTCGCGGTCTACGTCAGCGAGCCGGACCAGGCCCGCGACGTCTTCGTGCACCGGCTGCCGGCCACGCTCGAGGTGCGCGCGCTGGACGCCAAGGTCCAGGTGACGTTCGACGGGCGGACGGTGCGGGACTACCGGCTCATCGGCTACGAGAACCGGGCGGTCGCCGACGAGGACTTCCGCGACGACCGGGTCGACGGCGGCGAGGTGGGACCGGGCCACAGCGTGACCGCGCTGTACGAGGTGCGGCTCGCCGGCGACACCGACCTGCGCGCGCCGGTGGCCACCGTCCGGGCGCGCTGGCTCGATCCGGCCACGCGCGAGCCGTCCGAGGCGTCCCGCCCCGTCACCGTGGCCGACCTCGACGCGGGGTTCGAGGCCGCGGCGCCCCGGTTCACCGTCGACTACGTGGCGGCCTACCTGGCCGTGGCGTTGCGCGGCGACCGCGGGTCGGCGATCGCCCTGGCCGAGCTGCGCCGGATCGCCGACCGGGCCGCGGACCGCACCGAGGACCCGGCCGTGCGGGAGCTGGCCGACCTGGTCGACCGGGCCGCGTCGCTCAACTGAGGAACGGCGAGGGGCGCTCGACCGTCGTCGCGACCGGCAGTCGGGCGCCCCGGGCCGCCGCCGCGTGCACCGTCTCCATCGTGTCCAGCACGTGCAGGGCGAGCGCGGCCGACGCCCGGTGGTCGCGGCCCTCCTCGATCGCGGTGACCATCTCGGCGACGCCGAGGCCGCGGGAGTTCGCCGACCACGGCGTGCGCAGCGGCGCCTCCCGCCAGTCGGTGTCGGCCGGGCCGCGGACGAGCACCGGTCCGCCGAAGTGGTTGGGGTCGTGCACCGCCAGCGTGCCGGAGCTCCCGTAGAGCTCGATGCCGTGCGGGATGGTCGAGGCCGGCACGTCGAAGCTGAACACGGCCGTGACCGCGGCCCCGCTCGCGAACTCGAGCACCGCGGTCACGTGCGTCGGCACCTCGACCGGGATCTCCCGGCCCTGCGGGGTCACCCGGGTCGGATAGCCGGCACCGGCCGCCGCCGTCACCGCCGCCACCGGGCCCAGCAGGGTCACCAGCGCGGTCAGGTAGTAGGGCCCCATGTCGAAGAGCGGCCCGCCGCCTGGCTGGTAGTAAAAGTCCGGCGCCGGATGCCAGTGCTCGTGGCCGGGGGAGAGCATGAACACCGAGCCGGCCAGCGGCCGCCCGATCGCGCCCTCGTCGACCAGGGCCCGGGCGGTCTGCAGGCCGGCGCCGAGGAAGGTGTCCGGCGCGCTGCCGACGCGTACGCCGTGGTGGGTCGCCGCTTCGAGCAGCTGGCGGGCGTCGGTGACCGTCAGGGCCAGCGGTTTCTCGGCGTAGACGTGCTTGCCGGCCCGCACCGCGGCCAGCCCGACCCCGACATGGGCGGCGGGGATGGTGAGGTTGACCACAAGCTCCACGGATTCGTCGGCCAGCAGCTCCTCGACCGTGCCGGCGGCGGCTATCCCGTGCCGCTCGGCCGCTTCCTTCGCCCGCGCCACATCCAGATCCGCGCAGCGTACGACCTCGGTCTGTGGCAGTCGGGTCAGGTTCTGAAAGTAGATCCCACTGATCCGCCCGCAACCCACCACACCGATCCGCATGGCCGGATGCTAACCCCGGCCTAGGCTTCAGTCATGACAGAGCATTTCGATCTCGTCGTTCTCGGCGCGGGCCCGGGCGGCTACACCGCCGCGGTCCGTGGCGCCCAACTCGGCCTGCGGACCGCGGTCGTGGAGGAGCGCTACTGGGGCGGCGTGTGTCTCAACGTCGGCTGCATCCCCTCGAAGGCGCTGCTGCGCAACGCGGAGCTCAACCACATCTTCACGGCCGAGCGGAAGACCTTCGGCATCAACGTCACGGGCGAGGTGACGTTCGACTACGGCGCGGCCTTCACCCGCAGTCGCAAGGTCGCCGACGGGCGCGTGCGGGGCGTGCACTACCTGATGAAGAAGAACGGCATCACGGAGATCAACGGTCGGGGTACGTTCGTCGACGCGCACACCCTGGCGGTGGGCGACCAGACCGTGACGTTCGACAACTGCATCATCGCGACCGGCGCGTCGACCCGGCTCATCCCGGGCACCTCGCTCTCCGACCGGGTGGTCACCTACGAGGAGCAGATCCTCAGCTCTTCGCTCCCCGCTTCGATCGTCATCGCCGGCGCCGGGGCGATCGGCGTCGAGTTCGCCTACGTGCTGCACAACTACGGCGTCAAGGTCACGATCGTCGAGTTCCTCGACCGGATGCTGCCGCTGGAGGACGCCGAGGTCTCGGCCGAGCTGCTCAAGCGCTACAAGCGGCTGGGCATCGAGGTGCTGGTGTCGACCAAGGTGGAGTCGGTGTCGTCGTCGTCCTCCGGTGTCACGGTGACCGTGTCGTCGACCGAGGGGGAGACCCGGGAGCTGTCGGCCGACAAGCTGATGCAGGCCATCGGCTTCCAACCCAACGTCACGGGGTACGGGCTCGAGAACACCGGCGTGGCGCTCACTCCGCGCGGTGCGATCGCGGTCGACGGGCGTGGGCGCACCAACGTCCCGGGCCTCTATGCGATCGGTGACGTGACCGCCAAGCTGATGCTCGCGCACGCCGCCGAAAGCATGGGCATCATCGCCGCTGAGACGATCGCGGGCGCGGAGACCATGGAGCTCGACTTCGTGATGATCCCGCGGGCGACGTTCTGCCAGCCGCAGGTGGCCAGCTTCGGCTACACGGAGGAGCAGGCGCTGGCGGCGGGGTACGACGTGCAGGTCGCCAAGTTCCCCTTCACCGCCAACGGGAAGTCGAACGGACTGGGTGACACGGTCGGGTTCGTCAAGATCTTGTCGGACGCTCGTTACGGCGAGCTGCTGGGCGCCCACTTGATCGGGCCCGAGGTGACCGAGCTGTTGCCGGAGCTGACGTTGGCGCAGCAGTGGGATCTGACCGTGCACGAGGTGGGGCGCAACGTGCATTCGCATCCGACGCTGAGCGAGGCGGTGAAGGAGGCGGTGCACGGTCTGGCCGGGCACATGATCAATATGTAGGTTCCCTCTTCCCTCGGCGCGACTCGCCGGTAGCGGGTTGACGCTCGGTCGCGGGGCGACTCCAATGCGAGGAGCGTCAATGTTGTCGCTGCCTTGGGGAGGGTCCGATGCGTCGTGCTCGCCGGCGGGTTGCCGTTGTCGGTGTGGTCGGTCTGCTGCTGTCGCTCGTCGCGGCGCCGGCGTTCGCCGACCACACGCCGCTGCCGTCGCAGGTCACGCTGGTGGGCTCGCTCCAGTCGGAGCTCGGCTGCCCCGGTGACTGGCAGCCGTCGTGCGGCGAGACCGGGCTCGCTCCGGTGGCCGGGTCGCCGGGGCTGTTCCGGGCGTCGTTCACGGTGCCGGCGGGCGCGTGGGAATACAAGGTCGCGCTCAACGGGTCGTGGGACGAGAACTACGGCGCCGGCGGCGCGCCGGGCGGGGCCAACATCCCGCTGACGGCGCCCGGCGGCGTGCTGACCTTCACCTACGACCACGCGACCCACCGGATCGTCGACGACGCGCCGCGGGCGTTGGGCGCCGAGTCGGCGGCGCACTGGGTGCGGCGGGGGCTGATCGCCTGGCAGCCGCCCGCGAGCGCGGTGCGGTTCGCGCTCTACACCGCGCCGTCGGGCGGCATGTCCGTGGCCGACGGCGCGGTGGTCGGTGGTGTCGCTGTTCCCTTGGCCCCGGCCGGCGGGTTGCCCGGCTTCGTGGTGCGCGACTTCCCGCATCTGGCCGAGCTCTCGGGCTTCACCGTGCCGGCGTCGGTGCCGGTGCCCTCCGTGCTGACGGGGCAGGTCGCGGTGGCCGCCTTCGACGCTTCCGGCGCGCTGGTCGACGCGACCGGGGTGCAGATCCCGGGGGTGCTCGACGATCTCTATGGTGGGGCCGCCCGGCGGTCACTGGGCGTTGCCTGGTCCCGTGGTGGGGTGCCGTCGTTCGCGTTGTGGGCGCCGACGGCGAAGTCGGTCTCGCTGGTGGTTTCCGGCGCCGGCGTCGTGCCCATGCGGCGCGACCGCGACGGGGTCTGGACGGCGGTCGGCTCCCGGTCCTGGCGTGGGCTGTCCTACGTCTACGAGGTGCGGGTGTACGCGCCGACCACCGGGCGGGTGGAGACCAACACGGTCACCGACCCGTACTCGGTGGCGCTGACGGCCGACTCGACCCGGTCCGTGCTGGCCTCGCTGGCGGATCCCGCGCTGGCGCCGTCGGGCTGGAGCCGGTTGCGCAAGCCGGCCGCGCCCGCCTTCACGGCGTCACACGTCTACGAGCTGCACGTGCGCGACTTCTCGATCGATGACACCAGCGTGCCGGCGGCGCACCGGGGCACCTACGCGGCCTTCACCGACCGGTCCAGCGCCGGCGTGCGGCACCTGCGGTCGCTGTCCTCGGCCGGGGTCACCCACCTGCACCTGCTGCCGGTGTTCGACTTCGCGACGGTGCCGGAGCGGCGGGCCGCGCAGTCGGTGCCCGCGTGCGACCTGGCCGCGCTGCCGCCGGCGTCCGAGGAGCAGCAGGCGTGTGTGGAGCCGGTGCGGCCGACGGACGGGTTCAACTGGGGTTACGACCCGTGGCACTACACCACGCCGGAGGGTTCCTACGCGGTCTCGCCCGACGGCGCGGCGCGTACCCGTGAGTTCCGGTCGATGGTGGCCGGGATCAACGGCGCCGGGCTGCGGGTCGTGATGGACGTGGTCTACAACCACACCACCGCCTCGGGCCAGTCGCCGAAGTCGGTGCTCGACCGGATCGTGCCGGGCTACTACCACCGGCTCACGCTCACCGGGCAGCAGGAGACGTCGACCTGCTGCGCCAACACGGCGACCGAGCACCGGATGATGGAAAAGCTGATGGTCGACTCGGTCGTCACCTGGGCCCGCGACTACAAGGTCGACGGCTTCCGCTTCGACCTGATGGGCCACCACTCCAAGGCCAACATGCTGGCGGTCCGGCGCGCCCTCGACCGCCTGACGCTGTCGCGCGACGGCGTCGACGGCCGGTCCGTGCTCCTCTACGGCGAGGGTTGGAACTTCGGCGAGGTGGCCGACGACGCGCGTTTCGTGCAGGCGACCCAGGCCAACATGGCCGGCACGGGCATCGCGACGTTCTCGGACCGCCTGCGCGACGCGGTCCGCGGCGGCGGCCCGTTCGACGAGAACCCGCGCCTGCAGGGCTTCGGCTCGGGCCTGTTGACGGACCCCAACGGCGACCCGGTCAACGGATCGCTTGACGAGCAACGCGCCCGGTTGCTGCTTTACCAGGACCAGATCAAGGTGGGCCTGGCCGGCAACCTGCGCTCCTACCGGTTCCCGTCGCGGACCGGCGCCGTCGTCTCGGGCGCGGAGGTCGACTACAACGGCCAGCCGGCGGGCTACGCGGCGTCGCCGGCCGAGACGGTGACCTATGTGGACGCCCATGACAACGAGACGTTGTTCGACAACCTGCAATACAAGCTGCCGCAGTCACTGCCGATGGCCGACCGAGTCAGGATGAACACGCTGTCGCTGGCCACCACGACGCTGTCGCAGGGAGTCGGCTTCTGGCACGCCGGCACCGACCTCCTGCGCTCGAAGTCCCTGGACCGCAACTCGTTCGACTCGGGCGACTGGTTCAACCGCGTCGACTGGACCGGGACGTCCTCGACGTGGGGCTCGGGCCTACCCCCGCGCGGCGACAACGAGGCCAAGTGGCCCTACATGCGGCCGCTGCTGGCCGACCCGGCGCTCGAGCCGGGCCCGTCGGACATGGCCGCGGCCAGGGCCGGCGCCGCCTCTTTCCTGCGGATCGGTTCGTCGCCGTTGTTCGCGCTGCCGTCGGCGGAGGAGGTGCAGCGGCGGGTCGCGTTCCCGCTGGGCGGCCCGGCCCAGACGCCGGGCGTCATCGTGATGACCCTCGACGACACGGTCGGCAAGGATCTTGATCGGCGCTGGGAGCGGATCGTGGTGGTCTTCAACGCGACGCCGTCGGCGACGACCCAGACGGTTCGGGGGGCGGCTGGCCGGACCTATTCGCTGCATCCCGTTCAGGCGGGCGGCTCGGACCCGGTGGTCAAGACCGCCCGCCACACGGGAGGCGGCACCTTCACGGTGCCGGCCCGCACGGTCGCCCTCTTCGTGTCCTAGGCGATTGTGCTGGTTCGCTGAGCTGCCGGGGCGCGGCGAGGCGGGTGGCGGGCGTAGCCTCCCTCGCGTGACGGAAGACGAGTTCTTCGCCCTCCTGGCCAAGCTGGCCGACGCATGGACCGCCGGACGATCGACCGAGGCCGCCGACTGTTTCACCGACGACATCATCTACATCGAGCCGCCCGACCGGCAGCGCTACGTCGGCCGCGCCGCCATCTATGAGCTCTCCGGCGGCGACGCGCCGCCGCCGATGTGGATGACCTTGCACAATCTGGCGTTCAACGAGGCCACGCAGTCCGGCTTCGCCGAGTACACGTTCCGCGGCCGCCGCCAGTACCACGGCATCACCTTCGTCTCCGTCCGCGACGGGCGGATCCATCGCTGGCGCGAGTACCAGTACGCCAACGACCAGGACTGGCCGGCCTTCGCGGGTGAACCGAAGCCCTAGCCGCCCTTCACCGTTCGGAGATGAGAGACGCTCACCCGAACTCGACCGGCCCGTAGCGGGTCTCGGCCGCGCCCGTGCCGAGGGCCCAGTACCGGTCGCCGTAGGACCAGTGCCACCACTCCGTCGGGTAGTTCACGAAGCCGGCCGATCGCAGCGCGGCGCCCAGGACGTAGCGGTTCCGGCGGGCGGGCGGCGAGATGTGCACGGCCGCGGTGAAGCAGGCGTTGCCGCTCGCCACCGGGCTGTCGTTGACCGCGGTGCCCATGTCGAGCTCCCGCCCGTCCGGGCCGGCCAGCGTCAGGTCGACCGTGCCGCCGGAGCTGTGCGGGGCGACCGACGGCGGCGACACGAACTTGCTGGCCTCGACGTGCAGCCGCTCCTCGTCCCAGTCGGGGAAGCGGGCCCGCAGCTGGTCCTGGTAATCCGAGAAGTACGCGCGTTGGAGCCGCAGCGGCCGGTACGCCTCCACGACCAGCAGCCGCAACCCGCGCGGGAGCGCCCGTTGCGCCGCCAGCAGCCGGTCGACGGCGCCGGCGCGCAGGCGGGCGTACGCGCCGGATGGATCGGCCAGCCGGTCGTCGACCCGGAGGCCCGGGACGGCGCGCAGGTCGACCAGCGGCTCACCGTTGTCGCCCACGGGCACGGCGGCGACCCGCGGATCGGAAATCAGGATCATCTGGGCTCCAGTCGGTGCGGGGGGACTACCGCAAAGCTCGCAGGACCATGTCCCCGACCCATCCGCACATTGTCACGAGCCGGTAATGGCCGTGCGTGACGACCGCCACAGCCGTACGTCGCTGTCACATTGATCGCCGGCTGTGGCACCCTGGTCACAGCTATGACGGACCTCAATGGCGGTGTGCGGATCAAGGACGTGGCGGCGGCCGCCGGCGTCTCCGTCGGCACCGTGTCCAATGTGCTCAACCGGCCGCATCTGGTCGCCCTGCCGACCCGGCGCCGGGTCAGCGCGGTGATCAGCCGGCTCGGGTTCGTCCGCAGCGAGTCGGCCCGCCAGCTGCGCAGCGGATCCAGCCGCACCGTGGCAATGCTGGTGCTCGACGTGGCCAACCCCTACCTGACCGACGTCGTGCGCGGCGTCGAGGACGAGGTCAACGCGGCCGGCCTGGCCGTCATGCTGGCCGGCAGCGGCGGCCTGCTCGGCCGCGAGCAGCGCTATCTGGAGATGTTCCAACAGCAGCGCGTACGCGGCCTGCTGTGGAACCCCACCAACCTCGAACCGCCGGCCGCGGCGGCGTTCGACCGGCTCGGGATTCCGGTGGTTTTTCTCGATCGGCACCTGGCCCGCACCCACTCCAACGTCGCGGTCGACGACGTCGCCGGCGGCCGGATCGCCGCCGAGCACCTCCTCGCCCGCGGCCACCGCCGGATCGCCGTGGTCGGCGGCCCCGCCACGCTCGCCCAGATCGAGGACCGCCGCGACGGCGCCTACGACGCGATCCGCCGGGTCGACGACGCCGCGACCACCTTCTCGACCATCCCGACCCCCGACCTGACGCTCCGCTCGGGCCGCGGCGCCGCCGACCAGCTCCTCGCCATGCACCCGGCCAGCCGACCGACCGGCGTCTTCGCCGCCAACGACCTGGTCGCCATCGGCCTGCTGCAGGGCCTGCTGGCCCATGGCGTACGCGTGCCCGACGAGGTGGCCATCGTCGGCTTCGACGACATGGAGTTCGCCGCCGCCGCGGCGGTCCCGCTGACCTCGGTGCGGGCGCCCCGCGCGGACCTGGGCCGGCACGCGGCCCGGCTGCTGCTCGCGGAGATCGAGGCCCGCGAAACCGGCGCGCCGATCACCCCGCGCCACCTGCGCTTCGCACCCGACCTCGTGCCCCGCGCCTCCACGGCGATCCGACGCCGATAGCCGAGCCGGCCGCTCGCCTCGCACCGTTTTGTCGTACCTCGCTCGTAAGATGCCCGGGTGATCTCACGAGCCCACGTCGCCGAGGTCGTCCAGGCCTACCTCGCCCGGCATCCGCAGGAGAGCGACCGCCTGCGACCGCTCACGACCGCGCTGGCCGCCGAGGCCGACCTCACCTCACGAAAGACGTTCACGCCCGGCCACGTGACCGCCTCCGCGGTGGTGCTCGACCCCGCCGGCCGGATGCTCCACGTGCGGCACAACGTGTTCAACCGATGGCTCCAGCCCGGCGGCCACCTCGAGCCCGGCGACCCGACGCTGCTCGACGCCGCCCGGCGTGAGGTCGAGGAGGAGACGGGCATCGACCCGGCCCTGCTCACCCTGGCCGACTACGTGCCCTGCGACATCGGCGTCCACGCCATCGCCGCCAACCCCGCCAAGGGCGAGGCCGCGCACCACCACTTCGACGTCCGCTACCGTTTCACCACGCGAGCCGATCCGGAGACGCGGGTCCAGGCCGACGAGGTGCACGGCATCGCCTGGCTGCCACCCGACGAGGTCGACCTCGACTTCCGCCACAAGGTGCGGGCCTGGGCATGACCGTCGACTATGGACGCCTGCTGATCGGGCAGCTCGAGTTCTACTGGGACAACCGCCTGCGGCCCAGGCTCGACGGCCTCACCGACGACGAATACCTGTGGGAGCCCGTCGCCGGCTGCTGGACGGTCCGCCGCCACGCCGACGGCCGGCGCCGCGCCGACGGGCCGTGGCCCGCGGAGCGGCAACCGCCGCCGGTCACCACGATCGCCTGGCGGCTCACCCACATCGCGGTCGACTTCCACACCCGGGTCAGCACGTTCTTCGAGGAGAACGACGACGACGCCGACATGTTCGACCCGCGGCACGTCCCGGCCGACCTGCCGGTGACGGCCGCCGCCGCGACGCGCTTCCTCGACGACGCCTACGGCCGCTGGCACCGCGCCGTCACCGGCCTCGACGCCGACGACCTCGCCCGCCCGCTCGGGAAACGCGGCGTCTACTTCGCCGACGAGCCCATGGCCGCGCTGATCGTCCACGTCAACCGCGAGACCATGCACCACGGCGGCGAGATCGGCGTCCTCCGCGACCTCTACCGCGCCGGTTTCGCCGGCGACACCGCCGGATAGCCGCACCGCGCCACCTGGTCCGCGCCCGTGAACAGCACAATCCCGGCGAGCCCGGTCGGCGTCGGCGACAGCAGCACCACCCCGAACGCCGCTCCATCGCGATAGACCACCACCGCCGGCTGGTCGTTGGCGGTGACCGGGAACATCGCCCACTCGCCGGGCGAGCCCAGCACCGACGCCAGGTAGGGCACACACGTCGCCTTGCCCGCGAACCAGGTCCGCGACGGCACGACCTCCAGCGTCGCGTCCTTGCGCAGCGCCGCCTCCAGCGCCCGCAGATCACCGTTGACGAACGCCGACATGTAGGCAGCCAACTGTGCCCGGGCCTCCGGCGAGGAGGGATCGGACAGCGGCTCCCCACGCGCCGCCGCCAACCGGGAACGGGCCCGCTGCAACGCACTCTTCACCGCCGCCACAGACATGTCCAACATGGACGCCACCTCGGCGGCGGGAAACTCCAGCACCTCCCGCATCAACAGCACGGCCCGCTGGCGCGGCGGCAGCAACTGCAGGCTGGCCACCAACGCCAGCCGCAGGCTCTCGCGCCGCGTCACCACATCGGCCGGATCGTCGGGCAAGGGCTGCAGCCACGGCACGGAGAGATCGACCTCGGCCGGCGCGTCGATGGAAGCGGCCGGCGCGCCGAGGCCGGACGGCAGCGGCCGCCGGGACCGCTGCGCGAGCGCGTTCAGGCAGGCGTTGGTGGCGATCCGGTAGAGCCAGACCCGCACCGACGCCCGCCCCTCGTAGGCCGCGAAGCCCCGCCACGCCCGCAGGAACGTCTCCTGCGCCACGTCCTGCGCCTCCTCGGCCGAGCCGAGCATCCGGTAGCAGTGCGCGACCAGCTCCCGGCGGTGCGGCTCGGCCGCCGCGGCGAACTCCGACGCGTCCATCCTCACCGCTCCAGTCTGGGCCGTACCCACGACGCGAAGCGCGCGATCGCGTCATCCGCCTCCGGCGCGCGCCCGGCCGCCATCTGGAAGGTGTGCTGCTGCTCCGGGAACACGTCGCGCCGCACCTCCACACCGAAGTCCCGGGCCTGCTTCTCCAGCATCCGGCTCTCGTCGAGCAACGTCTCGTCGGCACCGACCTGGATGTACATCGGCGGCAGCCCGGCCAGGTCCGCGTACAACGGGTTGATTGCCGGATCACGCGGGTCCCGCCCGGCGAGATACATCGCCGCCAGCCCTTCCACCACCTCCCGGTAGAAGAACCCGTCGCGCGCCGCGTTGGTGGCGAAGCTCTCCCCGCTGACCGCCATGTCCACCCACGGCGAGATCAGCAGCAGCGCGACGGGTGCCGGCAGGGCCGGTGGGGCGGCGAGAGTCGTGGTCACCGCCAGCCCACCGCCCGCCGAGTCACCGACCAGCACGACCCGATCGAAACCCTGCCCCACCAACCAGGCGTACGCGGCCAGCGCGTCCTCCTGCTGCGCCGGGTACGGATGTTCCGGTGTGTGCCGCTGGTGCGCGATCAGGGCCGGCACGCCGACGGCCTTGGCCAGATGCCCGTACAGCTTCCGGTGGGTGAACACCGACCCGCTCACGAACCCGCCGCCGTGCAGGCAGAGCAACGCGGTGCCCTCGAAGGACAGCGCCTTGGGCGCCAGCCGGAGCCCGTGCTCGACCTCGGTGTAGTCGACCCCGCGCGGCTCGGCGGTCAGGTCGCCCCAGTGGTCGTCGGTCTCCCGCGGCTCAGGCTCGGGCGGCGGGTCGCGCCGGTCCTGGGTCCAGGTCCGGTACATGCGCTCCACCGCGCGCGACTGCGTGCTGGCCATCGTGCTCCTCCTTCTCGGCGCCCTCGACGTTCCCGATACCGGTGTTGACCGGTCGTGGGCCGAGAAGGAATCGGTGCGCCGGCACCAACAGCGCGGTGGTGACCGTCGTCACGCCGGCGAGCGCCACCGCCCAGCGCGGCGCGCTCAGCGCGGCGACCGCGCCGAACACCGCCGGCCCGACGCCCTGCAGCGTCATCAGGCCCGTGGACAGCAGCCCGAACGCCTGTCCACGCCCGCGTTCCGGCACGGCGTCGACGAAGGCCCGCTGCAACCCGAGGGAGTACGCGAACCCGCAGCCACTGGCGACCATCAGCGCCGCGCACACCGCGAGCGGCGGGTCGAACGCGAAGCCGACCGGCGGCAGCCCGAGCAGCAGCACCAGCGGCGCGACCAGCCGGGTCCGCGCCTCCGGGGACACCAGCCGGCCGATCACGAGATGCCCGACCAGCATGCCGAGCGGCGAGCCGGCCATCAGCAGCCCGACCGCGCCGGCCGGGAAGCCCCGGGTCGACGCGTACGCCACCATCAGCGCCTCCGCGCCCACCACGAACGCCGACGGCAGCCACTGCAGCAACAGCAGCCGCCGCACCCACGGGTCGGCCAGCAGCGTGGCGTTGGTCGACCAGCTCTGCCGCACCGCGCCGCCGCCGGCCGTCGGCACCGCCGGCAGGTCGGCCAGCCCGACCCGGACGATCAGAGCGGCCAGCAGGTGGCTTCCGGCGGTCACCAGCAGGGCGTGCTGCGCGCCGAGCGCCGCGACCGCGACGCCGCCGACCGCCAGGCCCAGCAGCTGCGCGCCGCCCGAGGCCATGCTGGTCAGGGAACGGCCCAGGACGTACGCGTCGCCGGTCAGCACGTCGGCGACCAGCCGGCTGGAGGCGCCGTTGAACACGGGCGTGCCGATCGCGACGGCCGCCACCAGCGCCAGCCGGGCCCACGTGGGCAGCGGCGCCAGCGCCAGCGCGAGCGCCGCCAGGCATTCGGCGCCGTAACCGGCCACGATCAGCGGCCGCGGCCGGAGCCGGTCGGAGAGCGAGCCGAACAGGGCGCCGCCGAGCACCTGCGGCAGGAAGCCGATCCCGAACGTGATCGCGGACAGCCAGGCCGACCCGGTGGCGGTGAACACCAGCACGGACAGCGCGACGATGCGCAGCGCGTCGGCGGCGATCGCGATCGTCCGGCTGGCGAACAGGACGCGGAAGGCCGGCACCGCGAACACCTCGCGGTAGGTGGCGGTCTGGGTGCTCACACCAGGCATCCTGCGGCGACGGCTGCCAGGCTGGCCAACGTTACGGCCCACACCGTAACGTCGGGGCCGTGCTCCGCTATCTCGTCGACCAGGCCGACCTGCTGCACAGCCGGTTCGCGCTGTCGCCGAGCTTCGAGGTGGAGAACCTGCTGCGGCTCTTCGACGGCACCGGCCGGCACGGCCCGCTCCCCACGGGGGTGGCGGCCCGGCTGCGTCCCGCCTTCGAGCACCTCCGCCGCACCGACCCCGCGATGCGCGCCCTGCTCGCCCTGCACCACCCGCAGGGCGGCGCCGACTTCGTGGCCCCACCGCCGACCAAGGGGATGCTCCAGACCATCGACGACGACATCGCGGCGGTACGCGCGGCCCCGCTCGCCGTGGCCCGCGCCGAGATCGCCGTCAGCCTGGCCGCCCGGCCGGCCGCCGATCCCGACGCCCGCGCGATCCTGGCCTCGCCGGACGTGACCGACCTGCTCGCCGACGGCCTGCGGCGGGCCTGGGACGCCCTGCTCGCCGCCGACTGGCTGCAGCTGCGGGCGATCTGTGAGCGCGACATCGTCTACCGGTCGGGCCTGCTGGCCCGGCATGGCTGGGCGGCCGCCGTCGACGGGCTGCACTCCCGGCTGCGCTGGCGCGACGGCGGCATCGAGGTGAGCCGGATCGCCGACCGCGAGGTGGTGGTCGGCGGCCGCGGCATGACGTTCGTCCCGTCGGTGTTCATCTGGCCCGGCATCGCGGCGCACTTCGACGACCCGTGGGACCGCTGCGTGATCTACCCGGCCCGCGGCATCGGCGAGTGGTGGGGCGCGCCGGCCGCCCCGCCGTCGTCGGCCCTGGAGGAGCTGATCGGCCGGACCCGGGCCCGGATCCTGGTCGCGTTGCGGGAGCCGGCCAGCACCACCCAGCTCGCCCGCGCGCTGGCCCTGCCGGTCGGCTCGGCCGGCGACCACCTCCGTGCCCTGCGCCGCGCCGGCCTGCTGGACGCCGCCCGCTCCGGCCGCTCGGTGCTCTACCACCGCACGCCCCTCGGCGACCTCCTCGCCGGCGCGGGCGGTTGATCAGCCGGCCCCCGTCACCGTGGAGAGGATGCGCGCTCGGCCGAGCTGAGCAGCTCTCGGGCCTGCTCGGGCGTCGGGAGGCCCTCGCTGTCGCCCGGCGCGGCCACCACGCCGGCCGCGAACTGGCTGCCGAGCCAGGCCGCGCCGCGGGTGCCGACGCCGGCCAGCCGGGCGGCGAGGTAGGCGCCGGCGAACGCGTCGCCCGCGCCGACCGGATCGACGACCCGCACGGCCGCGGTCGGCAGGTGCGCCGGACCGTCCTCCGTGGAGTGGTAGCAGCCGTCGGCGCCGGCCTTGAGCACCACCTCGCCGACGCCCGCCGCGCGGGCCTGGGCGAACACCTCGGCCGGATCCTCCGTGCCGAACAGCACCGGCGCCTCGTCCTGCCCCAGCACCAGGAAGTCGGTGTGCGGCAGCAGGCCGACCAGGGTCTCGCCCACCGGCCGCAGGCCCGGCCGGAGGTTCGGGTCGAGCGCGACCGCGATGCCGCGCGCGTGCGCCTCCCGGGCCAGCCGCACCACCGCGCGCTCCGGACCCTCGCCGAGCGCCGCGGTCAGGCCCGACACGGCCACCAGCCGGGGCGCGACGGCCAGCGCGCGGTCGGCGTCGGCCTCGTCCATCGTGGACGCCGCCGAGCCGGCGCGGTAGTAGTGCACCCGGCGCGCGCCGTCGGGGCGCACGTCCTTGAAGTAGACGCCGGTCGGGAAGCGCTCGTCGACGGCCACCAGCTCGGTCGCGACCCCGAGCTCGGCCGCGGCGGCGACGACCCGGCGACCGAAGGGATCGGCGCCGACCCTGCTGCAGTACGCCGCCCGCGCCCCGGCCCGGGCCGCCGCGGCCAGCAGGTTGAGCTCGGCCCCGGCCACGTGCACGGACGCCGTCGTGCAGCTGTCGAGCGGCGCGCCGTCGGACGGCTGGAAGAGCACCATCGGCTCGCCCAGACCCAGGATGTCGACGGCGGGGGCGGCATTGACCGGGTCGGGCATGCGGGTTACTTTGCCATCTCCCGCACCGCGAGACCACGGTTGAGATGACGGACTTCCCGACGCTGCTCCACGGCAGGCCACTGCTGGCCATCCTGCGCGACGTGCCGGTCGAGCGGGCGGTGGCGCTCGCCGAGACCGTCTGGGACAGCGGCCTCGGCGCCGTCGAGGTCCCGATCCAGACGCCCGAGGCGGTCGCCTGCCTGCGCGCCGTGGCGGCCGCGGCCGCCAACCGCGGCGCGGTGGTCGGCGCCGGCACCGTGGTGACGGTCGAGCAGGTGCGGGTGGCGGCCGACGCCGGCGCGGCGTTCACGGTGGCGCCGGGGCTCGACCTCGACGTCGTCGCGGCCAGCGCGGCCGCGGGCCTGCCACACCTGCCGGGGGTGGCGACGCCGTCCGAGGTGCACCACGCGGTCAAGGCGGGCTGCGGGTGGCTCAAGGCGTTCCCGGCCGCGTCGCTCGGGCCGGGCTGGTTGCGCGAGCTGCGCGGGCCGTTCCCCGACGTGCGGTTCGTGGCCACCGGTGGGATCGGCGCGCACAACGCCCGCGACTTCCTGGCCGCGGGCGCGAAGGCGGTCGGTGTCGGCGGCGCGGTGACCCGCGCGGGCGGGCTCGACGAACTGCTCGCGGCCTTGCGTTAAGGCGTTAAGGCAGCACGTCCTCGCCGGTGCGCAGGCGGCGGCCCCAGGTGAGGTAGGCGACCGCGCCGACCGGCTGCACGAACAGCGCCGGCCACCACAGGGCCTTGGGGCCCCGGACGAGGTGCTGCGGCCGGCGCATGAGGTCGAGCGCGGCGGCGGTCGTGCAGACCACCTCGAACGCGGCGAGCGTGACCACGCCGGCGCGCTGGAACGTGCCCAACCCCGCCCAGAACTCGCGCAAACCGTCGGCCTGGCTCGGGCCCAGCTCGGTGTCGTCGGCCATGTCCCGAACGTACCCCCGGATCGGCCCGCCATCCGCCCGCTCGCGTAGTTTGGTGCCCGATGGCACGCAGCGACCTGGTCCGGCCGCGGTCGTTGGGCGACCCGGTTCCGCTGGCCGCCTGGCTCGACCGCATCGACGCCGTCGACCCGGAGGTGCACGCGTTCCTGCCCGACCCGGGACGCCGCGCCCGCGTCACCGAGGGAATGCCGCTCGGTGTGAAGGACATCTTCCGCGTCGACGGGCTGCCGACCCGGGCCGGTTCCGCGCTCCCGCCCGAGGTGTTCGAGGGCCCGGAGGCATCCCTGGTGACCCGGCTCAGGACCGCCGGCTATGTGGTGGTGGGCAAGACCGTGACGGCCGAGTTCGCCAGCGCGGCGCCCGGACCGACCCGCAACCCGCACGACCTCGCGCACACGCCCGGCGGATCCAGCAGCGGCTCCGCCGCGGCGGTCGCGGCGGGGATGGTGCCGGTGGCGCTCGGGTCGCAGACGCTGGGCTCGGTGGTGCGGCCGGCCGCGTTCTGCGGCGTGGTGGGCTTCCGGCCGACGCACGGGCGGGTGCCGGCGGACGGGATGGTCCCGCACTCGCCGTCGCTGGACACGGTCGGCTGGTTCACCGCCGACGTCGCGAGCGCGGCCACCGTGGCGGCCATCGCCTGTCCATCGTGGACACCGGCGCCGCCGCGCGCGCCGGTGCTGGGCGTCCCGGCGCCGGCCTACCTGGAGCGCGCCGAGCCGGTGGCGCGGGCCGCGTACGACCGGACGATCGACGCCCTGCGGGTGGCCGGCTTCGACGTGCGTACCACTCAATGGTTGTCCGATGTGGACGCGCGAGCGATGTGGGTGATCAACCGGTTCGAGCTGGCCCGCACCCACGCCGAGTGGTTCGGGGCCTACGGCGACCGCTACCGCCCCCAGACCGCGGCCGCCGTCCGCGAGGGTCTCGCCCTCAGCGCGGACGACTACGCCGCCGCCCGACGCTGGCGGCGGGACTTCGTCGCGCGGTTCGACGCGACCGGCACCGACGTCTGGGTCACCCCGGCTGCGCCCGGACCGGCGCCCCGCGGCCTCGACCACACCGGCGACGCCGCCATGTCGGTGCCGTTCAGCGTCGTCGGCGCCCCCGCGCTGAGCGTTCCCGCAGGTCAGGCCGGTGGTCTGCCGCTCGGCCTCCAGCTGGCCGGCGCTCGCGGCGCCGACGAGGCGCTGCTCGCCTGGGCCGCCACGATCGCACCGGTGGTCGCGGACCCGCTATAGTGGTCGGCGATGTGAGCCGCTGACACCACCCGCGCCCGCGACCGAGGCCCTCTGCCCGGCGGGCGAAAGCTCCCATTTCTCCCGGTGGTGCCGCCATGTCCAAGTCTCCTCTGCTCGCCCATGACCTCGTCCGCACCTACGGCGGTCGCCGCGTGCTCGACGGCGTTTCGCTGACCGCCGCTCCCGGTGACCGGATCGGCCTGATCGGTGAGAACGGCACCGGCAAGTCGACGCTGCTGCGGCTGCTCGCCGGCGTCGACGAACCGGACGGCGGCACCGTGACCCGGCCGCCCGACCTTGGCTACCTGCACCAGGAGATGCCGTTCGACCCGGCCGCGACGATCGCCGACGTGGTCGACGACGCCCTCCGCGAGTCCCGCACGCTGCTGGCGGAGCTGGATCGGCTCAGCGCCGCGCTGGTCGACGACCCGATCGGCCCGCTGGAGGCCTACGGCGAGCTGCTCGACCACGCCCAGGAGACCGACGCCTGGGACGCCGACCGGCGGGCCGGCATCGTGCTGGCCGGCCTCGGCCTGGGCGACCTGCCGCTGGACCGCACGCTCGGCGCCATCTCCGGCGGGCAGCGCGGCCGGCTCGCGCTCGCCGCGATGCTGATCCGCCGCCCCACGGCGCTGCTGCTGGACGAGCCGACCAACCACCTCGACGACGCGGCGGCCGCGTTCCTCGAGGAGCAGCTGACCGGCCTGCCGGGCGTGGTGGTGCTGGCCAGTCACGACCGGGCGTTCCTCGACGCGGTCTGCACCGATCTGGTCGACCTCGACCCGGCCGTCGACGGACCGACCCGGTTCGGCGGCAACTACACGGCCTACCTGGCGGAGAAGCGGGCCGAGCGCGACCGGTGGGAGCGCCGGTTCGCCGACGAGCAGGCGGAGCTGGCCGAGCTGCGCCAGGCGGTGGCGGTGACCGCGCACCAGGTCGCGCACGGCCGCCCGGCGCGGGACAGCGAGAAGATGGGCTTCGGGCGTACGACCGGCCGGGTCGAACAGCAGATCTCGCGGCGGGTGCGCAACGCCCGGGGCCGGCTCGAGGACCTGGAACGGTCGCAGGTGCGCAAGCCACCGGAGCCCCTGCGGTTCCGCGCGCCGGCGCTGGCCAGCGCGGGTGCCGATGGGTTGCTGGTCTCGGCCCGCGACCTCGTGGTGCCCGGCCGCCTGCGGCTCGACCGGCTCGACGTGTCCGCCACCGACCGGTTGCTGGTCACCGGGGCCAACGGCACCGGCAAGTCCACCTTGCTCGCCGTGCTCGCCGGGGCGCTGACCGCACAGGGCGAGCTGCACCGGCGGCGCGGCCTGCGGGTCGGACTGCTCACCCAGGACACGGTGTTCGACCGGCCGGACCGCACGGCGCTGGAGACCTATCAGGACGTCCTCGGTCCGGATAAGGCCGAGGCGGTGCCGCTGCGCGCGCTCGGCCTCGTCGGCCCGCGCGACGCGGCCCGCCCGGTCGGTGAGCTGTCGGTCGGCCAACGCCGCCGGCTCGCGCTGGCGCTGCTGCTCGCCGACCCGCCGGAGCTGCTCCTGCTCGACGAGCCGACCAACCACCTGTCGCCGCGCCTGGCCGACGAGCTGGAGGACGCGCTCGGCCCGGGCCCCGGCGCGGTCGTGGTGGCCAGCCACGACCGCTGGCTGCGCGAGCGCTGGCCCGGCCGCCGGCTTTCGCTAGATTGATCCGATGGAGCATCGCGCGCTCGGCCGGTCGGGCCTGTGGGTCAGCGAGATCGTCTACGGCAACTGGCTGACCCACGGCGAGACCGTCGACCGGGCGGCCGCCACCGCGTGCGTGCGGGCGGCGCTCGATGCCGGGATCACCACGTTCGACACCGCCGACGTCTACGCGATGGGCGAGGCCGAGTCGCTCCTCGGCGCCGCCCTGCGCGGCACGCGGCGGGACGCGGTGGAGATCGCCACGAAGGTCTGCCTGCCGACCGGCGACGGCCCCAACGACCGCGGCCTCTCGCGCAAGCACGTGCTCGAGTCGTGCCACGCGTCGCTGCGCCGGCTCGGCACCGACCACATCGACCTCTACCAGGCCCACCGCTTCGATCCGCGTACGCCGCTGGACGAGACTTTGATCGCGTTCGACGACCTGGTCCGCCAGGGCAAGATCCGCTACATCGGCGTCTCGGAGTGGACGGCGCCGCAGATCGCGCAGGCGCTGGCCGTGGCCGACGAGCTCGGCCTGGCCCGCCGCATCGTCGCCAACCAGCCGCAATACAACATGCTGTGGCGGGTCATCGAGCCCGAGGTGCTGCCGCTGTGCCGGCGCGAGGGCATCGCCCAGATCGTTTTCCAGCCGCTGGCCCAGGGCGTCCTGACCGGCAAGTACGCGCCCGGCGCGGCGCCACCGGCCGGCTCACGGGCGGCCGCCACCGGCCGCGCGCCGCGCTTCATCGGCCGCGTCCTCGGCGCGACGCTTCTGGAGCGGGTGCAGGCCCTGCGCCCGCTCGCCGACGAGGCCGGCCTGACGATGGCCCAGCTCGCGATCGCCTGGACACTGGCCACCGACGGCGTCAGCGGCGCCATCATCGGCGCCACCCGCCCGGAACAGGTCACGGAGAACGCGGCCGCCGCGGGCGCCCGCCTCACCCCGGACCTGCTGGCCGCCATCGACCGGACCCTCGGCGACCTGATCGACATGGACGCCACCAAGACCGCCGACATGTTCGCCGTCAAACCCGAATGGCAGGCCGCGGCCTGAATCATGTGCGCCGGA
Source organism: Asanoa sp. WMMD1127 (assembly GCF_029626225.1). Taxonomy (NCBI): domain Bacteria; kingdom Bacillati; phylum Actinomycetota; class Actinomycetes; order Micromonosporales; family Micromonosporaceae; genus Asanoa; species Asanoa sp. WMMD1127. The sequence goes on from NZ_JARUBP010000001.1 coordinate 4,867,658, forward strand.
TCCGGTACCGAGGTGGGCGCCCTCAGATTCGTGCCCGGTGAGATCTAGGTAAAGAAATGTCGCTATAGGAGCTGTCATGTCCCGGGAGATGTGTCAAGGGTGTGTCCCGGTTGATGTGTCACGGTTTTGATGTTGGTTGGGTTGGTTGTAGGGGGACGTAGGTTTTGCCGGGGGTCAGGGTGGCGGTGCCGATGGGGTGGCCGTCGGGGTCGTAGATGGTGGCGTGGCCGTTGTGGCGGATGACGGTCAGGGTTTGGCCGAGACGGGCTATGCCGACGCCGATGCGGTGGGAGCCGGCGTTGATTTTTCCGTAGTCGGTGACGCGGCAGCGGTGGACGGTGGCGTCGGTCTGGATGGGCAGGGCGGCGGGTCCGCCGTGGCGGGTCGCGGAGGTCCAGGCGTGGTGTGGGGTGGTGCGGCGGGCGAGGGCGGAGTGGGCCCGTCGGGTGTGGTAGTAGTCGCGGTAGTCGTCGAGTAGGCGTTGGAGCTGCGCGATGGTGGTCGGGATGCGGTGGTGGGTGAGCCATTTCTTGAGGGTTTGGTGGTGGCGCTCGACCTTCCCGTGAGCTTGACCCGGTTTCCCGGACACTTCCGGTGTGGTGATCACGCCGCGGTGGCTAGATCGGTGTGGTGTCGTTCGTAGTCGATCGGGGACAGGTTGCCAAGGGCCGAGTGCCGTCGGCGTGGGTTGTACCAGGCCTCGATCCACTCGAAGATGGCGTTGGCCAGCTCCTGACGGTTGCCCCAAGGTTGGCGGTCGAGGAGCTCGAGCTGCATCGAGCCGAAGAACGATTCGACCAGGCTGTTGTCGTAGCAGTCACCGATCGAGCCCATCGAGCCGAGCAGCCCGGCCGTGCGCAGCCGGTGCCCGAACGCCCAACTGGTGTATTGGGTGCCGTGGTCGGAGTGCACGATCGTCTGCCCGACCGCTGGCCGGCGGCGCCAGCGGGCCATGTCCAGGGCGTCGACGACCAGTTCGGTGCGTAGGTGGTCGGCGATCGACCAGCCCACGACCCGGCGGGCGAACACGTCCAGGACGACCGCGCAGTAGACCCAGCCCTGCCCGGTGCGGTGTTGGGTGATGTCGGTGACCCACAGCGCGTCTGGACGGTCGGCGACGAACCGGCGGTTGACCAGATCCGCTGAGGGTGTGGCGGCCGGATCCCTGACGGTGCAACCCCTTCGCCGCCGCCGATGCACCCCTTCGAGGCCGTCGGCGCGCATCAGCCGAGCGACCCGTTTACGGCCGCATCGGACCCCGGCCGCCAGGCGCAGCTCGGCATGGACCCGCGGCGCGCCGTAGCTACCGCGGGACATCTGATGGATCTCGCGGATCGTGCGGGTGAGCGCCTCATCGGCCATCGCCCGCCGGCTGGGCCCACGCCGGCGCCAGTGGTGGAACCCGGCCCTCGACACGCCCAGCACCCGGCAGCACACCGCCACCGGTATGCCGTCGGCGGTGAGCTCTACGACGACCGGGTAGATCATTTTGGGAGGACGTTCTCCCGCGCGAAATAGGCCGCGGCCCGGCGCAGGATCTCGTTCTCCACCTCCAGACGCCGCTTCTCCTTACGCAGCGCGGCCAGCTCCTTGCGTTCCTCGCTGGTCAGACCCTCACGCCTGCCGGCGTCCCGGTCAGCCTGGGCCAACCAGTTACGCAGGCACGACTCGCTGATCCCCAAGCCTTTCGCAACCTGCGCGATCGGCTGCTCCCTCAACCGGGCCAACTCGACCGCACGCTCACGGAACTCCGGCGGGTGTGGTGCAGGCATCCGAACTCCTCCCTCAGCGACAGTGTCGCCTCAGATCAGGTGTCCGGAAAAGCGGGTCAAGCTCACCCGCAGGTTTGTGGGTGGTAGGGGCTTGAGTGGATCAATCGGGTGCCCCGGCCGTTGAGCGTGGACGCGAACTGTGACGCTGCGGTGGTGGCGCAGGACCAGGTGTTGGTGAACGCGGCGCCGTTGTCGCAGAGCACGATCGCACGTAACTTGCGGATCCACGCGTCGAGGTCCGGGCCGGCCATGCCCGGGCTGTGGTGTGGGCGGCGGGACCGTTCTCGCCACGCCCCTTCGGCGGCCACGCGGGCCTTGTGTCGGTAGAACGTCCGCGTCGTGACGCCGTTCTCACGGCACCACCGCGCCACATTGTCGATCTTCACGCCAGCGGCCAGGACCGCGTCCATCGCGTTCAGCATTTGACGCCGTATCGCCATCCCGCAGTCAACCCGGTGTGACACATCTACCGGGACATCAAGTGCGACAGATGTCATGGGACTGAAGAGTCGCTATAGGAGCAACTTTTTACCAAGATCTCCATGCGTTGGCCGCGCGGCGGCGGGTCGCTCGCGACGCGGCGGTGTGCCGGGGGCCGCACCGGGCCTCCCGAGCGGACCCGGAGGGCAGAAGATCGTTAGGGCACGACGCGGACGGCGCGGTAGGCGTAGCCGTCCTGGCCCGGGGACTCCCAGTCGAGGCGGACCCGTTGGCCGGCGGTCAGGGCGCGGTAGCCCGGCATCTCGATCGCGCTGAAGTGGGCCCAGCAGCCGCCCGGGGTGTCGGGGGAGTCGAGGACGCCCCAGCCCTCTTCCTCGCGCCACTCGCGGGTGGTCGCCGTCGTCGTGCCCGTGCTCACGGGACGATCGTAGGTGCCCACCCCGCGATCCCGGCCAGCAGGCGGGCCTTGACGTCGGGCGGGGCGGCGCTGGCCGTCACCGCGCAGCGGGCCAGGTCGGCCTGCTCCGCCGGGTCGGCGGTGACCAGCGTGTACTGGGTCGTCAGGTCGCCCCCGAACAGCAGCGGGTCGTCGGTGCCCAGCGCGACCGGCACCCCGGCCGCGCGCAGCGCGCCGATCGGCAGGTCGGCGATCGTGGCGACACCCAGCGGGGGATAGGACGTCGGGCAGACCTCCAGCGCCACCCCGCGCGCCGCGAGCAGGTCGCGGGTCGCCGGGTCGCGCATCGCTGCCAGGCCGTGGCCGATCCGGTGCGCGCCCAGCAGCCGCACGCAGTCGGCGACGTGCGCCGGCGGCGTGTAGAAGCCCCCGTGCGGCACGATCCGCAGGCCCGCCTCGGCCGCCGCCCGGCACGCCGGCGCCAGGTCCGCCACCGTGCCCAGACGCTCGTCATTGGACAGTCCAAACCCGACAACACCGCGCCCGGCGTACGACGCGGCGAGGCGGGCCAGGCGCAGCGCGTGGTCGGGCGGGGCGGCCCAGCTGGCCGCGACCACCACGCCGACGGGGATCGGCGCGGCCGCCGCACCGGACAGCGCCGCCTCGACCGCGCCGGCCAGGCCGCCCGCCACACCGGCGTACGACGTGGGGTCGATCTGCAGCTCGATCCAGCCGGCGCCGCAGGCCGCGTCGTCCTCGGCCGCCTCGACCACGACGCGCGCGATGTCGGCCGGGCCGCGGATCGCCGCCCGCGCCAGGTCGTAGCGCTCCTGGAAGGCCGCCCACTCGTGCACCGCGTCGGCCACGAACGGCGGCGGCAGCGGCAGGCCGTCGCGGGCCGCGAGCTCCGCCAGGGTGGCCGGTCGCATCGCGCCCGTGAGATGCAGGTGCAGGTTGGTCTTGGGTAGCGTCGCGACCGTCACCCCGCGAGCCTACGGAGGCAGTCATGTCGCTAGAGAGCAGCACCGCCGCGGCCGGGGTCGCCGCGCGTGAGCTGGCCACCTGGTCCGGCGCCCGCCGCCGGGACGCCCTGCACGCCGCCGCCGACGCGCTGTCGGCCGCGGCCGATCGCGTGCTCGACGCCGCTGTCGAGGAGACGGGCCTGACCCGCCAGCGGCTCGAGGGGGAGATGGCCCGCACCACCGGTCAGCTGCGGCTGCTCGGCGACTTCGTGGCCGACGGCCGGGACCGGCCCGTGGTCCGCTCGGCCGGCGCGGCGCCGGGCGGTGGCGACATCGTCGCGGTACGCGTGCCGATCGGTCCCGTGGCCGTCTTCGCCGCCTCGAACTTCCCGCTCGCGTTCGGGGTGCTGGGTGGCGACACCGCATCGGCGCTGGCCGCCGGCTGCCCGGTGGTGGCCAAGGCCCACCCGGCGCAACCCGAGACCGCCCGGCTGATCGAGGAGGCGGTCGTGCCCGCGCTCGGCGGTCCGGCCGGCACGTTCGCCGTCGTGCACGGCGGCGCCGACGTCTCGCTGGCCCTCGTGCGCGCCCCGGAGATCCGCGCGGTCGGCTTCACCGGCTCCGCGGCCGGCGGCCGGGCGCTGATGGACGCGGCCGCCGCCCGACCCGACCCGATCCCGGTGTACGCCGAGATGGGCGCCCTCAACCCCGTGTTCGTCTTTCCGTCGGCGCTCGACGACGAGCGCTGGCCGGCGACGCTGGCCGCTGCCGTCACCGGCTCGGCCGGTCAGCTCTGCACGAAGCCGGGGCTGGTCGTCGTGCCGGCCGGCGAGGCGGGCACCGCGTTCGCCGACAAGCTCGCCGCCGAGGTCGCCGAGACACCGGTGTTCGACCGGATGCTGACGCCGTCGATGGCCTCGGCGCACGCGGCCTGGCGGGACCGGGCCCCGGGCGCCGACGGCGAGGCGACCGCGCCCGACGGCGGGGCCGCGCCCTTCGCCGTCCGGGTCGACGGCGCCGCTCTCGACGGCGAGCTGCTGGAGGAGCACTTCGGCCCGACCGTCGTGATCGCACAGTCGACCGTGGCCGGCTACGGCGAGCTGGCCGCCCGGTTGGAGGGCAGCCTGACCGCGACCGTGCTGGCCGGCGACGGCGACGACGACGCGGTCCGCGCCCTGCTGCCGGCGCTGGTCGACCGGGCCGGTCGGGTGATCTACAACGGCGTGCCGACCGGTGTCGCGGTCGTCGACGCGATGCAGCACGGTGGGCCCTGGCCGGCGGCTTCGGGCGCCTTCACCTCGGTCGGCACCGCGTCCGTCGAGCGGTTCCTGCGCACGGTGGCGCTGCAGAACCTGCCGGAGCGGCTCGCGCCCTGAGAGCACGGCCTTACCCAGCGGGTGGGCGGTGAAACTGGTTGCCGGCAAGCAATTAATTAGGGTGATTGCTGGCATTGATCGGCCGTGACCGGGTACCGACCGGCAATCGGCACCCCTTCAGCACGGGTGCTCCATTCCGGAAGGGATCCCCCCGATGACGGACATCGCCACCTCCCGGTCGCCGTCCGGCGATCAGGAGTCGACCACACAGAAGGCGAAGGACGAGGCCAGGGACGTGGGCCAGACGGCGGTCGCCGCCGGTGGCAACGTCGCGCAGACCGCCAAGGAGCAGGGCAAGGAGGTCGGCCGGGAGACGGCGCGACAGGCCCGCAACCTCTACGGCGAGGCCCGCGGGCACCTGCGGCAGCAGGCCGGTGACCAGCAGCGGCGGGCCGCGGGCGGCATCCGCACGCTCGGTGACGAGCTGCGGTCCATGGCCGAGAACAGCAACGGGTCGGGTCCGGCGAGCGAGCTCGCCCACCAGGCCGCCAGCCGCGTCTCCGGCGTGGCCGACTGGCTCGAGTCGCGTGAGCCCGGCCAGCTGGTCGACGAGGTCAAGCAGTTCGCGCGGCGCCGCCCGGGCACGTTTCTGGTCGGTGCGGCCGTGCTCGGCATTCTCGCCGGCCGGCTGACCCGTGGGCTGGTCGCCGACGCGCACGACCAGAGTGACGCGACGGCGGCGTATCCGACGACCGAGCCCTCCGGTGTGTACGGGAGCGGCTACCAGGCTGGTGACCCCACCGCCGCGTACCCGACGACCGCGGCCCCGACCGGCGGCGCCGCCACCACGTACCCCGGTGGCGCGGACCCGATGGTCGGTGCGCCCGCGTACCCGACGGTCGCCGACGTCGAGCCGGACAGCACCGTCTACCGTGGCTCGACCGTCGACCCCGGCGTCGTGCCGGAGCAGCCGATCGAGCGCGGCCCGTGGGACGGCGGCACCAACGGCACCACCGGGAACCGGCCATGACCGCCGCTCCCGAATCACCGGCCGAACGGTCGTTCGGTGACCTCATGGGTGAGGTCACCCGCGACCTGTCGACGCTGGTCCGGCAGGAGGTCGAGCTGGCCAAGGCCGAGCTCAAGCAGGAGGGCGCCAAGGCCGGCAAGGCCGCCGGGATGTACGGCGGCGCCGCGCTGGCGGGCTACATGGTCCTGCTGTTCCTCTCGATCGCGCTCTGGTGGGGTCTGTCCAACGTGATGGACCAGGGCTGGGCCGCGCTCATCGTCGCCGTGATCTGGGCGGTCGCCGCCGCGGCGCTCTACGTGGTCGCTCGCAACCAGATGCGCGAGGTCCGCGGCCTGCCGCGCACGGCCGAGACCGTCAAGGACATTCCCCCAGCCCTCAAGCCCGACACGGGAGGCTACTCATGAGCACCGACCCGGACCAGATCCGGCGCGAGATCGAACAGACTCGGTCCAACCTCAGTGACGACGTCGACGCGCTGGCGTACAAGGCGAGCCCACGCCGCATGGTCGACGACCGCAAACGGAAGGTCCGCAACATGTTCAGCAGCGCCCGCGACAGCGTGATGGGCACGGCGTCCCACGTGGCCGACCGCACCGGCAACGCCGCGTCGTCGCTCAAGTCGACGGCGTCGGACCAGGCGTCCACCGTCTCCGACAAGGCCTCGGACGCGGCGTCCACCGTGTCCGACGCGGTCCAGGAGGCGCCGGCCGCGATCCGCCGGCAGACCGAGGGCAACCCGCTCGCGGCCGGGCTGATCGCGTTCGGCATCGGCTGGCTGGCCTCGTCGCTGCTCCCGGCGACCGATCGTGAGCAGCGGGCCGCCGGCGCGGTCAAGGAGAAGGTCCAGGAACACGCCGACACGATCAAGGAGGAGGCGCGCGAGCGCGTGCAGGAGGCCAAGGAGAACCTGGCCCCCACCGCGCGCGACGCGGTCGACTCCGTCAAGTCCACGGCGCAGGACGCCGCGTCGACGGTCAAGGACGAGGGCCGTTCGGCCGCCGACGACGTGAAGGTTCGTGCCCAGGAGGCTCGCGACGAGGTGCGCTCGTAACGCGGGCTCGCGAGGCCGGCCACCGGTTCGGTGGCCGGCCTTTCGCGTCGTGGGCCCGGTCCCGGCAATTAGGGTGGAACGGTGCAGCAACTGCGCGGACGTTCGCTGCTGGTCCTGCTGATCTGCTGCTGCAGCATCTTCATCGTCGGCCTGGACACCAGCGCGCTCAACGTGGCGCTGCCGTCGATCCAGCGGGAGCTGGACGCGTCGATCCAGGGCGCCCAGTGGACGATCGACGCGTACACCCTGGTCCTCGCGTCCTTCCTGATCCTGTCGGCATCGACCGCGGACCGGGTCGGGCGCAGGCGGGTGTTCCAGGTCGGGCTGGCGGTCTTCGGTCTCGGCTCGCTGCTCTGCGGGCTCGCGCCGTCGCTCGGGTGGCTGATCGCGTTCCGGGTGCTGCAGGCCGTCGGCGGCAGCATGCTCAACCCGGTCGCAATCTCGATCATCACCAACACGTTCACCGAGCCGGGGGCGAGGGCGAAGGCGATCGGCGTGTGGGGCGGCGTCGTGGGCGTCAGCATCGCCGCCGGCCCGGTGCTCGGCGGCCTGCTGGTGCAGGCGTTCAGCTGGCGGGCGATCTTTTTCATCAACGTGCCCATCGCGCTCGCCGCGATGATCCTGGCCGGACACTTCGTCGAGGAGTCGCGGGCTGCCGGGCACCGCCGCTTCGACCCGTTGGGCCAGCTGCTGCTGATCACCGCGGTCGGCTCGCTCACCTTCGGGATCATCGAGGCGCCGATGCGCGGCTGGGGCTCGACCGCGATCATCTCGTGCTTCGGCCTGGCCATCGCCGCCTTCGTGATGCTCGTGCTCTGGGAGCTCCGCCACCGCGAACCGTTGATCGACCTGCGGTTCTTCCGGTCTCCGCCCTTCAGCGGGGCCGCGGCCATCGCGCTGCTCGCGTTCACCGCCCAGGGCGGCTTCCTGCTGCTCAACACGCTCTACCTGCAGGACGCGCTGGGCTTCTCGCCGCTCGAGGCCGGGTTGGCCATCCTCCCGATGGCGGCGGTGATGGCCATCGTCGGACCGGTCTCCGGCCGGTTGGTGGCCCGCTACGGCCCCCGTCCCTCACTGGCCCTGGGCGGCTCGTCGGTGCTGCTCGCCGGGCTGATCACCGTCATACCGCGCGGCGACCCGGCGTACTCCCGGCTGTTCGTGGTCTACACGCTGATCGGGTTCGGTCTCGGCTGGATCAACGCGGCGATCACCAACACGGCCGTGGCCGGCATGCCCAACCGCCAGGCGGGCGTCGCGGCCGGCATCACCTCGACCATGCGCCAGCTCGGCCAGACACTCGGCGTCGCGATCATCGGGTCGATCATCGCGGCGCACGTGACCCAGGTGGCGGAGACGCCCGCCTTCATGTCGGCCTACCACGTCAGCTGGGCCGTGATCGCCGGCATCGGGCTGGCCAACCTGGTCATCGGCCTGGTCACCACGTCACCGCGCGCCCAGCGGTCGGCGGCGCGCAACGCCGATCGCATGGGCGCGGCGGCCCGGGACTAGCGCACCCGCAGCGTGGCCTTCGCGGTGTCGGACTTCCCGTCGACGGTCAGGCGGTAGACGAAGCTGTCGTCGTGCTTCGTCGTGTTGCGATAGACGAAACCCTTGCTGGTGGTACGCACGATCGTGCCGTACGCCGGCGGGGTCACGATCTCCAGCGTGGCCGCGCTGGTGGCGGCGTCGTTGACCAGCACGCTGATCGTCTTCTGCTCGAGGTGGCGCACCTGAACCGTGTCGTCGACCGCGGTCGGCGCCTCGGTGAAGTGCCCGCGCCCGTCGCCGATGAAGTGCGACACCACATTCCCGGCGGGGTCGTAACGCTCCAGACGCACATCCAGCTTGTGGTCGCCGTTGGCGTCGAGCGCGTCGACCTCGTAGACGTCGTCGTCGCGCAGGACGATCCGCTCACCGTCGTCGAGGACGACGACCGCGCCGAAGCCCGGCGTCTCCGGCCACGCGCCGTCGAACCCGGCGACGAGGTCGGTGGCGCCGTTGCGGTCGAAGTCGGCGAACTCGAAGTCCATCGAGATCCCGCCCTGGTGGACCGGACCCGCCACGAGCTGACCGGACGGTGTGTTGAGCCAGGTGACGACGCCGTCGCTGTCATCGGTCCACTCGTAGACGTCGACCAGGGCGTCGGTGTTGAAGTTCTCCAGCCCGATGTAGCTCGGCCGCGTGATCGCGTCGAAGCCACCGGTCGGCGTGAAGCTCTCGAGGATGATCACGTCGCTGTCGACACCCGGCGTGCGGCCGTTGAAGTACGCCAGCAGCAGCTCGGCCGTCCCGTTGCCACCTAGATCGACGATCACGCCCAGGTCCGGGCAGTAGCCGACCTCGGACGGGTCCGGCCACGTGTATCGCGTCGCCGGGCCGAAGCCCCCGCCGGCCTGGCCGAGCTCGACGTCGACGCCGCAGTCGCCTTCGAGGTCCACGAGCGTGGCGCGGTCGGTGCGGCCATCCGCGTTGACGTCCCCGAGCAGCGGTTCGTACTGGCCACCGGCGAACGCCGGCTGAGCCAGAACCATGGTCATCGCGGCCGCGGTCGCGCATGCCGCAAGAAGTCGCTTAGCCCTCAATTCCGCTTCCTCCCCGTGACGATTCCGGCCTCTGCGGACCGGGACGATGGCGGACCGTAGCGCACTCCACGCGGCGGGTGACACCGCCCTGACCGGATTCCGACTCCGGGCAACCGCGACCGGACATGGATGACCGTCATTGCACGCCGACCCACAGATCCGTAGCATGACGTTTACGGCTGTCAATGAAACGTTTCACAGCCGAGATCCGCCCGTCCCCGGATCGGTTGGAGGAACCATGCCACCCACCACACCGCGCCGCCTCGCCGGCGCGGCCACCACCCTCGTCTGCGCCGCCGCACTGCTGGTCGCGGGCGCCGCGCCCGCGCACGCCGCGCCGGTCAACCTGGCCGGCGCCAACTGGATCTGGTACCCGGAGGGCAATCCGGCCGACAGCGTGCCGGCCGCGACCCGCTACCTGCGCCGCACGTTCACCGCACCGTCCGGTGTGGTCAGTGAGGCCCAGCTCGTCGTGACCGGCGACGACAGCGTCGACGTGTGGCTCAACGGCGTCCCGCTGGCCAGCTCGGCGCAGGCGGTCGACTCGTGGCAACGCGCGCTCTACGTCGACCTGGCCAGCGCGCTGCGGCCCGGCGCCGCCAACACGCTCGCGATCGCCGCCCGCAACACCGCCGCCGGACCGGCCGGCGTGCTCGGCCGGCTCCGGGTGGTCGCCGCGGGCGGCACCGTCGAGCTCGTCACCGACAGCGCCTGGAAGGCCGCCAACAGCGTCGGTCCGGATTGGACGGAGCCGGCGACCAGCGACGCCGCCTGGCCCGCGGCCCGGGTCGCGGCCGGCTACGGCGCGGGACCCTGGGGGAGCGCGGTCGCGGGCCCCGACGTCGCCGCCGCCTCGCCGCTGGCGGTGACCGCGCCGACCACGGAGCGCCGGGTCACGCCGATCGGCATCGACGCCGCGCGGCCGCGGTTCGGGTGGAAGGCGGGCGCGCCGGCGACCAGCGAGCTCGTGCAGGGCGCCTACCAGGTGATCGTCTCGAACACGGAGGCCGCGGTCCAGGGCGGCACCGGTGACGTGTGGGACAGCGGCCGCGTGGTGTCCGGCCGCTCGGTCGACGCGACCTACGGCGGTCCGGCGCTCGCGTCGCGCGCCCGCTACTGGTGGCGGGCCCGGGTCTGGGACACCCAGGGCCGGCAGGGCGCGTGGGGACCGGTGAGCTGGTTCGAGACCGGGCAGTACAACCCGGCCACCGGCTGGCAGGCCGCTTTCGTCGGGTCGAGCGCCGGTGCGCCGGCCCTCACCGGCGCGAGCTGGATCTGGTATCCCGAGGGCGATCCGGGCGCGAGCGCGCCGATCGGCGCCCGCTACCTGCGGCGGACGTTCACCCTCCCGGCCGGCACGACCCGGGCCACGCTGACCGTCACCGGCGACGACACCGCCGACGTGTGGGTCAACGGCACGCAGGTGACCACCTCGCCGCGGGTCTACGAGTCGTGGAAGAGCGCGGCCGTCGTCGACGTGACCGCCCGCCTGCAGACCGGTAGCAACACGATCGCCGTGGCGACCGAGAACACGACGGTCTCGCCGGCCGGCATGGTCGCCGCGCTCGAGGTGACCGGCGCGACGCCGACCCGGGTCGTCACCGACGGCGCGTGGAAGGCGAGCCAGACCGCGCCCGCGGGCTGGCAGAACCCCGGCTTCGCCGACGGCGGCTGGCCGGCGGCGCGGGCGATCGCGGGCTACGGCGCCGGGCCGTGGGGAAGCCAGGTCTCCGTCGCGCGCGGTGCGCCGTACGTCCGGAAGGGTTTCTCGCTCGCCAAGCCCGTGGCCAGCGCCCGGCTGATGGTGACGGCGCTCGGGTTGCACGAGACGCGGATCAACGGCGCCAAGGTCGGCGGTGAGGCGCTCGCTCCAGGGTGGACGGACTACAACCGGCGCGTGCAGTACCGGATCCTCGACGTGACGGGGCAGGTGCGGCAGGGCGACAACGCGATCGGGGCCTACCTCGGCAACGGGTGGTACTCCGGCTCGCTCGGCATGGGCGGCAACCAGCGTTACGGGACCCAGCCCTGGTATTCGGCCGATCTGGTCGTGCGGCACACCGACGGCACCACGACGACCGTGCGGACCGACGGGTCCTGGAAGACGGCGGCGAGCCCCATCCGATTCGACGACATCTACCACGGCGAGGAGTACGACGCCCGGAGCGCGCAAGCGGGCTGGGACCAGCCGGGCTTCGACGACGGCGCCTGGGCGGCCGTGACCGTCCGCGGTGGAGCGAAGCCGAACCTCGTCGCCGCCGTCGACCCGGGCGTCGCGGTGCAGGCGTCCGTGCCCGCCGTGTCGGTGGCCCAGCCCAGGCCGGGCGTCTGGGTGGTCGACCTCGGGCAGAACTTCGCGGGCTGGAACCGGCTGCGCGTGCGCGGTCCGGCCGGCACGACGGTGACGATGCGGCACGCCGAGGTGCTCAACCCGGACGGCACCGTCTACACCGCCAACCTGCGGGCGGCCCGGGCCACCGATCGGTTCACCCTGGCCGGCACCGACGCCGACGAGGTCTGGGAACCGCGGTTCACGGTCCACGGCTACCGCTACGTCGAGCTGACCGGGTTCCCGGGCACGCCGACATCGTCGACCGTGACCGGGCTGGCGGCGTGGACCAACGGGGCCTCCTCAGGCACGTTCACCACCTCGAACGCGTTGGTCAACCAGGTGCAGCGCAACATCCTGTGGGGACAGCGGTCCAACATGCTGACGATCCCGACGGACTGCCCGCAGCGCGACGAGCGGCTCGGCTGGACCGGTGACATCGCGGCGTTCGTGGGCACGTCGACGTTCAACATGGACGTGCACGGGCTACTCGACAAGTTCACCGACGACCTGACCGACGCACAGCGGGCCGACGGGGCGTTCACCGACGTGGCGCCGGCGGTCTGTTGCGGCGCCGGCACGGCGGGTTGGGGCGACGCGGGCGTGATCGTCCCGTACACCGTGTGGCAGCGCTATGGCGACCTGCGCATCGTCGACGAGAACTTCGAGGCGATGCGGCGCTGGGTCGACTTCTCCCGGGCCACCTCGGGCGCCGACCTGATCCGCAACCAGTGGACCTACGGCGACTGGCTCAACGTCAACGACAACACCGCCAACGACCTCATCTCGACCGCGTACTTCGGCTACACCGCGCGGCTCGTCTCGCGGATGGCGGCGGCGACGGGCCGCACGGCGGAGGCGTCCTCCTACGGCGCCCTGGCCGACCAGGTGGCGGCGGCGTTCACCAACCGGTTCGTCGCGGCCGACGGCACGGTCTCGGGCAACACCCAGACGGGGTACGTGCTGGCGCTCTCGTTCGGGCTCGTGCCGGCGGCCCGGGTGCAGGCGGTGGCCGACAAGCTGGCCGCGAAGGTGGCCTCCCGCAGCGGGCACCTCAGCGTCGGGTTCCTGGGCGTCGAGAACCTGCTGCCGGTGCTGGCCGAGAACGGGCACCTCGCGACGGCGTACCAGGTGCTGCTGCAGCCCGACTATCCCGGCTGGGGTTACATGAGCGCGCGCGGCGGCACGACGATCTGGGAGCGGTGGGACGGGATCCGCACCGACGGGTCGTTCCAGGACGCGGGGATGAACTCGTTCAACCACTATGGACTGGGCTCGGTCGGTGACTTCCTCTACCGGTCGGTCGGTGGCGTCGGCCCGGATCCGCGGGACCCGGGCTACCGGCGGTTGGTGATCGCGCCGCGGCCCGGTGGCGGGCTCACGTCGGGGCGGGCCGACCTCCAGACGCCGTACGGGCGGGCGTTGTCGGACTGGTCCCTCGCCGGCGGGACGCTGACCCTGCGCGTGGAGGTGCCGCCGAACAGCACGGCCACCGTCCGGGTGCCGGCGGCGTCGCCGGGGGCGGTGACGGCGCCGGCCCAGGCGGTGCCGATGGGCTACGCGTCCGGCGCGGCGGTGTTCCACGTCGCGGCGGGGTCCTACACGTTCACGGCTTGAGGGGTTGCGCTTCTCCGCGAACGGCGTACTGTATCGATCCAGAGGCGCTCTGGATCGATACAGTACCGGAGGTGGTTGCGGTGCGGCCCACGTTGCAGACCGTCGCGGACGCCGTCGGGGTGTCCCGCAGCACGGTGTCCAACGCCTACAGCCGGCCGGACCAGCTCTCCGCCGACCTGCGTGACCGCATCCTGTCGGCCGCGGCCGACCTGGGTTACGCCGGTCCCGACCCCACGGCCCGGTCGCTGCGCAAGCGCCGGGCCGGGGCGATCGGCGTGCTGTTCACCGCCACCCTGTCGTACGCGTTCACCGATCCCTACGCCGTGCAGTACCTGCGCGGTCTGGCCGGCGCGGCCGAGGAGGGCCGCACCGGCCTGCTGCTCCTGCCGCTGTCGATGGACGACGAGGAGGCGGCGGTCGCGGCGGTCAACGACGCCGTGGTCGACGGGTTCTGCGTCTACTGCATGCCGGAGTGGCACCCGGCGCTCGCCGCGATCCAGGCGCGCGGGCTGCCCGTGGTGGCGGGGCAGCGGCGCCCGGAGGACGGCCCGCAGACGTCGTTCGTCGGCATCGACGAGGCGGCGGCGACCCGGGCCGCGGGCGACCACCTGGTCGCGCTCGGCCACCGGCGGCTCGCGGTGCTGGGTGAGTACTTCACCGTGGCCCAGGTGACCGGGCCGGCGCGGATCGCGTCGCCCGGCGACGTCCCCTACTACTCCGACCGGGAGCGGCTGCGCGGCTACGCGGAGGCGCTCGCCTCGGTCGGCGTGCCGTGGTCGGCGGTCAGCACGGTCAACGCCGCCCGCAACGGCCGCGCCGAGGGCGCCGCGGCGGCCGCCCAGCTGCTCGACCGGGCGCCGCGACCGACCGCGATCGCGGCGCTGAGCGACATCCTGGCGCTCGGCGTGCTGGACGCGGTGCGGGCGCGCGGCCTGCGACCCGGGCACGACATCTCGATCGTCGGCTTCGACGACATCCCGGACGCCGCGACCGAGGGACTGACCACCGTCCACCAACCGGCGGCCGAGCGCGGGCGGCGCTCCGGCCTGCTGCTGCTCGACCCGCCCACCGATCCCGCCGACCGCACGGTCGTGCTGCCGACGAAGCTCGTCGTCCGCGCGACCACCGGCCCGGCACCGTCCTGAGAGGAGCACGCTCATGTGGGAAGTGTCCGGCATGGTCCAGGCCATGAACGAGACCCGGCGCGAGGTCAACTCCGCGCGCCCGAACGCGCCCGTCGTCACACCCCGCCAACGCGGCCAGGGCCGCGGCGACCCGTTCCGGCTGGGCGCGGCGGCCCTGCTGCGCCGCCTCGCCGACCGGGTCGAACCCCGCCGCCGCCAGCCCTGCTCGACCGCCGCGGCCTAGCGCGACCTGAGAACCAAGGAAGGGCCCTTCTCGTCGGAGGGGCCCTTCCTTCGCTAGATCGGTTCAGAAGCGGGGCGGTCCGCGGCGGTGCGTTGGGCGGCGACCACCGGCTCGCGGTCGGTGGGGGGTTCCGGGTCCTCGTCGAGCATGGTGGTCTCGTCGAAGGGGTCCTCGCCGTGCAGGACCCGGTGGGCGCGGTCCTTGTCGAGCTCGCCCGCCCAGTGGCCGACGAGGAACGTCGCGACCGCGTTGCCGGCGAAGTTGGTGAGGGCGCGGGCTTCCGACATGAAGCGGTCGATGCCGACGATCAGCCCGACGCCCTCGACCAGGTCCGGGCGGTGGGACTGGAGGCCGCCGGCCAGGGTGGCCAGGCCCGCTCCCGTCACGCCGGCGGCGCCCTTCGAGGCGATGATCATGAAGAGCAGCAGGCCGATCTGCTCGCCGACCGCGAGCGGCTTGTTGAGCGCGTCCGCGATGAAGATGGAGGCCATCGTCAGGTAGATGGCCGTGCCGTCGAGGTTGAACGAGTAGCCGGTCGGCACCGTGATGCCCACGACCGGCCGCGAGACGCCGACGTGCTCCATCTTGGCGATCAGCCGCGGCAGCGCCGACTCCGACGACGACGTCGAGAGGATCAGCAGGAACTCGCGGCCGAGGTAGCGCA
Source organism: Asanoa sp. WMMD1127 (assembly GCF_029626225.1). NCBI lineage: Bacteria > Bacillati > Actinomycetota > Actinomycetes > Micromonosporales > Micromonosporaceae > Asanoa > Asanoa sp. WMMD1127. The sequence goes on from NZ_JARUBP010000001.1 coordinate 4,883,187, forward strand.
GCACCGCGAAGATGTTGAGCCCCGTGACCAGCTTGAGCAGCAGGCCGAGCACCACGAACACGAAGATGAGGCAGGTCAGGTAGAAGCCCAGCATGATCTGCAGCAGCCCGGCCAGCGCCTTCCAGCCGGTCTCGCCGACCACGGCCGCGATGGCGCCGAACGCGCCGATCGGGGCCACCCACATGATCATCGCGAGGATCCGGAACACGAGCTTCTGCAGGTAGCCGACCGCCCGCAGGATCGGCTGCCCGGTCGCGCCCATCGCCTGGATCGCGAAGCCGACCAGCAGCGCCACCAGCAGGGTCTGCAGCACCTGCGAGTTGGTCAGCGCGGAGAACAGCGTGGTCGGGATGATCCCGAGCAGGAAGTCGACCGTGCCCTCGGACTCCGAGGTGTCGGGCGCCTCGCCGCCGGACAGGTCCAGGCCGCTGCCCGGGTGCAGGATGTTGCCGACCACCAGGCCGATCGCCAGCGCCACCGTGGACATCACCAGGAAGTAGCCCAGCGCCAGCCCGCCGACCTTGCCGACCTTGGCCGCCTGCCGCACCGACCCGATCCCGAGCACGATCGTGCAGAAGATGATCGGCGAGATCATCATCTTGATCAGGTTGACGAAGCCCTCGCCGAGCGGTTTGAGCGACTCACCGACCCCGGGCGCGACCAGCCCGACCAGGATGCCGGCCAGCACCGCGACGATGACGGCGAGATAGAGGTACTTGGTCCGGTCCGGCCGGCGCGGCGCATCAGCCTCGGGCGACTGCTGGGCGATCGACATGTGGGCATTCATGCCCGCACGTGACCGCCCTCACACGCCATACTTCAGAGGTCAGTCGCGGCCGGCGTCTTCGGCGCGCTTGCGCTCGGCCCGCGACTCGGCCAGGTCCAGCGCCAGCACGCCGGCCAGGATCAGCAGGTCGTTCTGCCCCGGCGCGATGTCCACGGCGTACGTGTCGCGAATCGAGAACCACTTCTTGGACACCGTTGCCACCCGCTGCCCGCCCAGCTCCACCTCGTATTCGTGGTCGAGCAGGTCGCCCTTCATCTCCAGGTCGTCCGGGCCCGGCACGTCGATCGTGTACTTGTCGCGGAACGGCGTGAACAGCTTCTTGCGCACCTCGGCCGCCTCTTCGCCGCCGATGCTGATGCGGTAGGTCGGCCGCAGCGCGACCAGCTTGCGGTGCACCGCCGCGACCTCGCGGCCGGACAGGTCCTCGATGACCAGCTTGTCGCGGACGCTGAGCACCTTGCCGTCGACGTGGAGCACCTTGTTGCCCGCGTCGTCGTGGATGTCGAAGTCGTCGCCGATGTCGAAGAGCTTCTCGCGGATGAGGTACATGACCCCATCCTCGCGCATCACTCGCCGGCCAGCAGGTCCTCGAACGAGGTCCGGAGCGCGAACGGGTCCTCCGGCGTGGCCGGGGGGCGCCGGGCGACCTCGGCCGCCAGCTCCGCCGCCGCCTGCCGTACCCGCTGGTCCAGGCGCTCCGCGGCCTCGTCGCCACCCCAGTCCTCGGGCGCCGCGAACACGCCGGTCGGCATGACGATCGACCGGGTGTACGCGAACAGGGGCCGCATCGCGTGGTCCAGCGCGAGCGAGTGCCGCGCGGTGCCGCCGGTCGCGCCGATCAGCACCGGCTTGCCGGCCAGCGTGCCGTCGGGCAGCAGGTCGACGAACGACTTGAACAGCCCGCTGTACGACGCCGTGAAGATCGGTGACACCGCGATCAGCCCGTCGGCCCTCGCCACCGTCTCGACGACGCGCGCGAAGGCGCTGGCCGGGAACCCGGTGAGCAGGTTGTCGACGATCTCGTGGGCGTGGTCGCGCAGCTCGACCGTCTCGATCTTCGGCGTCACGCCGAGCCGGGTCAGCTCCTCGCCGGCCGCGGCCGCCAGCTTGTCCGCCAGCAGCCGGGTCGACGAGGGCTGACGCAGGCCACCCGAGACCACCGCCAGGGTGCGCTCGGTCATGCCGTCACCGGCGCCTCGCCCGCCGTGGCGGCCGCGGCCGCGGCGACCAGCGACTCGTGCGTGGGCGCGTCCGGCACGTCGGCCGGCCGGTTCTTGGCGAACTCCTTGCGCAGCACCGGCACGACCTCCTCGCCGAGCAGGTCGAGCTGCTCGAGCGCGGTCTTCAGCGGCAGGCCGGCGTGGTCGATCAGGAAGAGCTGCCGCTGGTAGTCGCCGACGTAGTCACGGAAGCCGAGCGTACGGTCGATGACCTGCTGCGGGCTGCCGACGGTCAGCGGCGTCTCGCGGGTGAAGTCCTCGAGCGACGGACCGTGCCCGTAGACCGGCGCGTTGTCGAAGTACGGCCGGAACTCCCGTACCGCGTCCTGCGAGTTCTTCCGCATGAAGACCTGGCCGCCGAGGCCGACGATGGCCTGCTCGGCCGAGCCGTGGCCGTAGTGCGCGTAGCGCTCCCGGTAGAGCCCGATCATCCGCTGGGTGTGCTCCTTCGGCCAGAAGATGTGGTTGGCGAAGAAGCCGTCACCGTAGAACGCGGCCTGCTCGGCGATCTCCGGGCTGCGGATCGAGCCGTGCCAGACGAACGGCGGCACGCCGTCGAGCGGGCGCGGCGTCGAGGTGAACGACTGCAAGGGGGTACGGAAGCGGCCCTTCCAGTCGACCACGTCCTCGCGCCACAGCTGCCGCAGCAGCGCGTAGTTCTCGATGGCCAGCGCGATCCCGTTGCGGATGTCCTGCCCGAACCACGGGTAGACCGGGCCGGTGTTGCCGCGTCCCATCATCAGGTCGACCCGGCCGTCGGCCAGGTGCTGCAGCATCGCGTAGTCCTCGGCGATCTTCACCGGGTCGTTGGTGGTGATCAGCGTGGTGGCGGTGGAGAGCAGCAGCCGCTCCGTCCGCGCCGCGATGTAGCCCAGCATGGTGGTCGGCGACGACGGCACGAACGGCGGGTTGTGGTGCTCGCCGGTCGCGAAGACGTCCAGGCCGACCTCCTCGGCCTTGAGCGCGAGGGCGACCATCGCCTTGATCCGGTCGCGCTCGCTGGGGGTCGTGCCGTTGGTCGGGTCCGGCGTCACGTCGCCGACGGTGAAGATCCCGAACTGCATGTCTGCACACCTCTCTTCGTCCGTCACCGACAACTTATTTGACGCGGCAACTATTCCGGAGGGGTCAGCGGAGAGGTCCGTCACCTTCGTCGTCAGGACCGTCGACCACGTGGATCGCGGCCTCCTCGGCGCTGGCGCCCCCGGCGTCGATCCCGGCGTCCCACGCTACCGAGTCGGCCTGCTCGTCCTCGCCGAAGCCCTCGTCGTCGGCGACCAGCCGGCCGGCGCGCGGGTCCTGCTCGTAGCCCCGGCGGCTGATCTCGTCCTCGTCGTCGGCCACCTCGGCGTACGGGTCGACGTCGGGCTCCTCCTGCGCCAGGTACTGCTCGAGCGACTCGCCGGCCCGCTCCTCGGCGGCCGTGGTGCCGAAGCGGTCGGCGCCGCTCCACCGGTCGGCCGGCGCGATGCCCACGTCCAGCGGGTCGGCGACGCGGTCGTCGTCGAGCGTGTCGGACGCGTCGAGGACCCCCTCGTCCTCCACCACCTCGTACTGCGGCTCCTGGCTCATGTTTCTCCCCCAACCTCGACTGGATCGGGTGTCAGCCTAAGGACCCGGCGCGCGGTGCCCGGTCGCGGTCCGGCCGTCGGCTAGCCTGCCCCCATGCCGAGGGTGATACGTCCGCTTCTGGGCTCAGTGCCCGGAATCGTGTGGTTGATCCTCGTCGCGCACCTCGCCGTCGTGCTCTGGCACACCGCGCTGTTCCCCAACTTCCGCTCCCCGGACGAGCGGCAGCACGTCGACCTGATCGCCGCCGTCCAGCGGGGCACCGCCTGGCCGTGGCCCGATCCGGGCCGGCTGCCGGTCGCCCAGGGCAGCGCGGCGGGTGGCTTCACCGAGGCCGACCGGATCGACCAACCGCTGGCGCTCGCGGAGCAGCCGTTGCCGCCCCGGGCGGACCGGCCGTCGTACGCCTCCGCCGGTGGCGCCGCGCCCGACCCGGACCAGCGGGCCAACCAGCTGGTCCAGCACCCGCCGCTCTACTACCTGCTCGGCGCCGCCGCCCTGGGGCCCGGCTGGGACCGGGTTCCGTTCGACCGCGCGTACCTGGCCCTGCGGTGGTGGAACGTGCTCTTCGCGGCCGCGTTGCCGCTGCTGCTCTGGGCGGTGGCGCGCCGGCTGGGGCTGCCCGATCCCGTGCCGGTGGCGGCCGCGCTGGTCCCGCTGGCGATCCCGGAGCTGACCCACACCGAGTCCGCGGTCAACAACGACAACCTGCTGGTGCTGCTGTTCGCCGTGCTCACCCTGCTGCTGGCCCGGGTGCTGACCGGCGACACCACCCGGCGCACCGCCCTGCTGGTCGGCGCGGTCGGCTCGCTCGCGTTGCTCACCAAGGGTTTCGCGTTGCTGACGCCGGTCTGGATCGGCCTGGCGTACGCCGTCCGCCGTGAACGGGCCGCGCTGCTCCCGCTCGCCGTCGCGTGGCTGGCCTGCCTGCCCGGGCTGGCCTGGTGGATCCGCAACCGGATCGTGTACGGGTCGGTGCAGCCACACGGTCGCTACACCGGTATTCCGGAGCTCCCCGCCCGCCACTCGTTCGCCGACGGCGGCCCGACCTGGCTGCTGCGCCTGCTCGAACGGGTGAACACCCTGTTCTTCGTGCACGACCAGACCGGTGACCGGCTGCACCACTGGCCGTGGAAGCTGGCGGTGGTGGCCGCGCTGCTGATCGCCGCCGGCATCGCCGTGACCCTGTTCCGCCGGGTGCTGCCGCGGGGCACCACGCTGGTGCTGCTCGCGCCGACCGTGCTCCTGCTGGCCATCGTGACCAAGGGCTCCTACGAGCAGTTCGCGGCCAGGCACAGCTACGCCGGCATGCAGGGCCGCTACCTCTACGGCGGCCTGGTCGGGTTGGCCGTGGTCGCGATGGCGGCCACCGCGCGCCTGCCGGACCGCTGGCGGCGCGCCACCCCGCTCGCGGTGCTGCTGTTCGCGGCGCTGATGCAGGCGGTCTACGTCGGATACACAGTGGACCTGTTCTGGACGCCGGCCGACGGTGACCGGGTGGCGGCGCTGGCCGCCATCGTCAGCTGGTACGCCTTCCCACCGGCCGTGCTCGGCCTCGTGGTCGCGACGCTCCTGGCCGCGTCCGCTGCGACGCTGGTGGGCACGGTTCGCCTCCTGACGCCTCGTGGCGGCTCGGCGCGCGGAGGGTGCGGGCGCTCAGGCCGTGGCGCGTTCGGCGGCGCTGACCGCGTTGCGGAACAGCATCGCCACCGTGGTCGGGCCGACACCGCCGACCCGGGGCGTGATCGCGCCCGCGACCTCGGCGACCGACTCGTCGACGTCGGGCAGCAGCCGCCGGCCCTCGTAGCGGACGCCGCCGCCGATGACCGTCGATCCTGGACGGACGTGCTCGGGCTGGATGATGCCGGGCACGCCGGCCGCCGCGATCAGGATCTCGGCCCGCTGGGTGTAGCGGGGCCAGTCCTTGACACCCGTGTGCACGACGGTGACCGCGGCGTTGGCGGTGGGCCGCTTCTGCGCGAGCAGCATCGCCAGCGGACGGCCGAGCGTGGCGCCACGGCCGAGGATGACCACCTCGCGGCCCGAGACCGGGATCTCGTGGAAGGCGAGCAGCGCCTCGATGCCGGCCGGGGTGCAGGGCAGCGGCCCCGGCAGGCCGAGCGCGAGCCGGCCCATGTTGACCGGGTGCATGCCGTCGACGTCCTTGTCGGGATCCATGACGGCGAGGGCCTGGTCGTAGTCGAGGTGGCCGGGCACCGGGTGCTGCACGAGCAGCCCGTGCACGGCCGGGTCGCCGCTGAACTCGGCGATCACCCGTTCGAGCTCGGCCTGGGTGGTGTCGGCCGGCAGGTGCGCGTGCGGCGAGACGAAACCGAGGTCGGCCGCCTGCCGCTGCTTGATCCGGATGTAGCCGGCGCTGGCGTCGTCGTCACCGACCAGGATTGTGGCCAGGGCCGGCGTGACGCCCTTGTCGCGCAGCACGCGTACCCGGTCGGAGACGTCGGCCAGGATGCTCTCGGCGACCGGACCACCGGGCAGAAGACGCGCGGACATGCTTGATCCCCCCTCGACCGAGGGCACCCAGGCGGTCGATGCCCACGGGCGGGCTCCCCGATGGTCGATGCCATCCCGTGCCGCCAGTCGCGCTCCACTCCCAATATGCCCTATCTCCGGTCGAGCGTCCGCCGGAGGGTGGCCACCGCGGGCGCGATCTCGCCGTCGGCGAGGTTGCCGTAGCCGAGGACCAGCACGGGGGCCGGACGGGTGGACGGCTCGGCCCGGTAGGCGTCCAGCGCGACCAGCTGCAGCCCGGCCCGGGCGGCGCGGCGGACCACCGCTGCGGTGTCGGTGCCGTCCGGCAGGCGCAGCAGCACGTGCAGGCCGGCGGCGGTGCCCTCCAGCCGGCCCTCCGGGATCGCCTCGCGCAGGGCGGCCAGCAGCAGGTCGCGGCGGGTGCGGAAGCGGCGGCGGGCGGCGCGGAGGTGGGCGTCGTACCAGCCGCGGTCCACGAAGGTGGCCAGGGCCAGCTGGTCGAGCACGGGCGGGGCGGTGGCCACCGGGTCGGCGGCCGCGGTCAGCCGGCCCGGCGCCAGCAGCCAGCCGAGCCCGAGGGCGGGGGAGAGGGTCTTGCTGACCGAGCCGAGCAGGGCCACCCGGCCGGGGTCGAGGCCCTGCATCGCGGCGATCGGCCGCCGGTCGTAGCGGAACTCGGCGTCGTAGTCGTCCTCCACCACGAAGCCGTCGACGGCGCGGGCCCAGCGCACCAGCGCCGCCCGGCGGGCGGGAGAGAGCACCACGCCGCTGGGGAACTGGTGCGCGGCGCCGGTGACGACCGCGCGTACGCCCGCCAGCGCGTCGACCCGCAGGCCCTCGTGGTCGAGCGGCACCGCGCGCACGTGGAGGCCGGCGCCGGCGAGGGCCGCCCGGACCCGCGGCCAGCCCGGCTCCTCGACCGCGACCGCGTCGACGCCGAGCCGGCGCAGCGCCCGGGCCACCCGGGTCAGGCCGTCGGTGATGCCGGCGCAGATCGTGACCGTGTCGGCCCTGGCCACCGCGCCGCGAGACCGCTGGAGGTATTCCGCGATGGTCCGCCGGGCCCGCGGGTGGCCGCGCGGGTCGGGCAGGCCGAGGTCCGCGACCGAGACGTCGCCCGTGACGGCCGCCACGCTGTCGGCCCACCGGCGCCGGGGGAAGGCGCGCAGATCGGGCAGGCCCGGCGCCAGGTCTAAGCGGGGCGCGGGGGTCTTCGCCCGTTGGCGGGGCGGGCGGCGGTTCCCGGCGGGCGGGTCGTCGGGAACCCAGGCGACGCGGGTCGCCGACCCGACGCGGGCGGCCAGGTAGCCCTCGGTGACCAGCTGCCCGTACGCCTCGGTGACCACCCAGCGCGAGCAGCCGAGCTCCTCGGCCAGCGCCCGGCTGGGCGGGACGGCGGACCCGGTGGGCAGCCGGCCGGACCGGATCGCGCCGCGCAGGGCCCGGGCCAGCCGCTGGTGGGTGGGACCGGCGCCGGAGAGGTCGAGCAACGTCGCCCACGCAGAATTGGTCTGGGAATCCGCCACGACATTGGAGCGTACGGCCTGACCGATCGTCACTAGCGTCGAAGCCATGATGGATCAGCTGGTACTCGGAGCGATGATGTTCGGCACGACCACCGACGAGCGGCGTGCCTTCGCGATCCTCGACCGGTTCGTCGACGCGGGCGGCCGGTGGATCGACACGGCGAACTGCTACGCGTTCTGGGCCGACGAGAGCGGCTTCGGCGGGCAGAGCGAGGCGCTGCTCGGCCGCTGGCTCGCCCGCCGCCCGGGGGTGCGCGACCGGGTCTCGATCGCCACCAAGGTCGGCTGCGAGCCGCTGGAGGCGAACCGGTTCCCGGAGACGGCCGAGGGGCTCGGCGCGCAGACGATCAAGACCGCGATCGAGGGCAGCCTGCGCCGGCTCGGCACCGACCGGGTCGAGATGTACTGGGCGCACCGCGACACCCGGCGCACCCCGGTCGAGGAGACCGTCGCCGCGTTCGGCGAGCTCGTGTCGGCCGGGCTGGTCGGGCGGCTCGGCTGCTCCAACTTCGCGACGTGGCGGCTCGAGCGGTCACGGCGGGCGGCGGCGGACGCGGGCGTGGCCGGCTACACGGCGGTGCAGCAGCACGCGACCTACCTGCAGCCGCGGCCCGGCACCCGCCCGACGGTGGTGCACCGGTTCGGCTTCCTCTCCGACGAACTGGTCTCCTATGTGGAGAGCCACGACGACATGGAGATCTGGTCCTACACGCCGCTGCTGTCCGGCGCCTACACCCGACCCGACAAGCCACTGGCGCCGGAGTACGACCACCCGGGCACCGTGCGCCGGCTGGCCGCCCTCGACGCCGTGGCCGCCGAGACCGGCACGACCCGCAACCACGTCGTGCTGGCCTGGCTGACCGGCGGCTGCCCGGCGATCAAGCCGATCGTCGGTCCCAGCACGGTCGCCCAGCTCGACGACGCGATCGCCGCGATGCCCCTGCGGTTGACGGCGGCGCAGCGGTCCCTTCTGGACAGTGCGGCCTAGTAGGTGCTGACGCCGTAGGTGGTGGCGGCCGCGCGGGCCGAGGCGTAGTAGCTGGTGCCGCCGGTCGTGCAGGAGCCGCTGCCGCCCGAGGTGATGCCGATGCCGACAGTGGCGGCGAACAGGGGGCCGCCACTGTCGCCGGGCTGGCTGCAGATCGTGGTGCGGATCAGCCCGGTGACGGTGCCGTCGGCGTAGTTGACGGTCACGTTCAACGCCGTGACGGTGCCGGAGCGCACGCCGCTCGGGCCGCTGCGGTGGACCCGCTGCCCGACCGTGCCGGGCCCGAACGAGGTGATCGGTTGCAGGCCAGGGTAGGTGTTGACGGCGCTCGGCTTGGCGATCGTCGCGTTGGTGTAGCGGACCAGGGCGGTGTCGCGGCTCGGGGTCACGGCGGCGACCACGCCCAGCGGGACGGTGGCGGCGGCATCCGCGTGGACGCTGGCGCCGACCGCGCCGACGCAGTGCCGCGACGTGATGGCGGCGGTGACGGCGAGGACGCGGGCTAGGCGCATATCGATGACTATCCCTGAATGGGCCGTCGTCCGGCAACCCTTTCGGCAGCATCGGTGCTACTTCTGCTGGGTTCGACGGAAGTTCTGTCGCATCGAAGTTTAGATATGGACAGACGAACGGAAGACCCCTACCGTGTGCGCAACGCGGTGACCCGCGTCGATCCCCCCTTCGCTTTGTCCCTCTCCCGTCCCGGAGGAACAATGAGCAGACAATTACGTCCCTTGTCCTGGTTCGCGGCGGCCGGCCTGCTCGTCGGGGGCCTGCTGATGGCGCCGACCACCGCCACGGCCGCCCCGCCTCCCCAGGAGCCCGGCGTCACCCTGCGGGTCTTCGACGTGCAGGTGCCGCTCAACGAGATCTGTGACCTGAAACCGGGCCAGACGCCCAATGTGGACAAGCTGATGCCCACGATCAACTGGACGACGACCGCCGACTTCGGCGGGTTCAGCGACAACTTCGTCAGCCAGGTGATCGGCAACATCAACATCGCCACCGCCGGCAGCTACACGTTCCGGTTGACCAGCGACGACGGCTCCCGGTTGCTGATCGACAACGCCGTCGTCATCGACCATGACGGGCTGCACAGCGCCCAGCCGCCCAAGGAAGGCACGGTCAACCTCACCACCGGCTACCACTCGCTGCGGATCGACCACTTCGAGCGCAGCGTCGACCAGCAGATCACGCTGGACTGGCGTACGCCCGGCTCGTCGTCGTTCGTCCTCGTGCCCAACAGCGTGCTCTCCACGGACGCCGGCGTCGTGCGGGTGACCGCGCCCGGCCGCAAGGAGTGCGAGGGCGTCACCGACGCGCCCGGCGACGGTCTGCCGCTCACCGGCGTGCACCCCAACTACACGCTGACCAACCTGCGGCCCACCGGCTTCCAGCCGCAGGTGTCCGCGATGGACTGGCTGCCCGACGGCCGGCTGGCCATCACCACGTGGGGCGGCACCGACAACGTGCTCGGCGAGGTCTACCTGCTGTCCAACGTGCAGACCGCGACGTCCCCGTCGCAGGTGACCTATCAACGGATCGCCACCGGGCTGCGCGAGCCGATGGGCATCAAGTACGTCGACGGCAAGCTCTACGTGTCGGAGAAGCACCGGTTGACCGAGCTCAACGACACCAACGGCGACTGGGTGACCGACAACTACCGGCAGGTGGCGACCTGGCCGTGGGGCGGCAACTTCCACGAGTTCGCCTTCGGGCTGCTCTACCAGGCGCCGTACTTCTACCTGAACCTGTCGATCTCCATCAACTACGGCGGCGCCACGACCAACCCGCAGCCTGCGCCCAACCGGGGCAGCACGATCCGGGTCGACAAGAACACCGGCGCGGTGCACTACGTGGCGGGCGGCCTGCGTACGCCCGACGGCATCGGTTGGGGTCCCGAGGGTGGCATCTTCGTCACCGACAACCAGGGTGACTGGCTGCCGTCGTCGAAGCTGGTGCACATCAAGCAGGACCGGTTCTTCAACCTCTACATGAACCCGGCGGGGCCGTTCCAGAGCCAGCCGGTGACCCAGCCGGTGCTGTGGATGCCGCAGAACGAGATCGCGAACTCGCCGAGCACGCCGGTGATGGTCCAATCAGGACCGTTCGCCGGGCAGATGCTGATCGGCGACGTGACCTACGGCGGCCTCCAGCGGGCGTTCCTGGAGAAGATCAACGGTGAGTACCAGGGCGCGCTGTTCCGGCACACCCAGGGCCTCGAGATGGGCGTGCTGCGCACGTCGATCGGTCCCAACGGCGCCATCTACGTCGGTGGCCTCGGCGCGGACGGCAACTGGGGCCAGGCCGGCAAGCTGAAGTACGGCCTGCAGAAGCTGACCCCCAACGGCGGCAACGCGTTCGACATCCTGGCGATGCGGGCGGTGGCCGGCGGCTTCGAACTGGAATACACGCAGCCGCTGTCGGCCGCGACGCTCGCCTCGCTGGCCACGAAGTTCACGGTCAAACAGTGGCGCTACGTGCCGACGCAGAACTACGGCGGCCCGAAGGTCGACGAGCAGACGCTGTCGGTGACCTCCGCCACCGCGTCGGCCGACGGCAAGAAGGTGACGCTGAAGATCAACGGCCTCCAGGCCGGCCGTGTGGTGTACGTGCGCTCGCCGCGTCCGTTCACCGCCGCCAACGGTCAGGAGCTGTGGAGCACGGAGGCCTGGTACACGCTCAACGCGCTCGTCGGCGGCCCGCAGCAGCCGGGCGGCGTGCTCGAGGCCGAGTCGGCGGTGCTGAGCGGTGGGGCGTCGGTCGCCAACGACCACCTGAACTACACGGGTTCGGGCTTCGTCGCCGGCTACGGCACCCAGGGCGCCACGACCACTTTCTCGGTGTCGGCGGCGGCCGCGGGCTCCCACAACGTGAACCTGCGCTACTCCAACGGCCCCGACGGCGGCACGGGCACCAAGACGGTGTCGCTCTACGTCAACGGCGCCAAGGTGCGGCAGGTCGCCCTGCCGACCACCAACAACTGGGACACGTGGGCGATGAAGACCGACGCGGTCAACCTCAACGCGGGGACGAACACGATCGCGTACAAGGTCGATCCTGGCGACATCGGGCACGTGAACCTGGATCACATCACGGTCACGGGCGGCCCGTCGACGGTCAACCTGGCGCTCAACAAGCCGGCGACGTCGGACAGCTCGTGCAACGCCAACGAGGGCGCGGCCAAGGCCGTCAACGGCAGCGTCACCGGTGGCAACACCGACAAGTGGTGCTCGCTGGGTTCGTCGAAGTGGATGCAGGTCGACCTCGGCGCGGCCACCTCGGTGAGCCGGGTGGTGCTCAAGCACGCGGCGACCGGTGGTGAGAACGCGGCGTGGAACACCCGCGACTTCACCGTCCAGGTGTCGACAAACGGCACCTCGTGGACGACGGTGGCGACGGTCACGGGCAACACGGCCGCGACCACGACCCACACGTTCACGGCGGTCCAGGCACGCTACGTCCGGCTCAACGTGCAGACTCCGGCCAGCGACGGCAACGGGGCGGCCCGGATCTACGAGCTCGAGGTCTACGCCTCGGCGTCGGGCCCGACGCGGACGGTGCTCTTCGACGGCACCGCGGCGTCGATGACCGCGAACTGGCAGCACACCGACGGCCGCAACCCGACCTGGACCATCACGGGCGGCGGCATGCAGGTCAACGGCGGTGACATCCGCACGCGGCAGAGCTACGGGGACTACAAGCTGCACGTGGAGTTCTGGTTGCCGTTGTACGGTCCGGACGTGACCGGCCAGGCGCGCGCCAACAGCGGCGTCTACCAGCAGGACCGCTACGAGCTGCAGGTGCTGGACTCGTTCGGCGACACGTCGCTCGGCAACGACGAAGCGGCGGCCATCTACCAGAAGAAGGCGGCGGACACGAACGCGGCGACCGCACCGGAAACCTGGCAGACCTACGACATCACCTTCCGCGCGGCCCGCTTCAACGGCACGACGAAGACCGAGGACGCCCGGATGACGGTGGTCTGGAACGGCGTCACGGTGCACAACAACGTAGCGGTCAACGGACCCACCGGCGGCGGCGCCGCCGAAGCCAACACCCCGGGCCCGATCCGCCTGCAGGACCACACGAACCCGGTCCGCTACCGCAACATCTGGATCGAACCGATGTAACGGGACGCTCGGGCGCCGGTTCCGTGAAAGGGCCGGCGCCCGACCGTCAACGAGGGGCGAGCGCCCAACACGTGATGTTGAAGACGGCCGACTGGCGTTCGGCGTCGTAGTCGACGAACTCCAGGATCGCGACGCGACCCTCGTCGGTCTTCACGCAGATGGCCACCGAGGACGCGAGGTCGACCGCATCGACCGGACGCGTGCTGGGGATGGCCTGGCGACACCCCTCATAGGACACCGCGTAGACCCCGTCCGTCACCGTCGCCCGGTCGACGACCGATACGGTGACCGAAGCTTGCGCCGCTTCCAGTTGGCTGGCGCGCATCGACAGGTCGGCGCCCTTCTTCGGGTTCGCGGCACGCGTCGACGTGTCGTCGATGTCGATCGACTCGCCGTCGGCGATGGAGTGGCGCTGGCAGTCGTGTACCCGCCGTGCCGGTTCCGACTTGTATGGCTTGATCTCACACGCGCCCGGATTGGCCACTTCGGTGGTCTGTCGGTTGGCCGAGCCGAACGCGAAGCCGCCGAGGGCCGCAAGCAGCGTCGCACCCCAGACGAAGAACGTAATTGTGCGATGGCTTCTCCAGTAGAGCAGCGCCGAAGCGCCCACCGGCAGCGCGACCAACCCGCCGCACAGGACCCATTGGGTCGGTCCGAACTCCTCTGACTGGATCACGTCGAGGATCTGCAGGAAGTCCGCCGCGACGCCGAGGACGGCGATCAAGGCGAAGGCCGCGGCCAGATGTCCGGTCACCTGCCGCAGGCGTTCCGCCGCCGCGGTTGCCGGATCGGTCTGCGTCGACGTCGCCTGACCGCCGTTGGGCGGCGGGGACTGCATAGGTATCTGCGACCCACCCGAATTGGTGGCTCGGGTCAACTCTTGTTCCAGACCGTGAGGCGGACGCTCGCCTGGTCGCTCCCGGCCGTGACCGTCTCCGGCTGGATGATGCCGATGCGACCTTCGTCGGACCGGACACAGATCGTGTGCCCGGGCAGTTGCGACAGGCTCAACCAATAGCTCTTCGGGAGGAGATCCGAACCGCATTTGCGGAACGTCGGTTGCTCGTCGGGATCCAACACGACGAACCAGGACCGCTCGCCGGCGGTGAGGATGCCTCGATCAGCAATCACGTCCGCGGATCGCTCGGCGTCGGGGGGATAGTCGAGATCCAGGCCGCGGTTGCGGAGTTCGACCTTCTCGCAGTCGACGAGCAGCGCGGGGTCCGTCTCGACCACCCTGATCTCGGCGCAGATGCCGTTCTCGCCGACCCCGGCGACGCCGTATGCGGGTGCGTAGGCAGGAGCGCTCGCGGACGTCCGTGGTGCCCGAGCCTCCTCGGTGTGGTTGGCGATGCGGGCGACCCAGTAGCCGGTCAGCGTCATCAGGACAGCAGCGAGTGCGGCGCCGAGGCTCGTCCATTCCTGACGGGTCGCGAACGTGCCTTGCCTGCCGTTGAGCGAACTCACTTCCCAGCCTCGGTTCTGATCATCCAAAAAGGTGCGAACGCCATGTTAACCGGCGTTCCATGGTCGAATCCGTCGTGGGTCGGACAGCTGAACGAGCCTTCACTCGTTGGGGTCAATTGATGGCGGTGAGCGGATATCGTTGCTGCCGTGGTGCCGGAGCGGTGGTCCGAGCGGGACGCGTACGAGGCCTATATGGGCCGATGGAGTCGGCGTGTCGCGCCGTTGTTCCTGCGGTGGTTGACCGCGCCGGTCGGGCTCTCGTGGGTCGACGTCGGGTGCGGGACCGGGGCGTTGAGCGGCGCCGTCGTCGCGGGCGCTGCGCCCGTCGAGGTGACCGGGGTCGACAGTTCACCCGCGTTCGTGACCGCGGCCGCCGAGCGGGTGGGTGATCCGCGGGCCCGTTTTCGGGTCGGTGACGCCCGTGAGCTTCCGCTCGCCGATCACGCCGTCGGCATCGCGGTCAGTGGGTTGGCGCTCAACTTCGTGCCCGAGCCCGCGCGGGCCGTCGCCGAGATGGCGCGGGTGACCGCGCCCGGTGGGACGGTCGCCGCCTATGTCTGGGACTACGGCGACGGGATGGAGATGCTGCGATATTTCTGGACCGCCGCCACCACGGTCGACGCCGCCGCGCCGGACGAGCTCGACCGGTTCTCGGCCGTGTGCCGGCCCGATCCGCTCCGGACAATGTGGACCGGCGCCGGGCTGCAAGGGGTCACCGTCGACGCCGTCTCCATTCCGACGACGTTCACCTCGTTCGACGACTACTGGACGCCCTTTCTCGGTGGTCAGGGGCCTGCGCCGGGGTTCGTCGCCCGGCTCGAGCCCGTCGACCGCAACCGGCTCCGCGACCTCCTGCGCTCCCGGCTCCCGGCCGCTCCCGACGGCTCGATCAGGCTCACCGCCCGCGCCTGGACCGTGCGCGGTACGACCCCGGCCTGACTGTCCGGAACGCGGCTGCACCGGCCGGAGCTGTCGCGCGAGGCGATCCGGCTGACCCGGATGGTGCACCGGCTGCGCCCCGACGATCCGGAGGTGGCCGGCCTGCTCGCGCTGATGCTGCCCGCGCGGCCGCCGACGGCGAGCTCGTGCCGCTGGCCGAGCAGGACCGCACCCGGTGGGACCGCGGCATGATCGCCGAGGGCACCGCGCTCGTGGACGCGGCGTTCGGGCGCGGCGCGGTGGGGGAGTACCAGCTCCAGGCCGCGATCGCCGCCCTGCACGGCCGGGCCGACCGCGCGGCCGACACCGACTGGCCACAGATCCGCGCGCTGTACGGCGTGCTCGAACGGATGACCGGCAGTCCCGTGGTCGCGCTCAACCACGCGGTGGCGACCGCGATGGTCGACGGGCCGCGGGTCGGCCTGGCCCGGTTGGCCCCGCTGGACGAGCGGCTCCCGGGCCACCAGCGGCTGCACGCGGTCCGCGCGCACCTGCACGAACTGGCCGGCGACGAGGCCGCCGCGCTCGACCACTACCGGGCCGCCGCGGCCCGCGCGACCAGTGCCGCGGAGCAGGGCTACCTCACCCTGCGGGCGGCCCGATTGGCTCGGCGCGCCGGTTCGTGAGCGGCGGCGAAATCGGATCAAATGGAGACACGACGCCCCGCCGGCGTCGCGGTAACGAACGGGGGCGGTGCGGATGCAGGCGAACGGCGCGGCGAGCGATCTCCGCTGGGTCTACCGGCCACCTCGCGGCCGCCGCTCACCCGAGTCCACCCTCGCCGGCGCCCCGGTCTTCGGCGTCAGCGCCGCCGACGCGGCAGGCCTGGTCGACGTCATCCTCGCCGACGGCACCCGCCTGACCGCGCCGGCCGCCGACGTGGTCGCCGAACCGATCTAGCGGACGCGTACGTCTCCCCGGCGGGGGTACAGACGCGGCATGGGAGTCCTCGTCGCCGGTGCTTTTCGGCTGCTCGCGCGGGTGCGGCGCGGGCGGGCCGTGCATCCGAAAGGTGGCACGCACGATGCGACCGTGACCACCGTCGGCGGTCGTCGCCTCGGAGTGGCGTTGTTCGACGAGCCCCGTGAGTACGCGGCCCTGGTGCGGCTCTCCCGCGGCGCCGGGTTGCCGCGCGGGTGGCCGGACGTCCTGGGGGTCGCGGTGCGCATCCGCGACGGTGGCGGGCCGGGGCGCGACCTGGACCTGCTGTTCTCGACCGCCGCCGGGGCCGTGCCGCTGCTGCGGCAGGTGCCGTTTCCGCGGCGGTCGCCCGTGACGTTCTACAGCAGCGTCGCCGGCTATCGGACCGCGCGGGGCCGGTACTACCTGGCCGCGCTGCCCTGGCCCGGCGTCGGGCCCGAGCAAGGGTTCCGGATCGCGGCGGCGCGGCGGTTCGGCCGGTGGCGGACCGTGGCGCTGGTGACGCTGGGCGCGCCGGTGCCCGCGGCGGTGGATCGGGCGGTCGGCTTCGACGCCGTCCGCCACGCGGCGCCGGGGCTCGACCCCGACGGCTGGCTGTGGGGAGTGCGGCGGGCGGCGTACGGGGGCAGTCGTCGCGGCCGGGACCCCGTGGCGCCCGTCGAGGACGAGCCGGGTGACGCCCCGACCCGGTGGCGCGTCCGGCCGGTAACGCGAAACCGGTGATGGCCGCCGGGATTGCCCCGGATAATCCCATTGTGATGATCGGGCTACCGTGGGAGGTCACCCCGACGCTCGCGGTCGGGCCGGACCAATCGGTGCTGGGCGCCGGTCGGCACGCCTGGGTGAGCGAGGTCGCGGACCCGGACGGCGCCGTGCGCGATCTCACCGCCCGGTCCGGCGTCACGCCGGAGGTGGTCGCGGTCGACCTGCATCCCGCCGCGGCGCACGCCGTCCGCGGGCTGGGCCTGCCGATCCGCGCGGTGGGTCGGCACCACGCGCTGGTCGCGGCCGTCCTGGCGGCCCACGGGCTCGGCCCGGACGACCAGGTGATCGGGTTCGCGTTCGACGGCGGCGGCTACGGTCCGGACGGCGCCACCTGGGGCGGCGAGGTGCTGGTGGCCGGCTACAAGGGCTTCCGCCGCTTCGCCCACCTCGACTACGTGCGCTGCGCCGGCGCGACCGCCGGCCGGCCGCACCGGGCCGCGCTGGCGCACCTGCACCACGCGGGCGTGCCCTGGGACCTGGATCTGGCGCCGGTGCGCGCCTGCTCGACCCGCGAACGCCGCGTCCTGGCCCGCCAGCTGGAAACCGGCTACGGCTGCGCCACCACCTCCAGCGCCGGCCTCCTCCTCGCCGCCATCCGCTCCCTCCTCGGCCTCCCCGACGATGTCATCGCTCGAACGGGCCCCGGCGGTGCGCGCCCCTATGCGGTCCGCGGGCTCGACCCGGCGCAGCTGGTGCGGGCCGTCGTAGCGGATCTCCGCGACGGTCGGGGCGAGGCCGAGATCGTCGCTCGCGTCGACGCGACCGTCGTCGCGCTGGTCGCCGACGAGGCGCGGCGGTGTGCGGAGGAGACCGGGTTGCGGACCGTCGTCCTGGCCGGCGACGTGTTCGACGACCAGGTCGCAGCCGCGGTCACGGCCGAGCTGACGGGGCTCACGGTGCTGGCTGGGCCGTCGTCGCCGGCGTTGGGGCGGTTGCTGTGCGCAGCGGCCGGATGAAGACCGCCAGCAAGGACGTGCCCACGACGCACGTCAGGCCGCCGATCGCCATGGCCGCGCCGCCCGTGGTCACCGAGGCGACCAGGCCCGCGCGGAGGTTGCCCAGCTCCGGGCCCGCAACGCCGACCACGTGTTCCAGGGCGGCCACCCGCCCCAGGTAACCGTCCGGTGTGGACGACTGCACGACCGTGCCACGGGCGACCACCGCCCACGTGTCCGCCGCGCCGGCCACCGCCAGGCAGGCCAGCACCGCGGGAAGGGAGCCGACGAGGCCTGCGGCGCCCAGCGCGAGACCCCAGATCCCGCCGCACGCCAGCAGCACCACGCCGGGTCGGCGGCGGCGCGTCGACAGTCCGGAGAGGACGGACGCGATCGCGCCGCCGACGCCGATGGCGGTCAGGAACAGGCCCAGGCTCGCCGGCGATCCATTGAAGCGCTCCTGGTTGACCACCGGGAACAGCGCCACCGGCATGGCCAGCAGTGTGGCGCAGAGGTCCGCGAGCAGCGCGCCGGCGACCGGGCGGGTGCGCACCGCGAACCGGATCCCGTCGGCCACCGCCCGCAGGCCCGCGCCGCCGCCGGGCGTGCCGGTGACCCGGGGGAGGCCGGCGATCCCGGCCAGCGCCGCGCCGAAGGAGACCGCGTCCACCACGAAGCACGCGGTCGGGCCGGACAGGGCCGTGAGCAGGCCGGCGGCCGCTGGGCCGAGCAGCATCGCCAGTTGGAACGACAGGTGGTTGAGGGCCAGCCCGGCGGCCAGCCGCTCGGGTGGGAGCAGCACGGGGGTGAAGGCGCGCAGCGCCGGGTACGCGAGGGCGGCCAGCGCCGAGTGCACCGCCGACAGCGCCAGCATCACCCCGACCGGGCTGGCCGTCGCCGCCGTGACCGCCATCAGCAGGCTGGTCGCCAACAGGCCCCAGGTCGCGCCGCTGGCCAGGCGGCGCCGGTCGACGTGGTCGACGAACGCGCTGCCGAGCAGCGCCACCGTGACCAGCGGAACCGCGGAGACCAGGCCGAGCAGGCCGACCAGCGCGGGGTTGTGGGTGCGGTCCCAGACGTAGAAGACGACGGCGAAGCCGCCGAACTGCCCGCCGAAGCCCGACAGCGTGCTGCCGAGCCAGAGCCGGCGGAACGTGGGATGGTCGCGCAGCGGACGCAGGTCGGCGAGCGCGCCCCTCACAGTTGGAAGTTGGCGCGCAGCCGGTCCCGGAACGACCGCCGCTCCAACGCCCGCCGGATGTCCTCGACCACAGTGGACAACGCGTACGGCAGCTCCGCGTCGAGCTGGCGCACCGTCGCCTCGGTGGCCCGCCACTCCGCGGCGAGGAACGGCACGAGCTCGCGGCCGCGGTCGGACAGCCGGATCCGTCGGGTGCGGCCGTCGACGTTGGGCGCGTCGTCGACCAGCCCGGCCCGGCGCATCGCGGCCACGGTCTGGCTCATCGCGGAGTGCGTGACGGCGATCCGGTCGGCCAGCTCCTGGATCGACTGAGGCTCCTGCCGGGAGAGCTGGATCATCGGCCCGACGAACCGCGTACGCACGTCCCCGATGCCGGCCTCGGCGTAGAGCTCGGCGATCTCCCGGTCCATGCCGTGCAGGAGGGCCCAGACCGGTCCCCAGTGACTGCTGTCGAGAAGGTCCACGACGTACGATGTAACAGCACTTATATAAGCACTGTCAAACTCGCTGTGGTCCTATCCTGGGCGGCATGGCGCCACTGATGATCAGACCCGGCGTGGAGATTCCCGAAGCCGAGCTGCGCTGGCGCTTCTCCCGCTCCTCCGGCCCGGGCGGTCAAGGGGTGAACACCTCCGACTCGCGGGTCGAGCTCTCCTGGGATCTCGAGGCCACCACCGCTCTCGGCCCCGTGCTCAAGGACCGCGCCCGGGAGCGGCTGGCCAACCGCCTGGTCGACGGCGTGCTCACGATCGCCGCGTCCGAGCATCGGGCCCAGCTGCGCAACCGCGAGGCGGCCCTCGCCCGGCTGGCGGCCCTGGTCGCCGGGGCGATCGCGGCCCCACCGCCACCACGCCGGGCGACCAAGCCGTCGCGCGGCGCGAAGGAACGGCGGATCGCGGCCAAGAAACGCCGCGGCGAGGTCAAGCGCCTCCGGCGACCGGACGAGGGCGGTTGACCCGCAGCCGTGACAGGATCGCCTCATGAACGACAGCGTGCGGGCGGTCGAGGGCTGGGTCGTCGTCGGTCTCGACAACGGCGGCAACGCCAACAACGCGACCGTGGTCGACTCGGCCGGCGGTTTCCTGGTCGACGGGCTGCTGGAGAGCCCGAGCCGGGTCAAGGAGGGTCCCGTCGTCGCCGTCGAGGCGCTGGCCGAGGCCTTCGACAACGTGCTGACCCACACCCGCGTCCCGCGCGCGGCGGTACGCAGCGTCGGGCTGGACACACCCGGCCCCGCCAGCGCGACCGGCGTGATCTCGGCGAAGGGCTCGACCAACTTCGTCGACCCGGCCTGGCGCGGCTTCGACGTGCGCGGCGCGCTGGAGGAGCGGCTGGGCCTGCCGGTCGTCTACAACAACGACGGCAACGCGGCGGCGCTCTACGCCCACCACGTCCACTTCGGACTCCTGGGCGCCACCCGGTCGTCGGTGTCGGCGATCGTCGGCACCGGGCTGGGCGGGGGAGTGATCGAGGCCGGCCGGATCGTCTCCGGCGCGGCCGGCATGGCCGGCGAGCTGGGCCACGTGCATATCCCGATGCGGGGGCTGCTCGACGGCGACCAGCCGATCCCCAGCTGCAACTGCGGCTTCGAGGGTGACGCCGAGAGCATCGCCTCGCTGACCGGCATCGAGCGCAACCTGCTGCCGTACTGGTTGGCCCAGCACCCCGACCACCCCCTGGCCGCGGAGGCGTCGCCGGCCACGGCGGCCAAGCTGGTCCGCGGGCTCGGCGAGGCCGGCGACCCGCTGGCCCGCGCCATCTTCGAGCAGCAGGCGATGGCGATCGGCCGGCTGTTCACGATCGCGGCCAACTTCACCGACCCCGACGCCTACTTCGTGGGCGGCGGCGTCGTGCAGGCCTCCGCGGAGTTCGGGCAGTGGTTCCTCGACCGGGTCCGGCACCACACCCAGCTCCGCGACGAGCAGCGCCGGGTCGCGACGTTCGCGCTGGTGCCCGACCTCGACATGGCCGGCGCCCGGGGGGCCGCCCTGGCCGCCCGGCAGGCGGTGCCGCGCGACACCATCTGAGATGCGATGATCCCGAGGTGATCAGCGTCGAGGAACGCGGTGCGGTGTCGGTCGTACGGATCGAGAACGGTCCGGTCAACGTGCTCGACCTGGAGACCCTGCGCGAGCTGACGTCGACGCTCGCGGGGCTGGAGCGGGCGCCGGCCCTGGTGGTCACCGGCGCGGGCCGGGCGTTCTCGGCCGGCGTCGACCTGAAGCGGCTGGTCGAGGGCGGCGAGACCTACACGCGGGAGTTCCTGCTCGCCCTCGGCGGCGTGTTCCAGGCGGTGTTCGACCACCCCCGGCCGCTCGTCGCGGCGGTCAACGGCCACGCGATCGCCGGCGGCTGCGTGATCGCCGCCGGCTGCGACTACCGCTTCATGTCGGCCGGCACGATCGGCGTCACCGAGCTGCTGGTCGGCGTGCCGTTCCCGGGGGCGGCCCTGGAGGCGATCCGGTTCGTGCTCGGGCCACGCACGGCGTCGCTCGTGCTCACCGGCCGCACGCTGGCCCCCGCGGACGCGCAGGCCGTCGGCCTGGTCGACGAGGTGGTCGCGCCGGCCGACCTGCTCGACGCGGCGGTGGCCCGGGCAGAGGCGTTCGCGGCGATCCCGGCGGCCAGCTTCACGATGACCAAGGTGGCGCTGCGCGCCGACGCCAGCCGCCTGATGGCCGGCGGCTCCATCGACGAGATCATCGACGCCTGGACCAGCCCACCCGTCCGCGAAGCCATCACCGCCTACCTGACCCGCCTGGCCAACCGCGCGTAGCTCCGCCGGCCTTGCCCGCGGCGGGCCCTGCCCTGCGTGGCGGGTCCTGCCTGTGTGGCGGCCCTGCCCTGCGTGGCGGGCTTTGTCCCGCGTGGCGGGCCTTGCCCTGCGGCGGGCTTTCCCCCGGCAGGCCTCCCCCCGCCTCGCCCCCGGGGGGGAAAGCCTCCGGGGGGAAAGCCTCCGCCACCGCCCGGCGGCCCCTTCGCCAGGCGGCCCGTGCCGCCCGGCTGGCGGGTCGCTGGATCTCGGGCGTGTCGCTGTAGCCGGAGGGTGGTTGTTCGGGCGCACATGCCAAAGCATGTGCGCACATGCTTTGGCATGTCGGCTCCGGGAGTGACCCACGGCGGACCCGGCAAGCGCAGCGAAGCGGAGCGGACCCTGGCGGGAGCGACGGTCGCGCCCACCGCGAGCCCGAGCAGGGTCAGAGCTCTTTCACGATCCCGCCCACCGCGAGCCCGAGCAGGGTCAGAGCTCTTTCACGATCCCGCCCAGGGGTTGTAGTCGACTTCCAAGGGCTCCTGGTCCGGGCGCTCCGCTTCGGGGACGTGTTGGAGGTTGACGCGGATGCGGTACCAGATGGAGCTGCGGCCGCGCATGCCGTCGACCAGGATGTCGGCGGGTTGCAGGTAGCCGACGATCGCGGCGTGGCGGGCCTTCCAGCGGTCGAGGGCGGCCAGGGACTCGTGCTTGGTCTTCGAGCGGGCGATCTCGATCAGTGGCCGGGTCTGTAGGCGGCGGCCCTCGCCCTTGGGGGGTTTCTCAGCCGGGCCCAGGCGTTTGGCCAGGTCGAGCAGGGGTTCGAGAGAGCCGCGGGCGTGTTCGATGCCCGTCCAGGCGTCGCCGCGTTCGGCCCAGCGGGTGAGCACGGTGGTCAGGGTGAAGTCGGCGGGCCGGCAGTCGGGAACCTCGTCCCAGGTCAGCGGCGTCGACACGCGGGCGTCGGGGAGGGGGCGCACCGAGTAGGCCGACGCGACCGTGCGGTCCTTGGCGTTCTGGTTGAAGTCGACGAAGACGCCCTCGCGCTCCTCTTTCCACCAGCGGGCGGTGGCCAGGTCGGGGACCCGGATCTCGACCTCGCGCGCCACGGTCTCGGCGGCCAGCCGCACCTCGCGGTAGGTCCAGTGTGGATCGATGCGGGCGTAGATGTGGAAGCCGCGCGAGCCCGAGGTCTTGGGCCAGGCGGTGAGGCCGTGCTCTTCGAGCACCTCGCGGGCGACCAGGGCGACGTCGACGATCTGCCCCCACTCGACGCCGGGCATCGGGTCGAGGTCGACCCGCAGCTCGTCGGGATGGTCGAGGTCCTCGGCGCGCACGGGGTGTGGGTTGAGGTCGATGCACCCGAGGTTGACCACCCAGGCGAGCCCGGCCGCGTCGCGGACCACGGTCTCCTCGGCGGACGTGCCGCGCGCGTAGCGCAGCTCGACCGTGTCGATCCAGTCGGGCCGCTTGGCCGGCGTGCGCTTCTGCCAGATCGCCTCTTCGGAAAGGCCCTTGACGAAGCGCTTGAGCACCATGGGCCGGCCCTCGACGCCGCGCAGCGCGCCCTCGGCCACGGTCAGGTAGTAGCGGACCAGGTCGAGCTTCGTGTGGCCGGCCTCGGGGAACACCACCCGGTCGGGGTTGGTGATCGTCACCTCGCGCCCACCGACCTCCAGCTTTTCAGACGCCACAGGCCCACCCTAGCTAGGTCACGTCGGGGTCGACGGCGATCAGGACCTTGCCGACCGCGCCGCCTTCGACAGCGTCGTGGGCCGCGGCGGTGTCGTCGAGCGGGAAGACCGTGGTGGGCGGGGGCGTGAGGAGGTTGGCGGCCAGGGCCGCGGTGAGGTCGGCGGCCGCCTGCCGGAACGCCTCGTCGGGCATCGTGTAGAGCAGCACGAAGCGCAGCAGCAGGTTGCGGTTCATCAGCTCCCGGACGGGCAGCTCGGCCGGCCGCGGCTCGGCGGCGTAGCTGGCGATCACCGCGTTCGGCGCGGCGACGTCGAGGTCGAGGCGCAGGTTGCTGGCCAGCGCCACCTCGACGAACCGGTCGACGCCCTCGGGCGCGATCGCGCGGATCTGGTCGGCCGCGTCGGGCGACCGGTAGTTGACCACGTGCGGCGCGCCGGCCTCGCGGGCGAGCGTGGCCTTGGCGTCGCCGGAGACGGTGCTGATCACCGTGGCGCCGGCGGCGACGGCCTGCTGGATCGCGTAGCGGCCGACCGCGCCCGCGCCGCCGGCCACCAGCACAGTGCGGCCGTCGAGCGGGCCGTCGGCGAAAAGGCACCGGTGCGCGGTCACGCCCGGGACGCCCAGGCT
Organism: Asanoa sp. WMMD1127; assembly: GCF_029626225.1. Taxonomy (NCBI): domain Bacteria; kingdom Bacillati; phylum Actinomycetota; class Actinomycetes; order Micromonosporales; family Micromonosporaceae; genus Asanoa; species Asanoa sp. WMMD1127. The sequence continues at coordinate 4,907,205 of NZ_JARUBP010000001.1, forward strand.
GGCGCCGAGCGCCATGGACGCGTTGTCGGGCAGCGGGATCGCCTGGTCGGACGGCAGCACGGTGAACTGCGCGGCGGTGCCCCACGGCCGGCCGTGGGCGGCCAGGTAGAGCCAGACCCGCTGGCCGATGCGGCCGGGGTCGACGCCCGGGCCGACCTCGTCGACGACGCCGGCGCCGTCCATGTTGGGCACCTGGAGATGGGCTGACCGGTTCTGCGGGACCGCGCCCGAGCGGGCCTTCCAGTCGGTCGGGTTGACGGCCGAGTAGGCGACCCGCACCCGCACCTCGCCGGGGCCGGGACTCGGCGTGTCCACCTCTTCGATCCGCAGCACCTCGGCGGCGGGGCCGTGGTCGCGGTAGACGACTGCGCGCATGGTCGCCAGCTTAACGATATGCCCAGACATCCATTGACTTGAATAGTAAAGTTTCCTAAGCTTTTGCCACCTCGAGGCCCATCGGCGGGACACCCACCGCCGCCCCACCAGCGCGCCCTCCGCACGACTCCACGCACATCGCCCGTGCCTCGAAAGGTCCGACCATGACCAAGAGACTCGCCGCGGCCGCGTTCGCCGCCGTGACCGCGGTGGCCGCCGGAACGCTCGCCGTGCTGGCCGCACCGTCGCCCGCCCAGGCCGCCGTGCTGCCCAACGGTTTCAAGAGCGTCGGCTACATGCCCTCCTGGGCCGGCAGCGCCGGCAACATCCAATATTCGAAGCTGACCCACATCAACTACTCGTTCGTGCTGCCCACCGCCGGTGGCGGACTGACCGCCGTCGACAACCCGAGCAAGCTCCAGCAGATCGTCAGCTCCGGCCACGCCGCCAACACCAAGGTGCTGATCGCGATCGGCGGCTGGAACGACGGCAACGACTCCGGTTTCGAGCAGATGGCCGCCAACGCCGGCGCTCGTAACACATTCGTCACCAACGTGGTCAACCTGGTCAACCAGTACAACCTTGACGGTGTCGACATCGACTGGGAATACCCCGACCCGGGCACCTCCGGCAACAACTTCACGACACTGATGTCGCAGCTCAGCTCGGCCATGCACAGCCGCGGCAAGCTGCTCACCGCCGCGGTCGTCTCCGGCGGCGGCACCGCGCAGGGTGTGCAGCCGGCCGTCTTCGGGATGGTCGACTTCCTCAACATCATGACGTACGACGGTGGCTCGCCCCACGCCAACTACAACTGGACGATCAGCAGCATCAACGAGTGGAAGTCCCGCGGGCTGCCGGCCAGCAAGGCGGTCGTCGGCGTGCCGTTCTACAGCCGGCCGGGCGGCATCCCGTACAACCAGATCATCGCGCAGAACCCGGCGTTCGCGAACCAGGACTGCGCGACGATCAACGGCGTCCAGCAGTGCTACAACGGCCTGCCGACCGTGCGCGCCAAGACGCAGTGGGCGATGGCCAACGCCGGCGGGATCATGAACTGGGAGCTGTCCCAGGACCCCAACAACGCCAACTCACTGGTCAGCGCGATCTATTCGGTGGCGACCGGTGGCAGCAACCCGAACCCGCCGACCGGGCGCACCGGGCGGATCACCGGCCTGGCCGGCAAGTGCGTCGACGTCGCGGCGGCCAGCACGGCCAACGGCACCGCGGTGCAGCTCTACACCTGCAACGGCACCAACGCCCAGACCTGGACGGTCAGCTCCGACGGGACGCTGCGGGCGCTGGGCAAGTGCATGGACGTCGCCAGCGGCTCGACCGCCAACGGGGCCAACGTGCAGCTGTGGGACTGCAACGGCTCCGGCGCGCAGGTCTGGCAGGCGCAGTCCAACCAGACGCTGCGTAACCCGCAGTCCAACAAGTGCCTCGACGTGCGCGACAACAGCAGCGCCGACGGGGCGCGCCTGCAGATCTGGGACTGCTTCGCCGGCGCCAACCAGCGCTGGGTGCTTCCCTGACGAAGATCCGGCATCGGGTACGGCGGGAGCACCCTCCCGCCGCACCCGATGCGTCAGCTCAGCGGACCGCGGCGGCCAGCGCCTCGCGGGCGCCGTCGGCGTCGCGGTTCGCGCCGTACACCGGCGTGCCGGGCTCCTGACGCCAGCTCTCGTCGAGCGAACCGGTGTCGACGGGATCGAACCCGAGCTGGTCGATCAGCTCCGCGACGACCTGCTTGGCGTTGGCGTCGTCGCCGGCCAGCGGCAGGGCGATGCGGCCCGGCGTGCCGGCCGGCTGCCCGGCCGCACCGAGCGGCTTCCAGTTGATCGTGTTGAACGCCTTGACGACGCGCGCGCCCGTCAGGTGGTCGGCCGCCCAGCGCGACGAGGCGGTCCCGCCGTCGATCGCCGCGATCTGCCCGTCCCGCTGCGGGTAGTAGTTGTTGGTGTCGACGACGACCTTCCCGGCGAACGCGTCGCCCGGCAGGTCAGGCACCGCCCTGGTCGGAATGGAGATGACGACCAGGTCGTGGTCGGCCGCCTGCGCGACCGTGCCCACGCTGACCCCGGGCTCGGCGGCCAGCTCGTCCAGCGTGTGCGGGCCGCGGGAGTTGGCCACCACCACGCGGTGACCCAGTGCGCCGAGCCGCCGGGCAAGGGTGCCGCCGATCAGACCGGCGCCGATTATTCCGATATCCATATGAACGGGAACGCGTACGGCGGCGATGATCTTCCCGGGTTATCCGGTTCGTTCCGTGGGTAGGTGGCGGCCATGACCACCGAACCGACCTATCCGCCGATGGAAGAGAGCAACGAGGCGACTCGGGACGAGCTTCGGGTCGCGCGGGAACAGGGTGACGCCTACGGGCACGCGATCGGCGCGATGGCCGACGAGGACGGCGCGGCGACCGCCCGGGCCGGCGACTATCTCGTGGCGCTCGTCAACGAAGAGGCCGAGGGCATGTACATGCTCGACGACGGCGTGCTGGTCTGGCGCGAGGCGGCCCCCGACGCCAACGTGCACCTGGAGGTCGCGGTGGCCGACGCCGGCGACGGCCGGTTCGTGCCGGGCCTGCGGGTGCACGTCGACGTCGAGCGCGCCGGGAAGCCGATCCTGACCAACGTCGAGCTGCCGTTCCTGTGGCATCCGTTCCTCTACCACTACGGCGGCAACGCCAAGGTGCCCGACGCGGGGCCGTTCGAGGTGACGGTCCGCATCGCGGCGCCGACGTTCATGCGGCACGATCCGGTCAACGGCAAGCGGTACGACTCCCGGGTCGACGTGCGCTTCGAGAACGTGACGTTCGCCAACGGTCGCAAGGAGAGCCCGGAGGCGTCGCCGCGCGGGGCGGACGCGCCGACCGCGGGATAATTCCGGTGCCGGCCGGGCCGGGCGTAGCTAGGGTTGGCGCCCGTGCGGACGGCGATTTCCACCATCGACGGCAACGACTGGCTCGACCCGGTCTGGCGGGCTGGCGCCGAGGCCTGGGCGACCGAGCGGCTCGCCGCCCATGGCACGCCGGTCACCGGCCCGTTCGAGCAGACCCGGGTGCGGCCCTGGTCGGTGAGCCTCAGGGTGCCGACCACCCGCGGCGTGCACTGGTTCAAGGCCAACACCCACGGCTGCCGCTACGAGGCGGCCCTGGCGTCGGCGCTGGCCTGGTGGGCGCCGTCCGAGGTGCTGGTGCCGGTCGCGGTCGACGCCGATCGGGGCTGGCTGTTGACGGCCGATGCCGGGCAGATCCTCCGCGAGACCGCGCCGACGCTCGACGACTGGGCGCGGATGCTGGCCGCCTATGGCGCGCTGCAGCGGGTGCTGACCGAGCGGGCCGACGAGATGGTGGCGTTGGGCGTGCCCGACCTGCGCCCGGAGCGGCTGCCGGCGCAGTTGGCGGGCCTGCTCGACGACCCGGCGGTCCGCGCCGACCTGGGGGAGCAGCGCCTGGCCGCGGTCTCGGCGGTGGCGCCCGCCTATGCGGACTGGTGCGCCGAGCTCGCCGCCGATGGTCTCGCCCCGTCGCTGCAACACGACGACCTGCACGACGGCAACGTCTTCGTCAACGGCCGCTTCTTCGACTGGGGCGACGCCAGCGTGGCCCACCCGTTCGGCACGCTGCTGGTCACGCTCTCGTCGGCGGGCCACACGTTCGGCCTGCGGCCCGGCGCGCCGGAACTGCTCCGCCTGCGCGACGCCTACCTGGCCGACTGGCCGGGCGACCCGGCGGCGCTGCGCCACTCGGCCACCCTCGCCTGCCGCGTCACCCGGGTCAGCCGGGCCCTCTCCTGGCGCCGGTCGCTCGACCGCTCGTCGCTGCCGCTGGACGACGACGTCCGCACGGCCCCGGCCGAGTGGCTGGGCGAGCTGACCGAGGCCGACGTGATCTAAGGCCGCACCGCGGTGACGGTCACGGCGCTGTAGTGCACGGTGAGGGCGCCGCCGAGCTCGTCGATGGCGGCGCCGGTCTCCGACAGCAGCGGCCCGAGCCGGTCCGCGGGCAGCCGGGTGAAGATGCCCTGCGTCGGCAGCACGTCGAGCCACTCGTCGCGGGTGTAGGTGTGCTGCCAGTCGTCGCGCCAGTGCTCCACGGCTTCGAAGCCGGCTTCCGTCAGGCCCGCGGCCGCCGTGTCGGCCATGGACCCGTAGGCGGCCAGGGCGTCCGCCGGCATCGCCGGCAGCTCCGGGACCAAGCGGGCGGCGATCCCGGCGAAAGCCGTTCCCGCGTCGGGCGTCGGCTGTCCCGCGTTCCAGAAGAGCGCGACGCGACCGCCGGGACGTAGCACGTCGAACGCGGCGTGGGCGCCGGCCCGCGGATCCACCCAGTGCCAGGCCTGCGCGGCCACCACCGTGTCGAAAACGCGGCCGGCCGGGTCCCAGCCCTCGATCTTCGCCACCTCGACCTCGACACCGTGCCGGCGGGCGTGGGCGGCCATCCGCGGGTCGGGCTCGACGCCGAGCACCCGGCAGCCGACCGCCTGGAACTGGCGGGAGGCGATGCCGGTGCCGCAACCGACATCGAGCAGGTCGGAGCCCGGACTCGTGGCGACGATCCGCTCGATCAGGGCGGCGGGGTAGCGGGGCCGGGCGCGGTCGTAGCGTTCCGCGTCCACTCCGAACGACTCGGCGACCTCACGATGGTGATGCACGGGTAGAGTGGGCATGCGCCCACTCTAAAGGAAATGACGATTTGCCGACCGGTGTGTTCCTCCGTGACCCGCGCGAGCAGCTGTTCGGCGCCGCCGAGCGGGTCCTGCTCCGGGCCGGCCCGAGTGCCCTGACCAGCCGCGCAGTGACCGACGAGGCCGGCGTGGCCAAGGGCGTGCTGCACCGGCACTTCGCCGACTTCGACGACTTCCTCGCCGACCTCGTCCGCGACCGGATCGTCCGCCTCGAGACCGACGCCGCGGCGCTGCAAGCGGCCGCGGGCACCGGCAGCGTGGTGGACAACCTGACCCGGGCGCTCACCGACCTGTTCGGCTCGGTCGCCGTCGGCATCATCGCGTTGATCACCTTCCGCGACGGGCTGCGAGCCCGGTTGCGCCGTGACCGGCCGCACGGGCTCCCCCTGCTGAGCGAGGCGGGCGCGATGATCGCCGACTACCTGGCGGCCGAGCGCGACCTGGGCCGCCTGCGGGCGGACGCCGACCTCGACACCCTCGGCCTCACCCTGATCGGCAGCGGCCATCTGGTCTTCGCCGGCGGTGACGCGCCGGAGCCCGGCGCGGTGCGGCGGATGGTCAGCGAGGCGATTCGGGGAGCGGTCCCGTGACCTCCGGCGCGAGCGCCGCCGCGGCGCCCGTGCGGGCCATCCGGTGCCAGCGCAGCCGGCTGCCGAGCACGGCGGTGACCACGGCCTGCACCACCACCAGGTACATGATCTGGCGGTAGAGCACCTGCTGGAACGGCAGGCTCCACAGTGGCCCGAGGGACTCGCCGTCCAGGCGCAGGGCGTACCCGGCGGTCAACGCCTGGAGCAGCAGCAACAGCAGCCAGCCCGTGGCCAGCTTCGAGGGTGCCGTATCCCCAGCGGTAGCGCTGCCGCCACAGTTGCCGCAGCGTGGTCGGCGCCTCCGTCCAGGCGATCGCCCGCTCCGCGTAGGCGACCTCCCAACCCGCGCGGTGCACGGCCATCGTCAGGTCGGTGTCCTCGGCGAGCGTGTCACCGGGTACGCCGCCCGTGTCCCGCAACGCCGCCCGCCGGAACGCGCCGACCGCGCCGGGGATCGTCGGCATGCAGCGCAGCATCGCGTACATCCGGCGGTCGAGGTTGAAGCCGATCACGTACTCGAGGTGCTGCCAGCGGCCGAGCAGCCGGCCCCGGTTGGCCACCTTGGCGTTGCCCGACACCGCGCCGACCCGCGGGTCCGCGAACGGCTGCACGAGGCGGTGGATGGTGTCGGGCTGGAACACGGTGTCGCCGTCGACGAGCACGAGCAGGTCGGAGCGGGCCGTCCGGATGCCGGTGTTGAGGGCCGCGGGCTTGCCGCCGTTGCGCTGCCGGACCACCCGGACCCGGGGCAGCCGCATCCGCTCGACGATGTCGGCCGTGCCGTCGGTGGAGCCGTCGTCGACGACGATCACCTCGACCGACGGGTGGTCGCCGCCGAGCAGCGAGAGCACGGTCGCGCGGATGTTGGCGGCCTCGTTGAACGCCGGCACGATGACGGAGACCGGCGCCCACACGCCGCGCAGCGGGGGCCGGCGCCCCCGGGCGTGCCGCCAGGCGCAGCCGAACTGGAACGCCAGCCGGCCCACGCCGAGCACCAGGGCCACGCCCAGCAGCCAGGTCATCGCCGTCGAGAGGCCGGCCCCGAGCGCCTGGAACCAGCGCAGCGCCGTGCCCCGCAACCGGTCGCCGGTCGGCGCGGCGGGCGCGGGCACGCCCAGCGCGGCCGACACGGTGGTGAACCGGTAGCCCGCCTTCCGCAGCCGGGGGATCAGCACGTCCAGGGCGGCGACCGTTTCCGACCGGTCGCCGCCGCCGTCGTGCAGCAGGAGGACCGCGCCGGCGCCCCGGGCGGGCAGGCCGGCGCGCACGATGGCGTCGACGCCGGGGCGGCGCCAGTCGTTGGTGTCGAGGTCGGCCAGCACCGCGATCTGGCCCTGGTCGGTGGCCGCCCGCAGCGCCTCGACGTCGTCGGGACCGGTGGCGGTCGGCAACGACGAGTACGGCGGCCGGAACAGCGCCGCCTGCCGGCCCGTGGCGCCGGCGATCGCGTTGCGGGTCAGGGCCAGCTCGAGGCGGCGGCGCCACGGGGCGGCGGTGGCGAGGTCGGCGTGGGTGAAGGTGTGCGACCCGAGGTCGTGGCCCTCTGCCACGATCCGCCGGGCCAGGGCCGGCTCGGCGTCGACCCGCGAACCCACCGCGAAGAAGGTGGCGGGCACCCGGTGCCGGCGCAGCACGTCGAGCACCCGCGGCGTCCACTGTGGATCCGGGCCGTCGTCGAAGGTGAGCGCCACGGTCCGCGCCGGCAGGGCCCGGGTCACCAGCTTGTCGCCGTCGGCCCGGATGAACGGGCCGTCGAGCGGGGACGACGTGGCGGGCGCGCCCGGCCGCCCCGAGCCGCCGCCCCCGCCCTGCGCGTACCCGTCGAAGGTCCGCGCGGCCAGCAGCACGACGAGGGCCAGGCCGAACAGCACCCAGTGCGCGCGCGGATCACGCCGCGCGACGTGGCGCGGCCGGTGGGCGGTGGTCATCAGCCCGCCTTGGGTCTCGGGTGGCTGGGCTTGGCGGTCGGCCGGTTCCCGCGTCCGTTGCCGCGTCCCGGCCGCTCGCCGGTGGTGGGGATGGCGGTGGCCGGAGTGCCGGTGGCCTGCGGCCGGCCGGTCGGCGCGGTCGTCGAGCGGGGGGCCGGGGGCGCCGCGGGCTCGGGCGCCGGGCCGATGACGGCGGTCTCCGCGGCCGGGGTCGTCTCGGCGCCACGGTCGGTCCAGCCGCTCAACGGCACGGGACCGCCGCCGAACAGGCCCGCGCCCAGCAGGCCGAGGGCGCCGACGAGCACGGCCGCCGCCACGACCGCCAGCCAGGTGAGCGCCCGCCGGCGCCGCCCGGTCCGGTCGACGAAGACCTCCGTGCTCACCGGCGGGTGCTCCCGGGAATGACGGTCTGGTTCTTCCGGCGCGGCGTCTGGGGCGCGGTGTTGCCGTGCGAATGCGGCGACCGCGTGTGCTCGTTCGGGCCCTTGCCGTGCCCGGTCGGCGAGGCGGTCGGCGGCGGGCCGGGCGTGCGGGGCGCGACCGCGGGCCGGCTGCGCTCGTCGCGGACCTCGCTGGACCGCTCTGGACGGACCGGCCGCTCGGCGGGCGCCGGCCGGGGCGGGTCGCGGGGTGGTGGGCCGGGCAACGTGCCGGTCACGCCGGCCACCGCGAGACCCGAGCCGGTCAGCAGGACGCCGGCGACCGCCACCTTCACCGCGAGGACCCGGGACACCGCCCGCCGCCCCCGGGCCGGCGCCGGCGCGTCGCGACCCGCTCGGAACACCGCCGCGGCGTCGACCTCGCCGAGCAGCTCGTGGGGTGCCGCGGGCCCGCGGGCGTGCGTCAGCACCCGCCCCAGCGGCGTGTCGGTGTGCTCGCCGTCGAGGAGGCGTTCCGCGGTCGCCCGGTCGGGCCAGCGCGTCGTCACGGCGCCTCCTCCGGCGGCATGAGCTCGGCCAACCGGCGCAGCCCCCGGTACGCCGCGGTGCGTACCGCGCCGGGCCGCTTCCCGAGGATCCGCCCGACGGTTTCCGCGTCGAGCCCCATCACGACCCGCAGCAGCACGGCCTCGGCCTGCTGGGCGGGCAGCGACGCGAGCAGCGCGACGGCGGCGCCGGTGGCCACCGCGTCGGCGGCCTCGTGCTCGGTGTCGGCCGCGCCGGCCAGGTCGGCGAGCGCCTCGACCGGCACCGGGACGCTGGGCCGCCGGCGCAGCTTGCGGACGTGGTCCATGGCCCGGTGCCGGGCGATGGTCGCCGCCCAGGCCCGGAAGTTGTCGTAGTCGCCGGCGAACCGCGGCAGGTCCCGGCAGATCTGCAGCCACGTCTCGGAGGCGACGTCGTCGGCGTCGTCGCCGATCAGCCCGCGCAGGTAGCGCAGCAGCGCGGGCTGGACCGCCCGGAACAGCTCCCGGAAGGCCCGCTCGTCGCCGGCCTGGGCGGCGGTGACGGCGGCCGACAGGTCGGCGGGTCCGGCGGTCACCGCGGGCTCCGCCGTCACGTCCAGCTTCACGCGATGGAGAGCGCCGCCGAGTGGTGCGCTGTCACAGCTAGTGTCGTGAGTCGTTAATTCGAGTGCAGTAGCGGGCGATGGATTCGAGGATCTGGTCGGCGGTCTTGGTCCAGACGTAGGGCTTGGGGTTGTCGTTCCAGGTTCCGATCCATTCGCGGATGTCTTTGTTGAGGGCGCGGACCGAGCGGTGGGTTCCGCGTTGGAGTTTCTTGGTGGTCAGTTCGCCGAACCAGCGCTCGACGAGGTTGAGCCAGGATGAGCTGGTCGGGGTGAAGTGCAGGACGAAGCGAGGGTGGGCCGCCAGCCAGCGTTTGATCGCTGGTGTCTTGTGTGTGGAGGCGTTGTCCAGGACCAGGTGGACCTGTAGGTCCGCGGGGACTTCCCGGTCGAGGGTGGTCAGAAACTTGCGGAACTCGATCGCCCGGTGTCGGGCGTGCAACGAGCCGATCACCTTGCCGGTGGTCAGGTCCAGGGCGGCGTAGAGGCTGGAGGTGCCGGCGCGGATGTAGTCGTGACTGGCCCTGGCGGGTGTGCCGGGCAGCATTGGTAGGACCGGCGCGGTCCGGTCGAGGGCTTGGATCTGAGACTTTTCGTCGACGCAGAGCACGACCGCCCGTTCCGGCGGGTCCAAGTAGAGACCGACCACGTCGCGGACCTTGTCAATGAATTGCGGGTCTTTCGACAGCTTCCACGAGTCCTGCCGGTGCGGCTGCAGCCCGAACGCCCGCCAGATCCGCGATACCGCCGTCTGTGACAGGCCGACCTGCGCGGCCAGCGACCGGGTCGACCAGTGCGTGGCGTCCTTCGGCGTGGTCTCCAACGTCGTGGTGATGACGCGCTCGACGTCGGTGTCGGTGACCGTGCGCGGCCGGCCCGGCCGCGGCTCGTCCAACAACCCGTCGAGCCGGTCGACCGCGAACCGATTACGCCACTTCTTCACCGTGTTCCGCGAGATCCCCAGACGCTGCGCGATCTGGCCGTTCGACTCGCCGGGACCATCGGCACAGGCCAGCACGACCCGTGACCGCGCCGCCAAAGCCTGCGCACTGGTCGGCCTTCGTGACCAGGTAACCAACTGCTCACGCTCGTCATCAGTGAGCACGATCGACACTGCTATCGGAGACGGCATACGACCACCGTACCCACTGACAACGATTTAACGACTCAGGACACTAGCGATGCGTGACCGGCCGATGACGGATCAACGGCCCTCGACCCGTGCGCCGCCGGGCGTAAGAATCGACGGACATCTCCCGGGAGGCTGCCGATGACCTTCAACCTGAGCGTGATCCTGCGTGAGTCCGCCCGCCGCGACCCCGACAAGACGGCCGTCATCTTCGGCGACCGCAAGGTCAGCTACGCGGAGCTGGACGCGGCCGCCGACCGGGCCGCCGCCGGCCTCCTGCGGTACGCGCGGCGGGGCGACCGGGTCGCGCTGATGCTGCCCAACCGGGTCGAGTTCCTCGAGTGCTACTTCGGCATCCTCAAGGCCGGCCTCGTCGCGGTGCCGATGAACCCGCTGCTCAAGGCGGCCGAGGTCGACCACATCCTGACCGACAGCGGCGCTCGCGTGCTGATCGCCGGCGACGTCTCCCGTGCGGCGGTCGCCCACGCGGGTGTCCCCGTGCTCAACCCCGACGAGTCCGACTTCCTGGCCGCCGACGCGCCCCTCCCGTGGGCCGCGAGCACCGACAGCGACGACACCGCGGTGATCATCTATACGAGCGGCACCACCGGCCGGCCCAAGGGCGCCGAGCTGACCCACTTCCAGCTCTATCTGAACTGCTCGCTGGCGGGCGAGCGGTTCGACACCCGCCCCGACGACGTCTCGCTCGCCGTGCTCCCGTTCTTCCACGTGTACGGGCTGTCCAGCGTCGTCAACGTCGTGATCCGCAAGGGCGGCACGATCGTGGCCGTTCCCAAGTTCGACGTCGACCTGGTCCTCGACGCGCTGCACGACCACCGGGTCAGCGTGCTGGCCGGCGTGCCGACCATGTACCACGCGCTGCTGCACGCCGACCTCGGCGGCCGGGACCTGTCCGCGCTGCGGATCGGCTCGTGCGGCGGCGCCTCGATGCCGGAGGCGGTGCTCAAGGGCGTCGAGCAGCGGTTCGGGATCACGGTGCTGGAGGGCTACGGGCTGTCCGAGACCGGCAGCACGGCGACGATGAACCACAGCGTCGACGACCGGCGGATCCGTTCGATCGGCAAGCCGATCTGGGGCGTCGACGTGCGGGTCGCCGGCCCGGACGGGGCCGAGCAGCCGGTCGGCGAGGTCGGCGAGCTGCTGGTCCGTGGCCACGTGGTGATGAAGGGCTACCACGGTGACCCGGCGGCCACCGCGGCGGCGATCCAGGACGGCTGGTTGCACACCGGCGACCTCGGCTACCGTGACGCTGACGGCTTCCTCTACGTGGTGGACCGGATGAAGGACCTGATCATCCGCGGCGGCTTCAACGTCTATCCCCGCGAGGTCGAAGAGGTGCTCTACACCCATCCGGCGGTGGCGGAGGCGGCCGTCGTCGGGCGGCCCGACGAGCGGGTCGGCGAGGAGATCGTGGCGGTGGTCACCGTGCGGCCGGGCGCCGACCTCGACCCGGCCGAGGTGATCGCGTTCTGCCGGGAGCGGCTGGCCGACTACAAAAGCCCCCGTGAGGTGCGCGTCCGGGACAGTCTGCCGAAGAGCGCGACCGGCAAGTTGCTCAAGCGGGAGCTGCGGGGGCTCGTGTTGCCACGTCCGTGACGTGCGGTTGGCCGTTGAGCGAGCTAAGGTCCGAGCAAGCGGACGGTTGTCGCGTGACAACTGTTGCCCGCTTGGAGGTGTCCAGATGATCGCTCAGGGTGGTGTGTCCATTACGGACGGCGCGTTGGATGCGGCTGCCCAGCGATATCAGCTGGCGGTCGGGCACGACGGTGCGGCGGTCGGCCGCGCGCGCGACGAGTTCGTCACGGCCCTGGTGCCGTTCGCCGACCGGTTGGCCAGCCGCTACCGCGGCCGCGGGGTGCCCTACGACGACCTGTGCCAGGTGGCCCGGCTCGCCCTGATCAAGGCGGTCGACCAGCTCGACACCGACCGGGGCTCGTTCACGGCGTACGCCGTCGTGACGGTCCGCGGCGCCCTCCGCCGGCACTTCCGCGACACCTCGTGGGACGCCCACGTGCCCCGCCCGGTGCAGGAGCTGACGCTGCGGCTCTGGGGAGTGGCCGACGACCTGACCCGGGAACTGAAGCGGCCGCCGTCGCGGGCCGAGCTCGCGGGCCGGCTCGGCGTCGCCACCGAGGAGCTGACCGCCGCGCTGCTGGCCAGCGACGCCAAGGCGGCCCGGTCGCTCAACGCGCCGGTCACCGGCGACGACGGCGCGGCCGAGCTGGGCGACCTGCTGGGCGGGCCCGACCAGGAGCTCGACGGCATCGACGACCGGGTGACCATGCGCGACCTGCTGGCCCGGCTGCCGGCCCGCGAGCGGCGGATCCTCGCCCTGCGGTTCTACGGCAACCAGACCCAGATGGAGATCGCCGAAGCCACCGGCCTGTCCCAGATGCACGTCTCCCGGCTGCTCGCCCGGACGCTCGCCTGGCTGCGCGAGGCGATGCTCAGCGACACGCCTCCGCCGTTCCCCGGCGTCGACGAGCCGGTCGACGGCGACCTGGCGATCGAGGTGACCCACTCCGGCGGCCTGACGGTCGTCGCGGTGCGCGGTGAGGTCGACGCCGACAACGCCGACCGGCTGCGGGCCGCGGTGACGCACTGCTGTCGGCACGCCGGCACCGGCGTACGGGTGGACCTGCGCCGGGTGCCGCTGGTGGATGCCGCCGGCGCCGCCGCGCTGGCCCGGGCGTACGCCGTCGCACACGCCCGTGGGGTGGATCTCGCCCTGCTCGAGCCCAACCCGACGGTCACCCGGATCCTCCGGGTGACCGGGCTGGGCCACCTCGTCGCCCGGACCCGTCGCGTCAGTCCGTCCGCAGCAGGCTGAGCACCGCCGCCTCGATCCGGTCCCGCACGGCCCGGTCGTCGAGGTCGGGCGGGCCGCCGTCGAGGGCCGCCGCGATCGTCGTGCCGTCCTGGAACAGGTCGACCACGCGCGGGTCGACATAGGACGATCGGGCCACCGCCGGTGTGTTGCCCAGATAGTCGGCGACCTCGCGGATCGCGGCCGGCACGGCCCGCTTCCGGGCGGCGCGCGACCGCCGGCCACGGGCGCCGGCCTCGTCGACGGCGAGCGCCACCGCGGCCAGCACCGTGCCGTTCCAGGTGCGGAAGTCCTTGGCGGTCACCTCGACGCCGCTGATCTCGCGCAGGTAGGCGTTGACGTCGGCGCTGCGCACGTCGACCCAGGCCCGGCCGTCGCGGTAGGCGAGCAGCTCCGGCTGGTCGCCCGGGCGGCCCAGCAGCGAGCGGACGACGGCACGCACGTCGTCGTCGCGCACGTCCAGGGTGCGCTGCAGTCCGCCCTTGGCCGGATAGCAGAACCGGACGACGCCCTTGGCCAGCGTCACGTGCTCGCGGCGGACGGTGGCCAGGCCGAAGCTGGCGTCGTCGCCGTTGGCGTACTCCTCACCGCCGATCCGGAAGCAGCCCACGTCGAGCAGCCGCACCGCGGCGGCGAGCACCCGGTTGCGGGTGGGGCCCCGTTCGGTCAGGTGCTTGTCGACCGTCGATCGGATCTCGGGCAGGTGGCCGCCCACCTCGAGCACGTGGTCGAACTTGGCCGCGTCGCGCTTGGCCCGCCAGGCGTCGTGGTAGCGGTACTGCCGCCGGCCGGCCGCGTCCGTGCCGGTCGCCTGGATGTGGCCGCGCGGATCGGTGGAGATCCAGACGTCCTGCCACGCGGGCGGGATGACCAGGGCCCGGATCCGGTCGAGTTCACTCCGGTCGGTCAGGGGCCGACCGTCGGGGCGCAGATAGCGGAAACCCTTGCCCTGCCGCCGCCGGCCGTAGCCGGGCTTCGTCGTGTCACTGCGTCGTAACCGCACGGGGCCCGGGTACCCCGGATCTCAGCCTTCCACCCCTGTGGTGTCGTGGGCGGAACCGACCGGTTTGGACTCCGGGGATCCGCGCTGCCGGAGGTAGATCGAGAGGATGACCATCGACGCGACGGCCAGCAGCTCCGACTGCCAGTTCTGCAGCGTCCGGTTCCAGAAGTCGGGCTCGCCGAGGTAGCGACCCCAGGAGACCGTGTCCTCGAGCCGGCTCAGCTGCTCCTCGTTGTAGGCCGCGACGCCGGCGATCGACTGCGCCGTCCAGGAGGCGATGAAGATGGCGCCCATCACCAGGCCGAGCGAGTTGGAGAACAGCAGCCGCCGGAACCCGGGCTCGCGCGCCCACCGCGGCGACTCCGGCTGGGCGTGCTCGCCCATCTTCTGGTCCTTGTGCGTCTCGCGGCCGACCTTGTCGAGCTCCTTGGACTCCGGCGAGCCCCGCTGCACCAGCCAGACCGTCAGGAAGATGTAGAGGAAGAACTGGAGATATTCGGACTGCCAGTTCTCGGAGACGTCGGTGGCGAAGCTGGCGGAGCTCACGTAGCGGCCGAGCGAGATCGGCTCCAGCCCTTCCGCCACCTGCTCCTGGTTGAAGTTGGCATGGCCGGCGAACGCCTGTCCGACCAGGACGATCAGGAACAGGACGCCGAACACCAGGCCGAGCGAGTTCTCCCGCAGGAAGCGCTTCACCGGTGCAGCACCCCCAGCGTGATGACGTACGCGAGCCCCAGCGTCACGACCGTCAGCAGCGTCCAGAACAGCACCCGCATGTCAGCCTCCCTGCAGCGTGCAGTCGTACGGGCGGTCGCCGCGGGACCGGCAGCCGGCGGCGACGACCTTCCACCCGCCGGGGAAGACGGCGAGGAAGAGCGTGTCGGTCTGGAGCCGCACCTGCGCCCACTGTCCGTAGACATTCGTGGTGGTGACGCCGCTCGGACCCGGCAGGTCCTCGTCGAGGATCGCCTGGTCGCACGGCTGGTCGGCCGACTTCTCGAGGTCGGCCAGCGTCTCCGGCGCGAGGGTGGCGCACGCTCCCGCGCCGTCACGGTCGTCGACGGCGTCGAGCAGCCGGATCGCCACGGCCGCGGCCGCGTCCTCGCGACCGCCGGGACCGCCGCAGCCGGCCGCCAGGAGGGCCACCGCCACCGCGGCGGCGACGAGTCCCATCGGTCTCATGAACCACAGTCTTCCCAAACGCGCCTTCACTTATGCGACGCCACGCAGGAGGTCACGGGGTTGACGCGGCCCCGTCCGGGTACCTCCATGGCGGAACGATCCCGACAGAGAGGAGCAGACCTCCATGGCCACCGCGAGGGAAATCATGACTCCCGACGCCACCTGCGTCGGCGAGGACGAGAGCGTGGCGACGGCGGCCCAGAAGATGGCCGACCTGAACGTCGGCTCGCTGCCGATCTGCGGCAACGACAACCGGCTCAAGGGCATGCTCACCGACCGCGACATCGTGGTGAAGGTGCTCGCCAAGGGACGGGACCCGCAACAGGTCAAGGCCGGCGAGCTCGGCCAGGGCAAGCCCGTGACGATCGGCGCGGACGACGACGCCGAGGAGATCCTCAAGACGATGGGCAGCCACCAGGTGCGCCGGCTTCCGGTGATCGACGGGCAATCGCTCGTCGGCATGGTCGCGGTCGCCGACGTGGCCCGGGCCCTGCCGGACAAGCCGGTCGGCGCCCTGCTCGACGCGATCAGCGAGAAGTAGCGCCGACATGCCGGCCCGCGAAGACCTGCCAGGCACCATTCGGCGCTCGCCGAAGAAGGCGCAGGACACCTACGCCAAGACGCTGGACTCGGCCATCGAGCAGTACGGCGAGGGCGAGCGTGCCCGGCGCACCGCGATGTCGTCGCTGAAGCACTCGTTCGAGAAGGTCGGCGACCACTGGGAGCCCAAGGGCCGCAAGGGACCGAGCGATGCCCAGGCCGCCCGCAGCAACCGGGCGCGCCCGGCGGAGACGGCGTCCGGCGTCGACGCCAACGCGTCGAAGACGCACCTGCTCGACATCGCGAAGCGGCTCGAGATCAGCGGTCGTTCCCGGATGACCAAGGCGGAGCTGGTCGACGCCATCCAGAAGGCCAACGCACGCGCCGACCGCAAGGCCCGCGCGCGTTCCTGACCGACCCCCACGACCGTGCCCCGGCTCCCCGGCCGGGGCACCGTCGTGTTCAGCCCTTCCGGCCGGTGGTGGCGATGCCCTGGATGAAGTGGCGCTGGGCGAGGAAGAACACGATGATCATCGGTACGGTGGCGATGACGCTGCCGGCCAGCACGACGTGCCAGTCCTGCTCGCCGCCGTAGCCGAAGCGGTCGAGCACCACCTTGAGCCCGCGCGGCAGCGTGAACAGACTCTCGTCGCGCAGGTAGATCAGCGGTTTCATCAGGTCGGTCCAGCTCGCCTTGAACTCGAAGACCAGCACGACCAGCAGGGCCGGGCGGATCAGCGGGAACGCCACCCGCCAGAACAGCCCGGGATAGCTCGCGCCGTCGACCCGGGCCGCCTCGAACAGCTCGCGCGGCAGCGAGAGCAGGAACTGGCGGAGCAGGAAGATGTAGAACGCCGAGCCGAACAGGTTGCCCGCCCAGAGCGGCACCTGGGTGTCGGTGAGCCGCAGCTCCGACCAGATCAGGTAGGTCGGGATCATGGTGACCGCGAACGGCAGCATCATCGTCGCCAGCACCAGGCCGAAGAGCAGGTCCCGACCGGGGAACCGGAAGTACGCGAAGCCGAACGCCACCCAGGCGCTGGACAGCGTGACCGACACCGCCGCGGCCACCCCGACCACCGCGCTGTTGAACAGCCACAGCGGCAACGGGACCGCCTCGAACGCCTCGCGGTAGTTGTCGGGGTGGAACGGCAGCGGCAGCAGGCCGGTGGAGAACACGTAGCCGGGCGCCCGCAGCGACGCGCTGACCAGCCAGACGAACGGCAGCAGGAAGACCACGGCCGCGGCGACCAGCAGCGCGATGAAGACGAACCGCCACGGCCCGCGGCGCTCGGGCTCCGCCGGCGGCCGGGCCGGAGCGGCCCGGTCGTCGAGCGGAGTGGGCAGCGGAGCGACCTCGGTCGAGGGCGGCAAGGTGGTCACGACTCCTCGCTTTCGTAGTAGACCCACCGCTTCGACAGGCGCACCTGCACGAGGGTGATGACGAGGATGACCAGGAACAGCAGCCAGGCCAGGGCGGACGCGAATCCCATGTGGAGGAACTGGAACGCCTGCTGGAACAGGTAGATGACGTAGAACGTCGCGGCGTCGGCGTCGAAGCGCTGCTGGGTGGTCTGGTTGCCGAAGTACATCGTGTAGACCTCGGTGAACATCTGCAGCGCGGCGATCGTGTTGACCACGAGCGTGAAGAACAGCGCACCGGAGATCATCGGCAGGGTGACCGACCGGAACCGCTGCCACGGGCCGGCGCCGTCCACAGTGGCCGCCTCGTGCAGCTCGCGCGGCACGTTCTGCAACGCCGCGAGATAGATGATGACCGTGGAGCCGAGGCTCCACAGGCTCATCAGCACGATGCCGGGCATCACCCAGGCCGGGTCGGTCGTCCAGCTCGGCCCGTCGATGCCGAACCAGCCGAGGAAGCCGTTGACCAGCCCGTCCTGGGTGTTGAGCAGCAACAGGAACAGGATGCCTACCGCCACGGCCGGCGTCATCACCGGCAGGTAGAACACGGTGCGGAAGAAGCCCGACAGCCGGCCGACCCGATTCAGCAGGAGCGCCAGGCCCAGTGAGAGGGCCATCGCCAGCGGCACGTGCAGCACCGTGTAGTAGACGGTGTTGCGCAGGCTCCGGGCGACCATCGGGTCGGCCAGCATCTGCCGGTAGTTGTCGAGCCCGACGAACTCCGGCGGGTTGACGATGTCGTAGTCGGTGAAGCTCAGCCACAGGCTCGCTATCATCGGCCCGGCGTAGAACACCAGGAAGCCGACGATCCACGGCGCCAGGAACAGCAGCGCCCACCGCGCCTCCCGCCGGGCGAGGACCGACCGGCGGCGCCGTGCCGCCATCAGCCCGCGGCGCGGCTCAGCGCGGCCGAGGCCTCCTGCTGGCCGCGGGCGAGCTCCGCGCTGCCGTCGCCACCGCCGGACAGGGCCCGGTTGGCGGCGTCGTACCAGGCCTTGTCGAACTCGGCGCCGGCGGGCGACGCCGGCAGCGAGAAGCCCTTGTCCTGCACCGAGAGGATGGTCTGCACGGCGTCGTCGAAGCGCTGGTTGCCGCTCGGCTTGTAGAGCTCGGCGAAGATCCGCTTGTCGGCCTCGATGTTGCCGGTGTAGAGCCCGGTGAACGGCGTCTTCTCCGCCGCCCGCTTGTCGGCGCGCACCTTCGCGGCCGCGTACCACGTGTCGGTCGCGGTCATGGTCTTGGCGAACGTGCATGCGGCGTCGGGGTTCTTGGCGCCCTTGGGCACGACCCAGGCGGAGCCGGACGCGAAGGTGATCGGGTTGCCGGACCGGTCGACGAACGGCCGCACCGCGAGCTCGGCCTTGGGCGTCTCGCGGCCGGCGACGTTGAGGTACCAGTCCTCCATCGGCCACACCGCGATCTGGTTCTTGGCCAGTGGGCTCTGCGCGCCGAAGAAGTCGAACGTGTCGCGGAACGCCTTGAACTTGCCCCAGCCGCCCTGGTCGCGGATCAGCGACAGGCCCGTGGCGAGCGCCTCGGCCACCTTCGGGTCGTCGAGCTTGGCGGTCTTGCCGTCGGGGGAGAGCAGGTCGGCGCCGTTGGCCTTGGCCCACATCGGCAGGAACTCGGGGATCTTGGGGTCGATGCCGATCCGGGTGAGCTTGCCGCCCTCGACCTTGGTCAGCTTCGCGTTGATCCCGGCCAGGCCGGCCCAGTCGGCGAGGTTGACGTCGTCCGGCGTCAGGCCGGCCTCCCGCAGCAGCGCCTCGTTCATGTAGACGACGCGGACGCTGTAGAACTCCGGGATGCCGTACACCTTGCCGTCGAGGGTGACCTCGTCCTTGGCCGCCGGGCGGTACTGCGCCATGTCGATGCCCTGCTTGGCGATGCAGTCGTCGAGCGGCAGGACCGAACCCTGCTTGGCGTAGGTGCCGATCAGCTTGCGGTTCATGTAGACGAGGTCCGGCGGGTTGCCCGACGCGACCGCCGACAGGAACTGCTGCTCGTCGAAGGCGCCCTCCGTGATCGTCACCGGGATGTCCGGGTGGGCCTTCTTGAAGGTCTCGACCCGGGTCGTGGCGATCTCGTCGGGCAGGCTGAAGCCGAGCGTGGTGATGGCGCCCTTGCCGGCCGCCCCGCCGCCGCTGTCGTCGTCACCGCCGCCGACGCCGCCACAACCTCCGACCGCCAGTGTGACCGCCGCGAGCACCGCTATGCCGCGCATCCTTGCCATCTCTCGCCTCCCCAAGCGACCAGGGCGGCCGCATTGCCGCCCGGAGCGGGCGATGGGTTCCCTATGACAAGAGTTTGAAACGCAGCGTTGTTTCACGATGTGACGAGCATGCCGTCCCGCGGTCGGGTCGGGATGCGGCTCAACGGAATGGCCAGGTCCTGCGGCGGCACGGCGTAGTCGAGCCGGGCCACCCGCATCGCGAGGTCGCTCAGCAACGCGACCGTGTTGGGCTCGCCCGGGCAGCGGTGACCCGTCGCCGGGTTGCCGCCGCCCTGCGGCACGAACGTGAAGGCCTCGAGCGCGGCCTCCGCGTCGGGCCCGAGGAACCGGTCGGGGGAGAAGAGATAGGGGTCCTTCCACAGTGCGGGGTCGTGGCTCTGGCCGTAGAGGTCGAGCAGGACCAGCGCGTCCTCCGGGATCGCGTGCCCGGCGAACTCGGCGCCGCCCGGGGCCGCCCGGCCGCCGACGAACGGCGCGAACGGATAGAAGCGGCGGACCTCGTGCGCGAACGCCCGGGCGTACGCCGGGTCGCCGTCGCGCAGGGCCGCCCGGTGCGCGGGCCAGTGGTGCAGGGCGTGTCCCGTGAACGCCACGAACCAGCTGACCGCGACCGTCGGCCGCACGATGTTGAGCAGCTCGACGGCGGCGGTCCGTGGGCTCAGCAGGTGGCCGTCGTCGTCGCGATGGTGGGTGACGACGTCGACCGCGGTGTCGCCGCCCGCGCCGCCCTGCCGGCGGAGGCCGGTGACCAGCTCGGCGAGCCGGTCCTCCTGGCGCCGGCGGGCGATCCGGGCCCGCCAGTGCCGTGGCCCGGCGGTCGCGAACCCGTCGACCATGGCCACGCAGTCGTGCGCGAGCTCGTAGTCGCGGGGCAGGCCCACCCAGCGGGCCACCCCGTCGGCCAGCACGCGGGCGGACTCGTCGAACAGCGACACCGGCCGGCCGGCCCAGGTCGGCACGGCCGCGTCCCAGGCGGCACCGGTGTGGGCGACCAGGTCGGCGATCCGGTCGTCGGTGAACAGGGCGAGGAACATCGCCTTGCGGTGCCGGTGGGACAGGCTGTCGAGCGTGTGCACGGCGCCGTGGCCGAAGAGCGTGGACTGCACGAAGCCCGGGACGGCGCCGGACCGCCGGACGTGCCGCTCGTCGTAGAACCAGCGGGCCGCGGCCGGGCCGGCGATTCCGAAGGCGGGCTGACCCATCAGCCGGGTCACCACCACCCCGTCGGGGGATCGGCGGCGCTCGTCGGGTAGCCAGGCGTAACCCTTGAGCAGCAGTGCGGCGGAGCTGTCCCGAATCGACACCGTCATGCCGACAACGCTTCCCGGTCGCCCGGTGCGCAAACCCCGATGTTGACGTTGGCCCCGGGCGGGGTACCCGAACCGGATGGACAGGATCGCCGACCCCTGGGGTGCCCGTACGCCGTACGGGTCCGGATCGGAGTGGCCGTCGCGCGTCGACGTGCAACTCGCCGAAGGCCTCACCGAGGGTGACGTCGACCGGTGGGCGCAGTCGGCGTCGCTGCTGCACTCCAACGGCGACGCGATGGACATCGCGGTCAAGGACGGTCGGATCGCCGGGGTCCGGGGCCGGGCGGTCGACCGGATCAACCGCGGCCGCCTCGGGCCCAAGGACCTCTTCGGCTGGCAGGCCAACAACAGCGCCGATCGGCTCACCCGGCCGCTGGTGCGCGAGGGCGGTCGGCTGGTCGAGACCGACTGGGACACCGCCATGGGCCGCGTCGTGGACCGGTCACGCGAGTTGCTCGACGGGCCGGGCGGCTGGGGGCGGTTCGGCTTCTACACCACCGGGCAGCTGTTCCTGGAGGAATACTATGCGCTCGCCGTCATCGGCAAGGCCGGCATCGGCACGCCGCACATGGACGGCAACACCCGGCTGTGCACCGCCACCGCCGCGGCGTCGCTGAAGGCCAGCTTCGGCACCGACGGGCAGCCCGGCTCGTACGCCGACGTCGACCACTGCGACGCGATCGCCCTGTGGGGCCACAACGTCGCCGCCACCCAGACCGTGCTGTGGAGCCGGATGCTCGACCGCCGGCGGGGCGGTGACCCGCCCGCGATGCTGGCCGTCGACCCGCGCGACACGCCGGTCGCCCGTGAGGCCGACGTGCACCTCGCTGTCCGCCCCGGCACCAACGTCGCGCTGGTCAACGGGCTGCTGCGCGAGGTCATTCGGCGCGGGTGGGTCGACGAGTCCTATGTGGCCGCCCACACGATCGGGTTCGAGGCGCTGGCGAGGACGGTCGAGGGCTACCCGCCGCGGCGGGTGGCGGAGATCTGCGACGTGGCCGCGGCCGACGTCGAGCGGGCCGCGGAGCTGCTCGGTGGCGCCCGCCGGCTGCTCTCCACCGTGCTGCAGGGCTTCTACCAGTCCAACCAGGCCACCGCCGCGGCCTGCCAGGTCAACAACCTGCACCTGCTGCGCGGGATGATCGGCCGGCCGGGCGCGGGGCTGCTGCAGATGAACGGCCAGCCCACCGCGCAGAACAACCGCGAGTGCGGCGCCGACGGCGACCTGCCGGGCTTCCGCAACTGGGCCAACCCGGAGCACGTGGCCGAGCTGGCGAGGCTCTGGAACGTCGACCAGCGGATCATTCCCAGCTGGTCGCCGCCGACCCACGCCATGCAGCTGTTCCGCTACGCCGAGCAGGGCTCGATCCGGTTCCTGTGGATCAGCGCCACGAACCCGGCCGTGAGCATGCCGGAGCTAGCCCGGATCCGCCGGATCCTCGCCCAGGAAGGGCTCTTCCTCGTCGTGCAGGACCTGTTCCTGACGGAGACCGCCGAGTTCGCCGACGTGGTGCTGCCCGGGGCGACCTGGGGCGAGAAGACGGGCACGTTCACCAACGCCGACCGCACGGTGCACCTGTCGGACAAGGCGGTCGAGCCGCCCGGCGAGGCCCGCGCCGACCTCGACATCTTCCTCGACTACGCGCGCCGGATGGACTTCCGCGACCGGGACGGCCCGCCGCTGGTGCCCTGGACCTCGCCCGAGGAGGTCTTCGCCGCGTGGCGTGCGGCGTCGCGGGGCCGGCCGTGCGACTACTCCGGGCTGTCCTACGCGAAGCTGCGCGGCGGCAGCGGCGTGCAGTGGCCGTGCACGGACGAGGCGCCCGACGGCACGGAGCGGCTCTACACCGACGGCACCTTCCACACCGATCCCGACTTCTGCGAGACCTACGGCCAGGATCTGGTCACCGGGGCCGAGTTCACCGCCTCCGAATATCGGGCCAAGCAGCCGGGCGGGCGGGCGTTCCTGCACCCGGCCGACTACCAGCCCTCGCCGGAGGTGCCCGACGAGGCGTATCCCCTCCAGCTGACCACCGGGCGCACGGTCTATCACTTCCACACCCGCACGAAGACCGGCCGGGCGCCGGAGCTGAACGCGGCCGCGCCGGACGTGTGGGTCGAGCTGCACCCGGACGACGCCGCGGCGGCCGGCATCGGCGACGGGGACCGCGTCCGGATCGAGTCACCCCGGGGCGCGGTGGTGGCGCCGGCGCGGCTCGAGGGCGTACGCCGTGGTGTGGTCTTCGTGCCGTTCCACTATGGATGGTGGGACACGACGGGCGACCGGCCGGACGGGCGGGCGGCCAACGAGCTGACGCTGACCGCGTGGGACCCGGTGTCGAAGCAGCCGCTGTTCAAGACCGCCGCCGTGCGGGTCACCCGGATGGAGGACTGAGATGCACGTGGCGCACTATCTCGGCCTGCTGCACCGGGCGGAGGGCAACCTGGCCTCCGCCTATCGGGAGGTGGCGCAGGCGCACGCGGAGGAGGCGGACGTGTTCCACCTGACCGCGCGGCTGGCGGCGCAGTGCGACCAGCACGTCGAGAAGCTGGCGCCGTTCGTCGAACGCTACTCGGAGGAGGCCCCGGCGGAGCCCGAGCGGCTGCACGCGGACCTGTTCGCCGGCGCCCGGTCCGGCGGGCTCGGCCTGCTGCGGGACCTGCACGACCTCTACCTGATGGCCAGCTACGCCGACATCACGTGGACGGTGCTCGGACAGGCCGCCGCGGGCCTGCGCGACGACGACCTGTCGACGGTCGTGGAGGAGTGCGAGCAGCAGACCTCGATCCAGCTGGCCTGGCTGCGCACGCGGATGAAGGCGGCGGCGCCACAGGCGCTGGTGGTGGCGTAGGCGCTGGTGGTGGCGTAGGGCTGGGGACCCTACGCCACCAGGCTCATGCGGTCAGCGCGTCGATCGCCTTCTTGAGCGCGCCGGGCTCGCTGGGCCGGCGCGGCGCCTTCTCCTTGAGCTCGAGCATCCGCGCGCCGATCTCCTGGAGCTTCTTGCGCCCGAGGCCCTCGCGGACCTTGGGGAACCACTCCTCTTCCTCTTCCTCGATGTGGTGCGTGACGTTCTCGATCAGCACCATCGTCTTGGCCTCGAAGCGCTCGTCGTCGGGCGACATCGAGGCCAGCTCGATGCAGAGCACGTCGGCGACGTGGTGCTCCTCGTAGGACTCGAGCACGTCGTCCTCGAGGTCCGGCAGCAGCTGGCGGGTCTCCGGATACATGCACTCGTTTTCGATGTACGTGTGCACGGTGAGCTCTTCGATGATCTTGTCGACCAGCTCGCCCTTGCGCTTGTCGCTGTCGGTGTCCTGGAACGCCTTGAACAGCTTCTTGATTTCCTTGTGATCCTGCTTGAGCAGCACGATCGCGTCCGTCGACATCGGTCCTCCGGGGGAAGCGTCTGGTGCGACGGCCGTTACCCGCGCTCGTGCCCGGCAAACGTCTATTCGCCCGAACCGGGCTCGGCCATCTTCCGGTGCATCTCCGCCTTGGCCGTGTCCGGCGCGACCTTCGCGGCCACCGCCTGCACCTTGTTCATGAACGAGCCGGCCACGACGTGGTCGTCGCCCTTCATCAGCGCCTTGAAGCCCTGCTCCGCGACCTTCGCCGGGTCGTCCTTCCTGCCGGAGCCGACCTTGGTGTCCTGCATCTCGGCGCGGTCGAAGAACTCGGTGTCTGTCGGGCCGGGCATCAGCGACGTCACGGTCACGCCCGTGTCCTTGAGCTCGTTGCGCAGGGCCTCCGCGAACGACTGCACGAACGACTTCGAGGCGTTGTAGACGGCCTGGAACGAGCCGGGCATCGCGGAGGCGATCGACGAGGTGAACAGCACCCGGCCCGCGCCGCGGTCCACCATGTCGGGGACGACCCGCTTGGCCAGGTGCACGGTCGAGCGGACGTTGAGGTCGACGATGTTGAGCTCGTCGTCGAGCGTCGTGTCGGAGACGAACGCGCCGCCGGCGCCCCGCCCGGCGTTGATCGCGATCGCGTCGACGGGCCGGTCGATGGCGGACCAGAGCCGCTCGACCCCCTCGGGTGTGGCCAGGTCGACCTGGACGGCCTTGACCTGGATGGTGCCGTCGCGGCGCAGCGCGTCGCCGGCCCGCTCGATGTCGGCGTCCTCCGCGGCGACCAGCACGTCGAAACCGTTGGTGGCGAACTGGCGGGCCAGCTCGTAGCCGATGCCGCTGGACGCGCCGGTGACCACCGCGAACGGGCGCTCGGACGTAGTCATGATGGGGAACCTCCTGGTGTCCGTGAACCCACCCGGGGTGCCCGGGATCCCCTGGGCTAATCCTGCGGTTCGGCGCGGTCGTCCGCGTTTCGCCGCCGTGGGGCAGGGCACTAGAAGGGCGAAACAGGCGTATCGGGCATCCGAACTCTGGGGGAGGTTTCGGTCATGGACGAGAAGCCGGGCAAGCACCTCGAGGAAGAGCCGCAGTCGGCGCGCGGGCCGAAGGGCTCACGCGACGCGGGCACCAGCAAGCCGTCGGGCGACCAGGCCGGCCGTCCCGCGGGCAAGGCGGACGAGCGCTCCGACACGTCCGTCCTGCCGCAGGGCGCCACCGACCCGGACGCGCCGAACCTGCAGTCCGGGAACTAGTCCTTCGGCTCCTTCGGCGTCAACACGAAGACCGGGATCACGCGGTCCGTCTTGGTCTGGTAGTCGTCGTAGTCGGGCCAGGTCGCGGTGGCGCGCTTCCACCACAGGGCGCGCTCGTCGCCGGTCACCTCCCGGGCGACGTAGTCCTTGCGGACCGCGCCGTCCTGCAGCTCGACGTGTGGGTGGGCGACCAGGTTGTGGTACCAGACGGGGTGCGTGGGAGCGCCGCCCTGTGATGCGACGACCGCATATTCGCCGTCGTGCTCGACCCGCATCAGCGGAGTCTTGCGGATCTTGCCGCTCTTCGCGCCTAGCGAGGTCAGCAGGATGATCGGCCGGCCACGCAGGGTGTTGCCCTGCTCGCCGTCGGTGCTTTCGAACAGCTCGGCCTGCTTGCGGGCCCAGTCGCTGGGGCTGGGCGCGTAGTCACCGGTCAGAGGCACAGGGGGCTCCTCGTCGTGCGATCGGGGGGTGAACGTGAAGCTACCTCGATTTCCCCGGACCGGCTAAGCGGCCGGCGCCTCGACGACCACCGCCAGGCACATCTCGTCGGCGGTGCCCTCGCCCCAGACCACGTAGCGCGGCGGCAGCTTGCGCAGGGCCGGCAGTCGCTGCCGCAGGCCCGCGTCGTGGGTGCAGGTCACCCGGTACGTGTCGCCCGGCTTGACGGTGACGTCGCCCCCGACCGGACGTACGGCCTGGTCGTCGAAGTTGAACGTCGGCACGTCGAGCAGCGTGCGGGCCTGCGGGGTGCCGGGGTTGAGCTCGACCTTGATCGACCGGCCGAGCAGGTGCATGTGGCCGCCCACGCCGTAGAGCTTGGCCGTGCGGGTCACCCGCCGTTCGCAGGACTGGGTCGGCCCGGGCCGGGCGGCGCCACCGCAGAGCCGGCTGAGCCCGTCGGCGGTCTGCCCCGCCTGGTCGCCGAACCGCCGCACCACGTCGGCCACCGCCCGGTCGCGGTCGCACAGTTCGCCGCTCTCGCCCGGCGCGCACGGCAGCTCCACGGGGGCCGGCAGCAGGGTGGTCCGCAGGGGAGTGCGGTCGCCGCCGGCCAGCCGCAGCTTGATGCCGGACCGGTCGGCCGCGCCCGCCTTGCCGCCGGTGGCCAGCAGGCTGTAGTGGATCTGCATCACCAGCAGGCTGCCCGCGCCCAGCTCGAAGCCGACGCCCGCGGGATAGATCGACTCGCCGCTGCCGGGAGCCCAGCTCGCCACCCACTCGGGCGAACCCCCGATCCCCGCGTCGCCGAAACACCGCCACCCGTCGCCGTCGGTCGCGGCGTCGTGGGCCCGCACCCGCTTGGCGTCGTCCGGCGACACCCGGAAGAAGATCGCGTGGTGGACGATGTCGCGGTTCTGCGGCAGGAACTCGCTGCCGGTCAGAAACGCTGGCGCGGTGAGCTCGGGGTCGACGACGAAGCACCGGTATTCGTCGGCGTCGTCGGCCGGCGGGTCGGGGGTGAACGGCCGGTCCAGGCCGGCCTCGACGAACCGCTCACCGGCGCGCAGCGGCTGCGCGGGCGGCGGCGTGCCGCCGTGACCGGCATGCGCGGACGCCGGCCCGCTGGGCGGCGGCGGGCTCGCGCCACCGCCGCCGTCACCGCCGTCGGCACCGCAGGCCACGAGGGCGAGTGCGCAAATGGTCAGGACCGCGACGAGCACGGAACGTCGGGACATGGATGGCAATATATCCCGAACCGCTCCGGCGAGACACTGCGCGCGAGCGTCAGGACTTCCGGTGGTGAGTCAGGCTCAGGTGCAGCTCGGCGGGCTCCGGTGGCACGTCGGCGATGCCCATGGCCACCGCCTGCTCGTGGCGCTTGCGGGCCGACGGCAGGGTCAGCACCACCAGCACAACGACCGCGCCGAACAGCGAGACGGGTGCGCCGTTGTGTGGACGGCAAGTCGTCGCGGCTGACGGTCTCAGGTGCTCGGTAGGTGGAGCACCTGCACGACGTTGCGGGTCGGGGCGTTAGCCCGCTCGTCGTTGTATTCGCCAACCGGGGTGTAGCCGTGCTTGTGGTAGATGCGCTGGAGTTCGTCGCTGCCGGCCCAGTGGTCCAGTGCCACTGCTGGTGCTGAGGCGGCTCGGGCCTGCCGCTCCGCCTCTTGCATGAGTAGGGAACCGACGCCTCGCCCGCGCGGTCCGCGCTCGGTCATCACGGTATGCACGAACATGGCGCTCGCCGGCACGAGTCCTGCGGGTATGCGTTGTGGGACGACGGGTGCCATGGCGAGTATGCCGACGCAGTCAGTGCCACGTTCGGCCAGCGTGATCACGCGTTGGGCGATCCAGTCCGCGACCCGGTCGGGGAAGCCTGGGATTCGCGAGAACGGCACGTCGCCCCACTGCTGCGTGCGGCCGCGGGCGACAAGCCAGCTGAGGACCGAGTCCATGAGCTCGAGCAGGCGGGGTAGGTCGGCCGGGGCGGCGACGCGCAGGCGGATCGGTTGCTCTGACATCGGACCTCCAGCAGGGTAAGCTTGCCTCATCGGATAAACTTTAATTATCTAAGGATTAGATTGTCAAAGGAATCCATGCTGGGTTCGACCACGGCGGCGGTGCAGGAGCTGCAGGATGCGACGGATCTCATCGATGAGCTCGCGGCCCGTCGCCTGGGCATCAACCGGACCGATCTGCGTTGCCTGAGCCGACTGAGCGCGCGCGGCCCGCAGACGGCGAGCGAGCTGGCTGTCGCCGCCGGACTGACCGGTGGGGCGATGACGACAGCTGTGGACCGGATGGAGCGTGCCGGGCTGGTCCGGCGGGTCCGCGACACAACTGATCGCCGGCGTGTCCTGGTCCACCTCACCGACGAGGCGGAACGGCTCAGCGCGGAAATCTGGGGGCCCATCGTGGCCGATGCGCATACCGAGCTGGCGGGATTCACCCTGGCCGAGCTAGGCGTGATCGAGCGGTTTCTGAGCGTCGCACTGGCCAATCAGCGTCGGCACGCCGCCCGTCTCAGGACGGATCTCGGCACCTGATCCAGGCAGTCCTCCGGCACGGCGAGACCTGCCCGCACATCGACGACGTTCCGAAGGGGACAGATATCGCTGCGACCGGGCGCTGTCACCGACCCCTCGGTTGCGTCCAGGACGGCCCAACACCCCAAAGAAGATCAAAGGGCTTTTCAGGCGGGCGTCGTCATGGTTGGAGTGGAACGCGGCGCGGGCGAATGACCCGGTGTGTGATTCGCCAGCCTTTGTGGCCGTGTCGGAGAGTGTCGTCGTAGGTTCCGCTGGCGACGGAGCCGTCCGTCGCGACGCCGAGATATTTCGACATGGCGTGGACCGTTCCGTCGGGTGCTTCCCGCAGGACGATGTTCGTGACGTGGTGGGCGAGGGGGTTCGCCTCGCCGAGTTCGAGCGCGGCAACCCGCAGGTCCGCCAGCCCGGTGAGCACGCCACCGCCGAGGGCGCTGACGTCGTAGGTGACGTCCTCGGTGAACAGCGTGGGCATGGCGTCGAAGTCGCCACGGTCGGTCAGGTGCCCGTGCATGTTGATCACGTCTGCGATGGCGAACCGGTCCTCGGTGCTGAGCATCATGTACCCCTTCGCCGAAGTGGGGTCATCCCCGTTTATTTGCCGTACCATATGTGGGGATGTCCCCGGATAGCAAGCGCCGACCTCGATCCGACGCACAGCGCAACAGGGAACGCCTGATCACCGCGACTCGTGAACTCGTGGCGGAGTTCGGTAGTGAGGTCCCGCTCGATGAGGTCGCCCGGCGTGCCGGCCTCGGCAATGCCACGCTGTACCGGCACTTCCCGACCCGCGCTGAGTTGCTAGCCGCCCTCTACGCCGACGAGGTCACGGCACTATGCGACTACGGCAACCGGCTCCTGGCCGAGCCCTCACCGATCAAGGCGCTCTTCAGCTGGCTCGACGCGTTCGTCACGCACGTGGCGACCAAACGACCACTCGCCTTGGCGGCGACCGACATCCCGGACGGACGGCGTACGCCGATGTTCGAGCAATGGCACGCCGACATCACCACCACCGCAAGCGCTCTCGTGCGGCGTGCTCAACCAATGCTCCGCCAGGGCGTCACCGCCACCGACGTTCTCGCACTGGCCAGCGGCGCAGCGCTCACCACCGACGTCGACAACGCACGCCGCCTGGTCGCGATGCTCCACACCGGCTTAGCCACCCAGACCCACCAAGACCGCCACCGCGGGTGACGTGGACGCCGGCTGGGCGACCCTCCCGACACATGAGGGGCCGATCCGCTCATCGGCACTTCTGGAAAGTCGGCGGGACCGGAGTCCAGCCATTCGATTCGTCAAGCGACGTAGCGCGCCACGACTGCCGCTCGTTCGTGGAAGGCTTGAACGCGGGTCTCGGCCGCGCTGACCTGCACGACGAAGCACTCGTCATGCAAATGCCGTCCACCGAGCACCGCAAGGGAAAGCTGGCGCCCAGGCCGACTGACCCGCGGTCACGGCTCGTGGAACGGCTCCGGCTCGGCGGGGATGCGTTTGGCCATCAGGCAGAACTCGTTGCCCTCCGGGTCCTCCAGGACCACCCACGAGCCGCCCGCCTGGATCGGTGAGTGGCGGGCGCCCAGGGACAGCAGGCGGGCCAGCTCCGTGTCCTGGTCGCCGTCCGTCGGGCAGACGTCGAAGTGCAGCCGGTTCTTCGTCATCTTGGGCTCCGGCACCCGGATGAACAGGATGTCGGGGCTGACGGTCGCGCCCCGGATGGCGACGCCGGTCTCGTCGCGGGCGAAGACGCGGTAGCCGAGCACACCGCTCCAGAAGCCGGCCAGCAGCTCCGGGTCGGCGCAGTCGATGACGATGTCGCCCACCCGGCTGGTCATGCGCGGCAGCCTAATACGGTCTTGGGCATGTCTCCCCGGCTGAACGTGCTGATCGCCACCTATCTCGAACCCGATCTCGTGCGGCGGATCGCCGACGCCGACCCTCGGGTCGACGTGATCTACGAGCCGGAGATCGTGCCGGTGCCGCGCTACAGGTGCGACCACACCGGCACGCCGCGGCAGCTCACCGCGGCCCAGCAGGAGCGGTGGGAGGCCGCGCTGGCCGCCGCGGACGTGTCGTTCGACTTCGACTGGCAGGCGCCGGCCGAGCTGCCGGTCCGGGCGCCGCGGCTGCGGTGGGTGCAGGGCACCAGCGCCGGCATCGGCGAGAAGGTCAGGCGGGCCGGGCTGGACCTTAGCGACCTGGTCATGACGACCGGCGCGGGGTTGCACGCGGTGCCCCTCGCCGAGTTCGCGGTGCTGGGCGCGCTGCACTTCGTCAAGGGCGTGCCGCAGCTGCGGGAGCGGCAGGTCGCGCACCGCTGGGAGCGCTACACGACCGCGCAGCTCGCCGGCCGCACCGTCACCGTCGTCGGGCTCGGCGGGATCGGCCGCCGGGTGGTCGACAGCTTCGTCGCGCTCGGCACGCGCGTGCTCGCCGTGGGTCGACCCGGCCGGGCGTACGACCTGCCCGGTCCGGTCTTCTCCACGGACGAGCTGGACGACCTGCTGCCGCGCACCGACGTGCTGGTGCTGTGCACCCCGCTCACCGACGAGACGCGGGGCCTGCTGTCCGCGGCCCGGATCGCCCGCCTCAAACGGGGCGCGATCGTCGTCAACATCGGCCGCGGCCCCGTGGTCGACGAGGCGGCGCTCGTCGACGCGCTGCGCAGCGGCGCCCTGACCGGCGCGGCGCTCGACGTGTTCGAGACCGAGCCGCTGCCGCCCGGGTCCCCGTTGTGGGACCTGCCCAACGTGCTCGTCTCACCGCACTTGGCGGCCACTGTGGACACCGAGAACGCCGCCCTCACCGACCTGTTCGTCGACAACCTGCACCGCTGGTTGGACGGCCGGGAGCTGCGCAACCTCTACCGGCGCGACCTCGGCTACTGAGCCCGCTCAGGCGAACTGGCGGAGCTTGTCGGGGTTGGCGACGATGAACAGCTGGTCGATGCCGCCGGCGGAGGCGGTCAGGGCGATCAGCGCCTCCGGCGTGCCCTCGGCGGTCAGCACCAGGACGCCGGTCTCGCCGTTGGCCTCGACCGGGCGGAACGTCGACGTGCTCCAGAACTTCCGCAGCACGTTGTCGAGGAAGTTGCGCACGCGGTCGGGGCCGGCGATGTCCTTGCGGGCCGCGTGCACCCGGCCGCCGCCGTCGTTGCGGGCCACCACGTCGCCGGCCAGCAGCTGCTCGAAGGCGGCCAGGTCGCCGTCGCGCGAGGCGGCCAGGAAACCGTCGATCAGGCGGCGGTGCTGGACGCGGTCGACCGGCGACGTGCGCTCCGCGGTGATGTGCCGGCGGGCCCGGCTGACCAGCTGCCGCGCGTTGGCCTCGCTGGTCTCGAGGACCTCGGCCACCTGGCGGTGCGCGTACCCGAAGGCCTCGCGCAGGATGTAGGCCGCCCGCTCGGCCGGCGCCAGCCGCTCCATCAGCAGCAGCACGCCCATCTCGAGCGCGGCCGCCCGTTCGGCGCCGAGCGCGGGGTCGGCACTGGTGTCGACGGGCTCGGGCAGCCACGGCCCGACGTAGGACTCGCGCCGCGCCCGCGCGCTCGTGGCGGCGTTGATGGCGAGCCGGGTGGCGGTGGTGGACAGGAACGCGGCGGGGTTGTCGACCTTCCGGCGATCGGTGCGCTGCCAACGCATCCACGCCTCCTGGACGACGTCTTCGGCATCGCTGACCGAACCCAGCATCCGGTACGCGATGCCGAAGAGCCGTCCGCGTACGGCCTCGAACTGCGCGAGGTCCTCGGCGGTAACGTCGTCGGCGCCGGTCACCCGACAACCCTAGCCACGCTTGGGCCCTACTGCCGGGCGCGCCAGTCGGCCAGTGTGACGGCGCCCGCGCGGTAGTCGCCGGTCGGCACGATCGTGTCGTCGGCCATGACCTGCCCGAAGTACGGGGCCGCCGGGTCGGCGACGACCTCGCGCGGGTCGCCCTTGGCGGCCAGCGCCTCCCGGATCACCTCGTCGAACCGCATGCGCTGCGGCCCGGCCACCTCGACCGCCCCGTTGACCGCCGGCGCCGTCGCGGCGTCGGCGACCGCCCTGGCCACGTCGGCGGACGCGATCGGCTGGAACGACACCGGCGCGATGCGCACCGTGTCGCCGTCGGTGGCGGAGTCGGCGATGCCGCCCAGGAACTCGAAGAACTGCGTCGCCCGGACCACGGTGTACGGGACACCCGACTCGGCGATCAGCCTCTCCTGCACGACCTTCGCGGGCAGGTAGCCGCTGTCCGGGCTGCGCTCGGCGCCGACGATCGACAGCGCCACGTGGTGGCCCACCCCGGCCGCCCGCTCCGCGGCGAGCAGGTTGCCGGTCGACTTCGTGAAGAACTCCATCACGTCATCCGGCGCGAACGACGGTGAGTTGGTGACGTCGACCACCACGTCGGCCCCGTCGAGCGCGCCGGCCAGACCCTCCCCGGTCACGGTGTTGACGCCGGTCGACGGCGACTGCGGCACCGCCTCGTGCCCCGCCTGCTTCAGCAGGCTCACCACCTGAGAACCGATCAGCCCGGTCCCGCCGAAAACCACGATCTTCATCTGAAAACCCCTCCGGTCAGTCTCGCGCGGCACGGTGTCGCGCCGCCGAGAGTTCGACCGGATAGGCGTCCCGATCTGTGACAGCCGGGCCGAACGTGACGCCCGTCGCAGGAGAGCCGGCTCAGTTCAGAACGTCAGTATGTCAGTACAAATGCTTGACAACATTTCCGCGGCGCGGCGAGACTCGCTGGCATGCGCATCGGACTCGTCGGCGCGGGGCGCATCGGCGCATTGCATGCCGCCACCTTGGCTTCGCTGCCGTCCGTCACCGGCCTCGTGATCAGTGACGTCGATCCCGATCTGGCCCGGGTGCTCGCCGACAAGGTCGGCGCGGAGGTCGCGACCGGCCTGCCGGCGGGGGTCGACGCGGTCGTCGTCACCACACCCACCTTCACCCACCGTGAGCTGGTCGAGCAGGCGGCCGCCGCCCGGCTGCCGGTGTTCTGCGAGAAGCCGGTGGCGCCCGACGTCGCCGGGACAGTCGCCGCCCTGGCCGCCGTCCGCGCCGCCGGCGTGCCGCTGCAGGTCGGCTTCCAGCGCCGCCACGACGCGGGCATCGTCGCCGTCCGCGACGCGATCGCCGATGGCCGGCTCGGCCGTCTCCATCTGGTGCGCTCGGCCACCCACGATCCCGCCCCGCCGCCGGCCGGCTACGTCGCCACCTCCGGCGGCATCTTCCGCGACTGCGCGGTGCACGACTTCGACGCGGTCCGCTTCGTCACCGGCCGGGAGGTGGTCGAGGTGTCGGCCACCGGGGCCAACCGGGGCGCGGGGTTCTTCGCGGCGGCGGACGACGTCGACACCGCGGTCGCCACGCTGACCCTCGGCGACGGCACACTCGCGGTCTGCACGGCGACCCGCTACAACGGCGCCGGCTACGACGTCCGCCTCGAGGCGCACGGCGCGGCCGGCACCCTGACCGCGGGGCTCGACACGCACGCGCCGCTGCCGCCGGGCTTCGGTGAGCGGTTCGGCGACGCGTACGCCGCCGAGCTCTCCGCCTTCTGCGCCCTGGTCGCCGGCGCCGGGCCCAACACCTGCCCGGGCGAGGAGGCCCTGGCCGCGCTGCTGGTCGCCGAGGCCGCCGACCGCTCCCGCCGCGAAGGCCGGCCGGTGCGCGTC
The DNA here is from genome assembly GCF_029626225.1 of Asanoa sp. WMMD1127. NCBI lineage: Bacteria > Bacillati > Actinomycetota > Actinomycetes > Micromonosporales > Micromonosporaceae > Asanoa > Asanoa sp. WMMD1127. The sequence goes on from NZ_JARUBP010000001.1 coordinate 4,941,233, forward strand.
GCGGAGGTGGCCGCATGATCCGCGTGGCCGGGGCGCCGATCTCCTGGGGCGTCTGCGAGGTGCCCGGCTGGGGGCACTGTCTTCCGCCCGAGCGGGTGCTCGCCGAGATGGCCGCCCTGGGGCTGACCGCGACGGAGCTCGGCCCCGACGGCTACCTGCCGGCCGACCGCGGGCCGCTGCTCGCCCGGCACGGCCTCGCCGTGGCCGGTGGTTTCGTGCCGGTGGTGCTGCACGACCCGGCCCACGACCCGCTGCCGGCGCTCGCCGAGGCCCTGCCGAGCTGGGAGGGTGTGCTGGTGGTGGCCGCCGCCACCGGCGTCGACGGCTACGACGCCCGGCCCGAGCTCGACGCCACGGGTTGGCGCACGCTGCTGTCCAACCTCGACCGGATCGCCGCGCTCGGCGTGACCGCGGCCCTGCACCCGCACGTCGGGACGATGGTGGAGCGCGCCGACGAGGTGCGCCGCGTGCTCGACGGCTCGGCGATCCCGCTCTGCCTCGACACCGGCCACCTGCTTGCCGGCGGCACCGACCCCGCGTCGCTCACGCGGGAGGCGCCGGACCGGATCGCGCACGTCCACCTCAAGGACGTCGACGCGTCCCGGGCCGCCCGGGTACGCGCGGGCGAGGTCACCTACACCGACGCCGTCCGGGCCGGCATGTACCGGCCGCTGGGCGACGGCGACGTCGACGTGGCCGCCATCGTGTCCACCTTGACGGCCGCCGGCTACGCGGGATGGTACGTGTTGGAGCAGGACACCATGCTCGACACGGACCCACCGCCCGGCCAGGGCCCGGTCACCGACGTCCGCCGGAGCCTGGAACACCTGCGGAAGGTGGCGGCATGAGCGCTTTCGACGTCGTGGCTATGGGGCGGCTGGGGGTCGACCTCTATCCGGAGCAGGTCGGCGTCAAGTTGGCCGACGTGCGTACGTTCGCGAAGTCGTTGGGCGGCACCGCCGCGAACGTCGCGGTCGCCGCCGCCCGGCACGGCCGCCGGGTCGCGCTGGTCAGCGGCACCGGCGCGGACCCGTTCGGCGACTACCTGCACGACGAGCTGCGCGGCTACGGCGTCGACGACCGCTGGGTCGCGATCGTGCCGGACCTGCCGACCCCGGTGACGTTCTGCGAGATCTTCCCGCCGGACCACTTCCCGATCTACTTCTACCGCTACCCGAGCGCGCCCGACCTGCAGATCGCGGCGGCCGACCTCGACCTCGACGCGCTGCGGGCCGCCGGGGTGCTCTGGCTGACCGGCACGGGCCTGTCCGTCGAGCCGACCCGCGGCACCCATTTCGCCGCCCTGCGGGCCCGGGACCGGGCGCCACTGACCATTCTCGACCTCGACTACCGCGCCGCGTTCTGGCCGGACCCGCAGAGCGCCGGCGCCGCCTACCGGGAAGCGCTGCCGCTGGTGACGGTGGCGGTCGGCAACGCCGAGGAGTGCGCGGTGGCCACGGGCGAGCGTGACCCGGAGCGGGCCGCCGCGGCCCTGCTCGGGTTCGGCGTCGAGATCGCGGTGGTCAAGCTCGGCGGCGACGGGGTGCTCGGCGTGACCGCGACCGAGGCGGTCCGGGTGCCGCCCGTCCACGTGGAGGTCGTCAACGGCCTCGGCGCCGGTGACGCGTTCGGCGGCGCGCTCTGCCACGGCCTGCTCGCCGGCTGGCCGCTGGCCCGGGTGCTGGCCTTCGCCAACGCGGCCGGCGCGCTGGTCGCCGGCCGGCTGGCCTGCGCGCCCGACATGCCGACGTCCCGCGAGGTGGAGGAACTGGTGGCCCATGCGTGAGGAAGCCCTGCGGGAGCTGGTCCGCACCCGCGCCGAGGAGCCGGAACGGCTGGCCGCGACGGCCGCCGCCCGGCGCCGCCGGCCGCGGCTCACCGAGACCGGCCGCCTGATGCTGATCGCGGCCGACCATCCGGCCCGCGGCAACCTCGCGGTCGGCCGGCGGAGCATGGCGATGGCCGACCGGATCGACCTGCTCGACCGGCTGCGGGTGGCGCTGTCGCGGCCCGGCGTCGACGGCGTGCTCGGCACCCCGGACGTCATCGAGGACCTGCTGCTGCTCGACGGCCTCGACGGCAAGGTGGTCATCGGCTCGATGAACCGCGGCGGCATCCCGGGCACGGCGTTCGAGATCGACGACCGGTTCACCGCCTGGACCCCGGGCGCGCTGGCCGCCGCCAACCTCGACGGCGGCAAGATGCTGCTGCGCATCGACCCGACCGAACGGTCCACGGTGGACACCTTGGAGAGCGGCGCCGCGGCCGTCTCCGCGCTGGCCGCCCGCCGGCTGATGGCGATGGTCGAGCCCTTCTGGGTGCGCCGGGACGCCGCCGGCAAGGCCGTCAACGACCTGTCGCCCGACGCGGTGATCCGGTCGATCGCGGTCGCGCAGGCGCTCGGCTGCACCTCGGCCTACACGTGGCTGAAGGTCCCGGTCGTCGCCGAGATGGAGCGGGTGATGGCGGCGTCCACCCTGCCGGCGCTGCTGCTGGGCGGCGACCCGGGCGAGGCCCCCGACGAGGCGTACGCGGCCTGGCAGAAGGCGTTGCGGCTGCCCACCGTGCGGGGCCTGGTCGTCGGCCGGACGTTGCTCTATCCGCCCGGCGACGACGTGGCCGCCGCGGTCGACACGGCGGTGAGCCTCCTATGAGCGACTGGTTCCGTCCACAGTGCACCTCGGTGGACCCCGACGGCGCCGGCTGGCAGCACGCCGGGCTCCGGATCGTCACGCTGGCGCCCGGCTCGACCACGAGCTGGCGCACCGAGGGCAACGAGGCCGTGGTCGTGCCGCTGGCCGGCGCCGCTTCAGTCAGCTGCGCGGGCGCCGAACTCACCCTGCACGGCCGGGCCGACGTGTTCACCGCCGCGACCGACCTGTGCTACCTGCCACCGGGGGAGCACGTCACCCTGGCCAGCCCGGCCGGCGGCCGGTTCGCGGTCGCGTACGCCGCCGCCGAGCCCGGCCTGCCCGTGCGCTACCGGCCCGCCGCCGACGTGCCGATCGAGGTGCGCGGCGCCGGCCTCGCCACCCGGCAGGTCAACAACCTCGCCGACGCGGTGTCCTTCGAATGCCGCGCCCTCATCGTGGTCGAGGTGCTGACCCCGGGCGGCAACTGGTCGAGCTATCCGCCGCACAAGCACGACGAGCACCGCGCCGACGAGACCGCGCTCGAGGAGATCTACTACTTCGAGGTCGCCCGCGGCGGCCCCGGCTACCAGCGGGTCTACGCCAGCGCGCCGGACCGCCCCATCGACGTGCTGGCCGAGGTGCGCACCGGCGACGTCGTGCTGGTGCCGCACGGCTGGCACGGCCCGTCGATGGCGGCGCCCGGCTACGACCTCTACTACCTCAACGTGATGGCCGGGCCGGGCGAGCGGGCCTGGCGGTTCCGCGACGACCCCGCCCACGCCTGGATCCGCGACACCTGGGCGGACCAGCCGACCGATCCGCGCGTTCCGCTCTACGGGAGGTCCGCATGACCCGACTGACGGTGGCCCAGGCGCTGGTGCGGTTCCTCGCCGCGCAGGAGACCGAACGCGACGGCGTGCGGCGGCGGTTCATCGCGGGCGCGTTCGGCATCTTCGGCCACGGCAACCTGGCCGGCGTGGGTCAGGCGCTGCGCGAGCACGCGGACACGATGCCCTACCACCTCGCCCGCAACGAGCAGGCGATGGTGCACACCGCGGCGGCGTACGCCCGGATGACCAACCGGCTGGCCACGTTCGCCTGCACGACGTCGATCGGGCCGGGCGCGACCAACATGGTCACCGGGGCGGCCGGCGCGACCATCAACCGGCTGCCGGTGCTGCTGCTGCCCGGAGACACGTTCGCCACCCGGGTCGCCGACCCGGTGCTGCAGCAGCTCGAGGCGCCGTACGCCGGTGACGTGTCGGTCAACGACTGCCTGCGCCCGGTGTCGCGCTGGTTCGACCGGGTCAGCCGGCCAGAGCAGCTCGTCGAGGCGGCGCTGCGGGCGATGCGGGTGCTCACGGATCCGGTGGAGACCGGCGCGGTCACGCTGGCGCTTCCGCAGGACGTGCAGGCAGAGGCGTACGACTGGCCGGACGAGTTCTTCGCGCCGCGGGTGTGGCACGTGCCGCGGCCGGTGCCGGAGCCGGCCGCGCTGGAGCGGGCCGTCTCGGCCATCCGTTCCGCGCGGCGGCCGCTGATCGTCGCGGGCGGCGGCGTCATCTACTCCGAGGCGACGGCGGCGCTGGCGGCGTTCGCGGAGCGCACCGGCGTGCCGGTCGGGGAGACCCAGGCCGGCAAGGGGGCGTTGCACCACGAGCACCCGTCGGCGGTCGGCGCGATCGGCGCGACCGGGACGACGGCGGCCAACCAGCTCGCGGCCGAGGCCGACCTGGTGATCGGCGTCGGCACCCGCTGGTCGGACTTCACCACGGCGTCGCGCACGCTGTTCACCACGCCGGACGTGCGGTTCGTCAACCTCAACATCGCGTCGTTCGACGCCGCCAAGCACAGTGGACTGTCTCTTGTGGCCGATGCCCGGGCCGGCATCGAGGCGCTCGACGCGGCGCTGGCCGGATGGTCGGTCTCCGCCGGCCACCGGGCGTCGACGGCACAGCTCGTGGCGGCGTGGAACGACACCGTCGACCGGGCGTACGCCGTGGAGCGGTCGCTCGCCGCCCAGAGCGCCGTGATCGGGGCGGTCAACGAGGCGGCCGGCGACCGCGGCGTGGTGGTCTGCGCGGCCGGGTCGATGCCGGGCGACCTGCACAAGCTGTGGCGGCCCCGCGATCCGAAGCAGTACCACGTCGAGTACGGCTACTCCTGCATGGGCTACGAGATCGCGGGCGGTCTCGGCGTCAAGCTGGCGGCACCGGACCGCGACGTGTTCGTCATGGTGGGCGACGGCTCGTACCTGATGATGTCCAGCGAGATCGTCACCGCCGTGGCCGACGGCGTGAAGCTGATCGTCGTGCTCGTGGTCAACCACGGATTCGCGTCGATCGGCGCGCTCTCGGAGACGGTCGGGGTGAACCGGTTCGGCACCTGGTACCGCGACCGGGACGGCGCGAACCTGCCGACGGACCTGGCCGCCAACGCCGCGAGCCTGGGCGCCGACACCATCACCGTGGCCGACGTCGACGGGTTGCGGGCGGCGCTGGCGGCAGCCAAGGCGGCCGACCGCACCACCGTCATCCAGATCGAGACCGACCCGCTGGTCTCCGCGCCCGACTCGCAGGCGTGGTGGGACGTGCCGGTGGCGGAGGTCTCCCGGACGGCGGGCACGGACGCGGCCCGGGCGGACTACGACAAGGCGCGGCGGGCGCAGCGGAACTACCTGCTGCGGTAGCTGCTCAGGACGAGCCGGAACGCCGGCTCGTCGCGCGGCCAGTCGGCGTCGTCGGTGTGCCAGCGCCAACCGGGCGGAAACGCGGGTCGTCGCCCCGCTGGGTCGGGGTTGGGGTCGCCGTGCCCGACGGGCTGGGGTGGACCGCCGGTGGGGGTGGTTTCTGCGTGACGGCCGCGGCGGTGCCCGCCGTCGCCAGGGCGAGCGCCGCGACACCGGCGACCGCGGCACGCCAGCCGAGGCGGGACCTCGGCGCCGGCTCGCCCGCCGTCTGGAGTCTCGCGCGCAGGGCGGCGGCGTCCGGCCGGCGGCGAGGGTCGCGGTCCAGGAGGCGCAGGATGACCGGCGCCAGCGGCCCGGCGCGGAACATCGGATCGGGTGGGCCGGCGGCCAGGGCGGTCAGCGTCGCGACGACGGTCGGCCGATGGAACGGCGCACGCCCCTCGACCAGGGCGTAGAGCGTCGCGCCGATTGACCACAGGTCGCCCGCCACGGTGGACGCGCCGGTCAGGGCACACTCCGGGGCGACGAAGTCCGCGGAGCCGAGCACCTGGTCCGGCACGGTGACGCCGCCGTCGGCGACCACCGCGAGGCCGAAGTCGGTCAGCACCACCCGGCCGTCGTCGGCGAGCAGGACGTTCTGCGGCTTCACGTCCCGGTGGATGATGCCGGCGTCGTGCGCGGCCTCGAGCGCGGCCAGGATCTCCAGCCCCAGCCGGGCGACCTCGGGCGGGTCGAGGGGGCCGCGCTCCGCGACGACGTCGTGCAGCGACCGGCCCGGCACATACTCCATGACGATCCACGACCGGTCCGTGCGGAGCACGTCGAGCACCGCGACCACGTTGGGATGCCGCAGCCGGGAGGCGGCGCGGGCCTCCCGCAGGGTGGTCTGCCAGGCGTCGCCGCCGGGCAGCCAGGGCGCCGGCCGGATCTCCTTGACCGCGACCGTCCGCCCGAGCACGAGGTCGCGGGCCCGCCAGACCCGGCCCATGCCGCCCGCGCCGACCACCTCGTCGAGGCGGTAGCGGCCGGCGAGCTCGGTCTGCGTCACACCAGTGGTTCGGCGCCGGTCCCGCCATGGATTGGTCACCGCCCCCCACCACACCCGCCGGAGGGTTACGGTCGTGGCCGTGAACGGGGGAGCGACGGCCGTCGAGCGGCCGGCCATGGCGTGGGGGCCGGTCGGGATCCTCAGCGTGCTGCTGGGCGCCGTCGTCGCGGCCGACAGCAACGCCTACGGCTACCACCGCGACGAGCTCTACTTCCGCCTGCTCGGGGAGCGTCCGGCCTGGGGCTACGTCGACCAGCCGCCGCTGACGCCGCTGCTCGCGCGGCTGATGACCGAGGTGTTCGGCGACCACCTGTGGGCCCTGCGCATCCCGGCTTCGCTAGCGGTGGTGGCGACCGCGATCCTGACCGCGCTGTTCGCCCGCGAGGTGGGCGGCCGGCGCGGGGCGCAGCTGCTTGCCGCGCTCGGCGCGGCGGGCGTGTTCCCGCTGGTCTTCGGGCACGTGCTGCTGACGGCCAGCGTCGACCTCGTGGTCGTCGCGGCGGTGCTGCTGTGCGTGGCGCGGGCGCTGCGCGGCGACCCGCGCTGGTGGCTCGCCGCCGGTCTGGCCGTCGGCATCGGCCTCTACAACAAGCACCTCGTGCTGCTGACGCTGGTGGCGATCGGCGTGGCGCTGGCCGCGGTCGGCCCGCGCCGCGTGCTCGCGTCGCCGTGGCTGTGGGCCGGCGTCGCCGTCGCCCTCGTCGTCGGCTCGCCCAACGTGATCTACCAGATCACCCACGACTGGCCGCAGCTCAAGATGGCCGAGGCGATCCGCGACGACAAGGGCGCCGAGTCGCGGGTCCTGTTCGTGCCGTTCCAGTTCGTGGCCATCGGCCTCTTCTTCGCGCCGGTCTGGGTGGCGGGTCTCGTGCGCCTGTGGCGCACGCCGGCGCTGCGGTCGCTCGCGTTCGCCTACCCGGTGTTGTGCGTGCTGGTGCTGGTGACCGGCGGGCAGCCCTACTACACGCTCGGGTTGCTGCTGGCGCTGTTCGCGGCGGGCTGCCCGGCGGTGGTGGCCTGGGCCGCCGACCGGCGCGGCCGGCGGGTGCTGCTCGGCGTCGGCGTGGGGCTCAACCTGGTGGTGTCGGCGGTCACCGCGCTCGCGCTGCTGCCGGTGTCGGTGCTGGCGAAGACGCCGATCGCGGACATCAACCAGGGCACCAGCGACCAGATCGGGTGGCCGGTCTACGTCGACCAGATCTCGTCGGTCTACGCCGGTCTGCCGGCCGTCGACCGCTCCCGCGCGGTGATCCTGACGGCCAACTACGGCGAGGCGGGCGCGCTCGACCGCTTCGGCTCGGGCCTGCCCGCTGTCTACAGTGGCCACAACGAGCTCTGGTATCGCGGGCGTCCGCCGGACGATGCCACCGTGGTGGTCGCGGTCGGCTTCGGCAACCCGCTTTCCGCGCTGTTCGGCTCGTGCCAGGTCGCCCTCGACCTCGACAACGGCGTCGACATCCCCAACGAGGAACAGGACAACGACGTACGCGTCTGCCGCGACCCGGTCGCACCGTGGTCGACGCTGTGGCCGCGCCTGCAGCACTACTCCTGAGCGGCGTTTTCCGGTCGCTTTCCGACGACTGACGATGGACGATCGTGGCCATGACAGCAGCAGATCCACCACCGTTGACGGTGGTCCAGCCCGGCGCCGGCCCGACCGGCGAGCTCGGGTCCATCGGCGTGCAGTTCAAGGTGTGGGGGCAGGACACGGGCGGCGCGCTGTCCATCGTCGAGCATCCGTTCCCGGTCGGCGCGCTGGTGCCACCGCACCTGCACACGCGGGAAGACGAATACTCCATCGTCACGGCGGGCGAGATCGGGTTCCGGTCGGGCGACCGCGAGGTCGTGCTCGGCGCGGGCGGCTACATCACCAAGCCGCGCGGCGAGCTGCACGCGATGTGGAACGCCGGCAGCACGCCGGCCCGCATGATCGAGATCATCAGCCCGGCGGGCTTCGAGCACTTCTTCCGCGAGGTGGCCGAGCACGTCGCGGCCGGCACCGGCGACCCGGAGGAGGGCGCCCGGCTCGCGGAGCGCTACGGGCTGCGGTTCGGCCAACCGGACTGGCTGCCGGGGATCGTCGAACGGTACGGACTGAATCCGCTCTGACGTCGGGAGAGCTCACCACATGCTGATCGTCGCCGGACACCTGATGGTCGCGCCCGACGAGCGGTTGTCCTATCTGGCGGGTTGCGAGGCCGTCGTCGCCGCCGCCCGGCGGGCGCCGGGCTGTCTCGACTTCGCCATCGCCGCCGACCTGCTCGACCCGGGTCGCGTCAACGTCTACGAGCGCTGGGAGTCCCAGGCGGACGTCGACGCGTTCCGGGGCAGCGGGCCGAGCGACGAGCAGGGCGCCGCGCTGCTGTCGGCATCGGTGGCCGAATATGACGTCGGCGACACCCGCTCATTGACCGACTGACCTCCGCGCGATTCGCCTAGGCTCCATCCTAGGACGCTGTAGGAAGTGTGCTCTGGACCGAAGACGGAGCCTAGGACACGACCGACGACGTCCAGCGGTTGATTGGGCGAGTGCGAGCCTCGAACGGACCGGACCACGACCGCGCTCTCGCCGGCAGCCGGACAGCCGTCGAGACGGCGATGCCATGGCGGGAGCGCACCACGCCGCGAAGATCGTTTCGTACAGTGGCCGGCATGGATGAGCTGCTTTCGGCGGCCGAGCGGGACGCGTACCGGGTGCTGGTCCGGCTCGGAGCGGCCGACGCCGCGCAACTGGCGGCGACCATGTCGGTGCCCCCCGCGACGGTCTCGGCCGTGCTGGCCGCGCTGCGCCGGAAGGGCCTGGTGAGCACCGGCCCGCAGGTCCGGCCGCTGGCGCCCGACGTGGCACTGGGCGACGCGCTGCTGCGCCGGCAGGAGATGCTCGACGACGCCCGGCGGACGGTGGCGGCGCTGAGCGAGGACTACCGGCGGCACAGCCGGCGCCGCGACGCCGACCACCTCGTCGAGGTCATCGTGGGCCGCGACGCGCTGCGCGGGCGGCTGCGCGAGATGCAGGACACGGCCCGCACGGAGATCCTCTGGTTCTGCCGCGCGAACCCGCTGGCGATGGCCGGCCCCGAGAACACGGAAGAGGACTCGGCCCTGGCCCGCGGCGTCCGCTACCGCGCCATCTACGAACGCGAGCTGCTGGAGCGGCCGGGGGAGCTGCCCAGCATCCTGCAGTCGATGGCGGCGGGCGAGGAGGCGCGTACGCTGCCGACCCTGCCCGTGCGCCTCGCCATTGCCGACCGCGAGCTGGCCATCTGCCCGCTGGTCCCGGACGAGGCCCGCGGCTTCGGCGAGCCGACGGCGGCGCTGATCCGCTCGAGCGAGCTGCTCGACGCCCTGGCGGCGTTGTTCGAGAGCTTCTGGGAGCGCGCCACGCCGCTCCGCGCCGACGGCGGCCCGGCGGACGAGCTCGGCGAGGCCGACACGCTGTTGCTGTCGCTGGTCGTCTCCGGCCTGCCGGACAAGTCAATCGCCACCCACCTGGGCGTCAGCAAGCGCACGGTCCAACGCCGCCTGGACCGCCTGATGACCCTGGCCGGCGTCGACACCCGCACAGGCCTGGCCTTCCAGGCCGCCAGCCGCGGCTGGCTGAGCGACGACCGCTCGCCCGGCCCGGCTAGCCACGCCGGCATCGGGCCAGCCGCTCACGTCAGCGCGCCGCCGTCGGCGCCGTCTCGGCGCGTTCCGCCGTCACCTCGTCGAGGATGGCGGTGAGGCGCTCGGAGTACCAGGAACGGTGGTCGTCGAGCCATCCGCGCAGGAAGGCGCTGTGCCGGAACGAGTCGTAGGTCCATTCGCGGAGCAGGTCGGCGGGCTCCGACAGGCCGCGCCGCTCGAAGTTCAGGGCGCGTTCGACCGCGTCCAGGAGTGCCTCGGCCAGTGCGCACGCTCGGTAATGGGTCTCCGGATCCGCCAGGCGCAGCGGCTCCAGCGCCTCTCGTTCGTTGAAGATCGGTCGCAGTTCCGGGTGCTCCAGGTAGAGCTGCGTGACGTTGAGCAGCAGGCCGTCGAGCGCCGACTCCGCCGAGATGGACATCGCGTCCCTGAGCTGGCGCGTCTGGTCGTTCATCAGCATGACCTGCCGCCGGACCAGCCACAGACTGAGCACCACACCGAGCAGCGCGCCGGCGGCGATGACGACCGAGAGGAATTCGTAGACACTCACCGCCCCACTGTGGGGGCTGCCGGCGACGCCCGGTGTCACGATCGCGACAGACGGGCCCGCCGGGGTGGTGCACACCCCGGCGGGCCCGATTCTCAGGCGCGCGGGTAGGCGCGGATGACGGTCTGGTCCACCGTGTTCCCGGCGCGGTCCGTCGCGCCGACCCGCAGCGAGACCGGCGTGTGGCCCGGCGGAACGAGGGCGACGCCGTCGCGGACCACGGCCGTGCGCCACGTCCCACCGTCGTTTGTGGACACGTCGACCCGCAACGTGCGCGGCTGCGCCGAGAACCTCAGGGCCACCCCGTTCTGACGGACGTCATAGTTCACGTTCAGAAGCGGCAGGTCGCCCGCCGCCGCCGACCGGAACGTCCACGACGTCTCCGTCCGTGTGCCCAACGTCCAGTCCTCGCCGCCGTGGTCGGTGCGCACCCGCAGCCGGTACGACGCCGCGCCGGTGGGAACGGTCACGTCCTGCCAGCCGTCCGGCAGTTCCGCGAGCACCGCCCCGTCGCGCCACAGGGTGGCCGACGACTCGGCGATGTGCGCGTAGTGGCCGTCCCTGTCGACCAGCGCCGGCACCCGCAGGCGCAGCACGTCGCCGGCGCGGGTCGAGCCCACGTCCGCCGGCCGGACGACCGGCGCGCCCCACGACTCGGTGGCCCGCCCCGCCGTCACCGCGTGCGGCGCGTCGCGGAAGCCGCCCTGCAGCGGACCCCAACCCCACGGGTAGCCGTCGGACACGTAGTGCTGCCACAGCGAGTCGCCGGCCGACACCCACTCCTCGCGGACCGACGGCGTGCGGGCGTCGCGCGACGTGTCGTTCCACGCGTAGTCCTGCCAGGGGCGCCAGCCGAACCGCTGCTCGCGTACCCAGTCGAAACCGCCGTTGTGCGCGTAGCGCGTCGTGATCCGTCGGCTGTTGGCCGGGGTCACCCGGTGCGTGATCTGGTCCGGGATCCGGCCGGGCGAGACCTGGATGACGTCGTAGAGGTACGGGCTCGAGGTGGTGAGCGTCAGCGACAGCGTGCCGCGAGTGAGCCGGCGGGCGGTCGCCTCGTCGAGCACCAGCGACACGATCGGGAGCCGCTCGCCCTCGGGGCTCCACGACGTCCAGGTCGAGAAGTCCGGCGGCCGGACCACGAGCGCGACCGCCGCCCCGGCCTGCGCCGCGGCCGCGATCTTGACCAGCTCGTCCTGGTCGTCCGGCGGGATCAGCACCGCCTTGCCGCGGACGTCCCGCGACCCCGGCGCGGCGAGGGCGAACCGGCGCGTCCCGTCGTACGCGGGGGAGTTGCCCATCAGGTTGAGGTCCAGCGGCCCACCGGAACCGGCGACGCGGGCGGCGACCATCGGCGCGACCAGCTGCCAGCGCGACGAGAACTCGAAGCTGCCCGACCGCACCGGCTTCGTCGGCACGACGTTGACCTTCTCGACGTTGCTGAAGTGCATGACGCCGTGCCCGACCGACCGGCCGTTGCCCGCCACCCGGTGCACGTAGTAGCTCAGGATCGCCTGCTGCTCCGAAGGCCGCGGCGTCTCGATCCGGATCGGCCGGCCCTTGCGCCCGTCGACGACCACCTCGAGGTCACGGTCGACGACCAGCTCCGGGATCGTGGTCAGGTTGGCCTGCTCGTCACCGGGCCCGCCGTCCTCGAACAGGGCGTCCAGCAGGTAGCTGCCCTCCCGCACGTCGAACGAGGCGCCGCCCTCGCCGGCCCAACCGAGCACGTCGTTGCGGGCGTCGTCGCCGGTGAGGATCAGCGCGGGTACGGCGGTCGGCGCGCCCGCGCGGTCGACGGCGCGCACGGTGAGCCGGTGGGTCGGCCCGTCCTTGACCGCCCCGACGGCGGTGGTGACCCGGACGTCGCCGGCGGTGGCGGTGATCCAGCCGCTCAGCGTGCCCAGCGGCAGGGCGGCGAAGTCGACGGTCGCGTCGACGGTGGCGGCCCCGCCGGCCGGCACGGTCACGCTCGCCGCGCTCAGCTTCACCCCGGCCGGCGCGGCCAGGCTCAGCGTCACCGCGGCCGCGCCGGCGTTGGCGTAGCGGACCGTGCGCGTCGCGGTCGTCGGCGTCCCGCCGACCGTGTGCAGGCCGAAGTCGGCCACGCCGGTGCCGGTCACCGCCTGGGCGCTGGCCCGGGCGACGTCGACCCGGCCGGCGCCCTGCGCGTACACCGGCAGGTCCGGCGCCGTCCTAGCCGTGCTGACCAGGGCGTCCTTGAGGCGCGCGCCGGTCCAGTCGGGGTGCTCCTGGGCCAGGATCGCCGCGGCGCCGGCCACGTGCGGGGTCGCCATCGAGGTGCCCGACGCCGCCGTGTAGCGCGCGTCGACCGGGTTGCCCATCGTCGTGCCGGCCGCCCGGGCCGCCACGATGTCGACGCCCGGCGCGGTGATCTCCGGCTTGAGGCCCTGGTCGCCGAGGCGCGGGCCCCGGCTGGAGAAGGTCGCCAGCTTGTCGGCCCGGTCGACCGCGCCGACGGTCAGGGCGCTGCGGGCCGTGCCCGGCGAGCCGACCGTGGCGGCGCCACCGGCGTTGCCGGCCGCGATGACGAACAGGGAGCCGGTGCGCTCGCTGAGCTCGTCGACGGCCAGGCTCATCGGGTCGAGGCCGTCGGTCGGGTCGCCGCCGAGGCTCATGCTGACCACCTTGGCGCCGCTGTCCACGGCCCACTGCATGCCGGCGATGATCTGCGACTCGTACCCGGAGCCGTTGTCGTCCAAGACCTTGCCCACGAGCAGGTTCGCGCCGTACGCGATGCCCTTGCGGCTGCCGCCCGACGCCTGGCCCGTGCCGGCAATGGTGGCCGCGACGTGCGTGCCGTGCCCGTGGTGGTCGACGGCGTCGGCGCTGTCGCTGAAGTTGCGGGCCTCGACGACCTGGCCGGCGAGGTCCGGGTGGGTGGCGTCGACGCCGGTGTCGAGCACGGCGACCGTGACGCCGCGCCCGTCGAGGCCGCGCTGCCACGCCGCGGGCGCGCCGATCTGGGCGGCGCTGCGGTCGAGGGACGCGCGGACCTTGCCGTCGAGCCAGATCGTCGAAGGGCCGGCGGTACGGGCGGTCGGGTCGGTCTGGCCCCGCCAGAACTCGGCGAGGGTGTCCTTGGCCGGAGCGATCGCGCTGGCGCCGATGCTGGGCAGGTTGGGGGCGATGCGCCGGCCCGGGCCACCGCGGACGATCAGCGGCAGGGTCGTCGAGGCGGCGTCGCCGTAGCCGTCGGCGATCAGCCGCTGCACGTCGAACAGGTCGGCGTCGACGGTGCCGGCGGCGATCAGCGGGATGGCGTCGCTGGGCAGCACCCGCAGGCCGCCGTCGGCCTCCAGCGTGTGGAAGGTGATGCGCTCGCGGCCGGGCGCGGGGTCGACGCTGGCCGCGTACCGGCCCTGCGCGGCCCGGACGAGCTCGACGGTGTCGCCGGTGACGAGGGTGATCCGCGCACCGGCCGGTGCGCTGGCGGCGGGGGTGGCCGTGGTCCCGGGTGTAGGACCATGGGCCACCGCGACTCCGGGCAGGACCGCCACGCCGACGGCAACGACGCCGGCGAGCAGACGACTGAACATGGGGGACGCCTTCGCGCGGTGGTTCGCTGCACGCATCCTGGAGTCCGGATATTCACGTACGTGTAACCGCGCCCTGCCGCGTTGCGGACATGGCGCGATGTGGACACCCCGCGGGGGGTCAGCTCATTCGTTCCACGGGCTTTGGCGGCGGCGGCGTCGGTGTGGCATCCAGCGCCGCTGGCGTTCCGGTTTGCGGTCGGGGCGCCAGCGGGCCTCGGCGCGGATGCTGCCGCCGCCGGCCAGGAACAGGTCGGCCCAGCGGGTGCCGGGGGACGCGTCGACCAGCAGGGCGCGGGCCAGCAGGGTGAGCGGCACGGCGAGGACCGCGCCGACGCCGCCGAGGATGAAGGTCCAGAAGATCAGCGACAGGAACGTGACCGTGACCGAGAGGTTGACGCTGTCACCGACGATCTTGGGTTGGACGATCGACTGCAGCACGAAGTTGATCACGCTGTAGACGACGATGACCACGATCATCAGGCCGAGCCCCCCTTCGAAGAGGGCGAGTACGGCCGGCGGGGCGAGGCCGATGACGAACCCGATGTTGGGGATGTAGTTGGTGACGAACGCGAGCACGGCCCAGAGCGTGGCCAGCGGGATGCCGAGGATCCACAGCGCGATGCCGTCGAAGACGGCGACGATCAGGCCGAACACCGTCGACACGACGAGGTAGCGGCGGGTGCCCTGGACGAACTGGCGCAGCGCCCGGGTCAGCGACGGCCGCACGAGGTCGGCGCGGGCCATGCGGGCGGGATAGCCGCCGGTCTCGACCGCCATGAACAGCAGCAGGGTGATCAGGAAGACGGTGTTGGTCAGCAGCGAGAGCACCGCGCCGGCCGCGGTCTGGGCGATGTTGGCCAGCGTGCTCGGGTCGAGGCGGGTGACCAGCTGCTGTGCGCTCTCCGACTCGACACCCAGGTCCTGCAGCCAGCGCTGCACGTCGTCGACGATGTCGCTGGCCCGGTCCGCGTACCGCGGCGCGATCGACGCCAGTTGGATGCCGGCGGCCACCAGTGACCCGACGCCCGCCGCGAGGATGCCGTAGAGCAGGAGGATCAGGACGGTCGTGGCCAGCCAACCAGGAATCCAGCGGGTGAGGTACGAGCGGACGGGGCTGAGCGTGACGACCAGGATCAACGCCAGCACGATCGGGCCCAGCAGGCCGCTGGCCGCCCGCATGCCGGCGATCACCACGACCAGCGCCGCGGTGGCGTAGAGGGCACGCGTCACGCCCGCGGTGCTCCGCCGGTCCTCCCCGCCCTTCCGCACAACTCATCTCATCACGGACCGCCATTTTCAGGCACAAATCGGGTCGACTCCTGATAAGGCCCGCGAAGATCGGCCCCACATGGTTGTCTGACAGCGGCTCGCGAGGTTTGCTCGCATTGCGCATACTTTGGGGTGATCTTGTGGTGAAACCTTTCCTCACCCGACTCGGCGCGGTCGCCGTGGCCGCCGCCGCGATCGGCCTGACGGCCACCCCGGCCTGGGCTGACACCACGATCAACATCGACCCGGCCGACACGGGCCAGACGGCGGCCGCGTTCCCGGTGCACCGCTGCGATCCCGGCCTCGGCGGCGGCCCGTTCCCGGGCCAGGACGTCTGGGTCTTCGCGCTGCCGCGGGACGCCGGCGAGTTCCGGTCGGTGACCGTCGAGTTCGCCACCGAGGGCGGCCCGGTCACCGAGACGATCACGACCGCACCGGCCGGCGACCGCGCGATCGTCGGCGACCATGCCTGGATCCGCACCTCGGCCGGCCAGAACGCCGCCGGCGAGCTGGTCAACCCGTTCTCGATCATCTCCGCCAGCGCGGTCGTCACCGGCCACGACGGCGCCTTCGACCTGGCCCAGACCTGCCCGGCCACCGGCGGCAGCCTGCCGGTCACCGGCGCCTCGGTCACCCAGCTCGCCGGCATCGGCGGCGCCCTGACCTTCGCCGGCCTCGCGCTCGTCGCCCTGCGCCGCCGCCGCGCCACGGCCTGACCCGGCCACCGGACACCCCGGGGGCGGCGCCCGGGATGTCCGGCGCAACTCGGCGCCCGCGGGCGCCTCCTTCCCCGCCGATCTGACCATGTCGCCGGTTGTCTGTCGGCGACATGGTCGTTTTGCTGACCCGCGTGGGGTTCCCGGGCGAGCTGGGCGGCCGCTGGCGGCACGGCTTCGTGACGATCAGCCCGCACCACCTCCACTGGCGTCCGCGCCGCCCACGCCCCGGCCCGCCGTTGAGCCTGCGCGGCGTCACCACCCACGGCCGCCCCAGAAGCCAGGAATGGCACGAGCATTGGTGGCTCGCACCCGGTGTGCGCATCTACCGACTCACCGCGACCAACACTGGGCACGCGGAGTGGGAGCTGGCCGTCGTCGCCGAGTCGGTGCGGCTTTTCGACGACCTGGTCGTCAGAGAAAGACCGAATTGGTAACCGAGCTATTCGGACAGTTGCCTTCAAACCCATATTGGCCGGGATGGGAATGACCGGTAGCCTGCGGAACGGTCCAGCCAGAGATGAATCGACGGGAGCTGCCGTGTCTCACCCGGAAGCCGTTCCGATGTTCAGCCCGGAACTCCGCAGGGGACTCGGCCGCCTGCTCGCGCTCGTGCTCGTCGTGACGGCCGGTCTGGTCGTCGCCGGGCCGGCGCGGGCCGCCACCAACCTCGTGCAGAACCCGGGCGTCGAACAGGTTGACGGCAACGGTTTCCCGGTCTGCTGGGAGAAGTCCGGCCAGGGCACCAACACCTCGACCATCGCCACCACCAACGACGCGCACAGCGGCGGCAAGGCGATGCGGATCACCATCTCCGCGTTCACCAACGGCGACCGCAAGGCGATGATGACGGAGAACGCGCAGTGTGCGCCCCGCGTCAGTCCAGGCCGCCAGTACGACCTCTCGGTCTGGTACAAGTCGACCACCGCAGCCAACGCGGTCACGCTGTTCCGGCACGACACCAAGCTCGGCTGGCAATACTGGCTGGACCCGGCGACGCTGCCGGCCACCAACGCCTGGACCCGCAAGACGGTCCGCACGCCGCCGGTGCCGGCCAACACCGACCAGATCACGTGGGGCGTCTCGATCTACAACCTGGGCACGCTGACCACCGACGACTACGAGCTCGTCGACGCGACGGCGGGCCAGGGCGTCGACGCCTGCACCGACGCGATCGGCTGCGTCAAGGGCAAGTGGCAGGTCATGCCCTACCAGTCGGCGGTCCGCGGCATCCACGCCGTCGTGCTGCACAACGGCAAGGTGCTGCTCGTCGCTGGTTCCGGCAACGACCCCAAGGCGTTCGCCGCCGGCACCTTCAAGACCGCGGTGTACGACCCGGCGAACGGCACCTTCACCAACGTCGCCACCCCGGTCGACCTGTTCTGCGCCGGTCACGTGCAGCTCAAGGACGGCCGCGTGCTGGTGATGGGTGGCAACAAGGACTACCCGACGGCCGACGGCACCGTTGGCTACAAGGGGTTGAAGAACTCCTACATCTTCGACCCGGCCACCAACAAGTACACGCGGACCAACGACATGCTGGCCGGCCACTGGTACCCGTCGGCCACCGCTCTCGGCAACGGCGACGTCCTGTCGCTCGGCGGTCTCGGTGAGGACTCCACCGGCACCACGACCACCGACTACTACAGCGCCGCGCAGAACAAGTGGCTGCCGATGGACCAGACCAAGCAGACCTGGGCGTGGTGGGGCCTCTACCCGGCGATGGTGCTGATGCAGGACGGCCGGCTGTTCTACACGGGCAGCCACACGTTCGGCGTCGGCCTGCCGGGCGGCGGCGCCTCGATCTACAACTACGGTTCCGGGGCCATCACCGACGTGCCGGGCCTGCGGCGCAAGGACGAGCGCGACCAGTCGATGAGCGTGCTGCTGCCGCCGGCCCAGGCGCAGCGGGTGTGGACCGTGGGCGGCGGCAACGGTGACGCCGGCGCGACCGCGCACGGCCTGACCGACCTGGTCGACCTCAAGGCCGCCAACCCGCGCTACACGGCGGGTCCCGTGCTGCCGCAGGGCACGCTGACCGGCGGCGTGCCGCAGACCGGCGAGCAGGGCAAGATGTACGTCTCGCTGGTGCTGCTGCCCGACGGCACGGTCTTCGAGACCGGCGGCGCCCTGCACAACCGGGCCGACCCCGTCTTCGAGGCCTCGGTCTTCAACCCCAACACCAACACGATCCGGGCCGGCATGGCCACGGACCCGGTGCCGCGCACCTACCACTCGTCGGCGTTCCTGCTGCCCGACGGCCGGGTCATGGCGGTCGGCGACAACCCCGGCAACGGTTCGTTCGACACCCGGATCTCCGTCTACTCGCCGACCTACCTGTTCAAGGGCGCCCGGCCGGCGATCACCAACGTGGCCAGCACCAACTGGAAGTACGGCACCACGCAGCGCATCACGGTCAACGGCGCGGTGACCCGGGCGTCGCTGATCCGGCCGGCCGCCGTCACGCACTCGTCGGACCCCAACCAGCGGTTCGTCGAGCTGCCGATGACGGTCAGGAACGGCACCACGATCGACCTGAACGTGACGAACAACCCCAACATGGCGCCCGCCGGCTGGTACATGCTGTTCGTGCACAACGCCAAGGGCGTACCGTCCGTCGCCAAGTGGGTCAAGCTCGGATGAGTCGGTGGTATCAGGCCTTCGTGACATGGGTCCGGGGCCGCAGCCGGCGTGAGCGCATCGGGCTCGCGGCGGCGCCGGTCGTGCTCGTGGTCGCGGTGGTCGGTGTCCTGCTGGCCGGCGGTGGCGGCGACGCCGGCCGGTGGCTGGCCGGTTCCCCGACGGACACGCAGAGCGACGAGGCGGTCGAGACCGGTGGTGGCGAAAACCCCGACACCGCACCGGAAAGCGAGCCGCGGACCGGGCCGACGGGCGTGGTGCCGCCCTACGTGCACTCGTTCGCCGAGCAGCCCGGCACCAAACCGCGGGCCCCGGAGGCCTCGCCGACCGCGGGCGTGGACGTCGCGGAGGGCACCGACGGTTGCGACCACGCCTACGGTGACCGTAACGTCTGCGTGCCGTGGGAGTTCCCGGCCGGGGTCGGCGACCGGTGCGGGTGGCTGCGGGAGCGGGGCTTCGAACCGCTCAAGATCACTGGTGGGCGCGACCGGCACGGCCTGGATCGCAACGGCGACGGGACGGCTTGTGGCTCCGGCGACTGACAGCACAACGACCGATGACTAGGGCGGCGCGCTCGCAGCTGCCCGTCGTGACCCCCAACGGTCCGGTCCACATCCCCCTGCCCCGGCGGGTGGGCGTCCCGGACACGACGGACCCGCCGACCGATGCGACCATGCTGCTGCCGCGGTCGCCGAGCCAGGAGGAGGCCGAGCGGGCCAAGCGGCAGGCGGTCTGGCTCGACCGGATCGCCTGGATCGCGCCCGCGGCGCTGACCCTGGCGCTGTGCCTGATCAGCCTGACCCGCGCCGGGCTCTGGGCCGACGAGCTGGCCACCTGGGGCAACACCACGGTGTCCTGGGGCGAGTTCTGGCACCAGCTCAAGGGCACCGACGCCAGCATCGGCCCGTTCTACGTGCTGATCCGCATCTGGACGGCCGTCTTCGGCGACTCCGACCTGGCGCTGCGGCTGCCCTCGGTGCTGGCGATGGCCGGAGCCGCCGCGATCATCGGCCGCCTCGGCATCCGGCTCGGCTCGTGGCGCGTCGGCCTGCTCGCCGGCATCACGTTCGCCATCCTGCCGATCGTCACCCGCTTCGGGCAGGAGGCCCGGCCGTACGCGCTGGCGACGTTCTTCGCCGCCCTCGCCACGCTGCTGCTCCTGCGCATGCTCGAGGGCTTCACGCTCGGCATCGCGATGGCCTACGCCGCCGCGGTCGCCGCCGTCGGCCTCATGCACCTCGTCGCGCTGCTGCTGCTGGCCGCGCACGGCCTCGCCGTACTCCTGCTGAAGCGGAAGTTGTTGTGGCGCTGGATTCCCAGCGCGTTCGCCGGTCTCCTCCCGCTGATCCCGATCGTGCTGATCGGCCGCCGGCAGCAGGGCAACCAGATCGGCTGGATCCCCTTCACGGACCTGCACCAGATCCAGGCGTACGGCCTGGAGTTCTTCGGCGGCGCGCTGATCGGCGGCGCGATGCTCGCCCTCGGCGTGGCGGCGGTCTCCCGCGAACGCGGCGCCGTGGTGGGCATCAGCATCGGCGTCGTGCCGGTGGTGACGCTGATGGCCCTCGGCTCGGTGGCCCACCTGTGGCAGCAGCGCTACGTGCTCTACACCGTCGTCGGCTGGGCGGTGCTGGTCGGCCTGCTGCTGGCCAAGCGCAGCGTGGTCGCCGCGGTCTCGACGCTGGCCGCGCTGGCCATCCTGGCACTGCCGGGGCACGTCGAGGTGCGCAAGCCGTCGTTCCGCTACCAGGACACCAAGGCGGTCGTGGCCCTCATCGACCGGGACTTCCAGCCGGGCGACGGCATCGTCTACGGGCTGAAGGACCGCGGACCCGGCGTGCTCAACCGCGACGTGATCGCCCACTACCTGCCGCCGGAACGCCGGCCCGTCGACCTGCTGATGGACCGCCCGATGCGCACCGACGGCTGGATGGTGTCCAGCGAGCACACCGACGTTGCCGCCCGGCTCGGCACCACGAAGCGGATCTGGGTGCTGCGCCTGGGCGAATACGGCGATCCGCTCGACGAACTCGACGGAAACAAGAAGGACGTTCTTAACGAACGTTATGATGTCGCGGGCAGCTGGTGGACCACCGGCTACACCGTCGCATTGTTGACCCGGAAGGACGCTGTGTGACGACGCACGTCGAGGCCTCACGCCGCGACGAGCCGGGGGAGCGGACCCAGATCATCCCGCGCCAGCAGGCACACCCCGGCGAGACGCACGTGATGCCCGCCGTGCGCATGCCGATCACGCCCGGTGCGACCACCATGGCACAGCGTCACGCCAGTTGGCTGCCGCGGTTCTGGCCGCTGGTGCTGTGGTTCGTCGTCGTCCTGGCGGTCACGCTCATGCTCAGCGTGAAGTCGACCGGTCCGCTGGGCGCCGTGGTGACGGTCGTCTGGACCTATCCGGTGATCGGCACGATCGCGGGCCTGGTCGGCGCCGTCATCACCCGCCGCCGGCTGCGCCGCGACCGGCTGACCGCCGCCGACAACCGGGTCATCCAGTGCCGCGACCGGCTCGTGGTGGTGGTGCCGACGATCGGCCGCCACGACACCTATCCGGCCCTGGACCGCGTCGTCCGCTCGTACATCACCTATCTGCCCGAGTGTTTCGCCAAGCTCCGGGTCGACGTGGTCATCGAAGAGGGCTGCGAGGCGGCGGAGAAGATCTATCGGCTGGGCGAGATCAGCCGCTACATCCGGGTCGTCACGGTGCCGCAGAGCTACCACACGGTCAACGGCACCAAGTTCAAGTCGCGCGCCAACAACTACGCCCACGAGCTGCGGATCGCCCAGCACGAGGACCGCGACGACGTCTGGGTCCTGCACATGGACGACGACACCGGCGTCGGGCTCGACACCGCGATCGCGCTCGCCCGGCTCATCGAGCAGCAGCGCGGGCTCGGCGACGAGGCCTGCCACCTGGCGCAGGGCATCCTGACCTACCCGCGCGAGCACGCCAACAACCGGTTGACCTGGCTGGCCGACGCGAGCCGGCCGATCGCCGACGTGACCGTCTACTCGGCGTTCACCGGCAGTGGCCACCCCCTGGCCGGCGTCCACGGCGAGTTGCTGCTGGTGCGGGCGTCGGTCGAGGCCGAGATCGGCTGGGACTTCGGCCCGGAGGCGATCGTCGAGGACGCCCAGTTCGCGCTGATCTTCAGCCGGCGCTATCCCGGGCGCAGCGCGTGGTTCGCCGGCCGCTGCTACGGCGCGTCGCCGGCCACCGTCCGCGACTTCTTCCGCCAGCGGGAACGCTGGGCCTGGGGGCTGATCGGGCTCGCCCTCGACGACCGGCTGCCGCTGCGCGACCGGCTCTACATTGGATATTCCACGTTCACGTGGGTGATCAGCCCGCTGCAGCACCTCGGCACCATCCTGCTGGTCGGCTGGGTGCTCGGCTCGTTCGACACGGTGCCGCTCACGCTGATGGTGCTGCCGATCTGGGCGCTCAACATGGCGTACGCCATCTGGCTCTACTCCGAAGGCCTGCGGATCAACGTCAGCGTCTCGCGCCGGGCGAAGTACCGGTGGTGGGAGGGCATAGCGGTGATCCTGCTCGTGCCGCTGTTCTCGCTGATGGAAGGCGTCGGCGCCGTTCGCGGCCTGATCAAGCACATCCGCGGCGGCCAGCAGCAGTTCGTCGTGATCGCGAAGCCGATATGAGGCGCGCCCTCGCGGCGCTCGCCGCTGTCGCCCTGTTCGCCGGCGGCTGCTCCTCCGGCGACGGCGACGACGACCCGATCGGCCGGATCTCCGAGACGCCGCCCGGCGCCACCTCGTCGGCCGGGCCCGCGGAGAAGCCGGTGGTCAAGGTCCGCGACCCGTGGAAGCCAGGGATGCGCCAGCACGGCATCGCGATCTACTGGGAGAACAACCCCGACGACACCGACCAGGTCGTACGCGCGAAGGCACAGAAGATCCTCGACCACGTGGTGGCCCTGGGCGCCAACGCGGTCTCCGTCTCGTTCTCCTTCACCATGGACTCGGCGTACGCCAGCGCGGTGCGGATGGACCACGAGATCACCCCGTCGCCGGCCCGGCTGGGCATCGTGCTCGACGAGGCCAACAAGCGGGCCCTGCGGACGGCCGTGCGGCCCATGCTCAGCGAGCGCAACCTGACCGACGACGACCCCGACATGTGGCGCGGCGCGATCAAGCCCGACAGCCGCACGAAGTGGTTCGCCTCCTACCGCGACATGCTCGTCAAATATGGCAGGGTCGCCGAGGAGGCCAAGTCGGCGACGTTCGTCATCGGCACCGAGCTCAACTCGATGGAGACGAGCTCGACGGGCTGGGGCACGGTCGCCACCGGGGTCAAGAAGGTCTACTCGGGCGAGATCGACTACAGCGCCAACCACGACCGGCTGCGCGAGTCCGGGCCGGCCGACGGCATCACGCTCTCCGTCGACGCGTACCCGCCGGTCCGGGTCTCCGACAGCGCTTCGGTGAGCCGGCTGGTCGAGGGCTGGAACGACTGGCTCGACGACAACCGCGGCGACGGTGAGCTGCCCGACCTGGTGCTGGCGGAGGTGGCCATCGCGGCCCGCACGGGCGCCTATGCGGAGCCCTGGTCGCCGCACGCCAAGGGCTCGATCAAGCCGGAGATCCAGCAACACTGGTTCGACGCGGCCTGCCAGGTGATGCGCGACCGCGACCTGGCCGGCATCTACTTCTGGATGATCAACCTCGACGCCGACCCCAAGGCGAAGCCTTCGAGCAAGTCGCCGATGGACTTCCTCGGCCGGCCGGGCGAGAAGAACATCAGCAAGTGCTTCAAGAACGACGTCTGATCTCCTTTATGGGGTGATTGCCGGATCTTCTCCGGGCGGACAGCGCAGGCCATCTTCGCGCAGAATTGTGATGGCTGTGTGACCGACCGAGACGGGGGTCTGGAATGTCCATCAAGAAGGTCGTGGTCGCCGACGCGCTGGCCGACGAGGGCAGCCACGAGTGGGGCGCGCCCCGCAGGACCGAGATCCACGCCGACGCGGATCGCGGCCACTCCTGGGAGGCTCCGGTCAAGACGGAGAGCCGCGACTGGAACTGGCTCGCGCCGCGCAGGACTCCGGTCCGGGCCGAGGTTGACCGCGGCACCGACTGGCTCGCGCCGCGCAAGACGCCGGTGGTCGCCGAGTTCGACCGCGGCACCGACTGGGAGGCGCCGCTCAAGACACCGATCGAGGGTGAGTCGGCGCGGGACCTCAACTGGGTGGCGCCGCGGACGGCGCCGATCGACGCGGCCTGACGCCGATGCGGCTGTGTCTGGCCGCGATGCCCTGGCTGGCTCTCGACACGCCGTCGTTGCCGATCGGGATCCTGCGCCGGCGGGTCGCCGAGACCCGCCCGGCGGACACCGTCGTGGAATACCACGGCGGCCTCCGGTGGGCCGAATACCTGCTTTCGGCCAGCGCGGGTGAGCTGACGCCCAACGACTACGTGCGGCTGGGCGACCAGGGTCTCGGGCACGGGCTCGGCGACTGGGTGTTCGCCGGCGCCCTCCACGACGATCCACTGTGGCGGGTCACGGAGCTGCGCGACCACGCCACCCGGTGGTCCTTCGACCTGGGCCTCGCGGAACGGATGCGGGCGCACGCCGGCGACTTCGTCCGGCTGGCCGCCGACGAGATCCTGCGCGCCGAGCCCGACCTCGTCGGCTTCACCACCACGTTCATGCAGACGGTGCCGAGCCTCGCCGTCGCAGCCGAGCTCAAGCGCCGCCGGCCCGGCATCGTCGTCGTGCTCGGCGGCGCCAACTGTGAGGGGCCGATGGGCGCGGCGTTGCACCGCAACCACAGGTTCGTCGACTACGCGGTGCGGGGCGAGGGCGAGATCGCCTTCCCCGCGCTGCTCGACCACGTCGAGGCCGGCACCGCCCCCGCCGACGTCGCCGGCCTGTGCTGGTGGCGCGGCGCGGAGTCGGTGGCCAATCCCGAGACGACCGCGAGCGTGCCGCCGGCGCTGATCCCGATGCCCGACTACGACGAGTGGTTCGCCCTCGTCGAGCGGTCGCCGCTGAGCGCCTACCTCAGCCCCTACGTGTTCATCGAAGGCTCCCGCGGCTGCTGGTGGGGCGAGAAGCACCAGTGCACGTTCTGCGGCCTCAACCCGGAGTTCATCGCCTTCCGCAGCAAGCCGGCCGAGCGGTTCTGGACCGAGCTGTCGACCCTGGTCGAGCGGCACCAGGTCCTCGACATCATGACCGCCGACAACATCATCGACATGGCCTACTACCGCGACCTGCTGCCCCGCCTGGCCGCCGCCGACTGGGATGTCCGGCTGCAGTTCGAGGCCAAGGCCAACGTGCAGGCCGAGCACATCGCGATGCTGGCCGACGCCGGCGTCTCGTCGGTCCAATATGGAGTGGAAAACCTCGACAGCCGGGTCCTGAAGATCATGGACAAGGGCGTCACGGGCGCCACCAACGTCCGCGTACTGCGCGACAGCGAGGACAACTCCATCACCGTGCGCTGGAACTATCTCTACGGCTTCCCGGGGGAGGCCGAGTCCGACTACCTCCCGGTGATCGGGCAGATCCCGGCGCTGGTCCACCTGCAGCCGCCCTCCGGCGCGACCCGGATCGCGCTGGAGCGGTTCAGCCCCTACTTCGAGCGGCCCGAGCTCGGCTTCCCGCGCCGCGAACCGGCCGAGTTCTACCGCTTCAGCTACGACCTGCCCGACTCAGAGCTGCACGACCTGGCCTACTTCTTCGAGTGTGACGACCAGGGCATCGGCGGCGAGGTCGAGCGGCGGCTCAGCGACGGCATCGAGTGGTGGCGCGACAACTACCCGACCTCAGCGCTGCTGCGGGTCGACGGGGACGACGCGCTGACGATCAAGGACCGCCGGGCCGGCTGGCCGCAGCGCGACCACACGCTCACCGGCGTCGCCCGGATCGCCTACGACGCCCTGCGCCGCCCGCGCACCGCGGCCGCGCTCGGGCGACACCTGCGCGAACAGGGCCATGACGCGGACCTGGTCCCGGAATGGTTGGCCGCGTGGCAGGCCGACGGGTTGGTCTTCCTCGACGGCGCGACGTTCGTGGCCCTCGCGCTGCGGAACCTGCCGGTCAAGATCGCCCGGCAGCGTGGGCGAACCCGGCAGCCCGCCGGAGCGCCGGCATGACGACCCATCCGCACCCGCACGTCGTGGCCGAGCCGATCGTCCTCGCGGCCGATCCGGCGACGCTAACCTTCCTCGCCTGGCTGCGCGACCAGCACTCGGCGACCACCGCCGTGGCCTGGCGGGCCACCGTCGACCCAGCCCTCGACACGGCACCGCTGCACCACCTGCAGCCGCCCGAGCCGGTCGGCCCGCTGCCGGCCGAGGTCGCCCGATGGCGGGCCAGCCACCGGCCGGCGCTGCGCTACTACCGGCGCGGGCCGGGCTTCATCCAGGTCAAAGACGTCCGGCGGCCCAGTGCCGGCGCCCGCTTCGTGCTCGACCACCCGCCGCTGATCGAGGCGTTCGACCGCTGCCTCGCGCCGACCCGCCTGAGCGACCTCGCCGAGCCCCACCGCCGCGCCGCCGAGGCGCTGGTCGACGAGCAGCTGTTGATGCTGGTCGATGGCTGGGCTCTCACCCTGCCCTATCGCATGCGCCGCTGGCCCGTCCCCAGTCAGGTCGCCTGAGCCCAGGCCGCCTCGAAGAAGCCGACCTCGAGCCGCATCGCTCGGCGGTAGACGATGGGCACACGGGAGTCGTCAGGTGCGGCGTAACGGTCGAGGAGGGCTTCCAGGGTCGCGGCGAGGTCGGCGAAGCCCGGATCGGCGTACGTCCGGATCCACTCGCCGTAGCGGTCGGCCGGTTCCGCGGCGGCGAGCGACCGCCCGAGGTGCGCGTAGAGGCGCATGCACGGGGTGAGCGCCGCGCAGGTCTGGCCGAGGTTGCCCAGCGCGGCGGTGGCGAGCAGGAAGTCGGTGTAGGCGAGCGTGGCCGGCAGCGGCTCGACGCGGCCGAGGTCGATGGCGAGGCGCCGCGCGTACCCCTCGTGCAGCCGAAGTTCGTCGCGCACCCCCGACAGCAGGTCCGCGAACGCGTCGAAGCCGGCACGGTCGGGGCTGTGGGCGATGGCCAGGGCGTACGCGCGGGCGAACGACTCGAGATAGAAGGCGTCCTGAGCGACGTAGCCCGCGAACACGGCCTCCGGCAGCGTCCCGTCCCCGAGGCCGCGGACGAACGGGTGGTCCGACGCGGCCGAGGCCAGGTCGGCGTTGTCGCGCCACAGCGCCGCGGCGAGGCTCATGCCGCGTCCCAGAACGCGGTCTCGGCGGCAGCGACCGCGCGGAACACCTCGTCGTCCCCGGCATCGCCGGCGGCCGCCGCCAGCCCGGCCACGTAGTCGGCGAACGCCGGCGCGGTCCAGTGCGCGACGTACTCCCGGTAGGCCGGCGCGCCCGGCGCGGCGAACGTCCACGCGTCGAGATAGGCCCGCTCGATGGCCCACAAACCGACCAACGCCTGGGGCACCGGCGCGGCGTCGAGCCGGCCCAGCAGGTCCCGGTAGGCCAGTGTCGCCGACCCCGGCGCGGTGGCCAGGTCGAGCCCGTGCTGCGCGGCCCGGTCCTCGAACCAGCTCAGCTCGTCGACCAGGGCCACCAGCCCGGCGGCCAGCACCGCCTGCGCCGGCCGGGGCGCGCGGGCCAGCAGGCGGGCCTGGAACACCAGCAGGTCGGCGACGAAATGGTGGTCCTGCACGAGCCACGCGGCGAACGCCTCCGCCGGCAACGTGCCGTCGCGTACGCCGGTCAGGAAGGGGTGCCGGGTGGCCGCGGTCCAGGCGTCCGCATGCCGGTCGAGAAGATCATCCAGCCGCACCCCGCCGACCTTACCCGCTGGCGGCTCGCCGCTGGATCTCCGCCCGCAGCTGACGCACGCCAGGCGTCACGCCCACCAGGGACACCCGGATCCCGTACGGCCGCTCGATCCCCGCGGCGCGCGTCCCCTTGGCGGCCTCGGCCCATCCCCATCGTTCGAGCGGCGGATGTGCGCGGTCCCCGTCGGCCAGCTCGCACAGCAAGGCGGGGCTGAGCCATCGGCGTACCCGTGCCGTCTTCACGTTGTCCCACGGGGTTTCCAGCGTCTCGCCGTCGGCGCCGGTCAACGTCAGGCTGTCCGCCGTCAGCCGCATCGGCAGGCCCGGCTCGCGCCGGATCGGCAGGTAGACGGCGGCGCCGACGATGGCGACGACCACGAGGGCGAACGGATCGCGCCACGACTCGTCGAACACGAGGCCCATGAAGCCGGCGAAGATCAGGGCAGCCAACGCCACGACGACGGCGTACGTCAGGACGCGCGCGGTGGATCGCCGGAAGGTGATCTCGCTCGGGGTCACGACTGCTGCCGCTGACGTAGGTAGCGTGCGCTCCGTCGGCGGGTGACCCACACCAGGGCCACGAGAGCCGCCCAGAGAACAACGTTGGCCGCCGCCAGGGCCGTCTTCCACGCCTCGTCCTGGTCGGCGATCCGCAACACGAGCAGTGCCACGTTGAGGGCCAGCAGTCCGCTGTAGAGCCACAGGAGCCAGGATCCGCGGAGCGTGCGCTGGGCTGCCTCGCGCGCGAGCGCGTCGATGCGGGCGTCGTGGGGCTGCCCGGTGCGCAATGCCTGCTGCACCGCTCGCCGGGTGGTCCGGCTCGTGCCGGCGAGCAGCGGCGGTCGTGGCCTGAGCCGGTGAATTCCCCACGCCACGACGGCGCCGAGCGCGGCCACCACCCACAGCATGCCGACGAGGCCGACGGCTTCGCGGCTCGAGAGGGAGCCGCTGCTGCCGGCCATGAGTGCCATCGGTGTGAGCACCAGGGGCAGGACGACCAGCACGATCGTCGCGATGAACCTGCCGTTGCGGGACCGGCGTGCGGCGGTCCGGGTCAGTTCCGCGCGGTCGGGTATCGCGTCGTCGGCTGCCACGACGCCATCCATACCCGTGTGCGGCTCAGGCGAACCCGATGTGGACGAGGACCCGCAGGCCGTCCTGAGGCAGTTCCAGCACTTCGTAGTCCGGCGCCTTCGTGGGCGACGGCGGCGCCGACCAGCGGGCGGTGAAGGCCGGGCGGTCCGCCAGCTCCGCGGCCAGGGCCTCGGCGTGCGGGTCGTCGGTGCGGGCCGCCGCTTTGAGCGCTGCGACCTGATCGGTGGCGACGGCCGGCCAGTCGGCGAAGGCGTGGTGGGCGCGTGGATCCGTGAACAGGTAGCGGACCAGGTTGGGGCGGTCGTCGTCGAACAGACCGGTCATCAGCTTGGCGTAAGCGGGGTTCCAGGCCAGGACGTCGCCGAGTCGGTTGAGCAGCACCGCCGGTGTCGGGTCGAGGCTGTCGACCACCTGGCGCACCGGAGCGCGGACCGTTGTCGCCGGGTCGGCCGCGCGGGGGCAGCGGACGCCGGCGGTGGTCTTGGCGGCCAGCCTGAGCAGGGCGCGGTCGTCAGTGTCGAGGCGCAGCGCGTCGGCGAGGGCGTCGAGCACCTGAAGGGACGGCCGGCGGTCCGTGCCCTGCTCGATGCGGGCGAGGTATTCCACGCTGACGCCGGAGAGGGTGGCCAGCTCGGACCGGCGCAGTCCGGGCGTGCGGCGGCGGCGACCGGCCGGGAGGCCGACCTCGCCCGGGGTGATCGCTTCTCGCCGGCTCCGCAGGAACGGGCCCAGCTCTCCGCTCATGCCACCGAACGTAGCGCGGCTCAGGCGCCGCCGGACACGGCGATCGCCTGGCCGGTGATGCCGGTGTTGGCGGCCGAGCCGAGATAGACGACGGCGTTGGCGACCTCAGCGGCGTCCAGCAGGCGGCCGAGCGGGGTGTGGGCCGCGATCTGTGCGCCGGCCGCGTCGACGATCGCGCCGTTGCGGTCGGTGCGGGTCAGGCCGGGCATGGCCACATTGGACAGGATGTCACCGGCCCGACCCAGGCTGTACGCGGACGAGCGGCTGAAGCCGTGCAACGCCGACTTGGCCGCGACGTAGTACTCGCCACCGGCCATGCCGTTGACGGCGGCGACCGACGAGACGTGCACGATCCGGCCCCAGCGGTGGCGCCGCATGACCGGGGCGACGGCGCGCGTCAGGTCCAGGGCGCCCTCGATGTTGGCGCGGAGCACGGTCCGCCAGGCGTCGCCCGGCTCCTCCTCGAACGGCCGCTCGTCGTCGGGCGCGCCCATGCCCCAGACCACGGCGTTGTTGACCAGCACGTCGACGCGGCCCGTCCGGGCGGTGGCCGCCTCGACCAGTGCCGTGGCGGCGCCCGGTTCGCCCAGCGCGTACCGCACCGCCAGGCCCCGGCCGTCGAGGTCCCGCACCAACCGGTCGGCCTCGTCGCGGGCGTGCAGGTAGGTGACGACCACGTCGGCCCCTTCCGCGGCGAAACCCCTGGCGATGTGCCTTCCGATGCCGCCGGTGGCGCCGGTCACGATCACGGTGCGGCCCTTGAGTCCCAGATCCATGCGTCTCAGCCTGCGGTGCGGTTCGGATCGGAGACAGGCCGCCGTTATCCGCGCCCTGCGGGGGCGTGGCTGATCTGGCTCACGTCGGCGAAGTGGTAGCGGCCGATGCCCAGCGCGTCGACGATGGCGCCGGCGCTCGTCCCCTCGCCGGCCGGCAGCAGGTGGAAGGTGTGTGCGAAGAGCATCGTCGGGCCGCGGCTCGCCTCGGCGTCGCGGATGTCGAGCAGGTTGTGGGCCATCAAGGTCGAGCGGGTGGACATCAGGAGGGGGATCCGCTCGTCCCGCGGGAGGGGCCGGGCCGCCTGCCAGTGGTAGTGGAGCAGGCCGAGGCCGGCGTCCAGGTGCGTCCTGGCGCGGCGCCACGCGTCCCGCGAGGTGTGCGCGACCAGCTCGGGGGCGCGGGCGTACAGGCTGGTGCGCAGGTCCGCGCCGATCGCCTTCAGCCGCTCGGCCTCGGGGGTGGCGCCCATCGACTGTCCGAAGTCGAGGATCGCCTCGTCGCGGCTCCAGCGGTGGTCGTCGCCGGCCATCGCGGCGATGTCGAGGTGGTCGAGGCCGAGGTAGTCGCGGGCGTACTCCAGATAGCTTCGCGGGCTCGGCGCGCTGGTGTTCTCGGTCGGGGGGTCGAAACCGTGGAAGGTCAGCTGCTCCGGGTGGTCCCGCATCCAGACGACCAGTCGTCTATTGGCGTCGAGGGCGCCGAAGTCGTGGGAGAAGCCGGCGCGCATGACGTCGTCGAGGTCGCCGATGCCGTGCGACACGTAGTCGTT
Organism: Asanoa sp. WMMD1127; assembly: GCF_029626225.1. NCBI lineage: Bacteria > Bacillati > Actinomycetota > Actinomycetes > Micromonosporales > Micromonosporaceae > Asanoa > Asanoa sp. WMMD1127. Next base: position 4,972,165 of record NZ_JARUBP010000001.1, read on the forward strand.
GACGGCGAGGGCGGCCACGCGGTCGGTTTCGAGGGCGATCGACCGGAAGCCGGCGTCGACCAGTCGGGCGAAGATCTGGTTGCGGACCGCGCCGAACGCGGGATTGTCGTGGGCGGGCTCGCCGAGGGCGAAGAGGTCACACTCGCTGTCATAGCTCATGTGGTTCAACCGTACCGTTGAAGCTTCGGTTGAGACTTTACTCGTTGTGCGCGTGAGGCGGCTCGGTAAAGTCTCAAACCGTGCGACCGGCTGACCTCGCGCGTGAGCATGGGCTGTCGACCCAGGCGGTACGCAACTACGAGCGGGACGGGTGCCTCCCGCCGGCGGAGCGCACGGCCAGCGGCTACCGGGTCTACACCGCGGTGCACGCGGCCGCGTTGCGGGCCTACCTGGCCCTGGTCGCGGGGCACGGCCATGCGGCGGCGGGCCAGATCATGCGGCTGGTGCACGACGGCGCGCTGGACGACGCGTTGGCGGTGGTCGACCAGGGACACGTCCAGCTGGTGCGGGACCGGGCCACGCTAGACGCGGTGCGGTCAGCGCTGCCGGTGACGCCGGTCGACGCTCCGCGCGCGGGCGCCTGGACGGTCGGCGAGCTCGCGCGCCGGCTGGTGATCACGCCGGCCACCGTACGCAAGTGGGAAAGCGCCGGGATCCTCGCGCCGGCCCGGGATCCGGCGACGGGCCACCGGGTCTACGGGGCGAGCGACGTCCGCGACGCCGAGCTGGCGCACCTGCTGCGGCGCGGGGGATACCCGCTGGACCACATCGCGACCGTGGTCCAGCAGGTCCGCACCGCCGGCGGCACCGAGGAGCTCGCCCGTGCCCTGGCCGACTGGCAGCGGCGGCTGACCGCGCGAGGCGTGGCCATGCTCGACGCCGCCGCCCGCCTGAGCGACTACCTGCGCGTCTAGCCGTCGTACTGGGCGATCTGGATGAGGTTGCCGCACGTGTCGTCGAGGATGGCCGTGGTCACCGGACCCATTTCCGTCGGCTCCTGGAGGAACCGCACGCCGAGCGCGCGCATCCGCTCGTACTCCGTGCGCACGTCGTCGACGGCGAACGAGGTGACCGGGATGCCGTCGGCGACGAGCGCGTCCTTGAACGGCTTGGCCGCGGGGTGCTCGTCGGGCTCGAGCACGAGCTCGGTGCCGTCGGGCGCCTCGGGGGAGACCACGGTGACCCAGCGGTGCTCGCCCAGCGGCACGTTGTGCTTCTCCTTGAAGCCCAGCACCTCGGTGTAGAAGCGCAGGGCCTTCTCCTGGTCGTCGACGAACAGGCTGGCCAGGTTGATCCTCATGGTGCCCCTTCCCGCCGGAGCCAACGATCCACAATGGACGTCAGTGGCGTGGTGTCGATGTGATGGAACTTGTAGCGGCCCTCGCGCCTGGTCTCGACCAGACCCGCGGCCTCCAGCACGTCGAGGTGCTGCGAGATCGCCTGCCGCGACGAGCCGAGCCCGTGCTTGCTCGCCAGGCGCGCGCAGATCTCGAAGAGCGTCTGACCGTCGCGCTCGGTCAACTCGTCGAGAATCGTGCGGCGCGTAGGGTCCGCCAGGGCCTTGAAGACGTCACCCACACCACGGAACGTTATGCAAGCAGCTACTTGCCTGTCAAGCCCGGCGGCGCCGATAGGTCGCGATGATGACGCCGGTGGTGGTCGGGACCGTGTCGGTCAGGTCCAATGTGGTCCACACGCCGTCGAGGAGTCGCGTGCCTGTGCCGAGCGTGAGTGGGTGGATCGACAGCGTCAGGACGTCGACCAGGTCCGCCCGCAGCAGGGCGCGCACCAGCTCGCCGCTGCCCAGCACCGCCAGGTTGCCGTCGAACTCGCGCTTCAGGGCCGCCACGGCCGCCACGGCGTCCCCGTCCAGCAGGGTCGAGTTCTGCCACGGGAGCGGGTCGCGCAGCGTGCGCGAGGCCACGTACTTCCGCCGGCGGTTCAGCACCTCCGTGTAGGGGTTGCCGTCCGTCCGGTCGGCCCATGCGCCGCGCAGGTGCTCGTAGGTGCGGCGGCCGAACAGCATAGCGCCCTCGGCGCGCATGCCCGTGCCCATCGTCTCGGCCATGACCTGGTCCATGTAGGGGACCGCCCAGCCGCCGTACGCGAATCCGCCTCGCTGGTCCTCGTCAGCGGCCGCCGGCGCCTGCATCACCCCGTCGAGCGTCACGTTCTCCACGACAACGACGTTGCCCATCGCTTGGTCTCCTCAGGTGGGTGGCCGGTCCGTCGCCGGCCTCTCCTCACCTACCCGAACGAGCCGGGCCCGGATCGACACCACGAGAAGCACAGTCGCCACAAGCGTCACGAGCAGCATCACCACGAAGCCGCTCCAGCGGCCGGGTGCGCTCAGCGCGTTGCGGAGACCGGCCGCCGTCATCCCCACCGCGGCCAGCCAGACCAGGGCGAGGAAGCCAACCACCGCGTGTCGCATCGGCGCAGCCTAACGCTCGTCGATGGTCACGTCGATGGTGTAGTCACGGGCCCGGTACGAGTGGTCGCCGTACTCGACGGCGAGCCCCGCCGCGTCGAAGGCGGCCCGGGTCATCGTCAGCACCGGCTCGGACGGCTTGAGGCCGAGCTGCCGCCGCTCGGCCGCGGTCGCGCTGCGGGCGCCGATCTCCTGGTGCGCCACCACCGCCCGCACGCCGCGCGCCCGCAGCAGGGAGTAGAGCCCGTGTGACTCGAGCTCCGCGGCGGTCACCTCGGCCGAACGTGGCGGCAGCCAGTTGCGCAGGATCGCCAACGGCTGCGGGCCGGCCATCCGCAGCCGCACGATGGCGAGCAGCTCGACGTCCGCCGGCAGCTCGAGCTCCGCCGCGATCCGTTCGTCCCTCACCACGTGGTACGCGAGAACGACCGTCCGCGGGCGGCCGCCGGCGCGGTCGAGGTCCTCGTAGAGGCTGGTCAGGCCGGCCCGGCGGTGCACCTTGCGGGTGGCGACCGTCGTGCCCCGGCCCCGGCGGCGCAGCAGCAGGCCCTGGCCGACCAGCTCCTGGATCGCGCGGCGGACCGTCGGCCGCGACAGGTCGAGCCGCTCGGCGAGGGCGATCTCGTTCTCGAACGGGTCGCCGGGCTGGAGCCGGCCGTCATCGATCGCCGAGCGGAGCTGCTCGGCGAGCTGATGGTAGAGCGGCACGGGCGACGACCGGTCGATCGTCACACCCACCTCGAGCGCCATGGGCGCACTGTACAGGCTCAACAGCATGACGTTACGTAAAAATGTTGGAACAAAAACTTGACCGCCATATTGACGCGCGTGCACGCTACGTCCAGCCCTTCGAGCCCGACGGGACAGGTGACCGCGATGCGCATCGGCCTGGTAGGGGTGGGAAGGATCGGCGCCTTCCACGCCCGCACACTGGCCTCCCTCGACGCCGTCGACGAGCTCGTCGTCACCGATGCCGACCAGACCGCGGCGCGCACGCTCGGCACCGAGCTCGGCATCCCGGTCGCCGAGGGCACCGAAGCGCTCCTCGGCGCCGGCATCGACGGCCTCGTGATCGCCGCCGCCACCCCGGCCCACGCGAGCCTGCTCGCGGCGGGGGTCGCCGCCGGCGTACCCACCTTCTGTGAGAAGCCCCTCGCGGCCACCCTGCCCGAGACGCTCGCGGTGGCCGCGCTCGTGGAGGACAGCGGCGTCCCGGTCCAGATCGGCTTCCAGCGCCGGTTCGACGCCGGCTACCTGCGCGTGCGGCAGGCGGTCCGCGGCGGCGTCCTCGGCTTCGTCCACACCATCAGGGCCAACACCCACGACCAGGCGCCGCCGCATCCCGCCTACATCCCGACCTCCGGCGGCATCTTCCGCGACTGCTCGGTGCACGACTTCGACATCATCCGGTTCGTCACCGGCCGCGAGGTGTCCACGGTGTACGCCACCGGCGCCAACAAGGGCGCCGACTTCTTCACCGCGGCCGGCGACGTCGACACCGGCGCGGCCGTCCTCACCCTCGACGACGGCACGATCGTGCTGGTCTCGGCCACCCGATACAACGGCGGCGGGCACGACGTGCGCCTCGAAGTGCTCGGTGAGAAGGGCGCGCTCGGCGTCGGGCTCGACCACTCGCTGGCGCTCGACTCCGCCGAGGCGGACGTCGACTTCCCGGCCGGCCCGCGGCACTGGTCCTTCATGGACCGGTTCCAGCCGGCCTACCGGGCCGAGCTCGCCGCGTTCGTCGACGTCGCACGCGGCGAACGGCCCTCGCCGTGCACCGTCCGCGACGCCCTGGAGGCGTTCCGTGTCGCCGAGGCTTGTGAGCTGTCCCGGGCCGCGCACCGTCCGGTCGCGCTGGCCGACATCAAGGGCGCATGATCAATCCACCACCGACACCGCCCCGAGGACGCGGCGGATGGAGAAAGGCTACCGAGATGACGCACAGACTTCGGATGTCCCTGCTGGCCGTCGGGGCCGCGGCCGCGCTGACCCTGGCGGCGTGCAGCTCCAGCGGCGGCCGGCAGGACAACGACGAGCCCGAGAACAGCGGCGGCGGCGCCAACACCCCGCGGATGACGGTCGCGTTCATCACCCACTCCGCGCCCGGTGACACGTTCTGGGACCTGGTCCGCAAGGGCGCCGAGGACGCGGCGCGCAAGGACAATGTGGAGCTGCAGTACCAGGCCGATCCAGACGGTCCGGCCCAGGCCAACCTGGTGCAGTCGGCGATCGACAAGAAGGTCGACGGCATCGCGGTCACGCTGGCCAAGCCCGATGCGATGAAGGCCAACGTGACGGCGGCCGCGCAGGCCGGCATCCCGGTCGTCGCGCTCAACGGCGGCATCGACGCGTGGCAGGGCATGGGCGTGCTGGGCTACTTCGGCCAGGACGAGCGGATCGCGGGCCGCGCGGCCGGCCAGAAGCTCACCTCCGACGGCGGCAAGAAGGCCCTCTGCGTCATCCACGAGCAGGGCAACGTCGGCCTCGAGGCGCGCTGCGACGGCGCCAAGGACAGCTTCGCCAACACCGAGAAGATCTACGTCACGGGTACGGACATGCCCGGCGTCCAGGCGGCGGTCACCTCGAAGCTCCAGCAGGACAAGGCGATCGACCGGGTGCTGACGATGGGCGCGCCGTTCGCGCTGGCCGCCGTGCAGTCCGTCAAGGACAGCGGCAGCTCGGCCAAGGTGGTCACCTTCGACACCAACAAGGAGCTCGTCGCGGCCATCAAGAGCGGCGACGTGCAGTGGGCCGTCGACCAGCAGCCCTACCTCCAGGGCTACCTGGCCGTCGACAGCCTGTGGCTCTACAAGACCAACGGCAACACGATCGGCGGCGGGCAGGCGACGCTGACCGGCCCGGCGTTCATCGACAGCAGCAACGTGGCGTCGGTCGAGCAGTACGCCAACAACGGCAAGCGGTGAGCACCGCGACCGACGTGGCGGCGACCCGGGACGACCGGGTCGCCGGCCGGTCGCTCGGCGCCCGGCTGTTCAGCCGGCCCGAGGTCGGCTCGCTGGTCGCCGCCGTCGTCATCTTCCTGCTCTTCATGGCCGTCGCGGAGCCGTTCCGCAACGTGGCCAACATCGGCACCATCCTCTATGGAGCGTCGACGATCGGCATGATGGCCGTGCCCGTGGCGCTGCTGATGGTCGGTGGCGAGTTCGACCTGTCGGCCGGTGTCGCGGTGACCACCGCCGGCCTGTCCGGGACGCTGCTGGCCTGGAACTTCGGCCTCAACGTGTGGGTCGGCGTGCTGCTCTCGCTCGTGCTGGCCGTGGCGATCGGCGCCTTCAACGGCTGGCTGCTCCTGCGCACCGGGCTGCCGAGCTTCCTGGTCACACTCGGCACGTTCTTCATCCTCCAGGGCGTCAACCTCGGCGTGACCCGGATCGCCACCGGCAACGTGGCCAGCGCCGACATCAGCGACATGGACGGCTTCGCCAGCGCGCGGTCGCTGTTCGCCTCGCAGGTCACGATCGGCCTCGTCAACCTGAAGATCACTGTCCTCTACTGGGTGCTGCTGACGGTCATCGGCGCGTACGTGCTGCTGCGTACCCGGATCGGGAACTGGATCTTCGCGGTCGGCGGCGACGCCCCAGCGGCGCGGGCCGTCGGCGTGCCCGTGCGCGCGACGAAGGTCGGCCTGTTCATGGCGGTCGGGTTCTGCGCCTGGCTGTCGGGCATGCACCTGCTGTTCCAGTTCAACACGGTGCAGTCCGGCGAGGGCGTCGGCAAGGAGTTCATCTTCATCATCGCCGCGGTCATCGGCGGGTGTCTGCTCACCGGCGGGTACGGGTCGGTGGTCGGCGCGTCGATCGGCGCGCTCATCTTCGGCATGACCCAGCTCGGCATCAACTACGCGGGCTGGAACCCGGACTGGTTCCGCACGTTCCTGGGCGTGATGCTGTTGCTGGCGACGATCGTCAACCTGTACGTGAAGAGACGGGCGGACCTGCGATGAGCATCCTCGCGTTGTCGGACGTCGGCAAGAGTTATGGCAACGTCCACGCCTTGCGGTCGGTGTCGTTGACCGTCCGCCAGGGCGAGGTGACCTGCGTGCTGGGTGACAACGGCGCCGGCAAGTCCACATTGATCAAGATCGTTTCCGGGCTGCATCAGCACACGTCCGGGACGATGGTGCTGGACGGGTCGCCGGTGTCGTTCGGGTCGCCGCGCGAGGCCCAGGCGGCCGGGATCGCGACCGTCTACCAGGACCTGGCGTTGGCGCCGTTGATGTCGGTGTGGCGGAACTTCTTCCTCGGCAACGAGCTGCGGCGCGGTTTCATGCGCATGCTCGACATCGCGGCAATGAAGCGGATCTGCGCCGACGAACTGTCCAAGATGGGCATCGTCATCCCCGACCTCGACCGGCCGGTTGCCAGCCTGTCGGGTGGGCAGCGGCAGTGTGTGGCGATCGCCCGCGCCATCTACTTCGGAGCCCGGGTCATCATCCTCGACGAGCCGACGGCGGCGCTGGGCGTCAAGCAGTCCGGGGTGGTTCTCCGCTACGTGGTGAAGGCCCGCGATGCCGGGCTCGGCGTCATCTTCATCACCCACAACCCGCACCACGCCTATCTGGTCGGCAACCACTTCGTGATCCTGAAGCTGGGGCGGGTCGTGCTGGACGCGCACCGCGACGAGCTGACGGTCGACCAGTTGGCCGCGGAGATGGCCGGCGGGGACGAGTTGGTGTCGTTGAGCCATGAGCTGCGCGGGGTGGATGCCGGGAAGGTCGTGTCGCCGTCGTCGGTGACGCCGGGGTCGGTCGAAGCGCCGTGAGCCGCCTACGGGTCGGCGTGGTCGGGGTCGGGGTGATGGGCGCCGACCACGCGGCCCGGGTGGCATCGCTGCCGTCCGCGTCGTTGGTGGCGGTGTCGGATCCTGCTGCGGACCGGGCGGCGGCGGTGGCCGCGGCCGTGCCCGGTGTGCAGGTTTTCCCGTCGGCCTTGTCCCTGATCTCATCGTCCTCAGTGGATGCTGAGCTGATCGCGTCGCCGGGGTTCGCGCACGAGGAACAGGTGTTCGCGTGCCTGGCCGCCGGGAAGCCGGTGCTGTGCGAGAAGCCGCTCACGGACTCGGTCGCCTCCGCCGCTCGGCTGCTGGCGGCCTCGCGGGATCTGGCCCGGCCACTGGTGCAGGTCGGCTTCATGCGGCGCTTCGACCCGGCGTACGCCCGGCTCCGCTCGGATCTGGCATCGGGCTCGATCGGGCGGCTGCTTCTGCTGCACAACGTGCACCGCAACAGGTCGGCGCCGGCCTCGTTCTCGACGGAGCTGATCGTGCGGGACTCGCTGGTGCACGAGGTCGACGTCTGCCGGTGGCTGTTCGACGACGAGATCGCGTCGGTCCAGGTGCTGACGCCGGCGTCCTCCGGGCTCGCGCCCGCGGGGGTCCGGGATCCGCTGGTGGCGGTGTTCAGGATGGCGGGCGGCGGGGTGGCGACGACGGAGGTGTTCGTCAACAGCCAGGTCGGCTACGAGGTGCGGTGCGAGGCGGTGGGGGAGTCGGGGAGTTTGTTCGTCCCGGCGCCGCGGCCGCTGCCCGCTGACTTTCTCGCGCGCTTCCGGACGGCGTACGACCTCGAGGTTTCGGCCTGGGTCTCGGCGTGTCTCGGTGGCTTCAGCGTCGGACCTGGGTTGGCGGACGGTTGGGCGGCCACCGCGGCAAGCGAAGCAGGCGTACGGTCACTGCAGAACGGCGGCGCGCCGGTCGCCGTCGACTTGTCGTGAGGTGGCCGATGGACGAGCCGCTCCAGGCGCTGTTAGCTTCGCTCTACGCCGACGGCGTGCACCATGACGCCGCGGAACCGGACCGCCTTCTGCGCCGGCGCAACCTCGAGCCTGCCACTGCTGAGTTGCTGGCCCAGTTGGTCCGCATCGTCGGGGCCCGTCGGGTGGTCGAGATCGGGACGTCCAACGGTTATTCAACGATCTGGCTGGCGGTCGCGGCCCGGGACGTGGGCGGCCGGGTGGTGTCGGTGGACGTGCAGGAGTGGCCGGAGCTCCGCGCCAATTTGCGGCGCGCGGGCGTCTCGGTCGACCTGCGCCTGCTGGAGGGCGGCGCCTACCTGGCCTCGTTGCCGTCCGGGAGCGTCGACCTGCTGTTCCTGGACGCGGAACGCGAGGAGTACGCGGGCTGGTGGCCGGACCCGATCCGCGTGCTGCGGCCCGGGGGAGTGCTGGCGGTCGACAACGTGCTGTCCCACCCGGGCGAGGTGGCGTCGTTCCTGTCGTTGATCGCTTCGGACCCACGCTGCCGCTCCGCCACGGTGCCGGTCGGCAAGGGCCTGTCTCTTACGTGGCGCGGCCACTGAGCGCGGCGGTGACGTCGAGCTCGATCAGCTGGCCCGGGAAGCCGAGCCGCGAGACGCCGAGAAGCGTGCTTGCGGTGGTGAACGCGGGCGCGAGCTCGGAGTCGAGCAGGCGGCGCCAGACGTCCCCGAGGCTGCGATCGGCGTCGTCGGTGACGTAGATGACGGTGCGTACGACGTCGTGGGGTGTGGCGTCGACGCTGGCGAGGGCGGCTCGCGTGTTGGCCACGACCTGGTCGACCTGAGCGAACACGTCCCCACCCCCGACAAGATCGCCACCGGCGTTGAGCGGACACTGCCCGGCGAGATAAACGGTCGTCCGCCCCTCCACGAGAGTGACATGGTGGTAACCGGGCGTAGCGTGCAGTCCGTCAGGGTTGAGTCGGGTGATCGTCATGCCGCCCAGTCTGTGCTGGTGCTGGAGTGACACGCGACCGGTTTTGCCCCCCGAGAGCCGGCCCCGGACCCGTCGTGTACAGTTAGCGCCCGTGCGTCCCGGTAAACTGGGCTGCACAAAGCAAGTCCGGGTGGCGGAATGGCAGACGCGCTAGCTTGAGGTGCTAGTGCCCGTATAGGGCGTGGGGGTTCAAGTCCCCCCTCGGACACGCAGAAAGCACACGGCCGAAGTCGTTGGACACGACTTCGGCCTTGATCGTTTCTGCGCCAGGTTCGTATCGCATCCGCAGACCGATGCGGCTGTAGATCTCCGCCTTGTCGCGCGGGTCGGCCCGATTCAGGATCGCGAGCAGCCCGCCGAGCCCTTCCACGATCGCGGCGATTTGATCTTCGTTGAGCCGCTGTGGCGGGCCGTCGGCGACGCCGATCCGGGCCACGGTGGCGGTCCGGATCGTCGCGGTTTCCCGGATCCAGCCGGCGATGAGCGCCGGGTCGCCTCCGGCGTCGAGGGTCGCTCGGTATCGGGCGATCTTCGTGTCGCAGTCGTCCACGATCTTCTGGAGGCGCGCGGTTTCGTCGTTCGCGCGGTACTCGGCGAGTTGGGCGCGGTGGTGGGCGTCGGCGAGCTGGCGCAAGGTTGCGGTCAGCTTCTCGGATCCCAACTCTTCGAACAGGAACCGGTCGATCTGGTTGGCGATGGCGTCCTCGCGGAGATAGAGGACCGGCGGGTGCGCGATGCCGTGCTGGCGCACGAAGTCACGCGTTGCCTTGCAGCGGTAGTAGAGGCGGCCGTGGTTGGAGTTGCCGACCATTCGCCTTTCGCAGAGGCCGCATGTGATCAGACTGCGGTAGAGGTAGGGGCGCTCGGTCCTGCGCGGCGCCTTGCCGCTCTCGCCTGATGTGCCGCGGTGTTTGATGGTGTCCTGGACGCGTTCGTAGAGGTCGACGCTGACGAGCGGTGTGTGCGCCTCGGCTTTCGACCAAACCCAGTCCTCCGGGGCGTTCCACCGATGACGGTTCTCGTGACCGAGTGCGATGTCCTCGACGTCGAGGAGTACCTCATCGGTTCGTTGGCGGTTCCAGACCTGTCGGCCGGTGTAGCGCGGGTTGAGGAGGATCGCGCGGATGGCGGTCGTCTCCCAGACCTCGGCACGGCGGTGCGGGTTGCGCGCCCGGTCGTAGGCGGACGGGCACGCGATCCCGTCTTGCGTTAGACCGCGCGCGATCGACGTCATTCCGCGGCCAGCGACGTACTCCACGAAAATGCGCTCGACGACCGGTGACGTGACGGGATCGGGTTCCAGCTTGTGAAGCCGCTTGCCTTCCGCGGCCTTCCCCGGGTTCGGGTGCGGTCCGGCGTCGGCGAGCCGGTAGCCATAAGGCGGGCGCCCGCCGAGGAAGCGGCCCTCAGTCTCCGTTTGCGCCTTCATGGCTGACCGGACGCGAATCTTGATCCGGTTCCGCTCGCCCTTGCTCATGCCGCCGTAGAGCGCCATCACGAGGTCGTGCGCGTCGCTTCCGGGGTCGACGGCACCGCCAACCTCGGGCACCCAGAGCTGAACGCCGTAGTGCACGAAGACGGGGAAGGTCATGCCGAACTGGCTTCCGTAGAACGCGCGCTGCGGCTCGCCGATGACCACAGCGTCGAAGGTGCGAGCCGGACTCTTGATGGCGTCGAGCAGGCGGAGCGCGTCGGGGCGTCGCTTCCATGGCAGCGATCGGGAGAGGCCGACGTCGAAGAACTCTTCGACGATCGCTCCGCCCGCTGGTGCGATGAGGCTGCGGGCGCGGGAGAGCTGCCAGCCCTTCGACGCCTCTGGGTCCTGCTGGTCTTCGGTCGACACGCGTCCGTAGAAGACGAACCTCATGTCTGTCGATTCTTCCGGGCGCGGTCGATGATTCGCCACAGAGCGTCAGCGGCTGCGTCCGACATATGGACGTCTACGGACGCCTTGACCTGCCCATCCTCGATGACCAGCGTTTTCGTCTTTCGCGATGTGCGCATTTCGGCGGTGCTCGCCGCTTCGTCGTCGATGATCGTTTGAGCCTCCTCTCAGTCGTGGTGGGTGCCGCGCGGACGTCCGTCCGTCGTTCGTCCGCGCGTTGATGTGCGCAGACGCGCGCGCGGGAGCGGACGTCCGCGCGGACGATCGCTACCTTGCGGTGCCTCGCCAACGCCCGCGGGACACTTGCTGGGCGTGGTTGTCGGCGGCGAGCACTTGTAGCCGGTCGTAGATCCATGTGCGTCCCATTCCGGTGAGTTGCATCAGGTGCGGGATGGTCAAGCCCTCGTCCGGTGCGTCTCGCAACGCTTGCCGCAGCGCTTGTTCCGGATCGTCGCTCTTCGGTGGCGCGATGACTTCGGTGGGCTCGATCGGCGTTGGCCGGTCGATCGCGGCGGCGGAGAGCGGGTCGAGGTGCGGCCTGGTGGCCGCGTAGCGGTGGGCGGTCGCGTTGACGTGGTCGTCGGTAACGAGGTAGCCGCGGGCGCGGCGTGGTTGGGTGTGTCCTTCGGCGAGGACGTAGAACTTGCCGGGCGCGTCGAGGGTATGGGCGTGCCAGCCGGCGGCTAGCAGCCCTTGGTCGAGGATGAGGTCGACGTCGCGGCGTTCCCGGACGCGTAGGCAGATGCGCACGCTCATCTGCGAGCGCAGTGCGCCACCGCCCATCGCCTTCTGCGTCGGTCGTTGGGTGGCGGCGAGCAGGTCGACAGCGACGGCTCGGCCGCGCCGGGCGATGGACTCCGCCCGGTTGACGGCGTCGGGCGCAGTGTCGACCAACTCGGCGTACTCGTCGATGATGATCACGAGGGCCGGTCGGTCTGGGCTTGTCTGCCACACGCGGACGTTGTGTTCGGCCGCGTGGTGCGCCCGTGCTTCGAGGATGGCAACGGCGTCTGTCAGGAGGGTGGTCGCCTCCCCGGGTGTGGTGGCGAGCCGGTCGAGGCAAGGTGCCCAGGGGCGAAGCTCCATGCCGCCCTTGAGGTCGATGCCCCACAGGACGACGTCGTTGCAAGCGGCGAGGTTGCCAACGATGACGTTGACTACGCCGCTCTTGCCCGAATCGGTAGTGCCGCCGATGAGCGCATGTCGGCGTAGCAGCGAGACGCGGACATTGCTGGCGTCTTCGAAGACGCCGAGGTCGATCGGGTCGGCGATTGAGCGTGCGGTCGGGCCTGACCATGGGATGGCGCCCGCGTGCGGGTCGGCGGCGAGGACGCGCATCATGAACCGTCCGGCGTGGGTTGGGTCCTGCTCGACGCGGACGGCGCCGGGTCGTGTTCCGAGCGCGGATTCGATCGCCGGCACGTGGGTCACCACGTCTTGGAGCGTCTGGCCGGGCCGTAGTGCCATCCGAGCGCGCCAGCCCCAGGTGTCGACGACAGCGGACATGACGCGTGAGCCGGCAAGGCCGATCGCTTCGGCGATGTCCGGCCATGCTTGGATCGTCCGGTCAACTCTCACGCGAGCCCGGCGACGACGGTGTGTCCACCATGGAACGCCGAGCAACACAACGGATGCCAGCAACAGCAACGGGAGCGGTTCCCGTCCCGGACCGACTGCGGTTGCTGTCGCGAGCCACCCGCCCGCCGTGACGGTGGCGACCGTAGCGAAGGCGCGTTCGGTTGTGCGGGAGATCCCCCAGGGCAGGCCACGGAACGCCGCCAGGATGGCTGCTGCGCCGGTTGTGAGGGCAATCCAGGGCCACGTCCCCGGGTTGGTGCTGTGGAGCACCGCGGCGGCGACTGCGAGGGTGAGCGCGAGGCTGAACGGAGCCAACTCCGATCGGTATCGGAACACTGCCCGACCGACGGCCGCGAGTCCCATGAGCACGAGAGGCTCACGGTCGATGATGAGCAGCGGTTGGGCGTTCTTTCGGCTCCATCGGCGATGCCGCCTGCTGTAGGCCCTCATCGGCTCGGCTCACCCAGCCCGGCATCTGGGTCGTGCTGCGCGAGTTCGTCGCGGAGGTAACTGAGGGGGTCGCTCTCACCCTCGTGCTCGGCCGCGAGGGTTGCACGACCCGCGGCGAGGACGTTGGCCAACTCGGTCCTGGTCCACGCGAGAAGCGTCGCCAGGCGGCGCAGCTCGGCGAGCATGACCGGGATGTCGGCAAGCGCGGTGCGGACGGCGATGGGCGTTCGCCGCGCGATGGCTGCTTCGAGGTGGCGGGTGATTACTGTCCGATTGACGGTCGTCCTGGGTTTGTCCGATGAGGACTTCATGGGGTCGGCGTTACCTCCTTTCGTTCTGGCGTAACGGTGTCGTCGGCCGCGGTTCCGGACTCCGATGCGAGCTGTCGGCGGATCTCGGTGGCTTTGGGTCCGGCGACGCGGAGCTTCTTGCGGAGGGCGTCGCGGGTGATGGGTCGGCCGTTGTGCGCGGCACGGTGTTCCGTGTCGGCGCGGCGAGCGGCTTCCATGAGTGCGTCGTCGGTGCGTGGCGCAACGCGCCGACGGGGACGTGGCCGGGGACGATCGGTGGGACGGGACTCGGTCCGGTCCTGAGTCCGGTCCTCGATCGGGAACCGCGCTGGTGCTGCGGCCTGGTCGCGGGTGCCTGGGTCGGTACCGCCGTGCGTTGGGGCGCCGCGGGCGATCGTTCGCAGCGCGTGAAGGTGTGCCGTGAGCCCGAGGACGGCCGCAGGCACGGCACCGACGAGAACGACGACTGGCCACGAGATGAGGACCAAGCCGGCGGCAACCAAGTGGTAGACGGCGTTGCCGACGATGCTCGCCATGATGGCGCCGATGGCGTTCGCACGGGCGAACCGGCGAGCGCCGCGCTCGCCGTGCGGACCGGAGAGCCAGACCCGAGCGGCGGTCATCGCGTACGCGTCGATGGTGATCGGCAGCAACCACGCCAGCCGCTCAGGCCAACCGGCGAGCAGCGCCAGCCCGCGCAGTCCGGTGAAGCTCGCCGTGGCAGCGGACGCTGCCGCGACCGCCATGCCGACGATCACCCATGCGTCGCGGTCGGACCGCTTGTGTCTACCCACCACTCAGAGCTCGATCCCGGCGACGAACCGCGCGACGGAGCGCAGCCCGTTGCCGATCTCAGGACCGATCGAGGACGACGCCAGGAAGTAGCCGAACGCGGCACAGATCGCGGCCTGCCAGAGCGGCAGTCGGGCGTACCGCCAGAGCAGGTAGACGAACACGCCGAGCAGGACGACCGCGGAGACGGAGACGATCATTCGGCACCCCCGTCCGATCGCCGGGTGCGGCGCCGACGACGGCGGGCCGTACGGTCGACACCCTCGTGCGAGCCGCGAGCCTGCCGGCGGCTCTGCCACCGCAACCGGGCGGAGCACTTCCGGCAGCGACCCGCGCCGGTCCGGTCGTCATCGAGCCGCGCCCCGCACGCGCATGCCGGGCCGTCCGATCCCAAGTTGACGTTGATCGTGGACCTCCTCTCGTCACGTCACCGCCGTGATGCGGCGACGCAAACGAGAGTGCGGCGAAAGCACGAGACGTAGTCACTACGTGGCTGGACGTATCGAAGATGTCTTGACTAATGTGGTCACGCCTGCGAGACGTCCTGTCCTGGGGAGACGATGGCCAACGACCGACTACGCAGCGCCATGCTCGAAAAAGGTGTGTCGACCTCCGAGCTGGCGACTGTCTTGCAGGTTGATCCAAAGAGCGTCGAGCGCTGGGTCGGCGGACGGACTCCGTACCGTCGCCACCGCTACACCGTGGCCGCTCACCTGGGCGTCGACGAGGACTATCTCTGGCCCGACGCGCTGACACGCGACCAGATCGCCAACGCCAGCGAAAGCGAGATCGTCAACATCTACCCGCACCGCTGGATGATGCCGTCGGACATGTGGCGCAACTACTTCGACAATGCCGAGCGCGAGATCGGCATCCTGGTCTACGTCGGCCTCTCGCTAGCCGAGGACGAGGGATTCCAGCGCATCCTGCGGAGGAAAGCCGGCGACGGAGTCAACGTCCGCATCCTCCTGGGCGACCCGGACTCGGAGAACGTCAAGCTACGCGGCGAGGAGGAGGGCATCGAGTCGACCATCATCGCCAAGGTTCACAACGCGCTGGTCCTCTACCGGCCACTGATGTCGGTCGACGGGGTGGAGTTCCGCCTCCACGGCACGACGCTCTACAACTCGATCTACCGCGCTGACGACCAACTGCTGGTCAACACTCACATCTACGGCTTCCCGGCGTCGCACGCGCCCGTGTTGCACCTGCGCCGGGTAGCCGGTGGTGACATGGTGTCGACGTACATGGAGAGCTTCGAGCGGGTCTGGAACCTCGGCCGCCCGCTGGACTGAGGAGAACCGTGGCGAGCCGCATCGACTTCTACGACGACCCGACCGCACCCAAGCCGAACAGCATCGTCCTGTCGACCAACGTCGTCGTCACCAACGAGGCAGGCGAGATCCTGCTGATCAAGAGGAGCGACAACGACAACTGGGCTCTGCCGGGCGGCGCCATGGATCTTGGCGAGTCGCTTCCCGATGCCGCAGTGCGCGAGACCTTTGAGGAGACGGGAGTGTCCGTGGAGATCACCGGCCTGGTCGGGATCTACACCGACCCGAAGCACGTGATCCTCTACACGAGCAACAACGAGGCGCGTCAGGAGTGCGCGGTGGTTTTCGCCGCGCGCTCGCTCGGCGGGGCGCTGACGCGCAGCTCGGAGTCGCGCGAGGTCGAATGGGTAGCACCGGCTGCGGTCGACGGCTTGGCCATGGACCGATCGATGCGCCTGCGCCTCGGCCACTTCCTCGCCGGCGGCGACGCGCCGCACCTCGGGTAGCGACGCCTTGGACCCAGACTGGCTTAGCGCGAGCGCGGACATCTTCTCCGCGGTCGGCACCGTCGGCGCATTCGTGGTCGGGTTCACGATCCTGCGCCGCGAGCTGCGTCGCGAGGCGGACCGAGCCGACGACCAGCGCCGTGCACAGGCAGAGCGCATCAGCGCGTGGGTAGAAGCATCCCGCAAGCCCGACGGCACCCGCGAGCTGGCGTTCCACATCCACAACGCGAGCGCGATGCCGATCTACGACGTCGAGCTGCCGCTCCCTAGCCACCCTGGGGAAGAGAACGGCGCCGAGTTCATCGGCCTGGTGCCGCCTGGTCAGACGATCCGCCGCGCCGCCCCGCCTGAGTGGATGCGGTCATACGTCGAGCCAGAGCCAGTGCAGATCGAGTTCCTCGACAGCGCCGGCCGCCGCTGGGCGCGAGACGAACAAGGATCGCTCGCCGAGGCGGATGCCGACCGCTAAGCGTGCGCCAGCGCTGCCTCGACGGCGCGCACAGACGCGAAAATGACCGGCGTCGCCTCCTGCATCGTCAGCGTGACGAGGTGGCCGTCGCCGTACCGAGCGACGATCTCGGAGAGCCGGTCACGCGCTTCGACGGGCTCGCCGTCCGGGCTCGTCGTGATGTCCGCGTAGGTGATGGCGTCGGCCAGAAGCCCATCGACCGCTGGGAACTCAGCGATGAGCTCCTCGTCCAAGCCGCGGTTTCGCGCCTCGATCACGGCACAGGTGTGGTGGGCGATAAGCCGGCAGAGACCTGGACTGGCCCCGACGACATCACGCAGGTAGCGCGCGCCATCGAGCTGATGCATCCCGGTCCGGACAAGCGCAGGCGCGTAGCCGATGTCATGGAGCCACGCGGCGGCGACCAACAACTCGGCCTGGTCGCCCACGACATGAGCCACAGCCTCAGCCTTGATCCCCACGCCGCAGCAGTGCGACCACCGCCGCGGAAGCACCTCGCCGAGCACCTCGCGCGCCAGGTCGCGCGCCCATTGGATATCCCCCACGCAAGGAGACTAACGATCGGCGCCAATCACTCCGAGCGGACGAACCATCCGACGCCATGAACAGCGCGGATGAGCCCGGCGCCCTCGAGCTTTGCCAACCCGATGCGGACGGTGCTGCGAGTGACGCCATATTGCCGCGCGATGGCCGCTTCGCTGGGGAGAACGTCAGCCGGTCCGAACTCGCCGCGCTCGATCCTCGCCAGCAGGTCACAGCCGATGAGCCGGTGCCGCGCTTGCGCCAGGCTGTGATCGCCTTCCGCCACGGTCACGAACCATCCTCGGCCGCTGGTCGCGGTAACGAGGCCCTCGTTCGCGAGCGTGCGCAGCGCGCGGCGGAGCGTGTTGCGTGCGACGCCATACTGCCGCGTCAGCGTGATCTCCTTGGGCAACTGTTTGTGCAGCTCGCCGCGAACGATCCGGGTTCGCAGACTGGCCGCGATGTCCTTGTACGGTGCCGGTCTATCGGCCGAGCGCGCCATCACGCGACGCCGTCAGGCGGAAGAACGATGCCCGCTGCGGCAGCTCGCGACAGGACGGTGGTGAGTCGTTGAGCGGTCGATTCGGCTATCTGTCCAAGGTCAACGGCCGGCCGCGCGCGGTAGTCGACAGCGCTCCGCAGCATGCCGAACTCGCGACCGACGTCGAAGCCGACGTTCTCCAGCGCCAGGGCGAGTAGGTCTGCTGACATCCGCGCAGCCTGACGCGGGTCGGATGGTCCTCGTGTCATACCTGAAGCGTTGACGCTCCGTAGCTGTCGCTGAACCACGCGGTAGGGACGTCTCCGGACGAGTTCGGTACCATCGAACGACCATCGCCGATGGGAGCGACATGGAGCATCCGCTTGCCGACGCTCTCCGCAGCGTCGGGGTAAGCAAAGTCGAGGTCGCGCACCGCCTGAGCGTCGATCCGAAGACAGTAGAGCGGTGGATTGCCGGCCGGACGCCATATCCCCGCCATCAGCGGGCGCTCGCCGGACTAGCCCGGCGAGACGCTAGCGACCTGTGGCCGAATGCCACTGCCGCTGGGCCACATCGAAGGCGGCGTGCGACTGCGCCGAGCGCTGCCTACCCGCATCGTTCCGAGGTGCCGACCGACGCCTGGCTCCGGCTGTTCAGAAACGCGCGAGCGGAGATCGATGTCCTGGCATACGGCTGTCTGTTCGTGGTGGACGAGCCAGAAATCCAATTGGCGCTCGTCGACCGCGCCAAGGCCGGCGTGACCGTTCGTGTGGCTCTCGGCGATCAGAGTGGCGATCGAATCCGGGCACGCGGGGTAGAAGAGTGGGGAGGACGCGGGATCGAGACACGTGTTCGCACGGCACTAGCGACGTTCAGGATCCTCGGCCGTCAGCAAGGGATCGAGGTGCGCACCCACAATACGACGCTGTACAACTCGATCTACCGCGCGGACAACGAGATTATGATCAACATGCACGTATTCGGGACGCCGGCTGCGGATGCACCAGTTCTTCGCCTCAACGCTGACCTCAGTCCGGAGACGGCGAGCGTCTACCAAACATCCTTCGAGCGGGTGTGGGTCAACGCTAGGCGACTGACGTGGTGACCGGGCGAGGGTGATCCTCGATCATCGACATTAAGGCAAGGATTGCCGTAGCCAGCTTGCGTGCCTGGAGGATGGGAAGTTGACGAGTGCTGTCAACACCGTCCTCGACGAACTCGATCTCCACCACTGTCACCGGAATCCGAGAGCCGAGCGAGACGAGCCGAACGTTGGTGCCCACGAGGTCGTTTGGCGACGAGGCCGTCCGGCCCTCAGACCGATGTCATCCCCAAGTTGTTCGTTCCCCCCGCACCATCCAGGGTGTCGAGTGAGCATCTCGCCTCCCTTCGCGACCTACTTCCCTACCATCTGTACTCGCCTCGCATGGCTGGAGAGTAGGGCCTACTTCAGACGTCCTCGGTCACCGCGCGTCCCTACTTGGAACCGTCGCCATCCAGCCATCCGGACGCCGGAGGCGAGTGGTTGCGAGGAGCACCTGTCGGTCAGGCTCCGACCCACGGGACCGGAACACGTAGCTCATCGACCTCTTCGCACCACACGATGGGCCTAAGTCACCATCACGTGTAACCCATTCGTATGAGGACACACAGCATTCATTCGGTAAACTTTCCGTACGAAGATCGCAACCTCGGGAGCAGCGGCGATGCCACTCCACATTAGCCGTATCGAGATCGAAAACTTTCGGAACTTCAAGCGTCTGCTAATTGACCCGTTTCCCTCGACCGCAGTCGTAGTCGGTGAGAACAACGTAGGAAAAAGCAACCTCCTAATGGCGATTAGGTTACTGCTGGACCCTGATCTTCCCGACAGCGCGAGATCGCTGCGCGAGGAGGACTTCTACGATAGTGGCCAAGGCCCCTGTCTGGGCGAGAGCATTCGGATCGCGGTGGAGCTGAAAGGGTTTGATGAGGATGTAAAGGCAATGGCCGTCCTGGCCGACTGCCTAATTTCCGACGAACCCGCGCATTCGCGAATCGAGTATGTGTACGAACTCAAGTCGTCTATTGATCTTCCCGACGATGAACTCGATGACGAAATCGGGGATGACGATGACGAGGCAGACGACGAGGACGACAACGAGGGGGACGACAACGAGGAGGTCCAGGAGCCATCGATAGACGACTACGAGTGGGTCGTCTACGGCGGACCTGAGGAGGAGTGCAGAGCCGTTCGGTTTGAGCCGCGCCGATACATTGGTGTCCGCGTTTTGCCAGCGATGAGGGACGCAACCGACGAACTCCGCAGCAGGAGGTCACCTCTCCGGGAACTTCTCTCTCGGACACGGCCTGAGAGCCAGGTATTGTCGAGCGTTGCTTCCGAGGTCACCGCGGCAGTCGAGGAGCTTCTGGAGGACGACGCAATGTCCTCCCTGCAAGACGCGATCCGAATGCAAACAACAGAGATGGTCGGACCGGCATTCCCTGCCCTGCCGACACTCGGCATCGCCCCCGCGGTCCCAGCGCAGCTACTACGTCAAATTCGGCTGTATACCGATCAGACTCGCCGCCGCGGGATGCTAGATACAAGCCTTGGTATCGCAAATATTCTCTACTTGGCCTTACTCCTCCAGGCGGTCTCGGAGCGACGGGGAACCGACAGCCACGTAACAACCATTCTTGGAGTGGAGGAACCCGAGGCGCATCTTCATGTTCAGATTCAGAGGAGGCTATTCGGCTATCTGCTGCGCGCGGAGCCAGCCATTCTCTTGACGTCCCACAGTCCGCACATCGCAGCGGTCGCCCCACTCGACAGCATCGTGCTGTTACGGGAAACCGATGAAGGAACTGCTGCCACAACCGCAATGAACGTCGGATTTACTGAGGAGGAAAAGGAGGACATCGAAAGATACCTGGACGCGACTCGCGCTGAATTGTTGTTCGCTCGCTTCGTGATTCTCGTCGAAGGCGACGCGGAGCGGCATGTTATTCCTGCCATCGCCTCCGCGTACGGGTTTGACCTCACGGAGTATGGAATTAGTGTAGTATCCGTGCAAGGAACCGATTTCGGTCCTTACCGATCGCTTCTCGGAGCTAGTGGACTAGACATTCCGCACATCGCAATAACTGATGGCGACCGGCGAGACCAGGTTGGCCCATCCACGACTGACGGGATTCTTCGAGGTCTTCGCCTGATGTCCAACCAAGTCCTGGCAAAGTCACTCCGGGCGGAACTCGGGTTTCCTGCAAGGCCGCGGGCCGTTGGGCACGTCAGGCTCACCGGGACTTTCCGTCGGTTGCGAGGGTAAAGAATAGCGATCTCGTGCGCAGGGACGCCGGCCTGGAGGATTCCCTGCGTTACCTCGACGCATTTTTCCGCATGATCGGCGACACCGCCATCAACAGCCTGGAAATCGACGAGCCCGGAGCAAGATTACGGTCGTGTGCTTGAGGCGCTGGAGCAGGACGGAATATTCGTTGGCGACACGACCTTGGAGACGGATCTCGCCCGAGTGTTCCCGAGTGCGTTCAAGGCCGCGGGGGATGAAATTTTCAGTACAGCGATTGCCGCCAAGATGCGGGACGAGATTGACCGGCTCTGCGCCACTGATGATTTTCAGATTCGCAAGGAAATCGTCCGCCGTATCGAAAGCAGGGGAAAGGGCCGGTTCGCTCAGCGACTCGCGAGCCACCTTGTCCGCGAACTCACCTATCCAACTTCAGAGGAAGCTCTTGGGAACAGCGTTTTGCGCGCGCTAGATTATGCAAGCGTGGTATGTCGTGGGCACCCGTTGAACGACGGGGACGATGACTCTGAACGCGTAGGCGCCGAAGCGCGAGCCGCTAGACCGTGAAGCGACTGTATGTAAGCCGCGTACTCGCTTCCGAGATCGGCCGCCTAAATCAGGAGCAGCGCGACGCTGTCCTGTACGACAAGAGTTCTGCTGTGCTAGCGGGACCCGGCAGTGGAAAGACCCGGCTTCTCGTGACTAAGGCGGCATACGTTTCTGAAACCTCGGTAAGCGCGCCCGGGCGAGTAGCGTGTATCACCTATGGGAATCAAGCTGCTGACGAGATTCGACTGAGACTAGCAAAGTTGGCCCCCGGCGCTCTTCGGTCGGGCGTGGTGTCGACCGTGCATGGATTCTGTCTGTCCGAAGTGATCGCCCCATTCTCGGCGCTCTCTGGGTACGCCCCCTTCGTGAGCGGATGCGTACTGAACCAGCGGCAGGAACTGCGGCTCAGAGGAGCCGCGTACGATGCTGTCGGCCTTTACCAGGACCCCACGTGGAACCGCGAGAGAGACACAGCCTGCAGGCGTGCGCTCTTCGCCGGAGAAGACACGAGCTCGCTCAGCGTTGACGTGGTTGCAGCGGCGGCAAAGTACGACGAAATGCTGGTTGCTACCAACAAACTCGACTTCGAAGCTATGGTGGGCCGGAGCCTCGGAATACTTCGATCCCGCGAGAAGGTTCGGCGGATACTTGCGGCCCGGTTCCCCTGGATCCTTGTAGACGAGTATCAGGACTTGGGTCCGGTCTTACACGGCATCGTAACTCTACTGAATGAGGCGGGGTCGCGGATCTTCGCGGTTGGGGATGCGGACCAGTCAATCATGGGGTTTACGGGGAGTGATCCGAAACACCTCATCGATTTTAGCAGGAGCGTCAGGTGCTTCACACTGTCCGTCAATTATCGGTCGGGAAGCGCAATCGTCTCTGCAGCCACGAGGGTGCTTGGCGAAGAACGCGGCTACTCTTCAGGAGCTGACATAGGGGACGTTAAGAGATTGGCTTACAAAACAGTTAGATTTGGCGGGCCTGCCGGTGTTATCCGAGCAAGCGGACTCATGGCCTTACGGACGTATCGTCCGATTCCTCCAGAGTGCCGCAAGCTGGCAGCTTGACCGGCGCCTAGAGCATTCGGCCGGCGCCTCGCGGTTTGGGTTTGATGATTTGGTGGACAGCTACCGCCGCGTTACTCGGCCAGCGTCCGGCGCTGTACCGTCACTAATCTCAGATAGGCTTAGTCTTTGGCGTTTTCTCTCTAAAGTGCCAAGTGGCGCAATCACATTGCAAGGTTGGTTGAGCGAAGCAGAGGATCATTTGAAGCTCGCGGTGCGGTTAGGAGACGCTGCGGAAATTCAGGAACAGTCCGCTCTTAGAGAGCTATCTAGCTCAAAGTTTAGCAAGGTATCCCTCGCCGAATTTGCGGGCGATGCTGCCTCAGTTGGGAAAGTGCGAATAGCGAACTACTATGCATCTAAGGGGCGCGAGTGGCGTTACGTCATCCTCCCTTACCTCCAAGAGGCGATCGTCCCAGGATGGCCACTGGACTACGGTCGACCATACAGGCCCGACGAAAAGTACGTGCAGCAGGAGCGTCTCCTCTTTTACGTTGCGATGACACGAGCGAAAGAGGCGGTGGTCCTAATTTACTCTCCGGAGTATCCAGTAAGAGCGCAGCCTGTTGCCTACCTAAGCCCGTCCCGCTTCCTTGCCGGGGTTGGCGCGGTGAGTCTTCCGACGACGTAGTATTTCCGTCCCGCAGAGGCTAAAACGAGGCGGGGAGCGTTGCATGCTGCTACCGCGATGTGTCGAGATCCTTACAACGGAACCTGACTAAGCAAAAGAACCTCCAGGTTCGGCATTAGCCGGAGCGCGGCGGTCGCTGCGCTCTTTCGCTCCTCGATCTGCTGTGCCTTATAAGGGTTGAGGGCGTTCGTACGTGGTATCAGTTGCAGCATGGGACCGCGAGCGTCAGAGGTCCCAAGTCGGCTGCCTGCTCGGCTCGTTGAGGCGTCTCGCGATGTGTCCGATGCCTATGACGCTCGTGGGACAACGTTCCACTAGGATCCTGAACGAGGAACGATTCAAGGGGGGAGAGGCTCCATGGACATGGCGACTCTCAGCGGACTCGCCACGAAAGCAGTGATCAGCGGCAGCGCTCTGGTTGGTCGCAAGCTCTTGACAACCCATCAGCGCAACAAGATCGCCACGGAGGCGGCAAGTGTTGTGGTCGCCGGAAACACCGAGCGTTTCGTCGAACATCTTGAAGGGCGCCAACTCCGAAGTTTTAAGGAGTTCGTGCAGTCTGCGCAGTTCGAGAGCCTCGTCCGCCAAGCGATGATTGCGTCGCTTGCGGCGAAGAAGGATGAGGCGCACAGCTCCATTCGAGAACAACTCCGCCATGGCCTTCGACTCAGAGCGTTCACTGAAGCCGACTTGTTACAAGCCACCGACATCCTTCACGAACTCGTTGATGCCGCTGTCCACGCAGTGCGTCAATCGGCGACGCCGGGCACGCTTGACACTGCCCTAGCGGTGGCGATGGCCGGAAATGTCGCCATTGCTGGTGTGCGTAATAGCGAGCTTTTACGTCAGATCGGATCCCTAGACGAGATTGATCGCTTTGTGCGGGCGGCTCGGGCGGCGGCCAAGTCTGGCCACGCCAAACTACGCTTGGCTGCTCATGACATGAATAGACACGTCGACTATTCGCAGCTTTACGTCGCACCGACGTTTTTATTGAATTCCTCCTTCACGCGAGAAGGCGTTCCGCCTTCTGGGGCTGAGCGTTGTTCGCTTACCGACGCGCTGTACAACAAGATGAGGTTCGTCGTTCTAGGTGACCCGGGCGCAGGGAAGTCGACGCTGGCGGGAAAGCTGGCCCATGACCTGGCGACCGACAAGATCGCCGGGCTTGAAGGACAGGTTCCGATACTGCTCGTCGTGCGAGCGCATACCCAGTCTTTACGGACGGACCATCAAACTCTGCTGCACTACCTTGAGGCAGCCTGCCGCAGGCCCGGCAATGTGACTCCTCCGCAAGGATCACTTGAACATCTTCTGCTAAATGGTCGAGCAACAGTGATAATAGACGGAGTCGACGAACTCGGCGAAGGCGCGTTTCGGAAGTCGTTCGTACAACTTGTTGAAGGATTTGCGCATCGCTACCCACTCGCTCGCGTCGTCGTAACTTCGCGAATCGTTGGATACCCAGAAGCCTCTCTCGACGCGGAGCTATTCCCAACAGTTAACATCGCACCATTTGATGAAACGCAAGTTGCCTCGTATGCCAGCCGATGGTTCCGGCTAAATCCGTCGTTGAACGCAGAGCAGCGGAAGCAGCTTACGCAATCGTTTATGCGTGAAAGTGCCGCCGCACATGATCTGCGAATCAATCCGCTGCTGCTTTCGCTTTTATGCGGACTATATTCTACAGTCCATTATATTCCGCGCAACAAGCCGGAGATTTACGAGAAATGTGCCGAGCTGCTATTCGAGACGTGGGACCGGTCAAGGGGGATTGAAGTAACCCACCGCTACGCCGCGCATATTCGGCCGGCTGTTCAGCGGCTCGCGTGGAGGCTTTTCACAGATGAACGGGGTCGACAGGCACTGCCACGATCGGAGATCGTCGGGTTCCTCGCCGAGTATATGCGGGCTAAAAGGTTCGAAGATCCTGATGAGGCCAGTCAGGCTGCTACCGATTTCCTGGACTTTTGCGCAGGTCGCGCATGGGTACTCACGGAGGTCGGATCCGACGCTTTGCAGCCCCGTTACGGGTTCGTCCATCGTACGTTTCTTGAATACTTCGCAGCGTCGCAGCTTGTAAAGCAAGACCCCAACCCCGCGGGAATCTGGGAGCGGCTAGAGCCGCGCTTGCGAAATGGCACTTGGGACGTCGTTGGGCAGCTTAGTGTCCAGATCCTGGACCGCAATATTGAGGACGGAGCGGATCGCATACTCCAACTAGCCTTGGACCACCTCGACAGGGCTGTTTCCAATGTCGACAATCACCTGTCCTTTGTTGCTCAGTGTATGGACAATATTGCGCCGGATAACGCCACCGTGCGCGGAGTCGCCTACGGCATTCTCAAGAAGGTCTGCGAGGTTCCTGCGTCCGCGCGTCGTACCACGAGCATGACGGTGGCTCGGTCTGTGAATGATGATTCCTTGAGCCGCCTCTTAAGCGTCAATTCACCAGACAACGCCGATCGCCTCGTGCGAGGAATCGCCGAAGCGGTGATCCATTATGCGGAGGAGATGCCGTCGTCCCGTTCGGCTGGATTAGTGTACCAATTCTTTCTAGGCAAATTGTTCAAAGCAACCAACCCTCTGCCATTGCAGGCCCGAGTGGCTGAGGAAATTGAGAAGTACCCGGTACCTGAGGCTGCGGCGCTCTGGCGTCGTCGCCTTGTCGGCCCCAGCGTGGAGGATTTGGCGGCAGGCGGGTTGTCTTTGCTCTACGAGACCTCACATGTTTGTCTTACCATGAGAGGGCCCACGTTACGTTTCTTACTGCCCCGAGCGCCGTCAGATTTTGCTGGCGCGGAAGGCGACCCTGATGTTGCCGCGAATGCAACTCTTGAGAGTTACTACTCACAGGTTGTCGCGGGGTTACATTGGCTTGAACGAGCGGAACTATCTCCGCATCCATGGGGGTACGCCCTCACGCTCATTGACCTCACCGCGTTCAAGTCATTGTCGCAGCGAGCGCGAGGTTCGCTTTTACTACTCCTATTACCGGTTTTGAGGATAGCCGACGCACAGCGTGACCATGGCTTGTTCAATCAGTTCATTTCGGCAGTCCAAGGCCGCTACGCGGAGGCCGCCATCGAATCCGTCAATTCGTGGGCTTTGCCAACTGAAGCACATGATTTCATGGTCGACTGGGTGCGCCGGCCCCGATAGTCGCCTAGGCTCGCCCGAGCGGTGTGTTGCTGTCGAGTGCATAGGCCCCTGACAGAACCGTCAGTTTAGAGAATTCTGGCCTGCGGCCAGGTTCCTGAATGTCCCTCGTATCGATCCTCGGACACTTGATCTTGGCGGTGCGCTAGACGACTGTGCGCCGCTTTGTTACTCGCCGACTTGGCGCAGCGGCTGTGCGCCCCGCCCTGTGATGTCGTTCATATTGGTCGCCATTCGGTAAACAGTTCGCCGAGTCGGGCCTTGGTCTGGTCCGTCAGGATCTTCGCTGCATCGTCTCCGAGTGGCTTTAAAGCGTACCGCCGTACGTCCCGATGCTTCTCAGGTGCAGGGCAGATGAACACGGCCATAATCCGCAGCGCGCGTGTGGCTTCTTCGCTTGTCACAAGGTCAAGGAGTGGGAAACCGGCGAACGTCGCTGCCTCGAAACCCTTCCAAACCTTGTCTACAACAAGGACGACGACGGCGTCGGTGACGTACGAGCGTTCGATATGCGAAGGCGAAGCTAGGATGGCGCCTTTGACAATGTCCGGGATGCTGTTGAACGCCCGTCGCGCCGTTTCCGTCGCTCGCGCCATTGCAACGAACAGTTCGCACCAGCCGTGGTCTGCGAGCTCGCGCCTTGCGCCAGCAGCGTCCCGGGCTGCTCGGTCGAGCTCACTCGCGATCTCATGCCAGGTGTCCTTCGTCATCGCTTCAGCGAAGAGCGTCACCTGGTCAACGGGAGAAGGGTGAGCTGAGGCCGGTTCCGGTCGTCGCGCTTCGGCCGGAAGCGCAAGCCAGTCTGCGATGTCGAGCCTCGCAAGGTCACTGGTGAGCTCACGGTTCCGATCGTTCTGGGCCAGTAGCCTCGTAGCCGGACGGATGCGGAGTGCCGTCTCACACCGCTCGCGACTAGGGCGTGTCCTGGCGATCATCGGAGCCAGATCAACGCGGCGACGAGGAGCAGGCTTGACCGGTAGAGGGCGGCGCGTTTGGCGAAGCGGGTGGCCAAGGCACGCCATTGTTTGAGCCGGTTGAAGCAGCGTTCCACGACGTTGCGTTGTCGGTAGACGTGCGGGTCGAACGTGGGTGGGCGTCCGCCGCGGCTGCCTTTGGCAGCCCGGCGGGCGACCTGGTCGGACCGTTCCGGGATGGTGTGTGGGATACCGCGCCGGCGTAGCCCGCTGCGGGTCGGGTCATGGGCGTAGGCCTTGTCCGCGATCAGCATCCGCGGCTTCTTACGCGCCCGACCGCGTCCAGACGTGTGGACCGCGATGGCGTCCAGCAGCGGGAACAACAGCGGATTGTCACCGGCTTGCCCGGCGGTCAGCAACACCGACAACGGCCGCCCGCGGCCGTCGACCGCGAGGTGGATTTTGGTGCTCAGGCCGCCCCGGGACCGGCCCAACGCCTCACCATCCGCCGCTGGTATGGCCACACCACCGGCAGATCCCCTTTTTTGCGTGCCCCGGCGGCGTGCTGGTGGGCACGCACAACACTGGAGTCCACGCTGATGATCCATTCGACTGGTTGGCCGTCGTCGTAGACCTGCGCCCGGGCCAGGATCAGTTCCCAGGTGCCGTCCGTGGTCCACCGCCGCAGCCGCTCGTGGCAGGTTTTCCACGGCCCGTAGCGTTCCGGCAAATCCCGCCAGGGCGCCCCGGTCCGCAACTTCCACAAGATCCCGTTGATCACCTGACGGTGATCACGCCACCGCCCGGACCGACGACCAGGCTCGGGCAGCAACGGCCCGATCACCGCCCAAGCCTTGTCCGTCAACTCACCACGACCTACACCCGACACATCAACCAGAAACGATCAACTGATCGCCAGGACACGCCCTAGCCCGACGGTCTGTCTGACCGCTGCCGGCTTGATCGAGCCATCCCTGCCAACCGTGCTGCGACCCACCACAGCCGGTGCAGCGACACGAACGGCCCGTTGCGGTCGCACAGTTGGAGTTGTGGTTGCCGTTCTCCACAGTGCGATCACCCCACGCAGCTGTGCTTGACGGTCACGAGGGAGCAGGTCTGTCCTGGCGCACCCTTCGTACACATGTAAATACGTTACGTGGCGAGCGCCAGACTGAGCTACCGCTGAATCGACATCACGTTGGTCGCAGTCGCCCAGTTGACGCGGTTGTGGCCGGATCCCTATCGATCTCGCTGTGACCTGCGGCGTATGCGAGCTGACACTGCTGGGTGGACGACCCAGCCGGCAACCCGATCGGGCGGGCTTTGCGCAAGATCTTGGCTGGCTGGACGTCATCGGCGGCGCGGCAGAGGTACGGCGGGGTGCCGCCGCTGTCTCCCCTAGCCGGAGCGGGTCGTGGCGGAGTTGTCAGTGGACCGAGGCTGCGCCTGACCGCTGCTCGTTCTGCATCAGATCGCGATCTCGGCCGCGGCGATCCTGGCGCGAGCGCCAACTCCCTGGCAGCGACCACCGTGTGAATGCTCCTCGTGTTGAGCCTCGGACACCAACCGAATCCCAACGGTGCGGCCCAAGATCGATCTGGGCGCGCACCGTTCTTGTTTTCGGTTCGTAGGTCAGGTGCAGGCCGATGGTCCGTAGACATCGAGCTTATGTTCGGGTTCTGCCTCGCGGAGCGCGCTGACCAGGTCGCCCAGCTCCTCGACGATGCTGGTGATCTCTTCTGCGTTTGGTAGATCGACCTTGTTGGTCGCTTCCCGAGCAGGTCCGGTTCGCCTTTCCAGAGCCTGTTCACGGTCGGCTTGGGTTTCGGCGATCCAGCTGGCGACTACGGCTGGGTCGGCGCCTGCGTCAAGGGCTCGGCGGTAGCGAGCCAGTTTTGCGTCGCAGTCGGCCACCGTCGGTCCGTCCGGAAGTCGGATTTCTGAGGTGGGGATCTCCCTCTGGGCCTGCTCGACGAGCTTGGCGACGGTTCGCATTCGCTGGGCCGGGTTGAGCTCCTGGACGAGCCATGTGTCTAGGGGGCGGATGAGCGCTTCTTCCCGCATGATGACGTTCCGCGGGTGATCAAGGGAGTTGGCGACGGCGTATTCCTGCGGGTAACGGCACCGGTAGTAGGCAGTGCCGTGCGCGTGCAGGCCCTGCATTTTTCGCTGGCAGATGCCGCAGTGAACCAGGCTCTTGAAGATGTAGGGATGGCGGCCGCTGTTGGTCCGGCGGGCCGAGGTCGCGGTTCGGGCCCGCTTGGCGAATGTCGCCTGGGTTTGCTCAAAGGCGTGGTCGTCGACGAGCGGTTCGTGGACAACATCCTTGGACAGGACCCATCGCTCGCGGTTGTTCCATCGCATGACCGCGGTGTGGCCGAGTGCGACGTCATCCACGTCCAGGAGCACCTCGTCGGTGCGCTGTTTGTTCCATACTTGCCGGCCGGTGTAGCGGGGGTTTCACAGGATGGTGCGGATGGCGCTCTTGGACCAGCCTTGACCGTCGCGGTGTCGGCTCCGGGCTCGGTCCTGTGCTGACGGGCAAGGGATGCCGTCCTTGGTGAGCGCTTCGGCGATCGCGAAGATGCCATATCCATTTAGGTAATCAGGGCCAACGGCAGGTACCAACTGGACCGCGAAACCGTCGACATCGACCTCTGGCAGCTCCGCGACCGGCTTCGCAACGCCTCCACCGCCCGAGCCGGCAACCGGAGACGTCTTCTCCAAGCCGCATGCGACCTCTACACGGCGCCGTTAGCGGCGACGGCCGACTACGACTGGATCCAGCCGCACCGCGAGGCCGTCCGCCGCTGGGGCACCGAAGCCCACCTCCAGCTGGCAGAACTGCTGCTGCCGGAGGACCCCAGCGCAGCCTCAGGCCTCCTGGACAAGGCCATCGCGCTCGACCGGTTCAACGAGGCGTTATATCGGCTCGCGATGCGAGCTCTTCACGCCCTTGGGGAAGCGGGGTCTATCGGCACGCTCCTGAACGCGTTGAGTCGGACCCTGGCAGAAATCGACGCCGCACCCGCCGACGAGACCACCAGCCTCGCGAATCAGCTGTTGAGGAGGTGAGTGGCCCCCGGCGGCCGCAGCGTGTCGGGAGAAGCCGGCTCCGCGCCTCGGTCGCGGAGAATGACGCGATAACGCAGCGAGCGCTTTGTGCCTGGCATTTCGCCCATCCTCGCCCGCCAGGCTCATACCGGCTGTCGAGGCGTTTGATCGCGACGCCTTCACGCCAATCTTCTGGGATATTGGGCATCCACCACCACTGTGTGAGCGAAGTGGTGCATGAACGGGCCACGGGGACGCGTGGTTAACCAGCAGTAGCTGAACATTGACAAATCTGGAGGCCACCGTGGACTCAAGCGCCGAGCGAGCGCCACGCTCAACAACGAAGTGGGTCATCGGCGGTGTGGTCTTACTGGCAGCCGCGATCCTCATCGTCGGCGCGATCATCGCCGCCGCAACCGGTGATGACACAAGATCGGACTTTGGTCCCAGTGGGGTAAGTCCAGCGCCCGCATCCAGTTGGTAGCGAGCGATCCGCATGACGGCCCCGGGCGACGCGCGCGTTGCCCGGGGTCTTCAGACTGCACTGGCCCGGTCGCTGCCGCCGCCTGACGGGTACACAGTCGATCTTCTGGCGCGACGGCTCTCCCAGGTAGAGGGCATTTTGAGCGCCTGGGCAAGCCAGTGCAGGTGGGAGAGGTCGACGCCGGCCTGGCGGAAGTGGGCGGCGAGGGTGTGATGGGTGTGCAGGGCCGTCCCTGGCGGGTCAGGGAGCCGGTGTCGGCGCTGATCAGCCGGCGAACCGCCTGCACGACCCTGACCGACCGGCCGGCGGTGCGGTCGACGGTCCGCACACCTAGGGCGACCCCGGGGCGATCCACCACCGCCCATTCGTCATGGTCGACGAACTGCCCGTTTACGAAGGTGGAGTCGACACCGCAGACCGGCAGGTGCTCAGCGACGAAGGTTGCCAACCCGAATTCCTGCCGATGGCGTCTGCCCGCACCGTCGTATACCGGGCGGGAGTCGCTGGTTATGAAGATCGGCTGATGTCGCGGCAGCGCGGCGCGAACGTCAGCCAGAAGATCAGCACGTTGCGGCAGCGTTCGTTCAGCGTCGTCGAAGCGCGTTCACCCGGTCGGGCCCGGTGTCCGTGTCATCTCCTGCAAACACACGAGGCTCGCCTCGCTGCGGGGCAGCGTCGAGCAGCTCGTCGGACAATGCGCCGCCCGAGGCGTTCACACTCGCGATGCGCACCACGGTCCACCTGCCGTCTCGTGCCATCTGCCGGCGGCGGCGATGCCGGCAGCGGTATCGGTGACGGCGCCGGACGGGCGGCCGGCGAACGACGGCGGCTTCACGCGGCTGGCCCGGCCGATCCCGGCTGGCCGGGGGCGGCGTGTCGCTGCTGCGCCGCGAGAAGCGTGAGCGCCGCGGCCTTCGCGAGGCGGGCCGCGTCCGGGTCGCCGTGATGGTCGGCCAGAACCGTGGCGCCGGATCGCAGTGCCAACAGCTGTTTGGCGGTGGCGACCGGGTCGGCCACCGCGGCACGGCGGGTGATGTCGGTCAGCACGTCGAGCTGGCGGTCCAGGTGCTGGCGGGCAACCGCGCGGGCCGGGCCATCGTGATGCTGAGTGGCGGCATTGAGGATGGCGCAGCCTCGGAAGGTCGGCTCGCCGTGCCACTGCGTGAGGGCGTCGAAGGCGGCCGCGAGTTGGGCGGTGGGGTCATCGCCGGCTGCCGCCACGGCCTCGTGCACCCATCGCAGAATGCGGTCGCTGCGGGCCTGCAGCACCTCGCAGACGAGGCCTTCCTTGGAGCCGAAGTGACGGTAGAGCGTCTCCTTGGACACCCCCATCGTGGTGCACAGTTCGGCGACCCCGATGCCGTCCAGGCCACGCTGGTAGAGCAGGTCGGTTGCCGCGCGCAGGATCGTCGCGCGGGTCTGGCCCGGGTCGAGCGCGGCGCCCTTGGGGATCGGCATGGCAACGATCATACCGATCGGTTCGATCTCCTGCTACGTTGCTTCGAACCGATCGGTTCTATCTCCCACGAGGCGGTCATGAGCATCGACTTTCTGTACACGGACCCGTCCCCCACGGCGAGCCCATCGGCGTCCACGCCGGCGGTGACGATCGTGAGCGGTGGCGAGACGCTGCCCGGTGTCCTTCACATTCCGGCCGGCCCCGGTCCGCATCCGGTGGTGGTCCTGCTTCATGGCTTTCCCGGCATCGAACGCAACTTCGACCTCGCCCATGCGTTGCGCCGGGCCGGCTATGCGGCGCTGGTGTTCCATTACCGCGGCTCGTGGGGCACGGGCGGAGTCTGGTCGTGGGGCAACGTGCTCGGCGATGCCCTGCGAGTGGTCGCCGCCGTCGGCGAGGACCGCCTCTGGGCCACACACCGGCTCGACCCGCGGCGGGTGGCTGTGGTCGGCCACAGCCTCGGCGGCTTCGCGGCGCTGATGACCGCCGCCGTCGCGCCGGGGGTGCGGGCGGTCGTTTCGGTAGCCGGTTTTGATTTCGGCGCCGTGGCCGCAGCCCTGCGTGCCGACCCGCGCATGCGGAAGTCCTTGGTGCAAGCCTGGGACGAGGAGCTGCTGGCGTTACGGGGCACCAGCGGCGAGGCGCTGGTAGCGGAGATGGAGGCGGCGGACGAAGCGTGGCGGCTGGACCAGCTCGCGCCGCGCCTGGCGGACCGGCCGGTGCTGCTGGTTGGCACCGCCCGCGACCCGGTCACTCCCGCCGCGACGCATCACCTGCCGCTCGTGGAGGCTTACCGGGCATACCCGCTGGACTGTCTGGAACACCGGCTCTTCCCGACTGACCATGCGCTATCCGACCACCGGGTGGCGCTGGCCCGTACCGTCGCGGAATTCCTCGACCGGCACTTGGCGCCATTGCCGTGACCGCGCCGGGGAGGAGGGCGCTGTGTCTCGCGCTCGGCACGGCCTCGGCGCTCGGTTTCGGACGCTTCGCCTATGGGCTGGTTCTCCCGGCGATGGCCGAGGACCTCCACTGGGATCTGGCCCGCGCCGGCGCGATGACCGCGGCGAACGGGCTGGGGTATCTCGCCGGAGCGGTCGCCACGGCAACGCTGGCACGACGGATAGGCGTCGCGGCGACGTTCCGGCTCGGCATGGTGCTTTGCACGGTCGCGCTCGCCGCTACCGCTGCCGGCGGCCACTACACCGCGCTGCTCGCCGCCCGGGTACTGGCCGGGATCGCCGGCGCCTTGGTGTTCATCGCCGGCGCGGTGCTGTCGCCGACCGCGATCTACTTCGCTGGCGCCGGCGCCGGGATCCTGATCAGCGGGATTGCCATCCCCCCACTGGTCGACTACGCCCCGCAACGCTGGCCGCTCGCCTGGCTGGGACTCGCGGTCGCCGCAGGGCTGGCCACCGTAGCGAGTTGGACCGCCGCTCACCCGGCCGGCTCGGTCGGCGAGGCCCCCACCACCGCCCCCGTTCGTCGACTGTGGCCGGTCGCGACCGTCTATCTGCTGTACGCCGCCGGCTACCTCGCCTACATCACGTTCCTCTCGGCGTACCTGCAGGACCGGCACGCCTCGACGGCACAGACCATGCTCGTCTGGATCCTGCTCGGGGTCGCCGTCATGGCCGCACCGCGCCTGTGGCAACGACCGATCCGGCACTGGCCGGGCGGGCGGACCCTCACCGTGCTGCTGGGTGTCATCGCCGTCGCCACCACGCCCTTGCTGCTATGGCCGACTCCCGCGATCGTGATGATCTCGGCCATCGCCTACGGCGTGACCTTCATGGCAGTGCCGGCCGCGGTCACCGAGATCGTCCGAACATCCACGCCGCCGGAGAGCATGACCCGCACATTGTCGACCTTCACCGTGATCTTCGCCCTGGGGCAGATGGCCGGCCCGTGGCTCGCCGGAGCATTGGCCGACCGCACCACCCCCGGCACCACGCTTGGCTGGACCGCCGCATGGTGCGGTGCCGCCGCGGCGCTGGCCGCCGCGGCCGTGCGGGCTGCTCCAGATGGAAGCAGCCGCGTCCGGGGCTCGCCGCCCGTCGACCACGAAAGTATCCTGCGGCAGCGATCGTGACAGACACTAAGGCGTTTGGCGCCTGTCGAATTCGATCTGGGTCTCGGCGATCCAGCCAGCTACGACAGCCGGGTCGGCGCCGGCGTCGAGTGCGGCGCGATATCGGGCCAGCTTCACGTCGTACTCAGCGACGGAGGGTCCCGGAGGCGTCGTGATGCTCGGCGCGGAGACCCCGGCGGTGGGTGGCAACATACCTAGTACGCGAGGGCCCGCCCGGTGAGGTCGAACGCCCAGCCCGCATTGCCTGGCCGTCGCGTGCCTTACTGTTCGGGCCAGAACCGGGCCAGTCGGTGCTCGGCACGTTTCGGGTCGACGTGGCGGATGTCCACCTGAACCTGGTACGTGTCGGCCCGAACTCCTCCGCGGGTGAGCCCGTCGCGGCTGGTGAGCAAGCGGTGCCGCAGATAGCCGACAGCGGCCCCGAGCCCGGCCCCCAGCGCAATCCCGGAAAGGGTCACGTACGCCGCTGCGGGCGGCAGGACGTCGATGAGTCCGAGCAACGCGCCGAGCAGGCCGAAGATCGCCGCTCCCAGGGCGGCGGCGCGCCCGGTCGATCGCCATGCGACAAGGCGGTCGGCAGCGGGCGAGGGAACCAGGCCGCGGCCGACGATGGTGACGTCTTCGGATGAGACGCCCAGGCCGTGGAGGTGATCAGTCGCCTGCTCCGCGGAGACAAAGGTCGGATAGCGCGCGACGGTACGGAAGGCCGGTGCGCGATCCAGGCGCTGGGGCGGCTGCGTGGGCGCGCTGTGGGGATGGTCGATGGACGTGGTCATGGCTTTGCTCCTCTCGTCGTACCTCATGCCCGTGCTCTCGTTTGGGCGGGCTATTCGTCCAGTGCGGCCGCCCGGCCACGGCGCTCGAGCTTTTCCCGCACCCGTGGTTCCGGGTCGGCGAGCATGAGCCGCGCGTGTTGGGCGGCGGCGAGCTTCTGCCCGTCCCGCAGGGCGTCGATGCCGGCCTCGTCGATGTCGGGCACCGCGTGCAGGTCGACCACGATGTGTTCGGGGTGGGTGGCTGCCAGGACTGCGATGATCCTGTCGCGGAGAAGCTGCGCATCGGGTGACCGGAACTCGCCTTGGGGTGTGATCGCGATGGTCATCGCGGGCGCGGGCACGCGGTGGGTCGTCACCAACAAACTCATCTCGTCTCCGTCCGTCGGGAAGCAATCGCCTCGGGGGCTGTCACCGTCCAGATTTCCCGCCGGTCATGGCGATCGGCGGTCGGAGGTGCTGCGGTCTCATGACAAAAACGTCCGCATCACTCGCTGTGGTCCACGCCATCGCGGAGAGCGCGCTGGCGCGGCTGGGGAAGATCGGAAAGGCGTTTCGAAGGCGCATCGTGTGGAGCACCGCGAGCATGAAGCGGGATGGACAGGCCAGGCACAGGGGCACCTCCTGCGCGCGGGCAGCCTGCCGAGCTCGGACCAGGACCCCCAGGCCGACGGAGTCGATGAGGTTGACCCCTTCGAGGTCCAGCAGCACCGGCCGGCCCGTGCCGATCGCGGCCGCGAGCAGGGTGCGCAGGTCGTCGGCCGTCTGCATCTCGATGTCGCCTTGAGCGGCGACGACGACCACGCCTGCCTCGTGGCGAACCGTGAAACTCGCCGGCGGGCCCACCCGCTCGTCGGCACCGGGGTCGTCAGCCGGCGGGCGCTGGGTCCGGGCCGCGCATCGGGGGCAGCTGTGCCGGCCGGCGGCGAACGGCGAGCCCGTCCAGCCCACCTCGATCAGCACCGTCCAGACCAGGTCCTCGTCGTGCGCGTACGCGCTCGTCGCGGTGGTGACGGTGCCGCAGTCATCACAGATCAGGTCGACGGTCGTGCCGTTGGTGCTGGGTACGGCGGTCATGTCACCTCGTCCTGTCGTCCTCGTCGGGGCTGATGTCCAACACCTGTGCCGCCCGGGCGATCGTCAGCAGACGGCGTAGCCGGGGGCTGGTCGATCGCAGCGTCAACCGGGCGTTCTGGCGCCAGAGCGTGCGGTGCACGTCGAGCAGCAGGTCGATGCCGGCGGCGTCCAGGGCCTGGCAGGCCGCGAGGTCCACGACGACGTGCTGGGGTCGCAGCGCGAGGATGTCCCGAAAGGCCTTCGTGAGACGTGGAACGGCGGTCTGGTCGACGTCCTCGGTCACGCTGACCTGGACCAGCGGCACGGTGCAGGTCGCCGGTCGTGTCGTCGTCTCCATCGGCCCTCCTCTCATGCGCCGAACGTGCCTGCAAGGCTGGTGGGCCGGTATGGCGGAGATCCCGCGGCCCTGTGTCGATTCGGTGACAATCACCGTTGCGGGCGCCCACGGGTGGGGAACACCCCGGTCAGTGGGCATGATGCGATGGTGACGGCCGTACTGGTGATCGAAGACGACAACCGGATCCGCCTGTCGCTGGTGCTCGCGCTCGAGGACGAGGGCTACACGGCGCAGGGCGTCGGCACCGCGGAGGAGGGCCTGCTGCTGCACCGCCGCGCGCCGGCCGAAGTGGTGATCGTCGACCTGATGCTGCCGGGTCTCGACGGCTTCGAATGCATCAAACAGCTGCGCGACGGTGACGACGACGTGCCGATCGTCGTGGTCAGCGCCCGGGACGACAAGAGCGACATCGTCGCCGCTCTCGAGGCGGGCGCCGACGACTACGTGGTCAAGCCGGTGGCGATCGAGGAGTTGACGGCCCGGCTGCGCGCGCTGCGGCGCCGGGCGCGCCGCCCGGTTGCCGCCGAGGAGATCCCTGCGCTGGTGTTCGGGGATCTGGAGGTGCGGCCGGAGGCGGGGGAGGTGCGGCTGCGTGGGCAGCAGGTGGCGGTGACGCGCACCGAGTTCCGGCTGCTGTGCGAGCTGGCGGAGCACTCGGGCCGGGTGTTGTCGCGGGCGCAGCTGCTCCAGCGGGTATGGGGATACGACATGGGTGACGAACGGGTCGTCGACGTCCATGTCGGCCGGCTCCGGAACAAGATCGAAGAAGACTCGGGGTCGCCACGGCATCTCGTGACGGTCCGCGGTCTGGGTTACAAGCTGCAGCGGTGAAACGGCCGAGGGGCCTGCGGGCCCGGATCACCGCGGGCTTCGCCGCCGGGGCGTTGCTGCTCTCGGCGTGCCTGGCGCTGGCCTCGTACGAGCTGATCCGCACGTCGCTGATCCAGGAACGTGAGCGGACGGCGGTCCGCGCCGCCTACTTCAACGCGACGATCGTCAACTCCGGCATCAGCGGGGATCAGCCCGACCTGCTGGCGGTGCTGCGGTCCCTCGATACCGGCAGCGCGCGCCGGCCCGTCCTGCGGCGGGACGGGCGGTGGTACGCCCGCGGCGCCGACAGCGGGGTGACGGACGCGATCCCCACGGGCTTGCGCGAGGTCGTTGAGGGCGGCCGCCCGGCCGTCCAGCGGATACAGGCGGCGGACGGCCCGGCGTTGGTCGTCGGCGTGCCGTTGGCCGAAGGGACGGCGTTCTACCAGGTCGATTCATTGACGGAACTGGCGGGAACCGTCCGTACGCTCGGAGTGGTCCTGCTCCTCGTGGCGCTCGCGACGACGGCGGCCGGGGCGGCGGTCGGCTGGTACGCCACGCGGCGGGTCCTGCGCCCCCTCGCCCAAGTGACGCGGGCCGCCCGGGACATCGCCCGAGGTGACCTGTCAGCCCGCCTCGACGCCGCCTCCGATCCGGACCTGATCAGCCTGACCAGCTCCTTCAACGACATGGTCGGCGAGCTGTCCCACCGGCTCGAACGTGACCGCCGGTTCGCCGCCGACGTCGCCCACGAACTTCGCTCACCGTTGCAGACGCTCGCCGCCTCGGCCAGCGTGCTGACCCGGCGGCGGGACGGTCTCGACGCGCGCACGGCCACGGCGGCCAGTCTGGTCGCCGCCGAGATCCAGCGCTTCCAGGCGCTGGTCAACGACCTGTTGCATCTTGCCCGAAGCGATCAGCCCGCCCAGCGCGAGCACGTCGCCGTCGCCGAGCTCGCGCGGAACGTCTGTCGCTCGCGCCGGCTCCCGGATGAGCTGGTGACGCTCGTCGACGGCACGGCGGAGCAGTGGCACGTCGACCGGAGCCGGTTCCAGCAACTGCTCGGCAATCTGCTCGACAACGCCGTCCAACACGGGGGAGGGCCGGTCGCGGTCCGTCTCGGCGCCGCGGGGGACATCTGCTATCTGGAGGTGGATGACGAGGGACCCGGCGTACGGGCCGAGGACCGCGAGATGGTTTTCGCGCGGTTCGTCCGCGGGTGGGCGGCGACGGCACGCGGTGACAGCGAGGGCACCGGGCTGGGGCTGGCGCTGGTCGCCCAGCATGCGGCCGCGCATCAGGGACAGGCGGTCATCCTCGACCGGCCCGGTGGCGGCGCCCGCTTCCGCGTCGAGCTGGCCGGGTGTCTGCGATGAGGCGCCGACTGGCCGTGTTCGCCGCCGCGATCGCGTTGCTGGGCGGGTGCGGTGTGGCTGCCGAGAAGACGCCGCGACAGATCGAAGCGCCGCCCGGTCCGTTCCCGACCTATGCGGCGGCCACGCCGGCGCCGCCCGGTGCCGCGGACGCGGTCGAGCGGCTGTGCTTCGTCCGCGACGCCCGCCTGGTCGCCGTGACCCGCCGGACGACGACGGTGCCGACCCTCGCCGAGCAGTTCACGCATCTGTTGGCCGGTCCGACCGACGCGGAGCGCGACCAGGCACTGACCACCGCCTTGACGGGCAGCCCCACCGTGTCGCGGACGGCCGGGAGCACACTCGTCACCGTCGAGGTCACCGCCGACGGCGTGGGCGCGGGCCGCAGCGACGAGGCGGTCGCTTACGGACAGATCGTCTGCACCCTCGCCGGCCGCACCGACGTGAGCGGGGTGGTCTTCACTCGCGACGGCCAGCGACGCGGGGTCCCGCGCGGAGACGGCTCGTTGTCGGAGGGTCCCCTGACCACCGAGGACTACCGCGCGATCATGGACTGAGATCGGGGGCGTGACGCGCGGACGGGCCGCTTTTGAACGGGGCCCACGCCCGGGCGGCGGCGATCTTGGAGCCGGGCGCCGCGGGTGCCGCCCAGCCCCGTGGAACGTCCCGGGCCGCCGCCCAGGTCGCTGCGACTAGCTGGCCGGCTCGTCGACGGCGAAACGCACGCCGCCGTTGCCGTCCATCTGGGCGTCGAGCCGCTTGCCGTCAAGCTGTCGGACCGCGTCACCGTCCAGGAAGACCAACGCTCCTGATGCGTTGAAGACCGCGTCGCCTTCGTGCGGACCGCGAGCCACGGAAACCCGCAGCGCGTCGCCGTCCGCGGAGATCCGCACGCCGGAACCGGCCGGCAGATCCTCTGCCGTCGTCAGAGTGGAGATCGCGGTCACCGCGTCCTCGGTCACCGTCAGCATTCGTGAGCCTCCTCGTCTGGGTCTGGCCAACTCCCGGTGCGGGAGCGCGGGACGGCTGCCCGACCGCGCCATCCGCGAAACCCGCCCGGCTGTCTCAGCCCGGACGACGGACGGCGAACCGCACCCTGCCCACCCGATCGGCCTCGGCGTCCAGCGTCCGGTCGCGGAGACTCAGCACGGCTTCGGCATCGAGGAAAACGCGCGCACCCGCCCGGTCGACGACCGCGTCGCCCGCGTCGGGTCGAGGTGCGAAAGTGAGGCGGAGCCGCCGGTGTGGATTCGTCGAAATCCGCAGGCCTGCGCCCTGGGGAACGTCGTCCTGCGCCAGCAACAGGCAGATCGCCGCGATGGCCCGTTCAGTGATGCTCAGCACGAGGCGCGTCCCCCATCCCTGCAGATACCCGCCGCGTCGAGGCGGCGACTTCGTCCTCGATCGTGAAGGTCGTCGCCGTCCATGCTCCCGGCTGATCATGGCGATCGCTGCTCGGAAATACTGCAGTCGGATGACAGACGGCGTCCGAACTGGCGGCGCGAGCGGGATTGGAAACCACAGTGCCGGGCACCAGACGAACATGGAAGAACGCCGAGAGCCCAGCATCGTCGACACGCCACAGGCCAACACTCCGACGGAGGACCGGCGCTCGGGCGAGGCCGACGACCACGCCAAATGGCGCGACGAAAAGACGCCCCACACCGGTCCAGACCAGGAGTTGGATCCGCCCGACGCCGCTGACCCCGACGGCGACGAGCGTGAGCGAAACGACCGGATCGGCTCGGCGGGCGGGGGCGCCTACCATCCGTCGTCGCCGCAACACGACCACGGTGATGCGGGCTGAGCTGTCACAGCACTCGGTTCCCGGGCTGCGGCCCCTACTTCGGCTTCAGGGCCTTGGCCAGCTCGTCGCGGCCCATCTTCGAGCGGCCGGGTAGATCCCGCTTCTTGGCCAGCTCGTACAGCTCGGCCCGCGTCTTCGGCTCGCTGGAACCGGTGCGCTTCCGCTGCGCCACCGCCGCGCCCTGCTTGCCGAGTGCGGAACGCGTCTTGGCCGGCACCTTCGAGATTGTCTTCTTGGCCTTCGCGCCGGCCTGCGCCTTGCGTACGTTGGTGCGGGCCGCGTCGGTCTGTTTATTGGTCGCCATGATGACGGGTTACCCACGCTCGGGCACACTCAACATCGCGAGGAAGCCGCGTCCGCTGGTGCTCAGCAGCCGACGAGCGGCGCAGGTCAGCGCGTCCAGCGGCGCCTGCGGCGTGTAGGCGAACGGCGATCCGCGCTGGAGCCAGCAGGGACCCGACTGTCGAGACCGCACACGGAAGCCAGCCGATGCCGAGGACCACGACCGCCACGACGAGCAGCACGGCGGGCAGGTAGCCGGGGGGACGCCGAGCAGCCGGCGACCGCGACGCTAAGGTGGCTGCCGATAGCCCGAGGACGGCGACCGATACTCCGAAGAGGACAGAGCCGGCCGGCGGGCCGTGCCGGCGGTCACGGCGGACAGCACCGCGACGGCCAGGTTGGCCAGCCCGAGGCCCGCAGCGGCGCCCGACCCGGGCCGAGCGGACGAGCTCGGCCCGGCCGGACTCCTCGTCGGCGCGCGTGTGCGACTGACGAGAATGCTCTGGGTCGACTGGATGAGCACCAGAACGTTGCGCCCAGCAGCCAAAGAGACGCCGGCGAGGTGGCCGGCGCGCAGGCCGCCACCGACGCGGTCGAGGGTCGCCTCGGCATGCCGTAGAATCGATGGTTAGGAGCGCCGGGAAGCCTGGTCGGCATGTTGTCGTCGACCGGAAAGGCTCCCGTTCATGCCCAAAACGATTCAGGACCGGCTTTTCGCCCGTGGCAGCTGGGCCGAAACCCGTCGCATCGGCGACATCCTCCGGACCGAGACCGCGGGCGGTGTTCTCCTGCTGCTCGCGGCGATCGTGGCGCTGGTGTGGGCCAACTCGCCCTGGGCGGACGGCTACCGCTCGCTGTCAGCCATCGAGGTCGGCCCCGCGGCCTGGCATCTGGACCTGACGCTCGCCGAGTGGGCGGCCGACGGGCTCCTCGCCATCTTCTTCTTCGTCGCCGGCCTCGAGCTCAAACGCGAGTTCGTCGCCGGCGACCTGCGGGACCCGCGTCGGGCGACCCTGCCGGTGGCGGCCGCCGTCGGTGGCGTCGCGGTTCCGGCCGGCGTCTACCTCCTCGTCAACGGACTCAGCTCGACCGGCGCACCGATCGGCTGGGCGATTCCCACGGCGACCGACATCGCGTTCGCCCTCGCCGTGCTGGGTCTACTCAGCACCCACCTGCCCGCCGCGTTGCGCACCTTCCTGCTGACCCTGGCCGTGGTCGACGACCTGCTCGCGATCACCATCATCGCCATCTTCTTCACCAGCTCCCTGGCCTGGGCGCCGCTCCTGCTTGCGTTGATCCCATTGGGCGCCTTCACCCTGCTCGTGCAGAGGCGGATCCGGTCCTGGTGGCTGCTGCTGCCACTGGCCGCCGCCACCTGGATCCTCGTGCACGCGTCGGGCATCCACGCCACGGTCGCGGGCGTTTTGCTGGCCTTCGCGGTTCCGGTGGTCCGTCGCTCGGCCGGTCCCGGCCCGGGCCTCGCCGAGCATCTCGAACACCGTTGGCGCCCGCTGTCCGCCGGTGTCGCCGTGCCCGTGTTCGCCTTCTTCGCCGCCGGAGTGGCGCTGACGGGTGCCGGCGGTGTCAGCGGCGCCCTGCGCGACCCCGTCACCATCGGAATCGTCCTCGGCCTTGTCGTCGGCAAGACGATCGGCATCACCGGTGCGACCTGGCTGGTGCAGCGGTTCACCCGGGCCCAGCTCGCCGACGGGCTGTCGTGGTGGGACGTCATAGGGTTGGCCCTGCTCGGCGGCGTCGGGTTCACCGTCTCGCTGCTCATCGGCGAGCTGGCGTTCGGCGCCGGAACCGCCCGGGACGACCACTCCAAGCTCGGCATCCTGCTCGGCTCGGTCCTGGCCGCGGTGTTCGCGGCGATGGTCCTGCGCACCCGCAACCGTCACTACCGGCAGCTGTGCGCGGAGGAGGAACGCGACCTGGACGCCGACGGCGTGCCGGATGTCTACGAAGTCGGGTTCGAGCAGCGCGCCCACGGCTGAGCCGGGACGACGAACGTCACCGGCGGTCACTGAGGCAGGACGGCGGTGTCGCGATAGAACTCGTTGATCTTCTGCACCGCGGACTCGAAATCGTCGAGTTCCAGTGGCTTGGTGACATAGGCGTTGGCCTGGCGCTGATAGCTGGTGATCACGTCGTCCGGCGCGCCCGAGGTGGTCAGCACCACGACGGGAATGGAGGTGAGCTCGTCGTCGGTCCTGATCTCGATCAGCGTCTGCCGGCCGTCCATCCGCGGCATGTTGAGATCGAGCAGGATGATGTCCGGCCGGCTGGCGTCCCGGTGCTGATCCTGTCGTCGGAGAAAGCGAAGCGCCTCCTCACCGTCACCGACGCGGTCGATGTGGACGTCGGCATCGCCCATGTGCAGCGCCTCCTCGATCATCAACGCATCGGCGTCGTCGTCCTCGACGACCAGGATGTGGAGTGCCCGACGACCGGTCGCCTGCATGGGTGGCCTTTCCGCTGATGATTTGCAGGATGAATGCTACTGCCGCGAACGATCGTCGAGTACCACGGCATGAGTTCGACACCGTTTGTCCCGGGCAATAGTGGTAATCACTCACTTACAGGTTCCATGACGCCAGCCGGGGGTGGACGGTGGCGAACGAGGCTCGTTACCCCGATGATGTCGGATTCGACGCCGTCCTCGCGGGGCGGCTGGTCGAACCCGTTTTCCAGCCGGTCGTCGCGCTCGCGGATCGACGACCCGTCGGTTTCGAGGCGCTGGCCCG
Source organism: Asanoa sp. WMMD1127 (assembly GCF_029626225.1). Lineage (NCBI taxonomy): Bacteria > Bacillati > Actinomycetota > Actinomycetes > Micromonosporales > Micromonosporaceae > Asanoa > Asanoa sp. WMMD1127. The sequence goes on from NZ_JARUBP010000001.1 coordinate 5,015,458, forward strand.
CGGTCCCGAAGGACGCTTCCACGAAGCGACCGCGCTGTTCGCGGCCGCCGCGCGGGCGGGCCGGTCGGCGGAACTGGACTGGCTCTGCGCCGACCAGGCGCTGCGACGCTTCGGCGAGGCGGGATTCCCGGGACTCGCGCTGTTCGTGAACCTCAACCCCGACACCTTGGCCACCGACGCGCCTGAGGAACTCGTCGAGGCGTACGAACAGCTGCGGCAGGAGCGGGACGTGGTGCTGGAGATCACCGAGCGGTCGGTGATGGGGCAACCGGCTCGCCTGCTCGACGCGGTGCTGGACGCCAGGCGACGGACCGCCCGTATCGCCCTGGACGACATCGGAACCGAGCCGGCCAGCCTGGCCGCGATGCCGCTGATCAATCCCGACATCATCAAGCTCGACCGGTCGATCATCCAGAGCCGATCCGAGGCGTGGGAGGTTTCCCGCGTCGTCAACGCCGTGCTCGACGAGGCCCAGCGGCGCGGCGCGCAGATCCTGGCGGAGGGCATCGAACGACCCGAGCACGTCGCGGTGGCCCGCTCGCTCGGCGCGACCCTCGGGCAGGGCTGGCTGTTCGGGCGGCCGGGACCACTCCCGTCGGCGGTCGACCCCTCGCCCGAGCCGCTGGCCCGGGTCGAGCGCTACCACCCGCGCGTCTCTGACACCACCCCGTTCGACGTGCTGGCCGAGACCGCACAGGTCGCGCCCACCCCTACGGACCTTTACGCGTCGATGGCCGCGCACGTGGAGAACCAGGCGGCACAGACGGCCAACCCGGCGATCCTGGCCGTCAACCTCGGCGACGACGGCCTCGGCGACGCGGCTCGCATGCGCTACAGCTACCTGACCAACCGGGGGATCGACGTCTTCCTGTTCGGCACTCGCGTGTCGCCGACGCCGGGTGGCCGCATCCGCGGTGTCACCCTCGACCACGACGACGTCCTCGCCCGGGAGCGGACCGTCCTTTTCGCCGGCACCCGATATGGCAGCGGCGCGTTCGGCCGGCGGCCCACCCACGACCGCGGCGACGACTCGCTCGATGCCGGCACCTGCTACGACGCGGAGTGCGTCATCGAAGCCATGCTCGCGCTCGTCGGTCGCCTGCCGGCCATGTCGACGGACACCGCGCCGAGCTGACCTGCGGCCGCCGCCCGGTTAGGAGACCATGGGTCGATGATCGGACGCGCGGTCTTTCCCGTCGAGCCCTGGTCCGTGCGCGAACCCGCGCTGCACTCGGAGCTGCTGGCGCAGACCGAGTCGGTGTTCGCGCTGTCCAACGGTCACATCGGCCTGCGCGGCAACCTCGACGAGGGCGAGCCGCACGTCGTGCCGGGCACCTACCTCAACTCGTTCTTCGAGGAACGTCCCCTGCCGTACGCCGAGGGTGGTTACGGCTATCCCGAGCAGGGGCAGACCGTCGTCGACGTCACGGACGGCAAGATCCTGCGCCTGGTGGTGGACGACGAGCCGTTCGACGTGCGCTACGGCGAGTTGGTCGCCCACGAGCGGGTCCTCGACCTGCGCGCGGGACTGCTGCGACGCGCCGCGGACTGGGTCTCGCCGACCGGCAAACGGGTGCGCGTCCGGTCGACCCGGCTGGTGTCGTTCACGCAACGTGCGGTCGCCGCTATCGAATACGAGGTCGAGGCCGTCGACGACGAGGTGCTGGTCCGGGTCCAGTCTGGTCTCGTCGCCAACGCGCACGAGCCCGCGCGTTCCGCGGATCCGCGGGCGGCCGCCGCTCTCGATCGGCCCTTGGTCGCGGTGGACCAGGACCAGGAGCAGCACGGCGCGATCCTGCTGCACCGCACCCGCCGGAGCGGCCTGCTGATGGTGGCCGGCATGGACCACATCGTCGAGGCGCCCGCGGCGTGCGACGAGGAGACCGACGTGCGACCCGACTGGGCCCGCACCACGTTCACCTGCGTGCTCCAGCCGGGGGAGCGGCTGCGGGTGGTCAAGTTCCTCGGATACGGCTGGAGCGCCCGGCGGTCTCCGCAGGCGTTGCGCGACCAGGCCGCCGCCGCGCTCAGCGGCGCCCGGCACACCGGCTGGGACGGGCTGGTCGCGGCGCAGCGGGCCTATCTCGACGAGTTCTGGGACGCCGCCGACGTGGAGGTCGACGGTGATCCCGTGCTGCAGCAGGCGGTGCGGTTCGCGCTGTTCCACGTCCTGCAGGCGGGCGCCCGGGGGGAGCGGCGCGCCATCCCGAGCAAGGGCCTGACCGGCCCGGGCTACGACGGGCACGCCTTCTGGGACACCGAGGGCTTCGCGCTGCCGCTGTTGACCTACACCCGGCCGGAGGCAGCGGCGAACGCCCTGCGTTGGCGGTTCGCGACCCTGGCCAAGGCCAAGGCCCGGGCGGCGACGCTGCGGCTGGCCGGAGCGGCGTTTCCCTGGCGCACGATCGCCGGCGAGGAGTGCTCCGGCTACTGGCCGGCCGGCACCGCGGCGATGCACGTCAACGCGGTCATCGCGTACGCCCTGGAGCGGTACCGGATCGTCACCGGCGACCTGACGCTGGACCGCGAGTGCGGCACCGAGCTGCTCGTCGAGACGGCCCGGCTATGGGCGTCGCTCGGCCATCACGACAGCGAAGGCGCCTGGCACATCGACAAGGTGACCGGGCCCGACGAATACAGCGCGATCGCCGACGACAACGTCTTCACCAACCTGATGGCCGCCCGGAACCTGCGCGCGGCCGTCGACGCCTGCGCCCGCAACGAAGACGTCGCCGCGCGGCTCGAGGTGACCGGGGAGGAACGGGCGGCGTGGGCGCGGGCCGCCGAGGCCGTCCACCTTCCCTACGACGAGGGTCGCGGCGTGCACCCGCAGTCCGCGGGATTCACCCGCTACGCGCCGTGGGACTTCGAGGCCTCGCGGGACCAACGCCCGCTGATGCTGCACTCCCCGTACTTCGTGCTCTATCGCAGCCAGGTCGTCAAGCAGGCCGACCTGGTGCTCGCCATGCACTGGTGTCCGGACGCGTTCACCGCCGAGCAGAAAGCCCGCAACGTCGACTACTACGAGCGCATCACTGTCCGGGACTCGTCGCTGTCCGCCTGCACCCAGGCCGTGATGTGCGCCGAGGTCGGCCACCTCGAGCTCGCACACGACTACGCGTACGAGGCTGCCCTCGTCGACCTGCGGGACCTGCACCACAACACCCGCGACGGTCTCCACATGGCGTCGCTGGCCGGCACCTGGTCGGCCCTCGTCGAGGGCTTCGGCGGCCTGCGCGAGCACGACGACCTGCTCGCCCTCGACCCGAGGCTGCCGGCCGGCATCGACCGGCTCGCGTTCCGCCTGCGCCGGCGCGGCGCGCGCCTGCTGGTCGAGGTCGACCACACCACGGTGCGGTGCAGCCTCCGCGACGGCCCGGGCGACCCTCTGGCCCTGCGGCTCTACGACGAGGTCGTCGAGATCCGCCCGGGCGCGCCGGTCGAGCGGGCCGTGGCTCCGCTGACGCCGCTTCTTCCGCCACCCGGACAGCCACCAGGGCGTGCGCCGCGGCCGCACGCGGAGGTGGTGGACTGAGCAGATCGTCGAGCCCGCTCTGCTCCACTGTGGACGCTGGGCGAGGAGCGTTGGGCTCGCGCTCGGGCGGCGGGATGGGTATGGTGCCCGCAGGTGTGCCGGGAAGTCTGGTCGGCGAGGCGACCCCCACTGTCCGGAGGCCGGTCATGCGCGCACCTCTTCGTCACGCACCCTTCTCCTGTGTCGAGTCGTCGACGCCCGCGATGCGGGTCGACGCGTGAGCGTCACGGCATGGCTCGCCATCGCCATCTTCGCGGTGGCCTACGCGTTCATCGCGACCGAGAAGATCCATCGCGTGGCCGCCGCGCTCGGCGGCGCGGCGCTGATGTTGGTGATCGGGGCGACCGACGCGGAGCACGCCTTCTTCTCCGAAGAGGCCGGCATCGACTGGAACGTCATCTTCCTGCTGCTCGGGATGATGCTGATCGTCGCGGTGCTGCGCCGGACCGGAGTGTTCGAGTTCGTCGCGATCTGGGCCGCGAAACGGGCGCGTGGCCACCCGTACCGGCTGATGGTGATCCTGGTCCTGGTGACGGCGGTGGCGTCGGCGTTCCTCGACAACGTGACCACCGTGCTCCTGGTCGCGCCGGTGACGTTTCTCGTGTGCGATCGCCTCGGCGTGCCGGTCGCCCCGTTCCTGATCGCCGAAGCGCTGGCGTCGAACATCGGTGGAGCGTCCACGCTGGTCGGCGACCCGCCGAACATCATCATCGCCAGCCGGTCCGGCCTGTCCTACAACGACTTCATCGTCCATCTCGCGCCCATCGTCGTGTTGCTGTTGCTCGCGTTCCTGGGCCTGTGCCGGTGGTTGTTCCGCGACGCGTTCCGCTATGACCCGCAACGGGCGGCGTCGGTGATGGCGCTGCGGGAACGCGACGCCATCACCGACGTGCGCCTGCTGGTCGTCTCCCTCACCGTGCTCGGCCTCGTCACGGTCGCGTTCGTGCTGCACACGGTGCTGCACCTGGAACCCTCCGTGGTCGCGATCGTCGGCGGCCTGGTGTTGCTGGCCGCGTCCCGGCTCGATGCCGGCGAGGTCGCCCGGGACGTCGAGTGGCCGACACTGGCCTTCTTCGCCGGCCTGTTCGTCATGGTCGGGGCGTTGGTCTCCACCGGCGTGATCGACCGCGTCGCGCAGGCCGCCACCGACGCGGTCGAGGGCCGCCTGCTGCTTGCCTCGATGGTGCTGTTGTGGGGGTCGGCGGCGCTGTCGGCGATCGTCGACAACATCCCCTACGTGGCGACGATGAGCCCGGTCGTCGCCGAGTTGGTGCAGGCCGACTACGGCGGCCAGGACCCGCAGGTGCTGTGGTGGTCCCTGGCCCTCGGCGCCGACCTCGGCGGCAACGCCACCGCCATCGGCGCGTCGGCCAACGTCGTCGTGCTCGGCATCGCCGAACGTGCCGGCCGGCGGATCAGCTTCTGGGAGTTCACCAAGTACGGCCTGGTCGTCACCGTCATCACGGTGGCGCTCTGCATGCCGTACCTCTGGCTGCGCTACTTCGCCTTCGCATGAGCGAGGCGGTGGTGACCCTCGCCCGGGTCAGCAAGCGGTACGGCGACGTGGTGGCCGTCGACGACCTGTCGCTGCGGATCAACCGTGGAGACATCTACGGTCTGCTCGGCCTGAACGGCGCCGGCAAGACCACCGTCATCCGGATGCTGCTCGGCATGGTCCGTCCGACGACGGGCACGGTGTCGGTGTTCGGCGTGCCCGTGCGCCCGGACGCGCGGCGGGTCTGGGCCCGGGTCGGCTACCTGGCCGGGCCCGCGAGCGCCTACCCGGAGCTGACGGTGCGGCAGAACCTGGAGCTCCACGCGCGGCTGCACCACCTGCCCGACCGCCGGGCAGCCGCGGACGACGTCATCGCCACCCTGAACCTCGGGCCCTATGCCGGCCGCCGGGCAGGGACGATCTCGCTCGGCAACCTGCAGCGGCTGGCCCTGGCCAAGGCCTTGCTGCACCGCCCGGAGCTGCTGGTGCTGGACGAGCCGGGCAACGGCCTCGACCCGGCGGGCGTGGTCGAGTTCCGTGCCCTGATCCGCGACCTCGGCGTCACGGTGCTGCTGTCCAGCCACGCCCTGGGCGAGGTGGCGCGGGTCGCGTCGCGCATCGGGATCATCCACACTGGACGGCTCCGGCGTGAGTTCGACGCGGCCGCGCTGGCGGCGGCCACGCGGCCCGAGCTGTTCGTCTCGACCCGCGACGACGGGGCGGCGACGACCGTCCTCCAGGCCGCCGGATATCAGCCGCGGACGGGGGAGAACGGGATCCGCCTCGGCGACCCGCGGGCCGTCGAGGCGCCCGAGGCCGTGTCGGCTCTGTTGGCCAGCGCCGGGCACCCACCGACCCGCCTGGTGGTGCGGGCGGATGACCTCGAGACGGTGTTCCTGCGCACCATCGGCGGCGAGCATGCGTAACGCCGTCCTCGTGGAAGCGTGGAAGCTTGGTCGCTCGCGGCTGGCCTGGCTGACCGTCGCCGCGTTCAGCCTGGCGGTCGCGGTGTGCGGGCTGTTCACCTATCTGCAGGCCGCACCCGGTCGCGCCGACCGGCTGGGGCTCGCCGGGGCGAAGGCGCAACTGGCCGGCGTCAGCGCCGACTGGCCGTCGTACCTCGGGTTGCTTGCCCAAGCCGTTGCCGTCGGCGGATTCCTGATCTTCGGGCTCACCGTCATCTGGATCTTCGGACGCGAGTTCAGCGATCGCACCGTCCTCGATTTGCTGGCGACCTCGACCTCCCGGGCTTCCATCGTCCTGGCGAAGTTTCTCGTCGCGGGAACCTGGTCCGCTCTCCTGGCGGTCTACGCCGCGCTGCTCGGCCTGGCCTTCGGTGGTGCCCTGCGGCTGCCCGGCTGGTCCTCGCAGGTCGCCGGGACAGGGCTCGGCCGGCTGCTCGGCGCCGCCGTCCTCACCGCGCTCGTGGTCACCACTCTGGGGCTGGCCGCCAGCCTCGGCCGGGGATACCTGGCGGCGGTCGGGGTGTTGTTCGGCGTCCTGTTCGCCGCGAGATCACCGCGGCGCTGGGCTTCGGCCATTGGTTTCCGTACGCCGTGCCTTCCGTCGTCAGTGGCGCGGCGGGTGAAAGCGCGGCGCACGTCGGCGCGGTCGGCTATGGCCTGGTGCTGCTGGTCGCGGTGGCCAGCGTGGGCGGCACGGCGGCGGTCTGGCGGCACGCCGACCAGTCCGGCTGACGTATCGATAGGGCACGGACCCTAGCGGCACGGGAACGGATGCGGTGGTATAGAGAAACCCCTTCTTTGGATCGGTCCGATGTCCACTGACGAGAAGCACCCCTACTCGATCATCCCGGCGACGCTCGGCGGCTGCGTCGCGGTCGCCCTCACCGCGCTCGCCGTCCGCGTCGCCGTCCCGGGCACCGCCGAACGAGTGGTGATCGTCGCCGTCGCGGTGGGCGTTCTCTCGGCGTTGTTGCGCGACACGCGGCCGTGGTTGGCGGTAGTCGCCGTCGGGGCGGTCGCAGTGGTCGTCCTCGCCGGTGCCGCCTACCTCTTCACGATCGGCGTCGCCGCGTTCCTGGGCCGCGGACAGCGCTGGATCCGTTCGCCCCGAACTCTCGCCCTCGATTGGCACACGCCGCCCGACGCCCGACGCCGGTGAGCGTCACCTGTGCGAGATGCGTCCGGCTCCCGCCGGGGGCCGGGTCTGGCCTGCCAGCGCGAGCGAGGCGATGAGGACCCCGGCCAGGACGCCGCCCCAGGTCAGCGACTCCCGCATCGGGAACGCGAGCGAAGCGACCACGAGCCACGCCCCGGCGATGATCAGAGCTCGGCCCAGCACCACCCGATGTCTGGTCAGGACGCCGAGCAGGGCGGCCAGCAGGAGCACAACAAGGCCGGTCACGAAGGTGATCCAGCGTCCGGCGGCCCGCTCGCCGAGTACGAACGGTGAGACCATCACCCAGCAGGCGACCAAGGCGATCACGGCGGCCGCCACGGTCGGGTAGCCCACGCGGCTGAGTCGCCGGCGCGGCCGCTCCGGTATCCCGGCCCGGTTCGTGGGGCTAGCGTCGCTGGTCATCTGGCCTGTCCTCGCGAGAGACTGGCGGCGGCTCGAACGCGACGGGGGTGGGGAAGCCCGGGTACAGGTAGCCGGGGCTCCAGTAGGGCATGTATCCGTAGTAGCCGTAGAGGCTCTCGAAGTAGGGTCGTTGGTCGACGAGATCGGGGTCGTACGCCGGCGCCTCCGCGACGTCCTTGCCCGCCCGCGACAGGTGCACCTCGTCGTCGGTGACCCGCGCCACCGCGTCGACCGGCACGAACGATGGCGTCGCGCCGAATCCCAGGATCCCGCCGTGTTCGACGCGGAGGAAGCGCACCTCCCGCGCATCTGCGTCGATCAGGAGATCCTCGACCTTCCCGACCTCTTCACCGGCGTGGTCGCGAACGGTGCGGCCGCGTACGTCCTCCGCAGGGTCGGCGACCGTCTGCCCGCTGTCGCTGAGCCGGACGAGTGTCCCGGTCCGGTCCGTCATGCCTCTGCCCTCCTTCGTTGTCGGGTGGGCTCTTCTCGACCGGCTACCCGGATCGGCCGCGCCTTACACCGCTGGTCGGCGAGGGGCACGGGTCGGTGACCGTGTGCTGGGCCGTTCGGGCGGCGGCGCCGTCGGCGGCCCGGACGGCCACCCACCATTCCGTGGTGTACCGCAGGGCCGGGCGTTCGCCCCGCGCGGTCGTCCCGGCGTGGACCAGGGCCGTGCGGGTCGGCGTGGTGGCGGGACCGCGCAGCACCAGGGTGGCCGAGGCCAGCTGTCGGGTGGCGTCGACGAAGACGGTCAGCCGATAGGAACGGGCGCCGGCGGAGCACGCGACGCGGGCCGTGGCCGCGACGGCGAAGGGCACCGACGGTCCGGGGGAGTCCAGGCTTGCCGCCGGGCTGGCAGGCCTGGGTGGCGGTCCGGTCGCAGGTGGGGGGAGCAATCGCGGCTCGGCCTCGTCGGCGGCCGTTGCCGGGCTCTCGGTGGTCGAGGGCGTGGGCGCGGGGGAGCGGGCGGCGACCGGAGGGGTCCGCGAATCGGCCACGGCGCTCTCCACCGGCGGCGGAGCGGGTCTCGAGAGCAGCAGCGCCAGCGCGATGACGACGGCGGCGGCCGCCGCGACGGTCATGCCCCCACGACGGTGCCGCCGGCGCACCGGGAAGCCGGTTGCCCGGTCCAACTCGGGTGCGTCGGGCGCCGGTCGGTCGCGCACGGTGACCACCACGGCGAACGGACCCGCGGTGTACGCGCCGATCAGCGCCGACGGGCTCAGCAGAGCGCCTCGGGTGGCGCGGCATCGGTCGCAGTCGTCGATGTGGCGCGACAGCCGCTTGCGCAGCAGCGGGTCGAGTCGACCGTTCCAGCCGACCAGCAGCGCGCGCAGCGGTGGGCAGGTCGCCGACCGCGCGACGAGCAGGACGCCGAGCGACCGCTCGAGGGCGGCCCGGGCTCGGGAGAGTCGGGCGTGGACGTGGTTGGCTGGCAGGCCGAGGACGGCGCCGAGGTCGTCCGGCCGCAGCTCGTGCCGCAGCGCCAGGTGCAGGATCTCGCGGTCCCGGGCTGCCAGGCCGTCGATGGCGGCGTGCACCAGCTGACGGACGTGCGCCGTCTGGACGTCCCTGGCGAGGTCGGGGTCGGTCGATGGCTCGTCGAACTCGGCGGCCGCCTCGCGGCGACGGGCCCGCGCCTGGCGCAGGCACTCGTGCCGGGCGATGGCGTACAGCCAGGCGAGTAGCCGCTCGGGCGCGCGGAGTTGGGCCGCCCGCTGGCCGGCGATCAGGAAGGTGTCCTGGACGACGTCGGCGGCCAGGTCGGCATCGCGGAGCAGCGAACGGCAGTAGGCGTGCAGCCGGGGCGCGTAGCGGTGGTATGCGTGTTCGAGCCCGCGCGGATCACCCGCCACCATCGCCGCCACCACGGCCCGGTCGTCCATCCCTGGCACGGTAGGTGCTCGCTTCTCGCGGGGCGGCGGCCCTGCCTGCTTTCCGACAGGCAGGACCGCCGGCGTGCCGGTCAGAGGATCAGCTCGCCGATGTACTCGGCGATATCGGTCGCATGGTCCGCCGGGTCGGTCAGCTCCGCCCGGTTGATCATCACCGCGACGACCACGTCGTCGTCGGGGTAGACGATCAGGTGGGTGTCCGAGCCCAGCTGACCGCCGTTCTTGGCGGCCGCCCGATGACCGTCCTGTGTATACGTTCCCCAGCCGTACGCGTAGCTCCAGCCGTTGGCGCCGCCGTTCCACACGTACTCGGTGTCGGCGTACACCTGACCCTGGACCACCGCCCGGCCGAAGCGCGCGAGGTCACGGATGTCGCTCTCCACCCCGCCCCCGAGCGTCTTCCAGGTGGTCTCGTCCGGGTCGGCCGCGTCGTTGTCCGCGCCGGTGTAGAGCGTCGCGCGCCGCACGCTGGTGTCGGTGATCTGCTCCTGGCGCAGCGTGTCCAACCCGAGCGGCTCGCTGATCTCCTCGCGCACGAGCTGCTCCACGGTCCGGCCGGTCGCTGCCTCGAGCCCGGCGCCGAGCACGGTGTAGCCGTGGGTGCTGTAGAGCGACGAGGCGCCTGGCACGCAGGTCGTCGAGACGGTGTCCGTGCCGCTGTCGTAACTGCGCAGCGGGTCGTCGTCGAACTCCTCGACCGCGGTGGCCGCGTCCGGGTACCAGGTCTGCGCGAGCTGACTGTCGGTGGTCTTCTCCTTCTCCCACTGGACAGCGTCGACGTCTTCGAGCGTCGAGCTCTCGTTGTTGGCGTAGTGCCGGACGCAACCCCGGTTGGCGGCGAGTTGTTCGAAGGTGGCGGAGTGCTGGACGGCCAGCCCGGTGGCGTGGTCGCGAACGGGATCGTCCCGCTGGAGGGCGCCCTGTTCGTGCAGGCGCATCGTCAGCGCGCCGCCGGCCGCCTTGCTGATCGACGCCCAGCGCAGCACGTGACCGGAGTCGAGCCAGACGTCGTCGGCGATGTCGGCGTGGCCGAAGCCGCGGGTGTAGGTGAACTCGCCGCCCTCCAGCACGGCCACGGCGACGCCGGGCACGTCGTCCTCGGCCATCTCCTGGGCGATGTGGTTGTCGACGGCCCGCTTGTGTTTCCATATTGGACGATCGCTGTTCTGGCGCTAGATGGCGGCGTAACGCACGCCGGCGGTCGTCTCGTACCGGCCGACGAAGATCTGCCGGTAGCCCTCGTCGGCGTCGCGGTGCCAGTTGTTCGCGTAACTGTGCGCGGACATCTCGCGCCGTTCGATCCAACCACGGTGGGTGCGGTTCTCCACCCAGATGCCGCCGAACAGCTGGGTGCCCGCCGAGGCCCCGGCCGCGGCGCCGATCGCCGAGTCGAACGACAGCATCCGGAACTCGCCCTGGTATGCCGCGAACGTGGTCGCGAACTGGGCATCGGTGAGATCGTCGTGCAGGTGCCAGGCGAGGTGCTCGGGATTGTCGAGCACGACGACGCCGTAGCGCAGACCGGCGCTCGTGCGGAACATGTCGAAGTCGATCGGCATGCGACCGGCGCGCTTCTGGTCCTTGACGAAGGTGCGCAGCTCGCCGACGGTCAGCCCGTAGCGGGCCGCCCACCCGAGTCCCTCCTTGTTCTCCACCCAGGCCGCGGCGACGTACCACTGGCCCTTCCACGGGTAGAGCTCCCGGTCGACGAGGCGCAGCCCGTCCCGCTCGGCTTCGGCGAAGGCGGTGTCGTACTCGGGTTCGGTCATCACCGTGTCGACGAACCAGCGGCGCTTGTCGGCGTTGTGCTGGAAGGCGCCGCCGAAGGACGGCTCTCCGGTGAACGTGTCGACCTCGAGGTCGACGGGCAGAAACCCGCCCTCGACACCCCATTTCTGCAGATCGGCGTCGAACTCGACCATCGTGCGGTCCCGCAGGCCGGCCCATGCGGTCTCGTCAGGGTCGAAGACGGCGGACGGCTGGCCCGGATGCCCGCTCGCGGCGGGCGCTCCGACCAGCAGAGCGGTCATGGTCGCTAGGGCCACGCCGAAGCGGACGGCCCGTCTGGACCCGATGTGGATCATGGTGTTCTCCCGGTTCGGTCGGTGTGTGGACACCGACATGAGCCGGGGTAACGCCGGTCGCCAACGAGTTCTTCGTGTCCGCTAGCCGACAGCTTGTGGGATCACCCGCCGCCCCACGGTCGGGTCGGCTGGAGCACGGCCTCGCTCAGGGCGCGTGTACGCAGGTGCGTGATCCGCTGGTATTCCGGGTCGGCCACCATGGCGCTGAACGCCCGGCGGGACGGGTAACGCACGAGCAGCACCGCGTCCCACTGCTGTCCGTCCTCGGCGACGAGCGGCGAGGCGCCGTTGCCGGCGTAGAGGACCTCCGCTCCGTGCCGTGGCGCGATCGTGTCGCGGAAGGCCTGCGTGTACTGGCGGTAGAGGGCGCGTCCGCCCTCGGCGAACCGCAGCAGGTTGAGCATCACCACCGGTTCGTCGGGGCTGTCGGCCAGAAACTCTTTGAGGGCGGAACCGGTCGGATCGACGGCCATTGCCAACCTCCGGACGCGTGGAAGAGCAGTAGGCCGCAGTATATGCACTGGCGATGCAACAATGCGCCCACGCCCGGTGTGCGGGCGTGCGGCATGCTGGTCCGCATGTCCGACGACGCGCGACTGGTCCGCTGGGAAGATCGGACGGCGGCGGCCCTCACCGCGTTGGCGTTGCTGTTCATCGTGGTCTACGCGGCGCCGATCCTGCGGCCGGACCTGCCCGCGGGATGGCGCGTGGCCTGCGAAGCGGCCAACCTGGTGATCTGGGGGCTGTTCTGGCTCGACTACCTCGTGCGGTTCGTGCTGAGCCCGGACCGCCGCAGGTTCATCCGGACCCACCTGTTCGACCTCGCCGTTCTCGTGCTGCCGGTGCTGCGACCGCTGCGGATGCTGCGGCTCGTGACGGCGCTGCTGGTGCTCAACCGGCGCACCGAGCGGTGGACCCGCGGCCGGCTCGCCCTTTACGTCGGCGCCAGCACCGTCCTGCTCGTGCTGGTCTCCGGGCTCGCCGTGCTCGACGCGGAGCGGGGCAGTCCGGACAGCAACATCGGCAGCTATCCGCAGGCGCTCTGGTGGGCGGTCGTCACCATCACGACGGTCGGATACGGCGACCACTATCCGGCGACGGGGGTCGGGCGGCTCGTCGCGCTGGGCCTCATGATCGGCGGCATCGGGTTGATCGGTTTCGTCACCGGGTCGCTCGCGAGCTGGATCGTCGAACGCATCTCGGAGGCGGATCGTCCGGGCGAGGCCACCAAGGACGACATCGCCAAGGTCCTCGCTGAGCTCAGCGCGCTGCGGGCCGAGGTCGCCGCACTGCGTGGCGAGGCGGACCCGGCGCCGGTCACCCGGCCACCACCGGCCCGGCCAGCGGCCGGTGGCGAGCGCTTCGTCGACGCCGCCGAAGGCTGACGCTCGCCGGCGGCGGGGCCCGCACCGGGGTCCAACCGTCCCTGCGAATGTGGGCATTGTTCTAGTATCATACAAACATGTTGATCGTCGTGGACCATGCGGCTCGCGAGACGCTGGCCGATCAGATAGCCGCGCAGGTCAGGCGCGGAGTGATGAGAGGCGAGCTCGAGGTCGGCGAGCGGCTGCCCGCCGCACGCGAGTTGGCGTCCGCGCTCGGCGTCAACATGCACACGGTGCTGCGCGCCTATGCGGTGCTGCGTGACGAGGGCGTCATCGAGCTCCGCCGAGGTCGGGGGGCGGTCGTGCGCTCCGGGGACGCCGCCCGGCTGCGGCTCGAGGACCAGGCTCGGACGTTCCTGCGCGACGCACGCCGGTTCGGCCTCGACGACGCCGACATCGCCGCGTTGCTGCGGCGGGCACAGTCATGAGCTCGCATTCTCGTCGGCAGATCGGCCGAGTCGTCGCCGCCGCGACGGCGGCCTGGCTGCCGGCGGCGCTCCTCATCGCTGTCGGACCCGGCCGCTGGCCCGATCTGCCCGACGTGCTGCCCACCCACTGGGGCGGTTTCGGGCAGGCCGACGGGTTCGCGCCCGCCGGCAACGTGTGGTGGACGCTGTTCGGCCTCGCCGCCGCCGGCGGCGGACTCGCCGTCGTCGGCGCGCTGGCCCATGTCCGGCGCCGCGCCGCGGCAGGCATGGCGCTCGCACTGGCCGGTGGGCTGGCGGGCGGCGCCGCCGCCGTCTGGTGCATCTCGGCATCAGCCGCGACCAGTGGCACGCAACTGGGTTGGCGGTTGGTTCTCTACCCGGTCGGCTTGAGCTACGCCGCGGTTGTCTACGCGCTCGCCGGCCGCGGCCACCTGCGCAGGGCAGACGGGACGCCCAGACCGCCTGGCGATGGCGCCGGGGCGCTGTCGGCGACGCAACGGGCCGCGTGGTCGGTGGTGTCGCGGTCGCGGTTGTTCGTCGTCGTCGCGGGGGCGGCCCTGCTCGTGACGACTTTCCTGGCCGCCTACGTCGCCCCCGGCGCCTGGTTGGGAGCGGCCGCGGCGGCCGTCACGCTGATGTTGTTCGCCGAGACCCGGATCACAGTGGACAGTCGCGGGTTACGCCTCACGGCCGGCATCGTGCACGTGCCGATCACCCGGATCCCCTTGACGGAGATCGTCGAGGCGCACGCCGCGCACATCGACCCGATGGCCTGGGGCGGCTGGGGCTACCGGGTGGCGCCGGGCCGCTCCGCGCTCGTGCTGCGGGCCGGGCCCGGGCTTGTCGTCCACCGTCGGGACGGGCGGAAGTTCGCCGTCACCGTCGACGATCCGGAGACCCCGGCCAGGTTGCTCAACGCGATGCTGTCGAACGGGCGCCCCTGAGGTCGCTGGTTTGGCCTGTCTGCGATCGGGGTAGCCGCCCCGCCCTGAGCGACACACCGTTAATCGCTCACTGCCCGACGGAGGCCCCCGACTGTGTTGACCGTGACCGACAAGGCGCTGGCGGCGATCTGCGTGCTGCTGACCCAGGACGGCGTGCCCGACGGTGCCGGCCTGCGGGTTTCGACCCACCCGGAGCACGGTCTGCGCCTCGGGCTGGTGGGCGAGCCGGCCGCCGGCGACTCCGTCTTCGACCGGTCAGGCGCGCGGATCTTCCTCGATGCCGAGGCTGTCGAGATCCTGCGCCACACGGCGCTCGACGCCGAGCCCGACGGTGCCGGCGGCGTGCGGTTCGCGGTCATGCCCGCGGTGTCGTGATCGAGGAGGAAACGTGATCTTCCCGTTTCCGCCGCCGATGCCCGGCGACGGCTGGTTCCAACGGCCGCAGGGCGCCCGTCGTCCCAGCCAGGACGACCTGCTTGCGATCGCGGTGCTGAACGAGCTCTCAGCGGACACCCGACTCGCCGGCGGAGAGATTCTCGTCGAGGTGCAGAACCGGGTGGTGATCCTCGACGGTGTCGTCCCGTCGACGTACACGCGGCACGCCGCGGGGGACGCGGCGTGGCGCGTCGACGGGGTGTTCGACGTCGCGAACCGGATCGCGGTGGAGTCGCCCCACCGCCGCTGACGAACGGAGGGCACACGATGAAGGCTCAGCGCGTGGACGTGTCCACCGCCCTGGTGAGCGCCGTCGCCGGTCAGGTGCTGCTCGTCGGAACGGTGTGGCTGCTGCCATTCGCCTCCGCGCACCGCGTTACCGACGACACCATCGGCGAGCTCGTGCTCGGCCCGTACGGGTTCCTCCTGACACTCGCCTTCGCCGTCGCCGCGCTCGGCCTGGTGACCCTCGCGATCGCCATCCGCAAAGCGATCCCGCTGACGGCGGGGGCGCGGGCCGGCAGCGGGTTGCTCGCGACGGCCGGTGTGGCGCTGCTGATCGGCGGCCTGTTCGACACCGACCGGCTGGACGGCGCGATCGACTGGGATTCGTTGAGCGCCAACGGCGTCGTACACCTGCTGGCGGTGGCGGTGTCCTTCATCTGCGCCGTCGCGGCGATGGTGGTGCTCACCTGGACCTTCGCCCGGAGCGCGCGATGGCGACCGTTCACGCCCTGGTCCGGCCTGCTCGCCACCGGATCGGTGAGCCTGCTGCTGGCTCAGGGTGGCCAGCAGGACTCGTCCACCGGGCTGCTGCAGCGTCTGCTGGTCACGTTGGTCGCCGCGTGGGTGGTCGCCGTGGCCTGGCGGGTGCGGTCATCGGCCACCGACGCGCATGAGGCGCGCTCCACCGTCGCGCGGCCATGACCGCTGCCACGAAAGGGCGAGCCCCGGAACGAGTACGGCCGCGACGGCCAGGTGCATGCCCGCCAGAGCCAGCATCGCGGCCGTCGTGGTGGCCATGAACGGGCCGGCGAGCGAGAGGATGAAGGCGGGCAGCGCCACTCCCAACCAAACGGGTCCGGCCAGCGGCGTCAACCGCTCCAGCAGGGAGAACAGCACCCAGCCGGCCAGACTGGCGGTCGCGGCGGCCACGACGACGGCGGGCAGACCTACTGTCACCGCGTGCCGCGCGGCGGTGCCCGGAGTGGCCGGTGCGGGCATCGACGCCACGATGTCGAGGCCGCCGATCGGCACGGCTGCGAGCCAGACGACGGCCGGCGCCGCGGTCGCCGCCACCGCGACCGCACCGCGCCGCCTCGTCTCCCGTCGCAGCACCATGCGTCTCCACGATTCGACTCGAAGGGTTCTCGGGGGCGGGCGGCTACCCGAGTGCCCATGCCGCCAAACGCCGTCGCTGGGCCGTGTTCGCCGATGACCATCCACAGTGGTAGGTGCGTCGGCTGGCCCACCCGAAGCCGGGAGCTAGGACGGTTATTCAGCGGTGCTGGGGGAACGGCGGGTACACGTGGCCCGGCGACCAGAACGGCGGATAGTCGTAGTAGCTGTAGAGGACCCGGTAGAACGGCAGCTGGTCGCCACTTTGCGCGTCGGAACGCGGCGCGCCGGTGATCCGGGTCAACGTCTGGTCGACCTGGATCTCGTCGGACCGCACCAGCGTCACCGCCTCGACCGGCACGCAGACCGGTAGCCGTCGGGGCCCGGCGGCGCCGGAATCGCCGACGCGAAGGAACCGCACCTTGCCCTCGCCGGTGTCGACGAGCAGGTCGGTGACCGTCCCGACGAGCAGGCCGTCGCAGTCGCGCATCCGGCGGCCTCGCACGTCCTCCGCCGCCGAGACGGTTCGCTCGGTGTCGCTCAACGTAACCAACATCGCGTCGGCTGTCATCGTGCTCCTTGCCCGCGGTCGAAGGGCTGGGCGGCTACCCCGTCCGCGGCCGCGCCAAACGTGAGCGTTTGAGCATTGGAGCGCTCGGGTAGCTGCCCGCCGTGCGTGTTCGCGAACCCGGGCACCGTCCCGGCCGTCTCCTGCGTGCGCTGTTCCGCGTCCCCGTGCCCCTGCTGCGGTGGCGGCTCGGCGCGATCTTCGGCCACCGCGTCGTACTGATCGAGCACTTCGGACGGCGGACCGGTGTCCGCCGGCAGACGGCGGTGGAGGTGATCGGGCGGGACCGGCGGTCGGGCACGATCACGGTCGCGTCCGGCTACGGTGGCCGCGCCGACTGGTACCGCAACCTGCGTGCCAACCCGAGGGCGACCGTCGTCGACGGCGCACGGCGGCGGACCGTCGAGGCTTTCGTGGTGTCACCTGACGACGCCGCGGGCACCATGGTCGGATACGCCCAGCAGCATCCCCGGATAGCCCCCCGCGTCGCGCGCATGCTCGGCTACGAAGTCGACGGTACCGACGAGGACTATGCCGCGCTCGGCCGGGCACTGCGCTTCCTCGAGCTCGCGCCGGTGCGTCGGCTCACCTGAACTGCCGGCGGCAGCCGGCACAGTGCCGGGCGGAAACTGGCCACTGTGGATCGTGCCTTGGTGGTGGTGTGACAGCCGGTCCGACTGCTGGACAGGGGTCACGCCCCGATCAGTCGTCGCTGCCGCTCTCGGGCCGGACCTCGCGCTTGCCGATGCCGAGCCGGTGCAACGGACCGTGCCACGCGGGGGCTTCGGCCGGATCGTCGAAGCCGCGGGCGACGACGACGTCCGTGGAGGAGTGCAGCAGGATGGACAGCACGATGGCCGCCGCGACGACTTCGAAGATCTCGAAAGCGCTGGCGATGCCCGAGGTGAGCACCAACAGTCCGTAGACGACGGAAGCGAATCCCTTGGGGCCGAACCACATGGCGGCGAGTTGCTCGCGCGCGGTCAGGCGGGCGCCCAGGAACGACACCCACAGTGCGATCGGGCGGGCCGCGACGATCGCGAAGAGCACGAACAGCCAGCCCTGCCAGCCGATGTCGCCCAGCAGCGCCGGCGTCAGCAGAGCCCCGAACACCAGCAGCGCCGCGAGTTTGAACAGCTCGGCGATCAGCTCCCCGAACTCCTCGAACGCCTCCCTCTGCCGTGGCCCGAAGGAGGCGACGGTCATGCCGGCGGCGAACGCGGCCAGGAACAGGTTGCCGTGGGTGACCTTGCCGAGCGCGAGCACGAGCAGCCCGATGGCCACCGCGTTGAGCGGCAGGTACTGCGTGGACGCGGCGAAGAAGCGGCTCTGCTCCAGCCGCAACGCCAGCCACGGCACCGCCACGCCGATGACGATGCCGAGGATCAACTCCAGGGCCAACGAACCGAGGTGGAGATCGTCGGTCCCGGCCGCGACGGCCAGGAACACGACCACGAACGGCAACGCCAAGCCGTCGTTGACGCCGGACTCGACGTTGAGCAGCTGACGCAACCGGGCGGGTACCCGTTCGTTGCCGACCAGCGCCGCCGCGAACACCGGGTCGGTGGGCGCCAGCACGGCGCCGATGAGGCACCCAACCGAGCACGCCCTCGCCCGCGAGGAACCCGGCGACGAGGAAGACCACCGCGGTCGAGAGCACCGTGCGGTTGGCGAGCGCGGACACCAGGACGGCCAACAGCAGCACCCCGGCGAAGACGAGCAGGAGTGTCATCGAGGTGAGCCCTTCGCCGGTGGTGGGGCGCCGGCGCGCATCCCGGCGGACGACACCGTACGGGATGGGACCGCTTCCTACGAACGATGTATGTGTGCAATAGTTGGCTCATGGCCGGCCAACGGAGCGTCCGGGAACGCCCGTGGCCCAGCCTGCGCACAGTGCCCCCGTGGCTCGGGCTGGTGCTGGCTCTCGTCACGCTCTTCGCGCCGGCGCTGCCGAACTCGGCCGCGGCGCGGGCTGACGCGGTGCCCGCGGGGGCGGAGGCGCCGATTCGACCGGGCGCCGCGCAGGCGATCCGGCAAACGGGACCGGACGTGCACGCCGTCGCCAGGTCTGCGGAACGGCGGCTCGCCGCCGCCGTGGCGGGCTCCAAGGACGACGACGCGGGGGAGGGTCCGCACGACGTCCAGCGGGTGCGGCAGCCACCGGCGACGCCCGGGCTCGTGAGCCGGGCCGTGCTGCCCGACCCGTGCGCCGCCGGCGACCCGCCGCACACCGGGGCGGGGTCACGGCGCACCGTGGCCGATGAAACACCGCCAGATTCGGTGTTCCGCTGCAATCCGGACGGACGAGGACCACCGCGGCGTTCGTGACGCCCCAGGTCCCGTCCACCAGCCGCCAACCGCCGGCGGCCCTGTCCCGGAGAAACCATGCCTTCCATCACCCGACAGTCCCGCGTGCCCGCGCCCAGGTCGTGGCAGCGCGAGCGGGTCGAATCCAACCAGGTCGCCACCGCCGCGTTGAGCGCGATGGCCGCTCTGCCGGCCGACGATCCCAGCCGCGAACGGTTGCGCGAGACCGTCATCTCGACCTATCTGCCCATGGCGCGTCGGCTGGCCAAGCGTTACCACTCCGGTCGCGAGCCGCTCGACGACCTCAACCAGGTCGCCGCCGTCGGACTGATCCACGCGGTGGATCGGTTCGACCCGGGTCGGTGCGACGTCTTCCCCGCCTTCGCGGTGCCCAACATCGTCGGCGAGCTGCGTCGGCACTTCCGTGACAAAGTCGGTGACCTCCGGATCCCGCGGTCCGTGCAGGAGCTCGGGCCCAAGCTGGCCAACGCCCGGGAGGCGCTCGCCCAGGAACTCGGGCGTGAGCCGACGTCCCGGGAGGTCGCTGAGCGGGTCGAGGTGACCGTTGGCGAGGCGGCGGAGGCGAATGCTTACGCCGGTGTGCACCGCAGCGCGTCGCTCGACAAACCCGCCGAGTCCGATCCGGTCGGCGCGGCCGGCCCGGACCGCCTCGGCGCCGACGATCCCGAGTTGGCCCGGGCCGACCTGCGGCTCACAGTGCACCCACTCGTCGCCGGGCTCCCGGCCCGTGAGCGGAGCATCGTGTGGCAGCGGTTCTGGCTCGACCGCAGCCAGTCCGAGATCGCGGCCGATCTCGGCATCTCCCAGATGCATGTCTCGCGGCTGCTGGGGCGGGCCATCGAGGCCATGCACCGGCAGGCAGACGGTCCATCCATCCAGCCACGCTGATCGTCGGTCCGGCGGTCGCGCCCACGCGCGGCCGCCGGTCACCGGACGCGTAGGAGGTTGCAGACGTCGAACACACCGGCCACACGCCACGCGGAATCGCCGGCGTGGATCCGCACCTCGGGAGACGGGACGACGCCACCGAGCAGCACCACCCGGTTCTGCACCGCAACCTGGATCTCGGCGTCCACCAGGCCCGGGTCGACGGAGAGCCGCCCGACCACGGCGGTTGCCAGTTCCACGTCGTCGGCGTTGCGGTGGGGCCGTGGCGTCGGCCGCCACGAACCGTCGTCGGGAAGCATCGAGGGAAACATCAGCGTCCTTCGGCAGCGGGGGTCAGGCCGGCGGACGGCTACCGCCAGGCATGGCCGCCCAAACATCCAATTAGCCCTACAGGTCGGGGCCGATCGGCAAGGTCGCATCCCGCGTATGTCGGCTCCTTCCGCGCCCGACTGGGCGCCGCGGTATGCGAGCTGGCGACACCGCGGCATGGTCGCCGACCCGTGCGTACGTCGTGATGGGCGACGGACGGACGCGCAGACGGCCGGCGCCGTCGGCAGATGGCCGGCGACGTGCCCAAAGGACTCAGCCACCTCGCCTTGACCAACGCCACCTTCGCCGTTCGGCGCCTACCCCAGTCGAAGTAGAACGCGTTTCACTGCCAGGCAGCGGGGTAGGCGATCTTTCTGGTGGAGTTCGAGGCGGTGACCGTGCTTCAGGCTGGATTCTGGATCCTCGCCGCCATCGCTGTCGTCTCCGACCTTCGACCGCTGGCCGGATGGGATCGGCGGCACGTGGCGAGTCCCGTGTTTCTTTCGACCTGTTTCAGCTTCGGGATCCTGCTCGTCTGGGGACTGGGCCCCGCCTTGGCCGTCCAGGCCACCGCGAACCTCGTCGGCTGCGCGCGCCTGCGGCTCTCGCCGTGGGAGTCCGCGATAGTGCTCGTCCGCAACGCCGCGGGGATCGGGGCCGCGGGCGGCCTCCTGCTCGCCACCGGCGTTGGCCCGTTGCGCCGCGCCGAAGGCGTGGACGGGTCGATGATCGGTCAGGTCGTGGTGGCGGTGCTGGCGGCGTTGCTGGTGAGCTACGGGATTCTGGTGATCGCGGACCGGTTCGCGACCGGGCGGCCATGGCACACCAGTTTCACCCGTGGCCTCGGTCTCAACGTGCTCGCCAGCGCATCACTCCTGTTCCTGGGTCCGGTGATCGTCGCCGAGCCACGTGGTTGGACGTTCGCACTCCTGTTGCTGCCCATCGGAGCGCTGACTGGCATGGTCCGGCTGATCGACCGACAGAACCGAGCGCTGCGGCGGGATGCGTTGACCGGCGTGCTGAGTCAACGCGGCCTGGACGAGGTGGTCAACCGGATGCTCGGACGCGACGACGCCCGCTCCGAGCCCGTCGAGTTCGCGTTCCTGTTGTTCCACGGCGCGCGGCTGCGGGACATCAGTGAGTCGTACGGCCGGCGCATCGGGGACCGGATCGTGATGGAGATCGCCCGCCGCCTGCGAAGCGCTGTCGGTCCGCAGGATGCGGTCGGCCGTCTCGAGGGCAACGAGTTCGGGATCGTCCACGCCGGTCGCCGCGACGCGGACGCCGCGGTGGCCGTGGCGAGGACGACCGTGGCGTCGCTCGAGGAGCCGGCGGTCGTGGCCGGTGTGCCGTTCGACATTCGTGGGACGGTCGGCATCGCGCTGGCGCCCGAGCACGGCGCTGACCTGACGACCATCGTGCGGCACGCCGACTCCGCGGCCCACGAGGCCGCGCGGGCTGGTGTGCCGGCTCTGGTCTACACGCCGGCGCCGGTCAGCGACCCGGCGCGCCGTCTCGAGATCCTCAGGGACCTCAGCGCGACCCTCGACGGTCGCTCCGGCGGCGGAACGATCAGTTTCGTCTACCAGCCCCAGGTCGATCTGGCCAGCGGCGAACTGGCGAGCGTCGAGGCGTTGCTGCGGTGGCAGCACCCCCGACGCGGCGCCGTCGACACCGGCACGATCGTGGAGGTCGCGGAGCCGACCGCCTTGATGGGCCGGATCACCGAGCGGGCGGTGGAGGAGGTGACGGCCCAGCTCCGACGATGGAACGCGGAGCACCGGCCGATCGCGGCCGCGGTCAACGTCAGCATGCGCGACCTCCAGCGGTCCGGCTTCGTCGACCACCTGCTCGCCACGGTCGCCGGCGGCGGCATCAGGCCGGATCAGCTGACGGTGGAAATCACCGAGGGCGAGCTGATCTCCGAGGCCGGGCATGTCGAGCGAGCCGTGGCCCGCATCGCGGACGCCGGCATCGGCCTCGCCGCGGACGACTTCGGCACGGGGTTCTCGTCTCTGCAGCACCTGCGCCGGCTGGCACTGACCGAGGTGAAGATCGACAAGAGTCTGGTCGGCGGCATCGCCGATCGACGGGACGACCGGGCGCTGGTCCGCTCCGTCATCGAGATGGCTGCCACCTTGGGGCTGCGAGTCGTCGCCGAAGGAGTGGAGGACGAGCGAACCCATCAGGTGCTGCTGGATCTCGGCTGTCCCACGGCGCAGGGTTGGTACTACGGCCGGCCGCGGACGGCGGCGGGTATCAGTGACTGGATCGGCGGGGAACGGGTCGGCTAGGGGGCCGAGACCGGCGAAAGCCTTGGTTTCCGCTCCCCCGGACGATGTACGTATGCAAGAATCGGTCGATGAGCATGCGGTCCCGGCCATCGCCCGGCGTGCCCGCCGCAGTCGTGCTCGTGTGCGACGGTTGCGAGAGCGAGCTGTCCGCCGCGGTCCATCTGCGCGACTGGTACGTGCTGTGGCCGTTGGCCGTCGGCGCGGGCTGGCAGGGGGAGCCGCACCCGTTCGGCGCACACCGGTGCGCGCAGTGCGCGGGATCGGACTCAGCCTCGGGGTGAGGCAACGACCGCCGGCGGCGCCAACCCGAACAGGCCCAGCAAGCCGGAGACCCACAGCACCCGGCGCACGAACGGCGACGGCGCCTGGATGGTCAGCGTGGCCCCGGCGGCCGCGGCCGCCCGATGGCAGGAAACCAACGTGCCCAACGCCGTCGAATCAACCAGTGTCACCAGGTGCATGTCGATGATCATCCGGCTCAGCTGATCGCGGGAAAGCAGGGCGAGAACCTCATCGAGCAGCAGGCCCGCGTTGGCGGTGTCAAGCTCGCCCGCGACCCGGATCCGGGCGGTGCCGGCGCCGACGTGCGCGCTCTCGATCTGCATCGTGGCAACCTCCTCGTGGTGCGACGCACGAGTGTCCTAGCGCCTCGGGGTGCTGCCGGAGCGTAGCATGTATTCATACAAATACCCTGTGCCGGTTCGTCGGCCACGACGATGGAGACAGCCGAGGAGGGCTCCCGTATGCGAGCATGGGCCCGTGGCCGTGTCTGAGACGATCAACCGGGGTGGCGCCCTCGACGCGCTGGTCGACGACCTGCTGGCGTTGTCCCGCGTGCTGGTTGGCCTGACGGCGCGCACACTGGCGGCGCTCGACACCGACGTCACGCTGCCGCAATACCGGATGCTGGTTGTGCTCGCGGGACGGGGTCCGCAACGCCCGGTCGACCTCGCGACCGAGCTGGGGTTGCATCCGTCCACCATCACCCGCACGTCGGACCGGCTGGTGCGGCGCGGCTTGGTGCACCGCCATCGCACTGAACACGACCGCCGGACCATCCGGCTCGGCCTGACCGACGCAGGGAAAGAGCTCATCGGCGAGGTGATGCGCCGTCGCGCGGCCGACATCCGAGAGCTGATCGAGCCGTACGGTCCGGATCTCGACCTCCCCCAAGCGGTGCGCGCGGTCGTGTCCGCCACCGGCGAGCCCTCCGAGGCGGAATGGTGGCGCCGCTGGTCGGAGTCGGCCCGGCCCGCGCCAGCCTGAGCGCTCGGCGATGTTCATTCAGAACCTCGGTGAGGCCGCGGCACTAGCTTGATTTTTAACCTGTGCGGCGTGGTCTTGGAGCCGTCGATTTCGTGGGTTTCTTGGTGCCAGGGCCGGGTTTCGGGCTGGTGGCTGCGTGGACGTCGTGGCGGGTGGCGGGGTGGTGGTTGCGGTGGCCGGGTGGGCGGCCGGGTCTTGGTCGGGAGGGTTCTGGTGCGGTGGCGGGATTGCCGGCTGTGCCGCGTAGGTTCCGAAACCCTCGCCAGACGCGGTCGTGGGGATAGTCGGTTGGCTGGCGGGCGTCGTTCCCAGGGGCGGCGTCGGCCGGTGACGGCGGTGCGGGCGAGGCGGAGTTGGGTGTAGGCGGCCAGCACGAGCCAGGTCCACCGGTCGGCGGCATCGGGGTCGCGTAGTTTCGGGGTGGTCCAGCCGAGGGTCTGTTTGAGCATGCGGAAGGTGTGCTCGATGTCGCACCGGCGCAGGAACGCCTGCCAGAGCAGGTCAACCTCGGCGGTGGTGGCCTCGGGTTGGGACCACCACAGCCAGACCGGTTTCGCGGTCGCGCCCGAGGGCAGCCGGTCAACATTCAGCAGGACCACGGTGCCTTCGATGATCGGCAGCGCACCGGCATGCGCGACCCAGGCGGTGCGGTGGGTCAGCCGGGGATGCAGCCGATGCCAGGCCCGCGCGGTCGCGGTCCTGTAAAGGCGGGTATCGGTACGGTCGCGGTGTCCGGGTCGCTCCAGCTGGCCGGGTCGCCGAAGACGAACTCGCCGCCGTGGCGGGGTTTGCGTCCGCCACCCGCGCGCGGTGTCCAGGGCGGTGGCGGCCGGCGCAGGACCCGATCCGAACGCATCCGCACTAGCATCCGGACGGGCAGATCGGCCAGCAGGAACGCCAACCGCGGGCCGTCATAGCCGGCGTCGGCGACGATCCAGATATGCGGATCGCCGGGCCGCCATTGCCCGGCAGCGATCAGCCGCGCCACGACCTCGCGTAGTTGGCTGGCGGTGACGGTCGCCGCGTCCGCGCCCGGCGCCAGGCGGCGGGCATCCAACGGCGCGGTCCACGAGCCGCGGCCGGTCTCCAAAGTGGTGACCAGCGAATACGGCCAGCCCGGAACCATGATGTGGGTGTCTTTGCCGCGGCCGTAGGTGTGGCAGAGGACCCGCTGCGGGCTGGTATGGGCCTCCGGCCGCAGCCAGCACGTCACGTCCACCGCCAGGACGATCCGCCCGTCCGCGGCCCGGGGCACCGCCACCGCGGCCAGGCTCGTCTTCTCAGCTGCCCGGCACATCCTCCGACGCAACCTGACCACCGTGCCGTGGAAACAGCTTCGCTTTCAGGGCGGCCGCGTCGCCCTTACCTGACCGCGCGACGCTGTTGTGTAAGTTCCCGCGCGGCGGGTACGCCGACCCAACAGCGACGGGCAAAGGAGCACCGTGCAAGCTGATGGCGGCGAGCAAGCGGAGACCTTCTACCGGATTTGACCGAACAGCTCCTGCCGGTGCGAGGAGCTGGCCGTCGTGCGCGCGAGGTGGTCACCGAGGCGTGCCTGCTGTGGGACCTGCCGCCTCTGATTAGTCCCGCCTGCATCGCGGTATCGGAGTTGGTCGCCAACGGCGTGGTCCACGCCGGCACGATGCTCACGCTCACTGTGGCCCGGCAGGGCGAGCAGCTCTGCGTCGCCGTGGAAGACGGCTCGCCGCACCACCCCGCAGCCGGACACCGGCCGTGATTTCAGCGGTCTCACCCTCGTAGCGGCCGCCGCGACCGCCTGGGGTTCCCGCCCACCGACGGGGGGAAGGTCGTATGGGCGGCGGTTGGACCGCAAGGGTAAGACCTGATCGAGTTCCGGGAAGCGCTCGACGGGGCGTATCGTCGCTGCGCTTTGGGTAGGACAGCCTGGACCGGCGCGTACCGCCAGCCAGGAGGCGTGGATGGTGGCAGCTCAGAACGGCTCGGTCGGTGGCTTCGACCGCTCGCTGGACGAAGCGGCGCTCGTTACGTTTCGGCGGTCGCTGACGGTGAGATCGCGAGGCGACAGGCGCGCGATGCGTTGATTTCGGAGGCGCTGCCGCTTGCCGACCGGCTCGCGCGGCGTTACTTCGGACGTGGCTTGGCCGACGACGACCCACGGCAGGTGGCTCGCCTGGGGCTGGTCAAGGCGGTCGACAACGTCGACCCGGACCTGGGCTCATTCACGGCTTATGCGGCGGCCACGGTGCGCGGAGAGCTACGCCGGCATTTCCGTGATGCGGGCTGGGACGTGCACGTCGCCCGGCCGATCCAGGAGCTCGCGTTGGCGGCATGGCGGGCCAAGGAACAGCTGACGCAGGAGTTGTCCGGCGCTCCGACGCGTCGGGAGATGACCGTGCGACGGGGCGTTCCCTTGTCCGAAGTGGACTTGGCTGCGCAGGCGGTGCTCGGCTACAGCTTCCTCACTAGTCACGGTCCGGTGCAACGGTGGGACAACGGCCTCGTTCGTAGAAGCCGACGGCGTCTGGTCAGGTGATCGCGAACCCGAGTGGTGGTACTCCTTCGGCAGTGATTGCTTGACGCTACTTCGCCGTCATCTCCCGGCTATCGGCGGGCCACAAACTTGATCTCCACGACCTGCCCGGGCAGCGGCAGCGCAGGCGTGCCGACGATGGTGTTCGTGACCTTGGGCTTGTCCCCCAGGTAGAACTGCTGGCGCACCTCGCGCATGACCGCGAGCGCGGCCCCGATGTCGACGGCGAACACCACCTCCTCGACGACGTTGTCGAAGGTGCAGTCGAAGTGTGCGAGCACGGCACGGGCGTTCAGGTACGCCTGGATCATCTGGTCCTTCATCCTCGACTGCTCGTCGCCCTGCTGGCCGTCGATGGCTGGGGAGACCAGCGTTCCGTCCGCTCGGTGGCCCGATTGTCCGGAGATGTAAAGCCAGTTGTCGACCAGCACGGCCTGGGCGTAGCCGGCCGTGTCCTCCCACGGGACACCGAGGTCGAAGGTGGTCTTCTGAATAGCCATCAGCTCGCTTGCTGCCCGCCCTGGGTCTCGTGGATCTCGATCCGGCGCGGTTGCGCGTCCTGCGCCTTGGGCACGCTGATCCGCAGGACACCACGGTCGTACGTCGCGTCGACGCGGTCGGGATCGAGGTCGCTGGGTAGGTCCACCACATATTCGAACTCGCCCTGCTGGCGATTCTGCCGGCGCATCACGCCGGAGCGCTCGCGCTGCTCGAACCGTCCTGAGATCCGCAGTTCCTCGCCGCGCATCTCGATGGTGACGTCGTCCGGGTTCACGTTCGGAAGGTCGACGTCGACGACGTAGGCGTCGTCGGTCTCTTCGATGTCGACCGGAATCGCCAGGGCGCTCTGCGCGGTGAGGCCCGGTGCATCGGCGAAGAGGGTGCGGACCAGCTGGTCGAACCGGTTGGCGTCACGGTACGGGTCCCAGCCGACCTGTCCACCGCCGCGACGTTGCATGGATGTAAAGGGTGCCAGTGACATGGTTGGATCTTCCCTTCCGGAGTCCGAACAGCTACGCCACCCATGCTCGTCGGGTGTGGGTGAGCGCGGTTCCCCCGCACCGGATGACCAGTGCCGCCGGACGGTCCCGGAACCGGTTCGCCACCCTTGCGGGGTGAGCCTCCTTCACCCCGTGACATGCGACCGTCGAGACCTGAAGGCGGGAGGTTGAGCGATGGTCGATGCCGGTTACGCGGCCTTCAGCACGACGGTCGATCGGACGAATCGCGTGCTCAAGGAGATCGAGCAGGCCTACGGATGGCCGAAGGAAAGGCGCAGCCAGTCGTACGCCGCACTGCGCGCGGTGCTGCACGCGTTGCGTGACCGGCTCGGCGTCGACGAGGCGGCACAGCTGGCCGCCCAGTTCCCCGTCTTGATCCGTGGCGTCTACTACGACGGCTGGGACCCCAGTCGCGTCCCGCAGCGAATGAACCGGGACGAGTTCCTGGGGCGGGTGCGTCGGGAGTTCTCGTACGACGTCGACGGCGGCATGCCGCGGCTCGTCCAGACCGTGCTGCACGCTCTCCGGCCGCACGTGAGCCACGGCGAATGGGATGACATCCGCGCCGGAATGCCGAGCGACCTGGCAGCCGTCGTCGCTGTCTAGGCAGTCGTAAGAGGAAGCGATGGACTCCCGCGTGATCGAGTGCGTCCACTGCGGGCGCAAGAACAGGGTGCCGGCCGTCGCCGACGGGATTCCGCGGTGTGGGAACTGCCATGAGCCGCTGCCCTGGGTGGCAGACGCACACGACGACGACTTCGGCGATGTTGCCGAGCGCGCGCGGCCGTTGGTGCTGGTGGACATGTGGGCGACCTGGTGCGGCCCGTGCCGGCAGGTGAGCCCGGCGCTGGAGCAGGTGGCCCGCGATCTGGCCGGGAAGGTCAAGCTCGTGAAGGTCGACGTCGATGCCGCACCGTCGCTCGCACAGCGGTTCTCGGTCCAGGCCGTGCCGACGCTCATGCTGATGCGCGAGGGTCAGGTCGTCGCGAGGCGGGCGGGCGCCGCACCGGCGCCGGTCCTGCGCAGCTGGGTGGAACAGACGCTGCAGAGCGCGGCGTGAGGGCATTACTCACACACATCGGGAGGTTTCCCATGCCACAGGCACTGCAAGGCAAGAAGATCGCGATCCTCGCCGCCGACGGCGTCGAGCGCGTCGAACTCGAGCAGCCGCAAGGCGCGGTGCACGGCGCCGGCGCCACGACCGAGCTGCTTTCCATCCATCCGGGCGAGATCCAGGCGCGCCAGTTCGACCTCGTCTCCGCCGGCACCTTCCCGGTCGACAAGCAGGTGCGGGACGCCTCGGTCGACGACTACGACGCGCTGCTGCTGCCCGGCGGCACGGTCAACCCGGACCAGTTGCGCATCAGCAGCGACGCGCTCGGCTTCGTCAAGGCATTCGTCGCCACCGGCAAGCCGGTTGGCAGCATCTGCCACGGCCCCTGGACACTGGTCGAGGCCGACGTCGTGCGCGGGCACCGGCTGACGTCCTGGCCCAGCGTCCGCACTGATCTGCGCCACGCCGGCGCCGACGTCGTCGACCAGGACGTCGTCGTCGACCGCCAGTTCACGACCAGTCGTGGGCCACAGGACCTGCCGGCCTTCTGCGCCGCGATCGTCGAGCAGTTCGCGAAGACACCGCAGCGCGCGTCCGGCTGACCTGAGCGACGGGAGACCCGCGATGGCCCGCTCGGATGGGACGGCCGGTTCGCCGATGCAGGCGCTCCGCACGTTCGTTCATCGCCGCGACACGCTGATCGCCGCCTTGGAAACCGCGGTCGCCGCCTATGGCGAGGAGTCGGACGAGGTCAGCGCGGCGCACAAGGCCGGGATCGAATATGCGTTGCGCATGGTCCGCCAGTTCCTCGACGTGGACGTGATCGACATTCCGGGTCTTGACCCGTTCCGGCCGTGAGCCGCTGGTCAGACCGGCCCACGCCGACCGCCGCCAGGCCAGGCTGTGCGAGAGGCTGGGAGCAGTTCGCCCGCCGCGCGCTGGCGATCGCCCACGGCCAGGCCCACGAGGTCCTCTGCTCGGGCGGCCGCCCGCTCCGCCGCGGCGGAAGCCGACGGCCCCAGCAGCGTCGTCAAGGCCTCGTCCACGGCCCGCGCCAGCCTCGCCAGCGCCTCGACCATGCCGTTCGGCGCCACGGCGGCGATCTCCTCGGCCTCGATCCACAGCGCGACCTGCGCCCTGTCGATCGCGCCGTCGAGGTGGGCCAGGGTGGCTCGGGCTCCCGCCAAGCTCAGCCGCGAGCGCCGGTGCAACAGCGCGACCGAGATCATGTTCGCGGCCCGCTCGGCATCCTCGGTCAACTGTCGCAGCAGCGGCTCCGCCGACTCGAGTCGCGCCGCAGCGGCCCGCGTCACTCCCCGGTCGGCCGCGTCGAGTCCCGCCCGGCCGCCGGCGAACGCCTCCGCGAGCCGCTCGCGCAGCACGTCCGCCGAGCGGCGCACGGCGGACAACGGCCGGAGCGGCACGATCGCCAGGCGCACGCCGAAGGCCACGCCCGCGCCGATCAGCGCGCCCAGCCAGCGCTCGTAATAGACCCCGTTTCCGGCCGACGGATACAGCGCGACGATCAGGACCGCCGTCGTGGTGGCCTGGTTGAGCACCATCTTCCCGCCGCTGACCAGCAGCGCCGCGCTGGCCGCCAGCACCACCACCAGAGCGAGCTGCAGCGGGCCGTGCCCGAGCAGGTGCACCAGCCCATCGGCCAGGATGAGCCCCACCGTGACGCCCGCGACCAGCTCCAGGGTTTGCCGCAGCTGCCGGCCGATCGAGCTGCTGACCACGAGCACCGCGGCGGCGGGCGCGAAGAAAGCGCTGGTGTGGCTGATCGCGCCGCGGGCTACGAACCAGGCCAACCCGGCGGCGACCCCGATCTGCAACACGATCCACCGGTCGGCCCAGGTGGCGGCCAGGCGTTGCCGCAGCCACCCGTTGGACACGCTGCCTCCCAGTTCCCACCTTGCCGCCCAGGCACCTGGACAAGCGACGAGATCTGTCGGTCAGGAACAGCGTCCGCGCTGGACGGGTGAGCGGGCCTCACCCACCGCGGGCGAGGCGTGGAGCCTCAGAGCAGGTGCAGCTCGCGGGCGCGGCGCACGGCGTCGCGGCGGTGGTTGGTGTCGAGCTTGCGGTAGATGTTGCGCAGGTGCGTCTTGACCGTGTTGACGGAGACGGTCATCTCGGTGGCGATCTCGCCGTTGGACAGGACGCTCTGCAGGTACCGCAGCACGGTGAGCTCACGGTCGGTCAGCGGATCGGATACGGCCTTCGGCGCGGCGGTGGGCAGCACAGGCGCGCCCATAGCGCCGATCAGGCTCTGCACGGTCGCCCAGTACGCCGTGCCGGAGTCCAGGTGGTCGAGGAGCAGATCCCGCAGCGGTTGACCGGCTCGGGTGAAGACCCGCCGGTAGCCGTCGGGTTCGGCCATCCGCAGCAGGCTCTCCAGCAGTCGGGACGCTTCCTTCCGGCGGCCGCATGCCCGCTGTGCGAGGGCGGCGACGACCCCGGCCTCCAGCCGCGGGCCCAGCGGGCCACCCGACCCGGTTTCCCAGCTCGGTAGCAGCTCGAGAGCCCTGGTGGGCTCGCCCTCGTCGAGCTGGGCCCGGGCCGCGTCAACGGCCGATCCCGGTTGACTCCGGTCGTGGAAGCCGGCCGGGAGGCGCTCCGGCGGGGGCCGCTGAGCTACCTGGATGGCAGCCCTGTCGCCGATCTGGGCACGCAGCGTCGCGGCTGGTCCGGTGATCTCCGGCGGCGGGAGGACCCCACCGGCGCGGGCGGCGATGTCGAGGTGGGCGAGAGCGTCGGGCACCAGGTCGCGGTGTGCGTCGACGATCGCCTGCGCGAGGTGGGCATGGGCGCGATGGACGGGTGGCGCCTGGCCGGGGCATGGGGACAGCCGGCGGGCGGCGTCGACGGCCTGGTCGGCCACGGACAGCTCGCCGCGTTCCGCCTTGATCAACGCGAGCCGGCTAGCGCAAATCAACTGCTGGCAGCGCAGGCCGGACCGTGTCGCGGCTGACCAGCCCGACGACAGGTCGTCTTCGGCGTCCACGACGTTGCCAAGTCCGAGCTGGGCCGCGCCGTGCGCGGCCAGCGCGATCGCCGCGACCGCGTCTTCGCCGGGACCGCCCGGCCAGTTGGCCGAGTCCAGCTGGTCGAGCAGCCGGTCCGCGGCTGTGTAGACGGCCGCCGGGTGGCCGCTGCGCTGGGCGCGGAACAGCCGGACAGCCTCGACCGCCCGGCCCAGTGGCGGGCACCGGTCGGCGGTGGCTTCCAGCGCCTCGTCGCTGAGGCCGGGCTCGTCCTGGTCCAGCCGGTCAGTCGCGTACGCCAGTGCCAGCGCCGGGTCGTCCTCCGGCGCGGCGCTCGGAACCGGGACGGAGGCGGCCGCCTCGCCCGGGTGCTCCGCGGTGCCCAGCCAGGGCCAGCAGCGCAGAACGAGATCCACGGCAGCGTCGCGGTCACCGGCGTGCAGCGCGTGCCGCAGCGCTGGCCGGAGCATGCCGCTGGCCGCGAACCAGGCCGCCGCCCGGCGGTGCAACGGAACTACCAGGTCGGGATGGCGACGCGCCAACTCGGCGCGGAGCACGTCGCGGAACAGGTGGTGGAAGCGGTGAGTGGTCGGAGTTCCCCCGGTCGGCACGACGTAGGTGTCCGAACGGTTGAGGTCGGCGAGGACCGCCGCTCCGTCGTTGCGGCCGGTGAGCGCATTGATCAGCCCGCCGCTGAGCTGGTCCGTCACCGAGCTGCGCAGCAACGCCTCGCGGAGGTGGGACAGGCGCCGCTCCAACACCTCGGTCACCAGGTAGTCGACCGCCGCGTCGGGCGCGTGGGCGACCGTCTCCGCCGGGTCCGCCGGCTCTGCCCGGTCGAGGAGGTCGAGGACGGTCAGCCGCACTCCGGCCGGCCAGCCCTCGGTGTGCCTCCAGAGATCGTCGACGGTTTCCGTCGTCACCGCCGCCCCGTGCATGCGCAGCAGCTCTGCGGTCTCGTCACGGGTGAGTGCGAGCTCCCGGGTCCGCAACTCGGTCAGGTGCCCGGTCAGCCGCCAGCGTTGGAGCAAGTGGGTCGGTTCGACCTGGGTGGCGGCGACCAGGTGGAGTCCGCCGGATGCGTGACCGACCGCGAACTCCAGGCCGGCAAGGGCCTCGTCGTCCGCTTCC
The DNA here is from genome assembly GCF_029626225.1 of Asanoa sp. WMMD1127. Classification (NCBI taxonomy): domain Bacteria; kingdom Bacillati; phylum Actinomycetota; class Actinomycetes; order Micromonosporales; family Micromonosporaceae; genus Asanoa; species Asanoa sp. WMMD1127. Next base: position 5,047,882 of record NZ_JARUBP010000001.1, read on the forward strand.
TGGAGGTCGTCCAGGGTGAGAATGATCGGGCGGGGCAGGCGGCTGAGCCCGTCGGCGAGGTGCTCGTAGTAGGCGTCGGCGGAGACCGCGGCCGGAGCCGGCACCCCGGCGACCGCCTCCGGCGACGCGGTGCGCAGGGCGGCGTGCAGGTAGGCCCGGAATCGGCCGCCCCGGTCGTCCGCCTCGACCGACAGCCAGGCCGGCGTGCCCAGCTGACCTGCCACGGATCGGCCCCAGGAACGCAGCAACGTGGTCTTGCCCCAGCCCTCAGGCGCCACGAGCAGGGTGAGCGCCCGTTCCGCGGCGCGGTCGAGCGCGCGGTGCAGCCGCGGGCGCTCCAGGAGATAGGCGGGCCCGGGCGGCGGCGCGAGCTTGGCGAGCAGCAACACCGAGTCAGACATGCCCCCGACCCCCGGCAATGGCGAGAGGTCCGGGCCGGGCGTCCGGACCCGAGATGTGGCTACCCGCTCCCGCCGCGCTGAAACGACGCCGGCGGCGGGGTCGCGCGGGGATTCGCCCGCTGCGGGGGAGACGCACTCACCCGGACCGCGCCAAGGGTTGGTGGTGCACAGCTCGAGCGGAACGGGAGCGCATGATGGCCAAGGCGGTAGGAATCGATCTCGGCACGACCAACTCGGTGATCGCGGCGCTCGAGGGCGGGCAGCCGGCGGTCGTTCCCAACGCCGAGGGCTCGCGGACCACCCCGTCGGTGGTCGCGTTCGCCGACAACGGCGAGCGCCTCGTCGGACAGCTTGCCCGCAGGCAAGCAATCCTCAACCCGAAGGGCACCATCTATTCGGCCAAGCGATTCATCGGGCGCCGCTACGACGAGGTGCGGCAGGAGGCGGAGACCGTCACCTTCGACGTGGTGCCCGGACCCGACGGCGTGGCCCGCTTCGACGTGCGCGGCAAGCAGTACACCCCGGAGGAGATCAGCGCGCAGATCCTGCGCAAGCTGGCCGACGACGCGGCCAAGGCGCTCGGTGAGAAGGTCAACCAAGCGGTGATCACGGTTCCCGCGTACTTCAACGACGCGCAACGGACGGCGACCAAGGACGCCGGCCGGATCGCCGGTCTGGAGGTCCTGCGGATCATCAACGAGCCGACCGCGGCGGCCCTGGCCTACGGCCTGGACAAGAAGGGCCACGAAACGGTCCTCGTCTTCGACCTCGGCGGCGGCACGTTCGACGTGAGCATCCTCGACGTCGGCGACGGGGTGGTCGAAGTGCGCGCGACCTCGGGCGACACCCACCTCGGCGGCGACGACTTCGACCGGCGACTGGTCGACCACCTGGCCGGTCAGTTCCAGCAGGAACAGGGCATCGACGTCCGCACCGACCCGCAGGCCCTGCAGCGGCTCTACGAGGCGGCCGAGAAGGCCAAGGTCGAGCTCAGCTCGGTGACCCAGACGCAGGTCAACCTGCCGTTCCTGACGGCCGACGCGAGCGGACCCAAGCACCTCACCACGAGCGTGACCCGCTCGACGTTCGAGCAGCTCACCGCGGATCTGGTGGAACGGACGTTGGAGCCGGTCCGGCAGGCGATGGCCGACGCGAAGGTGACCGACAACGACCTCGACGAGGTCATCCTGGTCGGTGGCTCGACCCGGATCCCCGCGGTGCAGGCGCTGGTGCGCCGGCTCACCGGCGGCAAGGAGCCGAACATGTCGGTCAACCCGGACGAGGTGGTCGCGCTCGGCGCCGCCGTCCAGGCCAGCGTGCTCACCGGCACCGGGCCCGACGTGCTGCTGCTCGACGTCACACCGCTGTCCCTCGGTCTGGAGACCCTCGGCGGTGTGATGAGCAAGGTGATCGAGCGGAACACCACCATCCCGGTGCGCCGGACGGAGACCTTCTCGACCGCGGAGGACAACCAGACCGCCGTCGACATCGTGGTGCTGCAGGGCGAACGGGAGCGCGCCGCCGACAACCGGGTGATCGGCCGGTTCAGGCTGGAGAACATCCGACCGGCGCCGCGCGGCGTGCCGCAGATCGAGGTCACCTTCGACATCGACGCGAACGGCATCCTCAACGTCTCGGCCCGCGACCGCGACACCGGCGCCGAACAGACGATCACGATCACCGAGACCAGCAACCTGGACCGGTCCGAAGTGGAGCGGATGGTCGCGGACGCCGAACAGCACCGGCAGGAGGACGCCCAGCTGCGCGAGCTGGTCGATGCGCGGAACATGCTGGAGTCGCTGGCTTACCAGACCGAGCGCCGGTTGGGCGAGTTGGGCGATGCGGCGCCGAGCCACGAACGCTCCCGTGCCGAGATGCTGATCACCGACGCCCGGCAGGCGCTGCAGGACCAGGCGGGGTTGGACCGGGTCCGCGAGCTGACCGGCGAGCTGCAGCAGGTGCTGCAGGGGCTGATGGCCCGCCAGCCCGGCGAGGGCGGTCCCGGCCCGGGCGACGCCGGTCCGCAACCGGGGCCGGCGGCCGGTGACGACCGTGGCCCAGGTCCGGACGACGACGTGATCGACGCCGATTTCACCCCGCGGTGAGGTAGCCATGCGCGCAGGCGACGAGCCGGTCACCCCGAACGGTGGGAACGGCGGGCAGCCGGTGGACGTGCCGGCGCCCCCTGAGGAGGAGCACGTCGAACCCGCGGTGCTCGATCTCGAGGACCGGTTGCGCCGCACCCTCGCCGACCTCGACAACCTGCGCAAGCGGTACGCCCGGGAGCTGGCGGCCGAGCGCGCGGCGGAACGGGCACGCGTGTGCGCGCAGTGGCTGCCGGTGATCGACAACCTCGAACTCGCGCTCGGGCACGCCACCGGCGACGACGATCCGGTGATCCAGGGCGTGCGCGCGGTCCGCGACCAGGCGGTCGCCGTGCTGGCGATGCTCGGCTTCCCGCGGTACGGGGACACGGGTGTGCCGTTCGACCCCCGCCTTCACCAGGCGGTGGCGACCAGGCCCGCGCCGGACGTGCCGCCCGGCACGGTGGTGGAGGTCCTGCGTCCCGGCTACGGCGACGGAGACCACCAGCTGCGCCCAGCCACGGTGGCGGTCGCGGTCCCAGCCGGCGAGGAGTAGGCGATGGCCCGCGACTACTACGACGTGCTCGGCGTGAGCCGCGACGCCGACCCTGACGAGCTGCAGCGGGCGTTCCGGACGCTGGCCCGGCGGCACCACCCCGACATCAGCAAGGCCCCGGACGCCGAGGAGCGGTTCAAGGAGATCAACGAGGCGTACCACGTCCTGTCCGACCCCGAGACCCGCCGCCGCTACGACCGCTTCGGCCCGGACTTCCGCAAGATCCCGGAGGGCTACGAGGGCGCCGCGCGGCCGGGCGGCGGCGGGCGGCCGTACGAGGACGGTGAGTGGACGTTCGACACCGGCGGCGTCGACATCGGCGACCTCTTCGGCGATCTCTTCGGCGGTCGGACCGGTGGCGGCCGGCGCCCATCGTGGACGGACGCGACCGGCGCCGACCGCGAGGCCGAGCTGACCCTGACCGTCGAAGAGGCCTACCGGGGCGGGCGCCGGACGATCAGCCTGCGCGGACCGGGCGGCGTGCGCTCCTACGACGTCGACATCCCGCCCGGTGTCGTCGACGGCCAGCGCATCCGGCTGGCCGGCCAGGGCGCACCGGGCCGCGGCCAGGGCGCCGCCGGCGACCTCTACCTGGTCGTGCGGATCGCGCCCGACCCGCGGTTCCGGCTCGACGGCCGGGACGTCGTCGTCGACCTGCCGGTCGCGCCGTGGGAAGGCGCGCTCGGCGCCGAGGTGCCGGTCGAAAGCCCCGGCGGCCGACCGAGGGTGACCGTCCCACCCGGCAGCTCCTCGGGGCGCCGGCTGCGCCTGCGCGGCCAAGGCATGCCGAACTCCAACGGCCCGCCCGGCGACCTGTACGCGGTGGTCAAGGTGATGGTCCCGCGGGACCTCGCGCCACGTGAGCGGGAGCTGTTCGAGGAACTGGCCAAGGTGTCCACTTTCGACCCACGACGGGAGGGTGCGGCATGGCGTTCGCGTTGATCCGCAGTCCGATGCTCAGCCTCGACGGCTTCGCCGCCCGCTGCGAACTGCACCCCGACCTGGTGCGCCGGTTCGTGGCGCTCGGGCTGCTGCGCGCCGACCGGGACCTGGCGGGGCGGCTGTGGCTGGCTCCGGCGGAGCTGGTCACGGTGGCCCGCGTCCAGCGCCTACATGACGGCCTCGCCCTCAACTACGCGGCGATCGGCGTCGTGCTCGACCTGCTGGCCCGTATCGACGAGCTGGAAGCAGCGCATCAAGGAGGAGGCCCACAGTGGACGCCAACAAGCTGACCGAACGGTCCCAGCAGGCGATCCAGGAGGCGCAGAGCGTCGCCGCCCGGCACGGGCACACCGAGGCCGACGCCGAACATCTGCTGGTGGCGCTCATCGACCAGGACGACGGGCTCGTACCCCGGCTGCTGTCCGGTCTGGACGTCGATGTCGCGGGTCTGCGGGACGCCCTGGAGCAGGAGCTCTCCCGCCGGCCGAAGGTCACGGGACCCGCCGGCGCCCCCGGACAGGTCTTCATCACGCAACGACTGGCCCGGATGGTGGAACAGGCCGACGCGGAGGCCAAGCGGCTCAAGGACGACTACGTCTCCGTCGAGCACCTGCTGCTGGCCCTGGTCGACGAGGGCGCCGCGGGCCCGGCCGGCAAGCTGCTGGCCGACCGGGGCGCGACCCGCGACGCGCTCCTCGGCGCCCTGCAGCGCATCCGCGGCAACCAGCGGGTCACGTCGCCGACTCCGGAGGCGGCCTACGAGGCGCTGGCCAAGTACGGCCGGGACCTGATCGCCGACGCCCGCGCCGGCCGGCTCGACCCGGTCACCGGCCGCGACGGAGAGATCCGCCGGGTCGTGCAGATCCTGTCCCGCAAGTCGAAGAACAACCCGGTGCTGATCGGCGACCCGGGCGTCGGCAAGACCGCGATCGTCGAAGGCCTGGCCCAGCGGATCGTCAACGGTGACGTCCCCGACGGCCTGCGTGACAAGAGCGTCTTCGCGCTCGACATGGGCTCTCTGGTCGCCGGGGCGAAGTACCGCGGCGAGTTCGAGGAGCGGCTCAAGGCCGTGCTGTCCGAAGTGGACGCCGCGGCAGGGCAGATCCTGCTGTTCATCGACGAGCTGCACACCGTTGTCGGCGCGGGCGCCGCGGAGGGCGGGATGGACGCGGGCAACATGCTCAAGCCGATGCTGGCCCGCGGCGAGCTCCACATGATCGGTGCGACCACGCTCGACGAGTACCGCCGGTACGTGGAGAAGGACGCGGCGTTGGCCCGCCGGTTCCAGCCGGTGATGGTCGACGAGCCGACCGTCGAGGACACCATCTCGATCCTGCGCGGCCTGCGGGAGCGCCTCGAGGTGTTCCACGGTGTCCGGATCGTCGACGCCGCCTTGGTCGCGGCGGCCACGCTCAGCCACCGCTACATCTCCGACCGGTTCCTTCCCGACAAGGCGATCGACCTCGTCGACGAGGCCTGTGCCCGGCTGCGCACCGAGATCGACTCGATGCCCGCGGAGCTCGACGAGCTGAACCGGCGCGTGATGCGGCTGCAGATCGAGGAGGCCGCACTGTCCAAGGAGGATGATCCGGCCTCGGTGGCCCGGCTCGACCAGCTCCGCCGTGAGCTGGCCGATCTGCGCGCCGAGCTCGACGCGAAGAAGGCGCAGTGGGAGGGCGAGCGGCAGGCCATCCGCCGGGTCCAGGAACTGCGCGCCGAACTCGAGCAGGTCCGACACGAGGTGGCGGAAGCGGAGCGGCAGTACGACCTCAACCGGGCCGCCGAGCTGCGCTACGGCCGGCTGGCCGAGGTGGAGCGCCGGTTGGCGGCCGAAGAGGAGCGGCTCGCCGGCAAGCAGGGCGAGCAGCGGTTGCTCCGGGAGGTGGTCACCGAGGAGGAGATCGCCGAGGTGGTGTCGGTGTGGACCGGCATCCCGGTGGCCCGGCTGCGCGAGGGCGAGCGGGAGAAGCTGCTGCGCTTGGACGAGGTGCTGCACGAGCGCGTCGTCGGGCAGGACGAGGCGGTGCAGGCGGTCGCCGACGCGATCATCCGGGCCCGCGCTGGAATCAAGGACCCGCGCCGCCCGATCGGGTCGTTCATCTTCCTGGGACCGACCGGTGTCGGCAAGACCGAACTGGCGCGTGCGCTGGCCGGATCGCTCTTCGACAGCGACGAGAACATCGTCCGGCTGGACATGAGCGAGTACCAGGAGCGGCACACGGTCAGCCGACTGGTCGGCGCGCCGCCCGGCTACGTCGGCTACGAGGAGGGCGGGCAGCTCACGGAGGCGGTGCGTCGTCACCCGTACTCGGTCGTGCTGTTCGACGAGATCGAGAAGGCGCACGCCGACGTGTTCAACACGCTGCTGCAGATCCTCGACGACGGCCGCATCACCGACGCCCAGGGCCGCCGGGTCGATTTCCGCAACACCGTAGTGATCATGACGTCGAACATCGGCGCCGAGTACCTCATCGCCGACTCCGGCGCCGACGAGATCGGCCCGGCGACCCGCGACCAGGTGATGGCCGAGCTGCGCGGCCACTTCCGTCCGGAGTTCCTCAACCGGGTCGACGACATCGTGCTGTTCAAGCGGTTGTCCCTCGACCAGATCGAACAGATCGTCGACCTGCAGTTCGCCGAGCTGCGCGAGCGCCTCGCCGAGCAGCGGCTCGGACTGGAGATCACCGAGCCCGCCCGGCGGCTGATCGCCGAACGCGGCTTCGACCCGGTGTACGGCGCCCGACCGCTGCGCCGGTACATCGCCCGCGAAGTGGAGACCCGGATCGGCCGCGCGCTGCTCGCCGGGAACCTGCCGCCGGAGCCGGTGGTACGGGTGGACGCCCGCGACGGCCAGTTGCTGGTCGACTTCGTGACCGCCCGCCAGGATCAGGGGGTCGCGTGATGGACGTCGCCCGGCTGACCGAGAGCCCGGACGACGGCGGGGCGTTCGCCCGGCTGTCCCCGGAGCAGATCGAGCACCTCGCGCGGTTCGGACGGCGCCGCCCGACCCGCACGGGCGAGGTGCTGTTCCGCGAAGGGCAACGGGACCGGCCGTTCTTCGTCGTCACCGCTGGGCTGGTCGCCGTGGTCGAGGACTACGGCGGTGACCGGGAGCGGGTGGTCCGGGCACACGGCGCCGGCCGTTTCCTCGACGAGCTCGGCCTGCTCACCGGGCAGCCGTCGTTCGTGACGGCGGTGGTCGCGGTGCACGGAGAAGTGGTCGAGGTGTCCGTCCCCGCGCTGCACGAGGCGGCTCGGCAGGACCTCCGCCTCGGCGACCTCCTGCTCAGTGGCTTCGTCGCCCGGCGCGAGCTGCTGCTGGGCAGCATCGCCGGAATCACCATCATCAGCTCCCGATTCAGCCCGGACACCCGCCGGCTGCGCGAGCTGGCCGCCCGCAACCGGGTCCCGCACACCTGGATCGACCTCGAGCAGGACGCCCAGGCCGAGCGGCTGCTGCGGGAGCTGTCGATCGCACCGGAGGACACCCCGGTGGTGATCTGGCGACACCGGGTGCTGCGGAACCCGTCGAACGCCGAGCTGGCCGAGCTGGCCGGGCTGCGCGCGTTCGAGGACGACCCGTACCGCGATCTCGTCGTCGTGGGCGCGGGGCCGGCCGGGCTGGCGGCAGCGGTCTACGGCGCCTCCGAAGGGCTGCGGACCGCGGTCGTCGACGCCGTGGCGACCGGCGGACAGGCCGCCAGCTCGTCGCGGATCGAGAACTACCTGGGCTTCCCCGCGGGCATCTCGGGCGCGGAACTGGCCGACCGCGCGGCGGTGCAGGCCCGCAAGTTCGGCGCCACGTTCACCGTCCCGGCCGAGGCGGTCGGCCTGGACAGCGACGACGGCGGTCACGTCGTACGCCTCGACGACGGCACCCGGCTGCACTGCGGCGCCGTGGTCGTGGCGACCGGCGCCCGCTACCGGAGGTTGGACGTCGACCGGCTGGCCGAGTTCGAGGGGACCAGCGTCTACTACGCCGCGACGATCATGGAGGCCGGCGCCTGCGCCAGCCGGGAGGTGGCGATCGTCGGCGGCGGCAACTCGGCCGGCCAGGCGACGGTCTTCCTCTCCGGGCACGCGTCGACGGTCCACCTGGTGATTCGCCATGCCGACCTCGGCCGGGACATGTCCCGATACCTGGTCGACCAGATCGCGCGGCTGCCCAACGTCGAGCTGGTCACCGAGGCCGAGGTGCGCAAGCTCGACGGCGACCGCGGCCAGCTGCGGTCCGTGGTGATCGAGCACAAGGGCGAACGCCGTACCCTGCCGGTCTCGGTGTTGTTCGTGTTCATCGGCGCCGAGCCGCGCACCGGTTGGCTGGCCGACTCCCTGGCCCTCGACGAACGCGGGTACGTGCGCACCGGGCCGGACGCAGACGGCGGAGCGACCACGTTGGAGACGAGCCGGCCCGGCGTGCTGGCGGTCGGCGACGTGCGCAGCGGCTCGATCAAACGGGTCGCGTCCGCGGTCGGCGAGGGCGCGATGGCGGTCCGGGTGATCCACGAACTGCGCAGCGGTACCGGTCCCCTCGGGTACGCCCGCGCAGCGGGACCAGGCGCCCGGCCGGCGTTATCCTGACCTTGCGCGACGGGCACGGTGAGCGCCGACGGGTGGTTTGTGCTCGGCCACCGGTGAGGAGCACAGGTGACCCACAGTGAACAGCACCGGCCGGAGATCGTCGTCGGACTCGTCGCGACGCCCCCGGACTATCCGGCTCGCGTGGCCACGAAGCTCGCGGCCGAACTGGCTGGCCGGCTCAGCGAGCAGGTGGGCGCGAATGTGCGGTGGACCGTCCGGGAAGGCTGGGGTGAGGTGGCGCCGCGCCGCGACGGCGGCGTCGAAGCGCTGCTCGACGACGTTGCCCGCCGGCGCGCCGACGAACGGTGGGACGTCGCGATCTGCCTGACGGACCTGCCGCTGCACGTGGAGCGGGCGCCACTCGTCGCGCAGACGTCCGCCGGGCGCCGCGTCGCGCTGGTCTCTCTGCCCGCGCTGGGACTGCGCCAGCTGCGCGCCGTTCGCATCGTCGTTCCGGACCTGGTGGGTCGGCTGCTCACCGAAGCGTCCGAGGAGCGGTTGCCGCGACCCGGCCGGGAGCCGGCCGAGATCGCGAGCCGGGTTTCGCCGATCCACCGGGTGGTCGGCGAGACCGATGCCGGAGAGGTGCGCTACGTCGCCTCGCGGGTGCGCGGCCGGGTGCGGCTGTTGACCGGGATGGTCCTGGCCAACCGCCCGGGACGCGCGCTGCTGGGCCTGTCCAAGCTGCTGGTCGGCGCGTTCGGCACGGCCGCGTTCGCGCTCACCACGAACACCATCTGGCAGATGGGTGATGCGCTCGGCGGACTCCGGCTCGCCGTGATCATGCTGCTCGGGCTGACCGCGTTGGTGGCCTGGCTGATCGTCGCGCACGACCTGTGGGAGAAGCCTGACCGGGATACGTCCGCCGAGTTGGCCCGCATGTTCAACATCGGCACGGTGCTCACCCTCGGGCTGGCCACGGCGGTGTCCTACCTGGTGCTGTTCGCCGGAACGGCGCTGGCCGGAGCGCTGCTGATCGACACGTCCGTGCTGGAGCAGACCCTCCAGCGGCCGGTGGTGTGGACCGACTACCTGACGCTCGCCTGGATCATCAGCTCGCTGGCCACCGTCGGCGGCGCGATCGGCTCCGGGCTGGAGGACGAGAAGACGGTACGAGCCGCGGCGTACGGCTATCACCCAGAGCCCAGCGGTTGGCGGGACGAGCAGGACAGGTAGCCCGGGTTCAGCGCTTGGGCGGTCAACACGGCACGCGGACGGGGTCGCGGATGCCGTCCATCGCGACCATCCGGTTCGCGACGATCGTGAACGCGATGGCGGTTAACGGTCGACCGTGGAGGGTGATGACCGTCCCGGTCGTGCCGTTGACGGCCCGCGCGGTCGGCGTCGGCCTCACCGCGGATCGGGTGGGTTTATGTGGTGTCTCGACGGGTAGCCGGCCCCAGATCAGAACTGCCCCCGCCGGGGCCTACCCGGACGTTCAGGGGCGGTCGGATGCGGAGGCCCGCCATGCCTCGAATGGCAACCGTACAGATGACGAAAACAAGGCAGGACAAGGTCGCGCGGCGCGGGCGCGGACTCGGCTGGATGAGTCTCGGTCTCGGCGTGGCACAGCTGGCGGCGCCGGACACGATGCGCCGGATCAGCGGCGTGGACGACTCCGCGACGTCGCGGGCGGTGGTGCCGTTGGTCGGTGCGCGCGAGCTCGTGCACGCGGCCGGGCTCCTGACCAGCCGGCGCAAGGGGGCCTGGACGTGGTCCCGGGTCCTGGGTGACGCGATGGACCTGACCGCGCTCGGGATGGCCATCGCCCACCGTGACGGGCAACGCCAGCGGCGGCTCGTCGGTGTGACCGGCATGATCCTCGGAATCACAGTGCTGGACGTACTGACCGCCGTGCAGGCGACGCGGGCGAGAGAGACCGTCGTGCCGCCGGGCACGCGCAAGGGAGGATCCATGGAACTGACGGCCACGACCACCATTCGTCAACCCGTGCACGTGGTGTACGAGTTCTGGCGCGATCTGGAGAACCTACCCACGTTCATGGCGCACCTCGAGCGGGTCCGCGTCACCGGCGACCGCACGAGCCGCTGGTCCGCCGCCGCACCGTTCGGCACGGACGTCGCGTGGGACGCGGAGATCATCGAGGACGTGGCCGCGGAAGTGGTCGCGTGGCGCTCGACCGGCGACGCCGACGTGCCGAACACGGGCGCCGTCCGGTTCGTGCGCGCCCCGGACGGGGTGAGCACCGAGGTCCACGTCGTGCTGGCATACGACATCCCGGGCGGCGCGATCGGCAAGGCGGTCGCCAGGTACTTCGGCGAGGAACCGCACCAGCAGCTCGACGACGACCTGCGCCGCCTCAAGCAGGTGCTGGAGACCGGCGAGGTGGTCCGTTCCGACGGCGCCCCGTGGGGCAAGCGGGCCCGAAAGGAGTTCCCGCAGCGTCCGGCGCAGCCGCTGTCGGACGCCGAGCTCGAGAAGGGAGCGGACCAGTGAGGGCCAACACCTGGGCGGGCCGCAACAAGGTCGAGGTCCGGGACGTGCCGGACCCGAAGATCCTGAACAACCGCGACGCCATCGTACGGATCACCTCCACCGCGATCTGCGGCTCGGACCTGCATCTCGTCGACGGGTACGTACCCACGATGCAGGACGGCGACGTCCTGGGTCACGAGTTCATGGGCGAGGTGATCGAGGTCGGCCCCGACGTCGACCCTGACCGGTTGCGGGTCGGCGACCGGGTCGTCGTGCCGTTCCCGATTGCCTGCGGCGCGTGCGCCGCCTGTGCCGCCGGGTTGTTCTCGTGTTGCGAGAACAGCAATCCGAACGCCGGGATCGCGGAGAAGATGTTCGGGCATCCGGTCGCCGGGATCTTCGGCTACTCGCACCTGACCGGCGGTTTCGCGGGCGGCCAGGCCCAGTACGCGCGAGTGCCGTTCGCCGACGTCGGCCCCCTGAAGATCGAATCCAATATGGCCGACGAGCAGGTGCTGTTCCTGTCCGACATCCTGCCCACTGGCTACATGGGCGCCGAGATGTGCGACATCCAGCCCACCGACGTGGTGGCGGTGTGGGGTGCCGGCCCGGTCGGCCAGTTCGCCATGGACAGCGCCGCCATGCTCGGCGCGGCCCAGGTGATCGCGATCGACAAGGAGCCGTACCGGCTGCAGATGGCCGAGGACGCGGGCCACACGCCCGTGAACTTCGAGGACGTCGACGTCCGGTCCCGGCTGCTGGAGCTCACCGGCGGGCGAGGACCGGACAAGTGCATCGACGCCGTGGGCCTGGAAGCCACGCACGGCAGCGCGCACATCGCCGCGTACGACCGCGTCAAGCAGGCCGTCAGGTCGGAGACCGAACGCCCGCACGCCCTGCGCCAGGCGATCATGGCGTGCCGCAACGGCGGAATCGTCTCGGTCATCGGCGTCTACGGCGGCCTGATGGACAAGTTCCCCGCCGGCGCCTGGATGAACCGATCACTGACCCTGCGTACCGGCCAGTGCCACGTCCAGCGCTACATGAAGCCGCTGCTGCAGCGCATCGAGCGCGGAGAGATCGATCCCACTCGGATCATCACCCACACCCTCCCGCTCGACGAAGCGGAGCGCGGCTTCGACATCTTTAAGAACAAGCAGGAGAACTGCGAAAAGGTCGTTCTGAAACCGTGACGGGCACCCACCTGCGACCCGGATCCGCTTGGCGGACCAGCCGCCGACAACAGCTGAACAGGATCTAACCGCGCCCGGATCCGCTGCTAATCGGGCGACGCGGTCAGGCCGCGTTGAGCCAGGCGACAGCGACGCTGACGTGGTCTGCGGACGGGCCCGCCGCCGTTGGCGGCGCTCGCGCCGGAGGCAACCGGGCGGGCCGACACCGTCTACGCATGACCGCGGTTGACCGCAAAGGGCGGGTTGCCGCCCGCGGCATCGTCGCTGCGCTTGGCTGGCCGCCGGGGACCCAGCTGGATGTTCGGGAACGGGCCGGGCTGTTCACGCTTAACGCGCCGCAGAGCCAATCCAACTCCGCCGCCCTGCCCTCTCGAGCGGCGGCGGCGAACAACGCCGACGCCTCATGGAAGCGTCCTTCAGGGCCGCGGGCCAGGGCCTCGAAACCGACCGGCCGCGCGTCAGCCAGCGACACGATGGGCTGGAAGACGGGCTCGATCAACCGCCCGGCGAGAACCGCCGCGAAGCCCTCGTCGTCGCGATACCGGACCTCGGTGGGCAATACTCCTCCCTGACCGAACCGTCGTCCCGTGGGCCTCATCGACCACAGGCATTTGATTTGCTTGCTACGCGTGGGTCTTTCCCTCTAGCCGGCAAGCAAACCGCAGCGCGGGTCAAGACGGAGGTACGGCGCCGCGAGGCCTCGGGTGGACGGCCGAAGCTGAGGTCCTTACGTTGGAAATGCCGCCTTAGCCAACTGGCGCGGCTTAACCAAGGGACTGAGCGATGACTGAGTTTCTGACCGTGGATGCCGGCCGTATCGCCTACGAGGTAACGGGTGAAGGGCCGTTGGTCGTCCTGGCGCCGGGCATGGGTAACAGTCGTGATGCTTACCGCTTCGTCACGCCGAAGTTGGTGGCTGCCGGCTACCGCGTCGCCGAGGTCGACCTTCGGGGGGCCGGCGAGTCGAGTGCGCGGTGGCCGTCCTATACCCGCTCGGACATGGCCGGTGATCTGGTCGAGGTCATCCGTCACCTCGGTGGCCCGGCCGTGCTGGTCGGTCACTCGATCTCGGGCGGCGCGGCCACCATCGCGGCAGCCAAGGAACCCGGCCTCATCCGTGGCGTGGTCGAGTTGGCGCCCTTCACCCGTAAACAGGCGATGAAGCTGGGTGACTTTCGCAGCTCCGGATACCGCAAGGGCGCGCTGCGGCTGGCGGGCACCACGTTGGGCAGCGTGGCGTCGTGGAGGAAGTATCTCGACCTGGCTTACCCGGGTGCCAAGCCTGCTGACTGGTCCGCCGACCAGGCCGCCACCGAGACGATGTTGCGCGAACCCGGTCGGATGAAAGCGCTGCAAGGCATGTTGAAGTCGACACCGGCCGATGCCGGTACGCAGCTGGGAAACGTACGCTGCCCGGTGTTGATCATCGAAGGATTGCTCGATCCGGACTGGGTGGACCCCAGGGCCGAAGGTGAGGCGATCGTGGCTGCGATGCCGGCCGGCGTGGCTCGGCTCGAGGTGGTCGCGGATGCGGGTCACTACCCGCATGTTCAACAGCCGCAGAAGGTGGTGAACCTGCTACTGGGCTTCCTGCGGGCGAACGCTCGAGGCTAGCGAGCCACGCCAGGGTCAGTGCTCCTCGGATACCGCGCCCTGGATGTAGCTCGCGGTCAGCACGGTGAAGACGTAGGCCTGCAGAAGGATCACCAGTAGCTCGAGCAGTGTCAGCGCGATGGTGGCGAACCAGGACAGCACCGAGATAGGGACGAATGCCACATTCGCCTGCAGTAGCGCGAACCCGCCGAGGGTGAAGACGAGCAGCAGCATGTGCCCGGCGAACATGTTGGCGAACAACCGGACGGCCAGCGAGAACGGCCGCACGATGAAGGTTGAGAAGAACTCGATCGGGATGAGGATCGGCAGGACGAACCACGGCGCCGGCGGGATGAGCGAGTTGCGCATGTATTTGCGGAACCCGAACTTCTTGATGCCGACGTAGTTGAAGAGCACGTAGCTGATCAGCGCCAGGAACGCCGGGAACGCGATGTGCGAGTTCGGCGAGATCTGCGCGATCGGAACGATGCTCCACAGGTTGTTGAAGACGATGAACAGGAAGAGCGTGGCGAGGTAGGGCGCGAATCGTAGGCCCAGCGGGGAGCCCAGCATCTCGACGCTGATGTTGTTGCGCACGAACCCGTACGCCGACTCGGCCAACCACTGTGCCCGCCCCGGAACCAGCTTGGGCTTCCGATAGGCGACCAGGAAGAAGACGATGAGCAGTGCGGTGGTGACCCACACCAGTGCCGTGATCTTGGTCAAGAACAGGGAGTTGGGAGCGCCGTAAGGCACGATCGCGGGCAGATAGAAGTCGCCCACACCAGGTGGAAAGGGAACGTCGCTCCTGAGAGCGACCACCTGACCGATCACCGCGTCCCTACCCTTGTGAACTACTGGGCCAGGTGGTGGGGCCTGACGCCCGGCGCTTGATCACCACACTCCTGCACTGCCACCCAGACAACGACCACACCATCGCCAGGTCATGCCTATGGCGTGACCGCGATGACGACCTTGCCGTGGACGCCGCCGTCCTCCAGGCGCCGGTGAGCGGCCGCGGTGGACGCCAGCGGGTAGACCGTTTCGACGACCGGGCGGATCGTGCCCGATTCGACGCTTCCGGTGGCCCACCGGTCGGACCCCGCAACGCCCATCGACACGGCAACACGCACCCGCGACGGGCGTGCCCTTCGACGCGCAGGGCTTCCCCGACTTCTCGGCCCGGCGCCATCCCACAGTCCCCGACGTCCGGATCCCGCTGTCCGGATCGCGACCGGTCGACTTCAGGTTGGCGAACGCCGCCGCCGGGCTCAAGAGCACACCCGTCGGCTATACGTGGCACCGTCACCAGGACTGCGGCCTCATGCAGCTCGTCGACAGCAAGGTGCACGGCAAGACCGGCCACACAGGTGGGTTCTCGATATGTTGAGTGGGCAGCCAGAATGATCGAGTTTGAAGACGAGGACTACTACACCGGCGCTCCGCTCAATCTCGAGACGGTGCGGCGGGCGGAGGAGACGTTGGGCGTGCGACTGCCGCGCGCCTACGTCGAGACCCTGTTGGTGCGCAACGGCGGCATCCCGAAGCGGCGGTGCGTGCCGACGTCGTTCGCGACGTCGTGGGCGCCGGACCATTTCGAGATTCGCGCACTGCTCGGCATCGGTGGCGATTGGGGGATCGACACGTTGGCTACGCAGGAAGGCGGCGGCATTCTTGCCGAGTGGGGATATCCGGACATCGGAGTGGTCATCTGTGATCTGCCGTCCGGTGGCCACGACACGGTGATGCTCGACTACTCGGACTGCGGCCCGGACGGTGAGCCATCCGTCGCGTACGTGGACGAGGACCGTGTTCCGCGCCGTGCGGCCGCGTCCTTCGACGACTTCGTGAACCGCCTGGTCGAGTGTGACGGGCTCGCCGGATGAGGGCCCGGTTCCTCGCGCTCGGGCTGGTGCTGACGGCCGCCGTTACGGTGTGTGCCTGCGCACGGCCGACGGACGGGTCGACGGTGTCCGCCGGTGGACCGCGCCGCGGCGTGCCGCTCGGCGGTCGCGGCGATCGACGACGCGGAGCGGGACCCATACCCAACGGCAGCTCAGAGCGCTCGCGTCGTCATCGAGTTGAACCCCCGCCTCGGCTTCGAGCCGGCTCCGAGCCTCGTACGTGACCCAAGTCGCAGCCCGTAAAGGACCTGCTAGCCCGTAGCTTGCGGGCTCGCCAACGCGAGGCGGCGCAGGACCACCGGGCGCGCCTCTGCTTCTGGCCTTGCGGCGCCGCTGAATCGGCGGTCAGTCTCACTGGTGTGCTCGGACCGCTGTTCCACTAATCGGCTGGAAGCGCGATGGTGTGCGCCATGCGGTCAACTTCGCCTCCCTATGTTTTTGCAATGGGTGACATGAGTTTGCGCGCGCCGTCGCGGGCATCTTTGCTCCTCAAGGTGGTCACCACGGACGGCGAGCTGCTAGTGCTGCAGGACAGCGCCACCGGTTTGTTCGCGCGGCCATCGGTGTTGCAGCCCGACCGGGATATGCAGGTGCTCGCCCTGTCGGCTGATGGCGCTCAGGTGGTGTTGTCGGCCTACACGTCTGACGGGACGCGTGTTGGTCTACACGACCTCGCTACCGGCCGGGAGCGGTGGGCGGACCTGCCCTACAGCGGGTGGGTGCCCAATGGGGGTGCTGCTGTTGACGGGGACACCGCGGTCGTCCTGGCATACACGGACGACGAATCGAAGTCGGACGACCCGGACGCCACGGTCGTCATGATCAGCCTCGTGCATGTCGACTCAGGACGCTCCGAGGTTCTTTACTCAACGCCAGGGGGGTTCCGAGCCGAAAGCACCATCGCGCTTTCCCCGGACCGCACCCATCTCGCGGCGTCGATCGACACGCCCCTGTCCGCGGACAACGGCCCTGAGTCACACACGGTCATTGTCAATCTAGGCGGCGCCGTGATTAGAGACATCGTCCGGTCTGAGATGGTGCCACCCGGTAACACCGGATGGCTGAGCGAGACGAATTTGGCGTGCGTTCGCTACGACGAGAACGACGTCATGGAGGCGCACCTCGCGAACGTCGACGTCTTCTCCGGGAGACGGCAACCATTGCGGTCTTCAGCCCGCAGGCCGATCGCCCGTCTCGACGACCGATTTCTCTTCCAGGTGGGCGCGCAGCAGGGCGACCTGGCGACGCGGCTCGAAAGCGCCGCCCTCGAAGGTGACGACTGGCGACCCTTCCTCGCCTTCGACAGACCGGGCTTCATCGCTCATGCGGATGTAGCGACCAGCGACGTGTAACCCTCTTACAAGGTTTCGTCCTATTCGTTGGATCCCGCAGATGAGGTGGCGCCGGGCAACACCCCACGCTGGCACGTAGCAGCGTGCTGCCAAGGCTGTGCCTGTCACCCGAGCGTTAATCGTTGACGGGACCTCCGTTGCTGATCCCCCCGGCTGCCGCACGCCGCCGCTGCGCGGCGGGCCCACAGTCGGACTGGACGGCATCCATCGACGGTGACTAGCGCCGCCCGGCGGTGACCGTCGATGTGCGGTTGCCTCTGATGAGCGGGTATTCGTCCGCTTTTCAAACTCTGAAATATGGACGACCTGGGAGGCGATTAGCGGGACTATCACGTGAAGCCGCATCCACACCAGCCGTTCCGGCCGGTACGGCGCTCCTGCGGCGTCGAGGTGAGATCCGATGTGGACGCCTTCAGATCGAAGCAGGTTGCCCGTCGTCGTGGTCGCGGCGGTGGTTCTGGTGCTGACGCTCTCCACCGTCGGCTACACCGTGTTCGTTGCGGAGAACCAGCCGGTCGACACCGGCGGTGGCCAGGCGCTGCCGCCTCTGCAGGAGAGCCCGACCGTGGACTCGTCGACCATGTCGAACCGTGGCGGGCCGGCGGCCACGCAGCCGCCTGAGCCGGACGACGAGGAGCACGCCACCAGCGCGCCCCGCAAGGAGCCGAAGCCCGAGGGCTCCGTCCTGATCAGGTGGCTACGGAAGTTCACGCCTGCCGGCGGCGGTGACCTCGACCTGTCGTACGTGTACGCCGCCTTCATGCAACGTGACTGCGCCGATGTTCTCTTTGTCGCACAGAAGACGGCGGAGGAAGGCTTTGTGCCTCTCGAGGAGCCGTATCGGACCCTCTATGAGGGAGCGGGTGCCGCGTGTCTGGCCGGGCTGGACGGCGTCAGCGAGATGTGGGATGTCGCCATGGCCCGCTTCCCGGAGGTGGACGTCAACGCGCTCGACTGCTGGAACCAGCAGGTCTACACGGTGTTCCAGGCGCTGGTCGAAGCCCACCGCGCGGGACAGCGCGCTGTGTTCCGCAGCGATGCGACCCTTCCCGGGAACTGTCCGGAGCTGACCGGATTAGATCCCGACCACGGACCGCGGTCCGGCGGCTATACGGTCCTCGTCCACGGCCGCAACCTTCCGGAGTTCCTGCCCCTGTACTGGTGGGACGCGAATCAAGAGGTTATCGCCGAACGCCAACCGGACGGGACGATGACCGTGGTCGTTCCTCCAGCGGCCGAGGAGACCGAGTCAGGCAAAGACGGCGTCGTCAAGATCTCAGGAGCGCCGCGGATCGACGCACCGCTCTATGCCAACTTCCGATATGACGATTGAGCACACGCCAGCGGACCATGGCCCGTCGCGGAGCGCCCGAAGCGTTCAGCGGCGGGCTCGCCGGCAGCAGGCTCGCGGACGGACCCCCGGAACGTCCCTTCAACCGGTGCGCCAGCCGCGCCGGTCGGCGCCGGAGCAGGCGGCTGGTGACACCGATGACGGCATGCGTCAGCTTCTGGTGGCGATCGGGTCAGAGCTGACGGTCATCACCGCGCTGCTCTACTACTTCGGCTGGGTTCGCACGCGAGTGCAGGCGGAGAATCTCGGTTTCCCGTCCGGCGTACTCAACCTTTCGATCGCCGATTACCTGCTCAAGAGCGTGAACGTTCTCTTTCCACTCCTGACCGCGCTGCTCGTGCTGTTGATCATCGGCCATGTTGTCTTCGACGTTGTCCTGCCCAGGCGGTGGCGGGTGGGTATCAGCCCCAGTCGGCTACGCCGTTACGCCCGAGTCGCGAAGGGTGCTGCCTTCGGATGCGCGGTCCTCGCCGTCGTGGGCTCCCTGCCACCGGCGAACAACCGCTACTCGCTGCCGGCTGGCTTGACCATGGCCGTCCTGCTCGCCATCGCGGCGCGCGGGTTGGAGACGCGTGTTCTGGGTCGCGATCCGTGGACCAGACCGAGGCGCTGGATGGTCACTCTGCTGCTCTTGCTCCTGATGTTCTGGAACACCGAGCGGGTGGCGCTCTTTCTGGGGGAGCAGTTCGCCGCCGACTACAAGGCACGACCGGAGCAGTTTCCGGCGATCGTCCTGTACAGCAAGGACGATCTTCGCATCGACGCCGATGGCGTCGTTGCGGAACCGCCAGTCGGTGAACCGGGTTCGTACCGGTACCGCTACACCGGCCTGCGCGTCATGGAAAGCGTCGCGGATCGCTACGTGCTGATAAACCCAGAGTGGACCGGTGGAAACGGTCGGGTGTATGTGATCACGCACAGCGACGCGATCCGTGTCGAGTTCGTCGGTCGCGACGCCGGGTGACGATTGCACGTGCCCGCGCGCAGATGCCGGGGCCCCTATTCCAGAGAGGTTTCGACAATGGCCGGCGTCAGGCCGTCGTCGCGGCGCCATTGACCCGGCACCAGCCCTCACCGATGTGGGCGAGGACCTCGCCTTCGGGTCCTTCGAGGGACGGCGCGTCCCGCACGGTCTGAAGACCCGGACGCTCAGCCCAACGCGAGCGTCTCAGCCGCTTGCACCAGCGGATCGCTGCGGTCATCGCCGGTGCGCCCGGTTCCGAGACGATCAGCTGGTCTACGACCCAGCAGTTGCTGCCATTCATCACTTTCGCCAAACTCCTTCCACCGGGCCAGCAAGCGGCCGACTAATCGATGTTGGAGGAGGCTCTCCAAATGCACCGCGGTGGCCGTGGGCGATCGAGATGTTGACGGCCCGCTAGTCGGGCAGCAGAATCCTGCCTGTCAACCGATACCCCGGTTGGGTATCGGTTGTTGTCGCCCCTCGATATGAACCCAAACCCAACGCAGCTCAGAGCATGTCCTCGTCAGCGAGATGAACCTCCACGCCTCGGCCTGATGCAGGCTTCGAGCCTTGGATGCGGAGACCTTCCGAAGCAAGCCGGGACCCGTGGAGGACCACCTGCCCTGAGTTCGCCGGCGTGCCATCGCGAGGCCGCGCAGAACCACCATTGGGCGGCGCTTCTGCTTCCACCGTAGGGCGGATCGTTGTGTACTGGCTCGACGTTGATCGAATCGATCGCCACCCGCACCGCTGCGCGCGAGTTGGAACCGAGTTGCCTTAGGATCCTCTGAACGGCTCGCTCAGCGGCGAGATCTCTCGCAGTGCGCGAGTCCCGAGGCACAACGCCATGACGTTGGCGCCAAGTTTGGTCCTGGAGGGCGCAATGAACAGCGGCGAACGACTCGGGCGCTGGCACCTTCTGGAAAAACTCGGCCAGGGTGGCAACGGTGAGGTGTGGCGCTGCCGTGGCCAAGACGGCATCGATGCAGCTATCAAAGTGCTTCTCAAGCAAGGGAACCGAGAGCGGCTCGGCCGGTTTCGCAATGAGATCGAGTTTCTCCTAGGTCCCGGCCAGCGCAAAGGCGTGGTGCCGATCCTTGATCACAACTTAGGCGGCATCGGCAAGATCTGGTATGTAATGCCCCTGGCGGTTCCAATCCGCTCGGCTCTCGGTGCTGACCCCACCCCAGAACGGGTAGTTGACGCCATGGCGGCCATCACTCAGACGCTGGCAGCGCTCGCCGAAGAGGGGATCGCTCACCGGGACGTCAAACCGGACAACCTGCTTTCGCTAAGGGGCGTCTGGTCCATAGGGGACTTTGGCTTGGTCAAGTACCCTGCTGGTCAAGCGCTGACGGAGCACGGCCGCAAGCTCGGCCCGACGGACTTCATGGCTCCCGAGATGCGCGAGTCACCCGACTTAGCTGATCCCGAGGCGGCCGACGTCTACTCGGTTGCGAAGACGTTGTGGGTTCTACTCGCTGGAGTCAACCTGCCCCTTCCCGGCCAGCACCGCGCCGACGACGACATCTGCCGCTTGACCGCTCGACTCGACTACCGGTGGGCGCCTCAGCTCGACCTGCTCATCGAGCGTTGCACGGTCAATGACCCCGGCAGGCGTCCGCGGATGCGGGACGTTGCGAACGAACTGGTTGCAATGATCAAACCCAACATGGAGCCGGTGGTAGTGGGAGATCTGGCGGACCTGGAACGGCGCATCGCGGCGATGACTGAGCTGCACCGCCGCCGGGACGAAAGCCGAGACGCCTTCAACAACCGCGTGGCCCAGGCGCACAACCGCCTCGTCGACGAAGTCGCCAAGCCAGCCTACTGGGACTTATCGCGCCGGTTGCCTACGTTCGGAACCCAGCACCCAACCCAGGTCGCAATGCCTCGAGCCTTGGTCACCTCGCCCTCTCGGGGTTTCGGCAGCCACGTGTGGGGCGGCATGATCGTCGCGCCCGGGAGCGCTGGCGTTCGAATTGAGCTCGGCGTGGCGCTGCAGGTGGGTGACGGTTCGGGCAACTCCACAGTCGCGGCCGTCCTGAACGTTCACCGGCGAAACCAAGGCCGCGGATGGAGCTTCTCGATCCTGGAACGCATAGCCGAGACCACCATCGACTCGGCGCATTTCGCCACACTACTGACCGAGTTCCAGGACGCCTATGCTCGGTGCCTGCCTCAGGCGCTAACCGCGGTAGCAAAGGCGTTGGAGGACGAAAGCGTCAACGGTGCAGCGGCGGATGGAGCCATGTCGCCCTTGCGGCTGGACTAGTCGGGCAGCAGGATCGTGCCTGCCAGACGATATCCCGGTTGCGTATCGGTTCGTGTAGCTCCTCGGACACCAACCGAATCCCAACGGTGCGGCCCAAGATCGATCTGGGCACGCACCGTTCTCGTTTCTGCCTCGTAGGTCAGGTGCAGGCCGAGGCTGCGGTAGACCTCGAGTTTGTGTTCGGGCTCGGCGTCGCGGATCGCGGTGACCAGATTGCCGAGGTCTTCGACGATCGCGGTGATCTGCTCCGCGGTTGGGATGGTGGTCGTCGACTCCGGCGGTGCTTGGTTGGTTTGGCGCCGAAGCGCCTGTTCGCGTTCGAGCTGGGTCTCGGCGATCCAGGTTGCGACCACGGCGGGGTCGGCGCCGGCGTCGAGCGCGGCGCGATACCGGGCGAGCTTCGCATCGCACTCGGCCATAGATGGCCCGGGTGGCGTCGAAGTGCTCGGTGCGGGGATCCCGGTTTTGGCTTGTTCGATGAGTTTGGCGATGGTGCGTTGCCGCTGGGCTGGGTTGAGCTCTTGGACGAGCCAGGTGTCCAGCGGCCGGATGAGTTTGTCTTCGCGCATGATGACGGTGCGAGGGTGGTTGATGGTGTTGGCGAGGGCGTATTCGCGCGGGTAGCGGCACCGGTAGTAGGCGATGCCGTGGGCGTGCATGCCCTCCATCTTCCGGTGGCAGGCGCCGCAGTGAACGAGGCTCTTGAAGATGTAGGGATGGCGCGAGCGGTGTGCCCGCTTGGGTGAGGTCGCGGTCCGGGCGTGGATGCCGAGCATCGTTTGGGCTTGGTCGAACACGGCTTCATCGATGAGGGGCTCGTGTGCGATGTCTTTGGAGACTATCCACCGTTCCCGGTTGTTCCAGCCCGGGCCAGGGGCGAGGTGAAGGAAGGGTCGCTGCAGGGGCGTCGGCGGTGAAGACAGGTTCGTATCGGCAGGCCTCGGTCGGGTCATTCAGGCTTAGATAGCGGCGCCACGCATCGGGCCCCGTTCTGTTTCGGTGAGCGTCCGGGTTGAGGTATCGCTCGTAGGGCCCGCGGGCGCTGCGCCATGCGTGCCTAACCGAGCAGATCTGCAACACCCACCTCGTGGAGCACCTACGGTTCCCGCCGGGTGCCCGCCGACCTACGACTCGGTCACGGCGCCATGCTCGGCAGCCGCGCGGTGACAATGCTGATGCACCGGCCGGCATCCGTAGCTGCCTGGCAGCCGCTGTAGACGACGGTCAAAGCGTGGTTGGCAGGGACCCTCTACAGTGGCGTGTATGAGCCGACGGCAGCGAGCGTGGCGGACGCCCCCGCTGCTCGTCGCTGCCCTGTCGGTCCTCGGGCTTACCGGGGCAGAGGCCGCCAAGATCGTGGCTGGATTCGAAGAGCAGCCGACCGCGTTGCAGGTTAGTTGCCTGCTGGCAGCGATGGCTTTGACCGCCGCCTTGGCCGCCGCGTCGCTCAAACGATCAAAAAAAACCACCGCCATCTGAAATCCAACTTGGCTGTTCGGTGTCGCAAGCTCGCGGACTTGAGTTAAAACCTTTGCCCTCGAACGAGCCACCATTTCCTGGGCGATCTGTCCGGCTTTGGGACCGTCCCTCGCAGATAGTCAACCCGATTTCCGCCGCCATGCTCATCCTGGCGTTCATCGCTGCGATCGGAGGCGCGAGTGGCCACCTTCGGCGTCTCGATGGCCAAAGGACGAGCCGACGTCATCGAGCGGCGTGCTTACCAGCACCGGCGTCCACGTCACGCCGGTCGTGCTGACCAACCACTTCTGCACCGCGCTGGATCCGGCCGGCCGCGACCCGTCCGTCACCATGGGGCGGCGGTCGCCGAAGCCAGGCGACCTGGCGAAGGTCACGTTCCGGTGGCGTTGCGACGCGGTCATTCACCAGGGCAACCACGGCGTCACTCTGCCCGACCGGAGCGGTGGGGCTACCGGCCTCGTCGAGGTGTGGCATTTCCCGTACCGGTCGGCTAAACAGCTCGTCAGCATGCGGTCAACGGCGCGGCTGCGTACCGCCTGACCGACCTCCCGCCGACCGAGGGCGCGCACTGGCGCGCCTACGGCGACACGCACGAGCAGCACCGAGCCGTCGACGCCCTCGTCGACGTCTTCCGCGCCCATTTCCGGCACCGCGACCCGGTCGCTGCCGGACTGGTCGACGACCCGGCGCCGTACCGGAGGTTGCAGGCATTACCGCCGCTGGGTGAGGCATTTCCCCGTCCGGCAGGTCGTCCGCGCGGGAGCTTGTGACGGCCCGCAGCGGAAACGGCGTGCCCCGTTGCTGGTGCGATTGGAGCCAGATGGTGCCGGGTCGACCTGCTGGATCGGGCACCCAGAGCTAAACGCCGTAGTGCGAAGAGGGGGATACGTCATGCCGAACTGGCTGCCGTAGATCACGCTGCGGCTCGCCGAATAGGGCAAGCTCAGCGCCGCTCTCTCGCGGCGTTGAGCGGGAGGTTGAGCGGCTCGCCGAGCGGCCCACGGTTGATGGCCTCCGTGGCACCCGCGACGACCCGTGCGAAACCGGACCGCCCAGCGGGCCAAGCGATGAACCAGACCCGCGCCATCTCCCTCGCGGTACAAACTGGCGGGCGGCGGACGCTAGTATCCCGGAGGGATCGCCGGCCGTCGTCAGACCAGATCCTGTGTTGGTGCGCGGCGGCCTGCGCGAGGTGTGCGAGGAAGGGCCAGTCGCCAGTTGGTGGGCCTGCCGCCTCGTCGTGGACGATCGAATTTCCGGTTGAACATCTCCCTCAACGACCTGGTGCCGTGCTGGCTCCTGCGGTCAGATGAACGAGTCTCTTGCGATGCTCCATGCGTTGATTCGGTTTCTTTCGACGATGAGGGAGAGTGACCGGCACCTTCGTAAGATATTCGACGTAAAGACGCCGCACGTGGAAAAAATTGGACCACGACACCCGGCGCGTACCTAGTGTCTCCGTTCGGCAGCGGTGCGCCAGATCGAAGCGATTCCGTCAAGTTCAAACCGCCGGGGATCCAGGACGCAAACGTAAGAAACCATTTCTGATCCTCTCGGAGCAAATCGTGTCGTATTTCGCGGAGTTTGGCCGATGCCTCGTCTGGGCGGTCTTTGTCGTCGCGGTCATAAGCAAGTCGCGAGGTCGCCGGCAATTTCGAGAATTCGTCGACTCTCTCGCCGCGCTTAATTACATTCCAAATCGTCTTGTCGCGGCCGTAGCTGCCGGCGTGGTCGCGGCCGAATGGGCCGTCGCGGTGCTGCTCGTCGTATTGCCGGTGCCGGAGCTGAGGACTTTTGGGCTGGGTCTGGCCGCCGCACTCCTGACGTGTTTCGCGGTGGCGATCGGCTTGGTCCTCCGCCGAGGGACGTCGGCGGCGTGCCGCTGCTTCGGCGGCAGCGCGTCCGCGCCATTCGGGTGGCATCACGTGGTCCGCAACGGGGCTCTGGGCCTGATCGGCCTGGCAGGGTGCTATGCCGGTTGCCAGCAGACCGCTCTCGACCTCGGGGCGCTAGCCGTCATGGCGCCCTTCGGCTTGTTGGCCGCATTCTTAGTGATTCGGTTGGACGAGGTGGTCGCGCTCTTCAAGCCGGCGTCGGCGGCTGGCCGTTAGCTGGCCTTGGCGAAGGTCGTTGGCTGGTCCGCTGCTCGAGCGCATGTCGGCCGTCGCCGGGCGCGCCAATGGGCCGCCGCCGAACCTGCGCACCACGACTCCGAGAATGCCCGCTGCCGGAACCGCGCCGAAATGACGTGAGTCGTTGCTCGCCTCAGGGTTGTCACCCAGCACCACGAACGTGGCGGGCTCGACCAACCCAGAGGTCTGCGCCCAGGTCGGCAGGGCTGCCGGCACCGGCTCGCCCGGGCCGGCAGCGACACGCTTGATAAGCAGAGGTGCGTGCCGGTCACCTTCCGGGTCGCCGGGCCGGCACGGCCCTGCGACGCGCAGCACGACAACATCGCCCTGGCGGATCCGCGCCATCGGCACCCGGCGCACCACTACCCGATCTCCTGGCAACAACGTCGGCGCCATGCTCGGCCCGAGCACTGTTACCACCATCGTCCGGCGGCGCAATACGATCAGACCGCCCGCGAGCAGCATCGTCGCCCCGGCGCCTAGCAGCAGCATCATCATCATGCTATGACCTCCTTGGTCGAGGCGCGGTATCCGGCCGCTTGCAGGGCGAACAGGCCAGCGTAAGCGCCATCCGCCCCGACCAGCTCGGCGTGAGTGCCCCGTTCTGTGATCTCGCCGTCCGCGAGCACGACGATCATGTCGGCCTCCCGAACAACGCCTAAGCGGTGGGAGATAAGCAGGCCGGTTCGGCCTCGGCGGTGCTCACGCAATCTGCCGTGAACGTCGTGTTCTGCCTCGGCGTCCAGTGCCGAACTGGGTTCGTCCAGGATGAGCAGATCAGAATCTTCGAGGATCAGTCCGCGCGCGATGGACAGACGCTGCTGTTGACCCCCAGATAGCACCACACCCGTTCCGGGCTCATCTTGATCGGACTCACCGAGGAAGACCCGAGTCAGCAATGTCTCGTACGCACGGGGGAGGTTCGCCAGGACGTCGTGCACACCGGCCGTGCGTGCCGCTGCCTCGATGCGATGCTGATCACTCAGAGCGGTGAGGTCGCCGATGGCGATGTTCTCGCGGACCGTCAGATCGTAGGCTGCGGCGTCTTGAAAGACGGTGCGGATCCGTCGACGCAGTTCGGCCGGATCGACGTCCCGCAGATCGACGCCGTCCCAGAGCACAGCCCCGCGGGTCGGGTCGTAGAGCCGGCACAGCAGCTTGACCAACGTCGACTTCCCCGCTCCGTTGAGCCCGACCACCGCGGTCGTCCGACCCGCGGGAAGAAACAGGTTCACGCCGCGAAGGACCCAGGGCTGGTCGTCCGCGTAGCGGAACCACACGTCCCGTAACTCGACTCCGGTGCGTAGCGGGGGCACCGGGTGCGGACGTGGGCGAACGATGAGGTCGGGTCCGGTGTCCACCACGATCATGAAATGACGGAACAACAGCAGCGCCTGGTATCCGGAGACGGTATCGGTGATCATGCCGGCAAGAGCGCTCTGGACGCTGCCTACCGCGGCTACCACCAGCACAACGTCACCGACCGAGAGCTCACCACTCACCGCGGACCGCACCGCGAACAACAGCAGTCCGCCGATCACGGACGCACTCAGCAGAGCCAGCCCGGTTTGGACGGCCAACTCTCGGCGGTCGACCCGGGCGTGTTGCAGGTTGATACCGCGGATCTCAGCGGCCATGCGTTGCCACAGATAGCGGCCCACTCCGAACAGGCGCACCTCTTTGGCCGCGTCTGGGTTGGTGAGCAGGCTGGAGTAGAACACCTCTCTCCGTTGCGCTGGCCCTATCCGCGCCATCATCGTGGCTCGGCGACGGCTGACAGCTACCTCGGCGAGCATCACTGGCACGGCGCTGGACAGCACTACCACGGCTACCCATGGCCCAAGGCCGAACAGTGTGCCGGCAAAGCCGAGCACGATGAGCAGTGACCGCAGCATGCCGAGTCCACTGTCCACCACCTCGCCAGGTCCGTTGACACCAGCGGATTGGGCGGTCTGCAGGTGGTCGAGAAAGGCCGGGTCCTCGAACCGGCGCAGGCCGACGAACCCGTCGACGGCGGCGTACAGCTGGCGTGTGCATTCCAAACGTACCCGGCGGTCCAGCTCCAGTCGTAGGTAGCGGATGGCATGTGGAGCGAGCGTGGCCGCGACGCCCACCGAGGCGAGTGCACCGGTGAGCCCCACGATGTCCGCCCAGCGGACCTGCCCCGTCGCTAGTCGATCCACCACCGCCTTTGTCAGCCAGGCCACTGCGAGTGGCGTCAGACCAGCAATCGTCTCGACGGCCAGGTAGCCGGTGAGGTGCGCAGGGGCGGCCCGTCGGGCAAGCGTCGCCGCCCGACCAGCGGCGCGAGCAATCATTGGGGTCAGTTCAATTCGCGGGTAGGCCGGCGTCGTCCGCATCCGTGATCGAGATGAGCTCGAAGGTCGACACCTCGACCCTGCCATCCTTCACCAGCACGAATGCGGGGAAACCGGTGACCGCGAAAGCTTGCTGCACCGGGCCTTGGTCAGCTTCCACCACCACGGTTGCAACGGGTCGTAGCTGATCGACCAGGACCGCGGACTCCTCGGGGCTGCCGGCGACGACGGCCAGGATGCTGTCTCGTCCGCCGGGGCGCGCTGCGGCGTACGCGACGAAGGCGGGAAGCCGTTCCTTGCACGGTCGGCACGTCGGGGAGAAAAACGCCACCAGGGGCCGCGTTCCCAGACTGGAAAGTTCGACCGAGTGTCCGTCAATGCTTTCCGCGTGGATTGGACCGACAGAGGTGCCGACGGGCAGCGCGATGGCGCTGTCAGGACCGAAGGTGTCGCCTCGTCGGGCCAGTTGTTCGGTGTGCTCGCGCAGTCGACGGACGACGCCGAACGTGAACAGGAGATTCGCTGCTGCCAAAAGTCCAATTAGGATGGTTGTCATCGCCAGGTAGAACATGGGGCTCCTATGCGGACGTGCGGGTGTTTACGACCGGCGGCGATCACCGGAGCCGGCGGGTTTGCCCGGCTCCGGTGATCTGCTTTAAGGTCAGCAGCCGTCACCGACGCGTCGGCAGGCCTTGCACCCGAAGCCAGGGCAGCAGTACTGCGTGTACAGCGTGATGCCGCGGCAGTAGCAGAACTTCTCGTAGCACACGTTAGCTGCGCGAGCCTCCGTTCGGGGCACCACGACGCCGACGACGCGGTCGGCAAGCATTGTCACCATCCGACTCACCGGAACCTCCTTGAGTTGGGTCGCGAGAATCGCGACCGCATTGATCACTGACGACTCATCACACCGCGCGGATCACAGTTGAGCCAGGACGTTCAACACGACGTTGAACAGGCTTTTTAAGCGGCGCCCTATGCCGCAGACGTCGGTGGCGGCAGGTAGGTCCTCAGCCCGCGACTGGCCAACGTCGCGCGGTCATGGCCGAGAAATGTCCAGATCAATTTCCTGGATCACCTTCCCGCCTCGCGTTTTGATACGTCGAGCCGGGGCGCGAATACCGCGTCCGGTGGAAGTGGTGGGACGCGCACCCGAGTGGCGTTCCGCCGCTCGCCAGCAACACCGTTGACCTGCCCACCAGGGCTGGCCACAGCTGTGCGGCGGTATAACAGGCGGGGCGATGTGGTGAATCTGCGCGTACTCGGTGACATGCAGGCGTTGGTGGGCGGCCGCGCCTTGGAGTTGGGGCCGGCGAAACAGCGATTGGTGTTCGCGGTGCTCGCCGTCGACGCGGGTCGCAATGTGTCTATCGAGGCGCTGCTCGACCGTGTCTGGGATGATGCGCGGCCGGCCGATGCCCGAGGGGCGCTCTACACGTATCTCACCCGGATCCGCCGGATCCTGACCGACGCGCAGCCCGGTGCGGCGGCGCCGATCACCGTAGTCCGGGGGCGCGCCGGCTACCGCCTGGACACCAACCCGGACAACGTTGACCTGCACCGGCTTCGTCGACTCGCCGAGCGGGCCTTGGCGCTCCCACCAGGGGATGCCGGCCGCTCGGCGCTCCTTCGCGAAGCAATCGATCTCTGGCGTGGGGAGCCGCTGGACGGCCTGCCGGGTGGATGGGCGGCCCGCGTCCGCGAGAGTGTGCGGCTGCAGCTCATGCGGGTTCTGCTCAGCTGGGCCGACGGGGAGCTCCTCCAGGGCCGGCCTTGCCCGGTCGCCGACCGCCTCGCCGAGGCCGTCGACCACCATCCATACGTCGAACCGTTGGTGCTCCGGCTGATGCGCGCCTTGTATGTCGGGGGGCGCCGCGCCGAGGCGCTTGAGCTGTACGCCCGCACCCGCGCGAACCTGGCCGATGAGTTCGGGGTGGATCCGGGAGCGGAACTTCAGGAACTGCACCGGGAAATTCTCCGCGGCACGCTGCGTGGGCCCCTGACCGCTGTCTCGGCCGGCCAGCCGCGGGCCGCCGCCGCCCTGCCGCTGGTTACGGTTCCGTCGACCGCGGGGATAGGGGAGACCGCGCACTCGCTCGGCTGTCACCTGCCGGCCGACCTGCCCGATCACGTCGGATGCGATCCAGAGATCTTGTGCGCGATGCGTGTTCTCCAGGTCGAAAGTCCCCGTTCCGGAGCCGCGGCCGGGCCGGTAGTGGTCCTGTCCGGACCGAGTGGAGTGGGCAAGACCGCATTGAGCGTTCGGTTAGCGCATCTACTGCGACCCTCTTATCCGGACGCCCAGATCTTCGTGGGTCTTAGTGGTCGCCGCAGCGATCCGGATGATGCTCTGGACCAGGTGCTGAGGGCCCTTGGCGCGACGGACTTGGCAGGTCTGTCCACACTGGATCAGAAGGTCGGGCGGTATCGATCTTTGCTCAGCCACCGGCGGGTGCTCATCGTGCTCGACTCGCCGTTCAGCGCCGACGAGGTGCGGCCGTTGATGCCTGGAGGCCCGGGTAGCGCACTCATCGTGTCCAGCCGGACCCTGCTGACCACCCTCCCGGGGGCCGAACATATCGACGTGCCCCTGCTCGACAGAGCCAACGCCACCGCGCTGTTGGCTAGCATCGTCGGACCGCAGCGGTTGCGAGCCGAGCCAGAGGCGACTGACGCGCTTGTCGCGATGTGCGCCGGACTCCCGCTGGCGCTGCGCATCGTCGGCGCTCGTATCTCCGCCCGACCGCACCGCCTGATGGCCCGGCTCGTCGAACGGATGAGCGATGATCACGCGCGCTTGCACGAGCTGACCGCTGACGGGCTGAGCGTGCGGGCCAGCATCGCGATCGGCTACCGGGCGCTCAACTCGGCCGCCCGGCGGACGTTCCGGCTCCTCGGTTACCTGGGCGTGCCAGCGGTCACCGGAGAGGTGGCGGCGGCGCTTGTCGATGGTTCGGTGGACGAGGCCGACGAACTGCTTGAACAGCTTGCGGACGGGCGTCTCGTAAGCGCGATACACGGCCCGGTCTTCGGCGTGCCCTCTTACCGGATGCACGATCTCGTGCGGATCTTCGCCCGCGAGCGCGCGCTAGCGGAGGAGTCACAGGAGTCGCTGGCAGCGGCGATAGCCCGAACACAGGCTCTGGGAGTCGTCGACGACACCGCGTGATCAACACATCAAGGTTTCGTCCAGATCTGAGACAGATCGTCTCTCTACCGTCGGTGCCTCGTCGGGCATCGCTGCGGTGCTTGCCATTCGAACGAAGGGTCGTTTATGACGCTCCGACTCAAGCTTCTGCCAATCCTGGCCATGGCTACCATCCTCGGTCTTGCGGGATGCGGTCATCCGGACAACCGGACCGCGGGGGCCTCCAGTACGCCTAACGCGTCTAGCCCGTCGGGTGCGGACGATCCCACTCCGGAGCTGTCCGCGGGGACGACGAACACCTTGCCGGCGGCTTCCCCCGCTGCGAGCGGGCCAGGGCCGACCGCCACGAGCACCGAGCCAACCGTCGCCGCCGCTGCGCCCACCATCGACTCGGATCCGGCGTGCCGGCCCCAGGTACTTCAGGAAGCGGTCGCCGCCGCGGTAAGCGGGCAGACGGTGAACGGTGTAGAGGTGTTCGCCTGCCGCAACGGTTTCGCGAGGCTCATCGCGACCGTCGCGAGTTCCACCGAGCTCGCCGGCGGCAACCAGGTCTTTCTGCGGCGAGATGGCGACCGACAGTGGCGTGTGGTGGCGCGCGCCCCGGCGTCGGTGGACTGTGGAGACGCCTCTGTAACGGTCGAGATGAAGGCCGTTTGCGCTGGCCTGCGCTGAGCCGATAGTCGGCCCGTGATCATCAAGAATCCGTTCAGATTCGCTACCGGATCTCGCCGCGATGATTTGCCCAGACACAGCCTAGGCCTCGTCACCGTCGCCGATCCGATGCTGCGTCTGTCCTTTTCGGATCAACTCCTTGCGAAAGGAAGCCTTCGTGCAACGAACTTTCCGCCGCGCTCTCGGCCGCTCGGCAGCTTTCTCCGCCCTGGCGCTCGTCGCAGGAGGTTTGGTCGGGTTGACGCCCGCGCCTGCCCAAGCCTCGTCGATCGACGGACCGATCGGTCGCAGCGAGATCCTTTCCCGCGCGCAGAACTGGGTCGACCGTAAGATCACCTATACCCAGACCGGTCCCTATGCCAGCGACCCTGAGGGCGCGCACACCTACCGGCGCGACTGCTCCGGCCTGGTATCGATGGTGTGGCACCTGAACCGAAGCTACGTGACGGGCGACTTCCAGAAGAGCAACTCCCGGTGGACCACTCTCGCCAGCATCGACGCTTTCCAGCCTGGCGATGCGATGGTCCGCACCGGCCACATTGAGTTGTTCGCCTTCTGGAAGGACAAGGGCGACCACAGCAAGGGCGCCTATGTCTACTCGTTCAACTCCGATGGGCAGACAGTCCAGAACCCTTACGCGAGAAACAACGCCGGCGCTCTAGGTTTCAATGACGCGGACGACCTGCGGACGTACAAACCGATCAGGCGGACGGGACTGACGAGCGGGCCGGCCGGGCGGAAGGCGCCGGCGCTGGTCCGAGACGACGGTGACGGGACGATGAGCATCTACCGGTGGAACTCCACCGGCAGCGCCTTCGACCACACGACCGACTACAAGGGCGATGGTGGTTTCAACGTTTCGAACGTCGGTGAACGAGTCGCTTCCGGCGACGTCGACGGCGACGGCAACGATGACATCGTCAT
Organism: Asanoa sp. WMMD1127; assembly: GCF_029626225.1. Classification (NCBI taxonomy): domain Bacteria; kingdom Bacillati; phylum Actinomycetota; class Actinomycetes; order Micromonosporales; family Micromonosporaceae; genus Asanoa; species Asanoa sp. WMMD1127. Next base: position 5,080,187 of record NZ_JARUBP010000001.1, read on the forward strand.
GGCCTACCAGCTCGCCGACGGCAGCTTCGGCTTCTACGTCTTCGACGAGGGCCTGTCCAGCAAGGGCCGCTGGTACACCTCGGGCCCGTTCGGCCTGGGCAGCGTCGGCGGCCGTCTGGTGGTGGGTGACTTCACCGGTGACGGCAAGGCGGAGCCTGCGCTGGTCCGTGACAACGGTGACGCCACGACGACCATCTATCGGTGGGTCTCCACGGGTAGCAGCTTCGCGCGTACCACTGACTATGTCGGTGAGGGTTCGTTCTCGCTGGGGAACGTGGGTGACCGTGTCGCGGCCGGCGATGTCACCGGCGACGGCAAGGCCGACATTGTGATGGCGTACCAGATCAGCGACGGCACGTTCGGCTACTACGTGTGGAGTGCCGGCCTGACCAGTCTCGGCCGCTGGTACACCTCGGGCCCGTTCGGCCTGGGCAGCGTCGGCAACCGCCTGGTGGTGGGTGACTTCACCGGTGACGGCAAGGCGGAGCCTGCGCTGGTCCGTGACAACGGTGACGCCACGACGACCATCTATCGGTGGGTCTCCACGGGTAGCAGCTTCGCGCGTACCACTGACTATGTCGGTGAGGGTTCGTTCTCGCTGGGGAACGTGGGTGACCGTGTCGCGGCCGGCGATGTCACCGGCGACGGCAAGGCCGACATTGTGATGGCGTACCAGATCAGCGACGGCACGTTCGGCTACTACGTGTGGAGTGCCGGCCTGACCAGTCTCGGCCGCTGGTACACCTCGGGCCCGTTCAACTTGGGCAGCGTCGACGGTCGCCTGGTCCTCGGCAACTGGTGATCCCCGCCGTGGGGTGGCCTCGCCGCCACCCCACGGCTTTCCCCGCAATCACCCCTTCCGGCCTAGCTGGCCAGTCCGTGAGATGGGACAACTCATGCGTTTCCGATCCTGGTTAACCAGGTTTCTTCCGCTGCTGGCCCTGTCGGTGGTCGGGTTCGCGTCGCAGCCCGTAGCCGCACAGGGCGCTCCCACCGGCTATTCCGTCACCGGCATAGATGTGTCGCACTACCAGGGCGCCATCAACTGGGAGGCGGTCGCCGACTCCGGTGTGGACTTCGCGTACGCCAAGGCAACCGAGGGCACCGGCTTCACCGACCCGACGTATGTCACCAACCGGAGTGGTGCTCGCGCCAACGGCATCTACTTCGGGGCGTACCATTTCGGCCGGCCCGACCAAGGCGACCCCCGCGGCCAGGCCAACCGGCTGGTCGACACCAGCAGGTACAGCTCGGACGGCACCACCCTGCCGCCGATGCTGGACATCGAGTGGTCCGCGAGCCAGCCCACCTGCTTCGGCCTCTCGACCAGCGCGATGGTGTCCTGGATCAGCCAGTTCCTCGACCAGGTCAGGGCCCGCACTGGCCAGAAGGCGATGATCTACACCAACCCGAACTGGTGGAATCCGTGCACCGGCAACAGCACCGCGTTCGGCAGCTACCCGCTGTTCCACTCTCGCGATGCCGACACCCCGGGAGCACTTCCGTCTGGTTGGTCGCGCTTCACCCTGTGGCAATGGACCTCGAGCGGCAGCGTGCCCGGAGTGTCCGGTCGCGTTGACCGGGACGTCTTCAACGGCTCACTCGCCGGCCTCCGCGCACTGTGCAACGCGACGACAGGGCGTAACGCCCCGGCGTTGGCGCACGATGACGGCGACGCCACGATGACGATCCACCGTTGGCGGTCGACCGGCACGTCTTTCGCACGCACCGCCGACTACTCCGGAGAGGGGGCATTCTCGCTGGCGAAGGTAGGTGACCGGGTCGCTTCCGGCGACGTCGATGGTGACGGGACGACCGACATCGTGATGGCCTACCAGATCAGCGATGGCACATTCGGGTTCTATGTGTTCGACGAAGGCTTGTCCAGCGCGGGGCGTTGGTACACCTCCGGCCCATTCGGCCTCGACAGCGTCGGCGGCCGCCTCGTAGTGGCTGACTTCACCGGCGACGGCAGGGCCGAACCCGCTCTTGTCCGTGACAACGGCGACGCCACCGTGACCATCTACCGCTGGACGTCGACTGGCAGCAGCTTCGTCCGCACGACCGACTACGTCGGTGCTGGCGCCTTCACGATGTCCAATGTGGGTGACCGTGTCGCGGCCGGCGACGTCACTGGGGACGGTAAGGCCGACATTGTGATGGCCTACCAAATCAGCGATGGCACGTTCGGCTATTACGTGTGGAGCGCTGGTTTGTCCAGCCTCGGGCGCTGGTATACCTCTGGCATCTTCAACCTCGACAGGGTCGCCGGCCGGTTGGTCGTGGACGACTTCACCGGTGACGGAAAGGCTGAACCCGCTCTGGTGCGCGACGACGGCGACGCGACCATGAGCATCTACCGCTGGACCTCCACCGGGAGCGGATTCGCACGCACGACCGACTACCTGGGCGACGGCACCTTCATGGTGTCGAACATCGGCAACCGGGTCGCGGCCGGTGACGTCACCGGCGACGGCAAGGCTGACATCGTGATGGCCTACCAGATCAGCGACGGCACTTTCGGCTATTACGTCTTCAACGCCGGGCTGACCGACGCTGGCCGCTGGTACACCTCCGGCCCGTACAACCTCGATCCCGTGGCCGGACGCCTCGTCCTCGGCAACTGGTGAACGACCTACGTGGGGCCTCGACCATCGTCGGGGCCTCCACCTTGTCCATGTCAAACGTCCGTTATCGATGGAGGTTGTGATGTTCGTGCTGTCCCTCACGAGGTCAGCTGTCCTGCGTCCGCTTGAGCCTTGGCATGCCGAGGAATTCTTCGAGCACCTGGGCCGCGCTCGCGAGCACATCCTGCCGTGGGTTTCGTCCAGCTTCGTCGCCCGCGACGTCGCCGCGGCTCGTGTTGTATTGCAGCGTTACGCGGATCGACGTGCTCAGGACGGCGGCGGAATCTGGGGCATATGGCTGGACGGCGCCCTTGTCGGCGGTGTCCTTTTCGTGTCCTTCGACAGCGCGTTGGGTTTCTGCGAAGCCGGCTGCTGGTTGGAGCCCGGTGCGCAGGGCCGTGGGCTGGTCACTCGTGCCGTTGAACGGATCATCGACTGGGCTGTCAACGAGCGCGGCATCGTCCGCGTGGAGTGGCGCGTCAAGTCAGGCAACGAGCGCAGCGTCGCGGTCGCGCGGCGACTCGGGATGAGGCACGAGGGCACGTTGCGTGAGGTCTTCCCGGACGCGACCGGCGAACGCATCGATCTCGAGATTTGGGCCATGCTGGCCAACGAATGGCGGGCCCGCCACAACGCGAGCGATGAAGAGGGAGCGGTCAAGTCCGTCGTAAAGGGGATCTTGACGGCCTGACACACGCACGTTCTTTGGCGCATCCCGTCACGATGAGCCACGCGCCTCCGAGGAAGCGCCACCGACATCCGGCACAACGTCCGGTTGAACATCCTAATGTGCTGGAGCTGCGGCGCTTGGACCGGCATTGAGCAGTCCGCCGGCGCGCGGACGATTCCTCCGGCGCGTCGACTCTCGGGTCGGACTGGATGATCGCGGACAAGGCGGCCCATAGGGGAGGGGATGGGCTAGCGGCGGGACCTGCGGTGTGCGTGCCCGCGGGGGAAGGTAAGTGCGGCCCAGAGCCTCCGGATCCTGTTCGAGTTGCTGGCCCATCAGGATGGCCGTGTCGTCGAGGCGGAGGAGATGCTGACCGCGGCCGTGGCGACCTTCAGCGAGTGGTACGGGCCTGGAGCGTGGCGCGTCGGAGCTGACGCTCGGAGAGATCGAGGTTCGCCGTGGCTCGCCGCAGGGGGTGAATCGGCCCAGACGGTTGCTGCGGTACTGGGCGGACAAGAACGTACCGCGAGCTCGGCGCCCCGGAAGCCGCCGAGCTCGCGGACCGTCTCGGCTTGACAGGATCGGCGCTGTCAGCCGGACGTTGAACCCTCGAACGCGGTCACGAACGGTCAGGTCAAGCCCGATGTCGATGTCTTCTGATGTATCCATGTTCGGAGGGGATCCTGAAGATCGCCCACCTCGTCGCGAACCGGCTTGAATCCGGTTGCGCGGGCAACCCCCACGCTCGCGGCGTTAGCAGGATCGATGCGCAGGAGGACTTTCTCCATTTGCAATCGTCGGTAGGCGTAGTCGGTCATGAGACGAACCGCGCGGCTGGTCAGGCCTTGGCGACGATGTTCCGCGCCGACCGCGTAGGCGAGCTCGGCGCTCGCGCCCGCCGGGTCTCGTCCGCCGGGTCCAGTAGGGAAAAGGAGAATCTCCCCGAGCGCTGTGTGTCCGTCCGTGGTGATGGCGAGTTGGATGCTGCGACTTTCGGCACGGCGGTGTCGCGCGTTATCGAGGTACTTCTGAGCGATCGCCAGGTCGAACGGACCCCGCAACGGCGTCCACCGGTCGACCTCGCCGTCGTCGAAAAGTCGTCTCATCGCGGGCACGTCGGCGTCGGACCACTCGCGGAGCTGGATCCCCAGCCCAGTGATCTGGATCGCCGTCTCGAAGCGGGCGCTCATCGCGTCGTGCTCCGCTGGTACACCCGGACGTAGTCCACGACGAAGTCGGCGGGGAAAACGGTGTTGCTGTCCGGGTCGCCGAGCCAGCCGCCGACCTGGAAGTTGAGGCGCAGGTGGTAGGGCTTGTGGAATACCTCGTTGAACCACGGGGTGGTCGCGGGGCTCCGGGTCCAGATGAGCTGTCCGTCGACGTACCAGCGGATGGAAGTGGCGTCCCACTCCGTCGTATACGTGTGGAAGCCGTCGCCCGGGTAGCCCGTACCAGGGAAGGTCCATCGGAAGTCCTGTTTGGTGGGTGTGTAGTCCCTGAAGATCGCGGAGGTCGAAGCCCGGTAGTACTGGCTGCCGCCGGGGAGCTCGGTCACGTCGATCTCGCCGTTGAGTCCGTCGTCCGGTCGCATCCAGAAGGCGGGCCAGAGTCCTCGGGAGTTATTTGGTCCGTTGGGGGACTTCGCCCTCATTTCGAATTTGCCGTAGGTGAAGGACTTCTTGCCGATGGTGTCCAGGTAGCTCGTCGTGAAGGCGCGCGGTTGGCTGCCGCAGGTGTAGTTCTCGCGCTGCGCCCGGATCGTGAGCGTGCCACCAGAGACGAAGACGTTCTGGGACCGGCTTGTGGCACAGGAGCGGTCGTAGTCCGTCCACGCGTTGTGTCGTGCCCGCCACTTCGATGTGTCCAGGGTGGAGCCGTCGAACTCGTCGCTCCACGCGAGGCTCCAGCTCGGCGGAGCGGTGTCGTAGGCGATGACTATTCGTGGGCGATTGGCCGCCGCCGTGTTGTCGGCCGCCGCCCAGTAGGTGCGGTCGGCCGGGCTCGTCTGTTGCAAAGCGAACGTGACCGGCCCGTTGCCCGCGACGGCGGCGGTCACGTCGAAGGAGTTGAACCCGCTCGTGACCGAGGTTCGCTGGGCCAACGCTGGCCCGAGCGTCGGCCTCCTGGACCACAACCCCGGATCGTCCGCGCCGCCTGACGCCGAGTGCGCGGTGACGGAGGCCGTTCGTGCGGTCCATGAGTAGACCTCGAGGCTCGCACGGGTGACGCGCGCACCAGCGGGTACGCCGGCGATGGAGAAGCGGACGAGGGCGTCACGCTGGCCGTTGTTGTTTCCTTCGCAGACGCGCGGGCACGTCGCGAGGGTCGTCTTGACACTGTTGTCGCCGTCCTGCGGCACCATGGTGAACGTCGTGTCCGCCGCGGCGGACACGGTCACAGTGCCGGTGGCGGCATGAGCGGTAACGCCGGGCAGCAGGCCTGCGAGCAGTGCCGCGCCCACTCCTGCCATCAGCCACCGAGATGCGCTGCGCATGGTCACCCTTTCTGATTGCGGGCTTTCGTCAGATGGGATCCCACATCGACGAGTGAGGCCAGGAGTTTCAACGGGACGTTGTGCTGGATCTTGCGCGGCGAACGCTTCATCGGTCATCACCGCCGGCCGGCGGATCGGCGCCGGTCTGGTCCGGGGCTGCGGTCCCTCAGAGCTGCGGCGCTGCGGACGCGGTCAGCAGGAGGGCGATTGCCAGGCCGAGGTCGAGGACGAAGCAGGCCTCGGTGAGCGAGCGGGTGACGACCTTGTCACGGACAAAGTGGATAACGTCCCAGACAGTGTGTCCGAGCGCGGTAGCGGCGGCCAGGTAGATGGCCACCGTCGGACTGGACATCATGGCGGTGAGGGCGATGGCACTGAAGCCCACGAATGCGAGCGCCTGCCGGCCGACCTCTCGGCGATCCTCCCCGGTGCCGCGAACGAGTCCGAAGACCGCGAATGCCGATCCCAGGACGAGCACCGTCGCGGTCGGGTCGAGTCCCGTGAGGCGGGCGAGGACGACGGCGACGCTGACGACGGCCACCACCACCCACGCGCTGCGGCGCGAGCCGACAGCGGCGGCGGCAAGGTAGCACGTTGATGCCAGAATGATGATCATCGCGGTCACATGGGAATCGGTTCCGTTCGTGATGTTGAAGAGCAACGCGACGATTCCGAGCACCAACGGCCAACGTGAGAGCAGGTGAGCGCCGACGGCCGCCGCGCGACCGGCGGGGCGAGTATGGGCATGCGTGTCGACTCGAGCCGTGTTGTTCATACACGACAGCTTCCGCCCGAGCCGCGCCCGGGTGACCCGTGCGTTGCGCACAGATATTCATGCGCCTGCGCTGTCTCAGACCCAGCCGTTCTCGCGCGCGACCCTGTATGCATCGGCGCGATTCTCTGCCCCAAGTTTGTGCGCGATGGCGGCGAGGTAGTTGCGTACGGTGCCAGGTGAGAGAAAGAGTTCGCGGGCAGCCTCCCGGACCGGTCTGTCTGCTCGCGCGGTCACCAGCACGTCAGTCTCCCGCTGCGTCAGCGGTGACGGCGGCGTGGTGAGCGCGTCCGCGGCGAGCACCGGGTCGACATAGCGTTGTCCTTCGTGCACGCGCCGCACGACGTCCGCGAGCGCGGTGCCGGGCGCACCCTTCGCGAGGAAACCGCGCGCTCCCGACGACAACGCCTGCCGGAGCACGTAGGGATGGCCGTGGGCGGTCAATATCACCCCGGCGCAATCGGGCAATGCCCGGCCGAGTTCGTCGATGACGCCCATGCCGTCGAGCTGCGGCATCTGGAGGTCGATGACCGCGACATCCGGCCGGCTCGACAACGCCTGTTCAATTGCCTGCCTACCGTCACGAGCCGTGCCCACGACCGTGATGTCTGGCTCCCGCACCAGGAGTCCCACGAGCGCCTCGCGGATCAGCTCGTCGTCCTCGGCGAGGAGAACTCGGATGGGCATGTTCATCGAAACCAGTCCACGATTCCGGGGCATTCCACGCGCAACTCGAAGCGGTCCCCGGTGCTCCGGTCGACGGCTAGACGCGCGCCCACCGCCGTGCATCGGTCGGAGAGAGCGGCCAGGCCGGTGCCTCCGGAGGTGCCGTTGCGGCCTGACCTACGGACTCCGTCGTTCACCACGACCAACGCAGGAACCTCCTCGTCGGCGGCAACCGAGATCGACACAAGCTGTGCGTCACTGTGCCGCAACACGTTCGTAACGGCCTCTCGCACCACGGCCGCCAGAATCTGTGATCGCGGCTGGGGTATTCGTGCGAGAAGGTCCTGGTCGGCATCGATCCTGGTCTCGATTCCAGCCGAGCGGAGGACTAGGTCCGCGGCTTGGAGCTGGGTCGCGAGGTCAGCGACAGTATGGCCACGAAGGGCCCGTCGGACTTCGACGACCGTCTCGGTCGCGATTGCGCGAATGCCGTCACATTCCACGGTCGCCCGGCCAGGATCGCGGACCGTGAGGCCTGCGGCGAGCTCTGCCTTGAGCGCGATGATGCCAAGGCGCTGCCCGAGGACGTCGTGGAGCTCGCGGCTGACTCGTAGACGCTCCTCGGCGATCGCCAGCTCGGTTTGCGCTTGCTTTCCGGCCTGGACCGTCCAGAGCAGCCGCAGCAGCCACACGAACGCTTGGCACATCGTCCACACGACCGCCGCGCATCCGAGCAGCGTCGCAACGCTGGCCGCGATCGCGCCGTCGAACAGCCCGCTGCCGATCGCGGCGGCCGCCGCGAGGAGGACTGCGCCGACTAGCCCCGTCCGCCAGCTCAGCAGGGCACACGCGGCAACCGTGAAGCCCGCCAACCATGCCCATGGTTGCTCGCCATGCTTGGCCCAGGCGTGCGCGGGCACAAACAGTAACATCGACATGCTGATGAGCAATGTGGGCTCGCGCCAAGCGGTGGCTGTCGTGAATCCTGCGTTCACCGCGGTCCACAGGACCAACGCCAGAGCGGCACCGAACACGGCCATACCAACCAGGAAGGCGGCGCTGAGCACCGTGGTCGGCGGTTCCGTTTGCGATATCGGCACGATCACGGCCCACGCGAAACTCACGATCAGCATGCCCAGCACGATGAGACGAGGGCTGGGTCTGATCGCGGCCGCAGGATCGGCCATCGCTGCCCCTTTCCTTCGCCCTGTCATGAGGGTCGCGCCGGCGACACCGAGCACAGCGCCCCGCTCGCCCGGCGACCGGGGTTCGCCGCCCCTGCGCGGACAATCGCACACGCTTTTCCGGGCGGCCAGCCGATGGCGAGTTCTTGCCACGGTCGACGTCTTGGTTCGTTCCGTCGGCGCTTCCCGTGGCAAGCTTCCGCATAGATCTTGAACATCGTGGCGCCGCGGGCATTGCTCGCGAGAGATCCGCCAGTCGATTGGCGGCGCTGTGCATCGAAAGTTCACGGGGAAGAATCATGAGTTTGCGTAGTCCTTCGCGGCCTAAACTCCGGCTGGCGGTCGCGGCACTCACCGTGCTCGTCGGCGGCGGCGTCGGCGTCGGCGTCGGCTCACTGGCCGCGCCCGCTCCGGCACGGGCCGACACGGTTCGCGGCCTGCAGTGGTACCTCGACGAGCTGAAGATCCCAAAGGCCCACAAGCTAACGCGGGGAGAGGGCGTCGTCGTCGCGGTCCTGGACACCGGGGTGGAATCCGGTCTGCCGGATCTGCGCGGTCAGGTGCTGCCGGGCACGGGTGTCACCTCCGACGCCGCCCCGGATGGCCGCCGCGACGACGACACCACGAAGGCGCATGGCTCGGCGATTGCCGGGATCATCGCGTCCCGGGGCGGCGGCGCGATGCGCCACCTGGGTATCGCCCCTGATGCGAAAATCCTGCCCGTCGCGTTGGGCGGTAGCTTCGACTCGGCCGACCTCTCGGCGGGCATCCGTTGGGCGGCCGATGCCGGCGCCGACGTAGTGAACATGTCGGTCGGGACCGGCACGACGGCGACGCCCGACCTGATCGCCGCCGTCCGCTACGCCTTGGACAAGGATGTCGTGCTGGTCGCCTCAGCTGGCAACAGGATGCAGAACGATCACGTCGTCACCAGTCCCGCGAACATCCCCGGCGTCATCGCCGTGACGGGCCTGGCGAAGGACGGCGGATTCTTCGCGGAAAGCGTCGCCGGTCCGGAGGCCGTGCTCGCCGCGCCGATGGAGGAGATCATCGCGCCGCGCCCCAAGGCGGTCTCGTCCAACGGCTACGGCGTCGGCAGCGGCACAAGCGACGCCGCCGCCATCGTGTCCGGTGTGGCGGCGCTTGTGCGGGCGAAGTACCCCGAGCTCGACGCGGCCGACGTGGTCAATAGGCTCATCCGCACTGCCCGTGACACGGGCAGGAAGGGTCGGGACAACCAGTACGGCTTCGGCGCCATCGACCCGCTCGCCGCGCTGACCCGTTCCGTGCCGGCGGTGGACGCGCACCCGCTACTCGCCGCCGCACCCGCGTCCAGCGCGGCCACGCCACGAAAGGACGAGGGGCCGGCGGTGTCAATTACCATGAAGAAGGGTACGGGCGCGCTAGTCCAAGGCGCCTTCTGCGTAGTCGTGCCGACCACGGTGCTGGTCCTCGTGATCGTGCTGATTCGCCGGTCCCGGCGGCAGGCGGCCGCAGCGGGCCTTGGCCCGTCCCGATACCCACCACCCGGATACCCACCAGTGGGTGGTCCGGACGGTACGCGGCCGGCGGGCCAGACCGGACCCTGGCCACCGCAAGGAGCCGGTGCCGCACCTCCCTCACCGCCACCAGTTCCCGGCGGACCGCGGCAGTGATCCATGGTGTACCCGACGAGCGAGATCCCAGTCGTCCATCGATCGGTGCGCGGCCGTGAGCGGATCGCGTTCGCGGGCGACGCGGCCCACTGATACCGCCGACCTGGAGCCCCGTACCCAGGCCTGGGTCGACAACGCCCTGCCGCCGGCCATGCCATCCTGAGGCTGCTCGCCGGCACCGACGTCCCAGCCGCTCGACTCGTCGCGGTCGACCCGGCCGGCGACCACTGCGACCACCCGTCCCTGCTGATGACCCTGCTGAAGGGCCGTGTCGACCTGACCGAGGACCACTCCCCGGAACTGGCCCGCCAGCTGGTGCGGATCCACGCGATCACGCCGACGACGCGGCCGCGCACCTACCAGCCCTGGACCGACCCGGACCGGGTCCGGCCACCCGGCGGCGACGACGCCCTCTGGCGCAAGGCGATCAGTGAGATCCGGCCCGGGCGAACGCGAGTGGCGCGAGCGTCCAACTCGGACGCGCCGACGACACGGCCCCGGCAACCGCGATGGCCAAGACGGACCGTCCGAAGAGGATTAATTCTGTGTGTTGTTCGAGCGCCGTGATCATCTGCTCGCTGAGGGAGGTGCTCGGCGCCTGCACGACCGCATAGCGATGCAACACCCAGAGCGGATCCAGTCTGGTCTCGCCGACGGTTCCTCGGAATCTCAAGATCGTTGCGGCTGAGCCGGGTCAGGTTCGTAAGTAGCCGCCGCGCGGGCCTGCACCTGTCGGAACTCGGATGATGTTACCGTCCGCAACGTCGTTGCGAGCACGAGAACGCTGAGCGCTGTTCCGCCCCAGAAGACCGCTTTCAGGCCGATGAGTTCCGCGGTGAAGCCGGCGGCCAACGCCCCGAGCGGCATGGCTCCCCAACTCGTGAGGCGGCTGACGCCGCTGTAGCGGCCCATCATCTCGTCGGGCACGACGAGCGCGCGCAGTGAGCTGTAGGTGACGTTCCAAGCGCCAGCGCCGGCGCCGCCCAGCAAGGTCGTCACCGCGATCAACGGAGGGGACGAGGAGATCGCTGGTCCGCCCAGCAGCACAGCGAAGCAAACCACGGAAATGGCGAGGACGACCGGCCGGCCAAGCCGGCGGGTCAGCGTGGGCGCCGCGGCGGCACCCACGACGCCGCCGACTCCCACGGCGCCGATCAGTAGTCCGTACTCCGAACGGTTCAGGTCCATCGGTCCGGGTGTGACCGCGTAGACGGCGATGACCGACATCCAGGCCGACCAGCATCCGCTCGCCCCGCCGGCCACCAGTAGCAGCGTCCGCAGAACCCGCTCCCGCCACACGTATTGGACGCCTTCCCAGATGTCGGCGCGGAGGCCGGGCGCGCTCGCCATCGATCTGGGGTTGCGTTCGCTGCGGTAGCGGCCGGTCATGACCGCCAAGGCGAGCAGCGCCGCTACGTAGCCGGCGCCGCCGGCTCCGAGCGCGACGGCCAACCCAGCGGCGGCCAGCAGGCCACCGAGTGGCGGCCCGATGAACTCGTTGGCCACAGTCTCCGTCGCGGTCAGCTTCGCGATCGCGGACTCCATGCGATTGCGGGGCACGACCATCGGCACGACCGACATCCGAGTGGTGTCCGCGAACACCTCGGCGGTGCCGAGGAGCAACGCCCCCGCGTAGAGGCCGGCCAGCGGCAGCATGTCCGCGAGGATGCCACTCACGAGGGCGGCAAGGACCAGGGCGCGCACGGCGGCCATCGTCATGATCAGGAGTCGCCGATCGACCCGGTCGGCAAGGGCACCAGCGTGCAGCGAGAACAGCAGCCACGGCAGGGTGTTCGCGAGGGTTGTCCCGGCGACCAGCGCCGGGGAGTCAGTCATCGAGACGGCCGCCAAAGGCAGCGTCAGCTTGACGATGCCGTCGGCCACGTTGGTGACCGCGCTACCGGCCCAGAGAGTCCTGAAGTTGCGCGGGTCCAGGCTCGTCAGGTCGCGTCCTCGGGAATCTGACCGTTGCATGGCCAGCAGCGTGCGGCGCCTAAGGTTTGTCCCATAGCTTTTCGACTGGAGGCGAAACGTGGCGGTGTTACTGGTCGACGCCGAGGTGATGGCGCAGGCGCGGTTCGGCACGTCGCAGCTCGCCGAGACGTTGGGCGCGCTCAATATCCTGCGCCGCGGACAGCCCCTGCCGTGGCACCGGGAATGGCGGGACCAGCACGTCGATGCCTTCCACGGTTACCTCGACGGCGACCCGGTGACGGCGGCGATCGTGACACACGCGATCTCGTCGTCCTGGATGGCTGATTTCTTGACGGTGCCGCCTGCCCGTCCGGATATGACGCTGGATGACGAGCTCTTGGCGCTGGAGTCGCTGCCGGACGAGCGGATTCGTGAGGACCTGGCCTTCGTGCGTTCCCCGCTGACCAAGGAACTACGGGGTACGGGTCTAGCCAGCCGAACGGCGGCCCTGCTGCGCTGGGTTTGGCACCACACGATCGAGCGGGACTGGCCGCGCCGTCAATCGGTGCTCCACGCCGATGTGGTATCCCGAATCTCCCGGCTGAGCCGAGATGGCTGGTCCGGAGTCCTCAACGACATGCGGCCCGGCACGCGCTGGCTCGGCGACGGCCGGCTGCAGTTCGAGGAGCGGCCATACCCTCCGTACGACCTGCGGGGCGGAGAGTTGAGATTCTTCGCGGCCCACTGCCGAGGAGGCTGGACCTCCTGGAGGTTGCCCGACCGCTTCGGGATCGTCTACCCGGTGACGGGCGTGTTCGCTGCTACGGCTTCCGATGCACCCGACCCCCTGCGTCGCCTCCTGGGAAACGCCCGAAGCGAAATCCTCTTGCAGGCGGCTGAGCCGGTCAGCACCACGGCCATTGTCGCCAGGACCGGACTGCCCCTTGGCACGGTCGGCGGCCACCTGCGGGTGCTGACCGAAGCGGGTCTGCTCCAAAAGCGCCGGTCGGGCAGAGAAGTCTTCTACTGGTGGACAGATACGGCCCAGGCGCTCATCGCCGGCGCCTCAACCCGACCACCGAGCCTCGGCCCGGACGGCGGACTCAGCCTGCACCGGGGCGCCTGAAGCCCGCCGTAGTCCCAGCGCCAGCCAGAAGGTGCTACCGATCGTCAGGGTCGCCATGGCCACGATGGCCACCGATACCGACGTCCACTGGGCGATGGCCCCCGCGATCGACGCGCCGACCGCCTGCAGGGTGAACATCCCCGCTGAGTGAAGTCCCAGCGCCTGTCCTCGTAGGGCCGGCGGGGTCACGTCCACGGTCCGTTGTTGCAGAATCAGCCCGCTCGCGTACCCGCCCGAGGCCGCCGCCACCGCCGCCGCGGCCACCGGGACCGCCAAATCGAAGACGAACAACAGGTACGGCGCCCCGAGCAACACCAGCACCGGCGTCAGCACACGGCTTCGCCACGCCGGCGGCACCCACCGGCCGATGACCAGGTCCCCGGCCAGCATCCCGGCCGCGCCGGCGATGAACAGGACGCTCGCCGCAGCCGGATCGTACGGAACGAACAACGCCTCGTTGCCCACCGCCAGCCCTTGTGGCACCCACGCTGCCAGGTACAGCCACCGCCGGACCGGCGTCCGCAGCAACGCGACGTTCACCCGCCACGTCTCCGTGACCGACGGCCGGCCGGACGCGCGTGCCGGCGTCCGTGCCAGCCCGAACCGGGCGATGGCCGCTGACATCAGGCCCACCCCGACCGCCGCCATCAACGCCGGACGGGCCCCGACCAGCGCCACCAGCGCGCCGCCGGCCGCGAACCCGGCTATCTGCATCGCACCGACCGACATGTTGAAGATCGACCGTCCGACCATGTAGTGGCCCGCCGGCAGGATCTCGCCGAGCAGGCCCCACCGGACCCCGCCGTGCACGGAGCCGACCAGTCCCATCACGCCGATCACGACGAAGATCCAGGCGACCGGTAACCCCGGGGCGGCCAGCACCACCGTCCCCACGGCGCCGATCAGGTGGATCGCGACCAAGGCGAGGCGGGGCGGCACCCGATCGGCCACCGACAACAGCGTCATCGCCCCGGCGACCTGCGCGAAGTGTGAGCCGAACAGGCTCAGCGCGGCCAGCAGCGGGGAATCGGTGGCGTCGTAGACCAGCACCGCGAGCGCGAGGCCCCGCAGCGTGCCGGCGCCCACGCTGCCCGCTGTAGCGAGGAACAACGGCGTGAACTGCGGTGTGGCGAAGCAGTTCCGGTAGGTTGGCACGAGCGGAGTCTGAGGCCGGGTCGCGCTTGGGCCACAGCTTTTCGCACACACGCGAAAGATGGTGGTCCGGTTGGGTGTCTGGCTCGTCGACGCGGATGTCCTCGCCTCGAGCCGGTTCACGGTCTCACCGCTGATCGAGACCGTCGCCGCCATGAAGGCCTTCGCCGGCAACGGCGCCCATCCCGCACAACACGACTGGATCGGCGTCCACGCCCCCGCCTACCGGCGCATGCTCGCCACGGATGCGTTCGCCGCTGCGCTGACGACAGCCGCCTTACGCCCGAACTGGGTAGCGGACTTCCTCGTCACGCCACCGGACGACGCCGATGCCACCCTGGACGGCGACCTCGCCGAGCTGCGGGCCACCACGCCGGACGAGGCCCGCGCCCAACTCGCCGCCGAGGGCATACCCATCCCGGGCGTACTCAGTGGGCCCGACCTGATCGACCGCACCATCGCCCTGCTCACGTGGGTGTGGGACGAGGTGTTGAGCGACACCTGGCCCCGCCACCGGCGGCTGCTCGAAGCCGACATCGTGACCCGCTCCCAGCACCTCGCCGCCGGCGGCTGGTCGGCCGCCCTGCCCCGGATGCGTCCCGACATGAGATGGGAAGGCGACGGGCAGTTGCGGGTCAACCCGTACGACCACCCGCCGGTCGACCTCGCCGGCGCGCGACTGTCGTTCATCCCGACGATGTCGCGCCGCGGCTGGATCGGCCTCGACGCCCCGCACCGGTACGTCGTGGTCTACCCGTGCGCGGGTTTCCTCATCGACCCGGCGGCCGTGCCCACACCGCAGGCGCTGCGGCGGTTGCTGGGGCCGGTCCGCGCCTTGGTCCTGGCCCAGTTGGACGCGCCGAAGACGCCGACCCAGCTCTGCGCGATCACGGGAAACGGCCTGGGCACGATTGGCGGCCACCTGCGGGTGCTCCACGACGCGGGCCTGGTCCACCGCCGGCGCGCCGGCCGCATCGTCCTCTATTACCGCACCGCCCGCGGCGACGACCTCGCCGACTCGCAATAGCTCGGGCTGTGCCGACAAATGGCCAGAGCCTTCATCGGTAGCTTCTTCACGGCTACGGTCCCATGTCACTGGCAGGGTCGCCGTTGTTCGATGTCAGCATCCGCTACCACTGGGCCCACGTCGCGGTGCACGGCCTATTCCTGGTCGTCGGCTTCGCGTTCTGCTGGATGGTCGTCGCGGACGACCCGCTGCCGAGGCCGGCCAACAACCTGTTCCGGCTCGGCGCGCTGATGGTGGCCATGCCCCTGTGCGTCGTGTTCGGCGCGTTGGAGTCGCCGGATTCGGGCCGGCGGATCCTCTGTAGACGTGCAAGCGAGCCAGTCCGATGCGGGCCGGGTGACAGTTCCGCTCAGCGTGTCTGCGTCGCTGCGTGCGGGGCCTCGGGAGGGCGAAGCTCGCCGAAGGCGAGCCTGAGCTGGTCGAGCAGCGCGGCGGTGGAGGGATGCGGGTCGCGACGTGGCGAGATCAGATAGATGCCGCGGGTCGGGGGGTCGACCAGGTTCACTGTGGTCACGTCGGCGCGCAACGCGCACGTGAGTGCCCCGGGAACCAGTGCGATGGCGTGGCCGGTGGCGACGAGGGCGACCTTGCCGGGCAGGTCGGCGGCGGTGAGATCGATGCGGGCGGTGACGCCGGCCCGGGCGGCGTGCTGGCGGAGCAGGGTAGCCGAGCCGTCGTTGTCCTCGACCCAGGTCTGGTCGGCCAGCGCGTGTATGCGCACTCGGCCGGTGCCGGCGCGCGGGTGGCCGACGGGCAGGACGACGACCATTTCGTCCGTACCCAGGAATCGCCGTTCCAGGTCTGGTTCGTCGGGTAGCCCTGGCGGCGCGTCAGTGACGACAGCGACGTTCAGGTCGCCGGCGACCACGCGGTCGTGAAGTTGTGCGCTCAGCCCGGGCAGCAGACTCCACCGGCGGGGTCCGCCCGTATCCAGCAGGCGGCGGATCGCCGTCGGCACGATCCCGGCGGCGAGCGATGGTGTCGCGCCGATGGCCAGTGGGCGGTCGAGCGTCCCGTCGCCAACCTCCCGTGCCGCGCGGACGCCGCGGTCGATCGCGTTGAGCGCGGCGAGCGCGTGGTGACGGAACACCTCGCCGGCGGGCGTGGGACGCACGCCGCGTGCGTGTCGCTGCACCAGAGGCACGCCGAGCTGGCGCTCCAGCCCGGCGATCTGTCGAGAAACGGCTGACTGGGTGTGGTGCAGCTCGGCGGCGGCCGCCGACATCGAGCCGAGACGACAAACCGTCACGAAGGTCAGACACACGGCCAGGTCCACGGCCCGAGTATGGCGGAGAGGTATGCGCACGAGGCACGGCTGGGCTGCGAACTTCGCGCTTGTCCGCAACCAAGGGCCTGTTCCACCCTGGTACGCATGTCCAAACCGCATACGATCGCCGTTCTCGGATTAGGCCGCATGGGCACCGCGATCGCCACCCGACTCGCTGCCTACGACTGGAAGGTCCTGGGCTGGACACGATCCGGACGCACGGCAGGCGCTGTGGAGACCATGGGCGATCCGAACGACGCCGTGGCGAGCGCCGACGTCGTCCTGCTGGCGTTGTTCGACGGGGTGGCCTGCGAGCAGGTTGTCGATCATGTGCGGAGCGCCCTGCGATCGGACGCCATCGTGGTGAACACCAGCACCATCGGTCCGGCCGAGGCAGCCAGGTTGGCCAGCCGGCTCGGCCCCTCCTACGTCCACGCTCCCGTGCTCGGCTCCGTGTCCGCCGTGGCCGCCGGTGCCCTGCGGATTCTCGCCGCCGCTGACCATGATGCGCTCGATCGGGTCCGGCCGGTTCTGGAGGCGCTCGGCACCGTCCGACGCGTCGAGGACGCTTTCACCGCCGCTGCGCTCAAACTGGTCGCCAACAACAGCCTTGCCGGTGCTGTGCTCGCGCTGCGCGATGCCCTGCGGCAAGCGGACGCCTTGGGCCTGCCCCGAGCGCAGGCGCTGGACATCCTCGAGCTGGGCCAACTCGGTGGCCTCGTCGCCCGGAAGCGATCCATCCTCGCCGGCCAGCCGGCTGCGGCCGATTTCACGGTCGGCGCGCTGCTCAAGGACATGGCATTGTTGGCCGCCGCCTCGAACACACCTCTCCGCGGCGCCGCCGGCCTGTCCGCCGAGACCGCTGCCGACCAGCAAGCTGACATCGCCGTTGCCGCCACCACCCCCTCCGTCGATGACGCCGTGCTCGAACCGCTTCGGTCCTACATGCGCGGCCATGCCACCGGAGACGCCGCACACTTCCGCGCGGCTTTCCAGCCCACGGCCCACATCGAGGGACTCCGAGACGGCGTTTTCACCTCGTGGCGACTGGACGACTACTGCGCTCTCTTCGACGGCGCGCCAGCCGCGGACGAACCGATCCGCTCTCGCCGCATCGACTCCGTCGACGTCTACGGCACCGTCGCGACAGCAACCATGACGCTCTGGCACGGCGTGGACACCTTCACCGACATCTTCCTGCTCGTCCGCGTCGACGACCGGTGGCGTATCGCCAACAAGGCGTACCACCGACATTCATCCGTCGCCGGCGCATGAATCGGAGAAGGACCGTCCTCACGGAGCCGTCGACGCCATCGCGGACGTCTTTCCGGCATTTGTGGTGCAGGTCATAGCCCGCGCCGGATGAACCTTGTCAGGCAAGCGCCGTTCGCTGACGGAAAGCCTTGACCGAGGTGTCCTCGGTCGCCCTGGAGCGCCGCGCAGCCGCCGGCTGTGCCTCCCCATCGGGTGTCGTCATGTTCGCGCCCGGAGCGGGCGCTGAGCGGATTCGATCTTGATTCTGCGCAGGCTGGCCGGCCGACTGGGCCGGTAATACGGTCGCTCCCATGCCAGAACTCATACTGCCGACCACCGACCTGCACGCCGCTTTTCTCGACTGCCGCAACGAATGGGGGCCTGGCGCGCACGAGGACGGTTTCGGCCTAGGTCGCGTCTCTCGGATCATGGCCGGGTCCAGAGCAGGATTCCGGCCAAGGTAAGCGCGGCCTGGTAGTGCACGGCGAGTTTGTCGGTGCGCATGGCCAGGCCGCGCCATTGTTTAAGCCGGTTGATACATCGCTCGGCCACGTTGCGTTGCCGGTACGCCTGCGGGTCGAAGGCCGGTGGGCGGCCGCCTCGGCTGCCCCGCCGCCGGCGGTGCGATTTTTGATCGTCCGGTTGCGGGATCGTCGCGGCGATGCCGCGCTGGCGCAGCCAGCCGCGGATGGCCCGTGACGAGTACGCCTTGTCGGCCAGCACCCGCATCGGGCGTTGGCGGGGTCGTCCAGGGCCCCGGCGGGGCACCGCGATGGCGTCCATGACGGCGGTGAACTGTGGTGCGTCACCGGCCTGCCCCGCGGTGACGAGCAGGCTCATCGGCCGGCACCCGGAATCGGCGGCGAGGTGGACCTTCGTGCTCAGACCGCCACGCGAGCGGCCGAGGCCGTGGTCGTCGGGCTCACCGACGCGTGGGTGTCTTTTCCCGGCCGTAGCCCGGCCGCGTGCTGGTGCGCACGCACGACGGTCGAGTCCACCGCGGCGACGAGCCAGTCCATCTCCCCGGCGGCGTCCGCGTCGGCCTGCACCGCCGTCAGCAACCGTTGCCACGTGCCGTCGAGAGTCCAGCGGCGAAACCGCGAGTACGCGCCTTTCCACGACCCGAACTCGGTCGGCAGGTCCCGCCACGGTGACCCGGTGCGGTATTTCCACGCGATCGCCTCGATCACCTCACGGTGATCCGCCCACCGGCCACCGCGCTGCGGCGACCGGTCCGGCAGATACGGCTCCAACCGCGCCCACATGTCATCAGTGATCCATCGACGAACCGGCACCCTGGACCAACGAGTCAGTGATCCGAGAGACGCGCCCTAGCGGCCGACGACGATGTGGACTCACCGGACGGGTTCGCCGCCTGGGTGCGCCAGCGAGTCCGGCTGGTCCACCCCGCGGGCACCCCATGTCCGGACGAGCAGCACGGCTCGCCCAGGTGGATCGTCGAAGACGGCCGGATCCTCGGTGGGATCGCCCTACGGCACAAGTTCGACGACGACATCGGCCAGATCGGTTACGGCGTGCGCCCGTCCGCGCGTCGCCGTGGCCTGGCCGGCTGGGCGCTCGGCGAGATGCTCAAGGAGGCTCGGGAGGCGCTCGACCTGGATCGTGTCCTCATCCCGTGCCTGGCTGACAACGCGGCGTCGGCGCGCACCATCGAGCGCAACGGCGGTTTCCTGGAATGCATCCGGGACACCGAATACGGCCCGGTGAGACGCTACTGGATCACCTTGGACCGTTGACGACGCGGCTGGTGTCAAGCGCGCCACGATGACCTCGGTCTCCGACGGATAGCGTGGACGGATGGCGTTCGAGGATCGGTTGGAAGCGCACCGGGTCGACCTGACCGGCTATTGCTACCGCATGCTGGGGTGCGCCGCGGAGGCCGAGGACGCCGTCCAGGAAACCCTGTTCCGCGCCTGGCGGAACGCCGACCGGTTCGACGAGCGGGAGGCTGGTCTGCGAACCTGGCTGCACCGGATCGCGACCAACATCTGCCTCGACATGACCCGTAGCGTCCAGCGGCGTGCACTCGCGATGGATCTCGGCCCGTCGTCGCCCGTCGGGGGGCTCCTCGGGGCTCCGCTGAGTGCTGCCGCCTTCGTGCGACCGATTCCCGACCGGCTCGTGCTCCCCGCCGACGGCGACCCGGCCGAGCTCGCGATGCGGCACGAAACCATCAGGCTGGCGTTCGTCGCAGCCCTGCAGTGCCTGCCGCCACGTCAGCGTGCGGCGCTCATCCTCTGTGACGTGCTGTGTTGGCCGGCGCAGGAGGTGGCGGCACTGCTCGAGAGCAGCCCGGCCGCGGTCAACAGCGCGCTGCAGCGCGCGCGGGCCACCATGTCCGCGCGCCGCCTGTCCAGCGGGAGCGGCGTGGTCGACGAGAGCACACTGGCGCGGTACGTCGACGCGTTCACGAACTCTGATGTCGACACCCTGGTAGGGCTGCTCCGCGACGACGCGGTCATGTCGATGCCGCCGTTCGCATGGTGGATCGAAGGGCGGGCCGCGATTCGGGCCGCGCTGCTGGGCGCCGCCGACGTATGCGCCGACGACCGGCTGGTCCGCACCGCGGCCAACGGCTCACCGGCGTATGCCCAGTACCGCGATGGGGAGGCGCTGGGCCTCGTCGTCCTGGATTACCGGGACGGACTGATCGGGGGGTTGACCACGTTCCTCGATCCGGCGCTGTTCGCACTCTTCGGCCTACCGATGAGTTTGCCGTCGCCGGTCCGTATGTAGTGCATGAACATCGTTGACATGTGGCATGACGTGCGGGGCGCGGGCGAGCCGGTGGTGCTCCTGCACGGCGGGATGACGGACAGCAGGTGCTTCGACGGAAACCTGGACGGGCTCGCGTCCACCTTCAGGACTTTCCTGCCGGACCGACGCGGCCATGGCCACACACCGGATGCGCCCGGTCCGCTGACCATCGAGCTGATGGCTCGGGACACCATCGCGTTCCTGGAGAAGACAGTCGGCGGGCCGGCCCGGTTGGTGGGCTACAGCGCCGGCGGCGCGGTCGCGCTGCGGGTGGCGATGCACCGTGCCGACCTGGTCGAGCGTCTGGTCCTGATCAGCACCGCGTACGACGTCGATGGCTTGATCTTCAAGCCACAGGCCGGCGGCGAGCTACCCGCCGAGGTTGTCGACGCCTACGCCGAGGTGTCACCGGACGGCCGTGATCACTTCCCCGTCGTAACGGAGAAGATCGTGCGTGCCGCGGCGACCGAGCCGAGCCCGTCCGCGGACGACCTGGGCGCGGTGACCACGCGGACCCTCGTCCTGGCCGGCGACGATGACCTGGTAACGCTTGATCACACGGTGCGGCTCTACCAGGCGCTGCCGACCGCCGAACTGGCCGTGCTGCCGAACGCGAGCCATCTGCTGCTGATGGAACACGCCGAGACGGTGCGGGCCATGGTCCTGCGCTTCCTGACGACGGACGCCGCTCCGACGTACCTGCCCATCGCCCGGGCCCGCCGAGGCTCCTGAGACAGCCTGGCCGGCCGAGCGGTCACGCAGCCGCTCGGCCGGCGCTGGCCTTCACCGGTGGACGACAGCCTTCGCGATCTCGCCGGGCTGGGAGCCCGCACGGGCGCGGATGCCGCCGTCCGGCGCCCAGATGCCCGACCTGCCCGCCGCGTCGGCGAAGCCGCCGCCGGTCGACCCGGCGAAACTGGACACGGCGACCCAGGTTCCATGATCGCTCGTCACGCGCTGAGCCCGTTCACACGCCGTGTCCGCGTCGAAGCTGTGGTCGAGCACGCTGGCCACGTATACATCCATGCCCAGCGCCGCGGCGGCCGCGTCGTGCTCAGGGAAAGCGGTGTCCCGGCAGATCGCCAGGCCGAGGCGCCAAGCATCAATCACGAGCACCGCCGGCCCATCGCCCGGGCTGAACCGCTCCTCGGAGTGGTGCAGGTGAGTCTTGCGATAGACGACCCGGGCACCGCCGCCGTCGATGGCCAGGGTGGCGATGTAGGTTCTGCCGGCGTCATCGTCGACCGGGGCGCCCGCCAACGCCGTCGTTCCCGTGGCGGCGCAGGCGGCGACGATCGGCGTGAGCCGCGGATCATCCAGCGCGACGGTTGGCGCGTCCAAGGCATACCCGGTCAGCGACAGTTCGGGGAAGACGACGACGCGCGCGTTGGTGGTGCGTATCGCGGTGGCATGCTCGGTTGCGTTGGCGGCGACATCTGTGGTGACCGTGTGCGGCTGCGCGACAGCTATGGTGAGTGGGGCTCGTTGCACTGTTGGCTCCCCGAACTGGTGACCCCGCGGGGTGCAATCTCTCCTCAGTGAATCCATGCCGCTCCACGATTAGCCGCCCTTCGCTCGCCGCGAGAGGCTTTCGACCACGACATGGACTCGTACCTTATCCTCGATTCCAGCCAGTGCCTCGGCTATCCCCGA
This sequence comes from Asanoa sp. WMMD1127, assembly GCF_029626225.1. Taxonomy (NCBI): domain Bacteria; kingdom Bacillati; phylum Actinomycetota; class Actinomycetes; order Micromonosporales; family Micromonosporaceae; genus Asanoa; species Asanoa sp. WMMD1127. The sequence continues at coordinate 5,102,426 of NZ_JARUBP010000001.1, forward strand.
GGCCAGGCGGTTGATGTACAGATCGCGGTCGAATTCAATGTGCTGGTCGCCGTCGATGACGACATCGATCACGTCGTCGTTTCCCTTGGCCAACGTCCGTGCGGCGATGTTCGGCCGATAGCCCAACTGCTTGACGGCGTGCCACACCCGGTCACGGGCATACGTCGAAACCCGCTGATGACCGTTGATGACGCGCGAGGCCGTGGCGCGGGAGACGTCCGCCATCCGGCCGACGTCTTCCAGAGTGGGCTTCTTGGTCTCCATCAGGTGCCTCCCGGCGAGCTAGGCGCTTTCAATCTCGTCCAGGTCGTCAGCTGTGAGGCGTACGCCGGCGGCGGTGATGTTCTCGATCAGATGATCGAGTGTGCTGGAGCCGGGGATGGCCAAAATCGCGGGGGAGACCTCGAGTAGCCAGGCCAGGGCCACCTGAGCGGCGGTCGCTCGATGGCGGGCCGCGACATCCGTGATCGGTGGCCGGTTGAGCCTTTCCCTGCCGCCGCCGAGCGGAAAATACGGGACGTACGCTATGCCGTCCTGCTCGCACCGCGTGACGAGCGGGGCGTCGCCGCGGTCGTTGAGGTGGAAGCGGTTCTGGACCGCGGCGACCGGGGCGATGGATTGTGCGTCGGCGAGTTGATTGGCGTCGACGTGGCTTACGCCCAGGTGCCTGATCAGTCCTTCGTCACGTAGGACCGCGAGAGCGGCGAACTGCTCTCCGATCGGCTCGCCGCCAGGTTGACCCATGCCGTTCGTGCGCAGATAAACGAGGTCGAGGTGGTGTCGGCCGAGCCGGCGCAGGTCCTGTTCGACCAGGTGTCGCAGGTGCTGGGCTGTCGTGCGGCCGGTCGCCGCCGTGCTTCCTTCCTGCGGCGCACTGACCTTTGTGGCGATCACGAGCTCGTCGGGGTAAGGGGTAAGACCGATCCGGATCATCTCGTGCGACTGAAGGTGGCCGATGCCGTACGCGGCAGCCGTGTCGATATGGTTGACTCCAAGGTCAACGGCTCGGCGCAATATCTCGACCCCCTCGGCGGGTTCGCGCACCTGGCCGCCGAGTGCGAGTCGCATGGCACCGAAGCCGAGCCGGTTGACGCGTAGCTCACCGCCGAGGAGAAGGTCGCCTGCTGCCACCGCTGTGGTCGGGTTCGTCTTGGTCACTGTGGACAGTCCTTATCGTTTATTGCCGGGTCGACATGTCGAATCTGCTGTGCCCTGGGAGTGGCCGAACGCGGCCAGCGCATCGAAGGAGGCCTTGGGTTCCCAGGGCAAGTGGGGATAGCGGGTGCCAGTGGTCCGCTCGAGGACCTTGACGATGCCGTAGCTGACCAGGTCGAGGTCATCCTCGAGGTGGCCACCGCGGTGAGGAAGGTCGTAACGGGCGAACGTATTGACGAATGCGGTGTGCACACCTGCGACGGCGAAGATTTCCAGCAGCTCCGAGACGTAACGGGCCTGTTCCTGCTCGTCGCGGATGTGCTGTCCGCGCAGTCGAAGCGGAGCGCCGCCAGGACCCCATTCGATGACCGAGTCGCCGCGTCCGCCCATGGCCGCGGCGCCACGGTATGTTGTGCATCCGAACTCGGTGACCGCGAACGGCTTACCCTGCGCGACGGCGTCGCGAATGCTGCTGGCAAACCCACCAGCGGTCTCCGCCGACCGGTAACCCGCGTCGGACGAGATGATGTCGAATGGCGTCCAGTCGACACCGTCGACGGGCAAAGAAGCGTAGCTGACTCTGCCACCGAACCTGGCGCGAACGACTCCGACGGCCTCGGCCAGGAAATCGTTGATCCGGGCTGGCACCTCGGGCACGGCCTTGCGCAGGCGGTCCGGCTGGCCGAGCAGCGCGAGCCGGTCATCCAGGGTTGGGCCTGGCAGGAACCCCGTGGTGAACAGGCTGAGTTCCGAACCCGTGAGGAGCACGACCTCGGCGCCACGCTTGCGGAGCCGCTCTGCGCGCTCGGCGCTCTCGGCGAGGAACTCGACCAACTCGTCTGGGCTCAGATCGCACGTGAATGGCGAGTACCAGACTTCGAGCCCGGCGTCGGCAGCGCATCGCGCCGCGAGCGCGAGCCGATCCTGATCACCGCCGGTGATGCGGACGGCGTCGCATCGAAGATCCCGGCGGATGATCTCCATCTCCTGCCGCACCACGTCAGGATCGAACGCTGTGCGTGTGCTCCGCCGACCACGGCCGACGAAGCCCGTGTCGTACGTGACGCCTGTCTGCATCTCGCCCCTTGTCTAGGCGGCGGGTGGGTGCCGCGCTGCTGTAGCGTACTGACCGTACCCTATTGCTCGGGAGGAGTCGGTGATGGTCGGCTGTTTGGCTCACGCCGCGTACCGCAAGGGCCCGGTTTGGCAGCTAGCCGGGACCGGGCGGGAGGACGGTCGCGCCGCACCGGCCGAAGGCGGCGCGGGAACGTGCGGTCGATGAAGGCCAAGCGGGATGCTGGCGCGTCCAAGGTGTCGTAGCTGCTGGTCAGTGTGCTGCTGCTGGGAATCGCCGACTCGATGGTGGGGCCCTATCTCGTGCTGTTCGGCACGAAGGAAGTTGGACTTTCGCCGTTGCGGGTCGGCATCTTCATGTCGCTCGTGGCGGCCAGCGGCCTGGTGTTGAGCGCATGGCTCGGCGGCCGGTACGACCGGTCGGCAAGCCGATGGCCAGCATTTGTCGCCGTGGTCGCCCCGGCGCTGGGCTATCTAGCCTTGGCCGAGGCCAGAAGCTACCCACTGTTGCTGTTCATCGCGGTGGGGTTGCTTGGCGCTGGCATGGCGGCCTTCGCGCAGTTGTTCACCCTGGCCCGGACCCATCTGGATCGGTCAGGGAGCACATCCGGTCGGCGCGGAACGCCGGCGCTCCGGTCGGTGTGGTCCGTAGCCTGGGCCATCGGCCCGCTCATCGGTGCGGCGGTGTTGGAGGCGCGGGGATTTCGGGGTCTGATGGGCCTGACCGCCCTGGCATTCGCACTCGTCAGCGTGCCGTTGCTGTTGCTCGGCGCGACACCGCCCGCCCCGGTTCGACTCGCGGCGCGCGACACCGATGGGCGCCTGAGGGCGCCGGTCCTGTTGGCGGCAGCGGCTTTCACGCTGTTCCACACTGCCATGCTCTCCGGTTCGGTCGTTCTGCCGTTGTTTCTGACCCGGACGCTGGACCGTGCTGACTCCGATGTCGGGCTGCTGTTCAGCGTGTGCGCACTGGTAGAGATCCCGGTGGCGCTGAGCCTCATGTTCCTGCCGGCGAAGGTTCGCAAGGAGCGGCTGATCGACATGGGCATGCTGCTGTTCGTCGCGTACTTCGCGCTCGTCGCGGTCAGTTCGAGCCTGCCCTCGCTCGTCGTCACCCAGGTGGCCCGGGGGGCGGCGATAGCCGTGGTCGGTGCGCTGGGCATCACGCACATGCAGGATCTCCTCCCACAAGCCACCGGCCGGGCAACCGCGCTGTTCGCCAACACCCTCGCGATCGGCTCGCTGGTCTCTGGAGTCCTGGCCGGCGCCGCGGCACAGCTGCTTGGCCACCGGCCAGCACTGCTACTGTGCGGCGTGCTCAGCGCAGTCGGATCCGGGCTGTTGATCGCCGGTCGTCGGGCGCCCTCGGGAACTGGTCCACGCACGGACGGCGCCCAGTGAGGCCGCGACCCAACCGGGACGAATGCCAGTTAAAGGACACCACTGCGGTACGCTTCGTACCGGAAGGGAAGCGCGTATGACAGAGCGTCCGCAGCCTGGCTCCGCGCCACCTCCGCGGCACGGGCCGAGCAGACGGCGGGGCGCGGCGTTGGAAGAGGCCATTCTCCGCGCCGCCATGGAAGAACTCACCACCAATGGTTATGCGGCTATGACAATGGAGCGCGTGGCTCAACGCGCCGGAACCAACAAGAACGCGATATACCGCCGCTGGCCGACGCGGGCTGCGCTCGGCATCGCGGCCTACACCCAGTTTGTCAGCACCAACACCCAGGTGCCCGATACCGGCAGCCTCCGCGGGGACGCGCTTGAACTACTCCGCCGGGCCAACAGCACTTTCGCCTCACCAATCGGAGGCATCCTGCGCGCCTTGCTGGCCGGAGCTCGCGACGACCCGTTGTTGCTCGCCCAGCTCCAGGAACGCACAGCCGACGCGGGAAGCGCCCCCTGGCTGACGATTCTGGCCCGCGCGGTGGCCCGCGGCGAACTTCGACCGGAAGCGCTGCATCCCCGCGTCGCGACCGTCGCCGTCGTGCTGCTGCGTGACGAGTTCATCACCCGTGGATATCCCGCCGTCCCCAACAGCGTCCTCGCCGATATCCTCGACGAGGTTTACCTCCCGCTCCTCCGCGGCCGCGGCACCGCTCACCCACCTGATCCGTCCGGCTAGGCCCCGGCGCTGGGTACGCCAAGGTCCCGGTAGAGCCGGTGGGCCTCCATCTCGAGTCGTCGTGCTTTCGGATCCCCCGCATGTTCCGCCGCAACGGCGAGCGCCATCAGCGCACGCGCCCGCAGCGCGGGCACCTGCTCGTCAGTCCAGTAGCGCAGGGAGCGTTCGAGAAGGTCGACGGCGTCGTCGGCACCGTGTCGGGCGCCGATCTCACCCAGCGTGAGGTCGGTGAGGGCAAGACCCCAGTAGTTCATTCGGTCGCGGAACATGGTCGCTGCCGCGGACAGCGCTTTCTCGGCGTCCGCCCGCCGCCCGGGCGACTGGGCGAGTGCCTCGCCGAGGACGCGTAGGCTTTGCGCCGCGCCGATTGGATCACCGATGCGGGTGAACAGCTCAGCGGCCGTCTCGGCCGCCTGCTCCGCCTCCCGTCTGCGGCCGGCGGGGAGAAGCGCGCCGGCGAGCACCCGCAAGGTGTACGCCTCGGCAAACAGGTCGTTTTCCGACCGCGCGATGTCTCGTGCGGTCCGGATCAGCGCCACGGCTGCGGCGGACTCGCCCTTCTGCCGCAGCACGAAGCCCAGATTGGTCAGCGCGAGGGCTTCGGTCGATCGCCGATCGACGCGACCTAACTCCTCGACCGCGTTGCGCAGCTCAGTTTCGGCTTCGGCGAGATGACCACTCAGCGCGAGCACGAAACCGATTTCCTTACGGGTCATCGCCGCTCCGGCCCGGTCGTCGACTTCCACCGCGAGCGAATGCGCTTCCCGTAGGGTTGACAATGCCGCCTGCTGGTCGTCGAGCTCGACCAGGCATCCGCCGAGCCCGCGCAGCATCGACGCCTCTCGACGACGGTCGCCGGTGCGGCGGCAACACCGTAACGCGGTGAGCATTGTGCGACGCCAGTCGTCGTAGTAGCCGCGCAGCTCGAAGAAGTCGGCGCTCGCCCCGGTGATGGCCTGGGCCAGACCGGACAGGCCGGCATCGGCGCAATGGTCGACGATGGTGACCAGCGCCTCGCGTTCCGACTCGAACCAATCTCTCGGATTCGCCTCGGCCAGGATCACGGCTCGGGAGTCGAGTGCCGCTGCCGGTTGGTCGCCGTCGTCGAGATGCAGCCGCTCACAGTGCAGGCGATCGCGGGCTTTCCGAACCAGGGCGAGCCAGCCCTCCGCGGCCCGAGCCAGCGCGCTCGTCCAACGCCCGGGGTCGTTCTCAGCCGCCTGTCGTTCTGCCGCGTACAGCCGGGTGATCTCGTGGAGCCGGTAGCGGCGGTGGCCGACACTGTCCGGGCCGAGGTCGTCCAACAGCCGGGCGTCGACCAGTTCCTCAATTACGGAATCACCGATGCTCGGTTCGAGGCCAAGCATCGCTGTGACGAGCCATCCTGGAACGTTTGCCATGTCCAGTCGACCGAGGAGCGCGAATGCGTCGGCGGCGGTGGGCGACAGGCTCTTGTAAGCCAGCTCGAGTCCTGGTCGCACGGCAAGATCGCCGTGGCGCAGTTCGTCGAGCCGGTGCTGTGCGGCCGCCAATCGCTCCGTCAGCGCCGCGACGGTCCAATGCGGCCGTGCGGCGAGGCGCGCCGCGGCGATGCGGACCGCCAACGGCAACCCGCCGCAGATCCGCACGAGCTCCTTCGCTGCCGCCGGCTCGGCCCGCACTCGTTCTGTGCCGGCGACCCGGCACAGCAGGTCGACCGCGGCGGCGGTCGGCAGTGGGGACAGGTCGATGCTGGTCGCACCGGGCAGCCCGGTCAGCGGCATGCGGCTGGTGACCAGCACGGCGGTGGAGCCGATCGGCATGAACGGCTCGACTTGGCGGTAACCGCGTGCGTCGTCGAGCACGAGCAACATGCGCCGGCTCGCCAGACGTGTCCGTAGGAGCCCGACTCGCTCGTCGACGCCCGCCGGCAGCGCGGACCGGTCGGTGCCGAGGTCCCGCAGCAGGCGGCCCAACACGTCGACTGGTGCGATCGCGTGGCCGCCGGCGTCCTGCAGCGCTACGTAGAGGTGCCCGTCCGGAAACCACGCGGAGACCCGATGGCTGGCGTGCACCGCCAGCGCCGTCTTTCCCGCGCCCGCCGGTCCGGACAGCACGACGAGCTTGGCTGGTGCGGAGTTCGGGTCGAGCACGCTCTGGATCAATGAGATCTCGTCCTGGCGAGCGACGAAGTCCGATAGGTCCGCCGGCAGCTGGCGCGGCGTTTTCGTGGCCGGGCTCGGGAAGCCGGCCGGCCGGGTAGCCGGCTGGTCGCGGTCGGGCCGGCTGTCCCAGAAGAGCGCGCGGCCGGCGCTCGCGAACTCCTCCAGCGTTGCTCCGGTCAGGTCGAGCGCATTCGCGAGCTGCTCCACCGTGCGGAGGCGTGGGCTGCGTCCGCCCTCCATCGCTCCCACAGAACGCGAGGTGATTCCAGCCCGTTCCGCAAGCTCCTCCTGAGTCAGGTGACGGTGCAGCCGATGCCGTCGCAGCAGCACAGCGAAATTCTCCTGCAGCTCGGTGAGCTGCCCATTATCGTCAGGATCACGGCTGACCCGCATTTCACGCCGGCCGGCATCGCGTCGACCGGCTCACCGCCGCCGTGGCCGGTGCGGGCGACAGGCCCGTGCCGTCAATCGTCCTCGTGCCCCACATGCGCGTCCCCCCGTGAGTCCCGTGCCATACGGTACGAACTGTACCCTATCTTGAGCATGCGCGTCTCAGTCGGGCCTCAGCTGCGGGTAACGCACCACTTCGGTGTGCTGTGCTTGCCAACGTCGGACGCAACGTCCAGTCGGATGTCCTGGCATCGAGCGCCATCGTGGGTTGCATGTATTCACGACCCTGTCGCTCCGCGACGAAACCGCGACCGTCCCGCCGGCGGATCAGCTGCGGGCGCTCGTCATCGCGGAACCCGTCGGGCCTCGATGAGCGTCCGAGTCGAGTGGGCTACGAACTGCCCGTGCGCACGGATGTGAGCGTCGAGGCGATGCAGCGCCTGGCGGTGACCGTCGACCGTGAAATCGGGCACCCACCAGACGCATTTCCGAAGCAGGTAGACGATCGCGCCGATGTCGAAGAACGTCATCCGGCAGCGGGCGGTGCGCAGGCGGACGACGCGCAAGCCGGCCGACTCCGCCGCCGCGGCCTCCCGCTGCGGATCCCGGTCGTGCCGCTGGCGTGGCAGCGGGCCGCGGAACTGCTCGATAAGTTCGAAGGCGGACGCCGGCCCCACGTGTTGGGCCAGGTAGGTGCCGTCGTCGACCAGGACCCGTGCGATCTCGATCCAGTTCGGACGCACCGGATGGCGGCTGCTGACCAGCTCGAAACTCGCGTCGGAGAAGGGCAGGGCGGCGCCTTGCTCGAGCGGAACGACCTCCACTCCGCGAGGCGTCAACAACTCCCGGGCCCGTTCCACGTTAGGCGGCCAGCCCTCGGTAACGGCGGTTCTCCCGGGAAGCCGTGGCGCGCCGTTGACGACTTCGCCGCCTCCGGTGTCGATGTCGAGCGCTGAGGAGACTTCCGCCAACCGCGTCGCGAGCAAACGGGAATATCCCCACGGTGGCCTTTCCTCAGTCGCCCGACCGTCGAGCCAGTCGAAGCTCCAGCCGGACACGTCCACGGAGGCCGCCTCGGCAACCAGATCATCGAAAGTACGCACGCCAACATCCTTTCGTGAAGGTCAATCCAATTCCGCGGACGGCGGCGAAGACCGTCGGGACGACGGGAACGTCCGATGCGGTGACGGCGAACGGAAGTCCTCCCCGCGCTTCGCGCCGGGAGGACTTCCGTTGCGGATCTTTAGTTCCACTCGAACTCGCGCTGCATGCTCACCACCCCCTAGCGCGTGGCGCCGGCCTGAAGAACCGCGGCCGGCGAGACTCGCACCATCAGACCGTGGTCCGGCCCGGCGAGCCAGGACGCCCGACTCGACGTTTCGGCCGACGTCGCGTCGAGGTGCTACCGCCCGGCGTCCCCGAACGGCAAGCGAGCCCGCAATTCGAAGACGGGTGCGTCGCGCCGAACAGTGAGAGTGCCGCCAAGGTCGGCGCCCCGGGCCGCACGACCGGCCAGTCCGGTTCCGCGGCTGACGGAGGAGTGGCAACTCGGCGCGCGAGGCGCTGTCGTTCCGCGTCGCGCGCCCGGGTTCCTTGCGATCGGCTGGCGAATACTGGCCACTGAGTCGCGACGAGCCCCGCGAGGGCTATACCGTCCTGCCGGTGCCTATTCGTTGGACGCTCGAATACCCGACGTAATACCGAGGACAGCGGTGGACCCCAACAGTGATACGCCTGGCCTCTCAGGCTGGGCGCGGCTGGGAAAGAGGACGCCACCAGCGATTGTTATCGAGTTCGGCAACGATCTAACGGCCCTCGGGTGGGTGACGGAACTCATGGTCGCGGGCTCGCTGGCTACCGGCGACTACCTGCCACACATCAGCGATCTCGATCTGGTCGCACTTGTCGACGGGCCCGTCGACATCGGTCGACAGGCTGCGTTGACTGCGCTTCATCGTCGCCTGGACGACGGGAGGGGCGCCGGGTTGAATCTGGGCTGCGTGTACGTCGACACCGACAGCATTTCGCGGGTCGAGACGCTGCACCTGATGTGGACCCATGGGCACCTCACGCATCGGACGCTCTCCGGCATCACCAGAGAGGAACTGGTCCTGCACGGTTACTCGGTTTTCGGTCGCCAGCCCCGCGACGTCCTCCCACCCATGTCCGCCGCGGACATTCGCGCCGCCGCCCGGGCCGAACTCACCGGATACTGGAATTGGGCAGTTAAGCGACCGTGGATCTGGCTCGATCCCACCATTGCTGATCTTGGCCTCACGTCCATGGCTCGTGGTCGGTACGCGTTGTACAACGGTGAACTGCTGACCAAGACACAAGCGATCAGACACGCGCACGCTCCGAGCTGGTTGGTCGATCAACTCACTGCGAGACGCCAAGGGATCTCCGTCTCTTCGCCTCGCATCCGCACGGCCTTCATCGCGTGGCGAGACGCCCGACGGACCGTCGCCTACGCCAAGCGCGCCCAGAGATACCCGCCGCCGCTCCAACCGACCCCCTCGCACTGACGGCGGAGAGTTCAGCACCACGGGCCCGCATAGGACCGATGTCGCGTTCATGTCGCCCTGGTGATCCCGACCGCCAAACTGTGTGGCGGCTTGATCTTCCTTCCGGCGACGGCGTGCAGGCGCTCTCAACCAGGCCACGCGACGAATCGCGATCAAGTGTTCAGGTATCGCAGTCTCGCTCGGATTCCCAGGGAGTGAATCGCTCCGTCCGAGCACGAAAGGGAGAAATTGTGAGACTCAAGGGAGGGGCGCTGATCGTCGGCGCTCTTGCCGTGGCGTTGACCGCCGCGGGTTGTTCAGAGACAACGTCCGGTGGCGACAGCGACACGCAGAAGGCCAAGACGCAGACGGGTTCGATCTCCTACGAGGCCGCCGACAACACTGGCCCGGCCAAGGCCGTCGATGGCGCCACCAGGGGCGGCACCATCACGGTCCTGCTGAACTCGGACTTCGAGCACCTCGACCCGGCCCGTAACTACGTCAATCTGCAGCAGCTGACCGGCAGTCTGATCTACCGGTCGCTCAACGGTTACCAGGAGGACGGCAGCGGCAAGATGACGCTGGTCGGCGACCTGGCCACCAACCCGGGCACCGACGTCAACAAGGACTGCAAGGTCTGGGAGTTCAAGCTCCGCGACGGCCTGAAGTACGAGGACGGCTCGGCGGTCACCTCGAAGGACGTCGCCTACGGTCTGGCCCGTAGCTTCGCCCCCGAGCTCAACGAGGGTTCGCACTACATCCAGCAGTGGCTCTACCCGGGTGGCACCTACAACGCCTCCTACAAGGGCCCCTACGAGGGTGGCCAGATGCCGGCCGGCGTCGAGACCCCGGACGACAAGACCATCAAGTTCACCTTCGCGGCTCCGCACTGCGACATGCCGTACGCGGCCGCGCTGCCGGCGACCGCGCCGGTTCCGCAGGCGAAGGACACCAAGGGTCAGTACGATCTGCGTCCGTTCTCCTCGGGCCCGTACAAGGTCAAGAGCTACACCCGTGACAACCTGCTCGAGCTCGAGCGCAACCCCAACTGGGACGCCAACACCGACCCGATCCGCACCGCTTACCCGGACAGTATGAAGTTCTCGTTCGGTCTCGAGCAGCAGCAGATCGCGGAGCGGCTCGTCGCTGACGCGCCGGCCGACCAGATGTCGCTGACCTGGGGTGACACGCCTCCGGCCGTCCTGCCTCGCACCACCGCCGCAGGTGTCGCGGAGCGGGTCGCCAAGGGCCCGACGCAGTACGTCTGGTACCTGGGTGTCAACAACCAGCGGATCAAGGACAAGAAGATCCGTGAGGCGCTCTACTACGGCCTCGACCGCGACGCGGCGCTTAAGGCGATCGGTGGCACCTCGGCCGGCACGCCGGCCAGCACGCTGATGTCCCCGACCACCGCGGGCTTCGAGAAGTACGACGCCTACAACGCTCCGGCGACCGGTGACGTCAACAAGGTCAAGGAGATCCTCGGCGGCACCACCCCGCCGCCGCTGGTGCTCGCCCACAGCAACACCCCGCTTCGCACGGCGCAGGCCGAGGCGATCCGGGCCAGCCTGGTCAAGGCCGGCTTCCAGGTGACGCTCAAGGCGATCGAGGCGACCAGCTACTACGACGAGGTTGGCCGGAAGAACACTCCGTTCGACCTGTACCTGCACGGTTGGGGCTCGGACTGGCCGACCGGTTCGACGATCATCCCGCCGCTGTACGACAGCCGCGAGATCGTCGACGAGGGCAACCAGAACCTGGCCTACTTCGCCGAGCCGACCGTCGACGCGGAGATCGACCGGATCAAGACCCTGCCGGCCGCCGAGCAGGACGCCGCGTGGATGGCTCTCGACAAGAAGATCATGACTGACTACTTGCCCGAGATCCCGGCCTACTACGACGCCACTCACGAGCTGTTCGGCTCGAAGGTCGGCAATGCCTTCCTGAGTGACGCGTTCGGCGCCATCCAGGTCAGCAAGATCTACGTCAAGCAGTAGAGAAGCGCCGTCACCGAGCGGGGTGTCGGTGGTCTCCGAGTGGAAGCCACCGGCACCCCCGTCTCGTTGGCATCACCTCAGCGCCGCCTCAATCGCACCTCAGTGTCGTAGGCCACCCTGAACCCTCGTCCGGACCGAACAGCCCGTTCGCGAGGGATCGCAGGGAGGAACTTCACGTGGTGGGCTGCCCCACTCCATCGACACTCCACTTTGGCATTCTCGGTCCGGTGCGCGCGACAGGACCGCAGGGGCCTGTTGCCGTGGGCGGAGTCAAAAGCCAGAGCATCCTCGCGGCGCTCCTGCTGGAGGCCAACCGCGTGGTGCCGATGCAGCGCCTCATCGCCGCAGCCTGGGACGACGATCCCCCCGCCGGCGCGCAGACCCAGGTCCGCAACAGAATCTCCGCCCTACGACGTGCGTTCCGGGATGTCGAAGCGGCGACGGAGGTCATCGTCACCAGCGGGTCAGGCTACGCGCTGCGGACACCGGAACAACGATTCGACCTTGGGACCTTCGAGGCCGAGCTCGCCCGCGCCCGCTTCCTGCGCTCGGCCGGGGATGCGCCGCGAGCGCGGGAGGCGCTCGCCGACGCGCTGGGCCTGTGGCGAGGTTCCACGCTGGACGGGTTGACCGCACCACTCATGGTGGAGGCGGCGGAGCGGATCGACCAACGCCGGATGGGCGCGGTCGAGGTGCGCATCGAACTGGACCTGGAACTCGGCCGCGCGGCGGAGCTCGTGCCCGAACTGACCGAACTGACAGTCGAGAACCCGTACCGCGAGGGTCTGCACGCGCTGCTCATGCTCGCTCTTCACCGAGCCGGTCGACAAGCCGAAGCGATGGCGGTGTTTCGCCGCATCCGTCGCGAGTTGGTCGATCAGCTGGGCGTCGAGCCGGGTCCCGAACTCCAGCGGCTGCACCGAGCGCTGCTGGACGGCGGGCCGGTGACCCTGTCGAAGGCTGCGCCGTCTCGGCCGGCGATGGCCGTCGAACCGGCCCGCACGGTCGTCCCTCGTGAGCTTCCGGCGGCCGTTCCAGGTTTCGCCGGGCGCCACGCGGCGCTGCACCTGCTGCGGCAACGGCTTCCTCAGCCGTCCGCACCCACCACCCTCACCGTGATCACGGGGATCGCGGGAATTGGCAAGACGGCCCTCGCGGTGAAATGGGCACACGAGATGGCGACCGCGTTCCCCGACGGTCACGTCTACCTCGATCTGCGCGGGGACTCGCTGAACCGGCCGATGGACAGCGGCGAAGCGCTGGGGCGCCTGCTTCGCTCGCTCGGCGTGTCCGCCGAGGCGATTCCTGTCGACGTCGCCGAGGCAGCCAACCGGTTCCGCTCCGTCGTCTCCGGTCGACGCGTGCTGCTGCTGCTCGACAATGCTGTGTCAGAGGATCAGGTGCGGCCATTGCTGCCAGGAAACAGCGGGTCCGTTGTGCTGGTCACCAGCCGGAGCCAGTTGACCGGCCTGGTCACGCGCGAAGGGGCGGCGGCGATCCCGCTGCACGGACTCACCGGGGGCGAGGCCCAGGAGGTGCTGACGCACTTGGTGGGTGCGCAGCGGGTGCACGCCGAAGCCCACGCGGCCGGCGAGTTCGCGAAGCTCTGCGGAGGGGTGCCATTGGCGATTCGAAGCGCTTCGGCAACGCTGATTCGCCACCACGACCTGACCATCGCGTCCCAAGTCGAGGTTATGCGCGTCGCGGCGGAACGCGAGCCGTTCGACGCGGTGACCGGGTCGTCCCTCGCGTGAGCCGAGGCGACGAGGTTGTGGTGGACCGACGGGCAAACCCCCCAACCCGCCGATCCACCGCTGGTCGCGACCCGCCACGAAGGGAGGGATCGGGCCGCGAGCGCCGTGCTGGTCCTGTGAAGGGGACAGAGGCCAGCACCGCGTTCGTCGATTTCTTTGACGTCATCTCTTCAGTTACTCGGAAACGTACAAGGGGTGGTCATCGATTCATCATCGGTCGCTCATCGCGCGCGATCGAACAGGCGCCCGGGGGCAGCCCAAAGTTCCGGTGCAATGTCCGGTTGAACATCCTGGTGTCTCTCGGCCGGTTGCGATCAGATGGGTCGGGCCCCGCCGGCTGCGGATCGTCGCTCCGGCTTCGACCGGTCGCGAGGAGTACGGCATGTGGCAGCCCGGTCCGGTGGACGACCGCCTGCTTGTTCGTCTCGAGACGATCCCGTCGCATCTGCGGCCGGTCCTCCTCACGCTGCTGTCTGGAGCGACCGATGCCACCGCATGTCATCGGCTCAGCATGTCGGCACGCACCTACAGCCGTCGACTGGCGGAGTTGTCCGACTACTTCGAGGCCCGGAGCCGGTTCCAACTGGGAGTGAAGGTCGGCCTTTCGGGACTGGTCGTTCCGGCCGAGGTCCGGAGCGGCCGCCGTGACGGGGAAACGCGGCGCCCGTCTGATCCGGTCGACGAATGCCGGGTTGAACCACGGCCTGGTCGACGAACAGTGCTTCGCGACCCGGTTGGCGATAGATCGCGACATGTCGAGTAGGCGACGCCGGGCACTATAGCTCCCCACCGCGTGGGATCCGGCGCGGGTCCACCTCCTACACAGGACTGTCGCCGCCGAGCGTCATTCTTCGCCCGAGGTTGCGTCGCTGAGCGACTGCTTTTCACCGTCTTAGACCCTAGGTTTACGCCCGTCACCATCGATGATCATTACGGGGCAGGTTCATATGGCAGGTTTCCGCAAGCTGCGTGGATCAGGACGTCGACTCGGGGCGCTCGGCTCCGCACTACTGGTCACCGGTCTTCTGGCCGGACCGGCGCCGGCGGCGTCGGCCGCTCGCGGCGGGCCGGCCTGCGCGGCGGAGGCGGTCGACCCGGCTGCGGCGGTCGCGCTGGCCGCCGCCTGCGATCGCCGGGTCGAAGTGCGCTCCGCCCGCACTGAGACGACCCGGGTCTTCGCCGACCCGGACGGCAGCGGTGTCGTCGAGCAGTACGCGCAGCCGCAGCGAGTCCGCCGCGCCGACGCCTCGTGGGTGGCCCTGGACACCACCCTGACGACCACCAAGGACGGTCTTCTGGTGCCCAAGGCGGCGGCAGTCGACGTGTCGTTCTCCGGCGGCGGCGCGGGCCCGCTGGTGCGGGCCCGACGCGACGGTCACGAGGTCAGCCTGACCTGGCCGGCCGGTCCGCTGCCGAAGCCGAGGATCGAGGGCGCCAGCGCGGTGTATCCCGACGTCCATCCTGGCGTGGACCTCGTCGTCACGGCCTTGAAGACCGGGTTCCGCGAGGTCCTGGTCGTGAAGAACCGCGCGGCGGCGGCTGACCCGGCGCTGCGCCGGGTCACCTTCGGCACCGCGCTCCGCGGACTTCGGTGGGACCGGACCGGCGATGGCATGGCTGCTGTCGACAAGGACGGCAGAGCCGTTCTCGCCGCCTCCGGGCCACGGATGTGGGACTCCGCCGCAGACGACGGAGCGGCGGCCGCCGACGGATCCCGCGCGCACAGCTCGACGGACCGCCCGGCCCTGGGCGCCAGGAACGCCGCGATGCCGGTGACCATCGACGGCGGGACGCTCGCCTTCACGCCGGACCTGGGCCTGCTGGCCGACCCGGCGACGGTGTACCCGGTCTACCTCGACCCCACGGTGACGTACAGCTCCTGGACGATGATCAACTCTCGGCACAGCAGCCAGTCCTACTGGAGCTACGACAAGAAGGACTGTCCTGGCAACTACACCGGTGAGTGCGCGAAGGTGGGCTACACCGACTCCGGCACGACCATGACGTACCGCTCGATGTGGCAGTTCCCCACCTCGTCCTTCCGCGGCAAGCAGATCCTGGACGCGCAGTTCTCGATCGACCTGCTCTACTCGTGGGAGTGCGCCAAGAGCACGACCGAGCTGCGAACGGTCAGCTCGACCCTCAGCTCGGGCACGACATGGAGCAACACCGCCGGTCGCTGGAGCGGCAGCAACGCCGCCACGGTTTCCAACGAGTCGTGCGACGGCGCGCGCACGCCGACCGAGTTCGCGATCAAGTCGCTGATCACCGGCATCGCGGCCGGCTCCGCCACCTACACCACGCTCGGCCTGAAGGCCGCCACCGAGAGCAGCCACGCCGGTTGGAAGAAGTTCGACGCCGACACCGCCCGGCTGGTCGTCTCCACCAACACGGTCCCCGGCGTGCCAACCGCTGTGACGGTGGACAACAAGGCCTGCGCGACGGGCGCGGGTCGGCCGTTCACCTCGACCGCCACGCCCAGCCTGCGGGCCCGCGTCCAGGACGGCGACGGCAACTCGCTGACCGCATCGTTCGAGTGGGCCCGTGTGCGGAGCAACGGCAGCTACGGTCCGACGTCCGATCCGCGTACGCAGTCCCGCGTCGCTTCCGGCAGCACAGCGCTGGTGACGCTGCCGGCCGGCGTGCTGGACAAGGGTGACCAGCTGGTCGGCACCGGCGACTGGGACGCGGACGGGGCCCCTGATGTGATCGTCCGCGACCCGAACGGATACCTCTACCTGTTGCCGGCCAAGGGCAGCACGCTGACCTCGCGGGTACTGATCGGCACCGGCTGGTCGCCCTACACCTTCGCCGGCATCGTCGACTGGGACGGTGACGGCCATCGCGACATCGTCGCCAGGGACTCCGCCGGCGTGCTCTGGCTCTATCCCGGGCAGAGCACCCGGAGCGCCCCGGGGATCCCGCGGGTGCAGATCGGGGATGGCTGGAGCTCCTGGACGTTCGCGGGGATCACCGACTGGGATCGTGATTCGCACCAGGACCTGGTGGCCCGCGACTCGGCCGGCCTGCTGTGGCTCTTCCCGGGCAGGGGAGGGCGGGCCGCCATCGTCGCGGCGGACCGGGTCCAGCTGGGAACCGGCTGGGCCAACTGGACATTCCAGGGGACGATCGACTGGGACCGCGACGGCAACCCGGATGTGGTGGCCAAGGACAGCACGGGCAACCAGTTTCTCTACGTCGGCAACGGACGACGGGCGGCGTTCACCCCGTACGTCCGTTATCAGATCGGTTCCGGTTGGACCAGCTACACCGCGCTGACCACGTCGGACATGAACGCCGACGGCAAGGCCGACCTCGTCGCACACAACGGGATCACCAACTGGTACGGCTATCCGGGCAGCGGCGGCCACACCGTCGGCGGCGCCAGGTGGACGGTCGGCAGCGTCGGCATCTCGGACGGGGTGTACGCCTTCCGGGCCAAGGCCACCGACGCCTACGCACCCGGCGGCTACTCGGGCTGGTGCGAGTTCGAGGTGGACCAGACCAATCCGTTCCCGCCGAGCATCACCTCGGACGTCTACCACTCCGACCCGGCCGACTGCCCCGCGCAGGGCTGCGGTTCTGTCGGGCAGACAGGGCGCTTCACCTTCGGCAGTGGTTCACCCGACGTGGTCTCCTACAAGTGGGGCTTCTCGGACCCACCGTCGACCACCGTGAGCCCGGCCGCCCCCGGTGGCAGCGTGACGGTGGAATGGACGCCGCCCACCGGTGGGTCCAAGACGCTGTACGTGCACGCCGTCGACCGCGCGGGCCGGTTCGCGCCGCAGGTCCACCAGTTCGTCGTGGCGCCACCCACCCCGGCGCTGGCGCGGTGGTTGCTCAACGAGCCGACGGGTGAGGCCGCGTTGGCCGACGACACCGGAAACGGTCACGCGCTGTTGGCGCACGGCACGCCGACGGCCGGCCCGAGCCGGATCATCGACCCAATCACGACCGCGCTGCGGTTCGACGGTGTCGACGACTACGCGGCCACCGGAACGCCGGTGCTGGCCGACTCGAGCCGCAGCTTCACGGTCATCGGCTGGGCCCGACTGGGCGACAAGACCGCCAACCGCACCGTGATCAGTCAGGCCGGCGCGAACACCAGCGCCTTCCTGCTCGAGTACGAGAAGACCCAGGACGTCTGGAAGTTCACCACCACGTCGGCCGACGTCAACCTGCCGACCTATCGGGCGGCGATGTCGCCCGGCGGCGCTCCGCGGGTCGGGGTCTGGACCCACCTGGCCGGCGTCTACGACTCGGCGTCCGGTGAGGCCAAGCTCTACGTCGACGGGGTGCTCGTTTCCACCGCCGCCGGCGTGACCACGTGGGACGCGGATCGTGAGACGCGGGTCGGCGGGTTCTCGCCGGCGCAGTGGGCAGGGTCGCTGGCCGAGGTGCAGGTGTGGGATCGCGTGGTCTCGGCGGCAGAGGTCGCCGAACTGGTCGACCCGGTCTCGCGCTCACTGATCGGTCGCTGGGACCTGGAGGACGTCGGTCCCGGGCCGAGCTTCGACGGCTCCAACTACGGCCACGACCTGTCGTTCCGCGGCGGCGCGAAGATCCCGCCGAGCGGGTCCGGTCACACCGGCACCGGCCTGCTGCTCGACGGTGTGGACGACTACGCCGAGACCGACGGGCCGGTGCTGCAGACCGACCAGTCCTTCACGATCTCCGCTTGGGCCTATCTGCCCACGGGGGTCACCGGCAACCGGACCGTGGTGGCTCAACGCGGTGCGGTGGAGAGCGGCGTCTTCCTCAAGTACGAGGCCAGCAACGGCGCGTGGAACTGCACCTACGGCGATGTGGACAACACCACCGGCACCGGGACGGTGGCCGCGTCGACGGGCGCTGCGAGCAAGGGCGTCTGGACCCAGCTGACCTGCGTCTACGACGCGCAGGCCAGAACTCTCACGTTGTACGTGAACAAGGCGTTGCAGCGCACCGTCGGGGTGCCCAATCCGTGGCACGCGAACGGCCCGCTGATGTTGGGTCGACTCCAGTGGCGCGCGGGCATGATCGAGCACTGGTCCGGCTCGGTCGACGAGGTTCGGGTCTATCAGGGCGTGATCCGTGATCTCACCCGGATTCCCTAGCGCGTTCCGGTCGACCACTTCTCATACCAGCATCCTTGGGAGAAAGGCTGTGCGTCGCGTGCCCAGTTTCGCGAGTTCAGTTTCAGGGAGGGCCGTCAGGCGGGCCGGCGCGGTCATCGCCGGCGCCGTCGTGATGGTGTCCATGGTGCACGTGCCGCCGGCTCAGGCCGCGCCTTACCGGCCGGCCGGCGCGCAGCAGGAAGAGCCAGTGGGTGGCCAACCTCAGCGACCGTCGACGCCACGCGCGGCCCGGACCGCCGACCCCTTCACAGGAAAGGCTCCACAATGGCCAGCGGCGACCGTGGTCGACGTGGACCTGCCGCCACCCGACGCGCGGGCCTCGGGCGACGCGGAGCGAACCCGGGTCGCCGGCCTGCCGGCCTGGGTCGACTCGGCGGACGTGCGCCGGGTCCGGGTGCGATCGTTCGACCGGAAGGCGACCGCCGCGGCCAAAGTGGATGGTGTGTTGTTGGCCGTGTCCCGGTCCGACGGGGGTAATGCGGCGGGAGTCGCCACGGTAACCGTCGGATACGGCGACTTCCGATGGGCGTACGGCGGTGACTGGGCGGGCCGGCTGCGCATGCGGGTGCTCCCCGGGTGCGCGGCGACCACTCCTGACGCACCGGCCTGTGCCGGCCATGACGTGGCGAGTCACCACGACTGGCGGGCCGGCACGATCACCGCCAGCGTCCCGTTGCCGGAGGCCGCCGCGGGTGTGCTGGTGGCGGTCACGGCCGGGTCGGAAAGCCCGGCCGGCGACTACAAGGCCACGTCGCTGGCCCCGGCGACCACGTGGACCGCCGGCGGCAACTCCGGCGACTTCAGCTGGACGTACCCGCTGCGTACCCCGCCCGGCGCGGGTGGACCGGTGCCCACGATGGATTTCGCGTATTCGTCGTCCGGTGTGGATGGCCGCATGGTGGCGGCGAACAACCAGGCGTCCTGGCTCGGCGAGGGCTTCGAATGGTCTCCCGGCCACATCGAGCGCCGTTACACCACGTGCGCGGAGGATATGGGCAAGGCGCCGGACGGCTCGGCCGCGAACAACACCACCAAGACCGGTGACCAGTGCTGGGACACCGACAACGCCACCCTGAGCCTCGGCAGTCGCTCCGGTGAGCTGATCAAGGACGGTTCGGACGGCAACCGCTGGCACCTGCGCAACGACGACGGCACCTACGTCGAGCGGCGCACCGGTGGCAGCAGCGGCGACGACAACGGCGAGTGGTGGGTGGTGACCACGCCCGACGGCACCCAGCACTGGTTCGGCGGCAAGCCGGGGCGCGACTCGACGCTGGTGTCGCCCGTGCACGGCAACCACAAGAACGAGCCGTGTTACGACTCGTCGTCGTTCGCGTCGTCCTCCTGCTCCCAGGGGTGGCGCTGGCAGCTTGACCACGTCGTCGACCGGCACGGCAACACCATGGACCTGTTCTACGCCAAGGAGACCAACAAGTACGGGAAGAACGGCAGCACGACCAAGCCGATTTCGTACGACCGGGCGGGCCAACTGACAAGGATCGACTACGGCACGCGTACCGGTTCCACCGGCAGCGCCCCGATGCAGGTGCTGTTCACGCCGGCCGACCGGTGCCTGTCGGACTGCACCATGAAGGACGCCGTCCACTGGCCCGACGTGCCGTGGGACCAGGAGTGCACCGGCACCACGTGCGACTCCACTGCGCCAACCTACTGGAGCACCAAGCGGCTGCGTGAGGTGAAGACTCAGGTGTGGGACCGGGCCGCCGCACGGTACCGCGCCGTCGAGTCGTGGACGCTGACCCACTCGTTCCCGGACCCGGTGGACAGCCAGCCCGGGGGGCTGTGGCTCGAGAAGATCTCGCACCGCGGCCTGGTCGGTGACGCCGCCAGCGTTCCGGACATCACGTTCGTCGGAGAGGCGCGGGCCAACCGGGTCGACACGTTCGGCGACCAGTACCCCGCCATGAAGCGGTTCCGCATGAAGACCATCAACACGGAGTCCGGCGGAAAGCTCGACATCACCTACAGCGACCCGGACTGTGTGAAGGGCAGCCGAGTGCCCGATAAGGACAATGTGCACGCCAACGTGCTGCGCTGCTACCCGGTCAAATGGACTCCGGCGGGCCACGACAAGCCGATCGATGACTTCTTCCACAAGTACGTGGTCACCGACGTCGTCGAGGCCGACCTGAGCGGCTCGTCCTCCCGCGTCCGCACCCACTACGACTATGTCGGCGATCCGGCCTGGCATTACACCGACGACGACGGACTGGTCGACAAGAGATACAAGACCTGGTCGACCTGGCGCGGATACGGCACGGTACGCGTGACCAAGGGCGACCCGGGGGAGCAGACCCGCACCGAGTCCCGCTACTTCCGCGGCATGCACGGCGACAAGCTGCCGAGCGGCACCCGGACCGCGACCATGCCGGCGATCAGCATCGGCGGCATCCCGGCCGTCGCCGATGAGGACGCCTACGCCGGCATGCTCCGCGAGGAGATCACCTACAACGGCCCGGACGGCGCCGAGGTCAGCGCCGAGGTCTTCGAGCCTTGGCGGTCCGGCCCGACGGCGAGCCGCACGGTGAACGACTTCACCGTGCACGCCCGGTTCACCGGAACGGTCGCCGCGCACACCCGGACCGCGCTCGACGGCGGACGCGCCCCGCGCACCACCACCGTCCGCACCACGTTCGACCCGTACGGCATGCCGTCGAAGGTCGACGACCGCGGCGACAACGCGGTCACCGACGACCAGCGCTGCACCATGACCGACTACGCACGGAACACGGCGCTGTCGGTCTGGATTCTGGACCGGGTGTCCAGGGAACGGGTGTTCGCCGTCGACTGCGCCCGGGCCGCCCAGTCCGGGCTGACTGACGACGACATCGTCGAAGACGAGAAGACCTCGTACGACCAGGCGGCCTGGGGCACCGCGCCGACCCGCGGACTGCTCAGCAAGGTCGAGACCATCAAGGCGTGGAACGGTGGCAGCCCCACCTACCTGACCGCGGAGCGAGCCACGCACGACGCCAACGGCCGGGTCGACGGCAGCTGGGACATCCGTGGCAACCTGACCGACACTGACTACACGCCCGCCACCGGAGGCCCGGTCACCGCCGTCACCGAGACCCGGAAGGGCACCGCGGCCAGCCCGTTGACGTGGGTCGACACCAAGGTCGTCGAGCCGGCCTGGCAGCTCCCGCTGACCACCACCGATCCCAATGGCCGCAAGATCGATTACGCGTACGACGGGCTCGGTCGCCTCACGAAGGTCTGGTTCCCGGGCCGCGACCGCGCCCAGTCCGCGAACCTGGCGTTCGACTACCTGGTCCGCACTGACGGTCCACTGGTCGTGACGACCAAACGGCTGAACGCCGCCGGCGGCTACGCCACGTCCTACGAGTTCTTCGACAACCTCGTCCGCGCGCGGCAGACGCAGCAGGCCGACGGGGCCGGCGGCCCGAGCTCCGTGGTCACCGAGACGTTCTACGACTCGGCGGGCCGGGAGACGAAGACTCACGGGTCGTACCTGGCGTGCCGTCGGGTCAGCGCCACCCGATGCGATCCCGTGCCGCCGAGCACCACGTTGTTCCAACCCAGCGACGTCATCCCGACGGTCATCGAGACCCGTTTCGACGGCGCGGGCCGGGAGATCGCCGAGACCCACAAGGTGGACGCACCTCCGGCCAGTCCCGGCGGCACGGTGAAGCGGCAGACGGTTACGTCCTACGGGGGAGACCGGACCCACGTCACCGAGCCGACCGGCGGAGTCAACAGCTCGACCATCACCGACGCCGACGGCAGCGTGGTCGAGCGACGTCTCTACCACTCGGGGGTCGCCGTCGGCAGCGCCGCCGGTTACGACCGGACCACCTACCAGTACGACCGCAAGGGGCAGCTGCAGCGGCTCACCGATCCGACCGACGCCGTCTGGACCTACGGCTACGACCTGCTCGGCCGGCAGATCCGGATGGTCGACCCGGACAAGGGCACGATCGAGACGACGTTCACCGAGTACGGCGACGTCGAGACCACAAAGGACGGACGCGGCGCCACCGTCGCCTACACCTACGATTCGCAGGGCCGCAAGGCCACGCTGCGGGACGGCTCGACCACCGGCGCCAAGCGGGCCGAGTGGGTTTACGACACCCTCTCCAACGGCGAGTCCGTCAAGGGCCATCTGGTCAAAGCGATCCGTTACGTGGGCGCCGCGCAGTACGTCAAGGAGCACGTGGGTTACACGGCCGACTATCTGCCGACCAGCGTGCGCCACACCATCCCCGACACGGAGGCCGGCCTCGCCGGCAGCTACAACTACGTCTACACCTACAACCAGGACGGCACGGTCGCGACCGTCCGGCTCCCCGCCATGGGGAACCTGGCCACCGAGACCCTCACCCGCGGTTACGACAGCCAGGGCGAGCCGACCACGCTGGGCACCAGCATGGGCGCCACCTACGTGACCGGCACCGACTACACCAGCTTCAGCGAAGTCGGCGCCATCCATCTGCGCAACAACGGCGGCCAGCTCGCCGACATCCGGCGCACCTACGAGACCCACACCAGGCGCCTGGCGCAAATCTGGACCACCAAACAGCAGTCGCCGACCACTGTCGCCGACGTCCGGTTGTCGTACGACCTGGCGGGTAACGTCGAGAAGGTCGCCGACCTGGCTTCGGGCGACAGCCAGTGCTTTACCGTCGACCACGCCCGGCAGCTGCGGGAGGCGTGGACGCCGGCCAGCGGCGACTGCGCCGCGGCGCCCACCGCGGCCGGGCTCGGTGGTCCCGCGAAGTACTGGCACAGCTACCGGCACGACGGGGCCGGCAACCGGACCAGCGTCACGGAACACGCTACGGCCGCTGGAGACCGGACCACCACCTACACCGTCACTCCCAGGACGCACCGCCTGACCGGCACCTCGGCCGCGGACAACAGCGGAACCAAGGCGGCATCCTACGGTCACGACCAATCCGGCAACATGACGAGCCGTCCGACCGCGGCAGCCGGGACCCAGACGTTGACCTGGGACGCCGAAGGGCGCCTGGCCACCAGCCAGGACACCAGCGGCACGACGGCCTACGTCTACGACGCCGAGGGCCAACGGCTGATCCGCCGCGACCCGACCGGCAAGACGCTCTACCTGCCGGACCAGGAGCTGCGTTACACCACAAGCACCAAGGCGCAGACCTGCACCCGCTACTACACCCACGCCGACCAGGTGGTGGCCACGCGTACCGTTGGCGGGGTCACCTGGCTCTCGGGCGACCACCACGGAACGGCCCAGATCAGCATCGGCGCGGTCAACCAGAGTGTCGCCACCCGCCGGGAGACACCGTTCGGTGCGCCGCGGACCGGCACCGGCGCCTGGCCCGCGGCGACGGACAAGGGCTTCGTCGGCGGTACCAGGGACAACACCGGCCTGACCCACCTCGGCGCGCGCGAGTACGACCCGTCGATCGGCCGATTCGTGTCCGTCGACCCGGTCATCGACGTCCAGGACCCCCAACAGATGAACGGGTATAGCTACGCCGCCAACGCGCCGCTGACCGCCAGCGACGCCGACGGGCTCTGGCCCAAGTGGATGAAGAACGTCGCCAACAACGTCGGGGAGGGACTCAAGAAGAACGCCGGCCTGATCTCCTCCGTCGCCGGAGTCGCCGCACTCGCCTGCGTGGCCATACCGCCGCTGACAGCAGCCGCGCCGGTACTCGCCGCGGTGTCGCTCGTGGCCGGTGCGGTCGACACCTACAGTTCCTGCAAGGACGGAAAGCGTCTCGACTGTGGGTTGGGGATCGCTGGCGTGATTCCCGGCGGCAGGGCTCTCAAGGCCGGCGTGTCCGGCGGCAAGGCGCTCTACAAGGGATACAAGGCCGCCAAGGGAGCGGAGGAGGCGGCGTCCCTGATCAAGACCAATAAGGCGCTCAAGGGTACGCCCGGGTTCAAGGACATGGACCGCGCCCTGCGCCGCGAGTATCGAGACGCCAACGAGGCGGCCGCACACTACCGCCAGCAGGCCAACACACAGCTGAACCCGTGGAGCAAGTCTGGCGTCGCCGACCACCGGGGTTGGAACTGGTACGAGCGTGTCGTGCTCAGCGAGAACGTCGTCTGGGAGGGATACAAGCTCGGTCGGTACGACAAGTACAACTACGGGGAGTCGAGCCGGCATGGTCGAGGCGGTCACGGCCGGTCATCCTGGGGTATCACCGCCAAGCATTCGCCTCATCCGGGGAAGAAGGCGTCGAAGGGCGCTAACACCAAGGGCGGCGAGAAGGCCGGCACGTCAGGAGCCAGCTACTGGCGCGGCATCTAGAGACACCGTCTGAGTGACAAGGCGTAGGGCGTCCGGCGGTCGGCCGGGCGCCCTACGTGTGTAAGAAACGGCGGGCTGGCGTCATTTCCCAGCGACAGGGGATTTCAGGACTGAGAGGCTGCGCGCTTGTGCCCGAACCTGATGACGTCGAACGGTTCAGACCGGTCACACCCGACGAGTTCGAGCGATTCACCGGCGTGTACGAGGAGCACCGTGACCGGGTGTACGCCTACGCGGTCAGCCGTGCGGGCCGTCAACTCGCGGAGGACGTGGTAGCGGAGACCTTTGTGGTGGCGTGGCAACGAATCGACGCGCTCCCTCGCCACACGCCACTGCCTTGGCTGCTCGGCGTGGCACGCAACGTCGTGCGCGAACGCTTCCGCAGCGAGGCTCGACTCTCCGCTCTGGTCGTCGAGATGCGGGCCTGGGTCACCGAGGAAGAGCTGCGGACCGCCGACGTGGCGGATGGGGTGGTCGAGCGGGCAGCGATGCTGGCGGCCCTGGCGCGACTGTCCGAAGAGGACCGCGAGTTGCTGACACTGGTGGCCTGGCACGGGCTGTCGCCGAAAGAGGCCGCGCGGGTCGTGGGTTGCACCACCGCGACCTACTTCGTGCGCCTGCACCGCGCCCGCCGCCGCCTCGAAGCCGCTGTCGCCGCCGAACCAGACGTGTCCAGCTCTGTTTCCATTCCGCTTCTGCCGGAGGAGTCGACCCGATGAATCGACACCGTGACATTCTCGACCAGCTCGCGAGGGCGCGGCCGAACCGGCTCGATCGCTCGCCGCGGCCGTCCGGCCACACGGTGGATCCGGCCGGCGCCGACGTCGCGATCGCCCGGCCAGTCGATCGACCACGGAGATTGAGGCGCTTGAGCGTGCTGCTGCCGGGAGCCGGCGCCGCGTCGGCCGCAGCCGTAGCGGTGCTGTTCGCCGTCGCCGCGGATACCCCGGCGGCATACGGGGTGGCCTCCGACTCGGCGGGCACGGTCACGGTGACCGTCAACCGGATCGACGATCCGGCACAGGCGAATCGCGCGTTGCGTGACATCGACGACCGGGTGATCGTCATGCGGCCCTCGGCCGAGGCCGACTGCCCGCCGGCCGATCGTGGCAAGTCCGCGCCGATCCGCATCGCATCCCTCAGCGAGGTGTGGCACAAGCAGCAGCGGGCGAAACGCTTCGAAGACAGCGGCGTGGCGCTGATCTACCCCGACACGATCGCCCCAGGCACGGTTCTGGTGCTGGTGCCATCGGGCGATCCCGCCAACCCGGTTCTCGTCAGGAGGGAGTACGTCGCGCCCGGCCCCAAGTGCGTCATAGATCCATTCATTGGCCTGCGAACCCGCTAGAGCCGCGGTGAGGGTTGCTACCCGAACAAGCCTCAGCGCAGCCTCATCCGGGCCTCACCGTTCGATGTCATCGTTCCCGCCGGGGGTGCACCAGATCCTCGGCAAAGGGAAGGACATCCATGCCACGACAATCCCATTCCGCGACGCGGATGGTCATCGCCGCGGTCGCGGCCATCGTCATGGTCGGCACCCACCAAGCCGCGGCTGCGGCCGCCACTGGTTCGCCGGGGCCCGCCGAACCGCCGATGCCGGCGGACGCTGCCTTGTACATCGACTACGACCAGTGTGTGACCGGCGGCGCCACCGCGGCTGACGACGCCATCGCCGACCAGGTCCGTCCGCAGATGAACGGACCTCGGCTGGGCAAGGCGGTCAACGCCTATAACGTCTCGTGCGCCCGGATCATCACGGAGACCGCCCGTGGACGCGGACTCGCGAAGCGAGCGGCTGTCATCGCGGTCACCACGGCGATCGCCGAGAGCACGCTGCACAACTACACGCAGGCCGTGGACCACGACAGCCTCGGACTGTTCCAGCAGCGCCCGTCGATGGGTTGGGGCACACCGAGTCAGCTCACCGATCCGGTGTACGCCACCAACGCGTTCCTGAACGCGATGGTGCGCAAATATCCCAACAACTCGTGGATGAGCGGTGACATCGGGCAGATCTGTCAGAAGGTGCAGGTCTCCGCGTATCCAGATGCCTACGCGAAGGAAGCGCACGACGCACAGCTGCTGGTCGACCAGCTGTGGGACAAGCCCGTGCCCAAGCCCTCGACGGATTCGTCCCGGCTGCGGGCGGACTTCACCGGCGACGGGCTCGATGATGTCGGGCTGTTCTACGACTACGGCGGCGGCCGGGTGGCGCTCTGGGTGCTCCGCGGCGTGGCCGGGGGCGCCCTCGCGGCGCCGGTCCGCTGGTGGGAGGACGTTGACTGGGGCAGCAACACGCGCTACGTCTCGGCAGGAGACTTCAACGGCGACGGCAAGGCCGACATCGCCTTGTTCTACCAGTATCCGACGCCTGGCCAGGTCGCCCTGTGGACGCTGACCTCGTTGGGTGATCGGTTCGACGCCCCCACCAATCGCTGGTCGGACTCCGACTGGGGGAGCAACACCTCGTTCATGACGATCGGTGATTACAACGGCGACCGGAAGTCCGACATCGGCCTGCTCTATGACTACCCGGGCAGCCGCGCGGCGTTCTGGACGCTCACCGCTGACGGCAGCGACGCTGACGGCAAGGGGCTCAGCCTCCCGTCGATGCGCTGGGACGACAGCGACTTCGGCAGCAACACCAGGTTCGCGGGTAGTGGCGACTTCAACGGTGACGGCCGCAGCGACCTCGCGCTGTTCTACGACTACGGCGACCGGCACGTGGCTATGTGGACGCTGACGAGCACCGGCGGCGGGTTCAGCACGCCGGTCCGACGCTGGGACGGACCCAGCTGGGGCGGCGGCACGCAGTTCATGACCGTCGGCACGTTTGTCAACGGTGACGACAAAGCTGACATCGCCCTGTTCTACGACTACGGCGGGGGCCACGTGCGCCTCTTCACGCTCGCCGCCGATGCCACCGGCACCGGCCAGTTCGGTGCGCCGGTCGGCCGCTGGGATGACGTCGACTTCGGCAGCGGCACCGCCTACCTGACCGCCACCCAGCTCAGCTCGACCACACACGACGACATCCAGCTCTTCTACCAGTACGACGGGGCCCGGGCCGCGATCTGGAGCATCAATCCCGGTGGCGGCGCGTACAACACCGTCACCCGTCGCTGGTACGACACCGACTGGGGCACCCGCACTTTCACCATGCTCTGACCCCCATGTGCCGCCGGGTCCTCGGTTCCCCCCGTTCCGGGGGCCCGGCCTTCCCTTGCCGAGAGGATTCAATGCCGAGACGAACGATCCGCAAGGCGGCAGTCGCGATCAGCGTCATGCTCGCCGCCCAGGTGTGCCTCGTGGGTGTGGCCGCGAGCCCTGCCTCCGCCGCCCTACGGGACGACATCGTGACCACCGCCAAGCGGGAGCTCAACGACAGCAGCCGCAACTACGAGGACGGCAACAACTGCACCTACTACAGCGGTCAGGTGACCGGATGGCCGGTGTGTAACAGCCGCGGCTGGCGGGGCGGCGGCGACGACTACCAGTGGTGCGCCAACTTCGCCAAGTTCGTCTGGCAGGACGGTGGTGTCGACGATCTCGCCGGGCTCAACGCCTGGGCGTTCTCCTTCGCCAAGTACGGGAACGCGCGAGGCACCCTGCATCCGGTCGGTGACGGCTATCGCCCCAAGCCGGGCGATGCCGTGGTGTTCGACTGGGAGGGCACGAGGATCAACCTCAACAACATCGGCAACATGTCCGACACCGCGCTCCGCGACATCGACCACGTCGGAATCGTCGTGTCCTACAACGCCAGCACAGGCGGAGTGAACACGATCGAGGGCAACACCGACGACGCGGTTAAGGCGCGCAGCCGAACGACACCCGACATTCGCGGCTACATCGCTCCCGCCGGCGCCGAGGAGCCCGTCGAATACCGCCCCTCGACGGATTCGTCGCGGCTGCGCGCCGACTTCACCGGCGACGGCTTGGACGATGTCGGGCTGTTCTACGACTACGGCGGCGGCCGGGTGGCGCTGTGGGTGATGCGCGGCGTCGCCGGCGGTGGTCTGACACCGCCGGTGCGTTGGTGGGAGGACGTGGACTGGGGCAGCAACACGCGCTACGTCTCGACCGGTGACTTCAACGCCGATGGCAAGGCCGACGTGGCGATGTTCTACCAGTATCCGACCCCCGGCCGCGTGGCCCTCTGGACGTTGACGTCGTTGGGCGACCGCTTCGAGGCGCCGAAGAGCCGGTGGGATGACACCGACTGGGGCAACAACACGTCGTTCATGACCACGGGCGACTACAACGGCGACGGCCGGGCCGACATCGGTGTCCTGTACGACTACCCGGGCAGCCGCACGGCGTTCTGGACGTTGACCGCCGACGGCAGCGACGCCGACGGTCGAGGCTTCGGCGCCCCGGTCGTGCGGTGGAACGACACCGACTTCGGCAGCAACACCAAGTTCGCCGGCAGTGGAGACTTCAACGGCGACGGCCGCAGCGACCTGGCGTTGTTCTACGATTACGGCGACCGCCATGTGGCCGTCTGGACGTTGACGAGCACCGCCGGAGGCGGGTTCGCGACACCGGTCCGGCGATGGGACGGCCCCGTCTGGGGCGGCGGCACGCAGTTCATGACCGTCGGCAAGTTCGTCAACGGCGACAACAAGGCAGACATCGGGCTGTTCTACGACTACGGCGACGGCCACGTTCGCCTGTTCACGCTAGCCGCGGACACCGCGGGCAGCGGCGCGTTCGGTCCGCCCGTCGGGCGCTGGGACGACGTGGACTTCGGTGGCAACACCGCGTTCATGACCGCCACGCAGATCAGCTCGACCAGTTACGACGACATCCAGCTGTTCTACCAGTACGACGGGCCGCACGTCGCGGTCTGGACCATCACCCCGGGTGCCGGTGCGTACAACACCGTCACCCGTCGTTGGGACGACATCGACTGGGGTGGCCGCACACGCACCATGCTCTGACCGCTCGGCCCCTGGGCCCCCGGCGACCGCCGGGGGCTCAGGTCATCGCAGCTGGCCGCGGAGAATCTGCGCGTGCAGGCCACGTAGCAGGTGGCCCGGCTCGGCGCCGACGGTATCGATGATGCGTTCACGGACCTGGGCGTATCGCTCGAGCGCCTCGGCGTCGCGTCCACAGCGGCTCAACGCGATCAGCAGCTGGGCCGCCAACACTTCGGACAACGGCTCACGTTCGGCGGCGGCCCACAACTCGTCGACCACCGCGCGATGGCGACCTACGCGCAGTTCCAGATCGAACAAGGTGGCCAACGCACTGACTCGTTCACGACGCAGTTCCTGACGGGTGCGCTGCGCCCACGTGCCACCGACGTCGGCCAGGGCCGTTCCCCGCCACAACGCCAGCGCCTGCCGCGCGTAATCGACGGCGACATGATCGTCTCCTCGACTTCGAGCGATTGTCATGAGCTCGCGAAAGCGGCACAGGTCCACGTGATCGGAACAGCCGGACAGTCGATACCCGGTTGGCGTGGTGGCTAGCATCGGCCCGGCAGGCTCGCGCGAGGCGTCGCGGAGTCCACGGCGGAGGGTGGATACCAACCATTGGAGACTGTTACGCGCGGTTCGTGGCGGTCGTTCGTCCCAGACCGCGTCGACGAGGTCCTCCACGGTCACCGGTTGATTGAGGTTGACCGCAAGCACGGCGAGGACGATCCGCGGCTTCACCCACCGCCCGGCGATATCAGTGCTTCCCGCCCATAGCCGCACCGGCCCCAGGAGACAGACCACCGGTGACAGCGAGCTACCGATCACGGCCCATGCCGATCGAGTCCATGCACACGCGTCTACCTCGATTCCAGGTCGTTCTCGTCGTGCGCGACCGACTCATGGAAACCCGGCACTCGGTGTGGAGCCAGGATTTTCTGCTGGACGTTCTGCTGGACGTCCGGTCAAAGGCCCAGATGTTCCGCCAGGTCCGCCGCGTCCGGTGTGTCGAGCGCCCGGTAGAGGTCATAAGCCTCGAGTAGCAGCTGTCTGGCACCCGGATCCCCGGCTCGCTCAGCCTCGTGGCCGAGGGCCAACAGCGCCCGGGCCCGGAACGCCGGGACCCGCTTCTCGGTCCAGTACGTCAGCGAGCGCCTGAGCCGCTCGACTCCACGCCGATCGCCCCGCGCCAGCTCGACCTCGCCCAGTGTCAGATCCGTCAACGCCAAGCCCCAGGCGCTTCCCCGCTCGTCGAACACGGCCGCCGCTTCCGACAGCGTCTCCTGGGCCTCGGCCGACCTCGTGGGTTCGCCCGCGAGTGATTCTCCGAGGATCCGCAAGCTCTGTGCCGAACGGATGGGATCCCCCATGCGCGCGAACAGGCTCGCGGCCTGGCGGGCCGCGCCCTGTGCCTCCGCCGGCCGGCCGGCTGACCTGAGAGCTCCGGCCAGGCCGCGCAGGCCGTACGCGTGGGCGAAGAGGTCACGGCACCATCGAGCGACGTGCAGCGACCTGCGCGCGGTGTCGACGGCCTCGTCATGTCTGCCCTGTTGGCGCAGGACGAAACTGAGGCTGGTCAGCGCCGTCGCTTCGGTCTGCCGCCGGCCGACTGCCCGCAACTGCTCGACCGAGGCGCGAAGCTCGGTTTCTGCCTCGGCGAGCTGACCGGTCAAGCCGAGCATGACGCCGATGTAACTGCGGGCCATCGCCGCTCCGGCGCTGTCACCGACCGCCTCGGCGAGCGACCGCGCCGCGCGCAGGGTTTCCACCGCCGCCGGCGAATCGTCGAGCTCCACCATGCAGGCACCCAATCCGCGAAGGATGGCCGCCTCCCGAGCCGGCTCACCCGCACGCTGGCACGCCACGAGCGCCACCCGCATGACTCGACGCCAGTCGTCGTGATGGCCCCGTGCCTCGTAGAAATCAGCGGTGGTGCCGGCGATGGCGAATGCGTTGGCCGTCAACCCGGCTTCGACACAACCGTTGACGACACCGGCGATGGCCTCGCGCTCAGCTTCGAACCACTCGACCGGCTGGTTCACGGCCCGCGCGACCACACGCGGGTCGGCGACGACCGCGGCCTGGCTTCGGTCGTCGATATAAAACCGCTCGCATCTCAGGTGGTCCTGGGCGTGGCGAGCCAACGCGAGCCATCCGGACGCGGCTCGATCCAGCGCGGTCGTCCACTCCGTGCTGTCGATCGCGCTCTCCTGCCGCTCCCGTGCGAAGATTCGCGTCAGCTGGTGAAAACCATACCGCTGCTGACCCGCCGCATCGGGGCCGAGACTGTCGAGAAGATGCGCGTCGAGCAACTCGTTGAGTACGCGGTCGCCGTCCGCTGGTGACACGTCGAGCAGAGCGGCCAGCGGCCACCCGGGAAACGTGGGCACCCGAAGGGCGCCGAGGAGCGCCAACCCGCGGGCGGCCGGTGGCGACAGCGCCTCGAAGGCGAGCTGCAGGCCAGGGCGTACCGCCAGGTCGACGTGCCGAAGCTCGTCGAGTCGGCGACGTTCGTCGGCCAGCTGTTCGCCGAGAGCCTCGATTGTCCAATGTGGCCGGGCGGCGAGTCGTGCGGCGGCGATCCGGACGGCCAACGGCAGCCCACCGCACATCTCGACCAGCTCGGCCGCCGCTCTTCCCTCGGCGCGCACCCGCTCGGGGCCGGCCACGCTGCCGAGGAGGGTCAGCGCCGACGGGGTGTCCAGCGGTCGCAGGTCCACGACGGTGGCTCCAGGCAGCGCGGTGAGCGGCAGGCGGCTCGTGACCAGGACAGCGCTGCCGGCGGGCGGCGCGAACGGGATCACCTGGCGATGACCGCATGCGTCGTCCAGGACCAACAGCACTCGGCGCCCGGCCAGGCGTGCGCGAAACAGTCCGGCGCGCGCGTCGGCTCCGGCCGGCAACGCCGATCCGTGGTCGCCGAGCGCTCGCAGCAGGTTGGCGAGCACGTCGGCGGGATCGGCCGGCCGGCCGTCGGCGTCGCGCAGTGCCGCGTAGAGCTGTCCATCCGGGAAGCGGGATGCGAGCCGATGAGCGGTGTGGACTGCCAACGCGGTCTTTCCCACGCCGGCCTGCCCACCGACGGCGACCAAGCGGGCGCCGGCAGAACCAGGGTCCAGCGTCCGGCAGATCGCCGCGATCTCATCCGCACGGGCGACGAAGTCCGGAAGGTCGGCAGGAAGGTGCCGTGGCCGGATGCCGGCCGAGCTGGCCGCGTGCGGCACGTCGCCGCTGGGATGGGACTGGCCCGGGCGATTCGCCCAAAAAAGCTGGTGCGCTGCGGCGGTGAACTCCTCCCGCGCCTCGCCGGTCAGATCCAACGCCGCCGCGAGTCGTTCGACGGTGCGTGGCCGAGGGCTGCGAGCGGGCCCGCGCTCCATGTCTCCCACGGAACGGCCACTGATACCTGCCCGCTCGGCGAGCTGCTCCTGAGTGAGCTGACGGTCGAGCCGGTGCCGCCGGAGCAGCACGGCGAACGTGTTCGTCAACGCGGTAGACCTCCCCCTGATCCACGGGGAACGATACCGAAATCGGGCTCGGCGCGAGCAGACCCGCCCGCCAGCCGGGCGGTGAGCGCGGTCGCATGCTCACCGCCCGGCTGGTCATCCGTCATGGGTCGTCACCGCGAAGCGGGAGCACTGGTGCCGTCCGGGCCTCGCCCGCCGCCCGCGCCGATCCGACGCAACACCGTCGACGACAGCACGATCAGGACGACCGCCGCCGCGGCGCTGACGGCCGCAGCGGTGTTGAAGCCGTCCGTGAACGCCGCCCGGGCCACGGTCAACACCTCGGTGCCGGTCTCCACCGGCAGTTCGGCGGCGACCGCGGCGGCGCCGGCGAGTGACTCGGTGACGGCATGGTGGGCGGGGCTGGGCAGGTCGAGCTCGGCGGCCCCGGTCATCTCGCCCCGGTAGATCGCAGTGCCCAGCGAGCCGAGCAGGGCGACGCCGACCGCGACGCCGAGCTCGGTGCTGGTCTCGGATATCGCCGACGCCGAGCCGGCCCGCTCGGGCGGTGCGGCGCCCACGATGAGGTCAGTGCCGAGCACCGCGGCGGGTCCGAAGCCGAGATAGACGATGGCCAGTCCGGTCACCGCCAGCTTCGGATCGCCGACCGCGCTCACCTGACTCAGCACGGCGTATCCGACGGCGGCGACCGCCATTCCACCGGCCACCACCCGCGCTGGGCCCCAGCGCCGGACGAGGTGAGGAGCGAGCATCGCGCCGACGAGCATGGTGCCCGCGTAGGGCAGCATCCACAATCCGGCCCGCAGCGGCGACAGCCCCTGTACGAGCTGGACGTACTGCGCGAACAGCAGCGCGATGCCGCCAATGGTGCCTCCGCCGACGAACATGATGCCGAGCGCGCCGCTGAAGCCGCGGTCCGCGAACAGCCGCAGGTCCAGCAGCGGGTGGTCCAGGCGGCGTTGTCGACGCACGAATGCCACACCCGCGATGGCACCCGTCGCCGCTGCCAGCACGGTCGGCGCGCCGAGGCCATCCTGCGCGACCTCCTTCACGGCCCAGATCAGCGGCAACACCGTCAGCAGGGAGAGCCCGACGCTGACGAAGTCCAACGAACCGGCGCGCGGGTCGCGATGCTCGGGCAGCAACGCGGGCGACGAGACGAGCAGGAGGACCATCACGGGTACGCCGACCAGGAAGCCGGAGCCCCACCAGAAGTGCTCGAGCAACGCCCCTCCGACCAAGGGTCCGATGATCGCGCCGATCATGAAGCAGCTCATCCACACGCTGATCGCGGTGGTGCGCTGTTGAGGGTCGCGGAACATGTCGCTGATCAGGGACAGCGTCGACGGCATGAGGGTCGCGCCGGCGACGCCGAGCACCGCCCGGGTGCCGATCAGCATTTCGGCGCTGGTGGAGTACGCGGCGACGACCGAGGCGACGCCGAACACCGCGGCGCCGATCATCAGCAGCCGCCGTCGCCCGATCCGGTCGCCCAGCGTACCCATGGTGACGAGAAACCCGGCGATCATGAACCCGTAGATGTCCATGATCCAGAGCAGTTGGGCGGCGTCGGGTGCAAGGTCGGCGGTCAGTTGGGGGAGTGCCAGGTAGAGCACGTTCAGGTCAAGGGCGAGCAGGAGGGTCGGCAGTGCGAGTACGCCCAGCGCGATCCACTCCCGCCGGCCGGCGCTCGTCGGGATGGGCCGGACATCCGCGTGTCGTCCTCGCACGGCTACTCGGCGATCCATCGGGTGGGCTCCACGTCGGCGTCGGTCGCGAAGCCGTCCGCTCGGGTCGGCGTGATGCCGTAGACGTCGTAGGGCGGGGGGCCCGCTGTCGGAGCGCCTTCGGCATCGTGGAACGCGCCGTCACGTGGTGTGACCTGCCACCCGTACTTGCTGGCATAGGTGTCGGCGAGCGCGCGGAGGCGGTCCTCGTCGGCCACCTTCGTCGCCGTGCCGTAGACCACCATGTCGACCGACGGTCCACTCGCGCCGATCACACAACGCGGGTCTGCGGCGAGGTCTCGTGCCTTGCGGGTGCGGCCGGACGCCGCGAAGTGCGCGGTGCCGTCCAGGACCACGGCGAGCACCGGCACCAGGTGCGGCCGGCCTTGCGCGCTGGTGGTCACGAGCCAGTAGGTGCTCGCGTCGCCGAATCGCCTCAACGCCTCGGTCCAGGATGTCGTCGATCGGCCGGCGAGTAGTGGTCGGGCGCGCATCGGTGTTGTCATGTGAACGTTCTCCCCCACGGGTATGGCGTCCGGCTTCACGACCGGCGCCAGCACGGTTAGTCTCCTCAGGGAACGGACGTTACCAAAGACCGTTCCCTGAGGGAACTCTGTGGAGGTGATCGGTGCAGCGAACCAACATCGCCGACCGTGCATGCTCGGTGGCGCGCACGTTCGACATCATCGGCGAGCCGTGGACGGCATTGATCGTCCGGGACGTGTACGCCGGCATCGTTCGCTTCGAGGACCTCAAGCGAGATCTCGGGATCTCCCGCAAGGTGCTCGCCGAGCGACTCGGACGGTTACTCGAAAAGGAGATTCTGCGACGACATCAGTATTCAGACAGGCCACCCCGGTTCGAGTACCTGTTGACGGAGAAGGGCTTCGACCTGTGCGCCGTCCTGCTCGCCGCGATGGCGTGGGGCGATCGCTGGACCGCCGGCCCGGCCGGGCCACCGGTCCTCCTGCGCCACCAGGCCTGCGGTGAGGTGACGCACGCGGTGCTTCGCTGCGCCGGGTGCGGGCAACCATTGGACGCCACCGACGTGGACCTCGAAGACGGCACGCGGTA
This sequence comes from Asanoa sp. WMMD1127, assembly GCF_029626225.1. Taxonomy (NCBI): domain Bacteria; kingdom Bacillati; phylum Actinomycetota; class Actinomycetes; order Micromonosporales; family Micromonosporaceae; genus Asanoa; species Asanoa sp. WMMD1127. The sequence goes on from NZ_JARUBP010000001.1 coordinate 5,138,159, forward strand.
GATCCGTCAGGGATTGAGATCTGGCGATCTGGTGGCGACAACTTGCCATCAGGAGGCGAGAACGTGGCAAGAAGAACAGCGCTCGTGACGACCCGTACGCGGATCAACGGCGTCCATGTCCGCCCGGTACGCGATGGCGGGGCCGTCAGCGGAACCGTCGAGAACCGCGACGACTCCGTGCCCCGTAACCGCCTCAACCGCATGCGGGACGACGGCGTACTGCGGGTCTTCGCGCTCGTAGATCCCGCTTTGATGAGCCTCTCGGCAACCGCTGCCTTCTGGTTTTCCGTCCACCTGAAGACCGTCCTGCCCGGGTTGGCCGGCGTGAAGTGGAGGTGGTCCTGCACAACTTCAAGGGTGCGGGGACTAGCGGGAAGGTCATCGCCCAGAGACAAGCCATCTCGGCCCCGTCGGACACGGCGCCGGCTCCCGGTCGGATCGTGGCTTCGGCGAGCAGATATCCGCCGGTTGACGGGTTGCGACGTTGGCGATCGGGCTAGTCGGGCAGCGCAATCGTTCCCGCCAGGCGATACCCCGTTTGGGTATCGGTTCGTGTGGCCCCTCGACATCAACCCAAACCCAACGCAGCTCAGAGCATAGCTGCTCGTGTCGAGTCGAACCCCGACACGCTTAGGGCTAACGTCCACTTGCTGAGCTTCTCGCCCGCCTGTGGACGGTCGCTGACTGGGGCCGGTGCGGTCCAGGGAGGTCGGGGCAAGACCTTGAGCAAACCGAGGCCCCTGCTGTCGCATCCGGCTGCGCCGCATAGAACCCGCTCTGAACGTCGAACTCCCACTTGGACAGTGTTTGGTCGATCGTGCTCTGCGCCCGCGCCGACGGGGTGAAGCTCCTCCGCATCTAGCTCCTCAGCGATCGGACCCGGTGATCATCGCCGGCCATGTCACCGACGCCGCGCCTGCCAGAGCCGGACGCTCTAGAGATCGCCACTCTCCTGTGGACGGGACTATGGACCGCGGTTGTGGCAAGATGTGTCTCACCTCTCGTACCCGGCGTTTAGGTGATCCGTGTCCGGTCGGCATGCCCTCCTCATTGGAGTGCCCAAGTGCGACGACGCAGCTGCTTTTGCGCCGATTCCGGATCGCGTCGTCCACGACGACCTCACCCGAATGCGCGACGCGCTGCTCGAATCCCGCTATGAGCTGACCATCCTCGGCGTCACCGTCGAGGAGCGTGCCCATCAGACCAGCCTGATCGGCGAGGCGTCGAGGAACCGCTGCCTCACGGCGATCAAGAACGTCTGCGAGGCGGCCGACCCCGGCGGCGTCGTCGTGATTTACTTCTCCGGCCACGGGATCCGGGTCGGCGACCGCGACTACTTGGTGCCCGCCGACTTCAAGCCGAGCGGCAACGCCGAGGCCGACCAGCAGGCGTTGATCTCTGTCGACGTGACGCACGCCGTCAAGGATTGCCGGGCTCGTTTGGTTGTGCTCTTCGTCGACGCCTGCCGGGACGGCGGCGAGGAGATCAAGCGGCACGGCCTCGGCCAGCCACTCAGCCAGCTCTCCGACGGTACGTTCGTGCTGGTCTCCGGGTGCGAGCCGGGCCGGACGTGCGGCTACGACCCCAACGGGGGTAGCTATTTCGCGCAGGGCCTCGCAGAGGCGATCGGCCGCCTTAACCCGGCGCGTACCTTGAAAGAGGTCATCGTGGCAGCCGGCCAGCGGCTCAACCGATACGGCCAAAAACCGACGGCCCGGGGAAGCCACGATTACTTCGTCGGATCCGACGAAATCGTCTGCGACGGCGTCGCCACGGTCGTGGAGTGGGAAAGGGCGGCGGAACAGACCCGGCTCTGGGCGCTGATCGACGGCGCGGCGGTCGGCGACATAGCTGCGTTGAAGAAGGCCCTCGCCAACCGCGTCGCAGAGCTCGCCAAGGAGGTCGTGCGGCAGCGCGACCGGTTACGCACCGTCGTGTCGCTGGTCGACGCCTGGACTGACGACCGCTACCCGGCCCGGGTCCTCGACCGGTTGGCCGACCTACTCGGCGTCGGAGAGCAACACCCGGTTATCCTGCAGCCGGAGGAGACGTGCGCGCTGATCCTAGCCCCGTTCCTGCGCGAGTCGATTCTGGCGCTGGGCATGTACGACCTGTCCGCTATCGATCCGACCGACCTGCGCCAGACGTTCGGCACCGGGCTGCGCTACGAACTCGAATCCGTGTACGCGACTTACGACCAGCTCTGCCGGCACGTTACGCGCCTGCGTGGCGACCCGGAAAGCGAGTCCACAGTGATCATGTGGATGGTCCACCGGTGGCTCGCCGGCCGGCAGGACATCTGGAGCGCCCCGACCGCGCGAACGGGGTGGGTGCTCGCCGCTACCGAAATCCTCGCGGTCTGCCGCCCTTACTCTGGGCAGGGCGATAAGGAGGAGATGGCCGACCTGCTGCACAGCCTCGCGCAGGGCGTGGGTAGCGCGGCCGGTGCCCGCCAACCGGACGAGCCCGAGGCCATCGGCCGCGCATGGTCGTTGCGGCGCCTTGCAATGCTCGCCGGTTTGCTCGCCATCGACCTGCGCCGGTTGAGCCGGGCCGTGCCGGACCATGTAGGGGTCCGGGATCCGGTCAGCATGGTTGACGTGCGGGAGACCGTGGCCGGCGCCCGCTGGGACGGCCCGAGTCGGCGGGACCTGAGGGCCACCTGCCGTCACCACGCAGTGCACGTGGCACTCGTCGACGCGGCCGACGAGGCGGAGAAGATCCGGCGCGACATCGCTGGTGTTCCGGGCGCCAAGGAGGACGACCTGCTGCGCCTCGCGCTCGCCACGCCGATTACCGGGGCCTCGGTCCACCCTCTGTCGACGAAGGCCGATGGTCTGGCCTATCAGGTGCCGGTGCCCCGGTTCTCCCTCGACTCCGAGCGGGTGCGAAACCTCCTGATGGGCACCCAGCTGTACGGGAACCGGTCCGTCGCGCTCCGGGAGCTCTACCAAAACGCGCTCGACGCCTGCCGGTACCGCAACGCGCGCCGCCGGGCGATGTACCGCAACGCCCCGGACTACGAGCGGTATCCCTTGCGGATCATCTTCCGCGCTGGGGTCGAGGGCGGGATGCCCTACGTCGAGTGCGAGGACAACGGCGTCGGCATGACGGAGTACGTCATCGGCCGGGTCTTCGCCGAGGCCGGCACCCGCTTCGTTCACACCGAAGCGTTCCGGCGCGAGCAGGCCCAGTGGCGTCAGCTCCAGGGCGAGCTTCGGCTTTACCCGAACAGCCAATTCGGCATCGGGGTGTTCAGTTACTTCATGCTTGCCTCGGAGATCTCCGTCTGGACCGTCCCCACGGACGAGCACGGTGCCACCACCGGCAGCAAGTTCGAGGTGCGAATCGCTGGAAGCGGCAACCTCTTCCGGATCAAGCCCACCGACGACGTACCCACGGGCATCCTCGACGGGGGCACGGTGGTCCGCTTGCACTTGGCGGCCGACGACTCGATTTCGCTCGAGGCGACCCTCCGCCAGCACCTGGTGCTGCCCGAGTTCCCCGTCCATGTCCGGGAAGGCGATCGGGACGTGGTACTGGCGGCCGACATGCTGCACCTCGACGGCGCGCACGATCCGCTGAAGGTGGAACGCAACCTGTGGTGGGTGTCAGGCCCCGGTGCCCTCCTCGCCGACGGCATCAAGGTCAGGAAGCAAACTGATCCTTTGTCGTCTGCGCCGTTCGGGTATGTGCTCGACATGACCGGCCCGCACCGCCCCACCCTGAGCGTCGATCGCGCATTGGCGCTGGAGTGGGACCAGCAATGGGCCAGCGACTCGTTGCGGAACGCGATCCCCGCACTCGACCGGTGGGACGGTCTCACCCTGGAGTGGCTCTGGCAGCTCGCCGCGTCCGAGCCGGAGTTGGCCGACGAAGTGGTCCGGTGGCTCGGAGACCGGCGCATCCCCTATGACGCGCATCTGCGAGGCCTGCTCGTCGCCGTGTCGGAGGTCGGTTGCTTCCCCGGCGACGGAGAGCTGTCGCCGAACCGGCCGTGGTATCGGGAGAGCCGCGACCTGGCCCGGTGGCTGAAGCCGTGGCGGAGCCGAATTTGGGGAGAACTCTTCGGAATGACGGTCGACGAACTTGCCCCAGAGCGGCTTGACGGGTATCCGACGATCCAACCTTCGGATTACAAATGGCTGGCAGCGGTGTACGGATACCGCGCCGCCGCGCGAGTTTTTCGGAGGGCTCAAGGCGGAGCCATCGAGGAAGTGAATCGTCAGCTTCAGCAGCTCCGGCGGTTCGTCATCGCGGGGATGGACATCCGGCCACCGGGCCTCACATCGGTGGAGTTGGAGATGTTGACGAGCGGCAGCCGAAACTCGGCGCCTATGCTGGACGACGGCCGGCTCGTCCCGGCGTTCCAGGAAGCAGCGCTGACCGGCCTGAGCGTCGGCCAAATCTGGCGGGAGTGGTGGCCCCGCGACGATGTTCCGGCGCAGGCCAGCGACTACGTGCCGTCGAAGGTGGACATGCTACTTCTGACGGACCCTAGCGGACACTCGTTGCGAGCGCTCAAGAAGTGGGTCGAGGACGGGTCGGCGTCGCCGCAAGAGATCGCCGAGGCCGCTCGGAGTCTGCGCAGGTTCGGTTCTTGGACTCTGGTGCCGTCCGGCTGGGACGGCACCGTGCCTGATGTCCAAAGCGCGGTAGGAAGGCTCGTCGCCGAGGCGTCGCGCCCGCTGTCAGTCCTCGATCTTGCCGCAGTGGCGGGCGCCGAGGGGCGTTCGGTCGGCGAGGTTGCAATCGAGGTCGAAGATCTGCTCGTCCGACTTGGCACCGAATCGGCAGCGCCTGACGTCGACGCCTTCGATGATTTCAGGCCAAACGATCTCGAATTGCGATTGATCGAGCGCGTTCGCAATGCACGCGGTTTCGTCGAGACGTTGGCCGGATTGCTGTCCGTCGCGCTCGATGACGTCGGCGACCCTGAGCTGTTGGTCACCGCGATCGGGCGGATAGCTCCCGTCCTGGGGTTGTCTGGTGAGGTGACCACGGCGGATCTGGTTGCCGTGACGGCACAAGGCACAAATACATTGGGCGCGATACGCGACTGTCTGGAAAGCTACTTCGCCGGCTGTCTCGACCTCACCTGGATCAACAATCTGCCGCCTGATCTCGGGCGGCGGACGCCTCAATACGATCAGGCCCAACTGCTCCTCGTTAATGTCGACGGTCGCCCCCGCTGGCAGGCGCCTACGCCGAAGGCGTTGGTAGTAGCGGCGGTCCACCAACGCCGCTTGCCGTCTATCAATGGCCTTCTGGAACGCCTCGCCCTGTACAAGGAGATCGGCGCCATCCTCCCGGCCGTCGAGGTGCCCGACGATCTCAAGATTGACGGCCGCGACGCGGTGATCCTTGCCGAGGACCTGATCACCAGCGAGATTTTCCCGGTCAATGCGGCCTTGAACGATCGGGCAATACCCAACAACCTGGTGACGCCGCTCCACCTCGTCCGGTCCGCCGGCCGGTTCGGCTGGACGCTTGAGGAGACCTACGACCGATTCGTTCGCTTCGCGCCGCTCGGACTTCGGATGGCGATGTCGAGGAATGCCTGCACAGCGGACGTCGTCCGGTGGCAGGACCTGATCGTGCTGAGTGTTGGACACGACGGGTGGCCGCCCGCCTTGCCGCCTGGTCCAATCACCACCGAGACGGTGCGTGCGGCCGCCAATGCCATCGGCACCGACTCCGCCTTCGTCGTGGGCCGGCTCCGCCACTACGCCACGTTGTTCGGCTTCGACCTGTCCGCCCTGGAGGACGACCATGACGACTCCTGACCACGACGAGAAGACCCCGTTTCGCGAGCTCTCCGTCACCTTCGCGGGGTCCGTCGAGGTTCTCAGCCGGACTTCGGACCAGATCCGGGTGCGGATGCGCTGCCCCGCCTGTCGCGGCTCCACGGAGGACGACATCGTCTATGGCGTAGCGGGCACTAAGGGCGGTACGACGACCCTGCCTCTGAGCGGTGAGCAGCCGTTCATCTGCGCCTGCGGCTATCCACACGATGGCCGGCCGCCGGAGGCGCTCGACACCGGCTGCGGCGCCTACTGGTCCGCCACGGTGCCGTCGTGAACCTCGATGACAAGCGTTGGGAACAGCTCGCTCAGCAGGCCAAGTGGCGCCAGCTGGAGGTCGCGCGTAAGCAGGCCGAGGGTTGGCGGACCGCCCTCATCGGCCTGACGGCGCTCCTCGCGGTGATCACGATCGTCAAGGGCCCGGCGGACCTGGCCGCGTTGAGTGACACCGCCCGATTGGCCGTGCTGGTCACCTTGGCGCTGGGGTTTATTGCTCTGGTCGCCGGCTCGCTAACCGCGGTCCGGGGAAGTAGCGGCCGGCCCGAGAACATTCCGCTGAAGGGTCCCGCGTTGAAGGCGTGGACGAACGACGAGGTCAAAGCGATCGGCCGAATGATCAAGTGGACGGCCGGCCTGCTGGTGGCCGGTGTCGCGCTCGTCGCCATCGCGACGGGAGTCACCTGGGTAGCGGGCGGCAACGCCCCAGGCACCGCCGTCAAGGTCGTCACTACCAACGCCGAGGCGTGCGGAGAGATCATCTCGATCGATGCCCGCCAGCTGGTGCTCGACACCGACCCTGGCCCAGACCGGAACCGTCTTGTACTTGACACGCGCAGCCTGGTCAGCGCCACCCCGGGCAGCTGTCAGCCGAAATAGCCGCGGGTGTCCTCCTCAACCCGCGCGATGCGGTCGCGAACCTCGGCCACGGCGTCGGTCAGCTGGCGCAGTGTGGCGGTGAGGTCGTCGGCCGCCGATTCCCAGCGCGCGCGGGTGGCGTCGAATTGGTCGCGCGCGATTCCGTCCCAGGCGATCCGGTCGAGGTTGGTACGCAGCCGGTCGAGGCGGTCCTGCACTGCCCGTGCCGCGTCCCTGAGATCCGCTTCGAGCTGGGCCAGCTGGCCGAGATCGGCACGGAAGTCTGTCATAGCGGCCCGCGCCGGTCGAGGCTACGGGCGATCCGGTCGAAGCTCTCCCGCGCCGTGGTGTCGGCCGCGACGTAGTTGGCATCCATGCGGCGCAGCAACCCGGCCATCGTATCAAGCTCGCCTATGAGCCTCGTGTAATCGGCGTGGAGCAACCTGATAGCTTCCTCGAACGCCGCGGCGCCGGCGCCGTGCCATCCGTCCGTGACGGCGTCGACCGATGCCCGCACCCGCATCAACTGGTGCTCCAGGTCGGAGCGCGCCGCCTCGACCTCCGCGGCCGCACTACGCAACGCCTCCGCGTCAGCGTCAGCGTCGAAGCTCCCCATTGCCCACCTCGACCGGCTCAGGATTCATCCGGTTCCGTCAAGGCTACCCCGGGGTCCGCCATTGCTGTCTGCACAAGTCGGTCCGCTTCCCGCCGGCGAACCAGCCAGCCCCTGCCCGGGGGTAACCGGTCGAATCTGCGGTTGCCGAGCATGGGACCCTCCTCCGGGCGGCCGGACATCAGCAGGGTGGGCGTGTCGACCTCAACCATGGTCTGTAGGAGGCGCTCGTACAGCGCCCGCGACGTGCCGGCCGCTCGGCGCGCGACGATCAGATGGAGGCCGATGTCGACGGCCTGCGGCACTAGCGGCGCAAGCGGCGCAAGCGGATTGGTGGCGCCGCTGCTTACCAGGTCATAGTCGTCGACGACCACGAACAACTCCGGCCCGTGCCACCAACTACGGTTACGGACCTGGTCAGGCGTGATGTCCGGGCCTGGCAAGCGGCCCTTTATCGCTTCATTCACGAAGGAGACGATCTCGGTGGCGACGCTCGCAGACGGGGCGTAAGCGAGCAGGTGCTCGCCAGAGACCGCGTCGAGCAGGCCGCGGCGGTAATCGATGATCACCAGGCGGACCTGTGCCGGCGGATAGCGGTTTACGAGCGACTGGACGACGAGCCGGAGGAGGTTGGTCTTGCCGCTCTCGCCGTCGCCGAACACGAGCAGGTGTGGATCCTGGACGAAGTCGAGGACGACCGGCTCGTGTCGATAGACGTCAAGCCCAACCGGCAGACCACGCGAGTCGTTGGCGGCCAAGGCGACCAACGCGGCTGCGGTCAGGCGGGCCGGCATCGGGTCGAGGCGGGGCGCGGGCGGTCCTGGCCAGGCGTTGGCGATCGTCTTCACCAGGTCACGAGTCGCCTCCGCGCTCGGCGCACCGACCAGGTCGCCGCCCTGTGCTACCGCCGCCAAGAAATGGGCGCCGCCGCTAGCCAGGCCCCGACCCGGCGTCGCCGGCACGTCCCGCGCGACGCGGCGGTTGATCTCCGAGTCGACCGGATCACCCAATCGCAGCTCAAGTCGGGAACCGAAGAAGTCACGTATGCCGGCGCGCAGCTCGACCCAACGGTTGGCGGTGACGAGAACGTGCACGCCGAAGCCGAGGCCGCCGCGAGCAATGCCGGTGACAGCGGCTTCGAGGTCGTCGAAATCTTTGCACAGAGTGCCCCACCCGTCGATGACCAGGAAGATGTCACCGCTGTCGCCGGTGTGTCGTCGGCGGTAGGTCTCGATCGAGTCGATGCCCTCCGCGGCGAATGAAGCCTCCCGGCGCTCCAGCACGTTCTTCACGTGTGCGACGACGCGCCGAACCTGGTCGGGGTCGCGCCGGTCGACCACGCACGACACATGTGGCAGCTCCGCGAGCGCGGAGAGCCCGCTACCACCGAAGTCGAGGCAGTAGAACCGCGCTTCGCGTGGCGTGTGGGTCAAAGCGAGTGCCGCGACCAAGGTGCGCGTCAGCGTGCTCTTGCCCGACCGTGCCGTGCCGACCACCGCGGCATTGCCGGTGGCACCGGCCAGATCCACGAGCAGCGGCTCGCGCCGTTGTTCGAACGGCAGGTCGACAATGCCAACCGGAACCTGGAACCGGCCGTTGCCGGGCCAGGCGGGCGCGTGCAGGCCGCGTTCGGCGTCGGCGTGCAACGGTGGTAGCAGCTGGGTAAGGGTGGGCGGCGTCGACAAGGGTGGAAGCCAGATTTGGTGGGCATGCGAGCCCTGCCCGGCCACGCGTGCGCCGATCGCCTCGAGCAGCGATGGCCGGAGGTCGTCCGGGGTCGGCGTCAGGTCGGCCGGCCCCGAAGCTTCCAGGAGCGGTCGCCGGCCGACGACCACGAATCCGTCGACCTCGGCTGGCAATGCAACGGCCGCGCGGGAAGTGCGGCGCGGGGGATAGGGGCCGGAGACGTAAGCGGCCCGGAATCGACGCAGCGGCTCGGTGCCATAGCGGAGATAGCCGTGGCCTGGCGCGCTGGGCAGCTCGTATGCGTCGGGCACACCCAGCACCATGCGGCTCTCGGCAGCAGAAAATGTGCGTAGGCCGATGCGGTAGGAGAGGTGGGTGTCGAGCCCGCGCAGCCGACCCTCTTCTAGACGCTGGCTGGCGAGCAGCAGGTGAACGCCCAGTGACCGGCCCACTCGGCCGATTTGCACGAACGTTTCGATGAAGTCGGGTTTGGCGGAGAGCAGCTCGCTGAACTCGTCGACGATAATCAGCAGCGACGGAAGCGGCGGGAGTGCCTCGCCGGCCCGGCGGGCCATTTCGTAGTCGCGCTGGCTGACGTAGTTGCCGCTGGCCCGCAGCAGTTCTTGGCGCCGCAGCAGCTCGCCGCCGAGTGCCTGCTGCATACGCTCGACGAGCCCGAGGTCCTCCGCGAGGTTGGTGATCACCGCGCTGGTGTGTGGCAGCTGGTCGAGCGACGTGAACGTCGCACCGCCCTTGAAGTCGACGAGCACTAGGTTGAGGTCGGCCGGCGAGTGCCGCAGGACGAGACTGGCGACGATCGTCCGCAGCAGCTCGCTCTTCCCCGACCCGGTGGCGCCGACAAGCAGACCGTGAGGGCCATGGCCACCTTGAGCCGACTCCTTCAGATCGATCTCGACAGGTTGGCCGGTCGGACCGGTGCCGAGCAGGACGCGCAGCCGGTCGGCAGGCGGCCGTTCGCGCCAAGCCCGCTCGATATCGAAGCTCGCGAGATCACTCAAGCCGAGCAGGTCGCTAGCGTCGGAGTCGAAGAGCGGAATGTCCGACTCCGCCGGGCCCGGCATGCGATAGGGAGCGAGGCTACGCGCCACCGCGCGCGCCTGCGGCTCGCTCAGCTGGTCGGGAGACCCGATCGTCGTGGTGCGCGTGCCCTGATCGACGGTGAGTTTGGTGTCGGAGACGGACAGCTTAAGCAGCCAACGGCCTACGTCTTTGGGCACCCGACCGGAGAGGTCGACCACCGTGGTGCCGAGCAGGCCGGGCGCCGCCAACAGCTCGCCGCGCCCGGTATCTGCGCCGTCGACAATTAGGACTACGTGCGGTTCGGAGGTGAGTTCTTTGGCCGACGGACTGAATCTGGGCCTTCCGGGAAGCAACCCGCCGAGCTCCGACTCGGCGGCCGTCACGTCGGTGTGGAAGATGCCTTGGCCACGGGACCCGACCGGCAGCGCCCCGGTGTGCGGCAGCCACTTGACCCAGTCCCAGTCGGCGCGGCGGTCCGGGCTGGTAACGACGAGAATCCGCAGGTCCTCTGGGCTGTGCAGCACTGCGGCGGCGCACAGCATCGCGCGCACGAGGTCGAGGCAGTCGGGCCTCGGGCCGGCGACGACGACCCGGCTGAACGCGCGCAGGGACAATGAGACCGGGAGGTCTGGCACGACGGCATGGGCGGCGACGAACCGCCGCATTGCCGCCGCCGACATTGGCTCGAGGTCTTCGACCGGACCGGTCTCCGGCGTGATCAGATCGACGGCGAGCCTCTGCGGGCCGGTGCCGATCCGCACGTGCCCGAAGTCGTCGTCGTGCGAGCGACGCTCCCACATCCTTTTGCCACCGGCGAAGGACCAGAGCGCGGCGGGCTCCGGGTGACGCCAGCGCTGCGATGCGGATTGCTGCTCGGCGGCCTTCCGTACCCGTCGGCGGACCGAGGCTAGATATCGAAGGTAACGTCTACGGTCAGCATCGAGGGTGCGACCGGCGCGGTCGACCGGCCTACCCATTTGATTCACCAACTGGCCCAAGGCGGCGATCCCGACGAGAGCTCCGGCGACGTAGGTGACGCCACCACTGGCCGGGATCGCGAAGATCACCGCGACGCCCGCGAGCGCCACGATGGACGGCAGCATGGTCATCAGCAGTGCTGAATCGGGCGTCTCCTGCGGAAGCTTCGGCGGGGATTCCAACAGAATTTCGCCACTGGGCATAGCGGGACCCGACCGCCGCGGCGGACGGCGTATGGTCACGATGCTCACGCCGCCTCCTTCCGCAGGCTTGTGCGGCTCGAAGTGGCTCGTAACGCCGCCACGTAGCGTTTCGTAGTGTCCGCCATCATAGGTAACGTGGCGCGTGGCGTGGGTGGTGCCGCAGACGGAGGTTCAGCTGACGTGGCAGACAATACAGTGGACAGCTTGTGCCGGCTGACAGTGATCACGCCGGACCGCCGCGTCGATGTCGCCGTTCCTGACGACATTACGCTCGCCGATTTAGCGCCGTTCCTCCTGCCGACGATCTCGGGTGTGGAAAATGGACTCGACGCGGGTGGGTGGATCCTGGTACGCCCCGACGGCAGGCCACTTGACACCGGACGAACCCCGGTTGCTGCCGGTCTGGTGGACGGTGATCTGATCATGCTGACCCACCCCGACCGCGCACCGTCCGTCGTGTTCGATGACGTCGCCGACATGGTGGTGGCGGCCCGGGTCGAAGCCGAGCCCCTGTGGACCCGCTCGATCGCCCGCGTGTCAACCGTCGCAGCCATCGCCATCGGTGAAACGGTGATGATCTCGATCCCACTGGCGCGACCGTCCATGATGTTGGGTGCGATCGGGTTGGTCGCCGTCGTCACCGCCGTCGCAGTGGGCATCCTGCTGAGTCGGGCCCTGGGCGACGCGATGCTCGGCGCGGCCGCCGCCGCCGCCGCGCTGCCGATGGCGGTGCTCACACTGCCGATGGCGATGGGCATCGAACCGCTACGCGCGCCCGGACTGCTCGTCGGTGCTGCGGCGTTGATCGTCCTCGCCGCAACGGGCCTCGTCGGGGTGGGCCAGTCGTCGGCGGTCTTCGTCGCCGTCATAGGCGCCGGCATGGCCCTCGCTCTCGGCGCAACGCTGACCATGTCTGTGATGACCGCGGTGCAGGCGGCTGCGATCATGATGACGGCCGCCGTAGGCCTCGGCCTCGCCGCGCCGTTCCTCGCCCTCCGGTTCGTCGCGGTGCCGATCGCCACCGTCGAGACCGACACCGCCGAACTCGCGGCGCCCGATCGGGTATCGGTTTTCCGCCGGGTCCACCTCGCCGGTCACGTGCTCAACGGCATACTTTCCGCCGCTGTGCTGACCATCGTCGGCTGCGCGACTGTGGGCGCGATCACGCCCACCCGCGCCGGCGCTGCCCTGTCGGCTACCGCGGGCGTGCTGCTGAGTCTCCGGGCGCGCGCCTACCTGCACGCCGCACCGCGCCTGATCCACCTCGTGGGCGCCGCCGCGACGATCTTCCTTGCGGGTGTGGCCTGCCTCCGGGCTCTCCCGGCCGCGACGCCTGTCGTACTGGCGGTTCTTGCCTTGGCCAGTGGCATCACGGCGGTGTCGGTCGCCGCCACCCACCGGGACCAGCGCGGGTCGCTCTTCTGGCCGAGGGCCGGTGACATCGTCGAGGCGCTGTGCGTGATCGCGCTGATCCCCTTGACCGCACTCGTGTGCGGGCTGTTCGACGCCGTCCTAGCGACGGCTGCAAGGTAGGCGCGATGCCGAGCCGCCAGCAGCAACTCACGGCGTACCAGAGCGCCATGCGACGAGTTCAGAGCGCGTTCGTCGCCGGTGACGCCGACGCACTCTCGCCGCGTCGCACATACCTGCTCTTGGCCGGCGTGTTCGTCACCGCGATCATCGCGGCTGGGGTCGCGGTGTACGGTCTCACCGGCGCTGCGGTGCCGACCTGGCGTGACGAGTCCGTGCTGGTCATCGACCGCGACACCGGAAGTCGTTACGTCTACCGCGCGCAGCTGCTACGCCCGGTGATCAATTACGCATCCGCACGCCTCATTCTCGGCGACGCGTCGGTCGACACCCGTCGGATTCCGCACCGGGTTCTCGTTGAAGCGGCGATCGGACCCCCGATCGGCATCCTCGGCGCGCCGGACGAGGTGCCGACCGCCGACCGGCTGCGAGCGTTGCCTTGGACCGTGTGCCGGTCGTCGACGGGGGGTGGGCACACAACCAGCACCGCGATCATCGGCACGCCCGTGCTGCCCAGCGCGGCGCCTTTGGCCGGCGGCCTGTTAGCTGCGGCGGGGCCTAGCGAGGGATACCTGCTCTGGGAGGGCCGCCGGCTGCGCTATGACCGCAGCGACGCCGCCGTCCTGGCTGCGCTTGGTTTCGCAGGGATAACGCCCGTCAGCGTCCCACAGACTTTCGTCGATGCTCTGCCCGAAGGTCCGGCCCTCGCCGCCCCAGCAATCCCAGGTGCAGGGAGTGCTGGCCCCAGGGTCGGTGGCGAGAATGCGCCGATCGGTCAACTGTTCCAGCTCAGCGGCGAGCAGGAATACTACGTCCTGCTCGGCGACGGCCTCGCCCGCGTGGCGGAGCCGACCTATCGCCTGTTGCGGCTTCGGGGCACACCTGGCAGCGAACCGCGCACCATTACTGCCGCCGCCGTCACCCTGCTGTCCCAGACTTCCCTGCTGCCAGTCGGACTGCCGGCGACCATGCCCGAAATAGCCCGGCCGGCCGATCCGGACACGGCCGTGGTCTGCGCGGAGCACCGGGAATCCGGTGACGCGCAGACGTCGACGACGGTGAGGCTGCTCGAGTCCCTGCCGGCGGCCGTCCGCCCCCCGCCGTCCGGTCGCCCGGCCGCCCGGGGCACGGTTGACGGTGCGGTTATTCCGGAGGGTCGTGGGGCGTTGGTGCGAGCGGCCAACGGTGACGAGATTTGGCTGGTCGACAACCAAGGGGTGCGCTATCGGGTGATCGACCGAGCGTCGCTGCACGCACTCGGCCTGGGTGAGGCGGCCGTCGTGAGCGTTGCGCCGGGATTGATCGACGCGCTTCCGCGCGGGCCCGATCTTAGCCGGGCCGCGGCGACCGAGACCGTCTCGGTGCAGGGCATCGGCGGCGACCCGAACCCGAGCCCGACGCCGTCTGCAGAGGTCGGGCGGTGACCGACCACGGCACCACCCCCAACCTGGCGGAGCTTCAGCGCTTCGCCGACCGGCTGCGGGGCCAATTGCGCGATCTCAGCTCCCAGCTTCCCGTCCTTGAGGCACTGCAACAGCAGCCTCTTCCGCTCCTCGACACCCCGCGCTCCCAGCAGCGGGCCCGTGAGTACGCCGAGATCTGCGCGGCCTATTACGGGCAACTAACCCGGCTCTGCGACGTCTACTCGGCCGCCATTACATTGACCGCTACCTTTATCAACTACTACCGCGTCGTCGACGAGGCCTCCCGCCTGCAGGTCATGCAGGCCTACGAGAGATTTGATTCAGCTACCCGGCATCTCAAGGGGCGTGACACATGACCGACGAACCAACTCTCCCCGAGATCCACGCGCTCGCCCAGACGGCGGATCACAACGTCGTCGCCAACATCGCGAACATTTGGGGCTCGCTCGGTGACCTCGCGCTGAATATCAGGGACGATCTGGAACGCGATCTCCAACGGCTGGCAGACGAGTGGACCAGCCAGGCCGGTGACCGATTCCGCGATAATGTCACAAACATCAGGCAGTCGTGCCGCGACTTCGGGGAGGGTGCCCACTCGGTGCGCAGCGCGCTCATGCGGATGGCCAACCACATCGACGAAGCCCAGTTCGAGATCGAGCGCGAACGTCTCTCCGAGGGGCTGCCCGAATTCGACGACTACCCCGGTGTTCGTCCCGGAGCGGTTCCCGCCGTGATCGGCGACGCCGACGAATATGGCGGCGCCGGAATCGGCGTCATCGGTGGCGGCGTGCTGGGTGGCGACGACGCGGGAGGAGACGTCATCGACGGCGGTTTCGGCGCGAGTGAGAGCGGTGGTATCGATGCCAGCGTCGGTGTGATCGGGCAATTTCTCGGGCATCAGCGGTCGGCCGATATGAGCAGCGCAGGCCTTGAAAGGGCGAAACGGCGTCTCGACGAACTCGATGACCAGCTGCACGACCTGATGGCATTGGTGATATCCGCCGGACCGGATATCAACCGCCGGCACTGAACGTCTCCGTAAGACCCTTGCGGTCCGCTCGGTGAAGGTTTCGGACGACATCGCCGAGGGCCGCCAAGATCAGTAAGCAGACTGGCCAGTCGTAAGGCGAGCCGGTTCCCCCGGCCGACGGCGTGCGATGTTGATGGCTGGACTAGTCGGATAGCAGAATCGTGCCAGCCAGGCGATACCCCCGCTGGGTATCGGTTCGTGTGGCCCCTCGGACACTTTAACCCCGCCAAAGGCTTTCACGTTTCGTGGATGTCTTCGGTGGGGACTTCGTCGACCCCAAGATCGAGGGTGACGCCGACAGCGGTGCAGACGATCGTGATGCCGCGGACGCGTAGCGGTATGGCGAGCCCGGCGGAGTCGCTGCCGTAGGTTTTTTCGACTATGCGCGGTGCCAGCTGGGCGCGGGCCCGCTGGAGAAGGTGGTCTTAACGGACGTACAAGGTCTTGGACCGGTCGGGTCGTGGGGCGCTGGCGCTCGTGTGGCCATGTCGGCAGCGGTAACGCGCCCTGCCGTGTGCCCAATGACCTTCGGCGCGACGTCCGCAGATTACGCAGATGACAAGGGCCCGTCAGCTGAGGAAGTCGGCTTCGCTGATTAGGGCTGGGTGGGCGCCGGGCGGGGAGAATTCCCATTGGTCGCGGGGATTCCAGCCGCGTGTGGGTTGTCCCGCGGCGGGCTGCTCGTGTCGCCGGGTTGGCTTTCGTGGTGGTCGACGCTTTCGGTGTAGCGAGGGTTCGCCCGGATCGAGGCGACGGTCCGCAGCGTCCACGCCGTGCCGGATCGATGCGGGCTTCGGGCCCGGTCGTGAGCTGAGGGAGGCGGCACGCCACGTGTGTTGAGGGCACGGGCGATGCCGGCGGTGCTGTGCAAGCGCCGATCCCAGCGGGCATGCTGCACATTCGGATGCGGACCGGGGTCGACCAACCGGTATCCATACGGTGGGCGGCCGCCGAGGTGACGTCCCTGGGTGCGTACCTGTGCGGCCATCGCTGCTGTCGTGCGCCGACGAGCGCGCAGCATCTCCGTGCGCCTGATGGCCCAGCAGCTGCAGCACCGCCTGGTGGGTGCTGTCACTCAGATCGACCGGCCCGTCGAGCTTGGCCGGCCACTCACCGATCCCGTACGCGTTGAGCGGGGCGGTGATGCCGCGCGCGTGGCCGGCGGTGAAGGCCCGTTCGAACTCGCCGATCACCACAGCGTCGAAGGTGCGCTCGGGCGCGGAGGCAGAACGCAACAGGGCGGCAGCCGCTGGGCGATGATGCCAAGGCAGAGCCGTCGAGCAGCTGGACGGCGTTGTCACGCTGCCATTCGCGCGATGACGCCGGATCCTGGAACTGCTCCGTTGACGTTCGCCCGTAGAAGGCGATCTTTTCGGCACCAGGGACCGACGCCGCAGCCGACCGCCTAACGACCAGTGATGATGCTCCGATTGCGGTCTGACAATGGTCGTGGCTGATCCGCCGAGCGACGGCCGTCGCCCTGCCACGAGAGCAGAGGCCGCGTCCTGCCCGGGCAGGGTCAGCCGGAGATGTCGAGTTGCACCGTGGCGATCTCCCAGGCCCGCAGTCGTAGCCGGACCAGCCCGTCCGCGTCGACGGCGAGCGCATCGCCGGCCCGCCCGAGCAGGTCGGCTCGCCATGCCGCGCGGATCGTCGCGCCCCCGAGCACCGCGGTTGTCTCCGCCGGTGTCTGTGCCACCAGCCGCGCCTCGATGCGGCCGGCGCGGTTCCGGACGCTGGTCAGCGTCACGCCCTCGCCGTCGACGGACAGCCCGATGGCCGGCGTAGGCAGCGCGGAGGCCACGGCGTCCGTGCCGGGAAAGGCCAGCAGTTCATGGCGGTACGCCTCGGCCTGCGCCAGCAGCCCGGCCTCGTGCCAGGTGCCCCGGTGCGGCAGTATCGCGAGCTCGACCGTGCGGAGCCCGCGGCACTGCGCCTCCGGTGTCGGCAGTTGCGGGCCGGCGGGTTCGTCGCGCAGGGCGTGCCGGTTGCGGGACAGCATCCCGATGGCGCGCAGCATCGTCACCGCCAGTTCGCGGCCGGAGTCGGTCAGCTCGTACTCGGTGGGCTGGGTCAGCAGCACTGCCAGCCCGCCGGCGGCGACGAACCCGTTGGCGGGGAAGGTCGGCAGGGGGACCTCTCCGCCGCCGCCCTCCGCGGTCGACCCGCGCTCGATGACGGCGAACTGGCCCTCGGCGTACGAGGTGTCGGCGGGCGACGGCAGCGGCAGGTGGAGCCGGACCCGGTGGTCGTCGCAGCGGTTGTCGAACTCGACCCGCAGGCGGGCGAACCGTTCGCCGCAGCGCAGTTCCACGCGGGTGGTGACGGTGATCGGCTCGCGGTCCACGGCGCGGGAGCCGGCGTCGACGTCAGCGCGGGCCGGCCAGCGGTACTCCCGCACGACGTCGAGCACGGCGACCAAGGGCCCGTCGTGTCGCACCGCCACGCGTACGGCCGTGGGCTTGTCGACGAGCTCGTCGGCGGCCGGCGGCGCGTAGTTGTAGCTGTCGCCCACGTCACCCCCGTCGACGATCCGCCCGATCCCGCCCGTGGTCACTCCGTCCGGGGTGGTCAGCGTGAGCGTGCCGTCTTCCGCGACCTCGACCCGTAGCAGGCCGTTGTCGAGGGCGGCGCCGGCCACCGTGCGCGACGCGCTCCCGAGGAACGGTCCGTGCGAACCGGAATCCGATCGGAGCGGCTCGTAGCTCACGGGCGCCGGTCGGACAGCGGTGCGTCCCAGTGGCGGCACCTCGACCAGGGCGGCCACGGTGGCCCGCGGCGCGGCCAGGATCCGTACCCGCCAGGTTTCGCTCGGCTCGGCGGAGTGCAGCGCCAGCCGGACGTCCGCGACGTCGAAGGTGGGGTCGCCGTCCCGGGCGACGTGGAAGGTCAGGGTGGCGTCGCCAGGTGCCACGGACCACGCGGCGACCTCCTGACCGTAAAGCTCCCGACCGTGCACCCGGGTCAGCACCTTCGCCAGATCTGCCGCCGGCACCACCTCGTCGGCGAGGGTGGTGGCGTCCCGGGCCAGGACCTGTGCGGGCACCCCGCGGCCGACGGCGTCGACAAGGGACACGGCGCCGTCGACCGGCGCGTCGACGTCGAGGTGGACCAGCGCGGTGCGGACCGCCGGGGTGGGGTTGAACAGCAGGTAGCCGTCCCGGGGCACGGCCGCGGCCAGCCGCGCGCCGACGAGGTCGCACACCGCCCGGCCGAGCTGGTCGCCCTCGGCGAGGCGCACGGCGACCTGCTCGGCGGTCTCGTCGCAGCCGCAACCGGTCACCGAATCGTGGCAGCTCGCGTCGATCAGCCGCGTCCAGGCCATGTCGAGGAAGCGCTGCACGGACGCGTCGTTGGTCAGAGCCGCGAGTGGCTCGGCATAACGCTCGACGCGTCGCTCGGCGCGGCCCATGGCCCGCTTCAGGTGGCCGCGCACGGAGAGCACGCCCGGCAGGATGTTGGCCCGGGCATGCGAGCGCAGCTCACCGCGGACCACCGGCAGTCGGTCGACAGTAGACGGTTGGGTGGCGAAGTACTCGGTCAGCGTGCCCAGACGCAGCGTCGTGGCGGGGAGGTCGGCGGCGGCGAGCAGGTCGGGGGCGCCGGGTGCCGGTGCCGCGTGATCGGTGCCGTACATCGCGAGCGCGGGGGTCGTCTCCCCGTCGAACCGCCACGCGGCGAGCATGCCGGCGAGGTCGCCGGCCCGGCGGGTGACCTGCGCGGGATCGTCCAGCAGACCGGCGGCGTTGCCGTAGCCGCCGGGCAGGTACTCCGTGCGGACCGTGGTGCCGTCCGGCGCCTGCCAGGCGAAGGCATGCCGGTGCAGGGCTTGCGGAGCGCCGCGGAAGACACAGGCGTGGGCCAGCCCGGCCCCGACGAGAATCTGCGGCATCTGCGCGATGTGGCCGAACATGTCGGGCAGGTAGCCGACCGGCATCGCGCCGCCCAGCTCCGCGCTGCGACGCAGCCCTCGCTCCAGGTTGCGCACGATGTTCTCCCCGGAGCACAGGAACTCGTCGAGCAGGATCTGCCACGGTCCCACCGCCAGGCGGCCGGCCTTGACGAGGGCGATGACCTGCTCACGCCGTTCCGGGCGGACCTCGAGGTAGTCGTCGACCGCGGCGAGCTGCCCGTCGAGGGTGAACCGTTGCCTCGGATCCCGCTCCATCCGGTCGAACACGTCGTCGAGCAGCGCCACCAGCCGCAGCCGGAACCGCTGGAACGGCTCGTACCACTCCCGGTCCCAGTGCGTATGCGGCACCACGATGATCTCGGCCGGTCCTGTCATCGGCTCTCCGCCTCTCCGCCGATCGGCGCCCCGGTCAGCTCACCGAAGCGGCGCACCACCTGCTGGCTGGTCCTGATGTCGGCCGCGCCCTCCAGGACGCCGGTCAGTGGGGCCACACCCGCGGTGACCATCGCGTGGAACGCGACCAGCTGCTCCTCGAACGCCTCGGTCACCGAGCGGAACGCGGTGCGTCGCTCGGCGTCGCCCTGGGCTTCCACGACGGTCAGCGTGGTCGGCGTGTTGAGCAGGTAGGGCGACGGGAACACGAGCTCCAGCGAGCCGCGGGCGTGGTGCAGGGTGACCGTCTCGCGGTACGCGGGGTAGTCCGGCAGAAGCAGCCACCGGATCCCGTAGCGGGCGCCGCCGGTCAGCCGCCCGCTGATCTCGACGGACGGCTCGGCCGGGGCGTCGGGAAGGGGCCAGACGGCCACGTGGTCGACGGTGGCCGGCGGCCCGGTGAACAACCGCAGCAGCGACAGGTCGTGGGAGATGCTGTTGATCAGAATCCGGTAGAGGGCACGGGCACCGGGGTCGGTGCCGACGGCAGCGTCGAGCAGCGCCCGGTCGGCGGCGGCGAGCCGGGCGGCGGTCGTGGCCGGCACGTCGGCCGGTGCTGGAGGCAGGTTGGCGAAGCGCAGCTGCCGGTCTCCACTGGGGTGCAGCACGGTCACCTCGACCGCGTGCACCGCCTGTGCGCCGCCGAGCTCGGCCAGCAGCCGCGCGGCCTCGACCACCGCCGGGTCGTACTGCTTCATGTAGCCGACCATCAGCGCACGGGTGCTGGTGGCGGCCAGTCGGGCCGTCTCCGCCAGCGTGTACGCCAAGGGCTTTTCACAGAGCACCGGAAGGCCTGTGTCCAGCGCCGCCGCGGCCAGCTCGCCGTGCGAGCCGGAGGTGGCCAGCAGCAGCCCGTCGCAGCCGCCCTCGGTCACCATCCGGGCCGCGTCGGTGTAGCGGCGGGACGGCTCGACCCCGTACCGCTCGCCCAGCTCGGCGACCCGGGACGGGGACACGTCGGCCAGCGCCACGAGCTCGAACAGGTCGTCGCGGCGGCGCAACAGCGGCAGGTGCACGGTGCGGGCGATGGTGCCCAGTCCGGCCACCGCGACCCGGATCCGCTTCATCGCAACGCCTCGTCGAGCCACCGCCGGTTGGCGTGCTGGTCCGCGCGGATCCGGCCGAGATCGCGACCTGCGGCGGGGCTGTCCTGCTCGATCACCAACCAGCCGAGGTAGCCGATCTCGTCGAGACCGGCGAGCACACCGGCGAGGTCGACGTCGCCGCGGCCCAGAGCGCAGAACCCGCCGGCCGCCACCACATCCATCAGATCGCCGCCGGCCGCCCGGACTCGCGCGTGGGCGGCCAGGTCCGCGTCCTTCAGGTGCACCTGGCCGATCCGTCCGGCCCAGCGGCGCACGGCGGCGACCGGGTCACCGCCGGCGAGCGCGAGGTGCCCCGTGTCCAGGCAGATCGCGAGGTCGGTGAGCTCGAGCAGGCGGTCGGCCTCCGCCGCGGACTCCACGTCGGTGCCGAGGTGGTAGTGGAAGACCGGCTCCAGGCCGCGGTCGCGGCAACGATCGGCGGCCTGCTGGATCCGGGCGGCGAAGTCCGGCCAGGCCCCGTCGGGCAGCGCTGACGCCGGGTCGGCCGGGATGCCGGGTCGGGCCATCCGCGCGGGATTGCCGGGGCAGGCCAGCGTCGGCCGGGGCGCGAACCGCGGGTCGTCGCCGCGTGCGGCGGTGAACACGTCGAGCGCGGCGTCCAGCAGAACAAGATCCTCGGCGAACCCGTCCGGATCCGCGAAACGCAGGTCGACCCACCCGCCGGCGAGCGCGATGCCGGCCCCTTCCAGTCGCCGGGGAAGGGTCGCCACGTCACCGAGGTAGCCGATCGGGCCGGAGTCGACGCCGGTATAGCCGTCTTCGGCGAGCGCTGCCAGCAGCTGGTCGGGACCGACGGGCGCGGTCGCGGTCTGGTAGATGCCGTAGTTGACGGGGGCGCCGGCCACCCGGGTGCGTGCGCTCAGCCGCACAGTGCGATCACCTCCATGCGGTAGGACTCCAGGATGTGCAGCCCCTCGGTGGCCGGTAGCAGGCACCGGTCGCCGCGGACCAGCCGGTGCCGCCCGTCCGGATAGGCCAGCAGGGCGCCGTCGGCGTCGAGCGCCAGCAGCTCGTCGTCCAGCCGCAGCAGCAGTGGTCCGTCGGGATCGGCGGAGATGGCGGTGCGGCCGGCGCGCAACGCGTCCAGCACGGCGTCGCCGGGCGGGGCGTCGCGGTCGGCGAGCAGCCAGGTGGTGGGGGAGCCGGGCAGCGCGTCGGCGCCGGGACGGTGAAAGTCGCTGCCGCCGATCGGGATGACATCGGGCCGCCAGGCCCGCGCGAAGGCCAGCGGCGCGCCCCAGGTCCGGTCCCACCAGCCGGAGTGCCACACCTCGACCAGGCGGGTGCGGTCGGCGAGCGGCTGGCGCCAGGCGCAGTCGCCGCCGAGCGGGTGGTTGACCGACATCACGCCGCCGTCCCGCTGCGCGGCCGCGCTCCAGTCATCGGGCGCCCGCCGGAAGTCGATCCAGCGCACCGGGCCGAAGACGTTGGCGTGCCCGCGGTCGGTGGTCACCTCCTGGCCGGGCACCAAGGTGATGCCGTAGCGGTCGGAGGCGGCCGGCAGCCACGGGTGGTGGCTGACGGTGTTGTGGTCGGTGACGGCGAGGAAGTCGAGGCCGCGGGAGGCGGCGAGCGCGGCGAGCTCGTCGATGGTGTGGGCCCCGTCGCTGTGCACCGTGTGCGCGTGGAGGTCGCCGGCGAGCCACCGCCGGCCGTCGACGTCGGGTAGGTCCCGCCGGGGCGGCCGCCATGGGCGAGGCGGCGCGGCCGGCGGCTCGGGCGCCGGGGGAGCGGCGCCGGTGGTGGTGGCGGTCACCTCGTAGTCGAGGCCGCCCGGTGGGATGCGGTGCAGCCGCAGCAGCACCTGCCACTCGCCGGGTGGCAGCTCGCCGGGCAGGTAGCCGGGCGTGGCCCAGCCGGCGGCGATGGTGTAGCTGTCGCGGGCGCCACCCGACCAGCCGCGGAAGCCGGCCGGGTCGAGGCAGCCCAGGTCGAGCACGCCCGCCTCGCGGGGATAGTCCAGCCGCACGGTGAGCGCCGCGGTGCCGGGCGGGACGGTGACCGGCAGCGTCCGCAGCACGTCGTCGGCCCGATGCTGCAACGTCCACCGGCCCCGGTGCACGACCATGCTCAGCTCCGCGCCGCAGCGGGCACGCCCGCTTCGGCGCCGGCGGTGACCAGGTCACCGTCGCGGTAGAGCAGCGACCGGCCCGGGCGGGGAACCACCCACCCGACATCGCCCGCGTCCGGTTCACGGCCCTCCGCCACGACGACCTGGACGCTCGTGGTGTCCCCTTCGGTGCCGTCAGGGGCGCCGGTCGGGACGTCGAGCGAGACCAGGGACAGGCTGCCCAGGTTCTCCACCACCACGACCTGCCCGGTGAGCGCGCCCTCGACCCGCGTGGGGGAGTAGTCGAGGTACTCCGGGCGGACCGCGTAGACCAGCCGTTCCCCATCGGTGACCTGGCCCCGCGCGTCGTCGGGCAGCGGGAGCCGGGCGGCGCCGACGGCCAGTTCGTCGCCGCGCACCTCCGCGCCGATGAGGTTCATCGGTGTCGACCCGATGAACCCGGCGACGAACGTGTTGGCCGGGCGGCGGAACACCTCGGTAGGGGTGCCGACCTGGCGGATCCGGCCGCCCTCCATGACCGCGATCCGGTCGGCGAGGGCGAGCGCCTCGGCCTGGTCGTGGGTGACGAAGACGGTGGTGACGCCGAGCTCACGTTGGAGCCGCTTGAGGAAGGTGCGTGCCTCCAGGCGGAGCCGAGCATCCAGATTGGACAGTGGTTCGTCGAGTAGGAACACCTGCGGGTGGCAGGCCATCGCCCGGGCGAGTGCGACGCGCTGCTGCTGACCGCCGGAGAGCTGCCCCGGGCGCCGTTGCAGAAGCGCGGACAGGCCGAGCTCGTCGGCGGTCTCCGCGGCCTTTTCGGTGCGCTCGCGCCGGTCGACCTTCTTGATCCGCAACGGGTAGGCGATGTTGTCCTGGACCGTCATGTGCGGGAAGAGCGCGTAGTCCTGGAAGACCATGGCCACGTCGCGCTTGCCCGGCGGCAGGTTGGTGACGTCGCGCTCACCGATGTGCACAGCGCCGCCGGAGGCGACCTCCAGACCGGCGATGGTGCGCAACAGCGTGGTCTTGCCGCAGCCGGACGGGCCGAGCAGGGCGAAGAACTCGCCGTCGGCGATCTCGAGGTCGAGGGCGTCGAGGGCGCGTACTCCGCCGGGGTAGACCTTGGTCAGCTCGCGCATGGTGATGGCGGACATCAGCGCTTGATCCCTCCGTGGAAGCGGAATCCGTATCGGCTGCTGACGAAGACGAACATCAGCGCCACCGGCAGCGAGTACAGCAACGAGAACGTGGAGAGCAGCCGAAGGTCGGCCTGGCCGCCCTCGGTGTAGAGGGTGTACATGATGACCGCTGCCGGCGCCTTGTCCGGGCCGCGCAGCAGCAGGAACGGCACCAGGAAGTTGCCCCAGACGTTGGCCACGGCCCACACTCCGACGGTGGCCAGGCCGGGGCGGACCAACGGCACCACGATGTGCCGCATGATCTGCAACGGGCTGGCGCCGAAGACGCGGGCAGACTCCTCATAGGACGCCGGAGTGGAGTCCATGAAGTCCTTGAGGATGAAGATGGCGGCCGGCAGCAGGCCTCCGCTGAGGATCAGGATCACGCCGAGTCGGGAGTCGATCAGGTTGAGCCGGAAGGCCAGCTCGAACAGCGGCACCATGGTGGCGGTGCCGGTGACGATCGACGAGAGCAGCAGCAGACCGTAGAGCAGCGCGTCCCGGCCTGGCACCCGGACCCGGCTCAGCGCGTACGCGGCGAGGGCGGCGAACGTCACCACCAGCACGGCGGTGCCGGCGGCGAGGTAGACCGAGTTGAGCAGCGACCGCAACGCGTACGGGTTGTCCAGCAAAGCCCGGAAGTTGTCCAAGGTGAACCGGGGCAGCGAGGCCGTTACCGTCGGTGTGTCGTCGAACGGGGCGGTGGCCAGCCACAGCAGCGGCAACGCGAAGAAGGCCAGGACGACGCTGAGGAACGTGTAGCGGCCGATCTGGGCCAGCAGGTGCCGCACCGCGACGGTCGGACGCTGCCCGGTCGGTGCGCTCGGGGCGGTGGTGACGGTCACGAAGGCTCCTTCCGCCGTCCCAGCAGGCGCAGGTAGACCAGCGCGATGACCAGGTTGATCAGCAGCATGACGAACGAGATCGCGGCGCCGAAACCGAGCTCACCGCCGGCGAGCGCCACCTTGTAGACGTACACCGGCAGGATCTCCGAACGCTGCTCCGGCCCGCCCGCGGTGATCAGGAACGGCGCGAAGTCGTTGAACGTCCAGAGGCTGATCAGCAGGAGGTTGGTCAGCACGTGCCCGCGAATGCGGGGGAACACCACATCGCGCAGCTGTTGCCAGGTCGACGCGCCGGCCAGGCGGGCGGTCTCCAGGTGCGAGCGGGGGACGTTCTCCAGCGCCGCGGCGTAGAGCATCATCGAGAACGCGGTGCCGCGCCAGGTGTTGAAGATGATGATCGACAGCATGGGGTAGTCGAGCAGCCAGGCCATGCCGGGGATGCCGAGCAACGCGTTGAGCGTGCCCGCGTCCCGGTCGAGCAGGGCGATCCACAGGAAGGCGACCACCGAGCTCGGCAGGATCCACGAGAGCAGGATCAGCCCTTCAACGACCCGACGCAGCGGGCCGCGGCGGTCGCGCAGCGCGTACGCGATGGCGAAGCCCAACCCGGCCTGGCCGATGACCGCGGAACCGAGGACGAACTGGAGTGTCAGCAGCAGCGAGGTGCGGAACCGCTCGTCGCCCAGCGCGTTGGTGAAGTTGTCCAGCCCCACGATCTCCGGACTGGCCGCGGCCAGTCCCGTCAGCCGGTAGTTGGTCAGTCCCAGGTAGATCGTCCAGACGGCGGGCACCACCAGGAAGACCAGGATCAGCACCATGGCCGGGACGAGGAAACCGGCGGCCCGGGCCCGGCCGAGGCCCGCGGCGTCGGGGGCGGGGGAGGCGCCCGGGATGGGGCGCTCTCCCTCGACCAGCTCGTCAGGAGGCGACGTTGCCTGCGCCACCGACGATCCCTTCGAGCTTTTGCTGGTAGGCGGTGGCCACCTCGTCGACGCTCTTGCCACCGGTCACCTCGGCGGTCGCCTCTTGCAGCGCGACCGACACCTGCGGGTAGACCGCCAGCGGCGGCCGGTACGCGGTGATCGGGAGCACCTTCTCGGCGACGAAGTTGAGCATCGGGTCGGCCGCGAGCACCTCCTTGTTGACGTCGGTGCGGGCGGTGATCCGGGTCGCGCCGGCGAGCTCGGCCTTGACCGCCTCCGCCGAGTGCATGAAGGACAACAGCTCCCACGCCTGCGACGGGTACTTGGAGTTGGGGTTGAGCGTCCGCACGCCGCCGCCGGACATGCTGACGAAGTCCTGGCCGTTGATGCCCGCGCCGGGCTGCTTGGCGGGGATCAGCGCGTAACCGACGGTGGCGTCACGATCGCCCATCTTGGCGATGCCGTCCGTGGGGTGCACCACGCTGCGCCAGAAGTAGTCGCCCTCGGCGAGGATGCCGATCTTGCCAGCGGCGAACTCGGTGAATGACTTGTCCCGACCCTTCGCCTCCTGCTGCAGCTTCGGGTCGCCCAGGCCCCCAGCGTAGATCTTGCTGTAGAGGTCGAGCATGTCCTTGACCGGCTGGCCGGCGCCCGCCCACTTGCCGTCCTGGTAGATCTCGCCGCCGGCGCCGGCCAGCATGGGCAGCGCACCCTGCATCGAGGTCGCCTCGCCCATGGCCGTGCCGGCGTTGAGCTGGATGGGAGTGACGCCTGGTAGCGCCTTGAGTTTGGCGCCGGCGTCAAGGATCTCCTGCCAGCTCTTGGGCTGCCATTCGGCGGGCAGACCGGCCTGGGCGAACAGCTTCTTGTTGTAGTAGAGGACCCGACCGTCGGTGCCCAGCGGGATGCCGTAGCGCTTGTCCTCGAAGGTGCCGAGACCCTGCACCGTCTCCGGGATCTGCGACCAGCCCTCCCAGGTGTCCACCTGGTCGCCGGCCACCTCGCCGAGGGGCTTGAGATATCCGGCCTGTACGAACTCGCCGACCCAGATGCCGTCGACGGCGATCACGTCGGCGCCGCCCTTGGACCGCAGGTCGAGGGCCAGCTTCGTCTTGAACTGCTCGTCATCGACGCCGCTGGGCACGAAGGTCACCTTGGCGGTGACACCCTTGGCCTTCTGCGCCTCGACGAACCGCGGGATGACCCATTGCTCGATCCACTCCGCGCCAGCGGCGTTCTTGCCGCCGGCGATCGCGTTGGCGGAGATGGTGAGCGTGATGTTCTTGGCGTCCTTGCCCGCGGGCTCGGACGAGTCGCCGCACGCCGTCGTGGTGAGGCCGACGGCGAGGGCGGTGCACGCGGCGAGCACGCGCGTCGCGTGTCTGGGCTTGGCTGACATGGGCTGCTTCCCTTCGCAAGGAGAGGCTTCGAAGAGACTCGCGAATCGCCCGCCGACCGCGCGATGTGCCGCCAGCGGTACAAGCGCCACAATGTCATGACAGCCTGACGACGTAAATACCTGTCATTGAAATGATCCGGAAACACGTCGGGTCACCGCTCGGCGACGGACACCTCGAGCGAGTACCGGCTGCCGCGGTAGATGTGCGCGCCGTGTTCGACGCAGATGCCCAGGTCGTCGTATCCGGTGCGGCTCATCGTGAGCACCGGTGCGCCGCGCCGCTCGCCGAGCATCTTCGCCTCCACACCGGTCGCCGCCCGGGCACCGATGCGCTGGTGGGCGCCGCGAATCCGGATGCCGCTCGCGCGCAGGATCGTGTAGAGACCGTCGCGCTGCAGTGCGTCGATCGTGAGCTTGACCCGGTCGACAGGCAGCCAGTTCTCCATCACGGCCAAGGGCTCGCCGTCGGCGAGCCGTAGCCGTCGCAGGTGCTGCACATCCTTGCCGGCGGCGATGCCGAGCGCGACGGCGATCTCGGCCGGACAGGGCACGGTCGCCAGCTCGAGCACCGACGTGGACGGTCGCTGCCCGCTTCGCAGCAGGTCGTCGTGCAGGCTGGTCAACTCGACCGACCGTCGCACCTCGACCCGGACGACCTGGGTGCCGACGCCACGGCGACGGACCATCAGTCCCTTGTCGACGAGGTGTTGGATGGCCTGTCGGACGGTCGGGCGCGACAGCCCGAGCCGGTCGGCCAGCTGCAACTCGCTGTCGAGCCGGTCACCGGGCGCCAGCTCGCCGCGCCGGATCGCCGCGGCCAGCTGCTCGGCGACCTGGAAGTAGAGCGGGACCGGGCTGCTCCGGTCGACCGCGATCTCGGGACGGCTCACGGTACCTCCTCGCTGTGCGCACGCGGGGATCATGTGGGCGTCACTGTACCTATCCGGTCACCTGACGGTAGGCGCGGATGTCATGACAACATGATGATGTACGACTTCGCGGCAAGTACGCGGTCCGCGAGCTACGCGGGATTCCGTCCGCCTGAGCTCCTTGCTAGCTACGGTCCATGTCACGCTCCAGGTCGCCGTTGTAAAGGTCGCGGACGATCGCCCGGACGAGCCGGGGTACGCCGGTGCGCAAGCTCGCGATGTCGCCGACCAGTCGCCCGAAGCTGGGACTGGCCGCCGCGGTGAACGTGTGCACGTCCCGGAGAAAGGGCGCGTCGCCCGGGCGCTTCTCGCACAACTGGTAACCCGACCCGACGTAGGGGTAGCCGCTCAGACGGGACGGAGCGGCGGCGGCGGGCGGGTGCCGGTCGTGCCACATCGCGATGTCGCCGGCGATCCGGCGCAGTTCGACACGCGTATGCGGGTCGTACTGGTAGCCCGTGCCGGCGATGACGAAGTCGAACAGGTGGGAGCCGTCGTCCGTGTCGACCCGGACCTTCCCACGGCGGACCCGGACGGCCCGCCACGTCGTGCCGACATGGAGGTGAAAGGCGCGATGGACAGTGGCTCGCCGCACCGCCTCCAGCGGGACACTGGCGCCGCCGCGGTGCGCGCGCGTCCACGTCTCCCAACGGAAATCGTCGGGCCGCAGGTGGTACGCCTCCTCGGCACCGGCGTTCGGTGGGATGCTGTTCGGCCGCGCGATCACGACGTCCGGCCGTCGGCAGAAGAGACGGACCTCCGCCGCTCCTGCTTCGAGCGCCGTAGCGGCGGCGTCGAACGCCGACGAAGCCGCGCCGAGGATGCCGACGGAGGCGCCGGCGAGCCCCGCGAAGTCGATCCGGTCCGCCGTGTGGGCGCGCAGGTGGCGGGGGAGCGTGGCGAGGGCCGGCGGCACGAACGGCCCACCGGTGCCGTCGACGCCGTTGGCGAGCACCACCTTGCGGACGGTCTCCACCGTCGCCGCTCCGTCGCGGAGGAGGTGCAGGCGCAGGTGTCCGCGCGCCGGTTCGATGTCGACGAGCCGGGTCCGGTGCCGCACGGCGACACCGACCTGGCCGGTGAACCAGGTCAGGTAGTCGGCCCAGTCGGTCCGTGCGATCCGGTCAACGGCATGAAAGGCCTCGACGCCGTGCGACGCTTCGTACCACGCGCGGAAGCTGAGCGCCGGGATGCCGATCTCCGGGCCGGACCGGTCCTTGGGTGTGCGGAGCACCCGCATCCGGGCCGTCGTCCGCCAGCCACCCACCTCGGCCGGGTCGGCCGCGTCCAGCACCGTGATGTTGCGGACGCCGGCGCGGCGTAGGGCGAAAGCGATGGTGACGCCGCACTGGCCGCCGCCGACGACGGCGACGTCACGGTCGACACCCGCTGGCTCGACCCAGTTGGCGGGCTCAGGGCCCAGGAGGCGCAACGCCTCCTGGGCCCTGACGTCGGCCAGCGCCGCTCGGTGCGGGCGCGGCCCGGCGGCGTTCACCGCTCGGCGAAGGACCAGCAGAAGTCGAACTCCTCGCCGAACTCGACGAATCGGTCGAAGTAGTGGGTCTGGATGAGCTCCGCGAGCTTCTCCGCCGTCATGGTCGCCTCAGTTGTTGACATGCCGTTCCTCCAGTTGGGTTTTGTTCCCGGCCGTGTTCCGGCCAAGCTCGTTGATCTCGGGCAGGCTCAGGCCGAGTTCGTCGCGGAGAAAGGTGCACACCCGCCAGTACTGCGCCCGCTCTTCGGTGAACTCCCCGAATCGGCTGACGTACCGCGGAATCCAGGCGACGAACTCCCGCACGGCCGCCGTGCGCCCGACCGCTTCGATGTAGGCGGAAAGCTTCAGCGACTCGTGATGGACGAAGGTCCCACCCGGCAGGCTTTCGCACAGCCGCGCATACGAGCGGGTCTGCACGACCAACGCGTGCCAGATCTCGTCGACCTCCTTGCTCAGCGGGATGAAACACCCACCGAGTTCCGAGGCGATGCTCAGAAACCTCAGGCATTCCTCGACCTGCACGCCGAGCGCGACCGGTGACCGGTCGGAGAACTCCTCGCGGAGGAGCTCCCACATGCGGGCGCTGATCAGTGAGCTGGTGAGCGTGTCCTGCGTAACGCGGCCTCCACTGTGCACGGCCACGAGGTTACGCACGGGCGCGCCGCCGCCGCTGTCGCCGGCAGGCGTCGCTTCGCGCCGTCGTTTACGTCGAGAGGCGACTGTGCGGCGGTGATCCGCGCCGTCGCGCCGCGGCGGAACGCCATCACCGGGCTGATGCGCGGGTGTGGCGATCGTCAGGAGGCGACGCCGCGCCCCGTCGAAGGCGACCGGGACCGCGCTTCCGCTCGGCAGACGAGGGAGTCGAGCACCCCTAGCGTTCGAGTCGACCGGACAGCAGCGGCGCAGGGTCGCCGCGACCTAGTGGAGGACGCAATGTCTCGTACGAGACTGACGACAATCGCGCTCATCGTGTTCGTGTGGGCGTCGATGATGGCATTCGGCGGCGTCGCCGCCGAAACCGTGATGCTCTATCCCAATATCTTCGGCGATGCGCCCGCGTCGCTGGACCGCGCCCGGGATTTCCTGGTCGACGGCGGCCCGAGCGACTACTTCCCGCCGCTCGGTGCCATGACGGTGCTGGCCGCCGCGGCGAGCGTCGTGCTGACGTGGCGGGTGCGCCGCATCCGCTGGTTCGTGGTGGCCGCGACGGGCGTGTTCGTCGCCTGTGACTTCCTCTTCTCTGTGCTGTTCTTCTGGCCGCGCAACGACATCATGTTCGTCGACCCGCCCGGCACCCACACGGCGGAGTATCTGCGCCAAGTGGCGGAGGAGTTCGTCGCCGGCCACTCCGTCCGACTCGTCGGTGGCGCGGTGACCTCGGCCCTCGCCTTCACGGCGCTTCTGGTGTGGGTCCGCGACAACGCCCGGACGCCTGTGGCGGCTGACGCCGTCCCGTGAGCGCACGTGCGGGACCGGGCCGGCGACGCCAGCCCGGTCCCGCAACGACTTCTGCTCTACCAGACATTCCAAAAGGGACACCGTGACGGCATTTCGCATTCTCCATCTCTCCGACCCGCACCTGACCGGCAGCGGATACGACGAAGACGGCGTGGACGCCGCTCGAGCGCTCGACTTGGTGATCGCGGCGGCCCGTGACGTCGACGACCTCGATCTGATCGTGACCACCGGTGACATCGCGGACGACGGATCTGTCAAAGGATGCCTGCGGGCGCGCGACGCGATCGGCGCGTTCGCCGGCGAGCGGGGCGTGCCGCACGTCTACACCACCGGAAACCACGACCGCCGGCCGGCATTCGAGGAGGTGTTCGGCAGTGGTCACCTCGGCGCCGACGGCCGGGATGTCGCCACCGCCCGCGGTCCCGCGGGCGCGTGCGCGGCCGTGAGTGAGGTCCTGGGCCTGCGGGTCGTCACGCTGGACAGCCTGGTGCCCGGCTCGGGGCACGGACTCCTCGGTGGCGCTCAGCTCCAGTGGTTGGGTGACCTGCTCTCGACGGACGCGCCGCGCGGGACGATCGTCGCGCTGCATCACCCGCCCATCGCTCTCACCCGGCATCCGCTGTCACACCTGCTGCTGCACGATCCGCAGCCGTTGGCGGACGCCGTCGCCAACAGCGACGTCCGTGCCATCCTGTGCGGACACCTGCACCACGACCTGGCCGGCGCGCTGGGACCGGTGGCGGTCCACGTCGCACCCGGCATTGTCACCCGGGTCGACCTGGCAGGGCCGAGCACCGAGCTGACGGCCGTGCTGGGCCCGCGGGCATCCATTGTGGAGCTGGGCACCGAGTGGGCTCCGACGACCTGCACCCTGACGGCCCGCGATCCGTGGGCCGGGAGGCTGGTCTACCGCGTCGACGCCACCGCCGTCTGAGTCGGCCCTCACTCCACCAGGCCGGCGCGATGCGCCAACACGACCAGTTGGGACCGGTCGCGCGCCGCCAGCTTGGTCAGCAGTCGACTCACGTACGTGCGTGCCGTGTCGGGACTCAGGAACAGTGCCCGGCCGATCTCCTCATTGGACATGCCGCGGCCGACGTGGGCGAGGATCTCGCGCTCGCGTTCGGTGAGGCCGGCGAGCTCGTGGTCGCGCGTCCGGCGTGACGGGATACGGGCGAGTTGCGCCATCATCTGCCGGGCGACTGACGGCGTCACGGGCGACTCTCCGGCAGCGGCCGTGCGGACGGCGGCCCGCAGCGCGTCCGCGTCCATGTCCTTGAGCAGGTAGCCCGTCGCCCCGGCCCGGACGGCGTCCAGGACGTCGTCCTCCTCGTCGAAGGTCGTCAGGATGAGCACCGGGGTGTCGCGCAAAGTCGGGTCGGCGCGAATGGCCGCCGTGGCGGCGACCCCGTCCATGACCGGCATCTTCAGATCCATGAGGAACAGGTCGGGACGCAGCGCGCGCCCCTGCGTGAGCGCGTCGCGGCCGTGGATGGCCTCGCCCGCCACCGCGATGTCGTCGGTGTTCTCGATGAGCGCCCGCAATCCGGCCCGGACGAGTTCCTGGTCGTCGACGATGAGCAGTCGGATCACGGCAGCGCCTTTCCGGGAAGGGTCGCGTGGACGCGCCAGCCGCCCGGGCCGGCGTTGACGTCGAAGGAACCACCCAGGTTGGCCACTCGTTCCCGCATTCCGCGGACGCCGTGGCCAGGGGTGAACCGTGGTACCCGCGTGGCGCTGCCGTTGTCGTCGACCGCGACCTCCACCAGGTTGTCCTTGCGCCGAACCTTGGCTTCGATGCGCGTGGCGTTGGAGTGCCGCATGGTGTTGGTGACCGATTCCTGGATGATGCGGTAGACGCACGCCTGGACCTCGGGGCTGGCGACCACATCGTCGTCGACAGCGATCGTCACGTCGTAGCCGGCAGACGCGGGACCGTCGAGCAAGCGGTGCAGATCCTGGAAAGCGGGGTTGACGGCCGGGTCTCCACTGGAGGAACGCAACAGCGTCACGGTCGAACGCAGCTGGGCCATCGCATCGGAGACCGCGGATTTCACCCTGTCCAGAGCGGTGGCCTGACCGGCCTCGTCAGCCTCGCGAGCCACGTCGGCGAAGAGCGAGGCGACCGACAACGAATGCCCCATCGAGTCGTGGAGCTCGCGGGCCAGCGCGATCTGCTTGTCGCGGGCATGAGCAGCGGTGTCCATGGCGGTCTGTCGGCTCACCAGCCGGACGACCTGATCGGTTCTGCGCGCGAGACTCCGTCTGGCCCGCACGCTGTAGCCGAGCGCGATGACGGCAGCGATCAGCGCGGCGTGGCTGAGGAGTTCGTAACCGAGCACAAACGACGCCGACTGGCCGGACACGAGCCGGAACGTGGTCGAGGCGGCCAGCACCACCACGCCGGTGAGCACGGACGCCCGCAGGAAACCGGCTTCGGTCGCCGAGAACAGCGCCGCGGAGACGGGCAGCGCCACGCCGACGGCCGGATACCCGGCGATGTAGTAGGTGAAGAACCCCAACGCGGTCAGGACGAGCACGATGCGCGGCATCGTGCGGCGGACCAGCATGAGCGCGCCGAGCCCGACCGCCCACAGGTATGCCAGGAAGTCCGGCGAGCGCGATCCGGCCTCGCCGTAGCGGCTGTCGAACAGGTCCGCCCACGGATCGGAGTAGACCACGACGGACAGCACCACCGTGACGCCGACGAACAGCCCGATATCGACCATACGGTCGCTCGGTGAACGCTGGTTCCGCGTCATGCTCCGATCGTATGCGGGAGTTCCCGCTGGTGACACGCGCATCGGAACCATCACCGCGGTGCCAGGGGGAGCAGCGCCCTCATCGCGGCGTTGCGCAGCCCGGCGAACCAGTTGGCATGCTGGACCCGCAACAGCCGCCGCGAGCGGCGCACCAGGCGGGCTCCGGCCGGCCGCATCGCCGCGTCGTACTGCCGCAGCGCGCGTCGAGTGTCCTGATCGGCGTCAATCAGACCGACCAGCGTTATCGCGTCCAGGATGGCCTGGCAGGCGCCCTGGCCGAGGCTCGGCGCCATCGCGTGCGCGGCGTCACCCACGAGCGCGACCGGCCCTCGGACGTAGCTGCGTAGCGTCGGAAGGTCGTACAGATCATGATGCAGGAGGTCCGCGTCGGGTGTCCGGGCGATGGCGTCGGCGAGCTCCCCAGGCCAGCGGCGCACGAGCGCGCGCAGGGCGTCGCGGTCGGGCACGTCGCGACCGGCGTGGCAGACGTACCAGTTGGTGCGTCCGCGTCCGGCCGGGGTCAGCCCGGCGAAGACGCCGCGACCCCAGATTTCGCCCCACTGGTCGGCAGATCCGGCGCACGAGCCGCGCCAGGCGGCGGCTCCCAGGCGTCGCGGCTGATGGTCGCCGGGGAACACGGCCGTCGGCACGGAGCTGTTGATGCCGTCGGCGCCGACGACGAGGCTGTGCCCGCGCATGGACGCGACATCGGCGAGCCGCACTCCGAATCTGATCGGCTCGTCGCTGCTCTGCGCGTAGGCGGCGGCGAGTGCCGTCATCAGATCCGGGCGGGACACGAGCATGACCGGTCGCCCGTACCGCTTCTCGATCTCGCGCAGCGGAAGGTGACCGACGAGATCGCCCGAGTCCGTGCGGATGGTTGCTCGCGTGTACGGCTGGCAGTCCCGCAGCCGTTCGGTCACGCCCAGGCGGCGCAGGCCGGTCCACGCGTGCGGCCAGATCCCGAGCGCGGCGCCCCGACTGTCGATTCCCTCGCCACGGTCGACGACGGTGACGTCCCAGCCGGCCTGGCGCAGCGCGATCGCGGTGGTCAGGCCGCTGACCCCGGCACCGACGACCAGGGCTGTGCGTCGCGTGGTCATTGGCGTCACCATCCTGTCCGTCCGACGGGTCGTCTGGTCGAACGGTACGGCGGGCGGAAGCTCTCCGCGTACGCCGGAGAGCGTCGGCGGAGTCGCGGGCGAGCGACGCGCTCCTGAGCGACGTGGATGACGCTTCCGGACGGATGGCCGGCGCTGTGCGCGCTCCTAGCGTCGGACGCATGAACTCGAACGATCATCCTCGCGCTCCGCGACGCTACCGCCTGGGCCTGCCGCTCTGGCAGGTCGCGGCCCTGGCCGCGCTGGCGATGCCGCGGGTCTTCGTCCACGACCTCGGTGTGTCGGTCTCCGGGCCGGTGCAGGCGCTGCTGGTCTTCGTGCCGCCGGCGATCTGGGTGGCCGTTGCGGTGTTACGCCAGATCTCGGCGCCGGTCGTGACGCTGTTGTCGATCGGCGGCCTCTACGGTGTCGGGCTCGCGGTGGTCCACAACATCTACTGGTCCAGCGTCTTCGAATCACGGCCTCCGGAGCTGGGCGGCAACCTGGCGGGGCAGTTGGCGCCCGGCACGGAAGAGCTGATCTTCCGGATCGCCACCGGGGCCAGCAGCCTGCTCACCGGACTGGTCGTCGGCCTGATCACCGGACTGGTCGCCTCGGTCATCCTCAGGAAGATTCGCTGGCGACGTCCGCCTCACCAGGCGTGACCTAAGCATCCGGTCCCGTCGCGAGCTGCTCGCGGAGGATGTCCGCATGGCCGCAGTGCCGGGCCAGCTCGCGGATCATGTGGACGTAGACGTAGCGCAACGACACCCTCCCCAGCCGGGGATGAGGCACGGTGTGGTCGAGGTCGATGCTCGCGGCCAGGCGCCTCGACCGCTCGCAGACGTCTTCGTAATCCGCCACGACCTCCGCCATCGTCTCGGTCGGCCCGACCCTCCAACTGCCGAGCCCGAGAACGGTCGTCAGCGACGGTACGAGACGGCGCCGCGCCTCCTCCTCCGACAGTCCCCGCAGCGCGTCCGTGAGCTCTTCCCGGTAGGCGTCGAGGAAAGCCTCCGGCACCGCGCGCTCCGGCGCTGTGCTGCACCGTTCCTCGCTGTCGAGCGGTCGCTGGGCCGTCACGGCGCGGACCCCGGCCGCAGCCGTTCGCCGTACTCGCGGGCGACGGGCCGGATGAGGTCGCGGCTGCTGTGCTGGAATTCGCCGAGTGGATTCCTGCCGTCCGGCTCGAGCAGGCTCGTCTCGCCAGCTGGAGCGGCTCGTCGCCGGCCGCCGTCTGGACAGCGCCCAATTCTGCATCGCATGACGGTCTCCTCGCGGCGGGTGTGTAGGGGACGCCACACCGGGCAACGGGGGGAGACCCGATGTGGCGTCCGTATGACGCCTGGCCTTGCACGGCCAGGACGCCAAGCCGTCGTACACCCCGAGCGGGCACGCGAACGCGCATCACCCGCGGAGCCGGTGTTTCGTTGCGTTCGCCAATCTAACGGCGGTCGGCGCGCCTCGCCGTCGCCTGGAAGCGACAGTCGCGGCCGCGATTACGTCCACGAGCGACGCTTCGCCCTGCCGGCTTTCGAGCGGGAACTCGCGGCCGCATGCGAACGACCGACTCAGGGGCGTGTCCCTACGCCTCCCGATCGAGAAGGCCAGGATGTCGAAGAAGAACGCCAGTCCACGTGGTGTCAACGGGGCCAGGTCGCCGCGGGTGAGGCACGCCAACAGATCCACGACCGGTTTGCGGGGCATGAGCACGAACGCCAAATTGACGGTTTCCTTGCTGGCCGCCGTGCTGGTCGGCCTCGTCAGCCTGTTCGTCTACGTCGAGCGCACCGGCGACGAGACCCTCAGCGGAGCCGAATTGGTCACCGCCGAGAATCACCGCCTGTCCAACGCCGACGACGGCAAGGTGACTCTCGTCGAGTTCCTCGACTTCGAGTGTCCCTCCTGCCGTCAGGTGTTCCCCTTGGCCGAGCGATTGCGCGCGGAGTACGACGGGCGGATCACCTATGTGGTGCGGCATTTCCCGCTGCCGTCGCACCGCAACGCGGAGAACGCGGCCAGGGCGGCCGAGGCGGCGGCGCTGCAGGGCAGGTTCGAACCGATGTACCTCAAGCTCTTCGAGAATCAGCAGGCGTGGGGCGACGCGCAGGACGACCGGTCCGAGACCTTCGTCGACTACGCACGACAGATCGGCCTCGACGTCGACCGGTTCAGGTCCGACCTCGCGGGCACGGAGGTGGAACGGCGCATGCGCACCGACGTGGCCGCGGCGGAGGCGGCCGGCGTGACCGGCACGCCGACGTTCTTCCTCAATGGAGAGCGGCTGTCCACCCCCACGTCCTACCAGGCCTTCAAGGACCTCATCGACCAGGCGCTGGCCGCCCGGTGACGGTCGGCTGGGTGCTGACCGTCGGCGGGGCGTGCGGGGTTGTCGCGTCGGCGGTCCTGGTCGTCGAGAAGATGCGTCTGCTCGCCGATCCCACCTACCGGCCGAGTTGCAGCATCAACCCGATCCTGTCCTGTGAATCGGTGATGACGACCCCGCAGGCGGAGATCTTCGGTTTTCCCAACCCGGTGCTCGGCCTGGTGGCTTTCCCGGTGGTGGCCGCACTGGGTGCCGCGGTGCTGACAGGGATTCAGCTCAACCGCCTTTTCTGGCTTGGCCTGCAGGCCGGCGGCCTGGGCGGAGTCGCGTTCGTCCATTGGCTGATCGTCCAGAGCCTCTACCGCATCGGGGCACTGTGCCCGTACTGCATGGTCGTCTGGGTCGCGACCATCGCGATCTTCTGGTCCGTCACCGTGCACAACCTGCGCACCGGTCAGCTGCGGCCACCGCGCTCGCTCGCGCCCGTCGCGCGGCTCGCGCTGGCCGGTCACACGTTCGTCCTTCTCCTGTGGTACCTGACGATCGTCGTGTTGATCGGCGTCCGATTCTGGAGCTTCTGGCGGACCCTGCTCGACTGAGCGCGTCAGCCGGCGAACAGGTCGTGGAGAGCCGCCAGTGCGTTCTCCGCGTACGCCTGGCGGCCTGGCCCCATGCCGTAGGCCAGGTCTTCGAGCGCCTGGCAGCGCGCGAAGAACACGGCTCGCGGATCCGGCTGGATCGTCCGCATCCCGAAGTCGCGCAGGAGCCGGCCGGTGTCCGACGCCGGGTCCGCCATCGCCGCGTCGGCCCAGTCGATGATGCCGGTGACCCGGCCGGTGCGGGTGTCGACCAGGATGTGCTCGGCGCCGAGATCGTTGTGGCAGAAGACGAGCTGGTCGGACGGAGCCGGCCCCGCATCGTCGGCGAGGAAGCGCTCGACCGCCGGCCTCAGCCGCACCGGCACGCGGTCCGCGGCGACGCGGTAGGAGGCGCGGGCGTCGGCCAGCCACTCGGCGGCCGACGCCACGTCGGTGCGACCGACCCGGATCGGCGCGATGTCGCGGCGGAGTCGGTCCAACGTGGACACCACGTCGCCCACCGCGCGCCTGTCGCGTGGCAGTTCCGACAGGATGGATCCGGGCAGCTTGCGGTAGACGGTCAGCCCAGCGTGCGCGACCACCACCAGCGGCTCGGGCACCGGCGTGTCCGTGGCCGCGCGCACGGTAGCCAGCACGTCGACCTCATAGCGGGTATCTTGCTCGTCCGGCTGTCGCGCGACGCGGGCGACCAGGTCGCCGTTCACCTCGTAGGTTCGGTTCGTCACGCCACCGCCCAGCGGCGTGACGGTCCGGACGGAGAAGTATTCGCGCAGTGTTTCCCGCAACTGATCGACCTCGGCACTCATGTGGATCGACGGTAGCCGCCCGGTCCGACCGGGCCATTCGTCCCGGAGCGTCATCGCGGTCGCCCAGCAGCGCGCGGCACGGTGGCCTGTCGGCCGGGAACGGGGGCGCGGAAACGAGCCCGGTACGCGGTCGGCGTGACGCCGGCGACGCGCACGAAGGCCCGGCGCATCGTGTCGGTCGATCCGAAGCCGCATGCGCCCGCGACGGCGGCGAGGCCGCCGTTGCCGCGCTCGAGCCGCCGCTGGGCGGCGTGGACGCGGAGCTGCTCGATCTGCCGAACAGGGCTGACGCCGAGGTCACGCTGGAACAGCCGGGTGAGATGCCGTTCGCTGACCGCCACCCGGGCAGCCATGGCGGCGAGGCTGTGGTCACCGGCGGGGTCGGCCGCCGCCGCTTTCAGCACCTGGCGGACCACCGGGTCCCGCGGCTCGGGCCCACTGGGCAGGTCGAACTGAGCCTGCCCGCCCGGTCGTTGGAGGAAGACGACGAGGTGCTTGGCGACGGTTCGGGCCCGCTCGACGCCCATGTCCTCAGCGACGAGGGCGAGCGCGAGATCAATGCCGGCCGTGACACCGGCGGAGGTGAAAACCGGCCCGTCGCGGACGCAGATGGCATCGGGCTGCACTGTGACGTCCGGGTACCGAGCCAGGGCGGAGCAGGCCCGCCAGTGGGTCGTAGCGCGCCGGCCGGCCAGGAGTCCGGCTTCGGCCAGCACCAGCGCACCCGTGCAGACCGAAGCGACGCGTCGTGCCTGAGCGGCGAGGCGGCGTACGTGTTCAGTCACATCGTCCGGTGGGCGGTGACCCTTCCTGGTCGGAAAGCCCGCGACGAGGACCGTGTCGACCGGCGATCGCAGCTGCGACAGCGCCAGGTCGACACCCATCGGCACGCCGACGTCCGTGCGGACGGGGCGACCGTGGGGTGAGGCGAGCCGCACCCGGTAGCCGGCCGCGCCGTTGAGCACCTGCAGTGGTCCGGCGATGTCCATGAGGACCGCGCCGTCGTAGAGGACCAGGACCACCTCTCGCCGATCTTTCGTCACAATCATCCAGTCGCGCTGACCGTCGGCCCGGTTCCCCGAACCGCCTGATCCGGACCAGCCGGCCGCACATCCGGACCAGGACCGGCCTGCACGGAACCGGTCGGGCCGTCGGGGCCGACCAACGGACCATGAACCACTCGATCAACCGCCCTGCGCGTAGCGGATCTGGGCCCGTCGTCGCGCTTCTGCTCTTCGACGGGCTCACCGCGATTGACGCCGTCGGACCGTACGAGGTGCTCAGCCGGGTTCCTGGAGCCTCGGTCGTCACCGTGGGCAAACGGACCGGCCTGGTCCGGACCGACAGCGGCATGCTCGAACTCGGTGTGGGCCACACCCTGGAGCAGGTCTCCCACGCCGACGTGCTGGTCGTGCCCGGTGGAGACGTGCGCGAGCTGCGGGCCGACGACCAGGTTCTCGAATGGGTCCGACGGATACATCGGCGCTCCACGTGGACGGCGTCCGTCTGCACCGGTTCGCTCGTGCTCGGCGCCGCCGGCCTGCTGCGCGGGTTGCCGGCGACCACGTACTGGGCCATGCGGGCCGAGCTCGCCGGGTTCGGTGCCCGCTACGTCCAGGACCGGTTCGTCGAAGCCGATCGGATCATCACGTCCGCGGGCATGTCGGCCGGCATCGACATGGCCCTGCACCTGGCCGCCAAGCTGACCGATGACCGGGTGGGGCAGGCGCTGCAGCTCCTGGTCGAGTACGACCCCGCGCCGCCGTTCGACACCGGAAGTCCGGAGAAGGCGGGAGCGGATCTGCAACGCCTGGCGCTGGACCTGTTGGGGCTGCCCGATGCCGCACGGACGGGGACCCGATGATGCTCCGCAGGCGCGCGTTGCTCCTCCTGGCCGTGACAGTGCTGACGAGCGGCTGCGGGTCCGGCGCGCCCGCTGCCACCGACCGGGCGGCTGCGGCGGTGGCCGTGACCGACTGCGAGGGCGAGGATGTCAATGTTCCCCGTGCGCCGCGCCGTGTCGTGACCTTGGACGGGTACGCCGCTCAGGTGCTGGTCCGGCTCGGCCTCGCGGATCGGATCGTCGGCACCGGGGCGCCGGCTCCGTTCACCGCCGAGAACGGGGCGTTTCGCCAGGAGCTCATGGGTATCCCGGTGCTGTCCCGGACCCTGGCTCCGACCGAGATGGTCGCGGCCCAGAACCCGGACCTGGTGTTGACCGGGTTCGCGGACTTCGGTCTGGCCCCGGGCAGTCCCAAGGCGGCCGACCTGCGGAGCATCGGAGTCCCCGGCCTGGCCGCCTGCCTGCCCGACGGTCCGGCTGGGCCGTCGGTGACCGACCTGTCGCCCACCTACGACTTCGTGCTCAAGTTGGGCCAGGTCTTCGACGTGCCGGACCGAGCCGAACGCCTGGTCGCCGAACTGCGTGAGCGCGAGCAGGCGGTGCGGAAGCGGGCCGGTCCGGACCGCCCGCGGGTCCTCATCCTCCAGGACAATCCGGTCGCGGGGCGGCCGATCAAGACCTCCGGAACGGGCACCATCGCACACGCCCTCATCCTGCTGGCCGGCGGGGAGAACGTCTTCAGCGACGTGACGTCGATGCACGCCGACGTATCGCCTGAGGAAGTGCTCAACCGGGATCCGCAGGTCCTCTGGGTCATCACCGACTACCCGTTCACCACCAGCACCGGCGACGAGCTCGTCCGGCTCGTGAAGTCCAACCCGCTGCTGGCGTCGACCACCGCCGGTCGGCAGGGGCGTGTGTTCGCCACGTCGCAGTACCTCGTCGCCTTTCCCACGCCGTTGAACGTCGACGCGCTGGAGCGGCTGGGGGCACACCTGGGAACGACCGGATGGTGACAGTCGCACCACGGGCGCCTGATCGAATCCGTCGGCCGGCACTCGGATATCCGGCGATCGTCACGGCGCTCGCCGGGGCGCTCGCTGTCTCGGTGGTCATCGCCACCGGCATCGGGCCGGTCGCCGTCCCGGCCGACGAGGTGGCGCGGATCCTGCTCCACCACCTCACGGGCGTGGGAGAGAACCACCCGACCGCGGACGTGATCGTCTGGCGGATCCGCTTCCCGCGAGTGCTGCTCGGCGCGGTGGTCGGCGCCGGCCTGGCGCTGGCGGGTGCCGTCGTCCAGGGCGTCGTACGCAACCCGGTCGCGGATCCGTACCTGCTCGGCCTGTCGCACGGGGCCTCGCTGGGCGCCGTCGTCGTGCTGACCTCCGGGGCCGCCGCCCTCGGGGCCCTCAGCGTGCCGGTGGCTGCCTTCGTCGGCGCCGCGGTGGCCATGGTCGCCGTGCTCGCGATGGCCCGGCACGGCGGCCGGCTGCTGCCGCTGCGGCTGGTGCTGGTCGGCGTCGCCTTCGGACACCTCTTCGCGGGAGCGACCTCCTTCGTGCTGGCCCGCGCGGAGAGCTCGGCCGCCCAGCAGCAGATCATCTTCTGGCTGCTCGGTGGTCTTTCCGGCGCGCAGTGGGCCAGCCTGCCGGTGCCGGCGGCCGTGGTCGTGGGCG
This sequence comes from Asanoa sp. WMMD1127, assembly GCF_029626225.1. NCBI lineage: Bacteria > Bacillati > Actinomycetota > Actinomycetes > Micromonosporales > Micromonosporaceae > Asanoa > Asanoa sp. WMMD1127. Next base: position 5,180,169 of record NZ_JARUBP010000001.1, read on the forward strand.
GGGGCGCGCTGCTGTTCCTGCGCGGCCGTCGGCTCAACGCGCTCGTGCTGGGGGAAGAGGCCAGCGCCGCTCTCGGCGTCCACGCCAGCCGGCTCCGCCGCCAGCTCCTGGTGCTCACGACGCTGCTGACAGGCACGGTTGTGGCGGTGTCCGGCGGCATCGGTTTCGTCGGCCTGATCGTGCCGCATCTGGCCCGCATGGTGGTCGGCGCGGACCACCGTCGAATGCTGCCGGTCACCGCCCTGCTGGGGGCTTCCTTTCTCCTGTGGGCGGACGTCGCCGCTCGAATGGTGATCTCGCCGACCGAGCTGCCGATCGGCATCCTGACCGCCTTTCTCGGGGTGCCGTTCTTCCTGCTCGTCATGCGCGCTCGAGGCCTGGCCGGACAGGAGAACGGATGAGACTCGACATCGAGTCCGTATCGGCGACGCTCGGCGGCCGGCGCGTCCTCGACGACATCACGATGTCGGTTCCGTCCGGCCGGTTCGCGGCGCTGGTCGGACCCAACGGCAGCGGCAAGTCGACCCTGCTCCGGGCCGTCTACCGGGCGCGGCGACCCGATGCCGGCAGCATCAGGCTGGACGGCGCCGACGTGTGGCGGATGTCCGCCGCGGACGCCGCACGCCACACAGGTGTGCTCATGCAGGAGTCGCACACGGGATTCGAGTTCACCGTTGCCGAGACCGTCGGGTTGGGCCGCAGCCCGCACCTCGGCCTCTTCGATCGCCTCACCCGCAGCGACCGGGCAGTCGTCTCCGACGCGCTGGGTCGCACCGGCCTCACGGCCTTCGCAAGCCGGCCAGTCGGTGAGCTTTCCGGCGGTGAACGCCAGCGTGTGCTGCTCGCTCGCGCGCTGGCCCAGCAACCGCGGCTCCTCGTCCTCGACGAACCCACCAACCACCTCGACATCCGACATCAACTCGAGCTGCTCGAACTCGTCCGAGACCTGGACGTCACCGTCCTCGCCGCCCTCCACAGCCTCGAACTCGCGGCCGCCTACGCCGACACGACCGCCGTGCTGCGCGCCGGTCGCCTGGTGGCGCACGGCCCGACCGCCGAGGTGCTCACGCCGGCGCGGATCGGCGAGGTGTTCGAGGTCGAAGCGTCGCGCACCGGGGCCACCTTCCACCTGCGGCCCCGATGTGTGTGTCCAATGCAGTCCTGCCATTGGAGCTGCCGGCGGCGGGAGGTGACACCACAGTGGACAGCATCGTCCGGCTCGACGTCAGGGGAATGACCTGTGCCGCCTGTGCGGTGCGGGTGGAACGGCGGCTCAACCGGATCGACGGGGTGACGGCCACGGTCAACTACGCCACCGATCGGGCGACCGTCACCCTCGCGCGTCCCGTGCCGACGCGACGCCTGATCGCATCGATAGAACAGGCCGGCTTCGGTGCCGAGCCGGCGACCGAGCCGTTGGCGGGTACGGACGACGTCCACGTCCGGGACCTGTGGCGACGGCTCGTCGTCGCGCTGTTGGTCGGCGTACCGTTGGCCGACCTGTCGATCGCGCTGGTGCTGGTGCCGTCGTTGCGCGTCCCCGGCTGGCAGTGGCTCCTGATCGCGTTGGCGGCGCCGCTCGTCACCTGGTGCGCGTGGCCCATGCACCGCAAGGCCGTCACGGCCGCGCGGCACGGCGCGAGCTCGATGGACACGCTCGTATCGCTCGGAATTCTCGCCGCCACCGGTTGGTCGGTGTACACCGCGTTCGCCCGTGACGAGCTGATCGGGCACGCCGACCTGTGGGGGCTGCTGTTCCGGCCCGCCGGCTCGATCTACCTCGAGGTCGTCGCCGGGGTCGTGATCTTCGTCCTCGCCGGCCGCTTCGTGGAGGCCAAGGCGAAGCGCACGGCGGGTGACGCCGTGCGAGGTCTGGCCCGGCTCGGCGCCAAACACGCCGTCGTCCTGCGGGGCGGGAAGGAGACGTTCGTACCGGCGGGGGAGCTGGCCGTCGGAGACCACCTGGTCGTCCGGCCGGGCGAGGTCATCGCGACCGACGGTGTGGTCGTCGCGGGCGGTGGCGCCATCGACACCAGCGCGATGACCGGCGAGTCCGTCCCGGTCGAGGTGCGGCCCGGCAGCGAGGTGATCGGTGCGACCACCTCGTTGACCGGCCGACTCGTCGTCCGCGCCACCCGGGTCGGCGCCGACAGCCAGCTGGCCCGACTCGTCGACATGGTCGAACGGGCCCAGAGCGGCAAGGCACGCGTCCAGCGTCTCGCGGACCGGATCGCCGGCGTCTTCGTGCCGGCGGTCGTCGTCGCCGCCGTGGCCACCGGCCTCTGGTGGAGCGTCGGTGGAGCGGGAGCGGACCAGGCGATCAGCACCGCCCTCGCGGTGCTGATCATCGCCTGCCCCTGCGCCCTCGGGCTGGCGACCCCGACGGCCCTGCTGGCGGCCACCGGCCGCGGCGCCCAACTCGGCATCTTCGTCAAGGGTCACGAGGCGTTCGAAGCCGCTGGCGCCGTCGACACCGTCGTGCTCGACAAGACCGGCACGGTGACGACGGGCGAGCTGACGGTGGCGGAACTCTGGCTGGGCGACGGGGTCGACCGGCGGACGTTCCTCGCCCGCAGCGGTGGCGTCGAACACTGCGCCGAACACCTCGTCGCCCGCGCCGTCGCTCGCTTCGCCCGGGACGAGGTGGGCTCATTGTCTGATGTGGACGGCTTCCGGGCACTGCCCGGGCTGGGCGCGGAAGGGACCGTCGCCGGGCACGTGGTGCTCGTCGGCTCGCCGCGGCTCCTCGTAGCGTCGGACATCGACCTGCCACCGGACCTGTCGGAGTTCCGTTCCCGCTGGGAGGCGCAGGGCCGGACCGTGGTCGCCGCCGCGGTCGACGGTCGGGTTGACGGCGCGTACGCGCTCGTCGACACCGTCCGGCCCAGCGCCGCCGACGCGGTACGCGAGCTGTCGGAGGCCGGGATACGGACGATTCTCATGACCGGCGACCATCAGGGGTCGGCCGAGGCCGTGGCCGCGCTGATCGGCGTCGACGAGGTGGCCGCCGACGTGCTGCCGGCCGACAAGGCCCGCGTGATCCAACGGCTCCGCGACGGCGGCCGCGTGGTCGCGATGGTCGGCGACGGTGTCAACGACGCACCGGCGCTGGCCACCGCCGATCTCGCGATCGCCATGGCGCGAGGCGCGGACGTCGCCGTCGGAGCGGCGCACGTCATCCTGGTCCGCGACGACCTGCGCACGGTGCCCGCGGCGATCAACCTGACCCGACGCACCATGGCGACGATCCGCGGCAACCTCTGGTGGGCCTTCGGCTACAACGTCGCCGCCATCCCGATCGCCGCGGCGGGTTTGCTCAACCCGCTGGTCTCCGGCGCGGCCATGGCGCTGTCCTCCCTGCTGGTCGTCTTCAACAGCCTCCGCCTCAACGCGGAGCCAGCGGCCGGGAGGTCCGCCCAACCGTGAACGGGCGACTTCAGGCGCGAACGACCCTGCTCGGCGCCGGCCTCGGCGTCGCCGCTGCCGGGTTGGCCGTGCTGGCCGTGACCGTCGGGCAGCCGTACGCGCCTCTCGGCGTCGCCGACCCCGGGCTGCTGGTCCGGCTGGCCACCCCGGTCGTCCGGCTGGTCACCGACGTCGCCGCGACGATCGTCGTCGGCGCGCTGGTGTTCGCCACCTTCCTGACCCGCGCGCAATCCACCGGCATCGTGTCTCCCGCGGGATACGCCGCGTTGCGCACCGCGACCAGAGCGGCCGCGATCTGGCTGCCCGGCGCGACCCTGATGGTCGCGTTGGACGCGGCGGACAAGGCCGGCGTCCCGATCACGCGGCTGACAGAGCCGGACGCCCTGCCGATCCTGATCGACGCGCTCGAGGCGCCCAAGGCGTGGGCCGTCAGCGCCGCCTGCGCGGCCGTTGTCGCGCTGGGCTGCCGGTGGAGCCTCCGGCGGACGACCGGCGCGGTCCTCCTCGTCGTCGCCACCGTCGGCCTGGTCGCGCCGTTGACGACCGGCCACTCGGCATCGGAAGCCGATCACGACGTGGCCACCGTGGCCGTCATCGTGCACGTGGTCGCGGCGGCGACCTGGCTCGGCACGCTGTGGTCCCTGCTGCGGGCTCGCGGTGGTCTGGCCCAGCAGGCGTGGGACCGCTATCGCCGGCTGTCCTCGGCGTGCGCCGTCGTGGTCGCGGTGTCGGGCCTCGTCGACGGGACAGTGCTGGCTCCGGGCGCCACCCCCGTCACGACGGGGTACGGCTGGCTGCTCCTGGCCAAGGGGGCCGTCCTCGTGGTGCTCGGCAGCGTGCTGTTCCGGCTCAGGACCGGCGTCCACACCACGCGCCGGCGATTGGTCGCCGGCGAACTGCTGTTGGTGCTGGCGGCGTACGGCCTGTCGGTCGCGCTGACCCGCATTCCGGCGCCGAAGTTCCTCCTCGGCCCGGCCACCGGTCACGAGACGCTCATCGGCTACGACCTGACCGGTCCGCCGACGCTGGTCCGGCTGGCCGTCGACTGGCGGATCGAAATACTGTTCCTGCCGCTGGCGGTGCTGGCGGCGGTGGCATACGCCCTCGGCGTGCGCCGCCTGCGCCGCGACGGGCGCCGCTGGCCGACCTGGCGGACCGTCGCATGGTGGTGCGGATGTGCGGTCATCGTGGCCGCCACGTCCTCCGGCCTCGGGCGGTACGCACCGGCCATGTTCAGCGTCCATGCGGTCTCGCACATGGCGATGGGCATGCTGGCGCCGCTGTTGTTGGTGCTGGGAACGCCCTTCACGCTTGCTCGCGCGGCCTTGCCCGTCGCCCCTCCCGACAGTCTTCCCGGACCACGCGAGTGGCTCGAGGCGGTGCGCGCGTCGGCCCCGGCGCGGTGGCTCACCCATCCCGTGGTCGGCACGCTGGTGTTCAGCGCGGCGCCGTTCGCGCTCTACTTCACCGGGCTGTTCGACGTCAGCATCCGCTACCACTGGGCCCACGTCGCGGTGCACGCCCTGTTCCTGGTCGTCGGCTTCGCGTTCTGCTGGATGGTCGTCGGGGGCGACCCGCTGCCGAGGCCGGCCAACGACCTGTTCCGGCTCGGCGCGCTGATGGTGGCCATGCCCCTGTGCATCGTGTTCGGGGCGGCGCTGGTCAACCACCGAGCAGTGCTCGGCGACGGCAACGCCAGCGGCAACCTCTACACCGCCCTCGCCCTGCCCTGGGTGCCGGACCTTCAGGCGGAGCAACGCCTCGGCGGATACGTCTCCCTAGCCCTCGGCGAGGCGTGCATGCTGGTGCTGCTGATCGTGCTCGTCATCCGTTGGAGTCGCCGAATCGGGGCGCGCGAGGATCCACCGTAGACGCCGTAGCGGGTCAGCGGCCGTGGGGTCGCGGAACATGTCGCTGATCAGGGACAGCGTCGACGGCATGAGGGTCGCGCCGGCGACGCCGAACACCGCGGCGCCGATCATCAGCAGCCAGCGTCGCCCGATCCGGTCGCCCAGCGTACCCATGGTGACGAAACCCGGCGATCATGAAACCGTAGATGTCCGTGATCCGGAGCACGTTCAGGTCAAGCGCGAGCAGCGCGAGTACGCCCAGCGCGATCCACTCCCGCCGGCCGGCGCTCGTCGGCGGTCCATCGGGTGGGCTCCACGTCGGCGTCGGTCGCGAAGCCGTCCGCCCGGGTCGGCGTGATGCCGTAGACGTCGTAGGGCGGGGGGCCCGCTGTCGGAGCGCCTTCGGCATCGTGGAACGCGCCGTCACGTGGTGTGACCTGCCACCCGTACTTGCTGGCATAGGTGTCGGCGAGCGCGCGGAGGCGGTCCTCGTCGGCCACCTTCGTCGCCGTGCCGTAGACCACCATGTCGACCGACGGTCCACTCGCGCCGATCACACAACGCGGGTCTGCGGCGAGGTCTCGTGCCTTGCGGGTGCGGCCGGACGCCGCGAAGTGCGCGGTGCCGTCCAGGACCACGGCGAGCACCGGCACCAGGTGCGGCCGGCCTTCCGCGCTGGTGGTCACGAGCCAGTAGGTGCTCGCATCGCCGAATCGCCTCAACGCCTCGGTCCAGGATGTCGTCGATCGGCCGGCGAGTAGTGGTCGGGCGCGCATCGGTGTTGTCATCTGAACGTTCCCCCCGCTTAGTCTCCTCAAGGAACGGACGTTACCAAAGACCGTTCCCTGAGGGAACTCTGTGGAGGGTGATTGGTGCAGCGAACCAACATCGCCGACCGTGCATGCTCGGTGGCGCGCACGTTCGCTTCGAGGACCTCAAACGAGATCTCGGGATCTCCCGCAAGGTGCTCGCCGAGCGACTCGGACGGTTACTCGAAAAGGAGATTCTGCGACGACATCAGTATTCAGACAGGCCACCCCGGTTCGAGTACCTGCTGACGGAGAAGGGCCTCGACCTGTGCGCCGTCCTGCTCGCCGCGATGGCGTGGGGCGATCGCTGGACCGCCGGCCCGGCCGGGCCACCGGTCCTCCTGCGCCACCAGGCCTGCGGTGAGATGACGCACGCGGTGCTTCGCTGCGCCGGGTGCGGGCAACCATTGGACGCCACCGACGTGGGACCTCGAAGACGGCACGCGGTAGCTCCGTCAGGGATTGAGATCTGGCGATCTGGTGGCGACAACTTGCCATTGGCTTGTCCTGGGTCGCACAACAGTGTGGTTTGGCGCGCCGGTCGGCGGTCACGACTGGCTCGGCGCGGCCGCCAATGCAATGGGTTCGGTTCCTCATGGTCCACGTGGGTGAGCCCGTCTCAGCTGGCGCTCGGATCGTGCCAGCCGCCGTGGTGGGCCGTGAGGCGCTGCGCCTCGTCCGGTCCCCACGTGCCCGGTTCGTAACGGTGCGGGGCCGACGGGTCGTCGAGCACCGGCTCGACCACCGCCCACGCCGCTTCCACGCTCTGCTCCGTCGTGAACAGCGAGGCGTCCCCGGCCAGGGCGTCACCGAGCAGACGTTGGTACGGCGGCAGGTCCGGTTCCGCGGGGCGGTTGAGCGCCGCGAGCTCGACGGCGGTGCCCGTCATCGCCGCGCCCGGGGCCTTGACCGTCACGCCGAGAGAAATGGCGCCGTCCGGGCCGAGCCGGAACCTGACGTAGTTCGGCGGGTGGTCGCGGTCCACTGAGGCCAGTGCGGCCGGCGGCCGGCGGCCGGCGCAGGCGGACGACGACCTCGGTGGCGGTCACCGGCAGCCGCTTGCCGGCCCGGATGTAGAACGGCACGCCGGCCCACCGCCAGGTGTCCACGTGGGCCCGCAGCGCCACGAAGGTCTCCACGGTGGAGCCCGCCGCCACGCCGTTCTCGTCGAGGTAGCCGGTGAACTGGCCGCGGACCACGTCGTTGTGGCGGAGCGGCGGCATGGCCCGCAACACTTTGGCCTTCTCGACGCGGATGTCCTGATGCCCGTAGCCGCCCGGCGGTTCCATCGCCACCAGGCTCAGCACCTGGAGCAGGTGGTTCTGCACGACGTCGCGGATCACACCGGTCTTGTCGTAGAAGGCGCCCCGCCCGGCGACGCCGAACTCCTCGGCCATGGTGATCTGCACGGAGTCGACGTAGAACCGGTTCCAGAACGGCTCGAGCAGGGCGTTGGCGAAGCGGAAGTACAGCAGGCCAAGCACGGCGTCCTTGCCGAGGAAATGGTCGATGCGATAGATCGCGTCGTCGGGGAAATAACGGCGCAGCAGCGCGTTCAGCTCACGCGCTTCGGCGAGGTCGCGGCCGAACGGCTTCTCCACGACGACCCGGCCGCCGTCGGCGGACCCGGAGTCGTGCAGCGCGGTCGCGACCGTTCCGAACAACGCCGGCGGGATCGCGAGGTAGAACAGCGGCGCTCGGGCGGTGCCGAGCGCTGTGCGGAGGGCCTCGAACGTGGAGGCGTCGCGGTAGTCACCGTCGACGTATCGCAGGCGTTCGATGAGCTGCCGCACGGTCGGCTCGTCGTGGAGACCGGCTTCGGCCAGGCTGTCGCGCGCCCGCTGAGCCAGCTGGTCGCGGTCCCAGCCGGCCTTCGCGACGCCGATCACCGGCATGTCCAGTCGACCCTGAGAGATCAGGCCCGCGAGGGCAGGAAAGATCTGCTTGTACGCGAGGTCGCCGGTGGCGCCGAAGAAGACCGGCGCGTCGGCGCGCCCGGTCGGTGTGCCCACCCACGCTCCTCCTCACCGGCGACGACCTGGTCCGGCTCATTCTCGCGCGTGTCAGGTCGTCGCGACGCCGAATCGGAGGGATCGCCCCGGGTCAGCCTCGCATGGCGAGGTAGCGCCGGATCAGCTCCCGCGTCGAGGAGTCGTGCTGGGCGGACGGCTCGGCGGCCCCGGTCAGCTCTGGAATGATCTTCGCCGCGAGCACCTTGCCGAGCTCGACGCCCCACTGGTCGAAGGAGTCGATGCCCCAGATCGTGCCCTGGGTGAACACGCTGTGCTCGTAGAGCGCCACCAGCGCGCCCAGCACCCGCGGGGTGAGCCGCTCGGCCAGCAGCACGTTGCTCGGGCGGTTGCCCTCCATGACCCGATGGGCAACGACGTCGTCGGCGGTGCCTTCGGCCCGTACCTCCTCCTGGGTCCTGCCGAACGCCAACGCCTGCGCCTGCGCGAACACGTTGGAGGAGAGCAGGTCGTGGTGGTCGCGCAGCGGGTTGAGGGTCTGGCCGAAGCCGATCAGGTCGACGGGGATGAGCCGCGTGCCCTGGTGGAGCAGCTGGTAGAAGCTGTGCTGGCCGTTGGTGCCCGGTTCACCCCAGTAGACCGGGCCGGTGTCGTAGTCGACCGGACGGCCGTCGCGGGTGACGTGCTTGCCGTTGGACTCCATGGTGAGCTGTTGCAGATAGGCCGGAAAACGCTTCAGATACTGCTCGTACGGCATGACGCCGACACTCTGCACATTGAAGAAGTTGACGTACCAGACGGTGAGCAGGCCCATCAGCGCCGGCAGGTTCCGGTCCAGCGGGGTGGTGCGGAAGTGCTCGTCCATCTCGTGGAAGCCCGCCAGCATCTCGGCGAAGCCCTGCGGACCGACGGCGACCATGGTGGACAGTCCGATGGCGGAGTCCATCGAGTAGCGGCCGCCGACCCAGTCCCAGAACCCGAACATGTTGGCGGTGTCGATGCCGAACTCGGCGACCCGGTCCGCGTTGGTGGACACGGCGACGAAGTGCTTAGCCACCGCGGCCTCGTCGCCGAGCTGGCCGACCACCCAGTCGCGCGCCGAATGGGCGTTGGTCAGGGTCTCGAGCGTGCCGAACGTCTTGGAGGAGACGATGAACAGCGTCTCCTCGGCGCGCAGGTCCCTGGTGGCCTCGACGAAGTCGGTCGAGTCCACATTGGACACGAACCGGAACGTCAGATCCCGGCGGGTGTAGTGCCGCAGAGCCTCGTACGCCATGACCGGTCCGAGGTCCGATCCGCCGATGCCGACGTTGACGATCGCCTTGATCGGCTTGCCGGTGTGCCCCAGCCACTGTCCTGAACGGATCCGGTCGGCGAAGGCGGCCATGCGGTCCAGCTCGCCGTGGACCTGGGCGACCACGTCCACGCCGTCGACGACCAGGGAGGCGCTCTTCGGCATCCGCAGGGCCACGTGCAACACGGACCGGTGCTCCGAGGAGTTGATAGGCGCGCCGGAGAACATCAGGTCGCGGCGCTGTTCGAGCTCGCACTCGCGGGCGAGCTGAAACAGCAGCCGCAACGTCTCCTCGGTGATCCGGTTCTTGGAGTAGTCGAGGTAGAGCCCGGCCCCCTCGGCCGTCAACCGCTCACCCCGCGCGGGGTCGTCCGCGAACAGTTCTCGCAGGTGCCGGCCACCGAGGTCGGCGTGGTGCGCGGCGAGGGCCTGCCAGGCGGCGCGTTCGCGCAGCGGCATCGTCGACATCGTTCCTCCGATCGGCCGACGGGCTGAGCCGGCGCCGCTGGTGATGCTACCGGCGCCGACGGCCTGAGGAGATGGTTGGTAAGTCTTGGCCGCAACACTCTGAAGCGGTTATGAAGTCGAGACGTGCTCTCATTGGGCGGCCATCCGGTGTGGAGTGAAAGGGAACAGGCACCTTGAAGAGAGTTAGATGGGCAGCCATCGTCGGGCTGACGGCTGTGCTCCTGGTCAGCCTGACACCGGGAGCCGCCTTGGCGGACAGTAAGGAGATTCGCAATACGGGCAGGTACGCCATCGGTGCCGTCAAGGACTTCGACGGATACTTCGACCAGGGCAAATACGATGCTCTGATCCCGCCCGGGCGATTCTCGGGCTGGGCGAGCACCGCGGGCATCTGGATCGGGCCGAACTACTGCGTGCGCGTTCGCTACTGGCGTTCGGGGACGGAGGCCAACCCGCCCGGTCCGGCGCAGCTCACGGATCCCTCGATCGCTTACGGCGGCTCAAAGGGGAAGTACCAGAGCCTCACTACTCATATCGGCGTCGATGTGCGCGCACTGCCGTACAGCGAACCCGACTGTTGGCGGCTCTGAGCCTTCGAGCCCCCTTGTGCGAGCAGCGTACGGCGCGGCAGAGGAGAAGTAGCCAATGCGGAACCTTCGGACAGCTCAGATCCTGGCGTTCGCCGGCGCGGTCATCGCGCTGGCCACCGCCGCGCCTTCGCCGGCGCACGCGGCCACCACATTGGAGGTGAGGCCGGGGCTGAGTCCGTTCTATCCCAATGGCAAGAACGGCAGCGGACCCAGGGAGTACGTGACCCGCAACCTGACCACGGAGTCTCGGAACCTGTACCTGCGCAACTGCCGGTCGGGTTACTCCTGCTATGCCGTGGGAGAGGGCGACGGCCAACACACGTTCTTCGAGCTCTACTACTGCGACAAGCGGAGCATCACCAACTTCCTGGGTCGCGGCGCCGCCGTCAACCACCAGACGGGCAGTGCGGTGGCGGAACTCCGCGACCGGCACGGTTGGTTGGTCCAGTCGGTCAACGCGGACAACAAAGCGGTTTCGGTCGACTGGGATCCGATCTGGAGCATCGTTCCGTGTTGATCCGCTGACCGCGCCCGCGCCGTCTCCGACGCAGCTGAAAGGAAGAGTCGAAGTGAAGAAAATGAGATGGGCGACCACGTTTGCCCTGACCGCCGTACTTGTCATCGGTCTGACACCGGGATCCGCCTCAGCCGCCACCAAGGAGATGCGCAATACAGGCGACTATGCCATCGGTGCCATCCAGGTCTTCGACGGCACTTACGCTCAGGGCGGCGGCCGATACGACGCCCTGATTCCCCCTGGCCGATTCTCGGGCTGGGCCAGCACTGACGGAATCTACATTGGGCCCGGGTGGTGCGTGCGAAGGCGCTTCTGGCTGTCGGGAACCGAGGCTTCTCCTCCCGGTCCGGCGCAGCTCGGCGACCCGAAAATCCATTACGGCGGGGCAAACGGGTTGTGGGTCAGGTTCCATTCGGAGATAGGCGTCGACATAAAGGCACTCCCCTACAGCCATCCCGACTGCTGGAACGAGTAACCGGATCGTTCCGACCTCGGCGCTGAAACCGTTTCTCGTACGTTGGAGACTGGTCAGGACGAGCCGTTCGGTGGTGATGGTCCTCGGTTCGAACGTGGTCACGTCGGTGACGAGGCTCTACAAGATCACCTACGTGCCAGCATCGTGATCAGGTGGCTGAAGTAGATGTGAAGTCGGCAGCGGATTGGATGACGGAAAGTCGGCACGGGTACGCGAGGTAAGGAGCCGCTATGGCGTCGGACGCGCTCGCCGCACCTGAGGAGGCGCCGTCGCGCCGGTGGGCGGTCCGCCATCGCTGGCCGACCGCGTTGGGTCTCGCGGCGGCTGCGACACAACTCGCCTTCGGCCCGGATGCCGAGACGCTGGCGACCGTGATCGCCGTCGCGGTGTTGTGCTATCTGGGTGCCGCCGCCCTCGATCGCCGCTGGGTCGGCTGGGCCGGTTGCCTGGCCTTTCCCGCGGTGCTGGTAACCAGCCAGGTCGTCGGTGTGACGTGGTGGGTGGTCGGTTCGGCGGTCGCGGTCGTTCTGCTGGTCGTTGGTCTGGCGACTCGCGCTCCGCGGCCGCCGCTGACCGCCCAGAGCCTGGCGCTGCTCGGCTACGGCGTGGTCGCCGTGACGGCGCTGTTCCTGAGCCCACGGACGGGTCTCGTCGTCGCCGGGTTCGCGCTTGCGAGTCATGGAATCTGGGACGTCATCCACTATCGACGCAACCAGGTCGTCAACCGGTCTCTGGCCGAGTTCTGCATCGTGTTGGACGTGCCGCTGGGCGTGGCAGCCATTCTCGTAGCCCTGGCAGGCTGATCGGGTGTGAGGCCGCACTCCACCTTCTTGACGGTTGGTCGAACCGCCCGTCGCTGGCCGCTTCGCCCACGGTGGCGGCCGCTGGCTCATCCTTGCCGGTGTTGCGCTCGACGGTGTCGGCACCGCGACCGCCGGTGGCCGGAGCGATGGCGGTCAGGACGCTTGGCGGAGCTTTGGCTCGACGTGACCCATGTGCCCTTGTCCTGAAGCGTTGTTGAAGCGCGTGTCGGCGCTTCCCCACCACCGCGGGTGCAGAACGCACATCTGCGAGTGTGCGAAACCCACATCGATCCCGTGCTCGTCACACTGGTCGGCCGACGATCGCTCCTTCCACACTTGTGCCGTGTCAGCGACGTCCCGGCGCAGGACGTTCGAGAGCCCCCTGCGGCGCCGGCCCGCGAACGATCGGGTGGGGGACCGGCGCCGCAGGGTAATCCCGAAAGGGCTCCATCATGCAGACAGCTGGCCGCCTGGCTGCGCATCGCGGTCAACCCGACCGCTCGGCGTGCGCTCGACCGCGTCCGCAGGCAGAGCCGAAGTGGCGCCGTGAAAGCCGGCCGGTGAATGCGGCGCGCCGGTCGTACGCCACGGGATGTGACTGATGTCCGGCATCGACATTCGCGTTCTCGGCCCGCTGTCGGCGCTCAACGAGGGCCGGGAGGCGCACCTGACCTCGCGCCGCGTCCGGGCGTTCGTCGCCGCGCTGACGGTGAACGTCGGCCGTCCGGTGACGGTGGCGGAGCTGGTCGACGCGGTTTGGGGTGACGCACAGCCGGAGAACCCTCGCCGGGCTCTCCAGCTCGCCGCCTGGCGCGCCCGTGCCATTCTCGGTCAGATCGACGCCGCAGAGATCATCGTCACCAGTCCCGATGGCTATCGGCTCGACCTGCCGATCGAGCGAACCGATCTCGGCCGGGTGCGGCGCTTCCTCCAGGACGCCGACCGTGCGGCCGAAGCGGGCGACCTCGAACGAGAGCTCACCGCTGTCAGCGGCGCCCTCGACCAGTGGCGCGCGGAACCACTGTTGGACGTACCGTCCGACGTGCTGCAGCGGGAGGTCGCGCCGTGGTTGCGGGAGCAGCGGTTGCAGTTGGCCGAGCGGCGTGTCGACATCATGCTGCGGCTCGAACGGTTCGCCGAGATCACCGATGAGCTGATGGTCCTGACCGCACAACATCCCCTGCGGGAGCGGTTGTGGGGTCAGCTGATGGACGCCCTGCGTCGCCGCGGTCGGCGCGTCGAGGCGTTGAACGCCTATCACACGCTGAGGCGCAACCTGGCCGACGAGCTCGGCATCGATCCGAGCGAGCCGATCCGGGCACTGCACACGGCGATTCTCACCAGCCAGCCCGTCGGCGCGCGCCGGCCGGCGCCGCTGCCGTCCGTTCCGCGCCAGTTGCCGCCGGACATCCGCGGCTTCACCGGCCGGCAGCGTGAGCTGTCGAAGCTCGACGAGCTGGCCGCCACGGTGGATACGACCTCCGGGCCCGTCGTCGTGGTGATCACCGGCACCGCCGGCGTCGGCAAGAGCACGCTGGCCACGCATTGGGCGCACCGCGTCGCCGACGACTTCCCCGACGGCCAGTTCTTCGTCGACCTGCGCGGCTATCACCCGGCCCAAGCGTTGACGCCGGCCCAGGCGCTGGCCCGTTTTCTGCACACCCTGGGCGTACGCGGTGACGACGTGCCCGCCGACGTCGAGGAACGGGCGGCGTTGTATCGGTCCTTGATGGACGGACGTCGGGCGCTGGTGCTGATCGACAATGCCAACAGCGCGGCACAGCTTCGGCCGCTGCTCCCCGGCGCCGTGGGCTGCCTCGTCCTGGTTACGAGCCGCGACCAACTGGTGAGCGTGGTCGCCAGCGACGGCGCCTGTCCAGTGCCACTCGATCTGCTCAGCGTCGGTGACGCCGGTCGGCTGCTCGCCGAGCGGCTCGGCCGTGAACGACTGGCCGCGGAGCCGGAGGCCGTGCGGCACATGATAGCCGCGAGCGCGCGGCTGCCGCTCGCGTTGGCGATCGTCGCCGCCCGGGCCGCGGTCCGCCCGGACGCCCCGCTCGGCAAGATCGCCGCGCGGCTTCGCGACGGTCTCGACGCCTTCGACACCGCCTCTCCGGCCACGGACGTGCGCGCCGTTTTCTCGTGGTCCTATCGTGAGCTCGACCCCGCCGCGGCCCGCCTGTTCCGGCTGCTGGGCCTGCACCCCGGTCCGGACCTGCCGACGGCGGCGGCGGCGAGCCTCGGCGGCCTGTCACCCGGCGCGGCGAAGCGCGTGCTGGGCGAGCTGGTGCGCGCCCACCTCGTGGTCGAGCACGAACCCGGTCGGTTCAGCCTGCACGACCTGCTCCGGGCCTACGCGGCCGAGCTGGCACACGCAGCGGAGCCCGAGGACGGGCGCTACCAGGCCGCCCGGCGACTGCTCGACCATTACCTGCACACCGGCCACGGCGCCGCGACGATCCTCAACCCGCAACGCACCGAGCTGGTGCTGGGCCCGCCTCTACCGGGCGCGGTGCGCCACCACCTCGCCGGGTACGACGAGGCGATGGGCTGGTTCAACGCCGAACGCGAGACGATGCTGAGTCTGCTGCGCTGGTCAGCGACCACCGGACGCGACGTCGAGACGGGTCAGCTCGCCTGGGTCCTGGCCGGCTTCCTCGAGCGCCAGGGCTACTGGGACCAGTGGACACAGACCCAGCGCGCGGCCATCGCCGCCGCCGAGCGACTGGGTGACGGCGTGCTCGAGGCGCACGCGCACCGCGGGCTCGGCCGTGCGTACGCCCGCCGCGGGCAGGCCGTCGACGCTCACCACCATTACCGCCGTGCCCTGGAGCTCTACCGGCTCACCGGCCACCTCGGCGGTCAGGCCCGCACGGAGACGAACCTCGCGCTCCTGCATGAGCAGCATGGCCGCCACCGGGAGGCGCTCGCACACGCGCTGCGGGCGCTCGCCCTGCAGCAGCGTCTGGGCGACGACCCGGTCGGTCACGCCAACGCGCTCAACACCGTGGCGTGGTGCCATGCCCAGCTCGGCGAGTACGAGCCGGCGGTCCGCTACTGCCGGATGGCGATCGAGCGGCACGAGAAGATCAGCGATCTCGACGGTCAAGCGGCGACTCTCGACACGCTCGGATACGCCCTGCACCACCTGGGTCGATACGACGAAGCGGTCATCAGCTACCGGCGGGCCATCGACCTGTACGTTCAGTTGGGCGACAGCTACTACGCCTCGGTCAGCCTGGTGCACCTGGGCGAGACCTTCGAGGCGGTGGGCGACGTGGCCGTGGCCCACACGCAGTGGCGCCAGGCGGAGACCATCCTCGCTGAGCTCGACCATCCCGCCTTGGAGCAGGTGCGCCGGAAACTGGCCGGCGCGGCCACCGTCAATCCGGCGATGACGCGCTGAGCCGGGGCGCCGATGGTCTGGTCGCCGTGCTGGGTCTCGAGGATGACATCGAGGTGGTCGCCGAGGTCGCGACCGGGAATTGGGTAAGGACGCGCCGTGACCAGGCTCGATGCGCGTAACCGCGTGGACGCCATCCACATCGCTCGTCGCGCGGGCTGGCTCCGAGCCGCAGTGATGGCCGGCCAGCAGCGACCGCAGGCGATGGCGCTGCTGGCCGACGGACCATGGACTTCGGAGTATGAGCGGGCGGGCGCGCCCGCAGGTCATCAGTACTCGCGGTCGCGCATCGCCGCACCTCCTCCCGTATGCCGACGGTCCAACGCTCGACCCGCCGGCAACGTATCCGGCACCGATTTCAAAACGACTTCGGTCAAGATCGGCGCCTGACCTCGACGATGTCACGTCACGACGCCGTGGTCGGCCGGGAAGGCGCGCAGACGGGGGATCGGCGACAACAGGATCGGGATGATGGCAAGGGCATATCCGACTGCGCCCAGCCACAGCGTTGCTCTCAGGCCAATCATTTCCCCGAGTACGCCGCCGGCGAGGGCGCCGAGCGGAAGGGCGCCGAAGACGAGCGTGCGGACACTCGCGTTCATTCGGCCCCGCAGGTGCTCGGGCGTCAACGCCTGCCGCAGACTGGCGTTGATCACGTTGGTGTTGGCCAGGCTCGCCTGCCAGACGAAGAAGCTCAGCATGCAGATCCCGACCACCACGGGCGTGGGACCAACGGCGAGCGGCAGGAGCAGCGTGCCGCCGGCGCCCACGGCGCGGGCGGTGACATAGAGGCGGCCCAGCGGAAAGCGCCGGCAGAGCCAGTTGGCGAACGCCGCACCGAGCACCCCGCCCGCGCCGATGGCCGACAGCGTCAGGCCCAGGAGAGCCGGCGTCAGGTTCAACTGGCGCAGGGAGTACACCAGGAAGACGGTCTCGGTGAGGTTCGCGAAGAGGTTGCCAAGGGCGGCGGCGTACGCGGTGGCGCGGATATGTGGCTCGGTGAAGGCGAACCGCAAGCCTTCGACAAGCTCGCGCCTGACCGTGCGCCGCCGTGCGGGCGGGACCCGATGCGGCTCCGGCGCCCGCACCAGGATCAAAGCGACCGTCGCCACGAGATAGGTGACCGCGTCCACGATGAGGGCGATGGGCGCGGTCACCAGCTGCACCAGCAGACCGCCGGCGCCGGGCCCGGCGACCTCGGCGGCGGCGTGGCTGGCGGAGACCTTGCTCATCGCATCCACGAGGTGGTCGCGGTGCACCAGGTCGGGAACGTAGGACAACCAGCAGACCTCGAACATGGCAGCGCAGGTGCCCACCGCGAATGCGATCACGACGAGCAGCGGAAGTCGCATCAGCCCCAGAGCCGTGCACAGTGGAACGATCGCCAGCAGCGCGCAGCGGGCCGCGTTGGAGACGATCATCAGGGTGCGGCGGCGGAGGCGGTCGGCCACCACGCCGAATGCCAGCGTGAACACAAGGAACGGCAGGTACTCCGCGAATCGCAGCAGGCCCAGCTCGGCGGTGCTGACGTCCAGGGCGACCATCGCCAGGAGCGGCAGCGCGACGAAGGTCACCTGACTGCCGACGAGCGACACGGACTCGCCGAACCAGAAGGTGATGAAGGCGCGGTTGTGCCACAACGACGAGGGCGGGATGTGGCCCCCGGTCAGTGACCGCAACGGACGTACCCCACCGATCAGAGCCGCACGGGCTGGGCGATCTCGTCGAGGATGGTGACGGCCGCGCGCCAGGATGCTTGCGCGGCCGCGGGTTGACCGGCTTCGTAGTGTGTGTCGCCGATGCGCCGAAGGGTGCCGGCCGCGCCTTCCCTGTGCCCGACCGCCGTGCGGATCTCCAGCGCCCGCTGGTATGCCGCCAGGGCGTCGCGATGGTCACCCAGGCGATGGCGGATGAAGCCCAGGCTGTCCCACGTCGCGGCCTCGGAGATCTGGTCCTTCGCCTCGACCGCGAGGGCAACGGCTCGCTCGCAGGTGGCCAAGGCCTCATGCAGCTTGCCAAGCTGTGCGAGGCACCAGCCGGCCGAGTTGAGCAGCCGGCCGAGGCTCGACCTCGGACCGTTCGGCGGGAACAGTTCCAGAGCCCGCTGCGCGTGTGCCAGGGCGGCGTCGTGATCGCCCTGTCGCTCGAGCGTCGTCGAGAGGTTCTCGTGGGTGTGGACCTGGCCCATCCGTTCGTCGCTGTCCCGGTAGAGCGTCAACGCGTCGCGCAGGTGTGCGTGGGCAGAGACGTAGTCGTCCAGGTGGGCGTACGCCAGTCCCAGACAGCGGTGAGCGCGGGCCTGTTCGATGCGGTCACCGAGCCGCGTCGCAGCGGCCAGAGCGGTGCGCAGCGTCGCCGCCCGGTCTGGCCAACGGCCCTGCCACTGCAGGTAGTTCTCCAAGGACCACGCCAGCTGCCAGACGTGGCGGTCGAACCGGCCGACCCACGCCGACGTGACCGCCGCCAACAGCGCTGACCGCTCCACGTCGAACCACGCGAGGGACTCTTCGCGGCTCTTGAAACGCTCGGCCGTGACGGTGGGATCAAGCGGTGGAAGGGGGATCGGATCGCGAAGCGGTTCGATCAGAAGGGCCGAGTGCGCGGCCGAGCTGAGATAGTGGTCGAGGACGCGGCGCTGGGCGGCCTGCCGCTCCTCCTCGGTGTCGTGCCGGTGCAAGAGCTCTCCGGCGTAGGTCCGGAGCAGATCGTGACAGCTGTAGCGACCCGGAAGGTGCTCCTGGAGCAGGTGGGCTCGGCGAAGCTCCGTGAGCGACTGCCGCACCTGGGGTACGGGCACGCCGCTGAGGCTGGCCGCCGCGTGCACACCGGTGCTCGGCAGAATGCTCAGCAGCCTGAACAGTCGTTTGGCCGGCGTGCTGAGCCGTCCGTAGGACCAGGAGAAGACTCCGCGGATGTCGGTCGCCGCGTCCGGGCTGGCGAGTGCGTCAAGGCTGGTGTGGAACTGTCCTAGCTCCTCGGCGAGCGCGGGCAGGCTCAGGCGACGGAGACCGTTGGCCCGGGCCGCCGTGATCGCGAGGGCGAGCGGTAGCCCAGCGCAGATGTCGACGATTCGCCCCGCCACCTCGGGGTCGGCTTCGACGACGTCGGCCCCCAGCCGCGAGGCCAGCAGCTCCGTCGACTCGGCCGCGGACAGCACGTCCAGGGTGACCGGTTCGGCGCCCGCGGCCACCAGCTCGGGCATCTGCTGGCGACTGGTGACCACGGCGGCACTGTGCGGCGCGCCCGGAAGCAGCGGACGCACCTGCTCGGCGTCGAGGGCGTTGTCCAGCACGATGAGCACTCGCTTGCCGGCCAGCAGGCTGCGGAACAGACCCACCTGGGCGGCGAGGTCGGTGGGCACGTAAGCCGGAACGATGCCGAAGGCTTCGAGGAACCCGCGGATCGCGGTCTCGGCCCGGACAGCCTGGCCATCGGGGGCGAACCCGCGAAGATCGACGTAGAGCTGCCCGTCGGGAAACCGTGGCGAGATCTCGTGTGCCCAGTGGACGGTCAGCGTCGTCTTCCCGACTCCCGCGCCCCCGGTCACGATCGCGACCGGGGCCTCGTCGTCGAGCCGATCCAGCGCATGGTGGAGCTGAGCCAGGCTTGTCGACCGCCCCGCCAGCCGGCCGACCCGGGCGGGCAGCTGCCGCGGAACAGGCACGTGCCCGGACGTTGTCGCCGGTGGCAGTGGCGCCTGCTCGCCGGCGAGCATCCGTTGATGGAGCTCCTGGATCGCGGCGCTCGGGGCGATACCCAGCTCGTCGGCGAGCAGGCGGTAGAGCCGTTGGTAGACGGACAGCGCCTCAGCCTGCTGACCGCACCGGTAAAGGGCGATCATCAGCTGCCCCCACGGCCGTTCGCGCAGCGGGTGCCGGTTCACCAGCTGGCGTAGGTCCTCGACGACGGCGCTGTCCAGGCCGGCGGCGAGGTCGAGGTCGATGCGTCGTTCCATCGCGGCTAGGTAGCGGTCGATCAGCCTGGGGCCCTCGATCTGCTCCAACCACGAGGCGTGCAGGCCTTCGAACGGGTTGCCCCGCCAGAGGGCGAGCGCTTCGCCGAGCAGGACCCGCTCCTTGGCTGGTTCGGCCGCGGCGGCCGCGTCATCGAGGAGGTCGGTGAACCGCAGCGCGTCGACGTCGTGGGCCTTGAGGACGTAGCCGTCCGGTTCGGTGTCGATCGCGCGGCCACCCAACAGGCCGCGCAGCCGCGTGACGTACAGCTGCACGCTGCGGCGGCCGTCGCCCGGAAGCTCCTCGCCCCAGATCCGGGCGGCCAGGCGTTCGGGCGCGACGGCACGTCCGTGGCTCATCGCCATGACCGCCACCAGCGCTCTCAGCCGACCGGTCTTGACGGTCACCGGTCGACCGTCGACCCGGACCTTCAGCGAGCCCAGCACGCCTACGTGCAGTCCGCCCCCGCCGGGGCGGCTGGGGGCGTCCTGGTGTGCACCACGCCACTCTGCGATGCGCATCGCAATCCCCGTATCCATCGTGGCCGCGCAGCGCCGAGTCCTGACACCATCGCTCGAACGAGCCTGTGCGGCCGAACTGAACCGCCCAAGACCGAATCACAGACCCCCTTCATTTCCGTTTCGCGGCTGCTTCAGCATCGGGCGACGGGGCTCGCGCACCGCTCGCAGGCGAGGCTCGTCACCTACGACCGTTCAGCGAGTCGAGGAAACGCCGTTCGAACGCGGTGGCGTCGGCCCCCAGCGCCGCCCGGATCCGTGCGCCACCTGGGGTGACGACGGTGCGCCCACACTGCACGCCGTCCTGCACGACCGCGACGTCGGCGCGCTCGAACCTCGCTACGGCCCCGTCGTCGTGCACGGCGGACACCGCGGCCAGCGCGTCCCACCAGTACATGATGCCCAGGTCGATCAGGGCCGCCAGGTCAGGATGGGTCAGGATCCGGTAGGTGAGCGCAGCGCCCGGTCTCACCTGGTCGGCAGCCAGCCGTGCGACGAAGGAGTCGGTGATCGGCGCCGCCGCGGTCGCGTCCAGCGGGACCAGGTGGACGCTTCCCGGCCGAGCCCGACGGAAGACCTCGCTCGCCGCTGCCGGATCGAGCCACATGTTGAACTCCTGGGAGTTGTCGAACCCAGGCAGTGCCGAGCCGTAGAGGTTGCCCGGCACGTGGAGAGCCCCGCCCATGATCTGGATCCGCTCGATCCGGGCGGCCACACCGGGTACCCGCAGCGCCGCCGCGAGGTTCGTCAGCGGGCCCGTGGCCACCACCGTGACCGGCCGCCGGGCCGCGGTGACCGTTCGCACGAGGAGGTCGCGGGCACTCAGCGGCGCCTGGTGCGGCGGGCGGTCCCCGTCGCCGAGCGCGTCACGCAGGACGGTCTCGATGGTGGCGACCAGCTCGGCGGGCGCGGGGTTGCGGCCCTCGCCGGTCGCGCCCTCGGCCACCGGAACCGACGGCAGCCCACACTCCTCCAGGATGGTCACGGCATGCCGCGACGTCCGTCCCGGCTGGCCGAAGCCGTTGTTGGCGACCGTGACGGCCCGCAGGTCGATGCGGCCGAGCTTGTGCTCCTCGCACAGGTAGGCCAGCGTCGACGCGTCGTCGAAGTCCAGATCGCTGTCGTAGATCACCGGGGTCGCCCGGCGTTTCTCGACGGCCCACGACGGCGCGGCGCCGCCCACGGCGGAGGTGACGGCGGCGGCCGCGACCGTGGCGATCGCCTCCCGCCGTGACAGACGCATGGGGGGCCGCTCGACCCGACGACGCATTTCTCGACCTCCGCACGACCGGGGGATGCGATGCGACGGGAGCCTATGCCTGGCAGGCTTCATCGCGGCTTCATCGGGGCGCGCGCCGACCACGGTCGGCGGCGTGCCGACTAGAGCCGTTCGGTCAGGTGGATCCGAATGGCCTCGGCCGTCACTTCGCCCTCCTCGGTCGTGCTGGCGTCGATGCCCGCGAGAAGGTCCAGCGCGCGTTGCCAATGTCGGCGGGCCGGCGCCGATCGGCCGATGCCCAAGCTGGCTTTCGCCAAGGCGTCATGGGCGCGCGCCTGGTCGGCGTGGTGGCTCAGCTCGCCGGCGATGCGAAGGGCCGACTGGTGATACTCGACGGATCGCCCGGGCTGGCCCGTTGCCCGGTACAGCAGGCCGAGGCCGTGGGCGGACTCCATCTGCCAGTTGCGGTCGCCCAGGCTTTCGGCGGACGTGGCCGCCCGTCGGTAGTGCGTTTCCGCCGACCGGTGGTCGCCCAGGAGTCGGAACGCGTCACCGAGGCCGGAGACGGCGTTGAGCCCGGGCGAGCTCGCACCGATGCTCTGCCCGAGGCGGTCCGCCCGCGCGAAGGTGCTCAACGCGGTCCGGAACCGTCGTCGCAGCAGGAGCGTTCGGCCGAGACCGGTCAGAGCGTCCAGCTTGTCGAGTGGTCGCTGGGTCAGCTCGGCGAGCGCGAGCGCCGCGTGGTAGTGGCCGGTCGCCGACTCGAGTCGGGACAGCTTCCGCTCGACATGGCCCAATCTCGTCAGGGCGGCCAGCTCGCCGGCGCGATCGCCGATCTCGCGGGCCAACCGCAGGGCCCTGGTCAGGATGTCCACGGCATCCGTCGCACGGTCCTGGCGGCGGAACAAGGCGCCGAGCCCCAGCATCGCGGTCAGTTGGGCCGGCTGATCGCGCAGTTCCCGGGCTACGGCCAGCGCGCGACTGTGCAGCAGCTGCGCGTCCGCGTACCTGTTGCGTGTCTCCAGGTGTCGGGCCAGCAGGTCGGACAGCAGCAGCAGGTGGTCGGGCCGGCAGTTGTCGGCCGCGTAGTGACCGGTCGCCAACAGGTTGGACAGCTCGGCATCCAGCCAACGCCGCGCCACCTCGTTGTTCGGAAACTGGCTGTCGCGACCCTGTCGCCGGGACACGACGCTCGTCGCCGCCGCGGCGGTCAGCCCGTAGTGGTCGAGAAGCCGGTCGATGGACGCCGCTCGATCGGCCTGGGACGCGTGCCCGAGCGCGGCGGCGTGCCGGCGGACGAGCTCCCGGAAGCGGTAGCGACCGGAGTGCGGCTCGTCCATCAGGTGCGCGTCCAGCAGATCTTCGATGACGCGGGTGGTGGCGGTGCTCGACATACCCGTCAGGGCGGCCGCCGCCGCGGCGTCGAAATCCGCTCCGGGGTGCAGACCCAGCAGCCGGTACGCTGTCCGGCTGCGCTCGACGAGGTTCCGGTAGGAGCCGTCCAACGCCGTGGCGATGCCGCTCGTGGGTTCGACCTCGAGTGCGGCGACACGCCGCTCCTCGAGGTCCAGCCGAGCGGAAAGGTCAGCGGGCGTCCAGGCCGGGTGCGTTCGCAGCCGGG
Source organism: Asanoa sp. WMMD1127 (assembly GCF_029626225.1). NCBI lineage: Bacteria > Bacillati > Actinomycetota > Actinomycetes > Micromonosporales > Micromonosporaceae > Asanoa > Asanoa sp. WMMD1127. The sequence continues at coordinate 5,203,085 of NZ_JARUBP010000001.1, forward strand.
CGGCGGCGTCGAGCAGCACGAGCGGAAGCCCGCCGCACATCCGGACCAGGCGGATGAGGTCGCGGCTGGGACTGGCGGCCAGTCGTCGCCGGCCCACCGCCCGGCGCAGCAGGGCCAGCCCGTCGCCGGCCGGCAACACGGGCACGTCGATGCGGTGTGCGGAGCTCAAGGACCCCAGCCGGCGGCGGCTGGTGACGATGACGCGGCTCTCCGGGGTGCCGGGCAACAGGGGCACGACCTGGTCCTCGCCCGCCGCGTCGTCGAGTACCAGCAAGATTCGCCGGCCGGCGACGCAGGTGCGGAACAGGGCGGACTTCTCGGCCAGGTCCGGCGGAATCTCGCCGTGCTCGACGCCGAGCGCCCGCAACATCCCGTCGAGCGCTCGCGCCGGCTCGACAGCCTCCTGGCCTGCGCTGTGGCCGTGCAGGTCGACGAAGAGTTGGCCGTCCGGGAACCGGGAGCTGACCTGGTGCGCGACGTGCAACGCCAGTGCCGTCTTGCCCACGCCGGCCATGCCGTTGACGACCGTCACGGCCGGCCCGACGTCGCTGTCGATACCCGCGAGGTCCGCCGCCTCCGGGCGACGTCCGGTGAAGAACGCCGCCGCGGCCGGCAACTGATGTGGGGTGTGGAACGGCTTCGGCGGCGGGGGGTTGCCGGGGATCGCGCCGGACAGCAGATCGGCGTAGATCGTCTTCAGCTCGGCGCCAGGATCGGTGCCCAGCTCCTCGGCCAGGTGGCTGCGCACCGCTTCGTAGGCGGCCAGCGCGTCCGCGGGCCGGCCGCTGCGGGCCAGGGCGACGAGCAGCCGTGCCCAGAGAGTCTCGTGCAGGGGGTGGAGCCGGGTCAGCTTCCTTAGATCGGCGACGAGTCCTTCGTGACGGCCCTCAGCGAGATCCAGATCCGCCTTCCTGACGACGGCCGCCAGGTAGCGCTCCACCAGCGCGGGCGCCTCGACCGCACTGAGCCAGCTGGAGCCGAGGTCTTCGAACGGTGCGCCCCGCCAAAGTCCGAGCGCCTCGGTCAGGAGCGCACGCCTGCGCTCCGCATGGTCCGCACTGTCTGCCGCGTCCACCAACTGGCCGAAGCGCAGGGCGTCCACCGCGGACGGCGTGATCCGCAGGCGGTAGCCACTCGGCTCGGTGTCGATGCGGTCGCCGCCCAACGCGTTACGCAGCCGTGTCACGTACGTCTGGATGCTCCGTCGCGGGTTCTCCGGTTGCTCGTCTGCCCAGAGGGCCGTCGCGAGGGTTTCCAACGTCACCGGCCGGGCGGGGGACAACGCCAGCAGCGTGAGCAGCACGCGGAGCCGGCCGGCCGTGAGGTCCAGGTCCCGACCGTCCAGGGAGACACGTAGCGGGCCGAGGAGATCGATCGCCAGTGGCACACAGCAAGCCTAGGACCAGTTTGGTCCAGATACCTCGCCGACCAGGCTGACCTCGTTCGTCGGGCGCCGGGACGACGCTTACGGCCGACGACGAAGACGTCGTCCTGCGGGTCGCCAATGACGGCGCCTCGTCACCCCGTCCCACGGCGCCGACCGAGGGCTATCGCTCGGGACGACCGGTCGCCACCGCGGGCTAGACGGCTTCACGACGGCTTCACGACGGCTTCATCGGGAAGATCGGGCTGTCAGGCCGGCGGAAGGCGCCGATCTCGTACGTATATTCGGCAATGCGGTCTTGACTGATCGATGTGAGACAGGAGAGCGACGTGCCCGAACCCGTGCCGGCCGACCCTGCGGCGCAACCGGTCTCCGCCGCCGTGCGCACGCAGATCCTGGCAACCGAGCATTGGAGCCTGCTGGCCACCCGGAACCTGGCGTGGAGCGAAAGCTTCAACCGCGCCAGCTGGTTCGTTACGGTCCTGTCGGCCGCCGTCGTCTCGCTGGCTCTGGTGGCTGACAGCAGTGAGTTCGGCGCCGGCTTCCGCGTTTTCGCTCTCCTGCTCATCTCCCTGCTGATCATGATCGGCGTCGCGACCGTCGTCCGCCTGGTGTCGCTCAACAGCGAGGACGTCGAGCTGGTCGTCGGCATGAACCGGTTGCGACGCGGCTACCTCGATCTCGCTCCGGAGCTCGAGCAGTACTTCGTCACGAGCCCGCACGAGGACTTCGCCGGGATCATGCAGACGTACGGGGGCGCCCGATCCCGCCTTCCGACCGCCCAGTTCGTGACCAGCATCCCGTTGCTGCTCAGCGTCATCGTCGCTGCCCTCGTCGGCGCGTTGGCCGGCCTCGTCGCCGACTCCCTCGGTGCCGCGACCGCACTGGCCGTCGCCATCGGCGTCGTGGCCGCCCTCGCCGCTCTGGCCACCTTGACGCTGATCGTGGTCAGGCAGGCCCGCCGCACCTGGTTCCGCTCGGCAGGGTGACGCCGTCACGGCCGTCTCGGCGCTGAAGGACGAACACACCGGCAACCGCCCCGGCGGGGCTCAGGACATACCCGGATCACCTGGAGGTCGAAAGAATGGACAAGACCGCGTACCTGGATGCCGTCGTCGAACAGACACGCACGTTCGCGGACTGGGTGCAGGACAAGGACGCGTCCGCTCCCGTGCCGACGTGTCCGAAATGGACGCTCGGTGACCTGGTCGACCATGTCGGCGCCACCCAACGGATGGTGGCGATGCTCGTCGGTGAGCGGTTGGACGACCCGAGCAGCGCGTACGCCAGATACGTCCCGGGGCCGACGGACTCCGCGCAGTGGCGTGCGTGGTTGACCGAAGGCGCGGGCGAGGCGAGGCGGGCGTTCGCGTCGGTCGCCGATGACACAGCGGTCTGGGACCCGTCCGGCGGGGACGCCGGCGTGCCGTTCTGGTCTCGACGGCTGCTCGGGGAGGCGTGCGTGCACCGCGCCGACGCGGCCGCCGCGCTCGGCACGCACTACGAGCTGGCGCCGGAGATCGCCGTCGAGGCCATCGAGGACTGGTTGGACACCATGACGTCCCGTGGGTACTGGGAGAACCGGCCCGACTTCGCCGATGCGATGCGCGGCGACGGCCAGACCCTCCATTTCCACGCGACCGACGCGCCGGGGGAGTGGCTGGCCCGCCGGGAACAGGACGAGGTCGTCCTGGAACGCACGCACGCCGAGGCGGACGTCACCGTCAGCGGCCCAGCCACAGACCTCCTGCTCGCGATCTGCCGGCGACGTCCGCTCACTCGATCATCCACACTGGACGTTGAGGGCGACCACGCGTTGCTCGAACATTGGATCGAGCACATGGACTGGGTCACGGACTGAGTCACGGCGCGCGGACCACGGTGTGTAGGGCGGTCCGTGGCCGCCGATGTGGCCGACAAACGGGGCGGGGCACCGAGATCAGGTGCCACCGCCCCAGGACGCCATGTGCCGCGGTCAGCTCTTGAAGGCGTCCTTTATTTTCTCGCCGGCCTGCTTGACGTTGGACTTCGCCTGGTCGAGACGACCTTCGGCCTCGAGGTCCTCGTCGCCCGTGGCTTTGCCGACGCCCTTCTTGACCTTGCCGGCAACTTCTTCCGCTTTGTTGTTGATCTTGTCGTCGAGACCCATGTCGAGTTCCCTTCGGGTTGCTGGCACCAGAACGGCCACGCTGGAAGCAGATCTACGGTTCGGTCGACGTTTCGGAATTGGCCGCGAGGTAGCCGCGGATCCGGCGCAGTAAGCGATTCGCTTCCATGGCGTGGGCCGTGCCGGTGCGATCACCAGCGCGGTAGATGGTTTCGGCCAGGGCCACCGCCTCCCTTCGTAGCCTTGCCGGCGCCGAATGTTCGGCTGCGGCGGGCAATTGGCGGACGGCGTCGTCGAGCTGCCCGAGCGTCAGAGTCAGCGGGCGGCTGGGCGGCAGTGGAGCGATGGGTTGCATCTCTCGCCACCTTCTCGTGTCAGTTTCGACCTAACCCTGTCCACGTCGTACTCCATCAGTATGCGGGATATACCTCCCAAATGGACCGGAACGCCCGATCTGCCCGCAGCCGCACCGGTTCGAGCCGTCGCTTGCACGACGTGAGATGGGAGGGAGACTCATGATGTCAGTCAACGATCATGCAGACGCCGCCCGCGACGCGATACCGTCCAAAGGGGAGGTCAGACGTTATCCGACATGTGCGACCTGTCTGGATGACTCTGCGTGTCGTTCGCTGTGCTGGTGGGTTGGTCTTGGAGACTCAGCGGGTGGAACGGTCAACGGTCAGCAGACGCGACGCCATCCTCAACGTGACAGCGGGCCTGGCCGGCCTCGTCGCCGGCGGTGCCTCTGCCGCGCGGGCCACCGCCGCGGAGGCGGCCACCGCCCCGGCGCACCCGCCGCACAGCGGACCGCGGCGCCCGTCGGGGCGGGCCGTCGAACCGTTCAGCGTCCGCATGCCCGTCCCGCAGGTGCTGCGACCGCAGTCCGTTCGCGGTGACACCGATTTCTACCTCATGACCTCCCGGAAGGCGCGGATCGAGATCCTGCCGGGTACGCGCACCGAGATGCTGACGTACGCCGGGATGTTCCCCGGGCCGACGTTTCGCGTGCGCGCCGGACGCAAGGCGGTCGTCAGGCACACCAACGACCTCGACATGGCAACCTCGGTGCACGTGCACGGGGGCTGCACTCCGGCGAGCAGCGACGGGTTCCCCACCGACACGCTGGAGTCGGGCAGCAGCCGCAACTACACCTATCCGAACCAGCAGCGCGCCGCAACGCTCTGGTACCACGACCACGCCCACCACATGGAGGCCGAGCACGTCTTCCGCGGGCTCGCCGGCGTGTATCTGATCGAGGATCCGGACGAGGCCGAACTGCGTCTGCCCAGCGGCGACCACGACGTCCCGATCATGCTCCGCGACGCCCGGTTCGACGAGAAGGCCCGCCTGGTCTTCGAACCGCATGACTTCCAGAACCGCACGATGATCCTCGCCAACGGGCGGCCATCGCCGTACTTCCCGGTCGCGGCACGGCGCTATCGCCTGCGGTTCGTCAACGCCGCCAACCTGCGTACGTTCACGCTGCGGTTGGGTAGGGACACCGAGGTCGCGCAGATCGCCAGCGACGGCGGTCTGCTGCGGGCGCCGGCGGCCGTGCGGTCATGGCGGATGACGCCGGGGGAGCGGGTCGAGGTCGTCGTCGACTTCGGCCGGTTCCCGGTCGGCAGCCAGGTCTTCCTCACCGACGCTGAGGTCGGACCGGTGTTGCGATTCGACGTCACGCGCGCGAGCGCTGACACGAGCCGCGTCCCGGACCGCCTCAGCACGATCCCGGCGCTGCCGGCGGCCACGGGCAAGCGGCGCATCGTGCTCAGCTTCGACCGGTCCTCGGGCCGTTTCCTCATCAACGGCCGTCAGTTCGACGCCAACCGGGTCGACGCGCAGATCAAGCTCGGGACGACCGAGGTGTGGACGGTGACGAACGACAGGTCCGGTTTCGCGGTCCCGCACAACTTCCACGCCCACCTCGTGCAGTTCCGGATCCTCGACCGCAACGGCCGCCCGCCGGCAGCGGGCGAAGCCGGCGTCAAGGACACGGTCGCCGTCGCTCCAGGCGAGACGGTCCGACTGCAGGCGACGTTCGGGCCGCACACGGGGAACTACGTGTACCACTGCCACATGATCGACCACTCGTCCACCGGCATGATGGCGCAGATGAAGATCGTCGCTTGAAGCGTGGCTCTCGCACCGTGCGTTCACGGGTGGTGTCCCGCAGCGCCGACGTCGTTCTCGTAACGGTGCGCGAACTGCGTCTCCTGCTCGGGCTCCTGCTGATCCTGTTCTTGACGGCAGAGACGTGGCGCTTCGTCGGCCAGCTCACCACGTTGCGCCTGCTCGTTTTCATAGCGCTGACGTTCGCCGCGGCATTTCTGGTCGTGGGAGTGGGACTGCGGCGGGTACTGCGAAGATCGATCGCCAGGCGGGCCGCCGTGCGCGTCGGGCTCGAGATCCTTGCGTTCGCCACGGCCATCTTCGTCACGTTCGCCACGGCCGGGGTGGCATCCGTCGATGCCGAACTGGTCACCGAGTGGTCGGGCAGCCAGGGCGGGGTGCTGGTGTCGCTGGGAATCGGACGGCCGCCGCTGGTGATCACGCGACAGCTCCTCCAGGTCGCGGCATTCCTGGCCGCTCTGGGCGCCCTCGTCTTCGCCATCGAGGTCATCGCGGACGAGGACACCCGCCACACCCTCACCCATGACCTGGCCGGGCCACCGGATTGATGTCACCTGCGTCCGGCACCGGTCAGGTATTTGCCTTGACCGTGCCGTCCTCGCTCACGTCGGCCGCCGTCTCGTCCGCGACGTGCCGGCCCTGCGGGCGGCGCGTGGCGAACCTGAGCCCGAACCCCACCAGGACAAGACCGATCACGACGAGGGCGAGCGGCCCCCACAGCTTGACGATCTGCAGCAGCTGCCGGTTGGACGAGGCGGTGTCGGCGCTGCGGGCGACCGTGTCGTCGGTGTAGGTGAACAGCGCGTCGAGGATCGTCACGGACTGGCCGTTGTTGCCGACCAGGCTCTTCTCCTGGTCTTCCTGGACCTTGATGTATTGGCCGGTGGTCGGCTCCACCCACACGGTGCGGGTGTTGTTGTAGACGATGTTGCCGGAGGTCGCGCCGGGCAACAGCGCGGCGAGCAGCGCCTGCATCCGGTCGGCCGGCACCTCCTGGCGACCCTCCCGGATCTCCTGCGTGAACTGGTAGGTCTCCAGGCCGTTGATCTCCTCGGTCTTGACGAAGTTCGCCGGCTGGGTGGCGAGCACGTCGCGGTCGAAGATCGGGTAGGCCTTCTGCTCGGTGCCGAAGGGGAACTTGTACATGTGGCCCGAGTAGTCGACGCTCTGCCGGTTGCTGCCGGTGTCGAGCCATTGGCCGTTCCAGGGCACCGCCGCGGCCGTCTTGCGATCCAGCGCCAACTTCGTGCTGTACGCGCTGATCAGCGCGTTGTTGTCGATGCGCACGACCTCCTGGCCGACCTGCCAGACGACCGCCTTGCCGTCGAGGTCGCCTTCGAGCTTGGCGGTCTCCGCCCGGTCCGGCTGCACCGTGATCGTCGAGCGCAGGTCGCCGGTCTCCACCTTGGCGCCCTGGTCGGTGATGTGGAGGAACGTGGCGTCCGGCGCCTCGGCGACCGACTGGGTCAGCTCGAGGTCGTAGGGCAGCTGCGCGACCCGTGGACCGACGACGAACGCGAGACCCGCGGCGAAGATCAACGCTAGAACACCGAGGCCGAACAGAACGGCGCCGATGACGCGAGACCTCATGGTGCCTCCACTGTGTAAGGACGGACGGGTGGGGGTGGACGTCCGCTGGCTGGCGAGCAGGTTACTACCGAGTACCATCCGGACGCGACCCTTGATTCGGCTTCCGTCGCAAGACCATCGTGTAGTTCCACGTGAGGGCCTCCCGCAGCAGCGGCACACGGGCCACCCAATGCGCCCATCGCGGGTGGTATCGGGGCAGAACATCGATGATCACAATTTGGCCTCCACGCCGGGCAGCGCGCGCCCAGCGATGGGCCCGGGCCGCGCTAACCGGGAACAGCGTGTCGAGATAGCGGTTCTTGGGCTCGTGTCCCATGCGCCGCACGTAGCGCCGCCGGGCCCGCGCCCCGCCCAGGTAGTGCCACGGCGCGGTCTCGTGACCGCCCCAGGGTGACAGCCACGGCGTGAACGAGACGAAGATCGTGCCGCCCGGACGCGTCACCCGCACCATCTCGTCGAGCATCGCTTCCGGCGTCGCCACGTGCTCGAGCACGTTCGACGTGTAGCAGACGTCGACGACGCCGGACCGCACCGGCAGCGCGGTGCCACCGCCGCGCACCATGCCCGACACCGCGGCGCCGTCGGTGGCGAAGTCTCCGACCGCCGGATCCAGACCGACGTACGTCGCGCCCGCGTCCCGGAACGCCGCAGCGAAATAGCCGGGTCCGCCGCCCACGTCGAGCACGACCGCGTCCCGCAGGGCCACGTACGACGCGAGCTGGGCCACCGAGTCCCGGGCCAGCAGCGAATAGAACAGGTCCGGATCGCTCTGCTCGCGCAGGAAGGCCCGGAACAGCCGCACCGAGCGGCCGAGGGTCGCGCGCTGCGGCGGCAGACCCGGCGGCTCGAACCACGGGGACGGCGGGTCCGCGGGCTGCCGGGGTGACGGCGCCAGGGTCGCGGCGACCGCGCAGACGGCGGTCAGCATCGCCGCCTGGACCACCGCGCCGTACGCCCACTCCTGCCCGTACCCCTGGACCCGGCCCAGCACCGCGACCGCCGTGCCGCCGCCCGCGGCCAGCAGCGCGATGCCGGGCAGCGCGCCCGGCCGCAGTTGCCGCACGAGCATCGCGGCGACCAGCAGCGCGAGCGCCGCGACGCCGCCGAGCGCGACCGCGATTACGCCCAGCGGCACGGCGATCCACCACGACGAGAGCGCGGACGGGGCCGTGGCCGGCGGTCCGCCCGCGGGCGCCACCCGACGCCGGCGGGCCGGCACGGCCGCGAGCAACACGACGAGCACCACCGCCGCCGCGCCAGCCAGGAGACCGAGGCGGTACGGCTCGTCCGGCGCGAACGTCAGCGTCACCGTGCCACCCGCTCCGGGCGGCACCTCGAACGCCTGCTGCCACCCGTCGACCCGCACCGCGGTCAACCGCGTGCCGCCGAGCGACGCCGTCCAGCCGGCGTTGAAGTTCTCGGGCACGACCAGCAGCGCGGCCTCGCCCGGAGCGACGGTCACGGTGCGCGCGGTCGGGTCCCAGCGCGTGACGTCGACCGCGCGCACCCCGGCGGGCCGCGGCGCCGCCGGAGCGGCCAGGGGCACGAGCGCCGCGGAGTCCACCAGGAACGACTCCGACGGCTCGGTCCGCAACCGGTGCTCGCCCGCGACGAGGTCGACCGACTCGCTCGCGAAGTCGTCGCACACGGTCACCGGCAGCGACCGGCCCGCGCGTACGTCCGCCAGCGTGCCCGCGACCGACGTCGGGAGGTCCACGCCGTCGAGCGTCACGGTCGGTCCCTGCCCGCACGGTGCGACCACCCGGGCCGCGGCGGCCGCCCCGAGCAGGTCGGTCAACGCGGGCACCTCGACCTCGGCGATGCCGACGGGCGCCGGCCATCCGTTGCCCCGGTCGTCGGCGAGCTTCTCGTCGAACCGGGCGACCATGACCGACAGCCGGTCGGTGGTGACCGCCGGGAACCGGACCCAGCCGTCGTCGCCGACCCGCGCGTCGCGCGTGCCCGCGGGGGTACGCACGACGACGTCCCGGGGGATCGAGGCCGCCGGCGCGGTCGGCGCGACCAGCCGCAGCCGGTCGATCCTCCGTGGCCCGGCCCAGGACAGCTCCACGGTGGGCTTCGCGTCGACCGGCTCGGCGAGCCAGGCGGTGGAGGGATCACCGTCGACGGCCGCGTCGGCGCCGACCTCGACGTCGCCTTCGAGCACCGAAGTGGCCGACGCGGTGACCGGGCGGTCCAGCGGAAGCGGACCACCGACGCGCGGACGCGCCGCCAGCCGCAGGTGGTACGGCGAGTCCACCGGCGTGGTGAAGATGCGGTCCAGGCCCAACGGCTCCTCGCCGGTCCGGGCGAGGAACTGGTCGCAGCGGGTCGCGCCGTCGCTCGCGAAGCAGGCGCCCCGGTCCTCGGGGGCACGACCGAACGCGTAGGTCGGCGCCGGCCCGCCGCTGACGTCCGACGGCGCGCGCAGTGCCCGCTGCGCGGCGAGACCCGGAATGCCGAGCTCGCGCAACGCGACCGTGCCGCCCTCGTGGCCCGGCCGCAACGCGAGCACGGTGATCCGCACCGACGTCGTGAGGCCGGGCAGGGTGGCCAGCCGGTGCGGACCGGGCGTCTCGGGCAGCGCGCGGTCCACGGCGCCCTGATCGGTCCTGATCCGCACGTACGCGACGGGCGACGCCACGCGCAGGTCGTCGACGAAGTCGACGGTCAGCCCGTCCACCCGGCGCGGCGTGTCGAACGTGACGTCCAGCCATTGGCCGACCGGCTCGCGCAGCGGGTCGGAGCGCCACGCGCTGCGCGGATCGCCGTCCAGCGCGGCGAACGGCGGGTACGACACCTCCGTGGCGCCGACCGTGTCGGCGAAGGCCGCGCTGCTCGACGCGTCCACCGCGCGGATCCCCTGGAACGTGGCGACGGTGTCGTGCCCCTCGATCGGGAACGGCACCAGGTCGGTGCGCTGCCGTCGCTGGCGGGTCTCCTCGTCGGGGGTCAGCGTGTAGCTGAGGTTGTCCCGCATCCGGCCGACGTTGAGCTCGCGCCGGCGAAGCCCGTCGGTGACGATCCGCGTCGCCGAGGGGGTCGCGGCCGAGGCGTCGCCGGTCAGGATCGTCGGCGTACCACCGTCGATCAGACCCTGCTCCAACAGGCCCAGCAGCGACTCGGGCCCGCCGCTGACGGTCGGCACGTCCGCGCGGGCCACCGCCGACACCACGGGCACCGGTCGCCGCACCTCGAAGATCTCGATCGACGGTACGGCCACCCCGGCGTCGACCGGGCTCTGCAGGGCTCCCGCGTGGACGTCAGGCCCGAACGTCGCCACCGGAGTGAGTCCGGGCGACTGGGCGACGGCCCGGCGGATCACGGCGATCGGCGGCACGCCGGTGGCCGCGCGGTCGACGTCGTGGCGGACCAGCAGGTAGCGGTAGCCCGCGCGGGCGAGGAAGTCGGCCAGACCCGGCGACCCGCGGCCCTGTTCGAGCACCGCCTCGACCGTGTCCATCACGCGGATGTTGCCCTCGGATCCGAGTGGGATCTGGTGGCGGGTGGACCACGGCGCTCCCGCCAGCGGCTGGATCGGCTCGTCGACGGTGCGGCCCCACCGGTTCTGCGCGAACCCCATACCGGGCACGACCAGCGTGCGCGCGTGCGGGTCCTGGTCGGCGAGCCAGCCGGCCGCCTGCTTCCAGTGCGCCGGCACGTCCGACCAGCCCGGGCCGGGCCGGAGCAGCAGCAGCCAGGCGGGCGCGGCGGCGGCGACCACCAGGGCCGCCACGACCGGCGCCGCCGGCACCCGCAGTCGCGGAAGCGCGATCCGGGTCGCGGCCGCGTGCGCCAGGCCGAGGACGATCGGCAGTCGCAGGACAGGCTCGAACTTGTGGACGTTGCGCAGCGGGGCGAGCGGGCCGTCGAGCAGGTCGCGCACCGGGCCGGCGAACGGGCTGTCGACCGTGCCGACGTAGCCGATCGTCAGCAGGGTCAGCCCGGTCAGCATGGCGAGCACGAGGAACCGTCGCTCCGGCAGGCCACGGCGGGCCAGGCCGGCGAGCCCGACGACCGCGACCAGGGCGGTCACCGCCATCAGCGCGGCGTTGTCGACGAGCACCCAGCCGGCCGGCCACCAGGGTTCGCCCTGCACGACGTAGCCGACCCACTGGTTGGTGCCCCGGACGGCCTGGAACAGCGACGTCACGGCGGTCGTCGTCGCCGACGACTCGATGTAGTCGAGGAACGGAAGGCTGTACTGGCCGAACAGCAGCAGCGGCACGACCCACCACAGGCTCGCGGCGGCTACGCACGCGGTCCACCAGGCGGCCAGCGCGGCCAGGTGCCGGTCCCAGCGCCGGGTCAGGAGCCAGAGCGCCGGCAGCACCAGCGCCATGACGACGGCGGCGGCGTTGATGCCACCCATGCCGACCACCGCGAGCCCTGACAGGGCGGCGGCCCGCCGGGGCGAACCCAGCCGCGGCGCGAGCACCAACGGCAGCAGCACCCACGGCAGCATGACGACGGGCAGGATCTCCGACGACAGCGGGCCGACCTCGGTGAGCATCCGGGGCGCCAGGGCGTAGGCGAGCGCGGCGATCAGGCGCCCGGGCTCCGAACCGATCCGCATCGCTCGCGCGAGCAGGAGCACGCCGAGGTACGCGGTGCACAGCAGCAGCGCGCACCAGGCCCGCTGGGTGATCCACGGGGGCACACCCAGCGCGTCGCCGGCCGCGAAGAACGGTCCGATCGGGAACAGGTAGCCGTACGCCTGGTTCTGCAGCTCGCCGGAGGTGGCCTCCGGGTTCCACAGATGCAGGGCCCGGGCCATGAAGCCGAGCGGGTCCACGGCCAGGTCGAGCTTCGTGTCGAAGGTGACCTCGCCCGGGCGCTGGAGGGCGGAGAGCACGACGAGCAGCAGCGCGCCGGCCGCCGTACCGAGCCGGCGTGCGCGCGTTCCGGCGGTCATCGGCGGCACTTCGGTGGCAGGCAGCTGAACTCGGCCAGCGCGGTGAAGAAGATCTGCCGGATGCCGGCGGGGTTCGGGGTCAGCGCGACCCGTCCCCCGGTGGCCTTGGCGATCTGGTTGAGCTCGCCCGGGTCGATGTCCGGGCCGACGCCGATGAACAGGATGGGCAGCGGGCGCCGCGGGTCCTGCAGCGCGCCGAGCTCCCGCAGCAGCTCGGCCCGGCCGATGCCGCTCGCGTTGTCGTCCTTGCCGTCGGTGAGCACCAGGACGAGGTTGATCCGGCCCGCGGTCCAGTTGCGGGCGCCGTCGCGATAGGCCGCGAGCGTCGTGTCGTAGAGGCCGGTCGCGCCGTTGGGCTTGACCTTGACCTGGCCGAGGCGCGACACGATGTCGGCCCGGCGGGGTCCGACCGGTCCGACGGGCACGACCTCGCGGTAGTCGCGGTTGCCGTCGAGGTCCGTGGAGAACGTCCAGATGCCGATCTCGGTCGTGCCGAGGAGCAGCTGGACACCGCCCTGTGCGGCCTTGACGGTCGCGGAGAGCCGGGTCTCCGTCGTGCCCGGTATCGCCGACTCCATGGAGCCGGAGACGTCGAGCACCGCCAGCAGCCGCGCGCTGATGTGCACGCCGCCCCAGGCGTTGAGCAGCGCCGTCGTCTCGGTCTCGGCGGGTACTGGCGCCGGTGCGTAGGTCGTCTCCCGGATCCGGCCGGCCTCGGGTGACCCGGCCGGCGGTGCGCCACCGGCGGTGCGCAACCCGTGCCGGGCGAGCGCCGAGACGCCCTCGTCGGCGAGCATGGCGCGCAGGAACGCCGCGGTGCCCTCGTGCGGCGGGCCGGACGACAGGACGGCGTACGGGTAGTCGGGGCCGGGAACGGGTCGGGCCGGATACACCGCGACCTGGCCGCCGGCCCGCAGCACCTCCTGCTCGGTGCTGATCACGGCCGACTCGCCGTCGGGCGCGCCGGGGCCCCCGGGCGCGGGCGGCGCTTCACCCGACATCGGCACCGTGCGGGGCGCGAGCCGCCGCATGATCGCTGCCGCGCCGGCGGCGGCGCCGGGGCCGTCGCCGGCGAACGCGCGGATGCCGGCCAGCCCACCGAACCCGAGGGGGCTGGTCGCCGGGTCCGGCAGCACCACCGGCACCGGCGGGCGTTCGGCCACGACGAGGGTCTTCCAGTCGAGCGCCCGCTCCGGCCAGCCGAGCCGGCGGGCGGAGCGCTCGTCCAAGGCGAGCACCACCGGCGTGCTCGCCACCGATACACCGGCCTCGGGGACCTGGTAGGCGCCGGAGGCCCGGGCCTTGCGCAGCCAGAGCGTCGACTCGGGCAACCAGACGTCGGGCAGCGCGGCCGGCGACGGGGCCGCGTCGGGGGAGGGGGTCGCGCCGGGGGCGGTGCCGGCGAGCTGGCGCAGCACGTCGGCCGACTCGCGCGCGTCGATCGCGATGTCGAGGCAACGGTCGCGCGCGGCGAGCTGCTGGCCGACCTCCCGCGCGGGCGCCGCCACGCTCGGCGCCACCGCGATCCGCACCGAGGCGCGGTGCGTACACGCGGGATCGCTGCGGGTCCGGTCCAGATAGGTGAACCCGGCCCACCCGGCCAGCACCAGCACGAGGGCGGAGCTCAACACGACGACCGGCCAGAACTCCGGTCGTCGTCGGACGCCACTGTCCGCCAAGAGTCTCTCCCCTGAGTTGTGTACGGCTCTCACCGCGCAAGACCGCTTGCGATCGGGCGTTGCGGATCATCCGGTGGGCACCCTAGTGTGACGCGATCGCGAATCGTACTCGCCGGTAGGAGTGAACGAGTAGACCATGGCTGCCGCTCCCGCTCATCACGTGCTGTTCCTGAACTGGCGCGACACGATGCACCCGGAGGGCGGGGGCTCCGAGGTCTACATCCAGCGCATGGCGGCCGAGATGGTCGCGCGCGGCTACCGGGCGACGATGTTCTGCCAGGCGCACGCCCACGCGCCCGCGCAGGAGACGAAGCCCGACGGCGTGCACGTCGTCCGGCGCGGCGGCCGGCACACGGTCTACCTGTTCGCCGCGCTGGTCTACCTGCTCGGCGCGGTCGGCGTGGGTCCGCTGTCGAGGGGCCGGCTCGGCCGGCCCGACCTGGTCGTCGACGTGTGCAACGGCCTGCCGTTCCTCAGCCGGCTCTGGTCCCGCCGCCCGGTCATCGCGTTGGTGCACCATGTGCACCGCGAGCAGTGGCAGGTGCTCTTCGGGCCGGTGCCCGCCCGGGTCGGCTGGTGGATCGAGTCGCGCCTGGCCGTCCGGGTCTACCGCGGCTGCCCCTATGTGACGGTCTCGGAGTCGACCCGCACCGAGCTCGCCGGCCTCGGCGTCGACGAGGGCGCGATCAGCATCGTGCACAACGGAACCCCGGCGGTCGTCGGCCCGCCCGTGCCGCGCACGGCCCACCCGAGTCTGGTCGTGCTCGGCCGCCTCGTGCCGCACAAGCGGATCGAGCTGGCGATGCGCACGGCCGCGCTGCTGTCGCTCGAGCTGCCGGGTCTGGAGCTGGTGATCGCCGGCCAGGGCTGGTGGGAGGCGCCCCTGCGGCGGCTGGCGGCCGACCTGGGCATCGAGGAGTGCGTCCGGTTCACCGGGTTCGTCAGCGAAGCGCACAAGCACGAGCTGCTGGGCGCTTCGTGGCTGGCCCTCGCGCCGTCGCTCAAGGAGGGCTGGGGCCTGACGATCGTCGAGGCCGCCGTGCACGGCACGCCGTCGGTCGCGTTCCGGTCGGCGGGCGGCGTCTCCGAGGCGATCCTCGACGGTCGGACGGGCGTGCTGGTCGACGACGAGGTGGACTTCCTGCGGGCCGTCCGCCGGCTACTGCGCGACGCGGACCGGCGCGCGGAGCTGGGCGTCGCCGCGCGCGACTACGCCCAGCGGTTCCGGTGGGAGGCCTCGGGGGCGGCGTTCGCCGAACTGGTCGCGGCCCAGCTTCCCGGGGAAGCTGAGCCGCACGACGCCCTGTCCCGCGAGCCGGAGCCCCTGCGGCGTCAGCGGGTGCCGTAGACCGTCATCGCGGGATCCTCGTCGACCTGTTCGGCGACGTGGTCCGCGGACGGGCTGACCGCACCCATCGTGGCGAAGATGCCGATGATGCCCAGCGCCGCACCGAGGACGGCGGCGACGACGAAAGTGGCCAGCTTGGCCATGGATACCCCTCCCCGGAACCGTGAGTGCGCGGACCGTATCACGGCTCCCGCCGCCCGCGCAGCACCGCGAAGGCACCAATGATCACGACGAGCGCCGCGAGCAGATGTGCGCCCACCGCCGGCCAGCGCCGGTCCTGGCCGGGCGGGGCCGCCGTGATCTGGTCGTTCTCCCACAGGGCCAGATATTCGCCGGCGTAGACCGGGCGCAGTCCGGAGAGGATGGTCGCGGGCAGGTCGACGCCCGGCTCCTGGCGGACGAGGACCCACCGCACCCCCAGACCCGCGACCGGCTGTCCCGCGTCCAGGGCGGCCCGCACCCGTGCGGCCCGCGGGTTCTCGCCGTCGACCATCACCGCGCCCACCCGCAGGGCGTCGTTCATCAGCACCGGCGCGTCGAGGTAGCGCGGCGCCGGGTCGCGGACGATCTGCCCCCGGTTCCACCGGTAGCGCTGGTAGCCCTCGAACGGCAGCGAGAGCACCTCTCCCGGCGCGGCGGCGACCCGCTCCGCCACGGCGTCCCAATCGGTCGGATAGCGCACCGGTCGCAACTGGCCGCCCGCGCCGAGCGCGAGGTCGGGCAGGATCGCCACGGGCAGCAGGGCGGCCGCGACCAGCGCCACCCGCCCCGCGCTGGGATCGAGGCGGCCGGCGAGCCGCTGGGCCAGCGCCTCGGCGCCGACGGCGAACGTGGCCGCGACCAGCACCGCGTACGGGATCAGGAACTTCTGCCCGTCGCGCAGCAGGCCGGCGCCGGGGACGGTGGCGACGAGCCACTCGAGGACGGGTGCACCCGGGCCCGTGCCGCCCAGCGCGACGACGAACGCGCCGGCGGCCAGCCAGGCCAGCCGCGCCGCGCCGCCCGGCCACCGCCGGCGCAGCGCGCGGAAACCCACCACGCAGACGGCGAGCAGGACGAGGGTGGCGATCGGAACGAGCGCCGACGAGCGGCTGGCCGGCACGGTCTGGGCGTTCCAGATTCCACCGGTGCCGGCCAGCGCGCCGGCGGCGCCGCTCCAGTTCTCCGACCGCGCCGCGAAGGCGGCAACGCCCTCGGGGTCCGAGCGACCACCGGCGGCGCTGGTCAACGCCGCCAGCACCCACGGCGAGCACAGCGCCGCGACCGCGCCGACGCCGAGCGCGGTCGACCGCCGCCACGCGGGGAAGCCACCCGGCAGCAGCACCAGCACGGTCGCCAGCGCGATCAGCCCGCCGGTCGGCGTCACCGCGGCGGGCGCCGCCGCCAGCACGAGTCGGCCCCACCCGCCGGGCCGGCCGGCGCGTACGTCCCGGACCGCCGTCACCAGCCACGGCAGCGCGGCGTAGGCCAGCAGCAGGCCCCATTGACCCAGCAGCAACCGCTCGGCGAGGTACGGCGTCCACGCGTACGCGAGGGCGCCCACGACCCGGGTGAGCGTCCGCTCGGTGGGCACCAGCCGCGCCATCCCCAGCGCCGCGAAGTAGACGATCGCCACCAGCACCACGCGCTGCAGCAGCCAGCCCGGGACGGCCAGGTTGGCCACGGACACCAGCGCGTCGAGCGGCACGGCCCGCGGAAGCTCGTCGGCCGGCGCGACCAGCTCCCAGCTCAACGGCTGCCGCGGCACGAACACCATGTCGTAGCGGAGCACGTAGCCGCTCGCGCCCAGCGGCGCGAGCACCACCGCCGTGATCGCGGCCGCGGTGGCGTGCGGCACGAGCCGGTTCGTCAGGCGCCGCACGGGCTATCCGGTCGGTTGCGGCACGAGCTCGCCGATCTCGATCTCGTCGGTGCAGAAGCTGGTGGCCGGGTCGGCCACGGCCAGTTCGACGGAGCTACCCCCACCGTGTACGAGCAGGAAGATCGCGTTGAGTCCCCGGTGCACGTCGAACGTGGTGGCGTCGCCCGCGCCCAGCCGGAACGTGCCGGTGGTGTCCCGGTCGCTGAGGTAGGCGATCCGGACCGCCTGCCAGTACTCGGTCACGGTGCCGGCCAGGGCGATCGTCGTCGTCCGCCCGCCGGTGATCTGGTAGCCGCAGCCCGGTTTCGGCCCCGGTCGGGCCTTGACGCCCTTGACCCACGCCGGCCGCACGTTGCCGGAGGAGTCGAAGACGTAGAGGTGCTGCGCCTTGGTCACGAAGACCGGGTCCTGGTCGAGCGGGGCGAAGAAGCGCGACTGCATGTTCCAGGGCGCGGATAGCGGGTCGACGATGCTCGGCGGCACCGGCTGGTCCATGAACACCGTGCCGGGAGCGGCGTTCTCCAAGCCGTCCCGGGCGGTCGTGAGGTAGTCCCGGCCGAGCTTGGACCCCCAGTCGGTGGCGAAGTCGATCCCGCTGTAGAGGCTGCTGGCCACGAGCAGGACCGTGCCGGTCGCGAGCGCCGCACCGAACGCGCGCGGGCGTGCCCGTACCGCCGCGGGCAGTTTGGTGGTCGCCTCGTCCTCGTCCTCGTCGATGCGGCGCAGGCCGCACAGGGCGACGCCGACACAGATCGCGGCGACGAGCAGCACGTCGGCGATGTAGCGGGGCACGAGGCCGGCGACGCCACTGAACGCCGAGCCGAGGCGGGTGGCGCCGATGAGACCGGCGGCGAACCCGGCGTAGAGCAGCAACAGCAGCCAGGCCCGCAGGGCCACGGTGCGGCGCAGCCACAGCGTGCAGACGACCAGCGCCGCCACGAGTACCCACGAGATCCACTGCAGCGTGACCGTCGGGGCGGCGACGGCCGGGCCGTCCGCGGCGTCGAGCCAGGTCCACGGTCCGCCGAGGAGCCCGGTCGTGAGCGACTGCCCGAAGAACTGCTGGGCGAACGTGCCCACCTCGGCGGCGGACAACGGTGGGCGCAGCGACGAGGTCGACCCCGTGAGGTAGAGGGCGAGGAACGCCAGCGAGATGCCCGTGAGCACCAGCCAGGCGGGCCACCAGCGCCGGATGGTCGTGAGCACCGCGCGGATCGGGTTGCCGGGCGCGTACAGGCAGGCGGTCAGCAGGAAGACCAGGGCCACCACCAGCAGCGACTTCTCGAAGAAGGCCAGGCCGAAGACCACCCACAGCCCGAGCGCCACCAGGTGCCGGCGTTGCCGGTCGCGGAGGTAGCGGACCTGGCTCGTCACCGCCATGATCATCGCGAGCTGCATCGGCAACAGGTTGAGGCCGACCGCCCACCAGGCGCTGACCTCGAGTGTCAACGGGTTGAACAGGAACAGGCACAGCGGCACGAGCAGGGCCCAACTGGGCGGCAGCATCAGCCGCAGCAGCCGATAGAACGCGATGCTCACCACGAGATTGCCGATGATCATCAAGGTGGCGTACGGCCAGTAGTCGAACTCGGTCAGCCGGTGCGTCACCCAGGTGACCAGCCGGCCCGCCGGCATCAGGTGGTTGTTGTAGAGCTCGAACAGATGGCCGGGGCTCAGGCGGCTGGCGTCGGCCTGGGAGATGATCGGGAAGTCGTCGGCCGTGAGATAGCCGCGGGTGGTGATCGCGGCGCGCCACGCGGCGCTCGCGACGATCAGCACGGCGGCGACCGCCCGCAGCGGATCCCGGACGATCCAGGTGGGGATCGCGACGGTCGCCGGCGTATCGGCCTCGGCCGCGGTGGCGCTCATCGGGATCCTTCCGGCCGGAACAGCACGAGGTTGACGTAGCGGGGCCACGGCGCGACCACCCGCCGCGCGAAGCTCTGCCGGACCCGGCCGACCGTCGCGCGCTGGTGGGCGACCAGGTCGAACTCCTCCAGCGGCAGCCACCGGTCACGCGGCAGCACGAAGGGCCGGTAGCCCCACTCCGCGAGCAGCGCGAGGACCGGCTCGATCGGCTGGATCCGCTCCTCGACCTCGACGAGCAGCAGGGGCCGGTCCCGCCGGACGGTCTGTTCGGCCCCGCGCAGGGCGGGCAGCTCGTGGCCCTCGACGTCGATCTTCATGAACCGCACGTCGGCCAGGTCGAGGCTGTCCACAGTCACCCGGCGGACGGTGGTGCCGACACCCGCGCCGCCCTCGATCGACGACGTGCCCACGCCGGAGCCGCCGGCCGGGAGCCAGAGCGTCGCGGCGCCGAGGTGGTCGGAGGCCGCCGCCTCGACGACCCGGACGTCGGGATAGGCGGTGGCGACCCGGTGAGCCAGGTCGGCGGCGGGCTCCAGCGCGACGACCCGGTCGGCGATCCGGCGCAGGCCGCGGGTCCACGGCCCGTACCAGGCGCCGATGTCGACCGCCGTCCCGCCGCGCGGCGCATAGGAGGCCAGCCGGGCGAGCTCGGGCTCGATCCGCGGGTAGACCGCTCGCACCGCGGCGCCCACCGCGCCGGCCGGCATGGCCGCGGCCACGCGCGTGCTGATCTGAGTTGACAGGGTGCCGGCCATGCCGGGGACCTTAGCCCCTGTCACGCGGGTGGGTAGACCCGAGGTTTCCTCACCAGTAACCTGCACAGGATCCGCGCCCGGCGGAGAGAAACTGTGAGGTCGCGATGGCAGCTGCGGAGACCGCGGTCGACGTGTGCGTCGTGGGCGGCTGCGGGCGGGTCGGCCTGCCGTTGGGCATCGCGCTGGCCTCGCGCGGGCTCTCGGTCGTGCTCTACGACATCGACGCCGCGGCCGTCGAGCTCGTCAACGCCGGCCGGTTGCCGTTCGCCGAGACCGGCGCCGGCGAAGCGCTGACCGCCGCGCTGGCCGCCGGCCGGCTGCGGGCCACGACGGCGGCGTCCAGCGTCGGCCTGGCCGACGCGCTGGTCGTGGTCGTCGGCACCCCCGTCGACGAGCACCTCAACCCCGACCTCGGCGCGGTGCCGCGCGCCCTGGAGCGCTGCGCCGAGCACCTGCACGACGGCCAGCTGGTCGTGCTGCGCAGCACGGTCTACCCCGGTGTCACCGCGTTGACCGAGAAGCTGCTGACGAGCAAAGGCCTCGCCGTCGACGTGGCGTTCTGCCCGGAGCGGATCGCCGAGGGCAGGGCGATGACCGAACTGTTCACGCTGCCGCAGATCGTCGCCGCCCGCACTCCGGGCGCGCTGGCCCGGGCCGGGCGGCTGTTCCGCCACCTCACCGACACGATCGTCGAGCTGGAGCCCGAGGAGGCCGAGCTCGCGAAGCTGTTCACCAACACCTGGCGCTACATCAAGTTCGCGACGGCCAACCAGTTCTGGATGATGGCCAACGACTTCGGGCTCGACTTCGCGCGCATCCGGCACGCTGTCGCCCACGAGTACCCGCGGGCCGCGGATCTGCCGATGCCCGGGTTCGCCGCCGGTCCGTGCCTGCTCAAGGACACGATGCAGCTGGCGGCGTTCAACCGCAACAACTTCGTGCTCGGCCACTCCGCGATGCTCATCAACGAGGGCCTGCCGCTCTATCTCGTCTCGCGGCTGGAGGACCGGTTCGACCTCGCGGAGCTGACCGTCGGCATCCTGGGCATGGCGTTCAAGGGCGGCAGCGACGATCCGCGCGACAGCCTGGCCTACAAGCTGCGCAAGATCCTGACGCTGAAGGCGCGCGAGACGTTGTGCACCGACCCCTACGTGGCCGACGACCGGTTCCTCCCACTCGACGACGTGCTCAAGCGGGCCGACCTGCTGGTCATCGCGGCGCCGCACCCCGACTACGGCCGGCTGGACACCGACAAACCCCTCGTCGACATGTGGGGCCTGACCGGACGGGGCGTGCGGGTGTGAACCCGCGGGTCACCGTCGTCATCCCGGTCTACAACGAGGGCGAGGCGGTCGTGCGGTGCCTCGACCGCATCCTGCGCGAGGTCATGCTGCCCGCCGAGATCCTCGTCGTGCACGACATGCCCGAGGACACCACGGTCCCGTACGCGGAGGAGATCGCTCTGCGGGATCCGCGGGTCCGGACGGTGCTCAACACGTACGGGCCCGGGCCGGCCAACGCCGTCCGCTTCGGCATCGACGCCGCCCGCGCGCCGGTCACGGTCGTCACGATGGCCGACGGCTGCGACGATCCCCGCCAGATCGACGACCTGGCCCGCCTCGTCGACCGTGGCGTCGTGGTCGCCGCCGCCTCCCGCTACATGCCCGGCGGCCAGCAGGTCGGCGGTCCCCGCTTCAAGCGGATGGCGTCGCGCTGGGCCGGTCGCAGCCTGCGACTGCTGGCCCGGGTCGGCACCCGCGACGCGACCAACAGCTTCAAGGCGTACGACACCGCGTTCGTCCGCGAGGTCGGCATCGAGTCCCGGGTCGGCTTCGAGATCGGGATCGAGCTGACCGCCAAGGCCACCCGCCTGCGCCTGCCCGTCGCGGAGGTCCCCACGATCTGGCTCGACCGCCAGCTCGGCGAGTCCCGCTTCGACGTCGGCCGGTTCCTGCCCAGCTACCTGCGGTGGTACTTCTTCGCGTTCGGGCCGCGGCTCACCGTCGAGCAGCTCGCGGCGCGGTGGGAGCGGATGCGCCCGGAGGTGCTGCCCGAGCAGGATCTCGACAACAGGAAGGCACGACCTCGTGGCTAAGGTGCTCGTCACCGGTTCGGCGGGTTTCATCGGCGGTTACCTGGTCGAGGAGCTGCTCGACCGGGGCCACTCGGTGGTGGGGCTCGACAACTTCTCGAAGTACGGCCCGGTGTCGCACGGCTACGACGACCACCCGCTCTTCTCGTTCGTGGAAGGCGATGCCCGCGACTCCGGCCTGCTGGCCGACCTGCTCGCCGACTGCGACCACTTCGTCGCGGGCGCCGCCATGATCGGCGGAATCTCCTACTTCCACGCGTACGCGTACGACCTGCTCGCCACCAACGAGCGGATCATGGCGGCCTCGTGCGACGCGGCGATCGCGGCCCACCGCGCCGGGCAGCTGCGCAAGGTCACCTACATCTCGTCGTCGATGGTGTTCGAGTCGACCGACCACTGGCCGAGCCGGGAGGGCGACGAGCGGCGCATCCCGCCGCCCGTGTCGTCGTACGGGTTCCAGAAGCTGGCGGTGGAGTATTGGGCGCGGGCGGCCTGGGACCAGCACGGGCTGCCGTACACGATCGTGCGGCCGTTCAACTGCGTCGGCGTGGGCGAGGGACGCGCGCTCGGGTCGGCGGAGGTGCTGTCGGGCAACGTCAAGCTGGCGATGTCGCACGTCGTACCCGACCTGGTGCAGAAGGTCCTCAAAGGACAGGACCCGCTGCACATCCTGGGCTCGGGCGAGCAGGTGCGGCACTACACCTACGGCGGCGACCTGGCCCGGGGCATCGTCACCGCCATGGAGCACCCAGCCGCGCACAACGACGACTTCAACCTCTCGACCGCGGAGTCGACGACCGTGCTGGCGCTGGCGGAGCTGATCTGGCGCAAGATCAAAGACCCGGACGTGCCGTTCCGCCACACCAGCGACGAGCCGTTCGCGCACGACGTCGCCAAGCGGGTGCCCGACGTCGCCAAGGCCCGCGAGGTGCTCGGATTCACGGCGACGACCACCCTGGATACGATGCTGGACGAGGTGATCCCGTGGATCACCCGCGCGGTGGCGGAGGGTCGGCTCTGAGCCGTGGCCGTCACACGGACCGTCGACGCCACCACGGCGTGACCTCGGTCGCGCGGCTCAGGTCGGGTTCGAAGGCGCGGACGCCGCTCGCGACACTGGAGGTTCCATGCCCAAGGGCTACTGGGTCAGCGTCTACCCCACCATCGAGGATCCCGAAAGTCTTGATGTCTACAACAGGCTGGCGGGTCTGGCCGTCGCGGCCGCGGGCGGGCGGGTGCTGGCGAGCATCGGCAGCCGGATCGAAGCACACGAAGCCGGAATAGCCGAGCGCGTCGTGCTGATCGAGTTCGACAGCTTCGAGCAGGCGGTCGCCGCACGCGCGAGCGCGGCCTACCAGGAGGCGCTGGCCGCGCTCCCCGACGGCTTCGAGCGCGACTTCCGCATCGTCGAGGGCCTCGACTGACGGGGACGCTGGCTCGGTCGTTCGCGGGCGATGACGGCAGTGGCTCAGGCCGAGGCTCGGCGGCCACGGCCGCTTCGCGTCGGCGGCGAGGTCGTCGCAGCGGACGACGAGCATCGGCTTGGCTTCCTGACGATGGTGAAGAGGGCCTCGACCCCCGATCTTCTCGAGGCCCTCTTCACGGGGTCGACGAACCGCACCCGCTCGGGGTGCGGGCGGGTCGGGTCCGGTCCCCGGTCCAGGCCGCTTCGAGGATGGCGGTCAGGCTGGCGGTGTCGGTCGGGCCGGGATGGTTCTGGATCAGGCGGGTGACGCCGGTGGCCATCTCCGCGAACCGGGGGAGGTCGGCCCGGGCCACGCCGATGTCCGCCAACGTCGGCGGGATGCCGATGTCGGCGAGGAGGTCGTCGAGCCAGGCCAGGAACCTGTCCGCGGCCTCGGCCTCCGAGGTGCCGGTCACGTCGAGCCCACACACCCCGGCGAGGATGGCCAACCGGTCGCCGATGGCATCCTTCGCCGCGGCCAGCGCGTAGGGGAGCAGCAGCCCGACGCCCAACCCGTGCGGCGTGTGGGTGGCCGCGCCGATGGGGTACTGGAGCGCGTGCGGCGCCGCGTTACCCGCATGGGCGAAGGCGAGCCCGGCGAGCATGGAACCGTACGACATGTCCGCGCGCGCATCGGTGTCGTGGCCGTCCCTGACGGCGCGGCGCAGGCTACGGGCGATCCGCTCCGCGGCCAGGAGCGCGTAGTGGTCGGTGATCGGGTTGCGGCCGAGGAAGACCTGCTCCACCGGGTCCCGCGGTCCATGGGCCCGGGGTCGGGCGGTGAAGCTCTCCACCGCGTGACAGAACGCGTCGATACCCGAGTGGGCGGTGACGGTCGCCGGGCAGGTGTAGGTGAGCTCGGGGTCGACGATGGCGAAGTCGGGCACGATGTGGACGCTCGAAACCCCCACCTTCAGCTCGCGTTCCGGGTCCGTCAACACCGAGACCGGTGTGAGCTCGGAGCCGGTGCCGGACGTCGTGGGGACGGCGACAAGGGGGACAGTCGGCCCCGGCACCTTCGACTCGCCGTAGAAGTCGCGCGGCGTCCCGCCGTGGCAGCGGATGACGCCGACGATTTTCGCGAGGTCGATCACCGTTCCGCCTCCGACGGCGAGGATCACGTCGGCGTCCACCTTCGCGGCGGCCGAGACGGCCAGGTCGACATCGGCGAGTGGCACGTCGGGGTTCGCGTCGGCGAACACCTCGACGGCCGCGACCCTGTCCCGCACGGCGGCCACGATCTCGGCCACTCCGGGCTGCGCTAGCAGCACCTGGTCGGTCACGATCAGCACCCGTGAGCCACACTCGGCGACCACCCGCGGGATGTTCTGCGCGACGCCTTCGCCCACGATCAGCTGGCGTGGTCCGCGGACCGTCTCGAGCATGTCAGTGCCCCCCGGGAAGCCGCAGGTCGATCGCCGCGTACGTGAGGTCGAGATACTCGAGGATGCCCT
Organism: Asanoa sp. WMMD1127; assembly: GCF_029626225.1. Lineage (NCBI taxonomy): Bacteria > Bacillati > Actinomycetota > Actinomycetes > Micromonosporales > Micromonosporaceae > Asanoa > Asanoa sp. WMMD1127. Next base: position 5,227,737 of record NZ_JARUBP010000001.1, read on the forward strand.
CGTGCGAACCCTCCTTGCCGATCCCGGACTGCTTCACCCCTCCGAACGGCGCCGACGGGTCCGAGATCAGGCCGCGGTTGATGCCGACCATCCCTGTTTCCAGGCCTTCGACGAACCGGAGCGCCCGTTGGAGGTCGCGGGTGAAGACGTAGCCGACCAGGCCGTGCTCGGTGTCGTTGGCCTTCGCCAGCACCTCGTCGTCGGACGTGAACGAGATGATCGGGGCCACAGGGCCGAAGATCTCCGCCTGCAGCATCCGCGCGTCGTCCGGCACGTCGACCAGGACGGTGGGCGGGTAGAAGTGCCCCGGCCCGGCCGTTCGCGCGCCGCCGACCAGGACCCGCGCCCCGCGGTCGACGGCGTCGGCGACGAGCTCGTCGATCTTGGCGACCGAGGGTTCGTCGATCAGCGCTCCGACGTCCACGCCGTCGTCGAGACCGTGACCCATCGACAGCGCGGACATCCGCTCGGCGAAGCGCGCCGTGAACTCCGCGCGCACCGGCTCCTCGACGTAGATCCGGTTGGCCGCGATGCACGACTCCCCGATGTTGCGCATCTTGGCCACCATGGCGCCGTCGAGCGCGACGTCCAGGTCCGCGTCGGCACAGACGATCAGGGCGGCGTTACCACCGAGTTCCATGGACGTACGCAGCACGTTGTCCGCGGCCTGGCGCAGCAGCACCCGCCCGACCTCGGTCGACCCGGTGAACGAGAGCTTGCGGGTGCGACGGTCGGCCAGCAGGGCCGAGACCACCTCGCCGGGGCGCCTGGTGGTCACCACGTTGACGACGCCCGGGGGGACGCCGACCTCCTCCATGAGGCGGGCCAGGAACAGCATGGTGAGCGGCGTCTGCGCGGCGGGCTTGGTGATCGTCGTGCAGCCCGCCGCCAGCGCGGGAGCGATCTTGCGGGCGCCCATGGCCAACGGAAAGTTCCAGGGCGTCACGAAGACGCACGGTCCGACCGGCTTCGGCACGGTGAGAATGCGGTATCCACCTCCCGGAGCGGTGCTGTAGCGCCCCTCGACGCGTACCGCCTCCTCGGCGAACCAACGGAAGAACTCGGCGCCGTAGGCCACCTCCGCCCGCGCCTCGGCGAGCGGCTTGCCCATCTCGAGCGTGATCAGCCGGGCCAGCGCCGCGGACCGCTCGGTCAGTGCCCGGTGCGTCGCGGTCAACAGCTCCGACCGTTTCCGCGGCGGGGTCGCCGCCCACTGCGCCATCGCCTCGGTCGCCGCGTCCAGGGCGGCGAGCCCGTCGACGACGCCGGCGTCCGCCACCTGGGCGATGGTCTTGCCGGTGCCCGGGTCCTCGACGGCGAAGGTGGCGCCGTTCGCGGCGTCGCGCCAGGCGGCGCCGATCCGGAGCCGCCGGTGCTCGGGGGCCAGCACGTCCATGGGGTCACTCATCGCGTCGGCTCCTGTGAAGTCTGTCAACGCCCGGCCCCGGACAGCGACACCCCGGTGTCCGCGTCGAACAGGTGCGCCCGGTCGAGGTCGACCGTGACCAGCAGGCGGTCGCCCGGCGTGCCGGTGGCGGTGGGTCGTGCCTTGACCTTGAGGATCGCCGTGCCCACCCGGACGTCGACCACCGTCCGGTCGCCGAGCGGCTCGAGCCCGTAGAGCTCTCCCGACAACGACGCGTCTCCGCGCTGCTCGACGGACAGGTGCTCCGCGCGCAGGCCCAGCACGAGGGGACGACCGTCCTGCGCCGTGCTCCAGCGGGGCCGCGGCAGCGTCCAGCCTTCCGCACCGACCAGACGATCACCTTCGGCGTGGCAGGCGAGCAGGCTGATCGGCGGGCTCCCGATGAATCCCGCGACCCACTGGTTGGCCGGACGCTCGTACACCTGCGTCGGCGTGCCGACCTGTTGCACCTTCCCCTCCTTGAGGACCGCGACCTGGTCGGCCATCGACAGCGCCTCGACCTGGTCGTTGGTCACGTAGACGAAGGTCGCGCCGAGGCTGCGGTGGATGCGGGTGAGCTCGGTGCGCATCTCGACGCGGAGCTTGAGGTCGAGGTTCGTCAGCGGCTCGTCCATGAGGAACGCGCGGGGGCTGCGGACCAGCGCCCGGGCCAGCGCCACGCGCTGCATCTCGCCGCCCGACAACTGTGCGGGCCGCCGCTGCAGCAGCCGTTCGATGTGCAGCAGGCTCGCCATCCGCTCTACGGCGGCGGCGATCTCGCCGGCGGAGCAGCGACGGGCCCGCAGCGGGGAAGCGATGTTCTCGTACGCCGTGTGTCGCGGGTAGAGGGCGTAGCTCTGGAAGACCATGGCCAGGTCGCGCGCGGCCGGGGTGTCGCCGGTCGCGTCCCGCCCGTCCAGGTGCACCGACCCGGCGTCGAGCTTCTCGAGGCCGGCGATCGCGCGCAGCGTCGTGGTCTTGCCCGCCCCGGACGGCCCGAGCACGACGAAGAACGACCCGTCCGGCACGTCCAGCGTGACTCCGTCCAGGGCCTGGACCTTGCCGAAGGACTTGCGCAGCCCGTGCACCGCCACGGTTCCCATCAGGCCACCAGCTCTTCCGTGCTCGCGTCGTAGACCACCGGGATCCCGCCGGTGTGCCGCAGCCCCACACCGTCGTCAGCGGCGAACCGGCCGGTCGGTGGCATCCGAACCCGTACGTCGCCCTGGCCGCCGTGGTCGACGACGTAGATGATCTCGTCGCCCAGCCACTCCGCCGAGACGACACGGGCCGGGACCGAACCGTCCGCGCCGGGCGCGGTCACTTCCAATGCCTCCGGCCGGACGCCGGCCAGCAGGGAACGGCCCAGCGGCACGCCGGACGGTGGCGCAAGGACCAGCCCGCCTTTGCTGCGCAGCTTCCCGTCCTCCACCTCCACCTCGATCAGGTTCATCGGGGGCGAGCCGATGAATCCGGCGCAGAACAGGCTCGCCGGACGGTCGTAGACCTCCAGCGGTGTGCCGATCTGCTCGACGCGGCCGTTGTTGAGGATGGCGATCCGGTGCCCGAGCGACATCGCCTCGACCTGGTCGTGGGTGACGTAGACCATCGTGGTCCCCAGCTCACCCTGGAGGTGCTTGATCTCCGTGCGCATGTCCGCCCGCAGCTCGGCGTCCAGGTTGGTCAGTGGCTCGTCCATGAGGAAGGCCCGCGGTCGTCGCACCAGCGCGCGCGCCAGCGCGACGCGCTGCTGTTCGCCGCCGGACAGCCGGCGCGGCCGTCGGTCCAGCAGCGGGCCGAGCCGCATCAGCCGGGCGGCCTCGTCGACCCGCGCGCGCACCTCCGCCTTGGGCAGACCCTCGGCCCGCAACGGGAACGCCAAATTGTCGCGGGTACGCAGATGCGGGTAGAGCGCGTAGAACTGGAACACCATCGCGATGTCGCGCTCGGCCGGCGGCAGGTCGTTGACCAGCGTGTCGCCGATGCGGATGTCGCCGGTCGTCTGCCGCTCCAGGCCGGCGATGGCTCGCAGCGTGGTGGTCTTGCCGCAACCGGACGGGCCGAGCATCACGAACAGCTCGCCGTCGCCGACGGACAGGTCTACGTGGTCGACCGCGACCGTCCCGTCCGGGTAGCGCTTGTGCAGGGCGGTCACCTCGATGCCGGCCATCAGCGTCGCACCGCCCCGAGCGTCACACCGGCGACGAGATGCTTGCGCACCAGATAGGCGAAGACGAGCACCGGTAGGGCGAACACGACGGAGGAGGCGGCGACGAGACCCCAGTCCACAGTGGTGCCGCCGATTAGGCCCGCGATGGCGGGTGGCGCCGTGCGCACCTCGTCGCTGGAGGTGAGGAAGATGGCGAACACGAACTCGTTCCACGAGAAGATGAGCGCGAACACCGCCGTGGCGGCGATGCCGGGCACGAGCAGGGGCAGGGTGAACTTCCGGAACGCCTGCAGGCGGGTGTAGCCGTCGAGCATCGCGGCATCCTCGTACTCCGCCGGCACCTCGTCGACGAATCCCTTCATCATCCAGATGGTGAACGGCAGGTTGAACGCGGCGTAGATGAGGATCAGGCCGAGCTCGGTGTCGATGAGTCCGACCTGTCGGTACATCAGGAAGATCGGGATGACGACCACCACGGGCGGCATGAAGCGGGTGGACAGGATGAAGAACAGCTGGTCCTTCTTGGCCTTCACCGCGAAGCGTGAGTAGGCCCAGGCCGCCGGGACGCCCAGCACGGTGGCCAGCAGCGTGGAGACCCCGGCGACCACGACGGAGTTGAGGAACGAGACCGACAACCCCGAGCGACCGCCGCCGGACGCGACGAACACGTCCTTGAAATGGTCCATGGTGAAGTCGAAGTCGAAGAACTTGGCCGGAATGGCGTAGACGTCACGGTTCTCCTTGATGGACGTCTCGACCATCCAGAGCACGGGAAAGAGCATCACGACGGCCAGTACGGTCAGCAGCGCGATCTCCACAACGGAGCGGCCCCGGCCGCCGCGGCGACGCGCGGGAGGGGTGCGGTCCCGGACCGGTTCAGGGGACACGGTCTCGTTGACGGAGACGCCCATCAGTCCTCCTTGAGCTTGTTCAAGTAGCGCAGGTAGAGCTGCGTGAGGACGATGACGACGAGGACCATGAGGATCCCGTACGCCGAGGCCGTTCCGGTGTTGAAGCCCAGGAACGCGACCTTGTAGACGTGGAACGACAGCGTCTCGGTGGAGACGCCCGGACCGCCGTTGGTGAGGATGTAGACGAGGTCGAACAGGCGGAAGGCCTCGATGGCCCGGAACAGCACGGCGATGAGCAGCAACGGCCACACCAGTGGCAGCGTGATGGTGCGGAACCGGAACCACTCGGACGCCCGGTCGATCGAGGCGGCCTCGTAGAGGTACTTGGGAACCGCGGTGAGGCCGGCGAGCGCGATGAGCATGATGAACGGCGTCCACTGCCAGGTGTCGACCACGATCAGCGAGACCAACGCCGTCCGCTGCCGGGTGAGCCACTCCACCTGCCCCAGGCCGAGCGAGCCGAGCATGCTGTTGACCACGCCGAACTGCGCGTCGAGCATGAACCGCCAGAACAGCCCGACCACGACCGGCGACAGCATCATCGGCACGAGGAACACCGTGGTCAGCAACCCGCGGCCGTGCGTGCGTCGCGAGATCAGGTAGGCGATCGCGAAACCGAGCACGGTCTGCAGGCCGACGGCGCCGACCACGTAGATCAACGTGGTCAGCGCCCGCTGGTGGACCTGCGCCGAGGCGAGGACGGCAGTGTAGTTCCCGAACCCGACCCAGCGGGCCGGACCGCCGCGGGTGGCCGAGTAGTCGGTGAACGACAGGTACAACGCCCACAGCAACGGGAACACCGACATGGCGAGCAACAGCAGCAGCGCGGGGGAGATGAAGGCCACCGCGAGCCCGCGGTCGCTCAACCGGCCGGACCGACCCGGTGCGGGCGGCGCCGCGGACGCCGCCTGCACCGGGTGGTCGGTGGTCGCGGTGACGGGGTCACTCACAGCCCGCCGCCGCCCTTGCTGCTGGAGTCGAGCACGCTCTGCTGCTGCTTGGCGATCTCGTCAAGGGCCTCCTTGGGGCTCTTGGCTCCGTTGAGAGCGGCGTTCACATTGGTGTTCTCGATGTCGACGAGGCGCGCGTACTCGGGCACGTTCCACATGTCCCGCATCCGCGACACCGAGTCGGCGTACACCTGGTTGAACGGCCCGGCGTTGAGGAACTCGGGCGACTCCAGGGCGTCCGTACGCGACGGCACGCCACCGGCCGCGGCCCACTTCTTCTGGATGTCAGGCTGTTCGAACCACTTCATGAAGTTGAGGGCCTCCGCCTGGTTCGCCTCAGCGGCGTAGGCCGACACGTGCATCCCCATGCCGCCGAGCGGGACCAGGTTCGTCTTCTGGCTCGGCAGGGTGGCGAAGCCCAGCTTGTCGAGGATCTGCTCCCGCGTGGTGCCGAGCGTCGACTGCTTCGGGTCGAGCAGGCCGCCGCTCGCGGCGATCCAGTTGAACGCGATGCAGGCCTTGCCCTGGGCGACCGCCGCGTTCACCTCGTCGATGAACCAGTTGCCGGAGCCCGTCGCGGTCAACGGCTTCATCTTGTTGACCAGGACGTCCATCGCCTCCTGGCCCGCGGCGTCGTTGAGGACGCCCTCGATCTTGCGCGCCTTGGCGTCCCAGAGGTTGCCGCCGTAGACGCCGTTGACCGTGTTGTAGGTGACGGCCGCGGCGTCGGAGCCGTTGGCCTGGTGGAAGGCCAGCCCGCTGACCCCGGGGTTGTCCTGCTGGCACTTCGCGGCGACTGAGATCATCTCGTCCCAGGTCTGCGGTGGCTTGTCGCCGATCAGGTCCTTGCGGTAGATCATCGTCCAGGTGTCGCCGAGCAGCGGAAGTCCGTAGAGGCTGGCGTTCTCGTCGCGCTGGCCGGTCTCCGCCTGGGGGAACTGACCATAGGCAGCCAGGAGGTACGGGTTGTAGGCGTTGACGTCGATGTTGTTCTTGACGAAGTCGGTGATGTCGAGGATGTTGCCGTTCGTCACCGCCTCGCCGATGTGTTGTGAGTCCAGGATCGCGATGTCGAAGTCGGTCTTGCGCGCGGCGAACTGGGTGAACATCGCGTCGTGCCAGTTCGCGTTCGGCACGGTGTTGACTTTGACGGTCACGTTTGGACGGTCCTTTTTGTACTCCGCGTTCGCGAAGGCCTCCAGCGCCTGGGCGGGCGGCCATTCGAACCAGATGAAGCTGAGGGTGAGCGGGTCCTTGGTGAGCTCCGGGATGGTCGCCGGCGCCTTGGGGGCGCTCGCCTGGCCGCCGCCGTTCTCGCTGTCGCCGCACGCCGCCACGGTCGTGGCCACCAGCAGCATGGCCGCCGTCGCCAGGCGCGCCTTTCGACCGGGAGCGGACAGTCGTCCTGTTCGCTGGGGATACCGCATCTTTGCCCTGCTTTCTGGGTGGGGACGTCTAGAGCCTCGCTACGTGCTTCGCCGAGCAGGTGCCGGCGGCGTTCGGGCTTGTTCGCAGGGCCGACCTAGGGGCCGGCGGCCCGACCGACCGCGCCGCGACGTACGGGTATCGGATGGCGGGCATCCGTCAGTTTTCCTATACGATTTCCCTGGGGGCGTCAGAATGCCGCAGCGTTGTGACTGATGTCAACAGTTCGCGAACACGCCGGAGAGGACCTCAGGTCACGATGGACGACGAAGCGATGACCGCGCCGGGCCGCCGGGTCGTGCCGGGCGGACTGCCGCCGGGAAGATCTGGCGGCCGGCTGGCCGACGAGGTCTACGACACCCTCCTCGGGCAGCTGATGTCGCTGCGGATCGAGCCTGGCTCCCGCGTCACGATCGACGTCCTGGCGCGTGAGCTGGGAGTCTCGCAGACGCCGATTCGAGACGCGCTGAATCGCATGGAGGCCGAAGGCCTGGTCGTGCGGGTGCCGCACGCCGGCTACCGCATCCCTCCCCAGATCACCCGCGCCCGATTCGAGGACATGGTGGAGGTCCGCCTGCTGCTCGAGCCGGCGGCGGCGCGCAGATCCGCCGAACGCGCCTCCTTGGCGCAGGTGGCCGGCCTGCGCCGGATGCTGGAGGAGATGGCGGAGCTGGAGGGCGGCAGCGGGCTCATGGCCTACGGCGCCTTCGGGCTACGCGACGCCGCGTTTCACGATCTTGTCGCCCTGAGCGCGGAGAACCAGGTCATCCGGGAAGTGCTTGCTCGCCTGCACAGCCACGTGCACCTGTTCCGGCTGCACCACGACACCCAGGTCACGCACCTGGCCATGGCCGAGCACGAGGAGGTCGTGGCGGCGATCGCCGCGCGCGACCCGGACGCCGCCGCCTACGCGATGCGTCGACACATCCTGCGGTCCGGCGAGCGTTTTCGGCGGTTCTTCGACGAGGTCGAGCACGCGGACGCGGTGCCGGCAGAGGGTTGACGGGCGGGCTGGGCGCGGGAATGCTGATCGGATCGGATTGGATCCGCCTCACCCGGCCCCTGACGCGAGGAGAAGAAGGTGCCCAGAGCACTGCTCCTGACCGGCGATGCCGCCGAGGAGCTCGACACCATGTACCCCTACTACCGCGTGCAGGAGGGCGGCTGGGACGTCGACGTCTCGTCCCGGACCATGCGCGACGTGCAACTGGTCATCCACGAGTTCGACCCCAACTCCGACGCATACGTGGAGAAGAACGGCCGGAAGCTGCCGGTCGACGTGCCGTGGGCCGACGTCGACGTCGAGCGCTACGACGCCCTCATCATCCCCGGCGGGCGTGCCCCCGAGTGGATCCGCGTCGACGCGGATGTCCGGCGCATCACCGAGCACTTCTTCGCGCGCAACCTGCCCATCGCGCTCGTCTGTCACGGCGCCCAGGTGCCAGCGGTCTACGGGCTGCTGAAGGGTCGAAAGACAGCGTGCTTCCCGCCCATCACCGGTGACATGGAGAACGCGGGTGCGACGGTCATCGACGCTCCCGACGTCGTGGACGGCAACCTCGTCTCCTGCCGAGGCTGGCCCGACATGCCGCAGTTCGGCCGGGCGATGATGGAGCTCTTCGCGAAGTCCGTCAACTCCGCATGAGCCCGCCGGGCCTGGCCCGGACGGTCACAGTGGACGGTTCGCCCGTCCACGTCCTCGACAGCGGCGCCGGGCCCGCCGTGCTGATGCTGCACGGCTCCGGACCCGGCACGACCGGCGCCGGTGCCTGGGCGACGACGGCCGAGGCGCTCGGCCCGTCCTGGCACGTGGTGGCTCCGGACCAGGCGGGTTTCGGCGGCACGCCGGTCCCCGCCGGCGCCGGCCGGGGTGGGCTCCGGCTGTGGACGGAGCAGGCCGCGGGTCTGATGGACACGCTGGGCGTCGGGAGTTACGCCGTCGTGGGTCACTCCATGGGCGGCGCCGTGGCGCTGGCGTTGGCCGCCGCGCACCCCCAGCGGGTCACCCGGGTCGTGGCGGTCTCGACGATGGGCGCCCCCGGAGCGCCGCTGTCCGCCGCGCTCGACGCGATCTGGGCCGCCCCCGCCGGCCAGCCGGGGGCACGGGACATGCTCAGTCGCCTCGTCCTCGACCAGGCGCTGGTGACCGACGCGGCCGTCGAGGCGCGTGCGGCCGCGATGCGAGCGGGGGCGGCCGCGTACGCGTCGTTGTTCCCTCCACCCAGGACCCGGTGGGTCGAGGACCTCACCCTCCCGGCGCGGACGCTCGCGGCGATCCGCGCGCCCGTGCTGCTCGTCCACGGGGCCGACGACCCGGTCACCCCGCTCGGGACGGCGGCCCTGCCGCTGCTCGAACACCTGGCCGATGTCCGTCTGCACGTGCTCGGCCGATGTGGACACGTACCGGCGATCGAGCAACCGCACGAGTTCAGGCAACTCCTGTCGTGGTTCCTCGGGGCCGGTGGGGGTTACTGACCTGCTCCTTCGGCGCGTGCGCGGTCCGCCCGTTCCGCCGGCGTGGCGTCGGCTGGCTCCTGGCGGCGGCTTACCACGTAACCGAAGGCCGCCGCGGTGAAGAACATGACGATGCCGTAGACGGCGGCCGGGATCGCGATCCGGGTGTTGTCGAGCAGTGCGGGGCTGACCGCGATGGCGATGGCCAGCGTGCTGTTGTGGATGCCGATCTCCATGCCGGCGGCGATCGACTCGGGCTTGCCCATGCCGGCCAGCCGCGGTGCGCCGTACCCGATGGCGAGGCTGATGAGGTTGAAAATCAGGACGATGGCGCCGACGGCGACGAAGTAGTCCGCGAGGTTGGCGCGCTCGTTGAGGATGGCGCCGGCGATGACCGCGACCAGCAGGACCGCCGAGAGGATCTTGACGGGCTTGGCGAGGCGGTCGGCGAAGGCGGGGAAGCGTGACCGGATCACCATGCCGAGCGAGACCGGGACGAGGACGATGGCGAAGACCTGCAGGACCTTGTCGAACTGGAGCCCGACCGCCTGGCTGTCGGGTCGGAAGTAGTCGGTCGACAGGTTGACGACCACCGGCAGGGTCACGACCGCCAGGACCGAGTTGACGGCCGTGAGGGTCACGTTGACCGCGACGTGGCCGCCGAAGAGGTGGCTGTAGAGGTTCGCGGTCGTGCCGCCGGGTGACGCGGCGAGCAGCATCATCCCGACTGCCAACTCAGGCTCCAGGCCGAAGGCGAGGACGAGCCCGAAGCAGACCGCGGGCAGGACGACGACCTGGCAGACGAGGGCGATGAGCATGAGCAAGGGGTACGCGGCGACGCGCCGGAAGTCGGCGACCGACAGCCCGAGCCCGAGGCCGAGCATGACGATCGCCAGAGCGATCGGGAGCCCCACGGTGGTCAGCCAGGAATCCATGCACGGATTCTGGCCGCCAGGTGGGCCGCTGACCATCCACTGGATCGACGATCTTGCGTGCTACTGGCGCTGACCGGCCCGCGACCCGGTCGAGGGGCGCGGGCCGGCCGGAGCGTCGCTCAGCCGCGCAGGCTCCACTGCTGGTTCGTGCCACCGTGGCACGACCAGAGGTGGAGCTTCGTGCCGTTGGCCGTGCCGTTGCCGCTCGCGTCGAGGCACAGCCCGGACAGCGCGCTGGTGATGGTGCCGTTGCTGTTGACGTTCCACTGCTGGTTGGTCTGACCGTTGCAGTCCCAGATGATGGCCGCGGTGCCGTTGGTGGTGCCGTTGCCGCTGGCGTCCAGGCACTTGTTGCCGTACACCGTCAGCTGCCTGCCCGACGTGTGGGTCCACCGCTGGTTCGGGCCGCCGTTGCAGTCCCAGAGCTGCGCCTGGGTGCCGTTGGTCGTGCTGGCGTTGGGGATGTCGACGCACCGCTGCGAGGCGCCGCCGACGATCGTCACGCTCTGCGGGTTGGTCGAGCCGCCGCCCTGCGGGCCCGCGGCGGCCATGACCGCCTGGGCGCCCGAAGGCCAGTTGCCGTTGGTCACGGTGACGTTGCCGGACACCACGTTGCCGCGGTCGCCGTTGGTCACGTTCGTGCTGCCGTTGGTCGACCAGTTGTTGGTGACCGTGAAGTTGCCCATGTTCTCCGCGAACCAGTAGTTGGCCGTCGCCCACGTGCCGGTCGAGGAGAACACGTTGGTGCGGGCCGTGTAGTAGCGCGAGCCCTCGTCGAAGTAGATACCGAAGTAGCCGTTGGTCCGCAGGCAGTAGTTGTCGCTGATCAGCCCGCCGGGATTGGCCGACAGTGTGTAGATGCAGCCGCCGTCGTTCATCTGCTGCATCACGTCGTGCACGTAGTTGCCGACCAACCGGTTGTTGGCTGCCGTCGTCGCGGTCGTGTAGCGCGGCTGGTAGTTGTAGAGACCCCGGTCGGCGTAGTGGTTGCTGCCGCCCGCGTCGTTGGAGCCCCAGCCGTAGCCGATGGACATCCCGGTGTACGGCATGTTGTAGACCTCGTTGTGCGAGATCGTGGCCGTGTTGACGTACGTCGTGAGCACCGAGACGATGCCGCGGTACTCGATGCCCAGGTCGTGCAGGCGGTTGTCGCTGATCGTGATGTCCCGGTTGACCATCCGCTGGTCGCTCGGGTGGTGCGCGTCGGCGCGGACGCCGCCGACCACGATGCCGCCGGCGGCGCTGCGGGCGATCTCCGACCGGGTGACGGTGATGTTGCTGGCGCCCAGGCCCACGCCGCTCGTGTGCCCGTTGGCGTCGTTGCCGATGCCGATCGCGGTCTGCCCGAGGTTGAGGAACCTGGAGTCGCTGAACGTGATGGTGTTTGCCGCCGAGACCTGGACGGCGGCCGGCATCTGCTGCCAGTTGGGCCGGGTGGCCTCGAACTGCGGGCAGCCGTTGTGGCACGAGCTGAAGCTGGGCCAGCTCCAGTTGCCGGCGATGTACGCGCCGGTCTGCTGGTCGACGTAGCCCTGGTTGCTGCTCGCGCCGAGCCAGCTCGTGCCGGTGAAGGTGATGCCGCGCATGGCGATGTGGTGGGCGGGCGCGGCGTAGGTGCCGCCGATGTTCACCAGCGACGCCAGGGTCGGCAGCTCCACCGGGACACTGCTCATGTTCTGACCGCTGAGCGGGATGTACGACAGCGCCCCGGTCCCTGGATCGAGGTGCCACTCGCCCGGCGCGTCGAGGAACTCGTAGGCGTTGCTGAGGTAGAGCGGCCCGGCGCGGTGCGGGCTGGTGAAGGTGTCGTACCCGAAGTTGTTGTTGCTCCAGCCCGGTTGCTGCATCGTGATCATGTTGCCGCTGATGTTCTGCACCGACACGTAGCGGTCCGTGAAGGAGTTGACGCTCTCCATCTGCACCCGGCTCTTGTTGGCCAGGTTGTTGAGATAACCGAGGGCCGGGTTGGTGAAGCTGAGCCCGGTGCTGGACGCGGTGAAGTCGGCCCGGTTGACCTGGGTGCGGGCCCGGGCGGCGAGCGCGCCGTTGACATAGAGCTGGCGGCTGTCGATGCCGGCGCCGACGTTGGCGCGCCAGATGTTCCTACCGGAGTCCACAAGCGACCATCCGGTGACGGCGCGCGCGCCGCTGATCACGGGCTGGGCGGACGGCGCTGCCTGCCAGGTGACCGTCCAACCGTTGGTGCCGGAGTCGGCGGCGGTGAACCGCAGCGGCGTGGTGAGCCGGTAGGTCCCGCCGGCGAGCTGCACGACGATGTCGCCGGTCATCGCGCCGGCCAGGGAGCGCACCCTGGTCTGGGCGGCGGACAGCGAGCACGGTTGGGCGGCTGTGCAGGCGGTGTCACCGCCGGACGGCGCGGCGTAGAGGGTCGTGGTGGCGGCCAGGGCGGGGGCGGCCGGGCCGAGGAGGACGAGGGACGCGGCGGTGAGACCGGTGGCCGCCGCCGCGGACGCCAGCCGGCGGACGGCGGCGCGTGGGGATCCGAACATGGGACCTCCTGGTGCGTTCTGGGACGGGAAGGCGGTGCCGGCCTCCGCGGGGATCACCCGCGAGCCGCACCCCCGGCGATGCGGGCCTGGTCGGCGGCGTGGTCCTCTCCGATGCACTCGTAGTAGCCGAAGAGCGTGTGTCCTCCCATCAGCGGCCCAGCCAGCCGCCGTCGACGGGGAGGACGATGCCGTTGACGTAGTCGGACGCCGGCGCCGCCAGGAAGACCGTGGCGCCGGCCAGGTCGTCGGGTCGACCCCAGCGGCCCGCTGGGATCCGCGCCACGATCGCCTGGCCGCGGGCCGGGTCGTCGCGCAGCGCCTGGGTGTTGTCGGTCGCGACGTAGCCCGGCGCGATCGCGTTGACGTTGACGCCGTGCGCGGCCCACTCGTTGGCCAGCGCCTTGGTGAGCCCGGCCAGACCCGACTTCGAGGCCGTGTACGCCGGGACGGTGATGCCGCCCTGGAAGCTCAGCAGGGAGGCGGTGAAAATGATCTTTCCGTGGCCCCGGTCGAGCATCCGGCGGCCGATCTCCCGGCTGAGCACGAACTGGCTGCTGAGATTCACCTCCAGCACGTGGTCCCAGAGGTCGTCGCCGTGGCTGGCCGCCGGCGCGCGGGCGATGGTGCCGCCGTTGTTGACCAGGATGTCGATCGGCCCGAGCGCCGCGACCTCCCGGGCCAGCCGGTGCACGTCGCCGCGGTCGGCCAGGTCGGCCCGCAGGGCGGTGAACCGGCGTCCGGCCGCGCGCACGCGCCGTTCCACCTCGCTCCCGGTCGCCTCCAGCCGCGCGGACACGCCGACGATGTCAGCGCCAGCCTCGGCCAGTGCGGTGGCCATGGCCAGGCCGATGCCGCGCCGGGCGCCGGTCACCACCGCGGTCCGCCCGGACAGGTCGAACAGTCCGGTCACCGGCCGGCCTCCCGCCAGTCGAGCAGGACCTTCATGACGCCCCCGCCCTGCTCGAGGGCCGCGAACGCGGCGTCGACGGCCGCCACCGGCTCCACCCGTGAGATCAACCGCTGCACGGGAACCGCGCCCGAGGCCACGAGCCGGACGGCCTCGGCCATGTCCTCACGCTGGTAGAGCCGGGCGCCCAGCAGGTCCAGCTCCCGCCAGAAGAACCGGTGCAGGTCGACGGGCCGCGGTTGGGGATGGATGGCCACCAGGACGAGCCGGCCCCGGGTGGTCAGCACGGCGACCGCCGTGCCCACCCCGCCGGCCGAGCCCGACACCTCGAACGCCACGTCCGCGCCGGCGCCCGCGGTGCGCTCGTCGACCAGCGCGACGACATCGGTGGCGCCGGGGTCGACGGCATCGATGCCCACCCCGGCGGCGACCGACCGCCGGAAGGGGTCCGGCTCCACCAGGAGAACCCGGGCGCCGCGACCCTGTGCCACGGTGGCGATCAGCACGCCCACCGGTCCGCCGCCGACCACGACGACGTGCTCGCCCGCGCCGACGCTGGCCCGCCGGACGTCGTGCACCGCGACCGCGACCGGCTCGACGAGCGCCGCCCGGTCGAGCGGCAGGTCGTGCGGGAGCGGTAACACCAGGTCCGCCGGAATTGTCCACGACGCCTGCATGGCGCCCGGCGAGTCGATGCCGAGGAAGTTCATGGCGTGGCAGACGTGCGACTGCCCGCGCCGGCAGGCGACGCACCGCCGGCAGACTCGGGTCGGCATGACAGTGACCGGCTGCCCGACGCGATGGGCGCTGACGCCCTCGCCGACCTCGGCGATCCGCCCCGACATCTCGTGCCCGATGACCGCGGCGTCGCCGACCCGGGCGTCCATGTCGCCGTGGAAGATGTGCAGATCCGTGCCACAGATCCCGGTGTACGCGACGGCGATGCGCACCTCGCCCGGCCCGGGCGCGTCCACCGGCCGCTCCTCGACCACGAACCGCCGCGCGCCACGGTAGACCACCGCCTTCACCGGACCACCTCGTTGCGGGAGGAGGCGGCCGTGGCCGGCGCGTGCGTCGCCGCCAGAAGCCGGCGACCGGCCGCCGCCGGCCGCACGTTGGGCGTGGCGGGGTTGTTGCCGTCGACGTAGCGGGCCGAGGCCGCGACGGCGGCCTCGTCGATCGCCAGCCCGAGCCCGGGGGAGTCGCCGAGCACGAAGGCGCCGTCCTCGACGGAGACGTCGACCGAAACCCCCACCGGTGGCGCCAGGTCCTGCAGCTCGCTGGAGATGTGGTTGGGCACCGCCGTGGCCGCGTGCAGCAGCCCGATCGGCGTCGTGCCGATGGGGCTGACCGGCAGGTCGTACGCGTGGGCCAGCGCGGCGACCCGCAGGAAGTGGGTGATGCCCCAGACCGCGGCGGTCTGGACGACGTCGACCGCCCCGGCGGCGACGAGCGGGCGGAACTGTTCGAGCCCTGTGAGGTTCTCGCCCGTGGCCACCGACGCCTGGACGCCCCGGCTGACCGCGGCGAGCCCTTCGGCGTCCCACCGTCGCACCGGCTCCTCGACCCAGGTGAGGTCCAGGCCGCGCTCGATCTCGCGGACGTGGCGCACGGCCTGCTTGCGGGTCCAGCACTCGTTGGCGTCGAGCATCAGGGCCGGCCGTCCGGCGCCGTGGGCCGCGGCCAGCACGTCCCGGACCAGCAGCAGCCGGCGCAGGTCGTCGTCGACGTCCAGACCGCCCTTGAGCTTGGCCGCCCGCAGCCCGCGCTCGGCGTATCCCTTGTAGACGGACGCAAGCTCGTCGTCGGTCAGGCTGATGTCGAGGCCCGACGCGTACGCCGGGACGGTGCGGTCCCGGCCGCCGAGCATGCGCCACAGCGGTTCGCCGGCCGCCTGTGCCTTGATGTCCCACAGGGCCGTGTCGAGGGCGCCGATGGTTCCGAAGACCCCGCCGGCGTGACCGGCCTTGAACGTCTGCCGGAGCATGCGGTCGTACAACGCCGCGACGCCGCGCGGGTCCTGGCCCTCGATGGCCGGGAAGACGGCGTTGACGTGGGCGTGCGGCCCCAGCCCGATGCCGGTGATGCCCTCATCGGTGTCGACCATGATGATCGGCACCGGGACACCACCGTCGGCGAAGACGCCGTTGGCGTCGCCGACGGCGCGGCCCCACTCGTGGACCGTCGTCAGCGTGCGAAATCCGGTGATGCGCATGTCAGCCTTTCGTGGCGCCGGCGGTGACCCCGTCGGCGATCTGGCGCTGGAGGAACAGGTAGAGCAGGAGGACGGGCGCCGCGGCGATCAGCACGCCGGCCGCGAACGTCGGGATGTTGGCCGAGTACTGGCCGCGCAGCGCGGTCACGCCGACCATCAGCGTGCGGTGGTCGGCCGACGGCATCATCAGCAGCGCGATGAGCACGTCGTTCCAGCAGAAGAGAGCGTTGAGGATGCCCACGGAGAGCAGCGCGGGCGCGCCGATGGGCAGCATGATCCGCCGGTAGACGCCGTAGAGGCTGTTGCCGTCGATCCGGGCCGCGTCGATGATCTCGGGCGCCACCGTGCGGTAGTAGCTGGTCATCAGAAAGACCGTGAACGGCAGGAACTGGGCAACATAGGCGAGCACCAGCCCTGGGTACGTGTCGATGAGCCCCGTGTCGGCCATGACCCGGGCCAGCGGCACCATGATCACCTGGAAGGGGATGAACAGCGCCGCCAGGCAGCCCAGGAACAACACCGACGAGCCGCGGAACCTGATCTGGCTCAGGGCGAAGCCGGCCATCGAGCCGAGCAGCAGGAGCACGACCACCGCGGCGGCCACGACGATCACCGAGTTGAGGAAGTAGCGTCCCATGCCGACGCTGGTCCACGCGGTGGTCACGTTGTCCCAGCGAACGGCCTCGGCGAGCGAGAACCGGTCCAGGACGTACTCCCGTCGGGTCTTCATCGCCACGTTGCCGGTGAACAGCAGGGGATAGATCGTGGCCAGGGCGAGCAGCCCCATCGGCAGGGCGAGCAGCCAGCGGGTCACCCGGGCGTGCGGCATCAGGACTCCTTCACGGCACGGCGCAGCAGGCTGAGCTGCAGCAGCCCGACGACGAGCATGATCACGAAGAGCACCGTCGAGGCTGCGGAGGCGAGCGCCGGACGGTTCATCTGCCCCTGCTGGATCCAGATGTAGTACTCGGGCAGGTAGGTGGACCCCTCCGGCCCGCCGCTGGTCATCACGTAGAGCAGGCCGAACATCGACGTCAGCATCCCGATCATCGTGGTGACGAAGACGAACTGGATGGTGCGCGACAGGCCCGGGATGATCACGTGCCAGATGACCTGGGCGAGCGACGCGCCGTCGACCCGCGCGGCGTCCAGCAGCGCACCGTCCAATGTGGCGAACCCGGCCAGGAACACGACCAGGGCCATGCCGAACGTCGCCCAGATGTGCACGCCGACCACGGCGAACATCGCCACGTCCGGATCGCCGAGCCAGTCGACCGGCCCCAGCCCCACCCGCCCGAGGACGGCGTTGACCGGCCCGTCGAAGGCGAGCAGGAGGTTGAAGATCGCCCCGACGATGACGGGGGACAGCACGGCCGGGAAGAAGTAGACGCTGCGGAAGAACCGGTGGCCGGGCACGCGCAGGTAGATGAACGTCGCCAGCAGTCCCGGGATGGCGACTGCGATCGGCAGCAGCAGGACGAGCAGGCCGACGTTGCGCAGCGCGGTCTGGAACAACGGGTCGCGGAACAGGTCCGCGTAATTGTCGAAGCCGACCGGGGCGCCGTCGAGCTCGCCGTCGCCGGTGAACGAGAAGTTCACACCGAGGGTCAGCGGCCACAGCCGGAGCCCGACGATGATCAGGATCGCCGGTGCCACGAGCACGTACGGCGCGAGCCGCTCGCCACGCAGGCCGCCCCGGGCCCGGCGGCGCGGGGCGGACCGCGTCGGCGACGGCGTCGACGGGCCGTCGGCCCGCCCGGCCGGAGCCGGGCGGAGCGACGGGTGCGAGGTGCGGTTGGCCACGGTCAGGCCGGCTTGTCCGAGGCGGCCAGCTGCTTGAGCGCCTCGTCCACCGTCACGGACCCGCTGAGCAGCTGCTGCGAGAGGCGGCCCATCAGCTCGATGGTCTTCGACGAGAGGGCGACGTGCAGCGCCGGCTTGCCGGACTTGAGGTCGGCGACGATCGTGGCCACCGCCGGGCCGGCCGTGGACACGTCGATGGTGGTGTCCGAGGCGATCGCGCCCGCGTCGGCGTAGAACGCGGCGAGCGCGTCAGTGGACGTCAGCGAGCGGACGAGGTCGGCGGCGACCTTGGGGTCCTTGGTCCACTTGGCGACCGCGTAGCCGATGCCGCCGTCGTAGGGGAGGCTCGGGGTGGCGCCCTGGGTCACGACGGGTGCGGTCATGACGCCGACGTTGGCCGGCTCGAGGAACTCGTTGAAGTCCTTCCAGTGCCCGATGTCGGACATGAGGCCGATCATGTGGGCCGCCTTGCCCGCCTCGAACACCGCGAAGGCGTCGTTGAACATGGCGGTCGAGTTGGCGCCCTCGCTGTTGAGACCGGCGTCGTTGACCTCCTTCCACAGCTGGAAGAGCCGCTTGACGTTGGGCGCCTGCCAGTTGCGCTTGCCGGCGATCCAGTCGTCGTACTCCTGCGGGGTCAGGATCCCGGAGCCGAGGCCGGACATGAAGAACTGGATGCCGATGCCCTCCTTGTTGCCCTGCGCGAAGCACTTGGCGCCGGCCTTGGCGATGGCGGCGCAGTCGGTGAGCAGGTCGGCCCAGGTCGTGGCCGGGGTCTCGGGGTCGAGCCCGGCCTTCTTGTAGAGCGCCTTGTTGTAGTAGATCGGGTGCCCCTGCAGGGTCACCGGCGCCGCGTAGGTCTTGCCTTCCTTGCCGAACGCGTCCCAACCGGCCAGGCGCTGCTTGTCCGGCGTGAGGTACTCGTCGAGTGGCACGAGCGAGTCCACCCGGTCGCGGATCTGCCCACCGCCGTTGAACAGCATCACGTCCGGGCCCTTGCCGGACTGGATCGCCGCCCCCAGCAGCGTGTAGTACTGGTCGAACGGCTGGGCGACGAACTCCACGGTGACGTTCGGGTGTTTCTTGGCGAAGTCGGCCTTCGCCTTCTCCACATAGGAGGCGGCGGTGGCGTCGCCGGACTTCCAGTCCCAGACGACCAGCTTGCCGCTGGCCTCGTTCTTCTCCGCTTCCTTGGTTCCGGACGCGCTGCCGCACCCGGCTGTTGCCAAAACCGCTATCAGGACCGCCGACCACAGTGCTCGCTGCTTCATCGCTGCTCACTCTCCAGAAGGTGCGGGGGAGGGCCATCGGGCTCAGAGTGCGCAGAACGTAACTCGTATGACGTTAGACGTCAACACAGTGCCGTATACTCTGCGGATCGGGCCACAAGAGCCTCCCCCGGGCCGGAGGAATCAGATGACGGCAGCACGGCAACTGAGCGTGGAAGCGGCGGCGCCGCCGGCGTGGGCGCGCCGATCCACCAACCTCGCCAAGGCGATCACCGCTGAGCTGGTGCAACGCATCGTCCGGGGGGTTCACCAGCCGGGCACGCCGCTGCCGCCGGAGCCCGCCCTGTGCGAGACGTTCGCCGTGAGCCGCACCGTCGTCCGTGAGGCGGTCAAGATCCTTCAGGAGAAAGGGCTGGTCCAGGTCCGGCAGGGCACCGGCACCATCGTGACCGCCCCCGCCGAGTGGGACATGCTGGACGAACTCGTGCTCGGCGCCACGATCGAGGAGGACGACACCCTGGCCATCCTCGACGACGTGGTGGTCACCCGGCGCGTGCTCGAGTCCGACATGGCCAACCTCGCCGCCCGCCAGGCCGACCCCGAGACTGTGGAGCGGCTGCGGGCCCAGGTCGACCGCATGGACGAGCTCGTCGGCGACCACCGGACCTACGAGGAACACGACCGGGCGTTCCACGACACGATCATGCAGGCGTCGGGCAACCGCATCGCCCGCGCGGTCGTGCGGTCACTGCAGAGCCAGGTGATCCGGACCGCGGCCTACCTCGGCCGCACCGAGCGCGCCCTGTGCGTCGCGTCCAACCAGGGCCACCGGCGGATCTACGAGCGGATCGCCGCCCACGACCCGGCCGGCGCCGCCGATGCGATGTTCACCCACATCACCGACGCCTGGCTGGTCCGCCGCAGCGGACCCGACCCGGTGCGCCTGCAGCGCTGACGCCTCAGGCCCCGAGGCAGGACCGCAACGCGGCCGTGAGCCGGATGGCGCGGTCGTCGGTGCTCGGGCCCATCTGGTTGACCACGTACGCGAAACCCACCTCGTGCTCGTCGTCGCCGAAGGCCAGCAGACCGCCGGCGCCGTCGTGCCCGAAGCTGCGCGGGCCGAGCATCGGGCGGGCCGGTCGGGAGTCCAGCATGAAGCCGGTGCCCCAGCGGTGTCCCGTGTCGGCGCCGCCGTAGACCTGCCGCCCCGCCGAGCGGACCGTTACGGCGTCGTCGATCGAGGCCCGGCCCAGCAGGCGCTGGCCGTCCACGTCGGACACACAGGCGGCGTAGAGCCGGGCCAGGCCGTCTGCCGTGCTCATTCCGCCCGCGCCCGGCACGCCGGCGGCCTGGATCGCCGGGTCGTTGAAGCTCACCACCCCGTCCGCGTCGGCCGGGAACGCGAACGCGCCGCCCATCGTGAGCCCGCGTTCGGCCACCGGGTCCAGGGCCAGGTCCGGGTCGGGCGGCGGCGCCAGGGTCCACGCGACGGTCGACCGCTGGCTCGCCGGCAGCCCGATCCAGGTCCGCAGGCCGAGCGGGCCGGCCACCCGCTGCGCGAAGAACGCGCCCGGCAGCAGGCCGGTGATCCGCCGGATCACCTCGCCGACCAGCCAGCCATAGGTCATCGCGTGGTAGCTGTGCGCCGTTCCGGGCGTCCACAGTGGGCGCTGCGCCTCGATCGCCGCGATCACCGGCCGCCATGCCAGCACGTCGGCGCGCCGCATCGGCTCGTCGAGGGCGGGCAGGCCGGCCCGGTGGGCGAGCAGCCACCGGACCGTGGTGTCCTGCTTGCCGTGCCGGCCGAACTCGGGCCAGTAGCGCACCACCGGCGCGTCGAGGTCCAGGGTGCCCGCCTCGACCAGGAGATAGGCGCAGACCGCCAGGACGCCCTTGGTGCAGGAGAAGACCACCGCCGGGGTTTCGGCGGTGAACGGCCGGGCGGACCCGGGCTCGGCCACCCCGCCGCTGAGGTCGACCACCTTGTGGCCGCCGACGTAGACGGCCAGCGCGGCGCCGACCTCCTGGCGGGACGTGAAGTTGTCCGCGAAGACCTCGGCGAGCGGCCCGAACCGCTCGTCGACGTCGCCGCGCACCGGCTGTGGGGTCACGCTCATCCCTTCACGGAACCCTGCAGCAGGGCCTTGATGAACTGGCGCTGGAAGATCAGGAAGACGATCAGCGTAGGCGTCAGGATCAGCAGCGACCCGGCGCAGAGCAGCACCAGGTCGGTGCCCCACTGGCCCTGGAACGCGCCCAGGGCGCCGGCCATGGTGCGCTTGGCCGGGTCGTCGACCAGCACGATGGCCAGCAGGAACTGGTTCCAGGTCCAGAGGAACAGCAGGATCGTCAGGGACGCGATGGCGGGCCGGGCCAGCGGCACCTGCACGCGCCAGAACAGTTGCCAGGTGTTGCTGCCGTCGACGCGGGCGGCGTCGGAGAGCTCGGCGGGCACGCCGACGAAGTGCGCGCGCATCCAGAACACGCCGAACGGCATGTAGAGCCCGACGAGCGGCAGGATGAGCGCCCACCGGGTGTTGAGCAGGCCCAACTCCTGGATCTGGTAGTACAGCGGCGTGATCACGGCCTCGAACGGCAGCGTCAGCCCGAGCAGGAACAGCGCGAAGACGATCCGGGCGCCCGGGATGCGCAACTGGCCGAGGCCGTAGCCGGCCATGGTGGCGATCAGCACGGCGACCGGCACGACGCCCGCGACGATCAGCAGGCTGGATCGCAGCAGGGCGCCCATGTTGGCCACGGTGAAGGCCTCGGCGAAGTTGCCCCACCGCGGATCCGACGGCCATTCGAGGCCGGTCGGCACGGTGCCGCGGGGCTGCAGCGCCGCCGACAGCATGCTCAGGAACGGCAGCAGCGTGACGACGACGAGCGCGACGAGGAACAGCTGGCCCGTCAGGCGTTCGGCGCGGCCTACCTTCATGACCTGTCCTCCCGGGCCAGCCGCTGGATCGGCAGGACGCAGACCAGGACGAGCAGCATGAGCACGACGGCGAGGGCCGAGGCGAGGCCGACCTGCCGGTGCGCGAAGGCCAGGCGGTAGATCTCGAGGCCCGGCACGGTGGTCTGCCGGCCCGGACCGCCGCCGGTGGCGATGTAGACGATGTCGAAGCTGGCCAGGGCGGCGATCACCGTGACCGTGAGGCAGACGCCGATCTCCTGGCGCAGGCTCGGCAGGGTGACCGCGAAGAACTCGCGGACCGGTCCGGCGCCGTCGAGGCGGGCGGCCTCGTACAACGCGGGGTCGATCTTGTTCATGCCGGTGACGAGCAGGATCGTGCACAGGCCGAGCAGCACCCAGGCGCCGATCACGCCGACCGCCGGCAGGGCGGTGTCGAACTCGCCCAGCCAGGCCCGGGCCAGGCCGCCCGCGCCGACGGCATCGAGGGACTGGTTGACGAGGCCGGTCGTCGACAGCACCCAGCTCCACGCGATGCCGGCGGCGACCAGCGGGATGACCTGCGGGAGGAACAGCACGGTCCGCACGACCGTGCCGAAAGTGCCGGTGGTGACCCGGCGGACGAGGCTCGCCACCAGCAGACCGAGGCCGACGGGGATGAAGCTGAAGAACAGGATCAGCACGAACGCGTTTCCGATGATCTTCAGCAGGTCGCGGTCGGTGAAGACGGTGACGTAGTTGTCGAGGCCGGCCCAGCGCGCGACGCCGATGCCGTTCCAGTGGTAGAGCGAGTACTGGACCGTCAGCGCCAGCGGGCGCAGCACGAAGAAACCGTAGACCAGCAGCGCCGGCAGGACGAACAGCCAACCGCTCCAGCGGGCCGTGCGGGCCCGCCGATTCCGGCGGGCCCGCACGGTGCCGCGGGGTGGTGCGCTGCCGAGGGCAGGCGTCATCGAGACAGTTCCTTCTCGTACTCCGCCTGCACCGCCTTGACGTAGCCCTCCGGGGTCTGCTGGCCGGCGACGAGCTTCTGCATCTCGGGTGTGATCGCGGCGGCGAAGATGGCGCCGGTCGCGTTGGCGGTGAAGTCCACGGCGCCGTTGTCGGCGCCCAGTTGCGCCGACGCCCGCAGCGTCTCCGCGAGCACGGTGCCCTCGGCCGCCGGCGGCACCGGGAGGTCGGCGGGCCCACCCGGGCTCGATCCGCCCACGGTCACCGAGATCTCGCGGGCCTTGGCGTTGGTGTGCACCCAATTGAGGAAGAACGCGGCCGCGTCGGCGTGCTTGGCCTTGGCGCCGACCCCGAACGTGTTCGGCGCCGACATCGCGACGTGCTTGGCGTCGGCGGTCTCGCCCGGGAAGAGGAAGAAGCCGACGTTGCCGGGCATGCCCTTGTCGAGGTTCGCGGACTCCCAGTCGCCGTTGAACATGAACAGGCCGTTGCCCTTCTGGAACTCGCCGACCATCGCGGTGTAGTCGATGGCGTTGGCGTCCTTGGGGAAGTAGCCGGCTTGGGCCCACTGCTGGATGGTCTGGGTGGCCTTGAGCGCCGCCGGCGTGTCGAAGGTGGCGCCGGGCTTCTGGAAGATCCAGTCGGCGACCTGGGCCGGATCGCCGAACTGGTTCTGCAGCGCCTGGTGCGGGAAGTTGATGCCGGCGGTGTTCTTGTTGAACTGCATGATGGGCTGGACGCCCGCGGCCTTGGCCTTCGCCAGCAGCTGCTCGAACTCGGCGACCGTCGCGGGTGGCTGCGTCATGCCGACCTGGGTGGCGAGCTTCTTGTTGTAGAAGACGCCGGTGACGCTGTAGCCGAGGCCCATCCCGTAGAGCGAGCCGGTGCCGCGCGGCGCACCGCCGTCGGCGATCCGCAGCTGGACGAGCTGGGAGGCCGGGAACTTGTCCCAGCCGTACGCCTGGAAGTAGGGGTCGAGGTTCTTCAGCAGGCCGTCCTTGACGAGGTCGACCATCGTCGGGAGGCGGATGATGTCGGGGGCGTTGTCGGAGGCGAGCACCCGGGGCGCGTTCTCGACGATCACCGTGAACTGGTCCTCGCGGACGTTGAAGGTCACGTTCGGGTGCTGCTTGGTGAACTCGTCGGCGAGCGCCTTGGCCAACGGAAAACCGGTCTCGGCGTACATCTCCAACGTGATGGGCTCGGTGCCGAGCTCGGTGCTGACGGCAGCGCCGGTCTGCTCGGCCGAGGGCTGCTCGGCGCCCGGGGCGCTGCAACCGGCGGCGACGAGGGACGCCGTCGCCACGGCCGCGATGGCCAGCAGGCGCGGGCTTCGCAGGTGTACGGACATCGTAAGGGCTCCTTGGGGTCGAGGCCCGGAACTTGTTCGCTGAACTGATTTAGCAGAGCATGCTCGTGATCATGAAGGCTGTCAAGAACGAGTCGCGGCCCCGGGCTGGGACCCGCCGGCCGGCTGGCCGCATCATGATGTGGTGGGTCGTGCGAGCGCCGCACGCCACGGATTCGGAGGATCGATGGTCCGCAACAGGGCGACCCTGGCCGACGTCGCGCGCCTCGCGGGGCTGTCGAAGGCGGCCGCGTCGATGGTGCTCAACGGTCGGGAGGGGACGCGGCTCTCGCCGGAGGCGCACCAGCGGGTGTTCGCCGCGGCCGAGGAGCTCGGTTACCGGCCGAACGTGGCCGCCCGGAGCCTGCGTACGCAGAAGACCTCGACGATCGCGTTCGTCTCCGACATCGTCGCCAGCACCCGGTTCGCCGGCGGCCTGATCCGCGGCGCGATCGACGCGGCCCGCGAGCGCGACCACGTCCTGCTCATCACCGAGACGCAGGGAGACGCGGCGTTCGAGAAGCAGGCCATCGACGCGATGCTGGACCGCCAGGTCGACGGCGTGGTCTACGCCGCGATGGCCACCCGCCGGCTCGACGTGCCGTCGGGCATCGGCTCCGGGCCGGCCGTCCTGCTCAACGCCGTGAGCGCGGACGACTCGGTCGCCTGCGTCCTGCCGGACGACGAGCGCGCCGGGCGCGGGGTGACCGCCGCCCTGCTCGACAAGGGGCACCGGGACCGGATCGCGCTGATCGGCCGGAACCGGCTCAAGGAGGGCGAGCCGGAGGTGTCGCTCGCGGCCCGGGCGCGGATCGACGGCATCGAAGCGACCCTGGCCGCGGCCGGCGCCGGCATCTTCGCCGAGGCGTACTGCTCCGAATGGCTTCCCGAGCACGGCTACCGCGCGATGGGTTCGCTGCTGCGCCGGCCGACCCGGCCCACGGCGGTGATCTGCATGAACGACCGGCTCGCGTTCGGCGCCTACCAGGCGCTCGGCGAGGCCGGCCTGTCCGTGCCGGCGGACGTCTCCGTCGTCTCGTTCGACGACGACCCGATCGCGGCGTGGCTGCGACCCGGCCTGACCACCGCCGCGCTCCCGCACGAGCAGATGGGCCGGCGCGCCGTCGAGCTGCTCCTCGACGGCCAGCCGCGGGGCCGCACCATGGTGCCGATGCCGTTGCGCCGCCGCCGGTCGATCGCCGAGCCGGCCACCGGCTGACTCGCTAAACCGATTTATCTGGTACGTTCCGCGCCATGCTCAGATTGCCGGACCACTGGGTGTGGGACAGCTGGTACGCCCGGGACGACGCCGGGCGGTGGCATGTCTTCTTCCTGCGCGCCTCCCGGGCCCTGCTCGACCCGCACCGCCGCCACCGCCGCGCCGCCATCGGCCACGCCGTCTCGGACGACCTGCGGTCGTGGCAGCTGGTCGCCGACGCGCTGGTGCCCGCGGACGCGCCCGCCTGGGACGACCTCGCCACCTGGACCGGCAGCACCGTCCGCGGCCCGGACGGTCGCTGGCACCTGTTCTACACCGGGGTCAGCCGGGCCGAGGACGGCCTGGTGCAACGGATCGGCCTGGCCACGTCGGAGGACCTGACCACCTGGCGCCGGCACGGCGACACGCCCCTCGTCGAGGCCCACCCCGCCTGGTACGAGCTGCTCGACCGGCAGGCCTGGTACGAGCAGGCGTGGCGCGACCCGTGGGTCTACCCGGACCCGGACGGCGACGGCTGGCACATGCTGATCACGGCCCGGGCCAACCACGGCCCGGCCGACGGTCGCGGCGTGATCGGGCACGCCACCTCGCCGGACCTGCTCACCTGGACGGTCCGGCCGCCGCTGACCGTGCCCGGGGGTTTCGGCCACCTCGAGGTGCCGCAGGTCGAGGTCGTCGACGGCCAACCGCTGCTGCTGTTCTGCACCAACGCGGCACAGCCGCGGCACGGCACGAGTCGCATCTGGGTCGTGCCGGCGCCGACGGTCCGCGGGCCATGGGACCTCGCCGCCGCGCGGCCGGTCGACCGACCGGGCCTCTACGCGCCGCGGCTGGTCGCCGACGCCGACGGCCGCTGGCAGCTCGTCGGCTTCCTCGACGAGGTCGACGGCGCGTTCGTCGGCGAGCTCGCCGGGCCGGTGCCCGTCTCCTGGTCGCCGGTCGACGGTCTGCGCGTGGAATCGGCGGCGACCGCTGTGGGGTACCCTGCCTAGAATCGATTCGACAGGAGCCGGATGAACATCGGTGAGATCGCCCGGCGTGCGGGCGTGTCGCGCAGCACGGTCTCGTACGTGCTCAGCGGCAAGCGAACCGTGTCCGAGCCGACCCGGGCGCGCATCCAGGCGGTCATCGACGAGCTCGACTACCGCCCCAACGCCACGGCCCGGGCCCTGCGGGTGGGCCGCACGCACACACTGGGTCTGGTGATCCCGCCGGCCACCCAGCGGCTCACCGACATGCAGCTCGGTTTCGTCGCCAGCGTGGTCGAGGCGGCCGCCCGGGCCGATCTCGACGTGCTGCTCTCGCCCTCCGGCGGCGACCACGACCGCTCCTTCGAGCGGATCGTCACCACCCGGCGGGTCGACGGCGTGATCCTGATGGAGATCCGGCTCGAGGACGACCGGGTGAGCCGGCTGCGACAGACCGGGCTGCCGTTCGTCACCATCGGCCGCACCGCTGACCCGAGCGGCATGTCCTGGGTGGACGTCGACTACGCCGGCCTGATCGCCAACTGCGTCGGCCATTTGGCCGACCTGGGTCACCGGCACATCGCGCTGGTCAACCGGTCGGCCGAGCTGGTCGCGGCCGGCTACGGGCCGGGACACCGGGCCCAGGCCGGCTTCTCCGCCGCGCTCGCCGAGCGCGGTCTGACCGGCGTCGACGTGTGCTGCGGCGACGACGCCGCCGCCGGCGAGGCCTGTGTCGAACAGCTCCTGTCGGCGCACCCCGACGTCACCGCCATCGCCACCGTCAACGAGGCGGCCCTGCCCGGCATCCAGCGCGCGCTGGACGCGGCGGGCGTGGTCGTCCCGCGGGACTTCTCGGTGACCGGCGTGGCCGCGCGGCACTGGGCCGAGGACTTCCGGCCCGCGTTGACCGCGGCCGACCTGCCCATGCTCGAGATGGGCGCGGACGCTGTGGCGCTGTTGCTGGAGAACATCGCCGCGCCGTCGACGCCGCCCCGGCACCGGCTCTACCGGCCGCCGGTCTCCCTGCGGGCGAGCACCGGGCCGGCGCCGAGACGCTGAGCGCCCCGGCGCCGACCTCGACACAACAGCTCAACGGCCCCAGAGCCGCCAGGTCTGGTTGAGTGGGCTGCCCTGGCCGACCGGGTTGCAGGTCCACTGGTGGATCGGCGCCCGTGGCGCAGTGGAGATCGTGCTGACGTCGACGCACTTGCCGCTGTGCCGGGCCACCAGCTGGTAGTCGTGGCCGTCGTTGCCGGCGTAGGTCACCCGGCGCAGCGTGAACTGCTGGTTGGCCGCGCCGGCCAGGCACGTCCACTGGTGCACGGCCGCGCCGTTGGCGGTCGACACTCCGGCGACGTCCAGGCACTTGCCGGTCTGCTGGTTGACCACGGTGTACGTGTCCGCCACCCCGCTGACCGGCCGGAAGTTCCAGAGCTGCTGATCGCCGCCCTCGCACCAGAACTGCTGCTGCACGTTGCCGTCGGTCGTGGCGAGGTTGGTGTTGTCCAGGCACTGCTGGGAGTGCTGGGCGACGGCCACGGACTGGAAGCCGCCGTCCGACGGGGGCAGCAGCGTCACCGTGAAGGTGTCGTTGACGGTGGTGTGCGGCAGGTTGACAGTCGCGCCGTTGTTCGTGAGCGTCACCACCGTGTTCTGCACGGTGACGGGGCCCTGCACCGCGCCGCCGCCGTTGTCCGGGATCCGCTGCACCCGCACCCGCACCTGGTTGTTCTGCACGATACCGCTGGTGGTGTCGAGGCGCTGCAGGTTGACGGCGATGTTGCCGGTGGTGCGCCCGCCGCCCACCAGGATCCGGGCCGACCCACTGGCCTTGGTCGCGAAGGCGTCGTAGGAGGCGCTCGGCGTGACGGCGACGATCTGGCCCGTCTGAGCGCCGTAGAAGCGGTAGGCCCACCACTCGCCCTTGGGCACGTGCTGGCCCGCGCTGTTGCGCAGCAGCAGGTTGCCGAGGAAATCGTGGAGGTTGTTGCCGCCCGCCCAGTTGGCGCGCAGCCCGTCGGCGTTGGCCCGTTCCAGGCGCGCGATGTACCAGGCGCCGTCGGCCGGGTTCTGCTCGTCCGGCGCGCCGTACTCGTTGATCTGGTAGGGGCGCGGGTGGGGGATGCCGCGCGGGTCCAGCGTCGCGTTGGCCGCGGCGACGTTGGCGACGGGGTCCCCGGGCAGCGAGTGCCAGCTGACGATGTCCGGCACCACGTTGTTGGCGCGGACGTAGTCGAGGTACTGGTTCCAGAAGGCGTGCGTCGTGGACGGCACGCAGGCACAGCTCGGTCCGACGATCAGCTGGTTCGGGAAGGCCGCGCGGATGCGCTGGTAGCTGCGCCGCCACAGCTCGAAGTACTGCGCCTGCGGTCGGTTCCAGAACAGCGTGATGTTGGGCTCGTTCCAGATGTCCCACTGCACGGCGATGCCGGCGGCCCGGACGTCGTCGATGACGCGGGTCAGGAACGCGTCGTAGTCGGTCCAGTCGCCGTTGTCGCCGGGGAACCGGGAGATGGGATAGCCGTCGGCGCCCCACAGGTCGTGCGGCAGCAGGACGAACTGGCCGCCGAGCGCGATCGTGCGGCGGGCCTGCGCGAGCGTGGAGTTCCAGCGCCGTTGGTAGCCACCGCTGACCCAGCCGCCCGGCGAGCCGAGCTGCGCGCCGCCGGCCCGCATGTAGCGGAACTTGACGTCGCGGTAGAAGTGGTCGGCCGGTCCCGAGGCGTTCTCGGTCATGCCGTAGATCCACCCGGAGGCGCGGTGGGTCGGCGCGGCGCCGGCGGACGCGAAGTTGACGGTGATCGACTCGTCGGCCGCCCGGGCGGGGGTCGGCGCGATGCCGACCACGGCGCCGGCGGCGACCAACCCGACGGCGAGGCGGGCGAGCCTGGTGCGGAACGGGGATCTCACGGGCAGCTCCTTCGGGGACGGGCGAGCGAGCGAACCGATTCGCGGGGAGCCTAGGGCCGCACCATCATGGATGTCAATGCGCTAGCTGAAGGTCCTTGACCCGCGCGTCCGAGGGGTCCTATCTTCTTGCGAACCGATTCGTCGAATCGGTTCGCTCAGCACGATCGACTCAAGAGTGAGGCACCCGTGCAGACATCCATCCCGCGGCGGCGTGTGGCCGCCGCCGCCGTCGTGCTCGCGGTCGCGGTCGGCGCGCTGTCGACCGGCTGTTCGTCCAGCCCCGAGAAGTCGGGAGAGGGCGGCGGCACCTATGCCATCTGGGACCCCTACCCGCAGTTCGCCGACGACTCCGACTGGGCCAAGCTGCTCCAGGAGTGCGGCACGGCGGCCGGCGTCACCGTCGAGCGCACCGGCTACGACACCACCGACCTGACCAACAAGGCGTTGCTGGCGGCCCAGCAGGACAACTCGCCCGACGTGCTCATCGTGGACAACCCCGTGATCTCCACGCTGGCCGAGGCCGGCGCGCTGACCACCACCGAGGAGAACAAGCTCGACACCTCGGCCATGGAACCGAACCTGCTGGGCGCGGGCCAGACCGGCGGCAAGACCTTCGGCGTGCCGATCGGCGCCAACACGCTCGCGCTGTACTACAACAAGGACGTGCTGGCCAGGGCCGGCGTCGACGTCGCCACGGTCAAGGACTGGCCCTCGCTGACCGCCGCGCTGGCCAAGGTCAAGGCGGCCGGCAAGAAGGGCATCACCTTCTCGGCGATCGGCACCGAGGAGGGCAGCTTCCAGTTCCTGCCCTGGTTCTGGGGCTCGGGCGCGCAACTGACGGCGCTCGACTCACCGCAGGCGGTCTCCGCGCTGACCCTGTGGACCGACTGGCTGAAGCAGGGCTACGCGCCCAACTCGGTCATCAACAACACCCAGACCACGAGCTGGCAGGAGTTCGCCAGCGGCGACTACGCGTTCAGCGAGAACGGCACCTGGCAACTGGCCAACGCGGAGAAGCTCGGCTTCGAGTACGGCATCATCCCGATCCCGGGCGCCTCGGGCGGCACCGCGCCGGCGCCGACGGGTGGGGAGTTCGTCTCCATCCCCGTCCAGAGCGACACCGGCCGGTACGCGACGTCGCAACAGCTCGTCGCCTGCCTGACCAGCGGCGACAAGCTGCTCGCGACCGACACGACCCTGTCCTACATCGCGCCGACGGCGGCGGTGCAGGCCAAGCAGGTGCAGGCCGACCCCAAGCTGCAGGTCTGGGTCGACGCCGTCAAGGCGGCCAAGGGGCGCACCGGCGACAACCTCGGCACCCGCTATCCGAAGATCTCGGAGCCACTGTGGACGGCGGTGCAGGCCGCGCTCAGCGGGGCGAAGCAGCCGCGGGCGGCCCTGACGGCCGCGCAGGCCGCGGCGGGCGCGAAGTAGCCGGACCGTGCCGCACAAGAACCCGTCCCGGCGGAGTGGCCGGTGGGCCGGTTGGCTGTTCCTGGCCCCGGTCACCGGCTACCTCGTCGCGTTCTACGCCTACCCGCTCTACCGCAACGTCGAGCTCAGCCTGCGCGAGTACACGGTCCGGTCCTTCGTGCAGGGCGGCGCGCCGTTCGCCGGCCTGGACAACTACGCCAGGGCGCTGACCGACCCGACCTTCGGGCCGGCGTTGCGGCACACCGTCGTCTTCACGCTGGCCTCGCTGGCCTTCCAGTTCACCATCGGGCTGGCGTTGGCGGTGTTCTTCCACCAGAGCTTCCCGCTGTCGCGCACCCTGCGGGCGCTGTTCCTCGTGCCCTGGCTGCTCCCGCTCATCGTCTCCGCGTCGACCTGGTCGTGGATGCTCAACAGCGACGCCGGCATCGTCAACGCCGCGCTCGGCCTGCTCGGTCTCGGCCCGGTCAACTGGCTGACCTCCCCGCAATGGTCGTTGGCCTCGGTGGTGATCGCGAACATCTGGATCGGCATCCCGTTCAACCTCATGGTCCTCTACAGCGGGCTCCAGTCGATCCCGGCCGAGGTGCACGAGGCGGCCGCCCTCGACGGGGCCACCGGCTGGCAGCGGTTCCGCCGGATCACGTTGCCCCTGCTGCGTCCGGTCTCCGCCGTCACGCTGCTGCTCGGGCTGATCTACACGCTGAAGGTCTTCGACATCATCTGGATCATGACAAAGGGCGGCCCGACCGACTCGTCGACGACCTTCGCCACCTGGTCGTACCGGCTCGGGTTCGGCAACCTGCTGCCGGCGTTCGGGCCGGGCGCCGCGGTCGGCAACCTGCTCATCGGCATGGCGCTGGTCGCCGGCCTGGTCTACGTGCGCGCGCAACGACAGCAGCGGCCGGCATGACCGCCCGGCGCCGCTGGTGGAAGACCGCGCTGGGCCTGCTGCTCACCGCCGTGATGCTGTTCCCCGTCTACTGGATGGTCAACGTCTCGTTCACCCGCGACGAGGACATGCGGCGCGACCCGCCCCGGCTGTTCCCGGTCGGCGGCACCCTCGATGGCTACCGGGCCGTGCTCGACCAGCAGCTCCCGTACCTCGGGGTCAGCCTGCTGATCGGTCTCGGCACCGTCGCCCTCACGCTCGCGCTGTCGGCGCCGGCCGGCTACGCGCTGGCCAAGCTCCGGCCGCCGGGCGGCGGCGCGCTCGGCTTCGTGCTGCTGATCGCGCAGATGATTCCGGGAATCATCATGGCGATGGGCTTCTACGCCATTTACCTCAACCTCGGCGTGCTCAACACGGTGCCCGGTCTGATCCTGGCCGACTCCACCTTGGCCGTGCCGTTCGGCGTGCTCATCTTCGCCGCGTTCATGTCGGGCATCCCGGGCGAGCTCATCCAGGCGGCGGTGGTCGACGGCGCGGGCGTCCTGCGGACGTTCTGGTCGGTGGTGCTGCCGGTCAGCCGCAACGCGGTGGTCACCGTGTCGCTGTTCGCCTTCCTCTGGTCGTGGTCGGACTTCGTCTTCGCGTCCACTCTGGACGGCGGCGGCGACCACCAGCCCATCACCCTCGGCATCTACCACTACATCGGCAACAACAACCAGCAATGGAACGCGATCATGGCCACCGCCGTCGTCGCGTCCGTCCCGGCCACGGTCCTGCTGCTGCTGGCGCAGCGCTACGTGGCCGCCGGCGTGACGGCCGGCGCCGTCAAGGACTGACCAGTTCCAGGAGAGGCAGCCACCACCCATGACCGTCGTACCGCCCGGTCCGTCCTTCTCGGTCCAGGACATCCCGTTCAGCTACCGCGGATCCTGGCTCAACATCTCCCCGGTGGTCGCGGCGCACACCTACGCCGACGACCTGCATCTGGTTTCGCACCAGACCGGCCTGCACGCGGTCCTGCGGCTGCGGCCCAGCGCCACCGCCACCGTGCGCGCCACGGCGACGTTGCTGACGTGGAGCACCGTCGACGGGCGGATCGAGGCGGTGTTCGACGGGCCCGGCGCCGTCCGGCTCCGGGGCCGGCGGCTCGGCCTGGCGTTGTCCGCCGCGAACCCGACGCTCACCCCGTTCAGCGGCACCTACCTCTACCGCGACCCCGTCGACGGCGCCCACGTCTTCACCTCGTACGAGACCGGGCGGCGCTACCGCGTCACCGTGCTCGGCGGGTCGGCGGCGGCCGACGGGGACCAGGCGCTCGGGACGGCCGAGCGCGGCGTGACGCTCCCGGCCGACCGTGACTGGGAGGTGGTCGTCGAGGAGCACGCCACGGCCCGGGCGAGTTACACCGACCCGACTCCCTTCGACGAGCTGCGGCACGCGAACGCCGCCGAGTTCGCCGCGTTCGTCGACTCCGTGGCGCCCTGGCGCAGCGCGCGGACGCCGGCCGCCGAGCTGGCGGCCTACGTGCTGTGGTCGGCGAGCGTCGGGCCCGCCGGTTTCCTGGCCCGGCCGGCGGTGCTGATGTCGAAGCACTGGATGAACAAGGTGTGGAGCTGGGACCACTGCTTCAACGCGATCGCCCTGGCCGCCGGCCAGCCCGAGCTGGCCTGGCACCAGTTCCAGCTGCCCTTCGACCACCAGGACGAGAGCGGCGCGCTGCCGGACTCGGTCACCCACTCCGAGGTGCTGCACAACTACGTCAAGCCGCCCATCCACGGCTGGGCGCTGCGTGAGCTGCGCCGCCGGCTGCCCGCATTGGACCGGGCGGAGGTGGCCGAGACCTACCGGCGGCTGGCCCGGTGGACGGAGTTCTGGCTCGAACGCCGCCGGGCGCCCGGTTCGGCGCTCGCCCACTACCAGCACGGCAACGACAGCGGCTGGGACAACGCCACCACCTTCGACGACGACCGCGTGGTCGAGACCGCCGACCTCGCCGCCTTCCTGGTGATCCAGCTGCGGTGCCTGGCGGACCTGGCCGCCGAGCTCGGCGAGCCCGGGCACAGGTGGACCGCGGCGGCCGACGCCGTCCGCGCCGCCATGCTGGAGCAGCTGTGGGACGGTGACCGGTTCGCCGCCCGCAGCGTGCGGACCGGCCGGCGCCGGGCCAGCACCAGCCTGCTCGACCTGATGCCGATCGTGCTCGGGACCGAGCTGCCGGGCGAGGTCACCGGCGCGCTGGCCCGCGGCATCGGGTCGCACCTGACCACCCACGGGCTCGCGACCGAGCCGGTCGGATCCGCACATTACGCCGCCGACGGCTACTGGCGCGGGCCGATCTGGGCGCCGTCCACGGTGCTGATCGAGGACGGCCTGCGCCGGGCGGGCCACACGGGCCTCGCCGACGACGTCAGCCACCGGTTCCGGGCGCTGTGCGAGAAGTCCGGGTTCGCCGAGAACTTCGACGCCGAGACCGGTGTCGGCCTGCGCGACCGCGCCTACACCTGGACCGCGAGCGGCTATCTGATCCTCGCCGCGGCCCACGAGCGCCGCGCCGCACACCCATCGCCCGACGTCGATTGACGATTGGGTGTCCGAGGGGGACACTATGTGTCATGTTTCTGGCGGCGCGGGAGCCGGCGTCGCCAGGCAGTTGACCGACCATCGCCGGGCGGCGGACACCGGGCGCGCCGTGCGGTGACGGTCGACGCCCTTCAGGTGGGCGTGCCGCGTCCGCGCACGCCGGGCCCTGCCCGCGCTGATCGTCCGGCGGCGATGCGCCATGCCCCTTGACGCAATCGAGGAAGTGACGCATGAGAGTTCGTCGAATGCTTCTCGGCGCGACCGCCGTGTGCCTCGCGGCGGCCGCATCCGCGCTCGTGGTGCCGGGACTCGCCACGCCGGCCGCCGCGGCCACGTTGACCGAGGTGACCAACTTCGGCAACAACCCGGGCGGAATGCGGATGCACGTCTACGTGCCCGACAACCGGCCGGCCCAGCCGGCGATCGTGGTCGCCATGCACGGGTGCGGCGGGTCCGGGCCCGGCTTCTATTCCAGCAGCGAGTTCGCCTCGCTGGCCGACCGGCTCGGGTTCGTCGTCATCTACCCGACCGCGACGCAGCAGGCCGGTTTCGGCAACTGCTTCGACACGTGGTCGGAGGCAGCCAAGCGGCGCGGTGGCGGGAGCGACCCCGTGTCGATCGTCTCGATGGTGACCTACGCCCAGCAGCAGTACGGCGGTGACCGAAACCGGGTCTACGCCACCGGAAGCTCGTCCGGCGGCATGATGACCAACCACATGCTCGCGCTCCATCCCGACGTCTTCCGGGCCGGCGCGGCGTTCATGGGCGTTCCGTTCAACTGCTTCGCGAACGCGGCCGACTACCCGCCGGGCAGCAGCCGGTGCACGGGCGGCAGCATGGACCGCACCCCGCAGCAGTGGGGCGACGCGGTCCGGCAGGCCTACCCCGGCTTCACCGGCGTCCGGCCGCGGGTGCAGCTGTGGCACGGCACGAACGACACGCTGGTGCCGTACCAGCTGTTGCAGGAGTCCATCGAGCAGTGGACCGACGTGTTCGGCCTGAGCCAGACGCCGACGTCGACCGACACGCCGCGGTCGGGCTGGAACCGCCGCCGTTACGCCGACTCGTCCGGCACGGTGCAGGTCGAGGCCTACAGCATCCAGGGCGCCGGGCACAGCCTGCCGTCGGCCGGGATGGCGGCGACCGCGGTCGAGTTCTTCGGCCTGAGTGGCGCGACCCCGACGACGCCGCCGGCGACCACCCCGCCCGCCACGACTCCGCCGCCCGCCAACGGAGCCTGTGCCGCGAGCTACCGGCAGGTCAACTCGTGGAACGGCGGGTTCCAGGGTGAGGTCACCGTGCGGGCCGGCGCCAATGCCGTCAACGGTTGGCGGGTGGGCCTGACCTTCGCCGCGGGCACGACCGTCACGCAGGTCTGGAACGGCAGCCTCTCGGGCAGCGCCGGCAGCTACACCGTCCGGAACGTCTCCTACAACGGCACCATCGGCGCCGGCGGCTCGACCGTCTTCGGCTTCCTCGGGGCCGGGAACTCCGCGACGCCCACGCTCACCTGTGCGAGTCCTTGATATTCAACCTATCCCTGACGGGCGTCAGAATTTCTTGACATATCCGAGCGCGTCATCGACCATGGCCACACGTCTATGTGATCCGACTCACATGTCGAAGGGCCTCGTCCATGAAGAAGGTCATCGCTCTCGGGCTCGCCGCGGCGGCCGCGGTCGCCCTCACCGGATGCACGGACTCGGACGCCACAACGACCACCGAGGGCGGCGGTGAGCTGCGTGCGGTGCGGGTGGCCGCGTTGCCGATCACCGAGACCGCCGCGCTGTGGGGCGGCAGCAAGGCGGGGATCTTCGCCAAGCACGGGCTCCGGGTCGAGGTGCTGCCGGCCCAGGGCGGCGCCCAGGCCATCCCGGCGCTGATCAACGGCGACATCGACTTCGCCATCGGCCAGCCGTTCGGACCGTTCCGCGCGGATCTGCAGGATCTCGGGGTCGTGATGATCGGCAACTACGCGTCGTCCTACGCGACCGGAGACGACATCAACGCCGTGGTGGCCTCGGCGAAGTCCGGGATCAAGCGACCCGCGCAGCTCGCCGGCCGCCGGGTCGCCGTCAACAGCCTGGGTGCGGCCGGCGACGTGACCATCATGGCCGCGGTGGAGAAGGACGGCGGCGACCCCAAGGCCGTGCAGTTCGTCGAGGTCGCCTTCCCCGACGCGCCGGCCCAGCTCGCGGCCGGCAACATCGACGCCGCCTGGGTGCCGGAGCCCTTCGTCACCCAGCTCCGGGCCCGCGGCGACACCTTCGTCGTCGCGCCCTACCAGGCGACCGTGCCGGGGCTGGCGACCCTGACCACGATCGCCACGAAGAAGCGCATGGAGTCCGACGCCGACCTCGTCGCGGCGTTCTCGGCCGCGATGAAAGAGACGCTGAGCTGGGCGGCCGATCCCGCCAACGATGCGGCGGTCCGGCAGTCCATCAAGGACAATCTGGAGCTGCCCGACGCGGTGGCGGACTCGGTCAAACTGCCCACCTTCGGCTGGGAGATCGACCGGGCGAGCCTGACGGCGCTCGCGACCCTCGCCGGGAAATACGGCGTGCTCGACCGCCAGCCCGACCTCGACCGTCTCGTCCAGCAGCAGTAGTCGGGTGCGCTCCGTCCACCGCCGCCGTTGGCCGCGCAAGGTCCTGCTGGGCGGCTGCGGTCTGCTGGGATTCCTCCTCGCCTGGCAGCTGGCGCCGGCCACCGGTCTGGTCGACGCGCAATACCTGCCGTACGCGACGGACGTGCTCGCCCGGCTCGCCGAGGAGCTCCGCGACCTCGCCTTCTGGCGCCGGCTCGGCTTCACCATGACGTCGTGGGCGATCGGGCTCGCGCTGGCCACCGCCGCGGCGGTCGTGCTCGGCACGGTGGTCGGCCTGGTGCCGTTCCTGCGCCGTGCGACGCACACGGTGGTCGAGTTCCTGCGCCCGATCCCGTCGGTCGCGCTCATCCCGCTCGCGGTGCTGATGTTCGGCATCCAGCTGCGGGCCGCCCTGGTGGTCATCGTCTACGCCGCGTTCTGGCAGGTGTTCGTCCAGATGATCTACGGCGTCGCCGACGTCGACGCGGTCGCCCGGGACACGGCCCGCACCTACGGCCTCAACCGGCGGCAGCGGCTGACCCATCTCGTGCTGCCGACCGCCCTGCCGTACCTCATGACCGGTGTTCGCCTCGCCGCGGCGGTCGCGCTCATCCTGGCCATCACGTCGGAGATGGTGATCGGGAATCCGGGACTCGGGCGGATGATCGAGCTCTCCCGGTCCGCCGGCGACGCCGAGGGCCTGTACGCCCTGGTCGTGCTGACGGGTCTGCTCGGCCTGCTGGTCAACATCGTGTTCCGGTCCGTCGAACGGCGCTCCCTGTCCTGGCACCAGTCCGTGCGGGGGGAGGCGCCGTGACCGCCGGGCGCCGCGTCCTCTATCCCATCGGCTTCCCGTTCCTGCTGCTGGTGGTCTGGGGCATCGCGACGACGGGCTCGACCAACCGCTTCTTTCCCGGCCCGCTGGCCATCCTGGACGCCTTCGAGGACACCTGGATCGGGCCGGCGTTCGTCCACGACGTGCTGCCGAGCCTGGCCCGGCTCGCCCTCGGCATCACCGCGTCCATCGTGGTCGGTGTGGCCGCCGGCACGCTCATCGGGCTGTTCGGCGGCCTGCGGGACGCGCTCGAGCCGCTGCTGGAGTTCTTCCGCGCCATCCCGCCACCGGTGCTGATCCCGGTCGGCATGCTGCTGCTGGGCATCACCGACACGATGAAAGTGGTCGTGATCGTGTCCGGCGCGGTCTGGCCCATCCTGCTCAACACCATCGACGGCGTACGGGGGACCGACAGCGTGCTGTCCGAGACGGCAGACGTGTTCCGCATCGGGTGGTGGCGGCGGCTGTGGTTCCTCGTCCTGCCGGCGGCCGGCCCGCGCATCATGACCGGCGTACGACAGGCCCTGTCGGTCGCGCTCATCCTGATGGTCATCTCGGAGATGTTCGCGTCGTCCGCCGGGCTGGGCTACCGGATCGCCTACTTCCAGCGCAACTACCTCGTCGCCGAGATGTGGAGCGGCATCCTGCTGCTCGGCCTCGTCGGGGTGCTGCTCGCCACCACCTTCGGCGTCGTCGAGCGGCGCGTGCTTGCCTGGTACCACGGGATCAAGGGGATCGACCGGGCCTGACCGGTCGAGGCGGGTGAGGGGGACCGTGCGCAGCCGACAGCCGAGGCAACTGCTGCTCGCCCTGTTCGGCGAGCACGTGGTCGACGACGATCCCGGCCCGGTCCGGGCGAGCGTGCTGATCCGTGTGCTGGAAGGGGCCGGCGTCGCTCCGCCGGCGACCCGGGCCACCCTCGACCGGCTCGTGCAGACCGGCATCCTGGCCCGCAGCCGCAGCGGGCGGGAGATCCGCTTCGCGCTGACCGAGCACGGCACGGCCGTCCTGCGCGAGGCGACCGACCGGGTCCGCGGCCCACGCCCGTTCGACCCACAGGGCACGGGGTGGACGCTCGTCACGTTCACGATCCCCGAGGACCAGCGGACGCTGCGGCACCGGCTGCGCTCGACGCTCACCTGGGAGGGCTTCGCGCCGCTGCGCGACGGGCTGTGGCTGGCGCCCGGTGAGGTGGACCTGGCCAGCGCGCTGGCCCCGCTGCGGCCGGACCTGCCACCGCACACTGTCGTCGGCTTCCACGCCCGCGAGCTGCCCGCGTTCCCCATCGCACAGAGCGTCCGGGCCGCCTGGGACGTCGAAGCTATCCGGCGCGAGCACCTCGCGTTCATCGAGGCCTGGGCGGACCCGGCGGCGACCATGCGGGCGACGAGCCCACTGACGGTGCGGACGATGCTCGTGGCGGACTGGTTGGCCCTGCTGCGCGCCGACCCCCGACTGCCGCGCGAGTTCATGGACGACACGTGGCCGGCGCAGCGGTCCGTCGACGTTTACCGCCGGGCGCACGCGCGTCTGGCCGAGGCGTCGGCCGCGGAGTTCGCCGGCCTGGTCACCGCGCCTGGTCGCCGTAATGCTGCCGCAGGTCGGCCTTCCGCACCTTCCCGGACGCCGTCCGCGGCAGCTCGTCCACGATGACCACCCGCGCGGGCAGCTTGTAGCGGGCCAGCTTGCCGGCCAGGCGCGCGCGTACGGCCGCGGTGTCGAGGTCGGCGCCGGGCCGCAGCGTCACGATCGCCCACGGCACCTCGCCCCAGCGCTCGTCGGGCACGCCGATGACAGCGGCGCCGCTGATCCCGTCGATCTCGCCGAGCAGGAGCTCGACCTCGGCGGGGTAGACGTTCTCGCCGCCCGAAATGATCATGTCCTTCAGTCGGCCGGCGATGAAGAGGTAGCCGTCGGCGTCGAGGTAGCCGAGGTCGCCGGAGCGGAACCACCCGTCTGCCGTGAACGCCTCGGCCGTCGCGCCGGCCTCGCCGAGGTAGCCGGCGAACACGTTGGGGCCCGCGATCTGGATCTCGCCGACCGTCCCCGGCGGGGCCGGCGCACCGTCGGCGTCGACGACGCGCACCTCGGTGAAGAAGTGGGGGAGTCCCACGCTGCCCTGCTTCGCCAGCGTCATGGCGGGCGGGAGGGACGTCGCGCCCGGCGACGTCTCGGTCATGCCGTAGCCCTGCGAGAACGACAGCCCACGGGCCTCGTAGGCCCGCAGGATCCGGGTCGGCACGGCCGATCCGCCGCAGGTCAGCTTGGCCAATGTGGACAGATTGGTGGTGGCCCAGTCGGGATGGTCGGCCATGAGCTGGTACGTGGTCGGCACGCCGCTGAGCATCGTGACGCCGTGCCGTTCGATCTGGGCGAGGGCCCGGCCCGGCTCGAAACCCTTCTCCAGCACGAGCGTGGCGCCTTTGAGGATGACCGGCAGCGCGCCCATGCCCAGCGATGCGACGTGGAACAGCGGGGAGATCATCAGCGCGACGTCGGTCGACACGACGTCGTAGTCGACGACGCAGTTCAGCGCGACCCAGGTGAGGTTGCCGTGGGTCAGCACGGCGCCCTTGGCCCGGCCGGTCGTCCCCGACGTGTAGATGACGGCGGCGGGGTCGTCGGAGCCCACCTCCGCGGGCACGCCGGGCGTCCCGGGCAGCCGCGCGAGCCCCGGCCGGTCGGCCGTGCCGGCGCCGGTGGTCAGGTGCGGCACTCCGGCGGCGGCCGCGAAGCCCGCGGCCGGACCCGGGTCGTGGATCAGCAGCCGGGCGTGACAGTCGGCCAGGATGTGGTCGATCTCGGCGGGCGCCAGGCGGGTGTTGACGGGCACGAAGACCGCACCCAGCCGCGCCGCGCCGAACATCACCTGGAGCAGGTCCGGGCTGTTCTCGCCGAAGTACGCGACGGAGTCGCCCCGGCCGACGCCCAGGCGCCGCAGGGCCGACGCCACGCGGTCCGTGCCGTCCGCGAACTCCCGGTAGGTCATCGTGGCCTGGTCGCCGTGGACCAGGGCGGTCTTCTCCGGCGACGCGAGCCGGCGCTTGGCCGGCCACGCGCCGATCCCGTGTCGGTGCATCCGCGACCTCCCGATGGCGTGCGGTCAGGCGTAGAACCGGTACAGGCCACGGGCGACGACGGCCGGCTTCGCCCCGCCCTCGATCTCGATCGTCTGGTCGACGGTGACCTGGTAGCCGCCGGCCACCGCGCCCACCTCCGCGACGACCGCCCGCATCCGGACCCGCGACCCCACGGCGACCGGCGCCGGGAAGCGCACCCGGTCGAGGCCGTAGTTGACCTTCGTCGTCACGCCCCGCACGTCGAGCAGCTCGGTCCACAGGGGAACGGCGAGGGACAGGGTGAGGAAGCCGTGGGCGATCGGCGCTCCGAACGGCCCGTCCTTGGCCCGTTCCGGGTCGACGTGGATCCACTGGTGGTCGTCCGTGGCGTCGGCGAACAGGTCGACCTGGTCCTGGCTGACCGTCCGGTAGGCGCTGTGACCGAGGTCGGCGCCGCCGAGCTCCGGGAGCCGGTCGTAGTCGATGGTCGTCGTCATCAGCCTTCTCCTCGCGCGGTCAGGCCGACCAGCCGGGCGGCGTTGTCCTTCAGGATGCCGGGCAGCACGTCGGCCTTCAGGTCGGTGGCCGCCACGTCGCGCAGCCAGCGGTCGGGGGTGAGCAGCGGATAGTC
Source organism: Asanoa sp. WMMD1127 (assembly GCF_029626225.1). Classification (NCBI taxonomy): domain Bacteria; kingdom Bacillati; phylum Actinomycetota; class Actinomycetes; order Micromonosporales; family Micromonosporaceae; genus Asanoa; species Asanoa sp. WMMD1127. The sequence goes on from NZ_JARUBP010000001.1 coordinate 5,268,976, forward strand.
GGTGCCGAAGAGCACCCGTTCCTTGAGCATCGAGTTCGCGTAGCGCACCAGGTTGGCCGGGAAGTATTTCGGGCTCCAGCCCGACAGGTCGATCCAGGTGTTGGGTTTGTGCGTCGCTACCGCGAGCGCCTCGTCCTGCCACGGCACCGACGGGTGGGCCATGACGATCCGCAGGTCGGGGACCTCGGCGGCCACGACGTCGAGCAGCATCGGGTTGGACAGCCCCAGCCGCAGGCCGTAGCCCCCGGGCAGGCCGGCGCCGATGCCCGTCTGTCCGGTGTGGAACAGCGCCGGCACGCCGAGGTCCGCGATCAGGCGCCACAGCGGCGCGTACTCCGGCTGGCTCGGGTCGAAGCCCTGGACGGTCGGGTGGAACTTGAAGCCCCGCACGCCCTCCTCCCGGACGAGCCGGGCGGCCAGGTCGAGCGCCGCCTCGCCCGTGCGCGGATCGACCGAGCCGAACGGGATCAGCACGTCGGCGTGGTCGGCCGCGGCGCGGGCGATGTCGACACTGGACAGCGGCGGATGGGCCAGCTGCGTACGCGCGTCCACGGTGAACACCACGGCGGCCATCCCGCGCTCGCGGTAGTAGCCCGCCACCGCGTCGACGGCCGGCCGGGGCCCGTCGGTCCGGAAGTAGCGGGACGCGGCGGCCACCAGCGGCTCGGGCAGCGAGGTGTGGCCGTCCGCGTCGACCTCGATGTGCACGTGCATGTCGATGGCGGTCACGGCGGCGAGGTCGATCGCGGGCTGGTACATGCGGGGGCACCTTCCTCGGGGGTCAGGACGCGGTGCGGAACGCCATGGGCAGCTCCGCGACATCGGGACTCCTCCGCGTCGGTACCCGGACGGAACATAATGCGAAATCCGCGCGACCGTCAACGAGTGTGCAACGTATCGATGCGCCGTCACTCTGGTGTCTCGACGAGCTCCTCGAAGCGCAGCTGGGCCGGTCGGGCAAGCGCGGTGGAAGCCTGCAGGAACATCTCCCGGGCCTTCGCCCGGGGAAAGGACCGCGGCAGGAACTCGGCCGGGAGGTCCGGGTCGTTGCCGACCAGAGCGCGCCAGTCGTCAACGAGCTCGGTGCGGTGGACCAGGGCGGCCCGGGCCGGGATCCCGCCGTTGGCGGCCCGCCGCGCCACGCCGCGGTGGCGGGACAGGAACTCGTGGTAGCCGGCCGCCAGGTCGTCGATGCGCCAGGCGGACTCGAGGCGGGTCCGTCCGCCGGGGAGCAGCTCGAGGTCGCGGGTCCGCAGCACGACCGCGTCGGTGACGCCCAGCTCGCGCAGCTGCTCGCGGGCCTCGTCGAACCGGTCGTGCGGGCTGACCCAGGTGCCGTCGTAGAGCGGCCAGAAGGTCAGCCAGCGCAGCCGGGCCCGGAGCAGCCGGCGTTGGCTGGCGTCGTCGAGAGGGAGCGTGAACGCGATCAGCGTCCAGACCCCGTCCCAGGCGGCCTCGTCGGTGCTGGCGAAGATCCGGCGGGCCCCGCGGCGCAACAGCTGCGACCCCGGCTCGGTCAGCCGGTAGCTGGTGCGGCGACCGTCCTTGGTCCGCTCGATCAGCCCGCGCTGTGTCAACCGGCTCAGCGTCGCCCGCGCGTTCGCCGGGGCGATGCCGAACTCGGCCAGGGCCGCGACCAGGCCGCCGGACGGCAACGGCGCCCGGCCTGGCTGCCAGTAGTCGCCGAGCAGCGTCACCAGCAGCCGTTGCGCCCGGGCCCGCCCGATCGCCGGCCGACCCGCCCGCGACGTCGTCATCCTTGAGAAGCTACCGTCCGGCTGCCGTCTGGAGCGATGACCCAGCGACGTGGGCCCTGGAGAGTTCCAGGGCCCACGTCCTGAATCGACTAGGGCGTGTCCTGGCGATCATCGGAGCCAGATCAACGCGGCGACGAGGAGCAGGCTTGACCGGTAGAGGGCGGCGCGTTTGGCGAAGCGGGTGGCCAAGGCACGCCATTGTTTGAGCCGGTTGAAGCAGCGTTCCACGACGTTGCGTTGTCGGTAGACGTGCGGGTCGAACGTGGGTGGGCGTCCGCCGCGGCTGCCTTTGGCAGCCCGGCGGGCGACCTGGTCGGACCGTTCCGGGATGGTGTGTGGGATACCGCGCCGGCGTAGCCCGCTGCGGGTCGGGTCATGGGCGTAGGCCTTGTCCGCGATCAGCATCCGCGGCTTCTTACGCGCCCGACCGCGTCCAGACGTGTGGACCGCGATGGCGTCCAGCAGCGGGAACAACAGCGGATTGTCACCGGCTTGCCCGGCGGTCAGCAACACCGACAACGGCCGCCCGCGGCCGTCGACCGCGAGGTGGATTTTGGTGCTCAGGCCGCCCCGGGACCGGCCCAACGCCTCACCATCCGCCGCTGGTATGGCCACACCACCGGCAGATCCCCTTTTTTGCGTGCCCCGGCGGCGTGCTGGTGGGCACGCACAACACTGGAGTCCACGCTGATGATCCATTCGACTGGTTGGCCGTCGTCGTAGACCTGCGCCCGGGCCAGGATCAGTTCCCAGGTGCCGTCCGTGGTCCACCGCCGCAGCCGCTCGTGGCAGGTTTTCCACGGCCCGTAGCGTTCCGGCAAATCCCGCCAGGGCGCCCCGGTCCGCAACTTCCACAAGATCCCGTTGATCACCTGACGGTGATCACGCCACCGCCCGGACCGACGACCAGGCTCGGGCAGCAACGGCCCGATCACCGCCCAAGCCTTGTCCGTCAACTCACCACGACCTACACCCGACACATCAACCAGAAACGATCAACTGATCGCCAGGACACGCCCTAGCGCCGGCCCGCGTACAGCTGGGTCACGTGCTCGGCGTTGAGCTCGTAGCCGTAGAGCCGGAAGTCGTCGATGAGCCCGTCGAACCGTGGGTCTCCCCAACTCGTCCCACCGAGGAAGTTGGCCGTGGTGCTGCCGCCCACCCCGACGTTGCCGATGCCGATGGGGAAGTCGGAGCGGGTGGCGTGCAGCACGCCGTTGAAATAGATCTTCGCCGTCGAGCCGCTCATCGTGAACACCACGTGGGTCCACTGGTTGAGCGGCAGGTCCCTTCCTGCGCCGAGGAGGAGCCGTTCCTGCGCCGGCGCCCCCGCCGCCTTGAACGTGGCCCCGAACCCGGTGGTTCCGCTGTTCGTCGCCGACTGGAGCAGGAAGAACGTGTCGGTGCTGCTGCCGATCTGCAGCAACGGCACCCAGTTCGGCAGCGTGTCCGGGCGGGCCCAGAAGGAGACGGTGAACTGGTTGGTCAGCCCGGCCTGGATGTTGTTGGGCAGCCTGACCTCGTTGCCCGAGGTCGCGGCGCCGCCCGGCAGGTTGACCGCGCTGCCGATCCGGCCGGCGGCCCAGGACGCGGTGGCCGGCAGCGTCGCCGCACCGAGAGACGTCCTGGTGCCCGAGTTCCCGGCGGCGGTGCCGGTGTTCTCGTCGAACGTGTAGCGGACGGCGTTGCCCTCGTTGTACATCGCCGCCACGTCCGCGGCGGTCAGCGTGGACGTGTAGACCCGTACGTCGTCGATCAGACCGTCGAACGCGGCGTCGGGGTATCCGTTGCGGCCCAGCCAGTTGTTGGCCGTCGGGCCGACGGCGGTCATGTCGACCGTCAGGTCGGCCCGGCTCGCGATCGCCACGCCGTTGAGGTACAGCGTGCCGATCGAGCCCTGGCGGGTGAAGGCCACGTGGTTCCACTGGTTGGCGACGACGTCCTGGGCCGGGCTGGCGTACACCCGCTCCTCGGGGCCGGTCTTGCCCTTGAAGGTCGCGGCCAGGCCGGTGCTCCCGGAAGCCTGCGTCTGCATCTGGATCTGGAAGTAGCTTCCGGCGGAGCCGAGGCCGTCTCCAATGTGGAACAGGCCGGTCCAGTTGTTCTTGGTGTCCGGGCGCACCCAGAACCCGGTGGTGAAGTTCGCCGCGTTCTGCAGCAGGTTGTCCGGCAGGTCCACCGCGTTGGCCGTGCTGCCGCCGGGCAGGTTGACCGCCTTGCCGATGATGCCGTTGGTGGACCAGCCCGTGGTGCCGGTCAGGACGGCCGCGCCCGGCCCACCGGCGCCACCGGTATTGGCGGCCGAGGTGCCCTGGCCCTCCTCGAACTCGTAGCGGACCGGGACACCGACGGGTGTCGGCGGCGGGTCGTCGCCCACGACCACCAGGTCGTCGATCATCAGGCCGGCGCCCGTTCCCGGACCCCTCAGCGTGAGGGTCTGCGTGGCCGTCGCCGCCGTGAAGGTGCCGACGTACGTGCCGTAGGCGCCGGTCGAGGGCAGGCCGGTCGTGGCGGTGATGGTGGCGTTCAGGTTGCCGACCGTCAGGTTGGCCGTCGCCGCGCCGGCGCCCGCGGCGGACCGGCTGTCGCGGGCGTAGCGCAGTGACACCCGGTACGTGGTCCCCGGTGTCAGCGAGCTGAGTGTGCGTCTGACGGCGCCCGCGTTGCCCAGGCTGAGCTGGTAGCCGGTGAGCCCGAGGCCACCCTGGCCGGAAACCGTGCCGCGGACCAGCTGGACCTGGCTGTCGACCGTCCACGGCGACATCCGGGTGTTGCCGGCGGCGACGTCGACGGTCGCCGGCGGGTTGGCCGTGCGCCACTCCGCGGGCAGGCGCGGGTACTCGAACTGGTCGACGACCCGGGGGTTGAGCTGGCTCAGCTTGACCGCCGGGTCGACCTTCAGGATCTTCGCGATCGACGGCGTGCCGGCCGAGTCCCAGACGAACAGCATGTAGGAACCGGGAGGCGCGTAGGTGCCGTTGGCCGGCGCGTTGACGGTGACCGTGCTGCCGGACTGGCTGAACGCCAGGTCCTGGAAGTTCTGGTCGTTGTTGAAGCCGTGCGTCACCGAGCCGTTGCGGACCAGCGTGACCCGCGAGACGGTGCCGGACGTGGTGATGCCGAAGCTGCCGTTGTAGCCGATGGTGGCGGGCGCGGTGTTGATCACCGGGCGCGGGGCGGGCTGGTCGCCGTTGAACAGGTACGCGGGGGAGTAGTACTCGACGTCCGTGTAGTTGCGCGGGCCCGGGGTGCCGCCACCGCCCATCATCACGCGACCGTCGGGCAGGAGCAGCGCGGCGGAATGATAGAGCCGGGCGTGCTCGTACGGCACGGCGACCTCGGTCCAGGTCCCGGAGTCCGGATCCCAGATCTCGGCGTTCGTGACGTACCCACCGTTGCCGTTGTTCTCGCGGCCGCCACCGGTGACCAGCACGTCGCCGTCGGGCAGGACCGTCGAGGTCGCCCAGTGGCGCTGGTACTTCATCGGCCTGGTCGCCGTGACGACCGGGCTGGCCGTGCCGCCGGTGATGTCGACGGTGAAGCCGGCGCGCGCGCCGTCGGGGCCGCCGCCGTTGGCCCACCAGCCACCGCCGACCTGCAGGATCTTGCCGGGGCGGTACATGGTGGCCGTGGACGTCGCACCGACCGGGTTGCCGTTCGCGCCCTGGTTGGCGATGGCGGCGGGCAGCGTGCCGCGCAGCGTGACCTGTCCGGTGCCGCCGTTAGCCGCGGGGTTGAGCTCGTACATCTGGGTGCCGGTGATGTTGAACAGGGTGCCGCTGCCGGGAGCCACGAACGCCCGGGGGTACCACCAGCGGTTCTCGTCCTGGCCGGCGTGGTCGGACCCGCCGTCGCCGTACGCCGCCGGGCTGCGGGCGCCGTCGAGCGTCTTCCAGCCCGACCCCGACTGCGGGGTGTAGATCTCCGGGGTGAGGACACCGGGTCCACCCGGGCCGCCGCGGAGGCTGCCGCCCTGGACCACGATGTCGCCGTTGGGCATGGTGGTGCCGGTCGGGTACCACCGGGGATAGTTCATAGGGGCCTTGTTCTGCAGCCCGTTGTTGGTGGAGTAGCTGGTGACGCCGATCGCGGCGTCGTTCGGGCTGTTGCCGCCGAGTCCGTCGTCGCCGCCGACCGTCATCGTCGAGTGGTCGTGCGGGTTCTGCACCTGCATCGCGCAGAACAGGTCGGTGTAGGTGGTGTTCGGCAGTATCCCGGCCCGCAGGTTGGCGAGGTTACGCGGCTGGGCCGGATCCCAGATGTCCACCTCCATCTGGCCGCCCTGGGTGAGCGAGCTGTCGCCGGTCCAGTCGTACGGCGTGGCGTCGGTGCTCCAGCCTCCGACGCTGCCGAACGACTGCACCTTGCCGTCGGAGGTCAGCGACATGTTGATGGGCACCAGCGGCCACGGCGTGACACCACTCCACGCGCCGGCCCGGTCCTTCACCGGCGGCGAGCAGTCGGCGGGCAGCAGCCCCGCGGCGTACGCGAGACCGTTCTTCATCTGGGCGCGCATGTAGGACTCGGCGTAGGCGGTGCCCTCGTGGCCCATCGAGGTGTACCAGGACCGGCCGGAGTCGATCTTCTGGCACCAGGTGACCGGGTGCGAGGTGCCCTGCCGGCCGCCGCCGTACGACGACTCGTCGGCCTCGATCAGGGTCCGGACGTTGGGCGCCGGGTTGACCACCCAGTCGTACCACTCGTCGCTGCGGGTGAGCGAGGCGGTCACGCCCTGGGTGAGCGGGTGGCCGGTGTCCCTGACGAACACCCGGCCCGGCCGGACGCCGGGGTCCTCCGGATGTCCCTCGGAGGCGGCGCCGACCAGCCGGGCGTAGAACGGGTTGACGTCATGCTCGCTCTCGCCGACCGACCAACCGGTGTAGTGCAGGCCCATGAAGCCGCCGCCACCGCGGATGTAGGACTCGAGAGCGGTGCGCTGCGCCACGTTGAACAGCACTCCACCGGTCTGCGCGAAGACCACGGTGTCGCGGGCGGCGAGGTTGGCGGTGTTGAAGACCGCGGGGTCGTCGGTCTCCTGGATCTCCACCGGCTGGTTGTACTGCGTGCCGAGCTGGGCGGCCAGGTCGCGCACGGCCTGCCGGGCCTGCACGTTCGAGGCGTGGAAGTTGGGCTTGTAGAACAAGAGGACGTTGAGCCGGCCGTCGTCGACGGCGGCGGCCCGGGCGGCGGCGGGAACCGCCAACCCGGCGACGACGAGCATCAGGGCGAGAAGGGAGTGGGCAGACCTGCGGGGCACTTTCATCAGAGCTCCCTCGAGGTACGGCTGACGTGACAGTGAGGACGGTCACTGCCACTGATGGGCTGTCCCGAAATCAACGCAGCTCGGCGATGACGGTCTTGAGCTCGGTGTAGTCGTCCAGGCCGAACGAGCCGAGCTCGCGGCCCCAACCCGACTGCTTGAAGCCGCCGCGGGGCAGGGTGACGTCGTCGGCGTGCCACGTGTTGAGCCACACCGTTCCGGCCCGCAGTCGGGCGCCGACCCGATGCGCCGTGCCGATGTCGGTGGACCAGACGCCCGCGGCAAGGCCGTACACCGTGTTGTTCGCGGCCGCGACGCCCTCGTCCTCGGTGTCGAACGGGATCGCGGTCACGACCGGGCCGAAGATCTCGTCGGTCTGCACCGCCATCCCCTCGTCGACGCCGGTGATCAGGGTCGGCTGCACGAAGAAGCCGCGGTCACCGACCCGGTCGACGCTTCCGGCGGTCAGCACCGCGCCGTCGCGGACCGCACCGCGGATGTAGCCGAGCACCTTCTCGTGCTGCTCCTGCGAGACCAGGGGACCCATCTGCGAGGCGGGGTCGAACCCGTCGCCCACCTTGATCGCGGCGGCGGCCGCCGACACCCCCTCGACGACCTGGTCGAAGACGCCGCGCTGGACGTACAGGCGTGAGCCGTTGACGCAGCACTGCCCCTCGTTGAAGTAGCCGCCCAGCACCGCGCCGGCGATGGCCGCCTCGATGTCCGCGTCGGCGAAGATGATGTTGGGCGCCTTGCCGCCGAGCTCGAGGGAGACCTTCTTCAAGTTGCCGGCGGCCGCCGCGGCGATCTTCTTGCCGACCTCGGTGCTGCCGGTGAAGGCCACCTTGTCGACACCGTCGTGCGCGACCAGCGCGGCGCCGGTGTCGCCGAAGCCGGGCAGCACGTTGACGACGCCGGCCGGCACGCCGGCCTCGAGCAGCAGCTCACCGAGGCGCAGCGCGGTCAGCGGCGTCTGCTCGGCCGGCTTGAGGATGACCGTGTTGCCCGCGGTGATCGCTGGGATGATCTTGAAGCAGGCCATCAGCAGGGGGAAGTTCCACGGCACGATGCCGGCCACGACGCCGACCGGCTCGCGGCGCGTGTAGGCGTGGAACTCGCGACCCGGCACGGACATCGGGATGGTGGTGCCCTCCATCTTGGTCGCCCAGCCGGCGAAGTACCGGAAGAGCTCGGCGGAGGTCGCGATGTCGCCGTCCCGGGCCGCCTCGACGCGTTTGCCGTTGTCGAGGGCCTCGAGCTGGGCGAGCTCGTCGGCGTGGGCCTCGATCAGGTCGCCGATGCGCCAGAGCAGGTGCGAGCGGTCGCGCGGGGTCATCCTCGACCAGGGCGAGCGGGACTCGAACGCCGCGCGCGCCGCCCCGACCGCACGGTCCACGTCGACGTTCGACGCGTACGCGACCTGGACCAGTTCCTCCTCGGTCGACGGGTTGACGGTGGCGAAGGTCCGGCCGTCCTTCGCGTCCACCCACTCACCGTCGATGAGCAGCTGCTTCGGCGAGGACAGGAACGAGCGGACGGCGGGCAGGAGCGCGGAGTTCATGGTGGCCTTCCGTAGGAGTTATTTGACGGTCGAGACTTTCGAGCGGTCGAGGGTGAGCGCGACCGCGACGACGATGATCGCGCCGTACAGGATCTGCTCGTACGCGGAGGGCACGCCGACGATCGGCAGGCCCACCCGCAGCAGCGTCACGACGAGCGCGCCGGCGAAGCTGCGCCACACGCTGCCGTGGCCACCGGTGATGGCGGTGCCGCCGACCACGATCGCCGCTACCGCGGGCAGCAGCAGGTTGTCGGCCATCGTGGGGCCGCCGCTGAACTGCCGCGACACCAGCATGACCGCGGCGAGCCCGGCGCAGGCGCCCGAGACGCAGAACGCACCGATCTTGACCAGGTCGACCGGTGTGCCGGCGAGCCGCGCGGCCGACTCGGAGTAGCCGGTGGCCGAGATCCAGCTCCGCAGCGGGGTCACCTTGAGGACCACGGCGATCAGGGCGACGACGATGATCGCGACAGCGGCCGACATCGGCACGTAGCCGCCGAGATAGAGGTCGAGCCAGTGGATCGTCGAGTCGTCCACGACCCGCACCGTGCCGGCGCCGGAGACCACCAGGGCGACCGCGGACAGGATCGCCATCCCGCCCAGGGTGACGATGAACGACGGAATCCGCAGCAGCACGTGCGCGACCCCCTGCACCGCGCCGATCGCCGCGGCGACCAGGATGACGGCCGGTGTGGCCAGGCCACCGAGATCCGGCAGCCACAGGGCCAGGAAGACGGTCGACAGCGAGGCCAACGCCGCGATGGACAGGTCGATGCCACCGCAGAGCACGACCAGCGTCGCACCCGCGGCCAGCACGATGAGCGGAGCGGCGGTCCGCGCCACCGCGATCAGGCTCCGCTGCGTCAGGAAGTCCGGGTCGGCGACGGTGAGGGCGGCGACCAGCGCCGCCAGGGCGATGAGCGGCATGAGCCCGGTGAGCCGGTGGACCCGGACGGTGGTGGGCATGGCGACGTGAGTGCTCACACCATCTCCTTCACGAGGTCCAGCGGGCTCGGCTTGCCGCCGTGGGGGCAGGCGACCTCGGTGGCGACCCGGCCGTCGCTCATCACCAGGATGCGGTCGGCCATGCCGATGGCCTCCTCGAGGCTGTCGCCCAGCAGCACGGTGGCCACGCCGGTCGCGGCGAGCTCGCGCATCAGCCGGTAGACCTCCGACCGGGCGCCGATGTCCAGGCCGCGCGTCGGGTGGTCGAGCAGGAGCAGCCGGACGTCGCCGGCCACCAGCCAGCGCGCCAGGATCACCTTCTGCTGGTTGCCGCCGGACAGCCGCTGGATCGCGGTGTCGCGGCCCGGCGTGCGGATGGAGAGCCGCCGAATCCACGCGTCGACGAGGGTGGCCTGCTTCTTGGGCGCCACGAAGGGTCCCGCGCAGCGGGCCTGCTGTTTGGCCAGGGTCATGTTCTCGGCCACCGACATCGGGCCGACCATGCCCTCGATCTTGCGCTCCGCCGGCACGTAGCCGATGCCGGCGGCGCAGGCGGCCCGGGTGCTGGGCAGGTCGATCTTCCTGCCGTCCATCCGGATCTCGCCGGCGGTGGTCGGCTCGGCGCCGAACAGGGCGCGGCAGACGTCCTCCCGGCCGGAACCGTGCACGCCGACGATGGCCACGATCTCGCCGGGCGCCACGTCGAAGCTGACGTCCTGGAACGTCGCTCCGGACAGGCCGCGTACGGACAGCCGGGGCTCTTGGGAGTCGACCGTGGCGGCCGCGTTCTCGTGGTAGTGGTCGTCGGATCCGCTGGACCCGATCATCATCCGGTGCAGCTCGCGGGGGACCGCGCCGGCCGTGGCGACCTCGCCGACCGACCGGCCGCCGCGCAGCACGGACACCCGGTCGCAGACGTCCAGCACCTCGTCGAGGCGGTGTGAGACGAAGATGACCGTGGCGAACTCGCGCAGCCGGCGGATCTGCGCGAACAGCGCGTCGATCTCCTTGGACTCGAGGACCGACGTCGGCTCGTCCAGGATGACGACCGGCGGATGCTGGCTGCGCTCCTCGATGCGCAGCACCTTCGCGATCTCGACCATCTGCCGGTCGGCGAAGGACAGCGAGTCGGTGCGCGCGAGCGGGTCGATGGGTGAGCCGATCTTGTCGAGCTGCTCCTGGGCCAGGCGGCGCATGACGTCCCAGCGGTAGAAACCCCGGCGGACGGCCGGCCCCTCGCTGCCGAGCACGATGTTCTCCGCGGCGGTCAGGTTGGGCACCAGGGACTGTTCCTGGAAGACCATCCCGATGCCGTGGTCGGCGGCGTCGACGACACTGCGCAACCGGACCGGCTCGCCCCGGACGTGGATCGTGCCGGCGTCCGGGACGACGAGGCCGACCAGCGCTTTGAGCAAAGTGGACTTGCCCGCGCCGTTCTCCCCGGCCAGACCGAGGACCTCGTTCTGCCGGACCACCAGGTCGACCCCGTCGAGGGCTCTCACCCCTGGGTAGTGCTTGACGAGGCCGCGTACCTCCAAGGCCGGCACGCTCATTTGACCACCTGGTTCCGTCGACGTTGCGGGATGACGGCGGCGGCGACCGCGGCCACCACGATGAGGCCCTCGACCCCGCCCTGCCAGTACGGGCTGACCCCGACCTGGACGAGACCGTTGGTGAGGACCATGACGAGCAGGACGCCGACGGCGGAGTGCAGGATGCCGCCCCGACCCCCGGTGAGCAGCGTGCCGCCGACGACGGCGGCGGTGATGGCCGAGAAGTCGTATCCGTCGCCGGCCTGGACGAGGCCGGCGCCGAGCTGACTGGTCACCATCACGCCGCCGAGCCCGTAGAACGCGCCGGCGAGGGCGAAGACCGCGACCTTGTACGGCTTCACCTTGACGCCCGAGAGCAGGAGCACCTCCTCGGCGCCGCCGATGGCGAAGGCGTAGCGCCCCAGCCGGGTGTAGCGCTGGACGAGCCAGCCGACCAGGACACACCCGGCGGCGATCCAGGTGAGGTACGAGAATCCGAGGAACCGCTCGATCGCCAGGCCCTTGACCACGGTGTCGGAGACGTTGGGCTGCACGCCGGCGAACATGAGGGTCGCGACGCCGAGACCGATGGCCGAGACACCCAACGTGGCCATGAACGAGGGCACCTTCAGCAGCACCAGGGCCAGCCCGCTCAGGCAGCCGAACGCGCAGCCCAGCAGGACGGCGGCCGCGACGCCGAGCAACCCGAAGTCGTTGTCGTTGCGATTGTTGGCCACCAGCAGCGACACGGTCAGGGCGCAGGCGCCCATCACGCCGGCGGCCGACAGGTCGATCGACCCCATCATCAGCACGAACGTGATGCCGCACGTGACGACGGCGAGCACGGCGGCCGCGTCCACGATGTTCCGGACGTTGTCGGCGCTGCGGAACTGCGGGCTGAGGGCCGCGAAGATCAGGAAGATGACGATCAGTGCGACCGGTGGACCAGCATCCCGGAACGACGCGCCTCGCCGGGACTGGCGGCGAGGCGCGTTGACGACCTCGGATGTGATGGTCACGTCAGAGGCCCTGCCACACGCTTGAAGACGTTGCCGCACTCGAAGTCGGCCGGGTTCGTCTTCGGCTGGGTGAACTCGCCGGCGTTGTCCTTGGTGATGAGGAACTGCTCGGCGAAGAAGGCCCGGTTGTCCTTGGCGATGTCCGCCACCTTGAGCTTGCCGGTGGCGACGCAGAAGCCGATCGCCAGACCGACGCCGCCCTGCCACGAGCCGTCGCTGGAGACGGTGGCGGTCATCGTGCCGTTCTGCACGGCGGTGACGGCGTCCGGGACGGCGTCGATGCCGACGACCGCGACCTTGCCGGCCCGACCCGCCTGCTGCAGCGCCTCCAGAGCGCCGAGAGCCATGTCGTCGTTGGCGGCCCAGATGCCCTTGACGTGGTCGCCGTGCTTGGCCAGCAGGGTCTTGGTGACGGTGAGCGCCTCGGCGCGCGAGAAGTTGGCCGCCTGCTGGTCCAGCAGCGTGACGCCGGTGTTCTTCTTGAGCGACGCCTGCAGCCCGGCGAACCGGTCCTTGGCGGCCGCGGTGTCGAGCACACCCTGCAGCGCGATGATGCCGCCCGAGCCGCCGATCGCGGTGGCGAGCGCGTCACCGATCTGCTGGCCCGACTCGACACCGTTGTAGGTGATGTGGCTGAGCCAGGTCTGGTAGTCGGCCGGGTTCAGGTCGGCCGGCTTGTTCCACTGCGTGACCAGGTACGCGCCGGCCTGGTCGGCGCCCTTGACAATCGGCGCGGTGTCCGAGTCGCCGTTGGGGAGCACGTTCATGACCAGGCACTTGGTGTCGCCGGCGAGGATCTGGCTGATCTGCTCCTGCTGCTTGGTGGAGTCACCGTCGTAGGTGAGTCGCTCCTGGGTCAGGCCGACCGACTTGGCGAAGGCGTCGCCACCCGCGAGCCACGAGGCCTCGTACGGGTTGGACTCGTTGCGGACCTGGCCCACCAGCCGGACCTTGGACGCCTCGCAGGCGGCCTCGCCGGCGGCAGCGGTGTCGTTGCCTCCGCCGGCCTGCTCGCTGCAGCCGGCGAGGACGGCGGCGGCCAACGACAGGCTCATGATGGCGGCGGCGGAACGAGGGGTGACATTCATGGTCGATCCTCAATTCTTCGTAGGGGAGGGGAATGCTGGGTCAGCGGGCCATCCACCCTCCGTCGACGACCAGGACGTGGCCGTTGACGTAGTCGGCGGCGGCGGAGCTCAGGAAGACGGCCGCGCCGGCGACGTCGGCGGCGTCTCCCCAGCGACCGGCCGGGATGCGCGCGAGTATGGCCCGGGACCGGTCGGGGTCGGCCCGCAGCGCGGTGGTGTTGTCGGTGGCCATGTAGCCGGGCGCGATGGCGTTGACCTGCATGCCGCACGGACCCCACTCGTTGGCCAGGGCCTTGGTGACGCCGGCGACACCGTGCTTGCTGGCGGTGTAGGCCGCGACGCGGATGCCGCCCTGGAACGAGAGCAGGCTCGCGACGTTGACGATCTTGCCGTGCCCGCGCTCGGCCATCGGGCGGCCGAACTCCTGGCAGAGGAAGAACAAGCCGTTCAGGTTGACGTCGACCACGCGGTGCCAGGCCGCCCGGTTCACGTTGACCGCGTCCTCCCGGTCGATGACGCCGGCGTTGTTGACGAGGATGTCCACCTGACGGCGGCCGGTCACCTCGGCGGCGACCCGCTCGATGGCGTCGTGGTCACTGACGTCGAGGTCGACGATCTCGACGTCGCCGCCGAGTTCGGCCACCTGGTCGCCGGTCTCCGACTGGCTGCCGGACCGGCCGACCAGGACCAGATCGGCGCCGGCCCGGGCGAGCCCCAGCGCGATGGCCTGACCGAGGCCGCGGCCCGCGCCGGTCACGACGGCGCGGCGGCCGTGCAGGTCGAACGACGTGGTCACAGGTCCTCCAGCGCCACGGGGGTCAGGTCGGTGTACTCGTTGTTCTCGCCACCCATCGCCCAGATGAAGGCGTACGACCCGGTGCCGACGCCCGAGTGGATCGACCAGGGCGGCGAGATGACCGCCTCGCGGTTGCGCACGACCAGGTGGCGGGCGGCGCCGGGCTGGCCCATCAGGTGGAAGATCCGCTCCTTCTCGTCGAGGTCGACGTAGAGGTAGACCTCGGTGCGCCGGTCGTGCAGGTGCGGCGGGAGCGTGTTCCACACCGAGCCGTCGGCGATGACGGTGACGCCGAACTGCAGCACCGCGGTCTGCGGCTGCTGACCCCACGCGTAGCGGTAGAGGCTGCGTTCGTTGGCGCCCTGCGGCGTGCCGAGCCTGACCGGCTCGATCGAGGCGTGGCTCAGCAGGGTGGTGGGGTACGGCGCGTGCGCCGGAGCGGAGACGAAGTAGAACGCGGCGTCCGGACCGGCGAAGGTGACCTCGTTGCCGCGGCCGACGAACAGTCCGTCGAGGTGGCGCAGCTCGAACTTCTCGTTGTTGACGAGCACGTGGCCCGGCTGACCGACGTTGACGATGCCGAGCTCGCGGCGGGCCAGGTGGGAGGGAGCGCCGAGCACGTCCCAGGCGGGAAGCTCGAGCTGATCGGTGCCCGGAACCGCCGCGCCGACGACCAGCCGGTCGTCGTGGGTGTACACCCCCCGCACCTCGCCGGTGCGGAACAGCTGCTCCACGAGGAAGTTCTTGCGCAGGTCCGCATTCGTCGCCGTTTCCACCTCGGACGGCGATGCGGAGTACCTAACTTCGATCAACACTCGCTCCTCGTTTGTGAACCGCGTTCAGCTACGTGAACTGAGCGCGACGATACCTATGGCGCCGATCACAGGTCAAGGGGTTGAAGTCGGTCCCTCCATGTGAACCGTGGTGTAGTTTGGGACGACCCCGCCGTGGTCGTGGCGGGTGACGGCAAGGCCGCGCCATGGTTTACGAGGAGGTCCGCGTGGACAAGGACAGGACGGCCAACGGCAGCTCCGCCGCCTCGCAGGTCAAGTCGGCCGCACGCGTCCTCGACGTCCTGGACGACATCGCCGCCAACGGCCCCGGGACCCAGCTGCAGCTGGCCACGCGCCTCGGGATCCCGAAGAGCAGCCTGCACGCGCTCCTGCGCACCATGTGCGCCCGCGGCTGGCTGGACACCGACCAGACCGGCAGCATCTACCGGCTGGGCGTGCACACCCTGACGGTCAGCTCCGCCTACCTCGACGGCGACCCGGTGCTGTCGCGCGCCAGCTCGGTGATGGACGAGATCGCGGCGGCCACCGAGGAGACGGTCCACCTCGGCCGTCTGGAGGGTGCGGAGATCATCTACACCGCCAAGCGTGAGTCCAAGCACCCGCTTCGGATGTACTCGGCCGTCGGTCGCCGCCTACCCGCCTACATGACCGCGCTCGGCCGGGCGATGCTCGCCGAGCAGCCCGAAGACGTCCGGGAGGCGCTGGTTCCCCACCAGATCAAGCCGGTCACCACCCAGACGATCACCGACCGGGACGCGCTGCTGGCGATCATCGACAAAGCCGGCCAGCTCGGCTACGCCGAGGAGAGCGAGGAGTCCTGCCTGGGCGTGCGCTGCTTCGGGGTCGCGCTGCCCTTCTCCCACCGCCCGGTCGACGCGCTGAGCGTCGCGGTCCCGATCAGCCGCCTCGACCAGGCTCGGGAAGACTTCATCATCGAGATGCTGCTGAGTGTGAAGGCCCGCCTGTCCGCGATGCGTGACAACCGGTTGGTGCGCTGACCCGTCGAGGTCGCGCGGTGGTCAGCTCTTGTCGAGCGCCGCGAGCACGCCGGCGCGGCTCGGGTCCTCGCTGGCCAGCACGCCTCCGTTGGCCACGATGTCCGGGGTGATCTCGTTGAAGACCATGCGGACGTCCTGCGGACGGGCGCCGAGGATCTCGACCGCGTGCTCGGTCACGGCGCGAGCGAAGGCCCGGCGCTGCTCGACGGACCGGCCCGCGAGCAACTCCACGGTGATGTTTGGCATGACGGCCCCTCTTCGCCTCGTCCAGAGTGTGGACTTCGGTTCACCAACGTGAACGCACGCTACCGTGACACACTTCGAGCCGCAAT
Organism: Asanoa sp. WMMD1127; assembly: GCF_029626225.1. Taxonomy (NCBI): domain Bacteria; kingdom Bacillati; phylum Actinomycetota; class Actinomycetes; order Micromonosporales; family Micromonosporaceae; genus Asanoa; species Asanoa sp. WMMD1127. The sequence continues at coordinate 5,285,058 of NZ_JARUBP010000001.1, forward strand.
GGACGGGCGGGCTCGTGTTCACATGCTTGACATCGATTCAGCTGGTTGCTGCTCCGATCGCCCTCAGGGCGCGGCGTTGAGCAGGTCGACGGCGCTGTGCTGGCGGGCCCCGTCCGTGGCGTCGACCGGGCCGGTCCAGCGCAGGCCGTAGAGGTCGAGCGGCGTGCGGTCCCGGGCGTACGCGGCGTCGGCCTGCCGTCGCAGGTAGGCGTCGTAGGGCCGGCCGGCCAGCAGCGCGTTGAGCCGGGCGAGGCCGCGGACGTGTGCGCCTTTGAAGGAGGTGCCGTCGGCGCCGCAGTTGCCGGATTCGCACGGGTCGCGCAGGATTCCACCGGAGTGCAGCTGTGCGGTGGTGGTCGCGGCGTCGGCGAGCTGGCGGGCCCGGTCGAGCAGGCTGCTGTCGCCGGTCGCCCGGTGGAGCTCGGCGAGGCCGGCGATGAGCACGCCCTGGTTGTAGGTCCAGACCGCGGAGCCGTTGTTGCGGCAGGTGGTGAGACTGATGCCGTCGTTCACCAGGTTGGAGCTGTTGATCATGCCCGTGTTCTGGAACCAGGTCCACTCCTGCCGGGCCCGCTGAAGATGTCGGGTGTCGCCGGGCAGCCGGTTGTGCAGGGCGGCGTTGACCTGGAGGTAGAGGCTGTTGGCGATGGCCGCCTTGTAGCCGCGGGCGGTGCTCCACCAGATCCCGCCGCCGCAGGTGTTGTCCCAATAGGCGGCCATGTGCTCCGCCGCGGCCCGCGCGGTGTCGAGGTAGCGGGTCTCGCCGGTGAGGTCGTACGCGCCGATCCAGGCCATGGCCCACCAGCCGGTGTCGTCGAGGTACTCGTTGCGGAACTGGCCCTGGCCCCGGTTGACGTTGCGGTCGTAGGTGTTCGCGATCGCGTACCGGTAGCTGCCCATGCCGGAGACGCGGATGTTGTCGATGACGGCGGTGAGCGCGTTGGCCGAGTTCCACCAGCCGGTCGTGTCGAACAGCCCGGTGCCGAGGTTGTAGTGCATCATCAGGCCGGTCGCCGCGGCGGTCCGGCGGGTGCCGGCATTCCAGGTGCTGCGGGCCCAGGCGGTGCAGGCGACTTCGGGGCGGTCGCCGGCCTTGCCGCACGCGCGCACCGCGCCGACGCCGAGGCTGACCCAGTTGTCGACGTTGAACATCGGGCTGCGCGCGGTGCGGCTGCCGGACGGGGTCGTGGCGGTGCCGAGCCGCCCGTCGGCGGACCAGGTGCGGCCGGCGTCGAAGGACCGCTCCAACCAGGTCTGGTCACCGGGGTTCCCGTTGCCGACGACGGCCCACGCCATCGCGTCGGCGTCGTTGACGTGCAGGGCGATCTGCCGACCGTAGATCGCGGCGGTGACCGGGACGCGGTCCGAAGTGGACAAAGAGGCGTCGCGGCCGTCGCAGAACCGGTTGCAGATCAGGGCGAGCGGCCCGGGGGAGGCGAAGGCGACGGCCGGGACGCTGACGGCGGCGAGCGAGGCCGCGACCGTCGCGATGGCGAGGGCGGTGGGCGTACGGGTCATCGGGACCCTCCGAATCGGATGGCGGCCGTGGGGTCGCCCGGGGAGGCGGCGCACCGCCTCCCCGGGAGGGTGGGTCAACTCAGGGGTTCGACCCAGATGTTGCGGTAGAACAGGTTGGCGCCAGGGTCGCCGTGGTCCTGGAGCCGGATCCGTCCCGCGGTCGGGCCTTCGGCGGCGCCGTTGCCGGTCGGCCCGTCGATCGCGACGTTGTTGTGCACGGTGACGCCGTTCCACACCACGGTGACCCGGGCGTTCTCCGTCTTGGCCCCGGAACTGTTGAACCGGGCCGCGCGGAAGGTGACGTCGTAGGTCTGCCACGTCTCCGGTGCGGTGGCGGCATTGCTGGTCGGCGCGATCTTGTTGTAGATCGAGGCGCACTCGTCGATGCCGATCGAGCTGTCGCCCCACGAGTCCAGGACCTGCAGCTCGTAGCGGTCCTGGAGATAGATGCCGCTGTTGGCCCGGGCCTGTCCCGTCACGGTGGACGGGAGGTTGGGCAGCCAGAACTCGATGTGCAGCCGGAAGTCGCCGAAGCTCTCCTTGCTGCGGATGTCGCCACCGAGGACCTCGACGCCGCCGTTGCCCAGCGGCCACGTCACGGCGCCGCCGCCGGTCTGCTCGAAGTTGTTCATGTTGGCGCCGTTGAACAGCACGACCCGGCCGGGGTTGGCACCCGATTGGGCGTACGCCTCGAGCTCGTAGATCCGTGCCGCCAGGTTGCCGTCGCTGGCCGGGGTGGTGACGTTGACCCGCACGTAGCGCGCCTGCACGGCGGTGAAGTCGTGCGCGGTCGTGCTGAGGGTGTTCGCGGTGACGGTCGCGACCGTCGACCAGCTGGTCCCGTTGGTGCTCACCTGGACGGTGAAGTCGCGCGTGTTCCAGGAGCTGCTCTCCCCACCGGAGCCGGCGTGTTTCAACACCACCCGGCTCAGGCTCTGGCTGGCGCCGAGGTCGACCTGCAGCCACCTGGTGGCGCCCAGCGAGCACCACTTGTCGGCGTTGCCGCCGGACACGCTGCCGTTGACGGCCTTCTCCGGACCCTCGGTCGCGCCGCAGGAGCTGTCCGCCGTGGCCGGCCTGCCCAGCGCGAGGTTGCCGGAGGCACTCGGCGTGCCGGCGTAGACCTCCAGGTCGTAGATCCGGGCTGCGGCGTTGGTGTCGTTGGCCGGGACGGTCACGTTGAGCCTGACGTACCTGGCCTGGGTCGTGGCGAAGGTGTGGTTCGAGGTGCTCGCGGTGTTGGCGGTCGCCGACGCGACCGTCGTCCACGACGTGCCGTTGGTGCTCACCTGGATGGTGAACGCCTTGGTGTTCCAGGCGGTGTTCTCGCCGCCGGCGCCCGCGTGCTGCAGCACGACGCGGTTCACGTTCTGGTTGGAGCCGAGGTCGACCTGCAGCCACTTGGTGGCGCCGAGCGAGCACCACTTGTCGAGGTTGCCGTTGGTGACGGTGCCGTTGACCGCGCGGGCCGGGTTCTCGTTGACGGAGCAGGAGCTGTCCGCCGTCGCCGGCTTGCCCAGCGCGAGGTTCACCGGCGGGACCTGGCCCGGGATGTTGTTGAGCGTGTACCAGACCTCGGTGCTCCACAGCGACTGGCCGTTGCTGGCGGCGAACGGCCTGGGCGAGCGGATGTGCACCACCCGGCCGGCCTTGAGGCCGTTGACGACCAGGGTGACCTTCTTGCCGTCGGCCGAGAGCGTCGCGGCGGACACGCTCAGCGTCTCCTCGTCGATCTTCGGGCCGCCGTAGGCGGCGGTCGGCACGTAACGCCACTGCTTCACCCGGTACTTCGACGCCAGGGCGCTGGCGGTGGCGGCCGACAGCGGCTGCGTGTACTCGATCTCGAAACCGTTGGACGTGGCCCGGGTGGCCAGCATGTCGAAGTGGTTCGCGCCGTTCGGGGTGAGCTTCTGCAGGCCGTGGTCGAGCTTGCCGGCCTGGCCCCAGTTGCCGCCCGCACCCAGGCCGCCGACATAGATCGCGCCGTCCGGGCCGACGTTGACCTCGGAGACACCGGCCTCGAGGCCCTGGGTCATGCGGTAGAGCGCGCCCTGGTACTCGCCGTTGACCTTCTCGACGAACGCCCGCTGCAGACCGCCGTAGGTGACGTCGCCGATGAGGAACTGGCCATTGTAGAGACCGCTGGTCAGGTACATCGGGGTGCTCGGCGAGTTGCCGATCTCGTTCTGTGGCAGCCACAGCACCGGCTGGCTGACCGGGGCGTTGTCGTACGGGCCCTGCGGGTTGAGGTAATGGTTGAAGAAGCGGCCCTGCTTGATGTGCAGCAGCTTGGAGGCCGGCTGGTAGCCGCCCTGGTTGTCGGTGACGAAGATGCCGTTCTCCGGGCCCCAGCCGATGCCGTGCGGCGTACGCAGGCCGCCGGCGACGTACTGGACCGCGCCGTTGCTCGCGTTGATCTTGATCGTGGTTCCTCGGCTCGCCGCGGGCTGTGGGTCCGTCGTGTTGCCGCCATAGTTGATCGACACCGACAGGTTCACGTAGAAGAACCCGTCCTGGTAGAGCAGGCCGAACGCGAACTCATGGAAGTTGCCGCCGTAGGGCCAGGTGGCGACCGTCTGGTACTGGTCGGCGACCTCGTCGCCGGTGGTGTCGACGAGCCGGGTCAGCCGCTGCTTCTCCGAGACGTAGACGACCCCGTTGACCACCTTCAACCCCATCGGCTCCTTGAGCGCGCTGGCGATCCGCTTGGTGCTCACGTTGCCGGGCGAGGTCGCCCCGCCGGTGTTGGCCAGGATGTGGACCTCGCCGTCCTGCGAGGTGCCGGACTGGTCGCTGCCGCCCCAGGTCGAGATGACCAACCGGCCGTCGGGCAGCCAGTCCATGCCGGTCACCTTCGGCTGGAAGCCGTTGGGCCGCAGGTTGGTCAGGGTGAAGTTGGGGTGCACCGAGGTCAGCGGGAGGCCGTCGCCGGGCGAGTCGCCCGCGGTCTCGCACTCCTTGCGCCCGGGGGCGGTGACGCGCACGACGCCCGCGTCGGTGCTGAGCACCGAGTTCGGCACCGTCACGAACGACGTCGAACCCGGCGGCTGCCACTGCAGGGTGAGCTGCTGCCCGCCGCCGGCCTCGAAGAAGTCGATGTGCAGCGAGTGGTAGCCGGTGCTCAGCGCGACCGAGCCGTCCTTGGGGGTCGCGCCGTGCAGGCCGTCATGGTTGACGATGAGGTTGTTGTCGACGATCAGGCGCGAACCGTCGTCGCTGATCAGCCGGAACGCGTAGGTGCCGGCCGTGGCGATGTTGATGTTGCCGATCGCCTGCGTGTAGAAGTTGTCCTCGAATCCGAAGTCGGCGGCGGTCGTCCAGTTGATTGTCGGCATGAGCTTGTCGACGTTGGGCGTCTGCGCCGGCTTCAGGGTGCAGAGGCTGCTCAGCGCCGTCTGCAGGTCGAACGTGCGCAGCGTGATGCCGGGTGTCTGCGGGGGCGGCGCGGCTGACGCGCCGGCGGCCGGCAGCAGCACGCCGGTGACGGCGAGGACGGCGGCGGCGAACGCACCCAGGATCGGGATGCGCCTGCGCCGAGGCGGGACGGACACGGTTCCTCCAGGGCGAGCGGACGGACGACGCGCCGCCCGCGGCGCGGCAGCCGCTCACACGGCGTGCTCGGGCGACGGGCGGGGCATCGCTGTGGATGTCCTGCGGGTCACCTGGCACGCCGCTGCCTGGTGGTGTGACGATACGATTCGCGAGCATCAATGTCTAGAGGCGGAAAACCCCGCGCCGGCCTAGGGCGCGTCTCTCGGATCACTGACTCGTTGGTCCAGGGTGCCGGTTCGTCGATGGATCACTGATGACATGTGGGCGCGGTTGGAGCCGTATCTGCCGGACCGGTCGCCGCAGCGCGGTGGCCGGTGGGCGGATCACCGTGAGGTGATCGAGGCGATCGCGTGGAAATACCGCACCGGGTCACCGTGGCGGGACCTGCCGACCGAGTTCGGGTCGTGGAAAGGCGCGTACTCGCGGTTTCGCCGCTGGACTCTCGACGGCACGTGGCAACGGTTGCTGACGGCGGTGCAGGCCGACGCGGACGCCGCCGGGGAGATGGACTGGCTCGTCGCCGCGGTGGACTCGACCGTCGTGCGTGCGCACCAGCACGCGGCCGGGCTACGGCCGGGAAAAGACACCCACGCGTCGGTGAGCCCGACGACCACGGCCTCGGCCGCTCGCGTGGCGGTCTGAGCACGAAGGTCCACCTCGCCGCCGATTCCGGGTGCCGGCCGATGAGCCTGCTCGTCACCGCGGGGCAGGCCGGTGACGCACCACAGTTCACCGCCGTCATGGACGCCATCGCGGTGCCCCGCCGGGGCCCTGGACGACCCCGCCAACGCCCGATGCGGGTGCTGGCCGACAAGGCGTACTCGTCACGGGCCATCCGCGGCTGGCTGCGCCAGCGCGGCATCGCCGCGACGATCCCGCAACCGGACGATCAAAAATCGCACCGCCGGCGGCGGGGCAGCCGAGGCGGCCGCCCACCGGCCTTCGACCCGCAGGCGTACCGGCAACGCAACGTGGCCGAGCGATGTATCAACCGGCTTAAACAATGGTGCGGCCTGGCCATGCGCACCGACAAACTCGCCGTGCACTACCAGGCCGCGCTTACCTTGGCCGGAATCCTGCTCTGGACCCGGCCATGATCCGAGAGACGCGACCTAGCCCGCGGTCACGTCGGTGGGGCGCCATTCGAGGAGCACGGCGGTCGCGTCGTCCTGGAGGCCCTGGCCGTGGTGGGTGAGCACCGCCTGCACCAGTCGCCGCATGGTTTCCGGGGTGGGTAGCTCGTCGTTCAGGGCCCGCTGGACCAGATCGAGCAGGCGCTCCAGCCCGAACCGCTCGCCGGTCCGGTTGACGGCGTCGGTGACTCCGTCGGTGTAGAGCAGGACGCGGTCGCCCGGGTGCAACAGCTCTTCGTGCACCCCTGGCGGTTCGTCGGAGAAGTAGCCGAGGCCCAGCGGCAGCGCGGTCGGGCCGGGCAGCTCTCTGATCGCCTTCCCGTCGCGGACGAGCTGCGCGCCGGGATGTCCGGCGTTGATCGTACGCAGCGTGCCGTCGCGCCGGTCGAGCTCGATCAGCACGGCGGTGGCGAACAGCCCTCGGTGTTCGGAGCTGAACCACCGGTCGAGGCTGGTGGCCGTGGCGGCCAGGTCGAGGCCCGTGCGGCGGGCGTTGCGGTAGGCGCCGACCGCGAGCGAGGCGAGTGCGCTGGCTTTGATCCCGTGGCCGCAGGTGTCGAAGAGCCCCACGCTGAGCAGGTCACCGTTGAGCGCGTAGTCGAAGACGTCGCCGCCGACGTCGTAGCAGGGCTCGAGCACGGCGGTGACCGCCACGTCGCTCGCGGCGAAGGTCAGCGGCGGCAGGAGACCCCAGACGATCTCGGCGGCCACCTGCATCGGTTGTCTGCGACGCAGCCGTTCGACGATGTCACCGTACGCCCGCCGGCTCTTCAGGAGCTGGGCCACGCACGCGGTCACGTGGTGGGCCGTGGTCTCGTCCAGGTCGCCGTCGCCGGCGAACTGGACCACGCCGAGCCGTTCACAGCCGTCGACCAGCGGCATCCAGCACCGCCCCGGGCCGCGTTGGGCTTCGAGCGTCGTGAACGCGCGGCCGGCCAGGGTGGAGTCGATCGCCGCCGGCTCGACGGACCGGCCGGGCGGAGCCAGCGGCACCAGGCTCAGCTGCGCGTAGTCGGCCAGGAAGATGGTGATGTCGTCGGCGCCGACCAGCGGCGCGACCCCGGCGACCAGGGCCGGCAGCTCGTCGGGCCCCGCCAGTGGGGCCTGCGTCAGCAGCCGGCCCACCGCTTCGTCGACCCGCGCCACGCCATCACCCTAGCCCCGCGTCCGGAGCCCGTCCCGGCGTCACCCCCGCCGGCGGTCCGGTGCCTGTGCGAAGACGCCCTCGGCCACCAGACCGAGCGCCGCGACGATGCGGCTGCGGCTGATGCCGAGCACCCGTCGTTGGTGCTGGAACACCTCTAGTACGGCCTGCTCCGCCTGCCGAGTCGCCGCCTGACCCCGACCCGCCTCGGCGGGCTGGTCGTCCTCCTCGGCGGCTCGGTGCTGGTGCAGCTGCGCTGACCAAATCCGTGGTCAGTGCCTGTCGGCGTCGATGTCTCGCTTGTGGTTACGAACAAGTGTCTCGATCAGCTTGTCGGAGAGCGGGTTGTCCAACGTGAATTTGATCGAGTGCTCGGTGGTCTCATAGTCCTCGAGCTTGTCCGTGTGTTCTTCGATTGCCCACGAAGACGGCATGAAGCTCATGTGCTTCTTGGAAGCGGGGAAATAGACCAGCGCCCGCTTCTTGTATTTCAGGGCCGGCATGCCGTAGTAAATAGCTTCTTCGGCTTCGGGCACGAGTTTCTTGACCAGTGCGCGAATTCGTTCGAGTTCCGCACGCTGTGGTGGATCGACATTACCGAGATACTCGTCGATGGTTTTTGGCTTGGCGCCCATGGCTCGCAGGCTACAGGATTCATCCGCGGCCGCGCCGTGTCCGCAATCCGGGCCCTCGGTCGCGTGCGGGTCGATGGCCGCGGAACGCGGCCGAGCGGTCTTCGATCAGCCGCAGCGCGACGGTCGTCGCGTTGTTCTCCACCCGCGAGGCCTCGCCGGCGGCGGAGCCAGCCGATGCCACCTTGCCGGCCGCGATGCCGACCCCGACCCCGTCAACCGCCGCCGCGCCACCGGAGATCGTCGCCGTGCCGTCGCCGACGCCCGCGCCGGTCCCGCACGAGACCGGCGCACAGGTGGTCATCCCCGCGGAAGCCTGGACACACCATCTCGAGCGACACGGCGTCTCCGAGGGTCTGCTCCGCGGCGTGGCCGCAGGCGTTCTCTCGTCCGCGCTTGCCCCGCTCGACGACTTCCTGGGCCGCTCGCTGCCGCTCGTCCGCGTCGACATCCGCACCGCCTACCGACCGCGTACCGTCCATGCCGGATCGGTGGACCAGTTCTGGACCGTCCTGCTCGTCGACTCGATCCTCAACGATGGCGGCATCGGCCTCAAGCGTTGGCTGTTGCGCGAGACAGACCTGATCCTGCGTGTGGAGCGCGAGCACGTTCCGCGGCTCACCGAGGTATGGGAGTGGCTCTTCACGCACCACCTCGCCGCGACCGCCGACGCACCCGCCGACCGGCTTATGGCGACGCTCGTGACGGAGGCCATCCAGCAATCCGGCGACGACCACAAACGGCTTTATCCCATCATCGACTTTCTCATCGGGATCGCCCGCGACGACCCGGCCGCGCTGCGGATCATCCGCGACGCGCTGACGCGGCACGACGACGTTCTTCGCGAACGTGGCAGCAGCCCCGCCATGTTGAAGCGCGTCCAGGTCCTGCTCGGACGGCTCGGTGCGGCGGTCGGCCCGGCGCCGTTCAAGCCCGCCCTCGTTGCGTTCGCACCCGACGCGACCTGTCCCTACCCGTTCCAGGCGATGCAGGTGCCGCTCACGGTCGGTGACGTCGACGCCATCCTCCGCCGCCCCGGCGGTGTCGACGCCGCCATGCCCCACGTGCTCACCCAGGACCACACCGACGGCACCGCGTTCGGAGGGCTCTGGCGGGAGCTGACCGACATTCTCGGCTCGTTGCCGCGCGCCGACTCCGGCGATGAGTGGCGTTGGGACATCCCGACGGTCGTGGAGTGGGTGAAGCTCGCCGGTTGCGTCGACCAGCCCTACCCATGGGGGTACGACCGCCCGACAGCCCTGCACGCCAACCTCAAGTTCGACCGGGGCAGCCGGTTGAGCCCGGTCCGCACCTACATCGCGGGACGGTCGCCGGCCGGCATCTACGACTGTTGCGGCGGCGTACACGAGATCGTCCGTGAGTTGCCGCACGACAGGTTCGCCACCGACCAGCAGTTCGAGGGGGCTTTCCGCCTCGCGGGCGGCTCGTATCTGAGCCCACCCAACGGTGTCACCGGGCAGTGGTTCCGCCACCTGTCGCCCCGGGAGCGCGGAACCCGGCCGAGTTGTGTCGGCCTGCGCCTGATCGCCTACCGCGACGTCGACGAGGCGCGACGATGGCAAGCGCTGCGCGCCTACCGGTTGAGCCGCCAAGCACCGCCGTTGCCGCGCACCCCACCCCAGCGCCGCGCGACCCCGGCCAACTTTTAGTAGCGTGCCGGGTGATGACTCTCGCTGAGGGTGGTGGGCGCGGCCGGTGAGTGGTTTCGAGGTGCAGATCGGTCAGCTGCGGGCCGCGGCCAAGGCAGCCGGGTCTGCGGCGGACCAGGCGAAGGTCGTGGAGCCGGGGACCGGCCTGGACGCGGTCGCGACGGCGTTGCCGGGCGGTGTCGCGGCAACGACGGCGCCCACTCTGGCGTCGACGTTCAACGAGCGCGCGACGGGATGGGCGGGCGAGATCGATCGATGGAGCGAATCGGTCACGTCGAACGCTGACGCGTACGCCGAGAACGAGGATGCGGCGAAGGTGGCTTTCGGGGGATGACCGTCAGCTACGACGACGTCCGCAGGTGGGACGCGGCGGCACTCGATGCGTCGGCGACCGGGCTGCGTGGCCGGCGGGACAAGCTCATCGGACTGCAGGACGAGCTCGACGACGCCAGGAAGCTGCCCGACTGGCGCGGCGTCGCGGCCGACGGGGCGCGCACGTCGTTGGGGGACACGCGGAACAACGCCGAGCTCCTCGTCGCGGAACTGTCCGCTGTGGAGCAGGCCCTGCGGAACGCGTCGGACGACGTGACCCCGCTGAAGACCCGGGTCGCCAACAACGACTCTCTCGCGCAGACCTATCAGTTCCGCATCGCCGCTGACGGGGCCATTGTGGACGTCAAGCCACCGGACCCGCCGCCACGGTCGCGGTTCGAGGCCGAGGAGCGCGCCGAGGCCCAGCGCTACCGGCAGACCATCGCCGAGCAGTTGGCCCAGGAGACGAAAGCGATCCTCGCCACGGCGAACACGATCGACGCCACGCTGGCCCGGGTGCTGCGGCTCGCCCTGGATCGCCAGGTCAGTGACCACGACGCGACCACCCTGGCGGGCGCCCGTAAGGGTGGGGAGCTCGACGCCGGAGTGGCCGAGCTGGAGCAGGCGCTGCGCGACGCCGGCCTGCTGACCGGGCCGCCGGCGTCCGGCCGCTACCGGCAGTGGCTCGAGAACGCCGTGCTCCGGGGCGTGCCGATCGACACGATCAAGAAGATCGCCGCCGATCATCACATCACGCCGGAGGATTTCGCCGTGCTCGACGGGATGGAGGAGATCCGGGAGGACGAGGACGGCGACGGGATCTTCAAGTCGTACTTCCTGATGCCGACCGACATCAGTGGGGACGACGCGGCCAAGGCGGTGCGGATGACCTACATCCTGAACGCGGGCACCGACTACGGCGCCGAAGGGGAGACGACCGACTTCACACCGACGCCGTACGGGTCCGAGGAGCTGCGGCGCATCACCGACCGGCAGCGGGACAACTCGTGGAGCTACGACGACGACGTGGGGTTCGTGCACGACAACGGTGGGCGCCTCGTGACGACCCCGAACGGCATGATGATGGGCCTGGGCGGGAACCTCGTCCAGGACCAGTTCAGCCAGCGCGGCGGCACCACGTGGGGCGACACGTTCATGCTCAACATCGACGACCCGAAGGACCCGGCGCAGCAGCTTCGCGAGGTGGCCGCGTCGGGCCACGCGTGGTACGAAGCCGACGACGGCGCCTATCGTGGTGATCTCGACATGGACCGGCTGCTGCACCACGAGGAGCGCCACTCCCAGCAGTGGGCGAGCGAGGGCTACACGGGTTTCCTCGCTTCCTACGCGTGGGAGGCGATCACCGGCGGCAACGAGACCGAGGAGGACGCGGGGCTTTCCGATGGTGGATATCGCTAGATGGCTGCGCGTCGCCTGCGCCGCCCTGCTGGTGGCGGCAGCGAGCGCGGCGTGCGACACCAAGGCGCAGTTCGAGCCGTCGCTGCCACCGGCGGCCGGGTTCCGGGTCGACGACGGCGTCCTGAAACTGTGGACCGGCACCCCGTGCGAGGGCGTCATCCGCCTGACGCTGATCTTCGACTCCGGCACCCAGCAGAGCACGCAGCAGGTGTGGACCGCGCCGAAGCCGGGAGTGGTGCTCGAGCGGATGGACCTGCTCCGCACCGCCGGCGGATCCACCGACGGGCCCCTCCAGGTGGAGAAACCGCTGCCGGCGGACTACGACTGGACCAAGGCCGGCTCCGTCCACTTCTCCGTCGACGGCCCGAAGGCGTACGGGGCCAGGGTCGACGTCGCCGCGGTGCTGCGCGCGTCGGCCGAGCATCCGTCCGGCAGCTACCTGTTCGGCAAGCAGGGCTGGCTGGACGCGTCGGACGTCCAACGCGAGAACGGCAAGTCCTTCCTGACCATCTGCACCGCTGACCCGAAGTGATCGCCACGCCCGGCGGGCCGTACTGGCCGCTCTCTTCCTGTTGACCGGATTGGCGGCATTTGGCCGCGTCTGGGCGGCATCGCGAGCGGCAGCTGCCGGCACCGAAGGTCGCGCCCGGGTCGGCTCCGCTCGCCGACGGATGGCAAGCTCGTGTCCCGTGACTGATGATCTCGCGAACTGCCGTGTGCGGAGTCTCCTTCTCGTGGAGGTTCGCCCGTGAGGGCGGTCATCGTCGCGGCGGCGGTCGCGTTCATCATCTCGCTGTTCGGCACGCCGGTGGCGATCCGCGTCTTCACCGCGCTCAAGGCCGGCCAGCCGATCCGGTCCATCGGGCCGGCCAGCCATCTGACCAAGAAGGGCACCCCCACGATGGGTGGTGTCGCGTTCATCGTGGCGACCGTGTTGGCCTACGTCGCCGGGCACATCGCCCTGACCACCCTGCCCGACCGGCAGATCGCGCAGGAGGGGCCGACGATGACGTCCCTCGTCCTGCTCGGGCTGCTGGTCTTCTGCGGCGTGGTCGGTTTCTTCGACGACTTCCTCAAGGTACGCCGGCGCAACTCAGACGGGTTGTCCGCCAAGGGCAAGCTGCTCGGGCAGGCGATCGTCGGTGGCGGGTTCGGCGTCGCCGCGCTCTATGTCGCCAGCACCAACGGCGAGACCGTCGCCAGCGAGCACATCTCGCTCTTCCGCGACATCAGTTGGCTGGACGTGGGCAAGATCGGCTCGGTGCTCGTGTTCGTCTTCGTCATCACGGCGATGTCGAACGGCGTGAACCTCACCGACGGCCTCGACGGCCTGGCCACCGGCGCGTCGGTGCTGGTCTTCGGGGCGTACGCGATGATCGGCTTCTGGCAGTACCGACACTGGTGCGCCGACGAGGCGTACGCCCGGGTGAACGACTATTGCTACCAGGTCCGGGATCCGTTGGAGATCGCCATGATCGCGGCCGCGGCGGCCGGCGCGTGCGTGGGCTTCCTGTGGTGGAACGCGTCGCCGGCGCGGATCTTCATGGGTGACGTCGGCTCGCTCGGGCTCGGCGGGCTGATCGGCGGGCTGGCGGTGGCGACCCGCACGACGCTGCTGTCGATCGTGATCGGCGGGCTCTTCGTCCTCGTCACGACCACCTGGGTGATCCAGATCGTCTCGTTCCGGACCACCGGTCGACGTGTGTTCCGGATGGTGCCGCTGCACCACCACTTCGAGCTCGGCGGCTGGAGCGAAGTCAACATCGTGGTCAGATTCTGGATCATCGCCGGCGTCTGCGTGGCGGTCGGCCTGGGCCTGTTCTACTCGGACTTCCTGGCGGCCGAGGGATAAGGCCGCGCCCGGCTCGATCTTTCGTCGAGCCGGGCGCTTTGCCTTGCTGCGCTATGGCGGGGCTCAGGTGATTCGCGGGCCACGGCGCCGCAGACCGCCTGGCGGCCCGGCCGCGCGAGCCGCGGCCGCGACGTCGCGGCGCCACCGGCCGGCGACGGGCCCGCCGCGCGAGCCGCGGCCGGTGCCGCGGCCGCGACGTCGCGGCGCCACCGGCCGGCGACAGGCCCGCCGCGCGAGCCGCGGCCGGTGCCGCAGCCGCGACGTCGCGGCGCCACCGGCCGGCGACAGGCCCACCGCGCCTAGCGCGCGCTATGCCACGAAGCGGGAACGGCGGCGGCGTCCGATCACGTAGCCCATGCCGCCGAGGAGCAGCAGCGCACCGCCGACGGCCGCGACGATCGCGGTGTTGGCGCCGGTCACCGGCAACCCACCGCCTTCGCCGGGGGCGCCCTCGCTGCCGGAGGGAACGGGGGTCGGCACAGCGGTCGGCGTGGCGGTCGGTGTCGGGGTGGGCTGTGCCGCGCAGTCGAGCGCACGTGCGTCCCACAGGCCGACGTTCAAGTAGGCCAGGTAGGCGTCGATCGTCCCGGCTTTGAGGGCGTCGTCCGCAGCCGCCTGCACGTTGGTGCCGGCGTCCGTCAGCGTCCGGAACACGGCGAGCCGAAGATCGGCCGACCAGGCGCTCTGCACGTTCTCCTTGAGGAACGCGCGCAGATCCTCCGGGGTGCCGTCCAGTCGCTCCTGGATCGCGCCAGGCAGGACGGCCAACGAGTCGGTGTTCGCGGCGGCCAGGATCTGGTTGGCCAGCACGCGAATCTCCACATCGGTGGCCGCGTCCAGGTCGATGGTCATCAGCTCGCGGATGTCCTTGTACTCCTTGCGCTCGACCGTCTGGCAGGACTCGTTGAGCCCGGGCCGTTCGGTCTGCGCCAGTGCCGGTGCCGCCGGAATCAGAAAGGCCAACGCCACCAGGACGCCGGCCGGTATCTTCCATCGCATTTCGGTCTTTCCTCCCCGCTGTCAAGCCAAAACACGGAGATATTACCGTCGGCGCGCAGCGAAGCAAGAAGGGGTTCGATGTGGTCGAGGGTGGGGGCCGCGCGAGTCGCCGCACAGTGACCACATTGGACTCACGATGGCGCCGGCCCGGACCTCTGGCGTGCAGATCCCCTCGTCGCCGTCCGGACGTGCTGCAGGTAGGTCGCGGACGCCACCACAGTGGCGCTCGTCGCCGCCGGGGGTCGGGTCGACGTCGACCTAGAGGCGAGACGGGACGCTGAAGCCGAAAAGCGTAGGGGCGAGCCGGCGCGGCTTACCTCGCCCGCGCCCGCCCAGCCAGCTGGACACGGACGGACGGGTCGGGAAGGTCGACGGAGTGGACGCCGCGACTCATCTGTCCACAAAGGATGTGTTCCCGGCGGGCGCGGCGCCGGGTCAGAGCAGGCCGATGCGGCGCAGCCAGGCTTCGACGTCCGGTTGGGCCGCGGTGACTTCCTCGCCGCGAACGGCCAGGCCCTCGCCCAGGGTCGCGCCGGGGCACGACGTGGCGTAGTCGCGTTCGGTCCGGCCGAGGCCGCTCATTGCGTGCGTGGTGAAGGGATGGAGCGTCTTGCCACTGAGGTCGAGCGCCTCGGTGAAGGTCGACATGATCATGGGGGCGCGGACGTTCCAGATGGGGGAACCGAGAAGCACCGTGTCGTACGGCTCGACGGCTGGCAGTGGGTTGGCGATCGCCGGTCGGGCATCGTCCTCCTGTTCGCGGACGTTGCGGGCGACGGTCGGGTCGTAGGCGTCCGGGTACGGTTCGGCGGCCTCGATGCGGTGGACGTCGCACCGGATGAGCCGGGCGATCAGGTCGGCGACGCGTTGGGTGTTGCCGACCTCGAGCCACCGTCGGCCGCCGTCCCAGTAGTTCTCGCCGGCCCGCGAGAAGTAAGCCAACAGCACGGAACCGGGTTTGCCTTCCGCACTGCCGGTGCATGCGGTCAGTGCCGCTCCCGCGGCGCCGAGGAGGACGGCCCGTCGCGTGGCGCCGGAGCTTCGCATCGGCGACATCAGTCGACGCGGCGGCTGCCGAGGCAGGCGACCATCTCGGGGTCGCGGTGGTCGAAGAACATGCTGGCGCCGGTGTCCAGGGCGGCGATGCTCGTCATCTCGTCGTCGGTGAGGTCGAAGTCGAAGACGGCCAGGTTCTGCGCCATCCGATCGGGGCGGACGGACTTGGGGATGACCACCACGTCGCGCTGGATGAGCCAGCGGAGGACGACCTGGGCGACCGATCTGCCGTGCGCGTCGCCGATCCGGGTCAGCACCGGGTTGGTGAACAGGTTGTTCCGGCCCTCGGCGAACGGCCCCCAGGACTCGATCTGCACGCCGTGTTCGCGCATGACCCTTTGGTCGGCGGCGCGCTGGAAGAACGGGTGGGTCTCGACCTGGTTGACGGCGGATGTGATGTCGTTGTGCGTGACGAGATCGACGAGCCGGTCGCGGTGGAAATTCGAGACCCCGATCGCCCGGATCAGGCCCTCGGCCTGCAGCTTCTCCATGGCGTGCCAGGAGCTGTAGTAGTCGCCCAGGGGCTGGTGGATCAGGTACAGGTCGAGGTAGTCCAGGCCGAGCCTGCGCAGGGACTGGTCGAACTCGCGCCGGGCGGTTGGTTCGCCGGTGTGCTGGATCCACAGCTTGGTCGTGACGAACAGCTCGTCCCGCGGGATGCCGCTCCGGGCGATCGCCCGGCCGACTGCCTCTTCGTTGCCGTACGAGGCCGCGGTGTCGATGGCCCGGTAGCCGGCGGCGAGGGCGTCGGCGACGACCCGCTCGGTCTGGTCGTCAGGCACCTGGAACACCCCGAAGCCGAGGATCGGCATCTGAACACCGTTGTTGAGCGTGACGAGACGGTTGGAAGCGGCCATGACGTCCACGTAACCGCATTCCCGGAGCGGCAGGCAGTGACGGTCGTGCCCGGTAACGCCAGACCCTCCCTGCCGCACGGCCGAACGACGTACGGTCGAGAACCGTGGACAACCGGAGCGAGGTGCGCGACTTCCTCACCAGTCGCCGCGAGCGGCTCACGCCCGAGCAGGCCGGGGTGCCGCTCTTCGGCGGCAAGCGACGGGTGAAGGGCCTGCGCCGGGAAGAGGTCGCGATGCTCGCCGGCATGAGCACCGACTATTACACCCGCCTCGAACGGGGCAACCTGAGCGGCGTCTCCCCGGCCGTCCTCGAATCGCTGGCCCGGGCGCTGCAGCTCGACGAGGCGGAACGCGCTCACCTGCTCGACCTGGCCGACAGCGCCCAGCCGGCCGTGGCGGGCCGACGGGCGGGCCGCTCGTCGAGCCGCGCCGGCGTACGTCCTGGCGTGCAGCGAATCTTGGACACGATCCATGCTCCGGCTTACGTCCGGAACGGACGCATGGACATCCTGGCCACGAACCGGCTCGGCCGGGCCCTGTTCACCGAGGCCGTGGGCAGCGGCACCACCTTCAATCTCGCCCGCTACCTGTTCCTGGACCCGCGCTCCGCGGACTTCTACCGGGATTGGCGAACCGTCGCCTCCGACGCTGTGGCCGCTCTGCGCACCGAAGCAGGCCGCAACCCGTACGACCGCGGCCTGACCGATCTGGTCGGCGAGCTCAGCACCCGCAGCGAGTGGTTCCGCACCTGGTGGGCGACCCACGACGTGAAGCTGCACCACACCGCGGCCAAGAGCATCCACCACGCGGTCGCCGGCGAACTCGAGCTGACCGGCGAAGCCCTCCACCTTCCCGGCGAGCCCGGCCTGACCATCATCACCTACACGTGGGAGCCGGCCAGCCCCACCGCGCAGGCACTGGCTTTCCTCGACAGCTGGAGCGACCGGCCCGCGAGCGGCGCGGACGGGACCAGCTCCTCGGGCCGACCCGCCGCAAACTGAGCCGCCGCGAGCAGAGCCGGGCACGGCGACCCAGGGCTTGAACGGAACCGTCTGTTCCGCTAGGCTCAGGTTCGGAACGGGCCACTCCGTTCCGAACCTCAGGGGAGCTGATCATGAGCGGGAACATCCAGCGCGAGAATGTCGTCGTCAGCGGCTGGGACGTGCTCGACGAGGCGCATCGCGTGCTGCGTCGGACGGTCGCGGGCGTCGGCGCGGACGCCTGGGACCGGCGCACCCCGTGCGCCGAGTGGAACGTCACCCAGGTGCTGCAGCACGCCGCGGGGGACCAGCTCGGCTACGCGGCGGCGATCACCGGCCAGGGTGGTCCGACCGAGAACCCGTTCGCCCCGTCCGGTCAGCTCGCGCAGGAGCCGATGGCCTACCTGGACCCGGCACTCAACGCCGCGGCCGCCGCATGGGCCACCGTCGGCAAGGACGTCGAGACCGCCATGACGCCGCTGCCGTTGGGTCCGTTGCCGACCTGGGTCGGATCGGGTGCGGCCGCCCTCGACGCCGCGGTGCACGCGTGGGACATCGCCGTGGCGTCCGGGCAGCCGTCGCCGCTGACCGAGGAGCTGTCCCGGTCCCTGATGGCGGTCGCGGTCGAGATCGTCGAACCGCTGCGGGCCTTCGCCTTCGCTCCCGCGATCGAGCCGGCGCCCGGCGACGACCACACCACCGCGCTGCTGAAGTACCTCGGCCGCCGCGCCGACTGGACCGCCTGATCCGCGACGCTGTCCCAGCGGCCGCCGGCCGCTGGGACGGCTCGAGCAGCCAAGCCCAGGTGGAGCGTCAGTCCAGGAAGGTCACGGTCTCCGAGACCGGCGCGTGGCGGACGCGCGGATGCATGACCGCCGGATCGGCGAAGCCGATCGACATGCCACAGAACAGCAGTCGTTCGGGCGGCGGGCCGGTCACCTCGGCGACGGCGCGGTGGAACTCCGCCCACGCCTCCTGCGCGCAGCTGTGCAACCCTTCGGCCCGCAGCAGCAGCATCACCGTCTGCAGATAGATGCCGACGTCAGCCCATCGCGGCGCCGGCATGTCGCGGTCCAGGTAACAGAACAGGGCGGTGCCGGCGCCGAAGCAGGTCCAGTTCCGGGCCCGGATGCGTGCGCGACCCGCGACGTCGCCGCGTGCGACTCCCTGCGAGCCGTAGAGAACATCGCCCAGCGCCGCCATTCGTTCGCGGTATGGCGGGCGCAGGTGCGGCGGGTAGATCGCGAACTCCCGCTCGTCACCCGAGTCGCCGACGGCGATTCGGTCGGCGACTGCCTTCTTCAAAGAAGCCAGCGGATCACCGCTCACCACGTACACGTGCCAGGGCTGCAGGTTGCTGCCCGACGGGGCATCGGCGGCCGCGGTCAGCACCCGCTCGAGCACCGCACGCGGAACAGGCTGATCGGTGAATCGACGAATCGACTGCCTCGTCCGCACCGCATGATAAACGTCCAAAGTGGTCTCAGCTCCGATCGGTGGCCAGCCGCGGGCACGGCGGCCGGGTCAGCCTGGCGTACGACGCGGCGGCCACCAGCAGTCCCACGCCCCAGAGCGAGTAGCCGCCCATCTCCAGCAGCAAGGGCAGGAACGGCCCGCCGAACGCGCCGCGGATCCAGGCGGTCATTCCGGCGATGCCGAAGTACGCCGTCAGGCTCGCCCCGATGAACAGGCCGGTGCCGAGCACCAGCCACCGCGGCACCGCCCGGCCGCGCAGCGGGACCACCCAGGCCGGCCAGAGCCGACCCCAGCGGTGCGCCAGCGCCAAGGGCAACAGCGTGCCGGTCAGGCTCATCAGCACCACGAAGACCGCCAGCGCGGTCCAGGAGACGTCCGTCGTCGCGGACGGCCACCGCCCGGCGAGCGTGTCGACAAGCCACACGCTCATCCGGGCCACGTACCCGGCGACGGCGAGGTAGGCGCCCGCGAACGCCCAGCCGGGCGCCGGCTCCGCCCGGCTCTCCGGCGACCTGCCGTGGACCCGCCCGCACGACTCGCAGGCATGCGCGGCCAGCCTCCGCTCGCGGGCGGCGATGACCAGGCAGAAGACGCCACCGGCGGCGCCGCTGCCGGTCGCCAGCAGGCTGGTGACGCTGCCGGGCCGGGCACCCTCGAACAGCAGCGACACCACGACCACCGGGAACAGGAAGGAATAGACGCACAAGGCGGCGCCGGCGACGGCGTTGAGCACCGCGAGCGCGTGGCGGCCGGTGTCGCTCACGTCGCGGCGGGCGGCAACCGCGGCGCAGAGGCACGCCACGGCCGCGAGAACGCCGAGGACGACCGGCACCCATCCACCCGGAAAGTACGACTCGCGGCCGTTCAGCAACCGAGGCTCGCCCACGACGGCCCACCACGCGTGCACCAGGGCGTACGCGATCTGCCAGACCACCGCGGCGATTCGGGCCCCGTAGACATCGCTGCGCACCTCGCTGACGCTAGGCACGGGTGCGCCGGGCCACCTCCCACTGTGGAGGGAGCGACCTCCCCCACAGAGGTGAGGTCACGGCGCGGGGCGGAGGCCCTGGCGCCAGCTCGGGTGCGCCGGCTGCCAGCCGAGCTCGCGCTTGGCCTTGGCGTTGGACGCGCCGCGCAGTTCCGTCATGAGCACGACGCCCGCCGCTCCGGCGGCCAGCCGGCCGACGAACCGCGGCACCCGCATCGGTTTCCTGGCCCTCAGCATCGCCGCGAGCTCCGGCAGCCATTCCGCGACCGGGGCGGGGTCGTCGTCGACGATGTTGTAGACACCGCGGCCACCGTGGTGCACCGCCGCGACCGTGGCCTCCGCGGCGTCGGCGACGTGGACGAACGACCACACCCCGCCGCCGTCGCCGACGATCGGGAACTTGCGCGCGCGGATCATCTCGACCTGTGCCGACCCCGGTGCCATGGAGGTGCCGGGTCCGTAGAACGCGCCGTACCGCAGCACGATCCCTTCCGTCCAGGCGGCGCCGAGCACGGCCGTCTCCAGGTGCTCGATCGCGGCGATCATCGGTGCCATCTGGCGGAC
Organism: Asanoa sp. WMMD1127; assembly: GCF_029626225.1. NCBI lineage: Bacteria > Bacillati > Actinomycetota > Actinomycetes > Micromonosporales > Micromonosporaceae > Asanoa > Asanoa sp. WMMD1127. The sequence continues at coordinate 5,305,210 of NZ_JARUBP010000001.1, forward strand.
CGGCGCGCGGTCCAGGGGATCCCGTTCGGTCTTGACCGGCCCGCCGGTCCGGCCGTAGGTGAACGCGCCGTTGCTCTGGGCGACGAACCGCCGCACCCCGGCCGCACGCGCGGCCGCGAGCAGGTTGTCGGTGCCCTCGACCCGCAACCGGTTGGTGGCGGCGAAGCTGCGGTCGAAATGGCGTGTGTCGACATGCCCGATGGCGGTCAGCTGGTGCACGACCACCTCCGGCGCCGCCTCGCGCACGGCGGCCTCGACCTCGGCGCGGTCGAGGGCGTCGGCGATGACCGGAACGGCGCCCAGCTGTGCCGCCCGGCCCTTGTTGGATTCGCCGCGGACCATGGCGAACACCTCGTGTCCCGCAGCTACCAGGCGGGGCACCAGTTCCTTGCCCATCGCTCCGGTCGCTCCTGCCACCAGCACTCGCATCGTCGGCTCCCTCGCTGTCCGGTTCGGTTTCGTCACTTGAACCGGATGGCGTGCCGATCCCTGACAGGATCCGACGGAGACGCGCGTCACAGCACCAGCAGGGGCTCCCCGTGGTCGGCGGCCGCCCATTGGCGGGTCGCGCGTTCGAGCTTGTCGGGGTTCGCTTGCGTGCGGCAGGCGCGGATGCCGTCCGCGGTGACCTCCAGGCACATGATGGCCACGACCCGGCCTTCGACGACCGCCACGACGGCGGGTTCGCCGTTGGCGGTCCAGGCGTAGATCTCCGGTGCGCCGCCGACGACGGCATGCTTCGCCGCGCCCGGTGTCACCATGCCCCACACGAACTTCGCGACAGCGACGGCTCCCTCGAACGCCTTGGTGCGCGCCGGAACCTTCCCTCCGCCGTCACCGACGGCGACGGCGTCCTTGGTGAGCAGGCGCACGAGCTCGTCGGTCCGGCCGCTGGCGGCGGCCGTGAGGAACTCCTCGACGATCCGGCGGGCGGCGGTCCGGTCGATGTCGGTGCGGGCATCGGCGGAACCGACATGCTTCCTGGCCCGGTGGAAGATCTGCTGGCTGCCGGCCTCGGTGAGAGGTTGGTCAGCACCTTCGTCAGCCAGGCCTCGGGCACCTCGATGCGGTCGACGTCGGCGGCGTGCCAGCGCAGGAACGTCTCCTGCACGGCGTCCTGCGCCTCGTCCGCCGAACCGAGGAGCCGGTAGGCGATCGCCTCCAGGCGTGGCCTCGCCAGCTCGAACCGCTCGACGTCACTCATCGGAGGCGATCGTATTGGACGCCCGCCGGACCCGGATGTGATTGACGGCTCACCACCTCGCGAACGCTCGTTGATTCGGCGCATGATCCGATCTCGGGCGGCGCTCGTTTCGGGGAGGGCGTGCGGTGGGTCGGCTGCGTGCGGCGACGGGCGAGGTGCTGCTGGTCGCCGTGCTCTTCCTGGCCTACAAAGGAGCACGCTTCCTGGTCGCCGGCCACGCGGCCGAGGCGACGGCCAACGCCACGACCATCTGGCACCTCGAGCGGCTGCTGCGCCTGCCGAGCGAGCTCGCCGTGCAGCATGCGGTGGCCGGCCAGCACGCGCTCGTGGTCGCCGCCAACTGCTACTACGCGTACGTCCACTTTCCGGCGACCGCCGCCGCCCTGATCTGGCTGTACGTGCGGCGGCGTGCGCTCTACCTGCGTACCCGACGGATCCTGGCCGGTCTGACCGCCGCGGCGCTGGCGCTGCACGTCTGGTTCCCGCTCGCACCGCCCCGCCTGGTCGCGAGCACCGGCCTCGTCGACACCGGCGCCGTCTACGGACCGGCGGTCTACGGCCCACCCGACACCGACGCCCTGAGCAACCAGTACGCCGCCATGCCGTCGCTGCACGTCGGTTGGGCACTGGCCGTCGCGGTGGCCCTCGTCGCGGCCGGCCGTGGTCGGCTGCGCTGGCTCTGGCTGGCCCATCCCGCGACCACCCTGGCCGTGGTGGTGGCCACCGGCAACCACTACTGGCTGGACGCCGCCGTCGCCGTCACGTTGCTGGCCGCCGTCAGCGCGGTCGCGTCGCGGTTCCGGTGGTTGGTCGCGCTCGCCGGACCACCGATCCGCCGGTACGGGCCGCGCGCCCTCGCCATGGCGGTCGCGGCGGTCGCCGTGGTGGTCTCGCTGCGGGGACACGTACCCGATGCGGCGGATGTCGTCGCGGACCCGGCCGCCTCTCGCAGCTGCCTGCGGCCGGCGTGTGACCTGTGGATCTAGGCTGGTCAGGTGGCTCTGGTGGGGCGTCGGCGTGAGCTCGGGGCCATCGAGCGACTGCTCGACCGGGCCGCCGGTGGGGTGGGCGGTCACCTGGTGCTGACCGGTCCGGCCGGCGCGGGGAAGACGGCGCTCGCTGACGCCGCCGCGGTGTCGGCCGCTCGGCGCGGGCTGACCGTGCTCCGGGTCGCCGGTGTGGGTGCGGAGTCCGGCCCGTTGGCGTGGAACCAGGTCCTGCGCGATGTCGGTGCCACGGAGTTGCCGGACCAGCCGGCCGACGCCGACCTGGATCGAGCGGCGCGCGACATCGCCGCCGGCGGGCCGCGGTTGCTGCTGATCGACGACGTCGACCGGTGGAACGGCTGGGCCCTGTCGCTGCTCACCCGCCTCACGTCCCGGCTCGCGACCGGCACGACCGCCGTCCTCGTGACCTCCGGCCGTCCGCTCGGAACGGCACCGGAGTTGCACCTCGGCGGGCTTCCCGAGGCCGACCTCCGCCGCCTGCTCGCCGACCTGCCGCCCGCGGCGGTGCACGCGGTGTGGCTCGCGACCGGCGGCCAGCCCGGGCCCGCCCTCGGCCTGGCGGCGGCGCTGTCGGCGTTGCCCGACACCGCCGACGCGCTGACGCACCTGGCGCTGGAGACGTCGTCGCGGGCCGGGTTCCTCGACCTCGACGCCGGCCTGGTGCGGCTCCTCGAGGTCGCGGCCGGCCGCGACCTGCCGCCCACCACCCGCGCGCGTGTGCTGGCCCGGCTCGCCCGCGAGCTGCTGGGCGACCGATCGGCGCAGGGTCGCCGCGAGGAGCTGACGGACGAGGCGGTGCGGCTGGCCCGGGTCGCCGGCGATCCGGAGACGCTCGCCGAGGTGCTCGACGCCCGGTTGCACGCGCTGTGGGATCCGGCCGCCGCCGAGGATCGGCTGGCCGTCGCCGACGAGATCGTGGCGCTGGCCCGGCGGGCCGCCGACGCGCGGCTGGAGCTGCGTGGGCTGTTCTGGGGCTTCGTCGCCCGCGCCGAGCTCGGCGACCTCGCCGAGGCGGAGGAAGCACTCCGGGCGTACGCCCGTGCCGGTGAGCTCGCCGGCGACGCCGAGGCGGCGGTCGTGGTGGTGGCCCGGCAGGCCATGCTGGCCACGATCCGCGGCCGTTTCGACGTGGCCGAGGAGCTGATCGCCCGACTGGAGGCGCAGGGGCACGTGATCGGCCTGGCCGACACCGAGCGCCTGGTCGCCTCCTTGCGCGGCCGGCTCGCGCTGCTGCGGGGCGACGCCACCGCGGGGGAGGTCGAGACGTTGCGCGAGCTGGCCCGGCGGTTGCCGGGCAGCTACTTCGAGGCGACCGCCGCCCGGACGCTGGCCGAGTCCGGCCGGGATGACGAGGCGGCCCTCGAGCTGGAGCGGGTGCTGCCCGCGGTGTTGGCCGGCACGGGCCCGCGGTGGCTGGGAGCGG